>CAWIPW010000001.1:0-142341 GCA_963838005.1 uncultured Actinomycetota bacterium
GGTGGGGCATGACGTATCTGGCCGCCAGGCGCAGCGGAAGGCTCAGATCGTTGGGTCCTTCGGTGCCGGAGGTGTTGCCGGGACTCACGGTGATAAATCGGCGGTCGGGGTGCTGGCGGGCCAGGTAAGCCATCCAGAGGGCCCCGATGTACTTGACCTGCCCGTAAGCAAGGTTTCGGTCAGCCTTTCTGCCGGCGAAGTAGCTGCCGTCGATGACGGTGGCGAGTTCATCGGCGGAGGTTGAGACGAAGGATGGCCGTTTCATCCGCAACTTCGGAACTCCCCTGGCTGATTCACTGCCGGCGAAGACCGCCACCTCGCCAAGTCGGTCCTCGGTCAGGAGCGCCTCGAGGAGAGCGGCGTGACCAAGAACGTTCGACGCGAACATGTAGGTGGCCCCGTCAGCGGTCAAGTGCATTGGCGTCTTGCCGCCGACTCCGCCAGCGTTCATGACCAGCGCGTCGAGGGATCCGTTGATGGCCGCCAGGCCGGCGCGGACCGAACTCAGATCGGCGACGTCCATGAGAATGATGTCGAAAATGGACCGGCCGGTCGCGGCTTCGAGGTCGGCTTTTGCCGCTGTCGCCCGATCTTGGTTCCGGCACGCCAGGTAGATCCGCGCTATCTCGGGACGTAATGCGAGTTGCCGGGCCACATCCTTGCCGATTCCGGCGTTCGCGCCCGTGATGAGCACCGTCTTTCCGGGGAGTGTGCTCATTGGATATTTCCTCTCATCTTCTGTGGGCCCAGTCAGGCTGGACGGCTCTTGCCGGGTCGCGTCGGCCGGTGCTCCCGGGTTGCTGTAGACCCGTAGCGGGTCGACGAGCACTGCGAGTCGGCGCTCTCGGACCATGACGGCATCGAACTCGTCCCAGTCGTCGTGCTGACCACCGGCAGCGACGAAGATGGCCCGAAGCAAGGACGGCAGGTCAGCAGGGCTGAGCCACGGCTGAGGATCGTCGGGACCGGCCAGGACGGCGAGTCCTTCGACGCTCGCCCATTGCCAGCCACTCCGGAACGTCACGGTGATCTGGGGTCGGGCCCGGAGGTGAGCCCGTTTGACCGGCCCGGCGGTGACGAAGGCAACTGCCGACCGACCGGTCCCAGGGTGGTCGAGGATGCCGGCGTTGACCAGGGTTGACTGAATGGAGTGGTCGGCCCGCAGCGTAGAGACAACGGCCAGGCCCCGCTCGGCCTGGCCCAGCACAGCGGCTTCGTGCAGGCTCGTCATCGGCGTGATGGGGATGTCTGAAGTTCATCGATCCAGCGGTCGACGCGATCAGATTCACGTCTCATGAGCTCGGGTGAGGCGGTGGCATGGGCGAGGACCGCGCTCCCTTGGTAGGAGGTGATCATCTCGATGGCGAGCTCATGAGCGTCACTTCGCCCCATTTCCTGGAACTGCTGTTCGGCCCCGTCGATCAGGGCTTGCATCAACTTGGCTGAGTTCGGCTCTGGGCCCGTCACGCGTTTGGAAAGCTCGGTACAGAGAGAGCCGATGGGACAGCCGCGCTGCGCAATTATTTCGGCTTGCCCCGAAAGCGATTTGAACAGTGCCTTGAGTCGATCGACCGGAGTGTCATACCGCTCCGCTAGGGCCGCATACAGTTGCCTCGATCCCTGCTATCCGCATGGAAACGACAGCATCGACGATGTCGTCCTTCGCCTTGAAGTAGTAGTACACGTTGCCCGCGGGAACGTCGGCAGCAGCAGCGATGTCGGCGATCGTCGTCCGCTCCACTCCCTGTTCGTAGAACAACTGAGAAGCGGCATCGATCAGTCGATCTCGCTTCGCTGGGCGCTCCTGTGCGTGTGATCCACTGATCCTCAGCCATTGTGTTAGTCATCTCACTCACCACTATAGACGATCTCGCCAGAGGAAAGTGTTAGTTGACTGACCAAGTACGGGAGCGCAGCTGTGTGGCGATCAAGACCGCAGAAACTTATTCCCGGGCATCGGAGCCAAACTCAGCCCTGAACAGGGAAAACGACGACGGAGACTTGCGTGCCAGCTGGGGTCGCGGCGCAAAAGCCGACTGGGCCTGCATGTTCACGACAACGGATGGACGCCCGAGCAGCTCACGGAACGCTCGGCACTTCTCGATCGTGTAGTATAGTTAGTTAACTTACTAACTACGGAGGGTCTTCTCCAGTGGAAACTCGATCAGCAACATCGGCTCCGCCCTCTTTTCTCGAGACGCGTCGCGGCAAGCTCACCCTCGCCTTGATGTGCGCGGTCACGTTCATTGATCTTCTCGATGGGACCATCGTGAATATTGCGTTGCCGAAGATCCGGACCGATCTGCACTTCTCGGTCCAGAGCCTGCAGTGGGTCGCGAGCGCGTACCTGCTCACCTACGGTGGGTTCTTGCTGCTCGGCGGCCGCTTGGCTGATTTGCTCGGCCGGCGGCGCTTGCTCGTTGCCGGGACGTCGCTCTTTGGAATCTCGTCGCTCGTGTGCGGTTTGGCTGGAAGCGAAGGGGTGCTGATCGGGGGCCGGCTGGCTCAGGGGGTTGGCGCGGCGATGATGACGCCCGCGGCGCTTTCCATCCTGACGACGTCCTTTCATACCCGCAGCGATCGGGTCAAAGCGCTTGGTTTTTGGGGTGGTATGGGCGCCATGGCGGGCGCTTCCGGAGTGCTGTTGGGTGGCGTGCTCACGTCTGAGGTGAGTTGGCGCTGGGTGTTCTTTGTCAACCTCCCAGTCGTGGCGGTCATCCTCGTGGCGTCGTTTCTAGTCATCGATGGGGAACGACCCAAGGCGCCGCCGCTACGGGACTTTGACACGGTCGGCGCTGGTCTCATCACGGGCGGCATGCTTCTCTTGGTCTATGCGCTGGTGAACGCCCCCAGTGTCGGCTGGGGCACAGCTCGGACTCTCGGGGAACTCGCCGGCGCCGTTGTGCTGATCGTCTTGTTCCTGCTCAACGAGCAGCGCCATAGCAACCCACTGGTGCCTCTGTCGCTATTCAAGATCAAGGGCCTTGGGGCGGCCGATGTCACTCAAGTTCTCGCGTGGGCCGCCTTCTACACGATGTTCTTTCTCGTCACGCTCTACATGCAGGAAGTGCTCCACTACTCGGCGATCCGAACTGGCCTGTGTTATCTGCCGCTGACGGTGGGCATTGGAATCGGAGCGGGCGTGGCAACGAAGGGGATCCCGAAGATCGGCACCCGGCCGCTTATCGTCACGGGGGCACTGCTGGGCGCCGCCGGAGTGTTCTTGCTTTCCCGGGTACCGCTGCACGGCACCTATCCTCCGGACATCCTTCCGGGGATGATGATCATGGGTGCCGGTTTGGGCTTGGTGATGGTGGGCGTTCAGAATGCCGCCAATGGGGGTGTGCCGGCCGACAAGGCTGGACTCGCGGCGTCGTTGATCACCGCGTCCTTTCAGCTCGGGGCCGCGCTGGGGCTTGCTGTCTTCGTCTCCATCGCCACGGTCCGCACCAACCATCTACTTGCAATACACACCCAACCTTCCCAGGCGCTCACGCTTGGCTTCCAGCGAGGACTGCAAGGCGCCAGCATCGCACTCGTGATCGCCGCGGTGATCGCACTACGAGCGCCGAACGTGCGTGTCGCCGACATGGCCCCAGGCGCGGACGACGACCAAGCGGCGCCCGTCGCCGTGGCAGGGTGATCTACTCGGGCCTGATCTGTAGCACGTGTTCATTCGGCCGGATCGGATTTACAGCAACTGATGGTCGGCCGAGCAGCGAAACCACTCGCCACTGACCTCACCAAGACGACTGCTTCACACCTTCAACGATTCAAAGGAGACTGAAATGCCGACGTTCCCTGCCCCTGAAACGGGCATCCTGCTCACCCACTTCATCGTGTCGGAGGACATCGCTCGCTCGCGAGACTTCTACGCAGATGTCCTCGGCGGCGAAGTCGTCTCCGCTAGCGAGCCCACGATCGTGGCCCTCGCGAACGGCTGGATCGTGATCAACACGGGCGGTGGCCCAACCGACGACAAGCCAACCGTGACGCTCACTGTGCCCGATCCCGACACGGTCAGCAGCTTCCTGAACATACGTGTCGCCAACATCCAAGAGGTCTACGACGACTGGAGCGCGAAGGGAGCACAGTTCCTGACCCCGCCAATCGACCGGGGCGCAGAGCTCCGTTGCTACTTGCGCGATCCAGATGGTCACCTGATCGAGGTTGGCGAGGCAAAAACTGACGTCCTTGAGGAGCAGCGCTCGTCCGACTCAGCAGGCGCATGAGTGGAGCCAACTCACTTTGGCGATGAAGGGATGGAGGCACACGGGATCCTGATAACCACGGCCGGAAACGTCGGCTCTGAAGCAGCGCGTCACTTGTCGAGCGCCACGTGCCCGTGCACGTGCTGGCGCGAGATTCGGGGAAAGCCAAGGCGCTGGCCGACTCTGGGGCCCAGATCGCGGTGGGTGACCTGGAGGTGCCAGAGAGCATCGACGAGGCGATGGCAGGTGTCAGTGCAGTCGTGCTGGTCAGCCCGGCCATTCCAGCCCAGGAGCTGAATGTGGTCGCCAGCGCGGCCCGGGCGGGAGTCGAGCACGTCGTCAAGGCCACGAATAAGGCGTCGGCGGATTCGCCCATCGCCCGACAGCGCGGGCAGTACTGTCGGTCTGGGACTCTCTCGGGAGGTCTACGGTCCGGCGAACGGTAGTCGCTCGCGCCACTGCATAGCTCCAAACTGGGGGCACTCTGGACGATCGGCGGCGAGCGTCCGGGCGCGGGAAGGCTGGACCGCAACGCAGGAGCTAATGGTTCACTCGCCTGCGTGTTCTTCCGGGTTCGGATCGCCGTGACCGGTCGTGATGAGACGCTTCAGACTCCCGTTGACGTAGAAGCCCCAAGCGCTCGAGCAGGCCTCGAAGCACTCGAACTCCGGCACGAGACCGCGGTGGGTGAATCGAACCTCGGTTTCGTCACCCGCGGTGTGATCTCGAATGTGACATCGGTGCCTACCCACTCGTCCGGCTCCTGCGTGAAGTTAAGCGACGCCTCTTCGACATGCCAAACAACTCGCCGGTTCGGGACGAACTCGCTGATCTTCTGCTTCGTGTAATGAACGTCCTGATAGCGATAGGTGAACTCGGCACCGAGCGCGTCCGTGTCCCCTTCGATGTTGCCGGACCACCATCCGCGGACGTCATTGATCGCGGCGAAGATCTCCTTCGGGGTCCGGTCGACGGTGAAGGTGGCGGTGAAGTCGCTGCTGGTCATGGTCTTTGTCTCCTTGTTGAATGGTGCTCTTGTCATGGGTGGAAGCCCGTCACATCGAGGGCGGTGGTGTCGAACCTGGCGCCGGAACTCCAGCGTTTACGGCGCGTCCGACGGGAGCGGGCCCGTCACGGCTCCCTGTGCGGCCGACCTTTTACGTCCAGGGCAATGCTGACCCTGTCTCAAGCAGGGTCTTTAGGCTGGAAAGGACGGCGGGCCACCCGTTCGAGATGGCTTGGAGCACGTTGCTCCCAGGCTCGAAGCCGTCGTGGACGATCGTGAGCTTGACCACGCCTTGCTCGTCGTCGTCGATGTCGAAGGCGACATTGGAGCGGGGCTCGAGCGCGCCAGGCGTCAGCGGTGGCATCGTCCATGCCGACCTCGGCGGCCCATTCGGGCGTGAATGTGTGCCAGGTGTAGGCGATGCGGCGGCCGGGTTCGGACTCGAGGATCACCTGTTCGGGATCACTCACGACGAGCCCGACTTCGTCGTGCGCCAAGTCGTAGGTGGAGCCCTTCTTCCAATCCGATCGGAAGGTCTTTGCACCAGCCCGGTGATGCCGCCAGTAGCGCTTCGTGTCGGTGGGGTCGGTGAGGCCCTGCCAGACCCGCTCGGGCGTGGCGTGGATGTAGGTCGTGTAGGTGAAGCGGGTCATCTTGTCCTCCTCCTTAGGTCAATGTGCAACCAATGGTAGCAGATGCCAGGTAGATATGCAACAAGAAGTTGCACAGTAGGAGAGGCGCCCCGTACTGGCCAAACTGCAAGAGTCGGTTGCACATACGTTCTGATATGCTACCATCGGTTGCATATTGAGATTGGGGTCAGCCGTCACAGTCGGTTGGGACCTCAACCATCGGGTGGGAGAGGACAAGAACTGATGACAGGCCTAGTGATTGAGCGAGAGATTCTGATCGAGGCACCGGCGGATGTGGTGTGGCGCACCATCACGGAGCCCGATCAGATGAGCCAGTGGTTCGCCGACCGGGTGGACCTCGTGGTCGAACCGGGCGCTCATGGTTATATGGGTTTCGGGGACCAAGGCGGACCGGTCGTTGTGGAAACCGTCGACCCCCCTGCGCGCTTCTCGTTCCGTTGGAACCATCCCCGCGAAGAGGAACCGGTCGTCGGGAACTCGATGCTCGTCGAGTTCACGCTGACGCCCGACGGCGACGAGCGGACCCTTCTTCGAGTGACCGAGAGTGGCCATGAGGTCCGCGACTGGCCCGAAGCGGAGAGACAGCGTTACGCCGACGAGCACCAAGAGGGGTGGGGCGAGTTCCTGGACCGCCTGGCCGGCGTGCTCGCGGGGCGTCGATCCGGATGACGACGCAGGCCGACGACGAACTGTGGTCGGCCATCGGCGACCCGTCACGTCGCCGGGTGCTCGACCTGTTGGTCAGCAACGGTGAGGCCAGTGCATGGTCGTTGGCCGAGCACGTGCCGTTCTCGCGCCAAGCGGTCTCCAAGCATCTGGTCGTGCTGGAGGAGGCGGGACTGGTCCGCCGTCGCAAGCAGGGTCGAGAGGTCCTCTACCAGGTAGAGGTCAACCGCCTCGACCAGGCCAGTCGGGCCATGGCGGATCTCGCCGCTCAATGGGACAGGCGACTCATCTCGATAAAACGGCTGGCCGAGGCAGCGCACGCAGAAGCGAAGAAGACGCGGAAACGACCTTAGGAGGAGACAGACATGCAGGAGAAATCCACAAACCTCGGCGGGCCCGGGTCTGGCGCCGCCAACGCACAGAGCCTGCCCGTTGTCGTCGGCCGAGACGCCTTCCAGGCTGAACTCGATAACTTGCGGGTGCGGGAGAAGGCACACACCCGTGAAAGCGACGCCATCGCCGCGGCCCGACGGCGCCTTCCTATGGTCGAGGTCGACGCCAAGCTCGCGCTGACCGGACCTCACGGACCGCTCACCCTGCTGGACGCGTTCGAAGGACGCCGGCAACTCATCGCGTACTACTTCATGTGGCACACCGGCCACCCGGCTGCTGAGCAATGCGAAGGCTGCACGTGGGTGACCACCCAGATCGCGGAGCTGTCCTACCTTCATTCTCGCGACATCACTTACGCCGTCTTGTGCCAGGGCCCCTTCGACGAGAGCATCCGCTACCACGACTTCATGGAATGGCACATGCCCTGGTACTCCGCCCAGGGTTCTGTCGATCAGCTCCTCATCGGGCGTCAGGTCGGCTTGTTCCACCTCGTGTGCTACCTACGGGAGGGCGACCGCGTCTACGAGACGTACTGGACGAGTCGCCGCGGCGCAGAGGTACTGGACTACAGCTATGCGCTCATGGATCTCACCATGTATGGACGCCAGGAGCCTTGGGAGGACTCGCCCTCCACCTGGCCCCAGCAGTGCACCTACACGCGGACGAGCAGCGGTTCGCCCACGTGGCAACCAGTGTGGCCGGGCGGACGCCCGATTGCCCAGTGGTCCCGCCTCCAAGCTGGACGGTCCGACGACCTCGCCGTCGGGCCCTGACCATCTCGCGAGAGGGAGCACAGGTCACATAGCCATCACAGGACGAGTATCGCCCGATGCCGAACCATCGCATCGGAACACATGACGAATGGCTAAGAGCCTGACTTGAGCTGCTGACGGACGAGAAGGAGCCGACCCGTCTGAACGACCTGGCCCCGAACAGGATGGACATTGAGAGGAGCCCAAGTGGCCGAAACACCCGCAGAGTACAACGCCAAGGTGATCGCTGAATTCCGCGACAACAATGGACGAGTAGGCGGCACATGGGGGGAAATCCCATTGCTGCTGCTCCATCACACCGGAGCGAAGTCCGGTGCAAGCTACCTCAACCCGCTGGCATATCTCCCCGACGACTCGCGCTATCTCATCTGGGCCGCGAATGGGGGAGCACAGAAGAACCCCGCCTGGTACCTGAACCTCAAGAGGCAGCCAATCACGAGGATCGAGGTCGGAAGCGAGACGATTGAAGTCGTGGCCGAGGAGGCGAGAGGAGATGAGCGCCATCGCCTCTTTGAGAAAGCAACTGACCGCTATCCACAGCTCGCAGATGCTGCGCAGAAGACGGCGCGCGTTATCCCGATGATTGTGCTCACGCCTAGATTGGGCAGCTAGTTCGCGTGCCGGCGTGCAGTGCTTCCCAGCTGGGACGCGAGAGTTCGTCGGGGTCGGTACCCGAAGGTCGGGTAGGTTCCGGATGCGGCAAGTTTCTCGGGACTCCGACCCGGATGCGGCGGGAATGAGTGGTGCAGGGCCTGGTCGGCTGCATAATGCAGGCCCGACGACCAGCACTTTCACGCTGCGGAGGACCGGGCGGCTCGGTTTCTGACAGTGCCCCCACCACAAACGAAATCCCAGGTAAGAGCCCTCCCAGCGGGAGGGCTCTCCTGTATTCTCGTGGCCATCCCACAGATCCCATGAGACAGGGATACGCGGCGCTTCGGGTATCAGCGGGGGTCTGGTGGTCCAATCTGACCACCACGCTGCTCGCGCTCGTCCCCTTGCCCGGCATTTGGGCGTGTGGACCGTCACGATTAGGAGACAATGCGGTATCGGATGTGCGTGGCCTCGGGGGTGTCGATCACTCGAACGATCTCCGCCTCGACCCTCCCAGCCAACACGTCAAATAATCGGCGCCCGCCACCAAACAGCACCGGCACCTGGTGAATCTGTAACTCGTCGAGGACACCTGCCGCTAGCGCCGCCTGGGCCGTATACGCGCCATGGACCAGGACGTTGCGGTCACCAGCGGCGGCTTTTGCCTGTGCCATCGCGCTGGCGATCCCATCCGCCACGTAGGTCACCAATGGGTACTTGGCAACCGATGGCCCCGGCGGCCGGTGACTGGGCACAAATATTGGAACGCCGTCGTGGTGGTCACCGCCCCAGTGATCGACCTGTTCCACGGTATTGCGACCGGAGAGAACGGCGCCGGTCCTTTTAATTTCATCCAGAAATTGTCTGCCAACTCCCGACGCACTAGCGGTATCCGCCGTTGGTGCAGCATCCGAAGCAAACCCATACCACTCGTGGAGCCGCATGAAGTTGTCGCCGCCGGGGTTGCCCGGTTTGTCGTTGGGGCCAGCGATGTAACCGTCAAGTGACATCGACATGTAGAGGACGGAACTAGCCACAAGCGCTACCTCTTGGTCGATCCGTGAGAAGCCGTTCGAGCTTGTCGAGCTGCTCCGACCAGCCCTGCTCGGCACCGGCCATCGCCTCAGCGGGCGGCATCGGCTCGAAGTAGGACTGTCGCACGGTGAGCGCGGTGCCCCCTTCGCGAGCCTCGAACGTCACCTCAATGAGCGTTGCGAAAAGTTCGCCCTGCTCGTCGTTGACAGCCCGGCCGCTCATGACCAGCCGACGCGGACGATCGATCTCGTAATACTCACCACCCATGTAGTGGGAGAACTGGGCCTCGGCAGGGATCGAGCCCGGCCATTCCATCGCGAGCCGGTACTTACCTCCGATCCGCAGGTCCACCTCTGCGGCGGGGCAAGCGAAGCCAGTGGGCCACCACCATTTCGTGAGCTGGTCGGGGTCTGTGAAGGCGTCAAAGACGCGCTCCAGCGAGGACCTAATGGTGCGCTCGATGACGAGTTGCTTGACCACAGTCGCAGATCGGACGTCCACGGCGGCACGGGTCTCAGGCATCGGGGATCTCCTCATTAGTGGTTGATTCGGATTGGGCGGCAAGATGGGCTTCGAGCCGGTCGAGGCGGTCGGACCATTCCGCATGCGCACAGCGGAGCCAGTCGTCCACTGGGGCCAAGCCGTCGAGCCGTAATCGCGCTGGGCGGCGTTGGCCATCACGAGCCCGGCCGATCAGTCCAGCTCGCTCCAGCACCTTGAGGTGCTTGGTGATAGCGGGCTGCGTCAGCGTGGACGCCTTTGCGAGTTCGACGACGCCAGCATCGCCGGCCGCGAGGCGCTTCAGGATCGCCCTGCGGGTGGGGTCTGCAAGGGCCGCGAAGGAGCGGCTCAGCTGATCATTAGCAACCATTACCTGTAAGTTATATAACCAGACGGTAAAAGTCAACCGGCACGTTGACCGTGTGGCAAGGCATCTCCTGACGCCCGAGGGTCGAGCGTCTCCTGGGACTGACCCATCAAGGAACCACTGAGACTCGGCGGTGACCGATTCACGCCGCCATCCCACGGATATCCCACGGATCCGCCGGCCGATCCCGGTCAACCGCATGTGGTTCACGGAGTCCCAGCTCGGCGCGGATTTCGGAGGACAGATTGAGAGGCCGCCGGAGTCCCTGGACGGTCCGAACGGGGCTCATGACACGAAGGTCGGGGGTTAGTTCCACCCCCCGCCACTAGGAAATATGCAGTCGGGCCCTGCGGAAGCTGCACTCCTCAGCTCGGTCCGAGATACTGAGACGCCACACGTCAGGCTCGGTTTCGTGCTCTCAGTTCGGGGGGTGGGTCGTACGACTCCTGTTCGCCGTCTCTGACGAGCTTTGTAGGCACGCCGTCAACCGAAACCCAGCGCTGTTGGTGGATTCGGAACGGATCCGGGTGCCAGCCCCAGGTAAGTGGCTCGTCACCCATGACCGGTAGTTTACCTAAAGTTTTCCTTTCTGTCACTTGCCGTTCACCTTATGGCCGCAGACAGGCCGTGGCGAATGCGGCGGTTCGTGGCCGGTGGGGGCCTGGGACGTCACAGTAACGGTGCCCGTATTCGGCGGATGAGCTTGGCCGATCGGTCGGGTCTGAAGGCATGGTCCGGGCGTGGCCCACCGATGCGTTTCCGGCCGCGAGGCCCCTGCGGCGCGGAACGAGCGCTCAGTAAGCGGGTGCAGGACAAACGAAGGATGGCCAAACGAAGGATGGACCCGAGACGCTGGTGCTGACCACCATCCTGGCCGGCAGGCGTCAGTTTCGCCTCGCGAGCGTCACCGTTGATCAGTCCCGCATGATCTGATTCGTGCTGGCCTTGCCAGGCTCCTCAAGCAGCCTTGTACCTGTGCCGATGTCCTGGACAGGAGGTGGGACGCGAGGTGGGCACCGACACGTTTGACGACGGTATCGATTCGGTCGCCACCCCCAAACGGATAACTTTCTCCGACGCCGGGCGGCCCTTGAATCGACATGCCCGCGCACTGACGGGCTCGTCGCCGTCGGAAAGCAACGATCAGTCAGTTGCGCGTGCCTGGATATTCAAGGCCCTGATCGTGGTGTTGTTCATCGGATTCACCAACGAAATGGTCCTCCGCCATTACGGCGTGATCTCACGTGACCCGATTTGGTTGTACGTCGCCGTTCTGGGCGTGTGCGGCGTCACCGTTGCTGCCGATCCTCCCTGGGTTCAGGAGAAGCCGAGGCGTGGATTGCTCCTGGCCCAGATGGCCATTCTCTCGGTGGGAATTACGGCTGCGATCTACATGACGGGATGGGGTCCGATCTTGATTACCTCCTTTGCCGTGGTCAGCGTGGCGACGGTCGTCCGCTATGGCACCGCGTTCTGGAAGCCGTTGGTCGCAGTGCAGCTGCTGTGTGTCCTCTTGGCTCAGATTGGGATCGCGCTCCATCTCGTTCCCACTGAGCTTCCAGTGGCTAAGGCCGAAGGGGCGGCGGCGATGGGTGTACTCATCCTCCTCGTCATCATCCGACTGACGGTCTACGCCGCGGATGAGATCAAGAAGGCCTCGCAGGCGCTCGAGTCGAGCGAAGAACGCTTCCGCTCACTTGTCCAACACGTGTCGGACACCACGATGCTCATCAGTGCCGACGGTGCCGAGGTGGTGTACGTGAGTCCGGCCTGCCACGCGTTGCTCGGGTGCCCGCCGGAGGAGTTGGTGGGCATGGACCTGCTCTCACTCGTTGACCGGGAGGACTGGGAGCGCGTTGCCCTCGAGGTGGCGGAAAAGATCCGGGTCGAGTCGGTCGTTCATTCCGAGTTTCGGATGTCGACGCTCCACGACGGAGAGGTTCGGCACGTCGAGGCCGTGATCAGCGACATGCGGGAGAACTCGGCGGTGAACGGCTTCGTCATCAATCTCCGCGATATCTCCGAGCGCAAGGCCACCGAGGCCCAAATGGAGTTCGCTGCTTTTCACGACACCTTGACCGGGCTTGCCAACCGCGCCCTCATTTTGGACCGGACCGAGCAGCTCCTGGCCCGTTCCCGACGTCACAATCGGGATCCGGCTGTACTGTTCGTCGACCTCGACAACTTCAAGGATGTAAATGACAGCCTCGGCCATCAGGCTGGCGACAGTCTCCTCCTCCAGGTCGCCGACCGACTTACCTCCGCCATTCGGGAGTCTGACACCGTTGGCCGAATGGGTGGTGACGAGTTCGTTGTCCTCCTCGAAGGGCCCTTGGATGCCGACGAGTCGCAGCGCATTGCGGGCAACCTTCTCAATGTCCTTGCACAACCGGTCACCGTTGGCGCAGACCGAGATGAGTCGATCGTCGTCTCTGCCAGCATCGGCGTTGCGACTGGACGCCGGAACTCCGCCGATGAGCTGATTGGGGACGCAGACATCGCGCTCTACCAAGCCAAGGGGGCAGGCAAGCACTGCAGCGTGGTGTTCGACCCGAACATGGCCCTGGCGATGACGGGAAGGCTCCAAAACGGATTGGACCTTCGCCGGGCACTCGATCAGCACGAGTTCTTTCTTGTCTACCAACCCCTGTTCACCCTCGACCCTGTCACCATCTATGGCGTCGAAGCCCTGTTGCGGTGGCAGCACCCCGATCGGGGTACGGTTCCTCCCAATGAGTTCATCCCTGTCCTGGAGGAGAACGGCCTGATCAGATCGGTCGGGCGCTGGGTTCTCCTTGAGGCCTGTCGGCAACTGGCCAAGTGGGAGCGGGACGGCCTCGAACTCGCCATGTCCATCAACGTCTCCATGGTGCAGTTCGAGTCGAACCAGATTGTCACCGATGTGACGGACGCCGTATTGAACACTGGATGCAATCCGGAGCACGTCGTCATCGAGATCACCGAGACCGCCCTGATGAGCGATCGGACAGGCATTCGGAAGCGGCTCGATTCCTTGAAGCAACTCGGAGTCCGGATCGCCATCGACGACTTCGGGACGGGGTACGCCTCGCTGGAATACCTCCGCGACTTCCCCGTCGACGAACTGAAGATTGACGGGACCTTCATCGCATCGATCGGCGACTCGCACGACGCGAACGTCATCGTTCGGAGCCTCGTCGACATGGGCCACGCCCTTGGCATCGGTACCGTGGCCGAGGGGATCGAGGATCACAGCCAACTCAATATGCTCCGGGACGCCCGGTGCCTTCACGGTCAGGGCTTCCTCATTTCGCGGCCTCTGCCTGCCGAGGATCTCGCCGCCTTCTTAAAGGACGGACATCCCAAGACCGGCCAGTTCGTCCACCATTAAGAGGATCTCGATCGCCCGCCAGTTGCGACGAAATCGAGGTCGAACGTGCGACACGAAGGGCGACAAAGGCCTGTCGGCTCCGGGCGACCCGGCGTCGTGGTGCCGGCGCGCTAGATCAACACGCTACCGATGGAACCGCCGAGTCAGTCCGCAGCTGCCCGATCACCCGATCGGCCAAGACCCGGGTGTCGCAGCCGGCCGCCCGGGAGGCCCGAAGGAGCAGGTCGTCCATGTAGGCCGCCAGGTTCACCAGGTCGAGCTCCCTCGATCGGCCCACGAACGGCCGCGGTTCGGTAGCCGCGTCGAGACCGGCCACTTCGAGCACGACGGCGCGCACGTTCATCAATGTGGCCGAGGCGTCTTCGAGGTCGCTGCCACTCTGGTGCAGCCAGACGGAAACCCCCAGCTCAAGGCTCAGATCACTCCCAGGAGGGGGGAAGGGGCCCCATTCGGCCAGTCCCCGGACCAGCGCAGGCCCGAAGTCGCACCCTATGGCGTCAGTAGCACCCATGAACGTAGCATTGCGCGAGGGTGTATCAGGGCGGTGGACCACCTCCGACCAGGGAAAAGGAAGCGCTATGCCACGATCAGTCTGGAAGGGCGCCTTAAGTTTCGGCCTCGTGAACGTCCCGGTAGGGCTCTACCCGGCCACTTCGGACAAGAGCATCCACTTCAACCAGTTCGAGCAGGGCACGTCCGATCGCATCCGCTACAAGAAAGTGAACGAGCGGACTGGCAGCGAGGTCCCCTCGGATCGGATCATCAAGGGCGTGGACATCGGTGGTGGCGAGTACGTGATCCTGAGCGACGAGGAGTTGGCGTCGGCCGAACCGGAGCGGACGCGCCAGATCGAAATCACCGACTTCGTAGAGCTCGACACCATCGACCCGGTCTTCTACCGGAGCACCTATTACCTGGCCCCGGAGGGCACCGGAGCCGACAAGCCCTACGCGCTCCTGCGCACGGCCATGCAGGGTGCGGGCAGGGTGGCCATCGCCACCCTGGTCATGCGCAACAAGGAGTACCTCGTGGCCATCCGGCCCGAGGGCGACGCCCTGGCCCTTCAAACGATGTTCTTCTCCGACGAGGTGCGTTCGCCCGGTCGCGACCTTCCCGCACTGCCCGATGCCGAGGGCCTGAGTGCGAAGGAGATCTCGATGGCCCAGCTCCTGATCGAATCGATGGAGTCGGAGTGGGACCCCGAGCGCTTCCACGACACCCACAGAGAAAAAGTCGAGGCACTGGTGGAGGCCAAGCGAATCGGCCAGGAGATCATCACCGAGACGGGGCCAGCCCCTGCCAAGGTGGTCGACCTGCTCGAAGCGTTGAGCGCCAGTGTGGCGGCTGCCGCCAAAGGTGGCGGGACCAAGCCCGGCAACTCGACGTCCAAGCAGCCGGCCGCGAAGAAGGTGGCCGCCAAGCCCCGCACCGCCGCCAAGAAGGTCTCCAAGAAATCCGCCCCCGCCGCCCGCGCCAAGCCGGCGGCGGCGCGCAAGGCGTCCTGACACCGGCGGGGAGGTTCATAAAGCTGCCCGCTGGAGGACTCGGGATGAGGACCGTCGAGTTCATGACGAGACGCAGCTGACGCCATGGCCCGCGACGAAACACGCGTGTCGGTCGAAGGGCGGGAATTGACCCTGTCCAACCTGGACAAGGTCCTCTTCCCGGAGACCGGCTTCACCAAGGGCCAACTGATCGATTACTACGTCAAAGTGGCCCCGGCCATGCTGCCCCATATCGCCGACCGGCCGGTGACCATGAAGCGGTATCCCGACGGCGTCGACAAAAAGTTCTTCTTCGAGAAGCACGTCCCTTCACACGCCCCGAAATGGGTGCGCACTGTCCGGGTGCCGACCGCAAAAGGGGGCGAGGCGATCGAGTACGCCGTCGTCGGCGACCTGCCCACGCTGGTGTGGACGGCCAACCTGGGATCCATAGAGATCCATGTTCCACTGTGGACTGCGGGCCGCCGGCGCACGCTTCCGGCCCCGCCCGATCTGCTCGTCTTCGATCTCGACCCGGGCGAAGGCGCAACCATCGTGGAGTGCTGTGCCGTTGCGGAATTCGTGCGCCAGGTTCTCGAAGAGAAGGGCGTGGAGTGCCGTCCCAAGACCAGTGGCTCCAAGGGCTTGCAGGTCTATGCGTCCCTCAGTGGTAGCTCGACCTGGGAGAAGACACGTGCCGAGGCCCGCGAGGTCGCCACCCGACTCGAACGCGAGCACCCTGATCTCGTTGTGTCGAACATGCGCAAGACGTTGCGGCCGGGCAAGGTCCTCATCGACTGGAGCCAGAACAGCCCGGCGAAGACGACGATCGGCGTCTATTCGGTGCGGGCGCGCCCGCGACCGACAGTGTCGACGCCGGTGACGTGGGATGAGGTCAGGCGCTGTCAGATGAAAGGCGAACCGTCGACTCTGGAGTTCACGACCGCCGACGTGCTGGCGCGCATCGAGGAGATGGGGGACCTCTTCGCCGTGCGCAACACGACCGCGGAAAAGCAGGACGCGGCGCTGAAGACCTACCGGTCCAAACGGGATGCCGCCAGGACGCCTGAACCGATGGGTGACGAGTCGGCGGCCGGCGAGGGCGCGTACCCCCGGTTCGTCATCCATGAGCATCACGCCCGCGCGCTGCACTGGGACTTCCGCCTGGAGCACGACGGAGTGCTGGTGTCGTGGGCACTGCCCAAAGGAGTGCCCAAGGACCCGAAGACCAACCACCTGGCCGTGCACACCGAGGACCATCCGATGGACTACGCCTCCTTCGAGGGCAGGATCCCGGCGGGCGAGTACGGGGGAGGGGAGGTTCGGATCTGGGACCGGGGCTTCTACGAACTGGAGAAGTGGCGCAAAGACGAGGTCATGGTCGTCCTGCACGGGTCAAAGGTCTCCGGCCGCTATGTCCTGTTCCCCACCAACGGGAAGAACTGGATGATCCACCGCATGGACCCCGCGCCGGCCGACTTCACGCCCCTTCCGGAGCGGGTGCGACCGATGCTGGCCACCCCGGGCGAGTTGCCCACCTACGAGGAGGATTGGGCGTACGAGATCAAGTGGAACGGGGCGCGGGCCATCGCCTTCGTGGACGGTGGGAGGGTCCGCCTGCAGAGCCGGAACGACAAGGACCTCACGGGCTCGTTCCCTGAGATCCGTGAGCTCGGAGCGGCGCTCGGAGCCCGACCGTGTGTGCTGGACGGTGAGATCGTCGTGCTCGGAGAGGACGGGAAGCCGAGCTTCGGCCACCTGCAGCACCGGCTCCATGTCACCAATGCCAATTCGGCAAGGAAGCTGGCCGCCGACACCCCGGCCAGCTTTGTGATCTTCGACGTGTTGCATCTTGATGGCCATCGGTTGACGGCGCAGAGCTATGACGAACGTCGCAAGATCTTGGAGAAGCTGAAGCTTTCAGACGGGTCCTTCACCACCGCAGAGTCGTTTCGGGGGGTCAGCGGCGTCGACGTCCTCAACGCCACCAGGGAGAACGGGTTGGAAGGGGTGATCGCCAAGCGCCGCGACTCGCGCTATCTGGAAGGCAAGCGCAGCGAAGCCTGGATCAAAGTGAAGAACATTCAGACTCAGGAAGTGGTCATCGGTGGATGGACCGAAGGTGCCGGAGATCGAAAGGGCAGCCTGGGCGCGCTGTTGCTCGGGATCCCCGACGGTGACGGACTTCGCTACGTGGGCAAGGTGGGGACGGGTTTCAACGAGCGCGACAGGGATGCGCTGCTGCGCCTGCTCCGGCCGGCGGCCAGCAAGAAGAGTCCGTTCGTGGCACCCTCTGACGTGCGCCAACCGACTCCTCCGCACTACGTACGCCCTGAGGTCGTGGGTGAAGTGCAGTACGCCGAGTGGACACGTGCCGGGCGCCTCCGGCATCCCACCTGGCGCGGGCTGCGTCCCGACAAGGAGGCGGCCGACGTCATCATCGAGGAGTGACATCGGTCACTGCTCGATTGCCTTCGCGCCGCTCAGCGCCAGCCTAACTCCGGCGCGATGTCGCTCAAGAGCGACGCGAGGACGTGCGCGCAGTAGTCGACACCGAGCTGATTGGGGATGGTCAGCAGCAGGGTGTCAGCGGCGGCGATCGCCTCATCCTGGGACAGTTGCTCGATGAGCTTCTCGGGCTCCGCGGCGTAGGTCTTGCCGAAGCGTGCCGTGCCGCCGTCGATGAACCCGACCTGGTCCTGCGAGTCGCCTTCGCTGCCGAAGTAGTCGCGGTCGAGGTCGTTGACGATCGGAAAGATGCTGCGGCTGACCGAGACACGGGGCTCGCGGGCGTGGCCGGCGTCTGCCCAGGCCTTACGGAACCGCTCGATCTGCTCGGCCTGCAGTTGATGGAACGGCACGCCGGTGTCCTCGCTGAGAAGCGTTGAACTCATCAGGTTCATCCCCTGGTCGGCGGCCCACTCGGCCGTCTTCCGGGTGCCTGCGCCCCACCAGATCCGCTCGCGCAGGCCGTCGGAGTGCGGCTCGACCCGGAGAAGCCCGGGTGGATTGGGGAACATCGGCCGTGGGTTCGGTTCGGCAAAGCCATCTCCCCTGAGGACATCGAGGAAGACCCGCGTGTGCTCGCGCGCCATGTCGGCCTGATCCGCGCCCTCGGCGGGGACATAGCCGAAGTAGCGGTAGCCGTCGATGACCTGTTCAGGGGACCCCCGGCTGATGCCGAGCTGCAGGCGCCCACCCGAGATGAGATCGGCTGCGCCTGCGTCCTCGGCCATGTAGAGGGGATTCTCGTAGCGCATATCGATCACGGCGGTCCCGATCTCGATCGTCGTGGTTCTGGCGCCCACGGCCGCCAGCAGCGGAAACGGCGAGGAAAGCTGATTGGCGAAGTGGTGCACCCGGAAGTACGCCCCGTCGGCTCCGAGCTCTTCGGCGGCGACCGCGAGGTCGATGGACTGCAACAGAGCATCCGCTGCCGAACGGGTCTGCGAGTGCGGCGACTGCGACCAGTGGCCGAACGACAAGAACCCGATCCTCTTCATGACCGGAAGAACATCTCGCAGGCCGCCTTTCTTCCTCGAACCGTGCATCAGCGGGATCCGGCGGCTTCCGGTGGTCGTCATCCGCAGCCACGGCTCAGTCGACCAGCGCGTCGACCTCTTCCCGCTCCTCGGGGGTGAGACGCCACGAACCGGCTGCCGCGTTGCTTCGCACTTGCGCCGCCGTGGTGGCTCCGGCGATGACCGAGGAGACGACAGGACGGGCGAGCAGCCATGCGAACGCCAACTCGAGGAGGGAATGGCCGTGCTTGTCGGCCCAGGCCGTCAGCCTCTCGACCTTGTCGAAGTTCTCGGTGGACATCGCTCCGCTCGCCCGACCGCCCCAGCGCTGCAGCCGGGTGCCCTCGGCCGGATCTTCGCCTCGCCTGTACTTACCGGTCAGTAATCCGCTTGCCAACGGGAAGTACGGCAGGTAGGCGAGGCCGAGCCTCTCGCAGAGCGGCAACACTTCTGCCTCGTCGCTGCGGTTGAGCAAGTTGAACTGGTTCTGGACGCTGACGAAGCTGGCTCCCGGGGCCGCGTCGCGCGCTTCCAGGATCTGAGCAGCCGAAAAGTTGGAGCAACCGATCTCCCGGACCTTGCCCGCCTGTACCGCCTCGTCGAGCACCGCCAGGGTGTCGCCGATGGGCGTCTCCGGGTCGGGGCGGTGGATCTGGTACAGGTCGATCCTGTCGGTGGCCAACCGGCGCAGGCTGGCCTCGAGGGCTCGCCGGACGTAGTCGGGCTTCGCCCCACCTGTGGCCTCTTCACCGCTCACCGGGCTGCCGAACTTGGTGGCGAGGAGGACCTGGTCCCGACGGTGACCGAGGGCGCGGCCGAGTCGTTCCTCGCTCTCACCGTAGGAATCGGAGGTATCGAAGAAGTTGACTCCCGCCTCGAGGGCGGCGCCGACGACCGGCGGAACGGCATCCGCTTCCATTCCCATGCCGAAGTTGTTCGTGCCCAGCCCGACGACGGTGACGTCGAGCGATCCGACCCTCCGGGTGTCCATGCCATCCTGCTTACCATGGGCAGAGCGGCATGCCCAGGCGCACCGTCGTCTCGGTGCAGGCGGTGTCCGGGGTCGGTTCGTCATACAATTCTGAGCCTGGTCGTGGGGTGCTCGGCAGTCGACGAAGGGAGGCCCGATCATGGTCGAAGGTCCCGTCCGACTCGATGAGACGACTCGGGCGGCTGTCGCTTCAGGGAGGCTCGTCCATTTGGCCACTATCAATCCGGACGGCAGTCCCCAGGTGACCTGCATCTACGTCGGCTGGGAGGGCGACGAGATCGTGGCAGGCCATCTGGCCGATCACGTGAAGCTGCACAACATCCGGCGTGATCCGAGAGTGACGCTGTCCGTCGAGTCGGATGTTCCCTTCGAGGGGTTGAGCCCGTATCTCGTCGTCAAGGGAGTGGCCCGCGTCGAGGAGGGTGGTGCTGTGCCCCTGCTGCGCCGCATTACTGACGGTCGGTTCCCGCCGCCAGGAGGCGATTGGCCCGAAGGATTCGTCACGCGCATCTCGCCGCAGCAGCTCTCCGGCGTCGGCCCGTGGGGCCTCGCTGGCTGAGGCCGAGCGTCGGGTCGTGACGGCGGGACCCTGCGACTTCGTGATCGGGAATGACAGAATCTCCCGGCGTCGTGTCGATCTGCGGTCCCGCCGTTCGTCATCCTGACGGTGCCCCAGAGGGCCCGAACCGACCAGGAGGAGTTGGTGGTTCGGCCCGGGGAAGTACGCTCGCGCGTGCCCGATGTAGTCGGCAGATGGGCGTGAGGCTGGGCGTGCGACGGAGATCCGCTCCGGGGCTTCTGGGCACCGTCCTCGCCGTCACGATCGGAGCCGGACTCTGTCTCGCCGGTTGTGGGGCGGCACCGGCGAGTCGATCGGACGCGACGCGAGCGACGTCGGCCACCTCCTCGACACCGGGAGCGACCGCTTCCCCTTCGACGACCTCTACCGCGACCGGAGGGCGAACGTCCGAGGGGATGGGGATCGACCCTCACCGTGACAAGTACGGATCCGGCCTCACGTCCGTGTCATGTCCCGTCGCGTCGTTCTGCATGGCATCCGACGGGTCCGGCTTCATCTACACGTTGGACAACGGGAGGTGGTCGAGGGGATTCCTCCTGGCCAGCGGGACAGGCATCCTGAACGCCGTGTCGTGTGCGACCCCCTCCTTCTGCGCGGCCGTCGCCGGATCCAGCGGACGGTGTGGG
The DNA here is from genome assembly GCA_963838005.1 of uncultured Actinomycetota bacterium. GTDB lineage: Bacteria > Actinomycetota > Acidimicrobiia > Acidimicrobiales > RAAP-2 > CAWIPW01. The sequence continues at coordinate 20,772 of CAWIPW010000001.1, forward strand.
CTGGTTCACGTACGTGTACACGCGCGGATCTTGGAGATTGAAGACCCCGACCCCGGATGCGGATGCCGGATACGGGTTCTTCTCGGTGTCCTGTCCCACGGCCACGTTCTGTGCCGCCGTGCCGGGGTCGGGACTCGCCACGTACTCGGGTGGGCGTTGGTCGAGCGGTCCGGAAGCTCCGGCTACTCCCGCCCCGTCTAGCCTCCTGCTGACCTCGGTGTCCTGCCCGAGCGCGACGTTCTGCGTCGCGCTCGGCAGTGACCGGGGTACCGGTGTCTGGGGGCTGACCCTGAACGGCGGCACGTGGTCCAGCCCCGAAGGCCTCGGCGACGGTGGACCGACGACGGTGTCGTGCGCCACGGCGAGTGCGTGCGTGGCCGTGGTAGGTGGCGTGGCGTACACGTTCGACGGTTCGACCTGGACGGGTCGGCCGTTCCCCGGCGGCGGGGACCCGGTGTACGGGTTGTCCTGCCCCACCACGTCGTTCTGCGTCGCCGTGGGCGGTAGCTCCGTGTACACCGAATCCACCGGGGCATGGTCGAGTGGGCGGCGCGTGGGCAGCGATCTGACAGCGGTGTCGTGCCCGACCGTCTCGTTCTGTGTCGCCGTGGGCGGAGGGTCCGCCTACGTCTATTCGAATGGGACCTGGAGCTGAACCGCACGGTCCGCTGGGGTTAACCCCACCCGCGAAGACGCCGACTAGCGGTATTCCACCGAACGGGGCGGTCCCGTACCGTGTTCTAGTGATGATCACCGACACACTCACTGACCAAGCGGTACGGGGCGGCGACGGCCGTGGACAACCTGACCTTCGAGGTCCCGTCCGGCGTGGTCACCGGATTCCTGGGACCGAACGGGTCCGGCAAGTCGACGACGATGCGCATGATCATGGGCCTCGACCTGCCCGACTCGGGTTCGGCCCTGATCGACGGCAAGCCGTACGCCGAGCTGGACTGGCCGCTCCGGGAGGTCGGCGCCCTCCTCGACGCCAAGGCGTTCCACCCGGCCCGCACCGCCCGCAACCACCTGCGGTGGCTGGCCCTGGCCAACGACATCCCGGTCGGTCGGGTCGACGAGGTCCTCGACCAGGTCGGGCTGAGCTCCGTCGCCAGGCCGGCGGGTCGGGAAGTTCTCGCTCGGCATGAGCCCAGCGGCTGGGCATCGCCGCCGCCCTGCTGGGTGACCCCGGCGTGCTGCTGTTCGACGAGCCGGTCAACGGCCTCGATCCCGAGGGCATCCGCTGGGTCCGCCACTTCCTCCGGGACCTGGCCGAGCAGGGGCGGACCGTGCTGGTGTCGAGCCACCTGATCAGCGAGATGTCGCTGACCGCCGACCGGCTGGTCGTGATCGGCCGCGGCCGGCTGATCGCCGAGACCAGCGTGGCCGACTTCGTCGCCCGGAGCGGCGGTGGCGCCGTCAGGCTCGTCACCCCGGACGCGGCGGCGTTCACCGCGGCGCTCTCCGCCGCGGGGGCCACAGGTCGAGGACGGTGGTGGGGTCGCTGACCGTCGAGGGGCTGACGTCCGCCGCAGATCGGCGATCTGGCCGCCCGCGACGGTCTTCGGGTCCACGAGCTGACACCCGATCACCGCGTCGCTGGAGGACGCGTTCATGGAGCTGACCCAGGACGAGGTGGAGTACCGCCCGTCGACGATGCCCGGCGCGGTCGGCCGTCGGGAGGAAGGAGTGACGATGACGACCGAGATCCTTCTGAGACGCCCCGATCGGGGCACTACCGGGTCAAGCACGTGGCCCGGTCCGAGATCGCCAAGATCCTGACCCTGCGGTCGACGGCGATCACGCTCGGCCTGACCGTCGTTGCCTGCCTCCTGGTGACAGGGCTGGTGACCCACAACGCGCTGCACCACGGTCCCGGCTACTACGTCGGCTTCGACCCCACCCAGGACGTCCCTGACCGGCATGATCACCGTCGCCCTCGCCGGCGGGGTGTTCGGAGCGTTGCTGATCACCGGCGAGTACTCGAGTGGCACCATCCGCACCACGCTGGCCGCCGCGCCGAAGCGCCCGCTCCTGCTCGCCACCAAGGTGGGCGTCACCGCCGTGCTCACGGTGGTCTTCTGCGTGGTCCTGAGCTTCGTCTCGTTCTTCCTCGGCCAGGCCATCCTCTCCGGTGGCGGGGCTCCGTCCGCCACGCTGGCGTCGCCGGGCGCGGCCCGGGCCGTGGTCATGACCGGCCTGTTCATCGCCCTCATGGCCCTCATGTCCTTCGGCTTCGGGCTGATCTTCCGCAGCACCGCGGCGGCGATCGCCGCGTTCGTCGGCGTCATCTTCGTGCTCCCGCTCGTGATGCACGGGCATCTCCGAGACCGGCGTCCGCTACCTGCCGACCAACATCCTCACCAACTCGATCATGTCCACCGTCAACCAGGGGCCGGGGGGACCCTTCCGCGCCGGTCTCGCCGGTCGTAGGGTTGTTGCTGATGGCCCTGTACGCCGCAATCGCCCTTGCCGTCGGAGCGGCGGTCTTCGTCAGGCGTGACGCTTGAGCGAGTCGGGGACCGAGGGCGGCTGGGTGCAGATCCGGATCCCCGAGGAGCGAGCCGAGCAGGCCAGGCGTCTGTCCCGGCTGATCCTGCGGGAGCCGTTCCAGAAGCGCAGCTGGGCGGAGCTGGGGTACTTCCTGGCCAGCGTCCGCCCTGGCCTTCGTCGGCGGCTCTGCATCCTGGGCGCGCTCGGCATCGCCGGGCTGGTGCTCACGGTCGTGTTCGTCGGGATCCTCATCCTCGCCTGCGGCCTGCGGGCTGCCCGGGGCCTCGGCCGCTGGCAACGGACGCTCGCCTGGGGGATGCTGGGCGAGGAGATCGCCGAACCCGAGCCGTTCAACCCGCCTCCGGGGCTCTTCCGGTGGCTGCGGGCCGCACTGGGCGACCGGGCCGCCTGGCGGGCGGTGGTCTACTTCGTGGCCAAGGTGCCGCTCACCCTCTTCGGCGTCTGGTTCGCCCTCAGCGTCTGGCTCGAGGCGTTCTTCGGCATCTCGTCATTGCTGACCGGTGGCGGCGGGTCGACGAGGTTCGGCCTGCTGGGTCGTGCGGCGGGAGGCGGCTTCAACGGCGGGCCCCGATGCGGACCCGGCGCCCACGCTCGGCGTGTTCGTCACAGGCGTCGTCTTCCTGTTCGTCGCACCGTGGACCATGCGGCTGGTCGTCTACCTCGACCGGCGGCTGATGCACCTCCTGCTCGGCCCGAACGCCGCCGCGTCCCGGGTGAGAAGCCTCGAGGAGTCGAGGTCGAGGACGCTCGACGCCGCCACCGAGACCCTCCAACGCATCGAGCGCAACCTGCACGACGGGACCCAGGCCCAGCTGGTCGCCCTGGCCATGCGGCTCGGCCAGGCCAAGGAAAGGCTCGAGCACCTCGGTGCCGAAGCCGACGAGACCGCCGATCTGGACGCCATCCGGCGCTTGGTCGACGAGGCGCATCGCGGCGCCAAGGAGGCCATCACCGACCTCCGGGATCTGGCCCGAGGCATCCACCCGCCGGCGCTCGACACCGGCCTCGGAGAACGCCCTCGCCACCTTGGCCGCACGCAGCTCGGTGCCCACGGAGGTCCGGGTGTCGGTCCAGTCCCGGCCCAGCCCGGCCATCGAGGCCATCTGCTACTTCTGTGCGGCCGAGTTGCTGGCCAACGTCGCCCAGCACGCCGAGGCGTCCCGGGCCTCCCTGAGCTGCGCCCAGCACGGCCCGTGGCTGCGGATCGTCGTGCGCGACGACGGTCGGGGCGGCGCCGCGGCCAACCGGGTCGGCTCGTCATCGAGTGGCCTGGCCGGACTGGCCGATCGGGTCGGTGCCGTCGACGGGCACCTGAGCATCGCCAGCCCGCCGGGCGGACCGACCGTCGTCACCGTCGACCTGCCCACCCACGCCTGAACATGGCCGACGCCGATGCCGTTCGGGTGGTGATCGCCGAGGACTCCGCGATCCTGCGGGACGGGCTGGTCCAACTCCTCACCGATCGTGGCTTTGCGGTGATCGGTGCGGTCGGAGATGCCGACAGTCTCGAACAGGCGGTCGCCGCTGATCCCCCCGACGTGGCGGTGGTCGACATCCGCATGCCACCGACCTTCACCGACGAGGGGCTGCGGGCCGCCATTCGGACTGCGCCGGGATCACCCCGGCGTAGGGATCCTGGTGTTCTCCCAGTACGTCGAGACCCGGTACGCGGCCGAGCTGCTCGCCGGCGGCGCGGCCGGCATCGGCTACCTGCTGAAGGATCGGGTCGCCGACGTCGCCGACTTCGCCGAGGCGTTGGTTCGGGTGGCGTCGGGAGGCACCGCCCTCGATCCGGAGGTGGTGACCCAGCTGATGGGGGCCTCTCGCCGCACCGACGCCCTGGCCGGGCTGAGCGGGCGGGAACGGGAGGTGCTGGCGCTCATGGCGGAAGGTCGGACGAACTCGGCCATCGCCGCCAGCCTCGTCATCTCGGAAGGCGCGGTGGAGAAGCACATCGCCAACATCTTCTCCAAGCTCGACCTGCCGGCGACGTCCACCGACCACCGGCGGGTCCTCGCCGTCCTGCGCTACCTCGAGGGGTGACGCCACCGGGTCCACCCTCTCGCCTGCGGGGCCGGCACACTCATTGAGATCGTGTGTGCGCAGCTCGACCGCGCCCGCGAAGCGGTTACGACGTCGTGGAGGTCCCGTCCGACGCAAGGTCCTGGCGCCACGCCGGAGGTTCGAAGGGGTCGGCGAAGTACTGCGACTCGTGCGTGACGACGTCGCCGGCGAATTCCATCACGCTGACCGAGTACGTGGGTTGGCCGTCATAGGTGATGATGACCTCGCTCACCCACAGGTCGTCTCGCCCGATGATTCGCGTGGGCGAGAAGTGACGCTCGGCGGGATGGGCACCGCGTTGGCGTCGGATGGCGGAACGCCCCTCGAACCGCTCGCCTGACTGGGGGTACTCCAGAACGGCATCGTCGGCGTAGATGCGGTGCTCGAGCTCGGCGTCGCCCGTCTCTGAAGCACGCCAGTGCGTGGCGATGGCTGCCTGCCGTGTCGTGTCTGCCGAGCTCTCCACCGTGGGCCTCGGCGTCATCGTAGCGTCCGGCCCATGGATCCGAGCCCGCCGACACCGTTCGAGGCTCGACGCCCCGTCATCTCTTGATGCCGATGCTCTTGCCCTCGGTGTAGCGGATCGGCGGTTCCAGCGTGTCGACGAGGAACTGCTCGCGATCTCCCCGGTCCCAGGCTTCCCTCAATCCCGGGGCCGCCAGGTCGAAGTCCGGTCGGATCTTCTGAAAGACGGCCCGCAGATCCATGTGGAGCTCGGTAATCGTGGGGCGGCCCCAGTACCAGTAGCCGTTGTAGACCTTGAAGATCCTGAGCCCGGGTTCGAGGACGAACGTATGAGGAATCATGGGATCGTGTGGTTCGTCCGTGAATTCCTGTATGTCGAGATCCTTCTGGACCACCCGATCCGGGTCCGACAGGAACGGCCACGTGGCACCGAGTGCGTCGCGGAACTCGTTGATGTTCAGCTGGTTGTCGGTCGAGATGACGATCAGCCGTGTATAGGCGTTCCGAAACTGGGGGTAGGCCTCGACGAACTGATCGAGGAATTGGTGCTCCTTCGGATCGAAACCTCCACGGGAGAGGTGGAGCACCATGGCGTTGCCGCCCTGGAGAGCTGACAGGGATTGCCGCTTGCCGGCCTGATCTGCCAGCTCGTAGTCGGGGAACACCCCGCCTTCGCGTATGTCGCTGCGCACGTGACCTCCTGTTCTCGACGTGTCTGCTCCTGTGGCCGGACGGCCTCACCCGGCCGGCTGCTGCCTGCCGGTGCGCTCGCGGTGACTGCACCCGGGCCAGCAGCAAGGCCGACGCTGGCCTTCCTCGAGTTCCTCCTCGGTCCGGCGGATGCGGCGCTCGCGGGTCTTCTCCTGCTTGGCATCCTCGACCCAGCAGATGAATTCGTTGCGGGCCAACGGTGTGATGCCCTGCCAGGCTTCGAGTGCCGTGGGGTTGGCGATCAGCGCCCTGCGCAGGTCTCCCGGCAGTCTGTGTACCACCCCTCCGGGGACCCGGGCGCTGCTCACAGGGCCACGGTAACGGTTCGGGGCGGATGCGATCACACTTCCCGCGATGCCACGGCCTTGCCAGGCGTACCGGTCCGCCGAATCGCGGTCGGCCCGTCCGCCCCACAGACGAGGGGAAGAAGTGGGAGCGCTCATTCCCCGCCATTCTCAAGCTACCGCGCGGCCGGCCCTTGCAGCAAGGGGCCGGTCGCTGTGCAGAATCTCCGGCCCGGAGCGAAACCGACGGAAAGGGACGAGTTGCGCATGGACGAGCATGCAGTAGTGATCGCCGGAGGCGGTCCGACGGGGATGATGCTGGCGGCCGAGTTGGCGTTGGCGGAGGTCGACGTCGCGGTCGTCGAGCAGCGTCCCGATCACGTGCTCGTCGGCTCACGGGCCGGCGGTTTTCACTCGCGCACGATCGAGGTGCTGGATCAGCGTGGGGTCGCTGACCGGTTCCTCGCGGAGGGCCAGGTGGCCCAGGCCGCGATGATCGGCTCGACCGTGTTGGACATGAGCGACTTCCCGACACGTCATCCGTATTCGCTCGGGATCTGGCAGAACCAGATCGAGCGGATCATGGCCGCCTGGATCGCCGAGCTCCCGGTACGGATCTACTACGGACGCGAGGTGACGGGCTTCGTGCAGGACGACACCGGCGTCGACGTCGAACTGTCCGACGGCGGGTCGCTGCGGGCGCAGTATCTCGTCGGATGCGACGGAGGACGCAGCGTCATCCGCAAGGCGGCCGGCATCGAGTTCCCGGGGTGGGATCCGACGAAGAGCAACCTGATCGCCGAGGTCGAGGTGACCGAGGAACCGCCGACGGGCATCCGCCACGACGCCATCGGCGTCCACGGCCTCCACCGGATGGAGGACGGGCGGACGGTGCGGGTGGTCGTGACCGAGCGGCAGCTCGGGCCGAGCAGCGAGCCCACTCTGCGCGATCTGCGCGAGGCGCTCATCGCCGTGTACGGCACCGACTTCGGCATCCACAGCCCCACATGGATCTCCAGGTTCACCGACATGACCCGGCAGGCGGCGACCTACCGCGACCGGACGGGTCCTCCTGGCCGGCGACTCGGCGCACGTGCACTACCCGGCGGGTGGACAGGGCCTCAGCCTCGGGCGTGCAGGATGCGGTGAATCTGGGATGGAAGCTGGCGCAGGTCGTCAAGGGGACCTCCCCGGACGAGCCTCCTCGACACGTATCAGGACGAGCGCCACCCGGTCGCCGCCCGCGCGCTGCAGCACACGATGGCGCTGGGCGTGCTCCAGCGGGGGGACGACCGCACCAAGGCGCTGGTCGATGTGGTGTCGGAACTGGCGACGCATGGACGAGCCTCGCAAACTGCTCGCCGGCATCATCTCCGGGCTGGACATTCGCTACGACCTCGGCGATGGTCATCCGCTGCTGGGACGCCGCATGCCCGATCTGGACCTCGTGACCGCCGATGGCCCGCTGCGGGTCTTCACCCTGCTGCACGAGCGCCGAGCCGGTGCTGCTCAACTTCGGTGCGCCCGGGAGCCTCGACACCACTGCCTGGGCAGATCGTGTCCAGCTGATCGATGCCGCCTATGACGGGCCGTGGGAGCTTCCGGTGCTCGGCGGGGTCACCGCTCCCACGGCCGTGTTGATCCGGCCCGACGGCTACGTCGCCTGGGTGGGGGACGGCACCGACACCGGACTGCGTGACGCCCTGACCCACTGGTTCGGAGCGCCGTGACGACAGGCGACCTCCGGAGGTACGGCGTCGACGTCGGTCCGAGCATTCGCCCGAACCGAGCTTTGTCCTCAGTTACGGGATGAGCACCACCTTGCCGAGCGTGTGCCGCTGTTCGACCTCGGCAAAGGCGTCGCCGACCTTCTCGAGGGGAAAGGTGGCGGCGATGGGGACGACGATGCGGCCAGAGGCCACCAGTTCGGCCATCTCGGCCAGAACGTCGGTGCTGGTGGCTGCCATGCTCCCGTCGGTCTTGGCACCGACCTCAGCGGCTGCGTCCCGGGCGATGATCGTGTCGATGCGGTCCGGCTTCACGCCGAGCTCGACGGCCAGATGGACGTACTCGGGGCCGAAGGTATCGATGAAGGCGTCCACACCCGACGGGCGGCCGGCCGGATCCGATCGGCGAGACCCTCGCCGTAGGCCACCGGGGTGACGCCGACCGAGCGCAGCCAGTCGTGGTGATTGGCCGAGGCGATGCCGATGGCCCGTGCCCCGCGTACCTGGACGAGCTGCACCGCGATCGATCCGACCCCGCCGGCGGCGGCCGAGACGACCACCGTGTCGCCGGGACCGGCCCCGACCGCTCTGACGGCCGCGTAGGCGGTGCACCCGACGACGTAGAGGAACCGGCGACCTCCCAGGACAGGGCCGTGGGCTTCGCCACCAGCTGGCCGGCCGGTACCACGACGTAGTCGGCGTGGCTGGCCCGGTTCTCCGTCCACCCGAGCACCTCGTCCCCGACCGCCCACACGGTAACGTCCTCGCCCACGTCGTGCACCACGCCGGCGAAGTCGCTGCCCTCCCCGAAGGGAACGTGGCCGGGAAGCTCTGGTGCAGCCGGCCCTCCCGAATGGCCGCTTCGCCCGGATTCACCCCGGCCGCTTTGACCCGGATCACGACCTCACCGGCTGCGGGGTGAGGCACCTCCACTTCCGCCACGTAGAGGACGTCCCGTCCGCCGTAGTGGTCGAACCGCACTGCCTTGGCCATGGGGACTCCCTTCCTGCTCGCCACGGAGGCGTGCCATCGTGGCCCGCCGGCGGCAGCTGTCGCCGTCGCCGTTCACTTCGTGGCACCTCAGGTTGCCGACGTAGGAATGTTCCCATTTCTTCCGTGGCCGTAACGGAGGTACGAGCGTCGCCGATCGGCCGGTCGCCGACCCGGTCACGGTCCAGAGATTTCACGCGATGGATACGGACGCGATACGCCTCCGAAACCCCGTCACGGTTTACTGCGAGGAGACCCCGTTTCCCTCTGTGGACCGTGATGGTGGCCGGCATGACGACAGATCTCGAACGATTCCTGGCCCAGGACGGGCGCGACGAAGGCATCGAGCAGGTCAGGCGCCGGATCGACGACGAGGGCGTCACGTACATCTACTACCAGTTCGTCTCGGTCACCGGCCGGGTGATGGGAAAGGGGATACCGGCCGCCCAGTGGATGACGACGGCGAAGAAGGGCTTCCAGCTCGTCTACGGCGCCACCGCCAACCTCTTCACCGACCGGCACGGCGACTACATCGGCTACGGGCCGGAGGCGTCGGAGCTGGTGGGGCTGCCCGACGTCGACACCTTCTGCGTGCTGCCCTGGGACCCCAAGGTCGCCCGCGTCTTCTGCACGCTGTTCCGGGGACGGGAGGAACTCGACGACCCGGGTTCCTTTCTGACCTCGGACTGCCGGGGCAACCTCCACCGGATCCATGACGAGTTCACCGCCAACACCGGGCTGTCGCTCATGGTGGGCTGTGAGCCCGAGATGATGTGGCTCAGGACGAACTCCGACGGATCGCCGTCGGTCGAGGGGAAGACGAAGCCCTACTGCTACCACATCGACCAGTTCTCCGAGCTGCAGCCGGTCATCCACAGGGTCATCGAGTACTCGGGATTGATGGGACTCGAGATGATCCAGGGCGACCACGAGGATGCGCCCGGGCAGCTCGAGTTCAACTTCACCTTCGACACGGCGGAACAGACGGCCGATCGGCTCACCACCTACCGCCAGGTGTGCCGACAGGTCGGCCGGGAGTTCGACCTGTTCCCCTGCTTCATGCCCAAGCCGTTCATGGGAGTGTCGGCCAACGGTTGCCACCACAACTTCTCCCTGTGGCAGGACGGCAACGAACATGTTCCTGCCGGAGGCGGACGACGTGCGCCTGCCGTCGAAGACCGGGCTGCACGCGATCGGAGGCGTGCTGGCCCACCTGCGGGCGCTGACGGCGATCACCGCACCGACGGTGAACTCCTACCGGCGCTTCGCCGATGCCGGATTCTGGGCACCGATCTTCGCCGACTGGGGCTTTCAGAACCGGACGACGGCCCTGAGGGTCAGCGCACCCGGGCGTTTCGAGTACCGGTCGGTCGATTCGGCGGTCAATCCGTACCTCTCGATGTCGGCCCTGCTCGTCGCCATGCAGGACGGCCTCGATCAGAGCATCGACCCGGGCCCACCCGAAGAGGGGAACATCTACGAGGCCATCGCGGCCGGAAAGGCAGTGGACCGCATCCCCACCACGCTCGGCGAGGCCCTCGAGGCGCTGGCGGACGACGCCGTCATCCGCCGGGCTCTTCCCGGTGACATGTACCGGGTCTTCATGCACTACAAGAGCGACGAGTGGGAGCGCTTCATCGGCACGGTCAGCGATTGGGACGTGTCGGAGTACCTCGACATCCTCCCGTGACCGCTGCCCGCCGGTCCGAATGCCCTGGTCTTCCAGCACCTGGCCGCCGAGCACCCGGGACTGCTGGGCGACCACCTCGAGGCCGGGGACGTCACCCTGCACACCGTCGAGCTCGACGAGGGCGACGAGATCCCCGGTCTCGAACCGTTCGACCTGCTCCTCGTACTCGGGGGGCCATGGATGTCTGGGAGGACGAGGAGTACCCGTGGATGAAGGCGGAGAAGGAGGCGATCCGTCGTTGGGTGGTCACTCTCGGCCGGCCGTTCCTCGGCGTCTGTCTCGGCCACCAGCTGCTGGCCGTCTCGACCGGTGGCGCCGTGGGACCGATGGAGAGAGCGGAGATCGGTGTCGCCCGAATTCGAGCTCACCGGGCCGGACTCGACGACCCCGTCTTCTCCGGGCTGCCCGCCCCGCTCGCACGGGCTGCAGTGGCACGGCGCCGAGGTGCGCCGGGTGCCCGACGGAGGAGTGGTGCTAGCCGCCAACCCCGACGGTCACGCCCAGGCCATCCGGGTCGGACCGGTCGCCTGGGGGGTGCAGTTCCACGTCGAGGTCTCGTCGGCCACCGTGACCGAATGGGCGGCGGTTCCCGCCTACCGTCGGGCGCTGGCCGCAAACGGTCACAGCGTGGAGTGGCTGGCAGCCTCGGTCGAGGAGCACCTGGAGGCCATGGCGCTCACCACCGAACGGCTGGCCCAGGGCCTGCTCGACGCCGTCGACGCCCGCCCGGAGGCCGTTGTCCGATGAACGACCGTCGGCCCGCGGTCGAGGGTGGGCGAGGTGCGTGCCGCCATCGCCGACCACCGGGTGGAGGAATGGCTGGCCGCCGTCGGGGTCGACGCCGTGCACATGGGAATCTTCGACGCGTCGGGCACGCTGCGAGAGAAGCGGCTCTCACCTCCGGCTGCGGCGCGGGCGATGGAGCGCGGGTGGTCGTTCATCGATGCCATCGACTGGTGGGCGCCCGACGATTCGACGTGGCGCCAGGGCGGGTCCGTGGTCAGCCGGCCACGGTCGACCCCGACAGCGGTCGGCTGGCATCCCTTCGAGGACAACGGGCTCCTCTTTCTGGCCGACTTCGGCCCACCGCTCGACGACGATCTCGCCCCGGGAGCTCCTCCAACGGACGGTCGACCGGGCCGAGGCGGTCGGGATCAGGGCCGAGGTCGGGTGGGAGTTCGAGTGCATCGTCCTCGACGGATGGGACACCACCGCCGGGCCGGGCGGCCTGGTCCCGGCCATGGCGGACAACGTGTGCTGGTCGGCCTCGACGATGGCGACCGACGCCGACGTCTTCGCCGGGCTGACCGAGGTACTGCGCCGAGGGGGCAATCCCCCTCGACCATCTGTGCGCCGAACTCGGGCCCGGCTGCCTCGAGCTGGCCACGGCACCGAGCCGGCCGTCGCGTTCGGCCGACGATGCCGCCCTCATGAAGCTCTTCACCAAGGCCTACTTCGCCGGACGGGGACAGCGGGCGACCTTCATGGCCCAGCTCTCGGAGGAGTTCCCGGGCCTGGGCGGCCACCCGAGCCTCTCGTTGCATTCGACGGTGAACGGTGAGCCCCTCCTGGCCGAAGAGACGGGCGTGCTCTCCAAGCAGGCCGGATCCGCCGTCGCCGGGGTGGTCGCCCTGCTTACCCGAGCTGCTGGCCATGGCGGCACCCAACCCGAACTCCTACCGGCGGTTCGCGCCGGGCAACTGGGCACCCTCGACGGCCACCTGGGGGCCGGACAACTACAGCTGCGCACTTCGAGCGGTGGCCGGCGAGCCGCAGGACACGCGGCTCGAACTGCGAATATCCGGGCGCCGACACCGTCCCCCACCTGTGTTGTGCCATGTTCCTGGGCGCGGCGATCTGGGGCATCGAGCAGGACCTCGAACCGCCGCCACCGTTGCTGGCACCGGCGGACGGGCGCACCGTCGACGGCGCCGCCCGGGTACCGAGGGATCTGGTCGACGCCGCCTGCCGGTTCGAACGGAGCCGTGCGGCCAGAGAGCTCTTCGGAGCGACGTTCGTCGAGCACTACGCGGCCGCCCGGCTGGCCGAGGCGGAGGCGCTGCCGCCGGTTCGTGCCCCGCCGCGAGCAGCTCCGCTACCTGCACGGTGTCTGAGTCAGAAAGGGATCTGCCATGGGCAATGTGACGGCCACCGTGCTCGATCTGACGGACGAGCAGGTCAGGTCTTTTCACGAGGACGGCTTCGTGGTCGTCGATCGGATCGTCGAACCGGAGCTGGCCCGCCGGGCGTTGGCGCGCTACGGGGAGCTGTTCGACGGGAGGTTCGAGACCGGTCTCAATCCGGACGAGTGGAATTGGAAGTCGGGGAGGGACGACCCCGCACTGACCCGCCAGATCTGCAACGGATGGAAGTCCGACCGTGACATCGCGGCGGTCGTCTTGCGCGAGGACATCGGAAGGGCGTGCGCCCGCCTCGGTGGCTGGCCGGGGGCGCGGCTGAGCCAGGACAACGTGCTGTGGAAGCCGGCCGGAGGCAGGGCCCTGGGCTTCCATCAGGATTCGAGCTATGAGCAATGGGCCGACCCGAGCGACTGGGTGAGCTGTTGGATCGCCCTGGAGGACACGACGGCCGCCGGCGGCACGGTGGAGTATGTGAGGGGATCGCACCGGTGGGACCACTGGGGGATGATCGAGGAGTTCCACGGCCCGGCCGACCCCGACCGGGATCTTCGCCAGGCGGCCGAGCGGCGCCGGCGCCGACGTCGAGCGCGTGCCGGTCGTGGTCCCCGCCGGCGGGGGAGCGTTCCACGCCGGGTGGACATGGCACGGGTCGGCTCCCAACGCGACGGATCGTCCCCGCCGATCGTTGGTGGCGCACTGCATGACGTCGGAGGCCCGGTTCCATCCCTCCGCGACCGGGTACATCTACAGCCGCTACAAGCGCTTCGGTGACGACACGATGGACGAGTCGTTCTTTCCGATCATCTTTCGCCAGGACGGCTACCGGACCCCGTTCATCGAGCCGTTCCTGGCCCGCGAGATCGGGTGGGGCGGCCGGTAGTTCACCAGGGAACCGGTCAGGAGCCCGTCAGGTGCCGGGCGGCGTGATGTACGCGTAGTCGCACCGGTACCCGTGGGTGCTGCTGCTTACCGGCGGGTCGGCGATCCGCTGGTAGTCGCCGTTGGCCACCTGGCCCAGGAGATAGCAGTTGCTCACCGTCTTGGCCGCGGGATTTACCGGTGTTTCGATGTTGTCACCACTGAAGCTCGTGATCTGGGACAGCGCCTTCAGCAGCGAGCCCCTGCTCGGATCGGATCCGGAATTCTGCAGGGCCTCCGAGAACAGCTGGGCGGAAACCCATCCGTAGAAGGTGAAGATGTCGGCTTTGAAGCCGGGCGAGACGGTACTCACCCACTTGTTGAAGGTGGCGACCGAGGGAATCAGGGAGCTGTCCTGTCCGAGATAGAAGGATGACTCTTGGTTGACCTGGGCACCGTCGACGTTCGCGGCCCCGCCGGAATTCTGCACCAGCTGATTGCTGTAGCTGCCCGCTCCGAGGATCACCTGGGGATGGAAGTCCTGCAGCGCGAGCGCTTTGAAGACGGCAGAGGTGTAGAGCTCGGGAAGTTGATCCAGAAAGAGCAGCTTCACGCCGGCATTCTTCATCGTGATGACGTTGGCATTGAAGTCGGTCTGTGTCTCGGGGACGGCCTGAACGGAAATCACCTTGTACCCCACCTTGCCCAACGCGTACTTTTCGCCGGCCCAAGCGGCGAGGGCATCGGACTGGTCGGAGATGATGGTGCCGACGGCGTTGATGTCGTCGGGGTACTTGCTCTTGTAGTACTGGAGTGGGCCTTCCTGCCACCCGCCGCCCAGGGGCACCGGGCTCACGACATTGGGGAGCTTGTTGGTCGCGAGGTCGACGACCACGGTGACATCGGGCATGCCCGGATTCTTCGCCAGCACCGTGCCGCCGTAGCCGTCGTCCGCCGAGAATCCCCCGACGAGGGCGAAGTCGTTGAGGAGCGCGTTCTCGACGCCCTGCCGGTTGCCGGCGCCGGTGAAGCCGTCGTCGGACGAAGTGACCTTGATCGTCCGGCCGTTGATCCCACCGGCGGCATTGACCATTGCGAAATAGGCCTGTGTCCCGACCTGGGCCCCTCTGAAGAGACCGCCGAGCGACAGCGTCGACACGTTGGCCACCGTGACCGAGTCGGGGGTGACCCCGGTGTGGTCGTTGAACGCGCTCGCCGGGATGTTCGCACCGGTCCCTCCGGCGGTCGTGGTGTCGGTCGTCGATGATGAGGTGTTCGTCGAGCTGCAGGCCACAGTTCCCATCGCCACCGCCATCAGGGTTGCCAGTGTCGCCAGGCGCACGTTCCTCGAGTTGACCTCACTGATCCCCCTAGGCCGTCGAATGTCCGAGCTCCCCCCGGACCCACCGTCGTCGTCTAAAGATATAAACATATAGATTGTGAGATGGGCGCGCAACCGGAAGGTGAACCCCGTGCCGGACGGTGGGCGCATCCGCCTCGACGTCGGCCGACGCCTCGCGTCGGAGTCGGCGCCGACCCCGCAGGTAGGGGCGATCGGCCACCGAAGATATGTAGAGGATTTGCTACTCTTCGGAGATGGCAGGTCCTGACGTGACCGTCGGTGAGGCGCCTCCCCTCTACTACGACCCGTTCGACGTCGAGATCGACCGCAACGTGCACGCGGTGTGGCGGCGGCTGCGCGAGGAGCAGCCCGTGTACTGGAACGAGCGCTACGGCTTCTGGGTCCTCAGCCGATTCGAGGATGTGATGGCGGCCGCCGTCGACACCGCCACCTTCAGCTCGACCCACGGGGTGATGCCGGAGTCGCTGGACGAGCCGATGGGGTTGCCGCTGGTGATCTTCATGGATCCGCCCGAGCACGACTGGATGCGCCGGCTGGTCAGTCGGGCGTTCACCCCCAGGCGGGTGGCCGAGCTCGAGGCGCACGTCGGCCGGTTGGTGGACCGGTACCTCGATCCCTTCGTGGGTTCAGCGGGCTTCGACTACGTGGAGCAGTTCGGTGCCCTCCTGCCGCCGATGGTCATCGGCCACATGCTGGGCGTGGACGAGGCCGACCTCGACAGGGTGCGGCGCCTGTTCGACGACATGCTCCATCACGAGGCCGGTGACCCGGCACCGAGCGCCCGGTCGTTGAAGGCCATGGGCGAGCTGGGCGAGTACGCAACGGGCATCATCGCGGAACGGAGGCGGCGCCCCGGTGACGACATGATCAGCGTGCTCATCGAGGGCGAGGTGGAGGACGCCGGCGGAGGACGCCGGCGGCTCGATGAGACCGAGCTCGTCTCCTTCGTGTTGCTGCTGGTGGGCGCAGGGGTGGAGACCGTCGCCCGGCTCCTCAGCTGGGCGGCGGTGCTGCTGGCCCGGTTCCCGGGGGAGCGCCACGTGCTCGTCGAGGACCCGACGCTCGTCCCGAACGCCGTCGAGGAGCTCCTGCGCTACGAGGCGCCCTCACCGGTCAACGGCCGCTGGACGCTCCGGCCGTACCGGGTGCACGACGTGGAGATCCCCGCCGGGTCGAAGGTGCTGCTGCTGAACGGCAGCGCCAACCGCGACCGCCGTGAGTTCGACGATCCCGACCGGCTCGACGTCCGCCGCTCGATCAAGCGGCACGTCGCCTTCGGGTACGGCACCCACCACTGCCTGGGCGCCGCCCTGGCGAGGTTGGAGGCCCGGGTCGCGCTGGCCGGCACCCTGGCGCGCTTTCCCCGCTGGGAGGTCGACATGGACGAGGTGGTTCCCGTCGAGACGAGCACGGTCCGTGGCTACAGTTCGGTCCCGATCCATTTCTCCTGAGCCCGGCCGGGTGCGAGCGGGTGCCGGCGCCGACCGGGGGGCGTGCCGGTGACGTCCGCTTTCGCGTACGGCGACGGCCGGGTCGTCGTGACCGGAGGGGCCAGGGGCATCGGGGCGGCGCTGCTGGACCGCCTGGCCGAGCAGGGGGCGACGGCGGTCACGGTGCTCGACATCGAACCGCCCGCCGGCCCGCACGACCGGTTCATCCGCACCGACCTCTCGGACCCGGCTCAGATCGACGCGGCAACCGGTGAGATCGGTGGGCCGGTGGCCGTCCTGTTCAACAACGCCGGGGTGGCGGACACCTCGCCGGCGGCCACGGTGTTCGCCGTCAACCACCTGGCCATGCGACGCCTGACGGTACGGCTGACCGACCAGCTGGCCGGCGGGGGAGCGGTCGTCAATACGGCGTCGACGGCCGGCAGCGGATGGACGGCCCGCCTCGACCTGCTGCTCGGACTCATGGCCGTCGACGACTGGGAGACGGCGGCGGCATGGTTCGGGGACAGGGTGGACGACCTCGGTGTGGACCCGTACGGCTTCACCAAGGAGTGCGCCCACGTGTACACCATGTGGGCGGCGCGCCCGCTCGGTGCCCGGGCGATCCGGATCAACGCCGTCGCGCCCGGACCGGTCGACACCGGATTGCTCGACGACTTCCGCGCCACCATGACGGACACCCTCGTCGACTGGGCGGTGTCCCAGGGCGACGGTCGCATCGTCACCGCCGACGACGTGGCGTGCGTGCTCGCCTTTCTCGGGAGCGATGCCTCCCGGTCCCTGAACGGGACGGTCCTCCCCGTCGATCGCGGGTTTCTGGCCGCAGGCGGCGTCGGCCACCTGGACTACACGGCCCTGGGTGGTTGAGGCCCCCCCCCTCAACCCGGAGGCAGGACCACCGACCGCGTTCCGAGGTAGGCCTCCACGCCCTCCCGGCCCATCTCCCGGCCGATGCCGGACTGCTTGAAGCCGCCGAAGGGACTGCGCGGTTCCACGATGATGCCGGAGTTGACCGCGCACGTCCCCGCCTCCAGGCGGGACGCCACCGCCACGGCACGATCCGTGTCCGCGCTCCACACCGACCCGGCAAGGCCGTAGGGCGAGTCGTTGGCGATCTCGACCGCCTCCTCATCCGTGTCGTAGGGGATGATCGTCAGTACGGGCCCGAAGATCTCCTCCCGGGCGATCCGCATGCGGTTGGTGGCATCGGCGAACAGCGTCGGTCGCACGTACCAGCCGGTTTCGGGGAGCGCCCGCCCGCCATCGCTCACCATGCTCGCCCCCTCGGCGGTGCCGGCCGCGATGAGCTCCAGGACCCGGTCGCGCTGGCGCTCGGACACGAGCGGGCCGATGTCGGTGCCGGGATCGGCCGGATCGCCGACGACCTGGTCCGCCATGCGCTCGGCGAAGGCGGCGACGAACTCGTCGTAGCGGGCACGGGGTGCGAGGATGCGGGTCTGGGCGGCGCACACCTGACCGTTGTTGACCAGGCCCGCGTCGAGGAGCTGGGGCACGGTCGTGGCGACGTCGGCGTCGTCGAGGACGATGCCGGCCGACTTTCCCCCGAGCTCGAGGGTGCACCGGCGGACGAGCTGGCCGCAGATCATGCCGATCTGGCGTCCCACCGCCGTGCTGCCGGTGAACGAGACCTTGTCGACCAGAGGATGGCGCACGAGGTAGTTGCCGAGAGCCGCACCGCCGGGCAGGATGCCGACCGCCCCGTCCGGAAGGCCGATCTCCTCGATGGCGTCGCCGAGGAGGACGCTCCACAAGGGGGCTTCGACCGGGGGCTTCAGGACGACGGGTGCGCCGGCGATCAGTGCCGCGCCGAGCTTCATGGCCGTGATGAACAGCGGGGCGTTCCAGGGGACGATGCCGGCGCACACGCCGACCGGGACCTTCTGCACCAGGACCGGGCCGATGACCCCCCGCCGCTCCTCGGTGAACGGGAACCCCTCCGACACGTCGGCGAAGCCGTCGAGCACCATCGTGGCCGCTAGTACCTGGCCCCCGAAGCTGAACTTCGCCGGCGAACCCACCTCGCCGGTCATCACCTCGGCCAGCTCGGCGCCGCGCGCCTGGAGGGCCGCCGACAGGGCCCTGACGAAGGCCGTCCGTTCGCCCACCGTCGTCGAACCCCACGCACCGCGCCACGACGACCGCGCCGCCGCCAGGGCGGCGTCGGCATCGGCGGCTCCGGCGAGCGGCACGATCCCGACCGGACGGCCGTCGTGAGGGGAGCGGACGTGGATCGTCTCGTCTCCCGCCGGTGGTCGCCACCCACCGTCGATGAACAGTGCGTGTCGTTCGATCATGCCGGCCGGGTGTAGTCCCGGTGGGCCGGCAGGTGGGAGATCCCGTTGATGAAGTTGGAGGCCACGTGGACGGGCGCGCCGACGGTGAGGTCCGGCGCCCGGTCGAGGAGTACCCGTAGCATCTCGGACAGCTCGAGGCGGGCGAGGTGGGCGCCGAGGCAGAAGTGGGGGCCGGCACCGAAGGCGATGTGCCGGTTGGGAGCGCGGCGCAGGTCGAGGTGGTGCGGATCGGCGAATTCGGCCGGATCGCGGTTGGCGGCCCCGAACCAGATCACCACCTTGTCGCCGGCGCGGACCCTCTGGTCGCCGAGGAGGGTGTCGCCGGTGGCGGTCCGCCGGAACTGCTGCACGGGGGACACGAACCTGAGCAGCTCGTCCACGGCGCTGTCCAGGAGCTCCGGTCGCTCGGCCAGCCACGACCACGCGCCCTGCTCGTGGAGGGCGACGACCGACCCCGAGACCGCGTTCCTCGTCGTCTCGTTGCCGGCGATGACCAGCAGCAGCCAGAACATCTGGAACTCGTCGTCGCCCAGTCGCTCGCCGTCGACCTCGGCGTTGACGATCCGGCTCACGATGTCGTCGCGCGGGCTCGCACGCCGGTCCTCGGCCATCGCCTGCCCGTAGCTCATCATCTCCCCCAGGGCGGCCATCGAGTCCTGCGCGTGCTCGGCTGCGCCCGGATTGTCGGCGCCGAGCAGGGCGTTGCTCCACTCGAAGATCCGGTGACGGTCGGCCCTCGGCATGCCGAAGAGATCCGCCAGCACCCGCAACGGGAGCTCGGCGGCGACGTCGGCGACGAAGTCGAATTCGCCGCGCAGCCCGTCGACGACTTCGGCGGCATTCGCTTCGATCGAGGTCCGCAACGCCTCGACCGTCTTCGGGGTGAAGACCGGCTGGATGATCCGCCTGAGCCGGGTATGACGGGGCGCGTCCATGTTCAGCATCATCTGGCGGAACATGGCCAGGCTCTTCTCCGCCAGCGACGGCATGAACGTCCCGCCCGCCTCCGAGGAGAACCGCTCGGCGTCCCGGTCGACCTCGGTGACGAGGTCGTGCGAGGTGACCACCCAGAAGCCCGGGCTGTCGACGAATTGCAGCAATGGGTTGTCGCCCATCAGCCCGGCGACGGGCGCCTGGCCGTGCCACACGATGCCGCCGGCCCGGCGGAGCCGATCGAAAGCGTCGTGGGGCACACCGCGGGTGAACGCGCCACCGGTCGAGAGGTCGCAGTCGACGACGTCACCGGCCAGCCTGGCGCCCGGAGGGGGCGTCGGCGGGGTGGACGGCCAGTGGTCGGCCGTCATCTCCACCCGGGCCTCCACGCGTCGTCCAACCCGATCAGGCCGATACCCGGCGCACGACGTCGAGCGCGCCCACCAGGACCATGTCGTTCGCTTCCATCGTCCCCTCCTCGCACCGCCGGTCGGGCTCCCGGATACTACCAGCCTGGTCGGAATAGAAAAGTCAGACTTTTCAATCGAAGAGGACCTCGCCGGCGGCCACCGGCTTCCATGCCGTCTGGGCGGGCTGGAGGCGCGTCGACGCGTCACGGCGCGACCGTGGGAGGAAACCGCTCGCTCCGTCAGCCTGGTCCACGAGGTCCGGACCGTCGCGGTACGGTGAGGTAAACCTTTAAAGGAATAGGGCGCGCCGATCCGGCGCCGCCACCCCACCGCAGGTCACGGCCCCCACAGTGGGCGCCGACAGGAGGTGTGCACCGATGCGAACCGAGCGAGGAGCGATGCACTCGATGGACCGCCCGCAATGACGACGGCCACCATCGTCACGCGTGCTGAGGGACTGGTCACCGTCACCTTCAACCGACCCGACAAGAAGAACGCGCTCAACGCCACCAACTGGGCTGAGTTAGACGAGATCCTGACCGAGGTCGAGACCGACCCCGAGGCGCGGGCCCTCGTGCTGACGGGTGCGGGTGGGAACTTCTCCTCGGGTGCGGACCTCTCGGGGGAGGAGGCGTCGCGCGGCCTGACCGGTCGCGGTCGCCAGCCCATCGTCCACGAGATGCGGATCGTGGGGCGCATCATCGGCCGGCTCCAGCAGCTTCCGAAGCCGACCCTGGCCGCCGTGGACGGCGTGGCCGTGGGCGTGGCCCTCGGCCTCGCCCTGGCCTGTGACCTGATCATCGCCACCGATCGGGCCCGCTTCAGCGAGATCTTCGTCAAGCGGGGACTGGCCCTGGACGGCGGAACGTCGTGGACGCTTCCCCGTGTGGTCGGCCTCCGCCGGGCGAAGCAGATGACGTACTTCGGCGACGTGCTCGACGCCGAAAAGGCACTCGAGTGGGGCCTGGTGAACGAGGTCGTACCCCCCGAGGAGCTCGCCGCCACCGCGGCCGACTGGGGCCGCCGGCTGGCGTCGGGGCCGACCACGGCGCTCAGCCTGGTGAAGCGCCTGCTCGATGCGAGCTCGAGTTCGAGCTTCGACGAGGCCATCGAGAACGAGGCGCGGGCCCAGCACATCGCCTTCACCACCGGCGACATGAAAGAGGGCATCAAGGCGTACCTCGAGCCGGCGCGAACCCCGATTCACCGGTTCATGACGGTGCCTGACGGCGCCCGCCGCCGGTCGGGCCGGTGACCTTGCAGCTGTCACTGGAGCTGCCCGTGTACCGGGTCGAGCGGCCGGAGGAATTCGTGACCGCCGAAGCGATCACCGAGCTCACGCGGGCGGCCGCCGCCGCCGGGTTCTCGGCCGTGAACGTCAGCGACCACCCGGCGCCGGACGCCAGATGGGTGGAGCACGGCGGCCACCACACCATCGATCCCTTCGTCGCGCTGTCGTTCGCGGCCACCGCCGACCCGTCCGTCCGACTGCTGACCAACATCTACGTCGCCGCCTACCGCGGTCCGTTCCTCGGAGCCGCGCTGGTCCACAGCCTGGACGTGCTCTCCGCCGGCCGCCTGATCCTCGGCGTGGCCGCCGGCTACCTGCGGCCCGAATTCGCCGCCCTCGGCGTCGAGTTCGAGCGGCGGGGCGAGCTCCTCGACGAGGCCCTGGCCGTGATGGATGCCGCCCTGGCCGGGGGCGATGTGGCCTGGGACGGCCGGGGGTTCACCGCCAGGGGCGTGCGGCTCCGCCCACGGACGCCGTCGGGACGCCGTCCGCCGGTGTGGGTCGGCGGCAACAGCAAGGTGGCCATCCGGCGTGCCGTGCGCTTCGAAGGCTGGGCGCCGTTCTGCACGGGCGGCTTCGCCCGGGCGTCGCGCACGGCCCCCATCGAGTCCGTCCAGGACCTGGCGGCGGCCATCGGCTACGTCCGGTCCCTGCTCGGCGATCGGCCGCGCAGCTTCGACGTCTGCTGGTCGGAGGGTCTGATGGGTGACCGGGCGGCCTCCGTCGACGAGCAGTGTGCCCGGATGGCCGCACTGGTGGACGCCGGCGTGACCTGGCTGACGGTGACGATCGGCGGCGACGACCGGGCGGAGATGGTCGACGGGATCGAGGCCTTCGGTCGCGACGTCGCCGCCACCCGGACAGGCGGGTGACGCGCCGGCCGGGGACAGGACGGAGGCTTCAGCCGTGCTGGTGCAGCGACCGTAGGAACTCGCCGTAGGGCTCGCCCTTGCCCGGGAGGGGATCGCGCGGCAGGCCCAGGGTCCGCTCGGCGACGATGTTGCGCTGGATCTCGTCGGTGCCCCCGTAGATGGAGGACGCCGGGGAGAACACCAGGGCCAGGCCGAACCGGCCGTTCTCGGCGCCGTCGGGCGCGGCCAGCATGCCGTCGGCCCCGATGATGTCGACCCCGAGCGCGGCCGCCTGTTTGGTGATGCCGCGTCTGGGCGAGCTTGCCCAGGTTGGCGACGGCCTGCCCACCTCCCCGGGCAGCTTCGGCCTTGGCCCGCGCCGCGTTCCACTGGCCGAGCCTGGTCTCCGTGTAGAGCCCTGCCAGTCGCTGGCGGAGCAACGGGTCGCCCGCCCGTCCCTGCGCCTTCGCCCGGGCCACGAGGTCGGGGAACTTGACGATCAGGTTGGCGTCGGGCGCCGCGTCCAGGGCGGCGTCGCCGGCGCGGCGGCCGAGGAAGCCGCCCTTCGGCCCCGCCGGCGGGAACCCCGAGTGCGCACCTCCCGCACCGATGCCGGTCCGCTCGAAATAGAGCGTCGTCTGGGTGACGGACCAGCCGTTGCCCTCGCCGCCGACGAGGTCGGCGGCGTCGCAGACGGCATCGTCGAGGAAGACCTCGTTGAACACGGCCTTGCCCGTCATCTCGCGCAGCGGACGGATGGTCACGCCCGGCTGATCGAGCGGGAATGCGAGCCACGAGATACCGGCATGCTTGGGCACCGAGAAGTCCGTCCGGGCGAGCAGCATCCCGTAGTCGGCCTCCATGGCCATGCTGCTCCACACCTTCTGCCCGTTGATGATCCAGCGTTCGCCGTCGCGCTCGGCCCGAGTCGTCAGTCCGGCCAGGTCGGAGCCGGCGCCGGGCTCGCTGAACAGCTGGCACCAGGCCACCTGCCCCTCGAGGATCGGCGGCACCAGGCGTGCGACCTGGTCGGGTGAGCCATGGGTCATGATCGTCGGTGCGGCCATCAGCAGTCCGAGGCCGCCCGGCGGCCCCACCGCACCGAACTGCGAGAACTCGGAGCGGACGGTGGACCCGGCGCTGCGGTGGAGGCCCCGCCCGCCCTGCTCGGGGGTGAAGTGCGGCGCCACCCACCCGGCCTTGGCGACGAGCCGCCACCAGTCGTCGACCGACAGGTCCGGGTCCCAATGCGCTTCGAGCCAGGCGCGGACCTCTGTTCTCAGCTCGTCCATGTCCTCTCCCGTCCCCCGAGCCCGAAGTGAAGTTGGCTTATCCCGAAAAGTATAATTAGGCTTTCCAACAGTCGACAATCGACGATGTGTCGACGCACGATCCGGCGGCAACGACGCAGGACCGCCCCACCACGAACGGAGCGCGCCGATGACCTTCATCGAGTACGACGTCGCGGAACGCATCGCGACGATCACCCTGAACCGACCGGAAGCGGCCAACGCCCAGACGCTGGAGCTCCTCGACGAGCTCGACGCCGCCTGGCAGCGGGCTGCGGACGACCCCGAGGTCCGGGTCATCGTGCTCCAGGCGAACGGCAAGCACTTCTCGGCCGGTCACGACATCAAGGCCGTGGGTCCCGGCGGCCCCGACGGGGACGGATGGACGCTGGCGGGCATCTACCAGATCGAGGCACGCCGGTTCGTCGAGTACTCCCTGCGGTGGCGCAACGTCCCCAAGCCGTCGATCGCCGCCGTGCAGGGTGCCTGCATCGCCGGCGGCCTGCTGCTGTGCTGGCCGTGCGACCTGATCATCGCGGCCGACAACGCCACCTTCTCCGACCCCGTCGTGAGCCTGGGGATCGGCGGGGTGGAGTACCACGGTCACACGTGGGAGTGGGGGGCCCGCAAGGCCAAGGAGCTGTTGTTCACCGGCCGCAAGATGACCGCGGCCGAGGCGGAGCAGCTCGGCATGGTCAACCGGGTGGTGGCGCTCGACGACCTGCGGCCCACCACCCGCGAGCTGGCGGCGGAGATCGCCACGAAGCACCCGTTCGCGCTCCGCCAGGCCAAGCGGGCGGTGAACCAGACGCTCGACATCCAGGGATTCTACGCGGCCATCCAGGCCGTCTTCGACGTCCATCAGACCGGACACGGTCATGCGCTCAGCGAGTCCGGCCTCCCCATCCTCATGACACTCGACGGCCTGAAGACGGAGATGGCCGCGTCCTCGTCTTCGAAGAGCCCGCCGGCCGCAGACAGGTCGACCGGCCCCGGGGGCTGACGATCAGAAGTCGGTGCCGCCGTCGACGTTGACGAGCGCTCCCGTCACGTAGCCGGCCCGCGCCGAGAGCAGGAAGGCGATGACGTCCCCGACCTCGGCCGGCGTGCCCACGCGGCCGAGGGCCACCCGCATGCCCCATTCCTCCGTCATGACCCGCTCGAGCGCCTCCTCCTCCGGCCACCCGCGCTCACGTGCCAGCGCGGTCCGCATGGCCGCCAGCACGTCCGTCTCCGTCGCCCCTGGGCAGACGCAGTTGGCTCTGATGCCCATGGAGCCGTACGAGGTGGCGATGGCCTTGGTCAGCGTGACCACCCCGGACTTGAGCGTCGCGTAGGGCACCTGGTGGGCCTTGGGGGCGCGCACCGAGTAGGCGGCCGTCGTCACGATGGCGCCCCCGCCCGCACCGATGAGCAGTGGCACGGCCGCCCGGCACGCCCGGACGGTGGCGAGGAGGATGTCGGCGAAGGTGTCCTCCCAGGCGTCGTCGTCGGCGCCGAGCAGGTCGCGCTGGCCGTGCATCCCGAGGCCGGTCGTGACGGCCACGCCGCCGATGTCGCCCAGCACGTCCCGGGCCCGGGCCAGCACCACCTCGGCGGCCCCCCGGTCGCACAGGTCGCCCGACAGGCCGACGGCCCGGCCGGCACCGGCGTCGACCAGGACGTCGGCCGCGTCGGCGGCCCGTACCGGGTCGCGGCCCACCACCGCCACCCCGGCGCCGTCGGCCGCCAGGGTGCGGGCCGCGGCCAGACCGATGCCCCGGGTCCCGCCGAAGATGACGTAGCCGCGGTCGCGAACCCCGAGGTCCATGGCGTTCCTCCTCGTCGAAAGCCTGACTTGTCGCTCGGGAAAGTGCGGTTGTCCCAAGAACGGAAGTGATGGTAGAAGATGACATGGCCGTGACGCTCGACTTTCCGGTGTTCGACGCCGACAACCATCTCTACGAGTCCGAGGACGCCCTCACCCGTCACCTGCCGGCCGAGCACAAGCACCTCTTCCGCTTCGTCGAACTGGGCGGCCGCAAGAAGCTCGTGGTCCGCAACGCCCTCACCGAGTTCATCCCGAACCCGACGTTCGAGGTGGTGGCCCGGCCCGGATCCCACATGGCCTTCTATGCCGCCGAGAACCCCGGAGGCAAGACGCTCCGCGAGCTGACGGGCGAGCCCATGCGCTGCAGCCCGGCCTTCCGGCATCCGAAGGAGCGGCTCGACGTCCTCGATGAACAGGGCGTACAGGCCTGCCTGATGTTCCCGACGCTCGCCAGCCTCATCGAAGAGCGGCTGAAGGATGATCCGCAGTTGACCCAGGTGGCGGTCCACGCGTTCAACGAATGGCTCTATGACGAATGGACCTTCGACTTCGAGGGCCGCATCTTCACCACGCCCATCGTGACGCCGTGCACGTTGGAGGGAGGCATCGCCGAGCTCGAGCTGTTCGCTGGAGCGGGGTGCGAAGGCCGTGCTGATGCGCCCGGGCCCGGTGGCCAACCTCCGCGGCCCGCGTTCGCCGTTCCTGCCGGAGTTCGACCCCTTCTGGGCACGGGTGGAGGAGGCCGGCGTGGCCGTCGCCCTCCATGCCTCGGACAGCGGGTACCAGGACTACCTCAACACCTGGGAAGGGGCGAGCGGGGAGTACGTGGCCTTCCGCCCGAACACGTTCGCGTACGTGGCCGACGGAGGCCGCACCATCCAGGACACCTTCGCGTCCGCCATCTGTCACGGGATGCTCGACCGGTTTCCGGGCGTCCACCTCCTCAGCGTCGAGAACGGCGGGCAGTGGGTCCACAGCCTGGCGAAGAACCTCGAGCTGGCGTGGAAGAAGATGCCGCAGGAGTTCCCCACCCATCCGGTGGAGGTGCTGCGGCGCAACGTCTGGATCAACCCGTTCTGGGAGGAGTCGGTGTCCGGCGTCATCGACCTGATGGGCCCGGAGCATGTCTGCTTCGGCTCCGACTTTCCCCACCCCGAGGGGCTGGCCGAGCCGCTGACCTTCGTCGACCAGCTCGAGCGGGGTCGCCCCGTCCGACATCGAGCGGGTCATGTCGGCGAACATGTTCGAGCTCCTCGGCGTTCCCCGGCCCTGACGGACCGAGCGGGCGGTGGGGGTCGACGGCGCCAACAGGGACGGCGGTCCGCCGCCGGAGGGGGATGGATGACCGCGGCTGCAGCCGTGACCACCGGAGAATGGTCGTTGCCGGCCGTGGCGGACCTGGTGGCGGCGGCGGCGCCCGACCGCGAGATGGTGGTCTGGACGTCGGTGCGGCGCACGTTCGCCGACGTCCAGGAGCGCACCCGCCGGCTGGGCGCGTACCTCTGCCACCGGGGCCTGGCCGAGGGGCGCGGCTCCGGGGACCTCGAACGGTGGGAGTGCAGCCAGCGGAAGGTGGCCGTCCTGCTGTCCAACTGCCCGGCCTACCTCGAGACCATGATGGGCGCCTTCAGGGCGCGAGCCGTGCCGTACAACGTCAATCACCACTACAACGCGCGTGAGGTGGAATCGTTGCTGGCGCGGGTGGGTGCGGACGGCGTCGTGTACCACCGCCGGCTGGCCCCGTTGCTCGACGGCGCCGACCTGGCCGGGAGCGTGCTCATCCACGTCGACGACGGCGGTGACGCCCCGCCCCTGCCCGGCAGCGTGGCCTTCGAGGCGGCCCTCGACGCGGGGACGGACGTCGCCGCCCTGCCCACGCCGTCACCCGACGACCACTACCTGGTCTGCACGGGGGGCACCACGGGCGCGCCCAAGGGGGTGCTCTGGCGCCAGGCCGACGTCTACGTCTCGGCCATGGGCGGCGTGGAGGGGGCGACCGCGGACGGCATCACCGCGGCCGCGTGCACGGGAGCCGGCGTGTGGTTCGCGGCATCGCCGCTCATGCACGCGGCCGCCCAGTGGACGGCGTTCGCCGGCCTCCACAACGGGGCGACGGCCCTGCTCCACGACGACGCCGAGCCCTTCGATGCCCGCACGATCCTCGAGACGGCCGAACGCGAGCGTGCGACGCTGTTGGCGATCGTGGGCGATGCCTACGCCCGCCCGCTGGTCGAGGAGCTGCGCCGGCGCCCCTACGACCTCACCTCGCTCGTACGGCTCGCCACCGGCGGAGCCTTCACCAGCCAGGCCCTGAAGCACGAGCTCCTGGAGCTCGTCCCGGACGTGACGATCGTGGACGGGTACGGCTCTTCCGAGACGGGGGGCATGGCCTTCGGTGCGTCGCGCAAGGGCAACGAGACGGTGCGCCACGCGCTGACCTCGGACGCCGCCATCCTCTCCGTCGACCGGGACCGCTTCCTCGAGCCGGGCGACGAGCACGTCGGGTGGACGGCGCGCACCGGCCGCGTGCCGATGGGCTATCTCGATGACGGCGACGCCACCGAGCGGACGTTCCCGATCGTGGACGGACGCCGGGTGGCGGTGCCCGGGGACCGGGCCGGGTACGGGCCGGACGGCACCATCGTCGTGCTCGGGCGAGACGCCATGGTGGTGAACACCGGAGGCGAGAAGGTATTCGTCGAGGAGGTCGAGCAGGTCCTCCTCCTCCATCCCGACGTGGTGGATGTCCTCGTCGTCGGCCGCCCGAGCGACCGGTTCGGGGAGGAGGTGGTCGCCCTGGTCGAGGTGCGCCCGGGCGCGACGGTCACCCCGGCGGCCGTCCGGGAGTTCGCGACCCTGCACCTGGCCCGGTTCAAGGCGCCCCGCGCCGTCCTCGTCTGCGAGCACGTCGGCCGCCTGCCCACCGGCAAGGCGGACTACCGCTGGGCACGGGACGCGGCACTCGGTGCCGCCCCGGCCATGTGACCGGCGACCGTGGGCTCAGTCCGGCTCCGGAACGTCGAAGTGGGCGTCGCGGAGTTCGAAGGCGCGCTTGGTCCCGTGCTCGGCCCGCGCCTTGACGAAGTTGAACTCGCCTTCCTCGAACTGCAGGTTCGTACCGAACGAGTGGAACAGGTAGCTCGCGACCTCCTCGCCCTGGTACGCCTGGAGTTGCTCCACCAGGCGGAAGGCCTCCTTGGCCAGGACGATGCCGTCGGCGGGCATGCGGGCCACCTTCTGCGCCCACCACGTCGCCCGCGCCTCCACATCGCCGTCGTCGACCACCTCGGTGAACACGCCGTAGCGCTCGATGTCCGAGACGGCGACCGTGTCGCCCGTGAGGAGCAGCCTGCGGGCGAGCACCGGTCCGAGGCGGTGGAAGAAGAGGTGGAGGGAGCCGAGGGCCGGGCCGAGAAGCCGGGTGGCGGGCATGCCGATGAGGGTGGTGTCGGCGGCCACGGCGATGTCGGCCATGAGCGCCAGTTCGAGGCCACCACCGAGGGCGTAGCCGCGGACCTCGGCCACCGTCGCCTTCGGAAAGCCGATGAGGTCGTGGTAGAAGGCAAAGATCCTGCGATCGACCGACAGCCGCCGCCGTTGGCTGGGCCGGCGGTGCCCGGTACCGGTGCCGTTGGCGCCCGATCCGTACCAGCTGTACGCGTGGCCCATGTCGGCGCCGGTGGAGAACACGCCGCCCTCCCCCCGGAAGAGCACCACCTTGATGCGGTCGTCCGTGGCGATATCGTCGAGGTACCCCCCGAGCTGGGTGCGCATCTCGGCGTCGTAGGCGTTGCGCCGCGCCGGGTTGTTGAGGGTGATCCGGGCGATCCCCGTCGCCTCGTCACGTTCCAGCAACACCCGCCCGTCAGTCACCGGAACGCCTCCCACATTGCGCACGCACGGCACCAACCCTACTCTCTTACATATAGATATTTCCAACCCCGCCGGGCCACCGACGGGGGCGACGGACGGGGGCCGAGATGACGACGATCAGCCGGCGACGGGTGAGGTCACGGGGGGCGACCACGGTGCCGGAGCCCGGCCCCCGGTGAGCGTCGAGAACGTCGACGGGGTCGCCGTCGAGATCACCGGCGACGTGCTGCAGCTGCGGATCGACCGGCCGGACCGCAAGAACGCACTCGACGTGGCGGCCGTCGCCCGGCTGGTCGGGGCCCTGGAACGGGCGGCGGTCGACGACACCCTGCGGGCCATCGTCCTGCGCGGCACCGGCGACGACTTCTGCACCGGGGCGGACTGGGTGGCGTCCAACACCGAGGGCGCGCCGCGGCCGCGCACCGGCAGCGTCCAGCGCCGGACGCCGCTGCAGGCCCACCGCCTCGTGCAGCTGCTGGTCGAGGTGCAGCTCCCGGTGGTGTGCGCGGTGCGCGGGTGGGCGGCCGGGCTCGGGTGCCAGCTGGCGCTGGCCGCCGACTTCGCGGTGGCGGCCGAGTCGAGCCGACTCTGGGAGCCGTTCCTCGAGCGGGGCTTCAGCCCGGACAGCGGCGCCACCTGGCTGCTGCCGCGCCTGGTGGGC
The DNA here is from genome assembly GCA_963838005.1 of uncultured Actinomycetota bacterium. Lineage (GTDB taxonomy): Bacteria > Actinomycetota > Acidimicrobiia > Acidimicrobiales > RAAP-2 > CAWIPW01. Next base: position 50,460 of record CAWIPW010000001.1, read on the forward strand.
GTGGCCCGGGCCAAGGAGCTGCTCGTGCTCGGGCGGGAGTTGTCCGGTCGGGAAGCGGCCGAGTGGGGCCTCATCCACCGGGCCGTGCCCGACGACGGGCTCGACGCGGCCGTCGACGAGCTCGCGACCCGACTGGCCGGCATGGCCACGGTCGCGCTCGGACTGACCAAGCGGTGCATCCACCGCGGCCTCGAGTCCTCGCTGGCCCAGGCAATGGAGGCCGAGGCCAACGCGCTCGAGCTCAGCGCCCGCACCGCCGACTTCAAGGAGGGCCTGGCCGCCTTCCGCGAGGCACGTAGCCCGAAGTTCGGAGGGCGGTAGCTCCCCGTGAGCGGACAGACTGCAGGCATGGACGACGAGACCGGCATGGACGACGGCACCATCGGCTACGAGGTGGCGGACCGGGTCGCCACCATCACCCTGAACCGACCGGACCAGCTGAACGCCCTCAGCCCGGCGATGATCCGCGAGCTTCGACGGGCGTACGCCCGGGCCGAGGCCGACGACGACGTGTGGATACTGGTGGTGACGGGCACCGGACGCGCCTTCTGCGTCGGCGCCGACGTCGGGGAGATCCCCGAGGACGGTCGGGTCGTCTACGACGAACCGTACCTGTCGACCATCGCGCAGTGGGAGGCGCCGCAGGAGGGGACGCCGCCGTTTCGGACCATGACCAAGCCCGTGCTCGTGGCCGTCAACGGCATCTGCTGCGGTGCCGGCCTCGACTGGGTCACGACCGGGGACATCGTCATCGCGTCGGACCGGGCCGAGTTCTTCGACCCGCACGTGAGCATCGGTCTCGTCTCGGGTCGCGAGATGGTGCGGCTCGCCCGGGTCCTCCCGACCAACGTCGCCATGCGGTTGGCGCTCACGGGCCGCCACGAGCGCATGGGCGCGCCGCGCGCCTTCGAGCTCGGCCTCGTCTCGGAGGTCGTCGAACACGATCGGCTCCTCGATCGGGCCCGTGAGCTGGCGAGCGTGGTCAACCGGAACGCGCCGCTGGCCGTGCGGGGCACCCGGCTCGCCATCCAGCGGGGGCTCGACCTCCCGCTGCAGGAGGCCGAGATCATGGCGGAGGCCTTCCGCGAACGCGTGGTGCGCACCGATGACGCCAGGGAGGGACCGCTGGCGTTCATGGAGAAGCGGCCACCGGAGTGGGGGTGCCGATGAGCGGCTACGAGACGATCTTCTACGAGACCTCGGACGACCACGTGGCCACCATCACCCTCAACCGCCCGGACGTGCTCAACGCGTTCGACCGGCGGATGTGCGAGGAGCTCCGCGACGCCTGGCGACACGTGAAGGACGACCCCTCCGTCCACGCCGTCGTGGTGCGGGCCGCCGGCGAGCGGGCCTTCTGCGCCGGCCTCGACACCTCGACGCCCTACGGGCAGCCCGACGACGTGTGGAACCACGAGGATCCGGGCGAGCTCCTCAGCCCCAAGTGGCAGCAGGTGTGGAAGCCGGTCGTCTGCGCGGTCCACGGCATGTGCACCGCCGGGGCCTTCTACCTGCTCAACGAAGCCGACGTCGTGATCTGCTCCGAGGACGCCACGTTCTTCGACTCGCACGTGACCTACGGGCTGGTCTCCGCGCTCGAGCCGGTCGGTCTGATGCGGAAGGTGGGTCTGGCCGAGACGCTCCGCATCGCCCTCATGGGGAACGACGAACGGGTGGCGCGGCGACGGCCCTGCGGATCAGCCTGGTCACCGAAGTCGTGGCCCGCCGGCAGCTCTGGGCCCGGGCCCACGACATCGCCGCAGGCATCGCCCGCAAGCCGACGGCGGCGACCCAGGGCACCGTCCGGGCCATCTGGGAGTCGCTCGACCGGCCGTACCGGGCCGCCATGGAGCAGGGGCTCCTCTACACGCGAATCGGCAACCCCATCGGTGCAGCCGAGATCGCCGAGACCGGCCCCGACCGTCCCGAGCCGAGGCACCGCTGATGACGGGCGAGCTCCCCGAGCTCAGCCGCCGGCTGGCCAAGGTGCTCGCCCTCGATCCGACCGCCCCGGCATTCGAGTTCGAGCGGCACTGGTATCCGTGGGGCGACCTGGCCGCCACCGCCGAGGCCGTCGGCCCCGCCTGCGCCGGGGCGAGCGCGTCGCCGTGCTCCTGCGGAACCGGCCGCCGCAGGTCGGGTTGGTGCTCGGCCTGCTGTGCGCCGGTGCGTGCGTCGTCACGGCCAACCCCGACCGGGGGATCGAACGGGTGCGGGCCGACCTCCGGTCCCTCGACGTCGGAACCGTCGCCGGCGAGCCCGACGACCTCGAAGCGCTCGCCCCGCCGGTGCGCTGGCTCGCGAGCGGTGCCCCGGGCCACCTGCAGGTGGCGGGCCGCCTCCCGGCCGCCGGTGGGCCGCTCCGCTCGGCCGTCGCCGTCGAAATGCTCACCAGCGGCACGACCGGCCCGCCCAAGCGGGCCCCCCTGTCCTACGAGATGCTGCAGCGGGTGCTCGACGGGGCCAAGCACTACGAGCGGGCCGCCGACACCGGACTGCGCCTCCGCTCCGGCGTGGTCGTCGTCAACTCGCCGCTGGTCCACCTGGGCGGCATCTTCCGGGTCCTGCAGTGCGTCAACGATGGTCGATCGTTCTGCCTCCTCGAGCGCTTCCGCGTCGACGACTGGATCGACGCGGTGCGCCGACACCGTCCCCGGACGGTGAGCCTCGTGCCGGCGGCGCTGCACATGGTGCTCGAGGCCGACCTCGACCGGGCCGACTTCGACAGCGTGCGCTCGGTCATCTCGGGCACGGCGCCGCTCGCTGCCGAGGACGCCGATGCCTTCACCGAGAAGTACGGAGTGCCGGTCCTCATCTCCTACGCGGCCACCGAATTCGGCGGGGGCGTCGCCGGCTGGAACCTCGCGGACCGCGAACGGTACTGGGCGACCAAGCGGGGCAGCGTGGGGAGGGCCCATCCCGGCTGCGAGCTGCGGATCGTCGACCCCGACGCCGGCGCCGTGCTCGGCCCGGACGAGGAGGGGCTGGTCGAGGTGAAGGCCCATCAGCTCGGCGACGGCGCCGGATGGACGCGCACCACCGACATCGGCCGGATCGACGCCGACGGCTTCCTCTACATCCTCGGTCGGGCCGACCAGGCGATCATCCGGGGCGGCTTCAAGATCCGCCCCGACGATGTGCGGGCGGCCCTGGAGCGCGACCCGAGAGTCCGTGCCGCCGCCGTCGTCAGCCGGGCCGACGACCGTCTGGGGGCCGTGCCCGTGGCCGCCGTCGAGCTGCGCCCGGGCACCGAGCCGGTGGCGACCGAGGACCTCCTGGCCGGGGTGGCGGCCGTGCTCGCGCCCTACGAGCTGCCCACGGAGGTCCGCCTGGTCGAGGCCCTGCCCCGCACGCCCGTTGGCAAGGTCGACCTGGTCGCGGTCAGCGCCCTCTTCGGCGGGACCGGATGACGACGGGACCGGATGACGACGGGACCGGAATGAGCGGCACACGCTGGACCTTCGGGCTCGAACCGTTGCCGCAGCAGGAGGCGCTGGCCCCACTGCTGCGCCGGGTCGCCGGCCTCGTCCTCTCCCTGGACGCCGACGACCCGGCGGTGGCGCAGCTGCTCGACGAGCTGCAGGCCGCCGCGCGGGTGCTGGCGGCCCGGGTGCCCAACGACGACGCACCGCGGCTCGGCGTGGACATCGCCGACGACCGGCGTCCCTACGTGGACCACTCCCGGGACATCGGCGCCTACAACCCCTGCTTCCCCGAGTACGAGATCGAGGTCGAGGGCCGGCGGGCGACGGGGACGGTGACGTTTCCGGTGGTGTTCGAGGGCCCGCCCGGCATCGTCCACGGCGGGCTCCTCGCCACCTTCGTCGACTGCGTCGTCCAGCACCACAACTGCGACGTGGGGGTGGCCGGAAAGACCAGGTCCCTGTCTGTCGAGTACCGGCGGCCGGCGCCGCTGGGCGTGCCGTTGACGTTCGAGGTGGACCGGGAGGTCGACGAGGGCCGCATCACCTCGCGGGTCTCGCTCGCTGCCGGCGACGACACGCTGTGCACGGCGACGGTCGAGGCGGTCGCCGGCGACCGCGGCCGGTTGCCCCGCGTCGGCCCGCGGGCAGCGGCGCCATGACGGCCGCGGTCGTCGATGCCGGCGACGACCTTCCCCTGACGGTGCCGGCGCTGCTGAGCGCGCGGGCGTCGCGCCGGCGCGACCACCCGCTCCTCGTCTGCGACGACGACGTGCTCACCTACGGCGAGGCCGCCTCGAGGTCGGCGGCGCCTGGCCAAGGGGCTGCTCGCCGGCGGCGCCGGCCGTTGCACGCACGTGGGCCTGCTCTACCCCAATACGCCCGACTTCGTGGTGGGATGGCTGGCGGCCGCCCGGATCGGCGCGGTGACCGTTCCCGCTGAGCACGTTCTCGACCGGCCGGTGAGCTGGGCACGCTCCTCCGGGGCGCCGACGTCGAGGTCCTGCTGGCGGTGGCGTCGTTCCGTGGGCGCGACTACGTCGACGCCCTGCGCGACCTGGTGCCCGACGCCGACCTCGGCGTCGGCGGTGCACTCGACCTCGGCGCCCGCGTTCCGGCACGTCCACTTCGGCCACGAGGAGATCGCCGGCGATCGCCGACGCCGGCCGACGATGAGGTGCTCGGGGCAGCCGAGGCCGACGTCCGTCCCTCGGACCGCATGGTGATCGTCCACACCTCGGGGTCGACCAGCGAGCCCAAGGGCGTCATCCATCAGCACGGCCCGTTGATCCGCCATCTCGACAACCTCAACCAGCTCCGCGCGCTTCACCGATGACGAGGTGCTGTTCTCGAGCTCGCCGTTCTTCTGGATCGGCGGATTCGCCTACGCGCTGCTCGGAACGCTGGTCGCCGGAGCGACGCTGGTCTGCTCGAACGCCACCGACCCGGCGGCCACGCTCGACCTGCTCGAACGGGCCCGTCCCACCATGGTGAACGGCTTCGCGGCGTCGGTGGCCAAGCTGGCGGACGACCCGTCGTTCGCCGGCCGCGACCTCAGCTCGATCCGCCGGGGCAACCTGTGGCCCGATCCTGCCGGCCGAGCTCCGGCCGGCCGATCCGCAGCGTGCGGCACAACATGCTCGGCATGACGGAGGCGGGCAGCGTGTGCCTGGCCAGTGGGGACGAGGGCGACCAGCCCGAGCACCGCCGGGGCTCGTTCGGACGTCCGGTGCCCGGGTTCGAAGCCCGGATCGTCGACCCGGAGACGGGCGCCGGTGGCGGCGTCGACCAGGTGGGCGAGCTGTGGCTGCGAGGCCCGTTCCTGATGGAGGGCTACTACGGCCGGGAGCGCCACGAGACCTTCACTCCCGACGGCTGGTACCGCACCGGGGACCTGTTCCGGGTGGATGCCGAGGGGTTCTTCTACTTCTGCGGCCGCCACGTCGACATGATCAAGACGGCGGGCGCCAACGTGTCGCCGCGCGAGGTCGAGGCCGCCATCACCGACGTCACCGGCATGGCCGCCCACGTCGTCGGCCTCGACGATCCCGTGCGCGGCCAGGTCGTGGCGGCGGCCGTCTGCGCTACCGCCGGGTCGGGCCGCGCCGGAGATCGAGGAGCTGCGGGTCGAACTGAAGGCCCGGCTCTCCGCCTACAAGGTGCCCCAGCGGTTCCTCGTGCTGCCCGACGGGGACGTGCCCATGCTGTCCAGCGGCAAGCTCGATGCCGCCGCCCTGAGGGAGCGCTTCGGTGACGGGTGAGACCGTCACCGTGCCGCGGGCTGCTCCGGCGGAACCGCCGGCCGCGGGGACACCGCCGCCCTGGTCACGCCCGGAGGGCTCGATCACCCACGCGGCGCTCGACGACGAGAGCCGGTCGCTGGCGGCGCGGCTCGTCGGCGCCGGCGTGGCCAAGAGCGCGCGGGTGGGTCTGCTGGCCCCCAACGGCATCGAGTGGGCGGTCACCGCCACCGCGGTCACGCGCGTCGGTGGCGTCCTCGTCCCGCTGAGCACGCTGTTGCGACCGCCGGAGCTCGAGGCGCAGCTACGGACGGCCGGTGTCACGCACCTGGTGGTGGCCCCGGCATTCCGGGGCCGTCGCTACCTCGACGACCTCGAAGCGGTGGCGCCCGGGTATCGCCGCCATGACGGAGGACGGGTCGCCGCCACCCGAGGCTGCCGTCCCTCAGACGGGTGTGGCGCCTCGATGGGCTTCCCGGTCAGGCGGTCGGGGACGACCTGGTTGCCGCCCTCGAGGGCGCCGTCAAACCGGCCGACGACCTCGTCGTGCTGTTCACCTCGGGCAGCCGGGGCGCCCCCAAGGGCGTCGTCCACACCCACGGCGGCGGCCTGCGGGCGGTGGCGTCGGGCCTGGAGGCGCGCTGCATCGGCCCGGACGACCGGGTCTACATCCCGATGCCGTTCTTCTGGACGGGCGGGTTCTCGAGCGGGCTGCTGTCCGTGCTGGTGGCGGGGGCCACCCTGCTGACCGAGGCCGTCCCCGAGCCCGACGCCACGTTGGCGCTCCTCGAGCGCGAGCGGGCCACCCTGTTCCGGGGCTGGCCGGACCAGGCCGCCCGCCTCGCCGGCCATCCGCGGTTCGCCGGTGCCGACCTCTCCAGCCTGGGCCCGGCCAGCCTACCACCGGTCCTGCCGCCCGGGCAGCGCCCGGCGCCCGGCGCCCGGGCGAACCTGTTCGGCATGACCGAGACGTTCGGGCCCTACTGCGGCAGCCGGCTCGACCGCGACCTGCCGGACGTCGAGCAGGGAAGCTGTGGGCGACCCTTCGACGGGTTCGAGGTCACGATCGTCGACACCGCCTCGGGCATCGGCCGCCCGCCCGGCGAGGTGGGGGAGATCAGGGTCCGGGGTCGCAACCTCATGCGGGCGATCTGCGGCCGGACCCGCGACACCACCTTCGACGCCGCCGGGTACTACCCGACCGGCGACCTCGGGCACCTCGACGGCGACGGCTATCTCTGGTACCAGGGCCGCCTCGACGACATGTTCAAGGTCAAGGGCGCCACCGTCTACCCGGTCGAGGTCGAGGCGGCTATCCGGGCCGTCCCCGGCGTGCAGCAGGCCCACGTGACGAACGTCACCGAACCTGACGGCACCGAGGCGGTCGGGGCCATGGTGGTGGCGACCGTCTCCCTCGACGAGGTGGTCGCCGCCACCGGGGCCGCCCTCAGCGCCTTCAAGGTCCCGACGCGCTGGTTGCTCACCGACGCGGCCGACGACGTCCCGACGACGGGTACGGCCAAGGTCGACACGTCCGCCCTCCAAGCACTTCTGAGAGAAGGAGTCCGCACATGACGAGCGTCATCGACGGGTTGATGAACGTCGACTTTGCCGAGCGGGAGATGCCCGACTGGATGGTCCGGGTCAAGGAGGACTACTTCAAGGGCGGCGACTCGTTCTTCAAGAGCCCCGAGCTCGACGAGCTGCTCGACGACATGGATGCCCGGGGCGTCGAGAAGGCCGTCCTGCTGACGCAGGTGCGGGCCACCGAAGGGCGCGCCCTCAGCTTCGTGGAGGCCCGGCCGGACCGGTTCGCCCTCGGGGTCGGCGGTCTCAACCTCCTGCGGCCCATGAAGACGCTGCGCGCCCTCGAGTCCTTCGTCCGCGACCATCCCGTCGCCTATGCCACCGTCGGTCCGAGCTTCTGGGGCGACGGCATGTACCCCCCGAGCGACGCCGTCTACTACCCGCTGTACACCAAGTGCTGCGAGCTCGATCTGCCGCTGTGCCTCAACACCGGCATCCCCGGACCGCCGCTGCCGGCCGACGCCCAGGACCCGATCCACCTCGATCGGGTCTGTCTCCGGTTCCCCGAGCTCCGGCTGTGCATGATCCACGGTGCCGATCCGTGGTGGGACACGGCCATCCGCCTGATGCTGAAGTACCGGAACCTCCGGTTGATGACGTCCGCGTGGTCGCCGAAGTACCTCCCCGAGTCGCTGCTGCACTACATGGCCACCCGCGGCCCCGACCGGGTGCTGTTCGCATCCGACTACCCCGTCCTCTCCCTCGAGCGGTGCCTCGGAGAGGCCGCCGCCCTCGACCTCGCCGACGACGTCCGGCAGCGGTGGCTGTTCGACAACGCGAACGCCTTCTTCTTCGGCGACCGATGAGCCGGCCTGCGGGGCTCGGTAACCTCTGATGGGCTGTCGTCCCGCCACGCGGGGCCACTAGGACGGAGGGTTCGTGGCTACCGCCAAGCGCAACCGCAAGGGACCACGCGAGAAGCCCCAGCTGATCGCCGACCAGCTCCGGTCCCTCATCGTCTCGGGCGAGCTGACCGAGGGCGACTCGTTGGGCCACGAGCCCGACCTCGTGGAGCGCTTCGGCGTCTCGCGCCCGTCATTGCGGGAAGCCCTGCGGATCCTCGAAGCCGAAGGTCTGGTCAGCGTCGTCCGTGGCGTGCGGGGCGGTGTCGTCGTCCACGAGCCCGACGAGCGCATGACGGCCCGTACGGCCGCGCTCGTCCTCCAGTCGCGGAACGTCCTGCTCGAGGACGTGTTCGAGGCGATGCGCCTGATCGAGCCGATCGCGGCCAAGGCCATCGCGTCGATGCGGGGGCGCCGGGCCGTCATCGGCGAGCTGCGCGACCTGGTCCGCGACGAGGAGGCCGCCATCGAGGACCCCGAGCGGTTCGGCGTGGCCGATGCCGCCTTCCACCAGCGGCTCGTCTCGCTCGCCGGCAATCAGACGCTCGCCATCGTCGCCGAGATGCTGAGCGAGATCGTCACCCGGGCCGTGACCTCGGTCAGCCGGGACGATGACGTCGTCGGCTCACTGTCCGTCCGGCGACGGGGCATCCGCTCGCAGTTGCGCCTCCTCGACCTCTTGGAGGCCGGTGACGGTCCGGCGGCCGAGGAGCACTGGCGGTCCCACATCCGCGTGGTCGGGACGCGTGATGCTGGGACAGGAGTCGTCGACGGTGGTCGATCTGCTGCACCACTACTGAGCCCCGGAGAGGGCAGCGGCCGTGCGCTCCTCGGTAAAGTCCGGCTTCCGGATTCCGATACCATGCGTGCGGTGGACGGCGACGCGACCCTCGACGAGCTGGCGCCCGACGCCCAGGCCGACGGTCCGGACTGGCACCGCCGCGTGGTGGGCCGCTCGCTGCACGGCGCACAGCGCCGGTCGATCGACCGTGGCGCCCGGCTGGTCAGGGCGGCGGCCAAGGTGCTGGAACGCACCAACGGCGAGTCCCTGACCGTGCAGGACGTCGCCGACGAATCGGGCCAGTCGCTGCGCACGCTCTACCAGTACTTCGCCAGCAAGGACGATCTGCTGCTGGCGGTGTTCGAGGAGGCCATGCGCACGTACGCCCGGATCATCCGGGCCGCCATCGCCACCCTCGACGATCCCCTCGAGCGCCTGGCCGGCGGCATCATCGCCTCGGCCCGGATGCCGGCGCTCCACGGCAACACCGGTGTGGACCGGGGACTGTCCGCGCCTGCGGCTGCGCCTGGGGGAGACGGAGGCCGACCTCGTCGCCCGGTCGCAGGAGCCGGTCACCTCGCTGTTCCGCCAGCTCGTGACCGAGGCCGTGGCGCACGGCTCCGGGACAACGCTCGGCGTCGACGCCGCCACGTACCTGCTGTCGTCGATGCGCACCTCGTTCATCATCTCGACGACCCTCGGCAACGACTACGCGGTCGAGCTGCCCGACGTCATCGACGTGTCGTGCTTCTGCCTGGGCGGGCTGGGCTTCGACATGCCGCGTCCGTGGCACGAGAGCGTCGACGCACGCCTCGACCTGTCGGGCGGGGACGGCCGGTCGATCCTGCGGCGGTTGGCACGCGAGCCCGACCGGCGGCGCAGCTGACAGGAGCCGGTGGCAGGTCCGCTCGGTGCGGTGCCGTCCTGGCTGGACAGGTCGGTTACAGCATCTCCACGACGAGGGCCGCACCCATGCCCCCGCCGGCGCACATGGCGACGCAGCCGAGCGAGCCACCCCGGCGGCGCAGCTCGTGGACCATGGACACGACCATGCGGGCGCCGGTGGCGGCGATGGGGTGCCCGAGCCCGCAGCCGCTGCCGTTGACGTTGACCTTGTCGATGATCGAGCTCGAGTGCCCGGGTGGAGGCGACCGCCATCGAGCAGAACGCCTCGTTGATCTCGAAAAGGTCCACGTCGTCGACCGTGAGGCCGGCGCGCGCCAGCGCCTTGGGCACGGCCAGGGTCGGCGCCAGCCCGGTCCGCTCCGGGGGCACCCCGACCGTGGCCCAGGCGCGCGACGCGTGCCAGCGGTGCCAGGCCCCGCTCCACCGCGAAGTCGGCGTCGGCCAGCACCAGCGCGGCCGCGGCATCGTTGATGCCGGCGGCGTTACCGGCGGTGACGGTGGCGTCCGGGAGCTCGGGGTGCAGGACCGGCAGCTCGGCCAGGCGCTCGATGGTGGTGTCGGGCCGTGGGTGCTCGTCGACGGCGAACACGGTGGTCCCGCCACCGGGTACGGGCGCCGTGACGGGCACGATCTCCTCGGCGAACCGGCCTTCGGCCACCGCGGCGGCGGCACGGTGATGGGACATACAGGCCCACTCGTCGGCCTCGGCCCGGGTGACACCGGCGATGCGGGCGGTGTTCTCGCCGACGGTGATCGACATGTCGAAGGCGGGGGCGTCGGGCGTCGACGGGTGGCTGGCCGACATCCACCGGTGGAACTCGCCGCTCGACGCCGGGGAGGCCTTCGTCACCTGCGGCATGGAGCTCAGGCTCTCGGTGCCGCCGGCCACCACCACCCTGTCCATGCCGGCACGGATCGATCCGGCGGCGATGGCGATGGCGCTGAGTCCGGCCGCGCAGTGGCGGTTGTCGGCCAGACCGGAGACGCCCTCGAGGCCGAGGCGAACGGCCGTGTGCCGGGCGATCACGCCTCCACCCTGTAGCGACTCGGCCATGATGACGTCGTCGAGCTCGGCGCCCTCGACGCCCGACCGGTCGATGGCCTCCCGGACGACCACCTCGGCCAGCTCGAAGGCGTCGACGTCCACCAGGCTGCCCTTGCGGGCGCGGCCGATCGGTGTGCGGACGGCACTCAAGATGACGGCTTCGGTCACAGTTCCTCCTCCATGCTTCCCTGACCCCACATCGTGTCAGCCACCACCGGGCGCCCCTGGCCGCAGGTCGTGGGCCGGGCCACCGGGGGACAAACATCTAGATATTATCAGCTCCGCCTCGGAGGAGCCGACGGGTGCCGTGGCCGGGGCCCCGGCGGCGGTTGGCCACCCCCGGTCCGACGTGGGGAAAGTGTTACTCTATCGAAGACGCAAGCGGCGCTACCATCGCCGGAAGGGAGCACCATGGACGCGAGGCCCTTCGACGCCGACAACCACTACTACGAGCCGATCGACGCCTTCACCCGGCATCTCGATCCGGCCTACAAGGACCGGGGCGTGCGGCCGGTCCAGGACGGCAAGAAGACCCGGCTGCTGATGGGGGGCCGGATCAACCACTTCGTTCCCAATCCGACGTTCGACCCGATCATCGTCCCCGGCTGCCTCGACCCGTTGTTCCGGGGTCAGATCCCCGAAGGCGTGGACCCGCGGACGCTCATGAAGGTGGAACCGCTCCGGGGGGAGTACCGGAACCGCGACCTTCGGCTCGAGGTCATGGACGAGCAGGGCCTCGGGGCGGCACTGCTCTTCCCGACGCTCGGGTGCGGCGTCGAGGAGGCGCTCCGCCACGACATCCCGGCCACCATGGCCAGCGTGTCGGCGTTCAACCGCTGGCTCGGGGAGGACTGGGGGTTCGACTACCAGGGCCGGATCGTGGCCGTGCCGATGCTCTCGCTCGCCGATCCGGACGGCGCCCTCGACGAGGTCGAGTGGCTGATCGGACGGGGAGCCCGGATGGTGCACGTCCGCCCGGCGCCCGTCCCCGGGGCGCACGGCGCCAGCCGGTCGCTCGGCGACAAGCGCCACGACCCGGTGTGGCAACGGCTGGCGGAGGCGTCGATCCCCGTGGCCTTCCATCTCGGTGACAGCGGCTACAACGCGTACATCGCGGCGGCCTGGGGCGGGAGCGGGACGTTCGGGTTCGGGCGCAGCGACGCCCTGGGCGCCGTGCTGGTCTCGGATCGGGCCATCCACGACTCCGTCGCCTCGCTCGTCATGCACGGGGTGTTCACGCGCCACCCGACACTCCGCATCGCCAGCATCGAGAACGGGTCGGATTGGCTGCACCTGCTGGCCAAGCGCCTGCGAAAGCAGGCCAACCAGACACCGTGGTCGTTCGCCGAGGACCCCCTCGACACCCTGCGACGACACGTGTGGGTCACTCCCTACCTCGAAGAGGACCTCCACGCTCTGGCGGACCTCATCGGGGTAGAGCGGATCCTCTTCGGCTCCGACTGGCCCCACGGCGAGGGCGTGGCCCACCCGCTCGACTTCACCAAGGAGCTCGACGGCTTCGACGAGCACGCGGTCCAGCGCATCATGCACGACAATTGCGTGGAGCTCCTCGGAGCCGCGGCCTGACCGAGCGCCGGCGCCCCTGATGCGCCGCCGACGACGAGCCGGCACAGCTAAGCGCCCGCGGTGACCTCCTTCAACTCGCGGAACGACTCCCGGACGAGTTGCGGCAGCTCCCGCTGTTCGGACGCCTCGACCCAGCGTGCGAAGGCGACCTTGAAGACGGCGATGCCCGCCTCGGCCGTCAGGCTGGCGGCCGGGTCGCCCACGCCGCGCCGGCGCAGGGCGCCGGCGAGCTCCCCGGCGATACCGGCCAGTTTGATCAACTCGCGCTCCTGTAGCTCGGCGTTGGCCGCGATGACCAACTGGCGCTGCCGGGCGAACTGGCGACGTTGCTGGAGAAAGGCACCGGCGGCTTCGATGGCACCGGCGACCGCGTCGATGGGCGCCGCATCCGCCGGTGCGTCGGCGACGGCGTCGACCAACACCTCCACGAGCAGGCCCCCGCCGCCGAAGAGCACCTCACGTTTGTCGGCGAAATAGCGGAAGAACGTGCGCTCCGTCAGTCCGGCGCGCTCGGCGATCTCCGCCACCGTGGTGTTGCTCGAACCCCCGCTCGCCGTAGAGGGCGAGGGCGGCCTGCTCGAGCCGGCCGCGGCTGTCCGGTTCCCATCGGGCCACGTGCCGATGGTACCAGGTGATGACAGCGGCTGACATCAATGCTACAGTGATGACAGGTACTGACATCGGCTGCCGGCGGTGAACCTCTGGGCACGGCCGACGGATTGGAGGAACCATCATGCGTGTCTTCGTCACCGGCGCGTCCGGCTGGATCGGCTCGGCCGTCGTCACCGAACTGCTCGGTGCCGGACATCACGTCGTCGGCCTGGCCCGCTCGGACGCCTCGGCCGAGTCCCTGGCCGCTGCCGGGGCGGACGTCGCCCGTGGCACGATCGACGATCTCGACGGCCTGCGGGCCGCCGCCGACGCCGCCGACGGCGTGATCCACCTGGCGTTCAAGCACGAACTGGCCTTCTCCGGCGACTTCCAGGGCGCCGCCGATGCGGATCGCCGGGCCGTCGAGGCCTTCGGCGAGGCACTGGCGGGATCGGATCGGCCGTTCCTCATCGCCTCGGGGACGGTCGGGCTCGCTCCGGGTCGGGTTGCCACCGAACAGGACGGGCACGGCCCGGACCCGGCTGCGGCCGCGCTGGGTGGCGGCCCGCTGACCCGGCTGGGCACCGCCCAGTTCACTCTCGGACTGGCGTCGCGCCGGCGTCCGCTCTTCGGTCGTGCGACTTCCTCCCACGTGTCACGGCGAGGGGGACCACGGGTTCATGGCGACCCTCGTCGGCATCGCCCGAGCCAAGGGCGTGTCCGGCTATCTCGGCGACGGCTCCAACCGCTGGCCCGCCACCCACCGTCTCGATACCGCGCCGCTCTTCCGCCTTGCCCTGGAACAGGCACCGGCCGGGTCGGCGCTGCACGCGGTGGCGGAGGAGGGCGTGCCGATCCGTGCAACGTCGCCGAGGTGATCGGACGCCACCTCGACCTCCCGGTGGCCGCCATCGCCCCCGAGGACGCTGGTGAGCATTTCGGGTTCCTGTCGGCCTTCATCGGAGCCGACGTCCCGGCGTCGAGCGAGTGCACTCGTGAGCTGCTCGGATGGCAGCCCACCCACCCGGGTCTCATCGACGACCTCGACCAGGGTCACTACTTCCACCCGCCGGCCGGATGACCTGGGGTCCATGGGCGCGGGTGGCCGGTAGCCCCCGTCGAGCACGGTGATCCACGCAAAGCGGGCCGGTCGCTCTCGGTCGCCGGGTCCGTTCGACGCCGGAAGCACCCGGCGATACCGTCGTCGAGGCAGGGGCCGTCCCCGGCCCCGCGGCCCGGCGTGACAGGAGGATCGATCGATGACGACGCACCGCACCGGCACCCGTGACGAGTGGCTGGACGCCCGGCTCGAGCTGCTCGGCGGCCGAGAAGGAGCTGACCCGGCTGAACGACGACCTCGCCCGCCGGCGACGGGAGCTGCCGTGGGTACGCATCGACAAGGAGTACGTCTTCGAAACGGAGGACGGTGAGGCCTCGCTCGCCGACCTCTTCCGCGGCCGTTCACAGTTGCTCGTCTACCACTTCATGTTCGGCCCCGACTGGGACGAGGGCTGCCCGAGCTGCTCGTCGGTCGCCGACGGGTTCGACGAGACGCACCTCCATCTCCAGAACCACGACGTCGCGTTCACCGCCGTCTCCCGCGCACCTCTCGAGAAGCTGCTCGCCTACCGGGACCGGATGGGATGGAGCTTCCCGTGGGCGTCGTCGGTGGAGAGCGACTTCAACTTCGATTTCAACGTGTCCTTCACCGAGGAGTCGGTCGCCGACGGCGGCTCGTTCAACTTCCGGCCGTTGGACGGTTGGCAGCTCGACCCGCGGCAGCTGCCGTACGAGGGACCGGGGATGAGCGCGTTCGCATTCGAGGACGGCGTCGTGTACCACACGTACTCCGCCTACTCGAGGGGCCTCGACGCGCTCTGGAGCATGTGGCAGTGGCTCGACCGGGCGCCCCTCGGCCGCAACGAGGGCGACCAGTCGTGGTTCCGCCGCCACGACCGGTACGAGGGCAGCTACCGATGACGGCGGTACGGCGCCGATGAGGTGCCCCCGGGGGCCCGTGCCGGTGCGGCGTGCAGACGCCTGAGCAGCTGTTCGATCTCACCGGCAAGGTGGCGCGTGGTCACCGGCGGGAGCCGCGGGATCGGACGGGCCGTGGCCGAGGGCCTCGCCGCCGCCGGTGCCGATGTCGTCGTCGCCAGCCGGAAGCTCGAGCGCTGCGAGGAGGCGGCCCGGGAAATCGAGTCGGCGACCGGCCGGCGTGCGCTGGCCGTCGCCTGTCACGTCGGCAGGTGGGAGGAGTGCGACCGGCTCGTGGACGTGGTCTACAGGGAGTTCGGCCGCTGCGACGTGCTGGTGAACAACGCCGGCATGTCGCCGCTCTACGATGACCTCCCCTCGGTGACCGAGGAG
The DNA here is from genome assembly GCA_963838005.1 of uncultured Actinomycetota bacterium. Classification (GTDB taxonomy): domain Bacteria; phylum Actinomycetota; class Acidimicrobiia; order Acidimicrobiales; family RAAP-2; genus CAWIPW01. Next base: position 65,831 of record CAWIPW010000001.1, read on the forward strand.
CTCTACGACAAGGTGCAGGCCGTCAACGCCCGCGGGCCGTTCCGGCTGAGCGTGCTGATCGGATCGCGGATGGCCGAGGGTGACGGCGGGTCGATCATCAACGTCACGACGGCGGGATCGCTGCGGCCCAACGCCGACGACCTTCCCTACGCCATGGCCAAGGCCGGGCTCAACGCACTGACCCTCGGTCTGGCCGGGGCGTGGGCGCCGAAGGTCCGGGCCAACCTGGTGCTGCCGGGCGCCTTCGACACCGACATCACCAAGGCATGGGCACCCGAGGCGAAGGACCGGGCCGGCGACGATCAATCCCATGGGGCGCATCGGCCGACCCGAGGACATGGTCGGCGTCTGCGTCTTTCTGGCCGGCGACGGCGCCAGGTACGTCAACGGTGCCCAGGTGCTCGTGGACGGCGGGCTCTTCCGCACGCTGTGAGCCCGTCGAGATGGTGGCTGCCACCGGTTGCCGATCGGCGGCGCCGGAGCACGTCGAGAGGCGGGTCCGTCCGCCGCGGCCTGCGGCGGTAAGGATGCCGGCTGAGGAGCCGGATGGAACAGAGGAGGGTGATGTATCAACTCCGTTTCTCGATGAGGACGCCGGACGAGGGCCGGACGCCGGGCGCCGAGGCGGCGGCACGCACCGCCGTCTATCAGGCGGCGATCGACATGGCGGCCTGGGGCGAGGAACACGGGAACGTGGCCGCCATCGTCTCCGAGCACCATGCCTCACCGGACGGCTACCTGCCGTCACCGCTCATCCTCGCCTCGGCGATGGCGGCCCGCACGCGCGACCACTCCCATCGTGGTGGCCGCCCTCCTCGGACTGCTCTACGACCCGGTGCGGCTGGCCGAGGAGCTGGCCGTGCTCGACCATGTGAGCTCGGGCCGCGTGTTGTGCGTCCTCGGCATGGGCTACCGCTCGGAGGAGTACCGGATGTTCGGCGTGGAGGAAGACTCGCGCGGCCAGCAGATGGAGGACCTGCTGGCCATGCTGAAGGAAGCCTGGGCCGAGCAGTCCTTCGACCACCCGAGCCGGGGGAGGGTGCGGGTGACGCCGGCACCGGCGACGCCCGGAGGTCCGCCGCTGGCGTACGGCGGCCACTCGAATGCGGCCGCCCGGCGGGCGGCCCGCCACGGGCTGATGCTGGTGGCCGAGGCGGGCGACGACGAGCTCCGCCAGGCCTACGAGGAAGAGGCGCAGCGGGTGGGGATCGAGGCCCCGGGCTGTATGCTCGCACCGCGTGGCACCGCCACGACGGCGTTCGTGTCGGACGATCCCGACGCCGCGTGGGCCGAGCTCGGTCCGCGGCTGCTCACCGAGATCCGTTCGTACCGGGAGTGGAACCGCGGGCCGGCAAGTCGCATATCGCCTCGTTGTCCGATGCCGATACCGTGGACGATCTCAGGGCCGAACAGGGGAGCTACCGGATCTACACCTCGCGTGAGGCGGCCGAGCTGGCGGCATCGGGTCAGATCCTCACCCTCGAGCCCCTGTGCGGCGGGCTGCCGCCGGAGCGGGCCTGGCACTACCTGCAGAATGCCGCCGATGCGGTCGTGACGGTCTGAGGGCCGGACGGCCGGCGCCACCCACCCCGTCGGACGGCCGGCGAGCGGCCCGGGAGCGGAGGTCACGGCGCCGATCGGTGAAACCGGTTCTCGAGAAATGCAACGCCTCCTCTGTGAGCGGAGAAGGTGCCTCTCCGCTAACATGCCATGACGATCTCGACCGCCGCAGGCCGGTCGGAGGGCCCGGCCCGCGAGCGCGAAGGACGGTGTGATGGACGATCCCGACGCCATCGACTTCTTCAGGAACGACGAGCTGCTCGTCGATCCGTACCCCTATTTCGAGGCGCTGCGCGCCGAGTGCCCGGTGCGCCGCGAGTCGCACCACGACGTGGTGATGGTGACCGGCTACGACGAGGCCGTCGCCGTCTACAACGACAACGAGCGGTACTCGTCCTGTATCTCGGTCACCGGGCCGTTCCCGGGGATGCCGGTACCGCTGGAGGGCGACGACATCTCGGAACTGATCGCGGCACACCGCGATGAACTGCCGATGAGCGACCAGCTGCCCACGTTCGACCCACCGGTGCACACCGATCACCGGGCCCTGCTCATGCGCCTCATCACGCCGAAGCGGCTGAAGGAGAACGAGGAGTTCATGTGGCGCCTCGCCGACCGCCAGCTCGACACGTTCCTCGACGACGGCCGCTGCGAGTTCATCGGCCAGTTCGCCGCCCCCTTCGCCATGCTCGTGATCGCCGAGCTCCTCGGGGTGCCCGAGGAGGACCACGCCAAGTTCGAGGAGGCGCTGCTGCGGGCCCCCCACCAGAGAGGTGCCGTCGGGAGCACCGACAAGGACACCCTGGCGCTCACGCCGCTGCAGTACCTCTACGAGCAGTTCACCGCCTACGTCGAGGACCGCCGCCGCGCACCGCGTGACGACGTGCTGACCGGCCTGGCCACGGCGACCTTCCCCGACGGCTCGACCCCCGAGGTCATCGACGTCGTCCGGGTGGCGGCCAACCTGTTCGCCGCCGGACAGGAGACGACCGTGCGGCTGTTGAGCTCCGCGGTGAAGATCCTCGCCGAGGACCACGAGCTCCAGGATCTTCTCCGGCGCCCAGCGCGACCAGATCCCGAACTTCATCGAGGAGACGCTCCGGTTCGAGAGCCCGGTCAAGGGTGACTTCCGGCTGTCGAGGGTGCCGACGCGCCTCGGAGAGACGGAGCTGCCCGCCGGCACGACGGTCATGCTGCTCAACGCGGCCGCCAACCGCGATCCGGGCCATTTCGAAGATCCGTCAACGTTCCGCGTCGATCGGGCCAATGCCAGGACCCACCTCTCCTTCGGCCGCGGGATCCACACGTGCCCCGGTGCGCCCCTGGCCCGGGCCGAGGCGCGGGTCAGCCTGGAGCGGCTCCTCGACCGCACCGAGGACATCCGGATCGACGAGGACAAGCACGGACCTTCCACCGACCGCCGCTACCGCTACGTGCCGACGTTCATCTTGCGGGGGCTCACCCAGCTACACATCGAGTTCACTCCCACGGTGCCGAGCGCATAGTCGACGGGGGATGAACGGCGGTTCCGACCGGCGCATCCGACGTCGGGCGCACCTCTGAAGGAGGTCTACGGGCCGATCCCGCCGGCAATTCCGGCGTTCACCCGGACCCCTCGACGGACGCGGTCGACGGCCACTGCGTGGGTGGCCAGTCCCCGTCCGGGTCCGTCGTTTGACCCACTTCGATCAGATGACCATCCGGGTCCCGGATGTAGCAACGGATCTCATACTGGTGCTGCTTCGGCGGCGTCAGGAATTGGGCGCCCCGGGCACTCCATTCGGCGTACACGGCCTCGATGTCCGTGACCCGGATATTGAGGAAACTGCTGACCCGGTCGGGATCGCGTGGCGTCTCCAGGGTGACCGCAGGCTTGTCGTCGGTCGGGCCTCCGCCGGCATTGATGACGATCCAGCTGTTGGACAGCTTGACATTGACCGGTCCTTTGTCGGTCCCTCGGAAGACCACCTTGCCCCCCAGTACTTCGGTGTAGAAGCGCCGAGAACGCTCGATGTCATCCGAGACGATGAAGTGGGTCAGCAGGATTTCCTCTGTCGGTGGGACCTCGGCCATCTGGGCACCTCCACTGGTTGGCTCGCACACCCCACACCCTGGTCGGTCTTCTGCCGACCAATTCCTCATCACCATATGCCCCTCCTCTCCGATCCGACCAATGCCATCGCCTCCGGCGGTGTCAACGTCTCCCGGTACCAAGCTGCCGTTCAGGAGCTGAAGTCACTCGCCTCACTGCCGGAGACGAGCGATACCCCCCAACAGAAGGCAGAGCGCAGGCGGACCTGGGGGCACTGAACACCTTCTCCGGGACGCCCGGCCTCTACGGCTAGCCGTGGTCCCGGAGACGATCGTTGGAGCCCTTCCTGTCGGACAACCAGAGCTCGGGTCGCACGAAATCGCTCAGGTGCTTCCTTGCCCGAGCACGGGGATTAGAGCGCCAGAAGCGCAGGGGCCGAGCTCGCGGTACGCCTGCAGCGGGAACGACTCGAGCGGGGCGATGACCTGAATGCACACGTGGTTCGCGCCGGCTTCGAGGTGGCGATGGATGCGACCGGCGACACGCTCGGGTCCTCCCCAGGCCACCACGGCGTCGACGAGCCGGTCGCTGCCTCCCCCGGCAAGGTCATCGTCTCCGAAGCCGAGCGAACGGAGATTGTTGGCGTAGTTCTCGAGGGAGAGATACCCCGCCGTAAATGCCCGCGCCGCCCGTCGTGCCGTGCCGGCGTCCTTCTCCAGCACCACGCTGACCTCGGGGGCCAGCAGCACTTCGGCGCCCATGACATCACGAGCGCGAGCTGTGTGTTCAGCCGGAACGAAGTAGGGGTGGGCACCCGCCGATCGTCCGGCGGCAAGGCGCAGCATCCGATCGCCAAGGGCGGCGAGCACCCTCCGCTCCCTCGCCACAGACTGCCCGGCGCCGTCGACGGCGTCGAGGGCATCGAGGGCGTCCAGGTACGCCACCATGTGGCTGTACGGGCGGCTGTAGTCCTCGACGATTGCTGCGTGGCTGGCCCCGAGACCGAGGACGAAGCGGCCCGGATAGCGGAGATCGAGGTCGGCGACGGCCGGAGCGATCTCGTCAGGGGACGTCGACCAGATGCTCACGATGCCGCTGCACACCACCATCCGGGTGGTTGCGGCCAGAAGTCGTTCGAACTGCGGCGAAAGGCCGGGCTGGAACCCGCCCGACGACCACAACGCCGTGTAGCCCAGCTGTTCCAACTCGGCCGCGACGTCAATCGAGGCGTCTTCGGTGTCCCGCCATGCGCCGCTCCACCAGACGCCCACTCGCCCGAGATCCACCGGATCACGCTACCTGGGCGGAGGTCACCTTCCTCGAGTCCAAGCGGGGCGCCCGAGACCGCCAGGTGGCGGCGGCCGACCCTAGGTCACGAAGGTGGCCGCCCGGTGGTGGAATCGCCAGGTGTCGCCGTCGCGGTGGAGGATGTCGCGGTAGCGGCCCACGAGCTGGATCCCCCAACCGGATGCGCCCTTCAGGATGAACACCACGTCGCTGGTGGCCCGTGCCTCGTCGTCGCTCCACTCGGTGACCACCGTGTTGAGGACGAGGTGGCGCTGTGGCTGCTTGGGCGTCCACGAGGCGTAGGCCTCGCGCAGCGCGCCGTGGCCTTCGTGCGTACCCATTCCGGGGATCTCGCACACGCCGTCGGGGCAGAAGGTGGCGACGACGTCGTCGGTCCGGCCGTCGTCGAGGGCCTGGGTGTACGTCCCGATGGCGGCGCGGACACCCTCGGCCACCTCCGCATACGTCGACGTTGAATTCATTCGCACGGCCTCCGGTGCCTGGTCGTCACTCCGTCCACGCCCGCGTCCGCGCCCACGCCCGCGCTCAGAAGCCGATATCTGCGAGCGGGCTGGTGAGGGGGTTCACGTTGACCGATGCCAGCACCGGGAGCAGTTTCTCGTAGGGCAGTCCCGCCAGGTAGCCGTCGATGAGCCGGTGATAGTTCGAGATGTGCCCCTCGAGCCGTTCGGACAGGCGCATGTACTCGAATCCCTGTGCGTGCAGGCCCTTCTGCTGGCGCGGCAGGTTCGAGAAGTCCTGGGCGGGGATCGGGGGCCACCGGGGGTCGTCGCACTCCCACAGCTCGGGCGGCACCGGCCGCGGCCGCTCGGTGCCCTCGGGGAACCGCGTGAGCGACCAGATCTCCATCATCGTCTCCTCCGGACCGAGCGGGCGGAAACGGTAGGAGGAGGCACTGCTGTACATGGGCAGCACGAAGTAGTGCGGGAAGCAGTAGCCCATCGGCTCGTTGAGACCCTGTGTCTCGAGATCGTTGAGGTCGGGGATGTCGCTGCCGGCGGCCCGGTGCCAGTCGACGACGGCGTCGTTGAGGGCGCGGTTCCAGGTCGCGATGGCCTCCGTCGGATCGTCGGGGAGCTCGAGGTCCCTCAGCTCCTCGGCGATGCGCACGTCGGTCCCGTGGACCATCCCGGCCATGCCCTCGCTCATCGTGCGGAGATACCTGATGTCCGCATCGATGTAGGCCCGCGGGTCGACGGTCCCGGTGCGGGGCGCGTACCGGCCGGGGATGACGAGCTGGGGATGGGTCTGCACCACGTGGTACATCTCCATGAACGCCTCTTGGGCGAGCTTCCAGTTCACGGGAAGGCGGCATGCGTACCACCACTCGGTCCGCAGCGATTCGACCCTCCACCCGTCGAGGACGGTGGCCGACGGCTCGATGCACTGGCGCAGCGGCGGTGCGTCGTCGTCCAGGTTGATCCAGGCGCAGCCGCCCCACACCTCGCACCGTACGGGGGTGAGGTTGAGGTCCTCCGGCTGCAGGTTGTGCGGGCTGAACGTCTTCGACTGGGTGACGTGGGTGTTCCCGCCGTCGAGGCCGTAGCACCACCCGTGGAACGGGCAGGTGAACCCGCTCTCGCAGGTTCCCCGGCCCTCGACGACCTTGACCCCGCGGTGCCGGCAGGCGTTCTGAAACGCCCGTACCCCGAGATCGTCGGTGCGCAGCACGATGATCGACTGGTCGAGGATCTCGTACTCGACGAAGTCGCGCGCCCCGGGGATCTCCTCGAGCCGGCACGCCATCTGCCAGACGCGCGGCCACAGCAGCTCGGCCTCCATCTGGTAGAAGTCCGGGTCGAAGTAGCGCTCCTTCGGGACCCTGTCCGGCAGTGCCATGGCAGAGGGCACCGGGAGCCCGGACCACTTCTCATTCACGATCGCCACGCAACGCCCCTTCCCTCTCGGAGTGCGTCGTCGGGAACGCTATACTAACCGGTCGGTACAAAGTTATCCCGGCCTCGCGGATGCCGGCGAGCTGAGAAGACCCATGGAACCCTCCGAACCGGCAGTCGACGAGCGGACGCGCCAGGACGTCGATGTCGACGTGCTGATCGTCGGGGCCGGCATCACCGGTATCTACCAGCTGTACCTCGCTCGTGCCGCCGGATTTTCGGCCGAGCTCGTCGAGGCGGGCGGCGGGGTGGGCGGCACCTGGTACTGGAACCGGTACCCGGGGGCCCGGTTCGACTCCGAGAGCTACACCTACGCCTACCTCTTCTCGAAGGAGCTGTTCGACGAGTGGGAGTGGCGGGAGCACTTCGCCGAGCAGCCCGAGACCGAGCGCTACCTCAACCACGTGGTGGACAGGTTCGACCTCCGGCGCCACATCCGGTTCGGCGCGGCGGTGACGTCGGCCGCCTTCGACGGCGTCACGGGCACGTGGTCCGTGCGGACCGGCGACGGCACCGAGCGTCGCACGCGGTTCCTCGTGGCCGCCACCGGCGTCCTCTCGGTCCCGTTCTTTCCGGACGTGCCCGGACGCGCGGACTTCAGGGGCGAATCGCACCACACGGGGCTGTGGCCGGCGACGCCGGTCGAGTTCGCCGGCAAGCGCGTCGCCGTCATCGGTACCGGCTCGAGCGGCGTCCAGGTGATCCCCGCCATCGCCGGGGAGGTCGCCTCCCTGACCGTGTACCAGCGCACGGCCAACTGGTGCACGCCGCTCAACAACTCGCCGATCACCCCCGACGAGCAGGTTCAGCTGCGGGCCGACTTCGAGTCGATGTGCGAAGTGCTGAACACGTCACCGTCGGGGTTCCTCCATTCCGTGCACGACCGCGCCGCCGCCGAGGACACCGGGGAGGAACGTCAGGCGTTCTTCGAGAAGATGTGGGGGAGTCCGGGCTTCTCCAAGCTCACCAGCAACTACAAGGACCTCCTCTTCGATCAGGCGGCGAACGACGAGTGGTGCGAGTTCATCGCGGCCAAGGTCCGGAGCATTGTCAAGGACCCGGCGACGGCGGAGCGCCTCATCCCGAGCGACCACCGCTTCGCGGAGAAGCGCCCTCCGTTCGTGACCGGCTACTACGAGGTGTTCAACCGCAAGAACGTGACGCTCGTCGACCTGCAGCAGACGCCGATCGTGCGCATGACGGAGAAGGGGATCGAGACGGCGGACGGCGTGGAGGAGTTCGACATCGTGGTGTGGGCGACCGGCTTCGACTTCGGCACCGGCGCGCTGACCGCGCATGGGGATCCGGGGCCGTGACGGCCTCCGGCTCGAGGACCACTGGGCCGACGGACCGAAGACCTTCCTCGGCGTCCAGACCACGGGGTTTCCGAACCTGTTCTTTCCGGGTGGCCCACACGCCGCCGCCGGCAACAATCCCCGGTACAACGGCGACCAGGTGGAGTTCATCACCGATGCGCTGAAGTTCGTGCGAGACCACGGCTACGACACGATCGAAGTCGACCCTTCGGCCGAGGACGAGTGGACCGCCATGGTCGACCGGGGCGCGGCGGACTCACCGTTCGGGGAGCGCAGCTACTTCTTCGGCGCCAACATCCCGGGCAAGCCGCGCCGGTACCTGTTGAACTCGGGCGGCCGGCCGAAGCTGTTCAAGGAGATCGGCAAGGTCGTCCAGAACGACTACAAGGCGTTCCGCCTGTCCCGGGCCTCAGACGGTGGCGACGGGCGTAAGGGGTGAACCCACCACCCCCGGCAGCCTGAGCGGCGGCGCCGTGAGGAGGAACCGGCTCCGTCCGTGCTCCCGGAGCCACGATGCCAGCTCGTGCAGGTACCACATCTCGCCGAGGGGGACGCCCAGCCTGAAGAGGCAGAGGTGGTGGATGGGCAGGAAGGAGTGGCGGCTCTCGTCACGGTCCCTCCCTTTCAGGCCCTCGACGGCGTAGTTGTCGGCCACCAGCGCCGAGATCCGAGCGTCGGCGATCCACTCCAGCAGCGAGGGGTCGCGTCCGTCGAGATAGCTGCACAGCGTGTGGATCTTCACCGGATCGGGGTCTCGGTTCCACTCGAGGACCCTGGTGGCGAATCCGGTGTGCAGCAGGAGCATGTCCCCGGGCTCGACCACGACGCCGTCGGCCGCCATCACCTCCTCGAGGGTCGCCCGGTCGACCCCGCGCCAGTCGTCCCCCAGGTGGTGCGCCAGGTCGACGAGGACGCCGCGCCCCTGGACGCCGTGGTACGCCATGTGCTCGAGGCCGAGGTGGTGGGCGAAGCAGCGGTGACCACCTCCGTCACCGGCGGCGTCGGGTTTGGGACCGACGAGATCGACCCCGGCGCGGTACCCGTTGTAGTAGACGGCCTCTTCAACGCCGTCGCCGTCGGCGTCGAACTCGGCACCGACGTGGGCGAGCGAATCCCACTGCGTCGAGTACTGCAGCGACAGTGTGACGACGTCGTCCGCCCACACGTCGACGTAGCGAGGATCGCCGAACTCGTCCATCTCGCTCATGTGGACGTTGTAGAAGGTGTCGGGGCTCCCCTTCATGTCCTCGGTCGGGGCCAGGACGGGCGGGTGGCGCCGCTGGTTCAGGGCCGTCCCGCCGGGGTAGTCGAGCGGGAGGCTCAGGCAGAAGCTGATGCCGGCCTCGACCTCACGCACGCCCTCGAGGACCTTGTCCGGGGTGAGCAGGTTGATCCGGCCGAGCTCGTCATCGTCGCCCCAGTCGCCCCACGTCGAACCGGGTGGGCGCTGCGTCCACCGTCTCGTCACTGTCGTGCTCCTTCCGGCGGCCGCCTGGCGCCGCGCCCGTGGCACCGCGTTGCAGTGTACCGACCGGTTGGATTACCATGCGAACGCGGTTCGCGCAGGCCGCGAAGGTGTGTTCCGGCCCGACGGGCGACCTCGGGTCCCGGCACGAGGAGGTCGTCACGGTGGTGCAGAAGGAACTCGTCGTCTCCGCCGATGGGCACATGCTCGAGCCCATCGATCTGTTCCGGACCCGCCTCCCGAAGCACCTCCGCGACCGCGGGGTCTGGGAGGAGGACTTCGAGATCGAGCCGCTCGTGGAGGGCGGCGCCCGGATCTTCCGGCGCCTGCACACGCCGGGCTACGAGGGATGGACGATCTCCCGGTACCGCCAGACGGGCGGGAGGATGCCCGAGGGCGATCCCGACATCATCCTCGACGACATGCGGCTCGACGGCGTCGACGTCCAGGTGATGCACCCGAACCTGTCGCTGTTCGGGCTCTACTCCGACGACCACGAGCTCTCCATGGCCCACGCCCGTGTGTACAACGACTACATCATCGAGCGGTTCACGCCCTACTTCTCGCAGATCGCCCCGACCGCGCCCATCCCGCTGACCGACATCGACGACGCCGTCGCCGAGATCGAGCGGGTGGCGGCCAGCGGATTCCGGGCCATCCTGCTGCCGGCGATCGCACCGAAGCCCTACTACTCCAGGGATTTCGACCCGGTGTGGGCGTCGGCCCAGGCCAACGGGGTCCACGTGTTCATCCACACGCAGACCGGTGGGGTCAAGGTCAACGACCCGGCCTCCACCACCCTCAAGGTGGTGATGGAGTCGGCCGCGCAGGTCAACCAGCCCATGACGGAGAAGGCGGCCTCCAAGCGGATGATCACCCAGTGCATCTACAGCACGATCGTCCCGCAGCAGATCATCTGCGAGCTCATCGGTGGCGGCGTTCCCGAGCGCTACCCCGACCTGCACTTCGCGCTCATCGAATTCAACGCCCACTGGCTGGCGTCACTGACGGGGTCGATGGACAAGTGCTGGGTGACCGGCATCGGCCAGGACGCCGACTGGTGGCTCGGCTACTGGGACGAGAACCGTCCCGCCGACGACCAGCCCAGCATGGCCCAGCTGTTCCGCCTGAACGAGAAGTGGCCCTATCCGCTGGCACCGAGCGAGTACGTGCGGCGCCAGTTCCATGTCTCCTTCCAGGACGACCCGGTGGCCGTCGCCTGCCGGCACGTCACCGGGTTGTCGACGATCGTCTGGGGCAACGACTACCCGCACGCCGAGGGGACGTTCCGGGGAAGCCGGGAGCTGATCGCCACGCAGCTCGGCGATCTCCCGGCCGACGAGCGGGCCGCCATCGTCGGCGGCACCCTCGGCCGCCTCCTCGGGTTCGAGGCGCCCGTGCCGGCCGCGGGCGCCCGGACCTGAGCGACGCCACCGCCGGCGATCGTCACCACCTCCCGACGGGCTACTCCGTGCCGTGCGACGCCGGGCCGGCGATCCCGTGGATGAAGATGTCGGCGAACGGCTTGGCGACGTCCCGGGCCGAGACGGGTCCGCCCGCCTTGAGCCACAGGTACGTGTAGTTGTGCATGCCGAGCCACGCCAGGGCCGTCAGCCTCGGTTCGACCGGGCGGAACTCCCCGTTGGCGATGCCGGCCCGGATGATCGCCTCGATGCGCCGCTCGTAGGCGCGTCGCCGCACGCGGAACTGCTCGGCTCGTCCGGCCGTCAGCGCCGGGAATTCGTGGAGGAACACCCAGACGTGATCGGGGTAGCGATGGATGACATCGAGCAGTTCGTCGCCCATCATCGCCAGCTGTGTGGACGGCGACCCGCCCGCGTCGGCGACGTGGTCGGCGCCCAGCATGACCTCGTCCATGACCCGGTCGTGAATGGCCGCGAGCAGCTCCTCCTTCGACTCGATGTAGTGGTAGAAGGCCCCCTTGCCGAGACCGTTCACGGCGCACAGTTCGACGATGCCGGTGGCGTGGTACCCGCGTCGGGCGAACACCTTCGCAGAGGTGTCGATGATGACGTCGCGACGCGCCTTCCACTTCTCGCTTCGTCGGGGGTCGTCCCCGGTGGCTGTCGGCGGCATCGGCTCCGACCGTACATCGAAGCGCCCCGGCGGCAGTGACCATGCCACCGACGACCGGGCGCGCCGCCGCGTCGGCACCGTGGAAGGGGGACCGGTGAGCCGCTACGGCTTCGAGGGGCGCGTCGCCGTCGTGACCGGAGCCGGGCGCGGCATCGGGCGGTCCTACGCGCTCCTGCTGGCCCAGCGGGGCGCCAGCGTCGTGGTCAACGACCTCGGCGGCTCGATGACGGGCGTCGGTGCCGACACCGGACCCGCATCCGGCGTGGCCGCCGAGATCGAGGCGTCCGGTGGCGCCGCCCTCGCCGATCACAGCGACATCTCCACGGCTGCCGGTGCCCGGGCGCTCGTCGGCACGGCCGTCGAGCAGTTCGGACGGCTCGACATACTGGTCAACAACGCCGGCGTCATCAGATGGGCGGGCTTTCCCGAGGCCGACGAGGACAATCCTGTCACTGCACCTCGGCGTGCACACCACCGGTTCGTTCCACACGGCCCGGGCCGCGTGGCCGACGATGGCCGAGCAGCACTACGGCCGCATCGTCATGACGACCTCCTCGGGGATCTTCGGGCTACCCGACAACCTCTCCTACGCCGGCGCCAAGGCCGCCGTCATCGGGCTGACCCGCAGCCTCGCCACCGCAGGTGCCGATAGCGGCATCAAGGTCAACCTGATCGCACCGGCGGCGTTCACCCGCATGGCGGGACAACCCGGCGACGCCGGGGACGATCAGGGTCCGTCCGGACGCGGCGCCGATGCGTCTCCGATGTCGCCGGACCTGGTGGCGCCCATGGTCGCCTTTCTGGCCCACGAGGACTGCCCCGTGAGCGGCGAGATCTACGCCGCCGGCGCCGGACGGTTCGCGAGGGTCTTCATCGCCTCGACCGAGGGCTACGTCCAGACGGCCGGGAGCCGACGGTCGAGGACGTCGCCGACGCACTGGGCGGACGATCAACGACGAGACCGGCTACTACGTGCCCGCCGACCTCACGGCGTGGGCGAGGGCCTTCATGGCCCACCTGCGCCCCGGCGGGAGGGCAGGTCGGGCCTCGGGGGCACCGGATCGCCGGGCGTCACGGCGGTGCGGCCCCGCAGCTCCCGTTTCAGGACCTTGCCCGAGGGATTCCTCGGGAGGGCGTCGATGACGTGCACCTGTTCGGGCACCTTGAAGCGGGCCAGCTGGAGGCGGCAGTGGTCGATGAGCGCTTCCGGGGTGGTCGCCGCCTCCGGGCGCAGGACGACGAATGCGACCGGGACCTCACCCCACCGGTCGTCGGGGCGTCCGACGACCGCGGCCTCGACGACGGCGTCGTGCTCGTAGAGGACCCGCTCGACCTCGGAGCTGGCGATGTTCTCGCCGCCGGACACGATCATGTCCTTCAGCCGGTCGAGGATGTAGACGTACCCGTCGCCGTCCAGCGTGCCGACATCGCCGGTGTGGAACCAGCCGCCGGCGAAGGCGGCATCCGTGGCCTCGGGATCCCTCCAGTACCCCTTGAACACCTTCGGGCCGCGCAGGACGATCTCGCCCCGGTCGCCCGCCGGTAGCGGTCTGCCGTCTTCGTCCCAGATGTCGAGCTCGAGGTACTGGCACGGGCGACCGACGCTTCCCAGCTTCGACAGCGTGCTGGCGCGGTCGAGGATGGTGTCCCCCGACACCGTCTCCGTCAGTCCGTAGGCGTCCGCGAACCATGCGGAGGGAAACGTGGCGCCGCAGGCGCTCGATGAAGGGAACCGGCATCTTCTCCCCGCCGGCGATGAGCAGCCGCAGGGACGACAGATCACGCGAGTCGATCCCCGGTACGTCGAGGATGGCCCGCACCATCGCCGGAGCGGTCCACATGCAGGTCACCCCCGTCTCCTCGATCTCGTCGACGACGGCGGCGGCATCGAAGGTGTGGTGGATGACGGTCGTGGCACCCACCGCGATCATCGAGGTGGTGATGAGGTCGAGCGCCCCGACGTGGTACAGCGGTCCACAGGCCAGGCCGATGTCGGACGCCGTGAACCCGAACTCGGTGATGTGCGCGTAGTTCTTCCACGCCAGGTTGGCGTGGGTGATCATGACGCCCTTCGGGCGCCCGGTGGTGCCGGATGTGTACATCAGGCGGTGGATGTCGTCACCGGCCACGAACGCCCGGTCCGGCGGCACCGAGTCGGACCGCAGATCGGCGAAGCGCTCCCACCCGTCGGCACCGTCCGCCGCCGTGCAGATGCGGAGGAAGTCGGCGCCGAGCTCGTGCACGGCGTCGTCGGCCAGCCCGCGGAGGGCGCCGTCGCAGACCAGGCCGCGGGCCTGGGAGTGCTCGAGGATGAACCGCACCTCCGCCGCCGCCAGCCGCCAGTTGATCGGCATGGCGATGGCACCGAGGTGGTTGGCGGCGAAGATCGCCGCCAGGAACTCGATGCTGTTGTAGGCCAGCAGTCCCAGGACGTCACCGGCCCCGACGCCCCGCTGGTGGAGCCCGGCTGCCAGCCCGGCCGTCCACTCCACCATCTCCCCGTAGGTGACGGTGTCGTCCCCGAGGACGGCGATGGGCGTGTCCGGAGTGCGGTCCCGCATGGTGCTCGAGCACGCCGTACCAGTTCATGTCGGGTCGCATCCCGGAAGGTGTCACGTCAGCACACGACCCAGAGGTGCTTACGGCGCGGCATAGCCGCCGTCGACGACGATGGCCGACCCGGTCGTCCACCTGGAGGCGTCCCCCGCCAGGTACGAGTACGCGCCCACCAGGTCGGCGGCACTTCCCAATCCGAGCGGATGCCTGGCCGCGATGGCGTCGATCGCCTCCGGCGGGACGTCGGCGTGGATCCCCGAGAGGAACGTCCCCGGGCAGACGCAATTGACGCGGATGTGGTCGCGGGCGTACTCGACCGCGGCCACCTTGGCCAGCTGGATCACGGCCGCCTTCGTCGCGCAGTAGGGCGCCGCGTGCGACCAGGCGGTGATGCCGGCGACCGAGGCCGTGAGCACGATCGAGCCCGACTGCTGCCCGCGCATGACCGGCACGGCGGCGCGGATGCCGTTGACGGCACCGAGCACGTTGACCCGGAGTGCCCGCTCCCAGTCCTCGGTGGCCAGGTTGTGGATGCGGCCGTTCGGGGAGAGCACACCGGCGTTGCTGATCAGCACGTCCAGGCGGCCGAAGCGCTCGACCGCCCGTGCGACCACGGCTTCCACATCGGCGAGTTCGCCCACGTCGGCCAGCAGCCGCTCGACCCCGCGGCCGCCCTCCGGGAGGCCGCGTACGGTGGCCTCGAGCGACGGCTCGCTGACGTCGCTCAGCACGACGGCGGTGTCGGGTTCGTCCGCGAACCGGCGGGCCAGCTCGGCGCCGAGTGTGCCACCGGCGCCCGTGATGGCGACGACGCGCGGCCCCTCGCTCATACGAGGAGGTAGCCGCCGTCGACCGTGAGCACGGTGCCCGTCACGAACGCGGACGTGTCCGACGCCAGGAACTGGTAGGCGCCGGCCAGGTCGCCGGCGTCCCCCCAGCGGCGCTGGGCCGTGTGACCCAGCACGCCGGCCTCGAGCTCGGGGCTGCGCTTCCACCGCTCGGCCAGCGGCGAGTCGAACCATCCCGGGGCGACCACGTTGACGGTGATGCCCGATGGGGCCAGATCGAGTGCGAGCCCCTTCGCCAGGCCGACGAGGCCGGCCTTCGAGGCGCCGTAGGCGCTCAGCCCCTCGCGTGGTCGTTCCCCCAGCACGGAACCGGTGAAGATCAGTCGTCCCCCGTCCCGCATCACCCGGGCGGCGGCCCGGGCCCCGAGGAACGCGCCGGTCAGGTTCACCTCGAGGATCCGGCGCCACACCGACGGGGCCGTTTCGACGGGTCCGGCGACGATGGGGGAGATCCCCGCATTGCAGATCCACGCGTCGACGCCACCCCATTCGGCGTCGGCGGCGTCTGCCACCGACTCGTTGAACTCCTCGTCGGTCACGTCGCCGCCGAGCACGAGGGACGGACCCGGGAGCTCGAGGGCCACCGCCTTCAGGTCGGTCTCCGTCCGGGCCACCAGGGCCACCCGTGCGCCGCCGTGCGAGAAGGCGTGGGCCAGCAGCCGGCCGAGTCCCCGCCCGGCGCCGGTGATCACCACACGCTTTCCGGCCACGTCCGCACCGCCGGCAAAGGACGCCGGGATGTCGATCTGCTCGGGCATGGATCTCCCTCGTTTGTACCGACCAGTACAATACAGGGAATGCCGACCTCCGCCGACCTCCTCGAGCTGTACCGGCGGATGCTCGTGATCCGCGGGTTCGAGGAACGGGTGGCCGTGCTGTACCGCGACGGTGAGGTACCGGGCTTCGTCCACCTGTCGATCGGCCAGGAGGCCTCGGCCGTCGGCGCGTGCTGGCCGCTCGGGGAGAAGGACGTGATCACGTCCACCCACCGCGGCCACGGCCACTGCCTGGCCAAGGGTCTGGGCCCTCTCGGCATGTTCGCCGAGCTCATGGGGAAGGACGGGGGCACGAACCGGGGACGGGGAGGCTCCATGCACGTCGCCGATCCGACGATCGGCATCTTCGGTGCCAACGGGATCGTGGGTGCCGGCCTGCCCATCGCGGTGGGCGCGGCGACGGCGGCGGAACTGCGACGCGACGGCAGCGTGGCGGTGGCCTTCTTCGGCGACGGAGCGGTGGCCCACGGGACGTTCCACGAGGCGATCAATCTCGCCGCCGTCTGGCGGTTGCCGGTCATCTTCTTCTGCGAGAACAACGGCTACGCCGAGTTCTCCCCGGCTTCGACCCAGCACGCGGCATCGCTCGAGGCGCGCGCCGCCGGCTACGGCGTCGGGTACGCCGCCGTGGACGGCAACGACGTCGAGGCGGTCGCCCTGACGATGGGCACCGCCGTGGAGATGGCACGTGGTGGCAAGGGGCCCCAGGTCGTCGAGGCGGCCACCTACCGGTGGCACGGGCACTACGAGGGTGATCCCGAGCGCTACCGGTCGGCCGAGGAGGTCCGCGAGTGGGAGGAGCGCGACCCGCTGGTCGTCCACGAGCGCCGGCTCCGGGAGGACGGCGTCACGGACGACGCCATCGAAGCCGTGCGGGCCTGGGTCGCCAATGAGCTCGACGAAGCCGTCGAGGCCGCTCGGCGCCTGGCCGCTCCGACCGCCGACAGGCTGGGCGACTTCGTCACCCGCCCCCGACCCGAGCGGGCCGAGCCCCCGCCCCCGGCCCCGGACGCCCCGGAGTTCCGCACCATGGACGCCATCCGGTCCGCGCTCGAAGCGGAGCTCGCCGGCGACGAGCGCGTGTTCATCGCCGGGATCGACGTCGCCGCCGGCGGCAACGTGTTCGGACTGCTGCGGGGCCTCCACGACCGCTTCGGCGACCGGGTCCGGGACACCCCCATCTCCGAGAGCGCCATCCTCGGCCTCGGGGTCGGGGCCGCCATGGCGGGCATGCGGCCCGTGGTCGAGCTGATGTACCTCGACTTCGTGGGCGTCTGTCTCGACCAGCTGCTGAACCAGGCGGCCAAGCTGCCGTTCATGACCGGCGGTGGGGCCCAGATGGCCTTGACGGTCCGCACCCAATTCGGCGCGGGGCGTTCCTCGGGGAGCCAGCACTCGCAGAGTCTCGAGGCGCTGCTCGCCCACATCCCCGGACTGAGCGTCGTCATGCCGTCGACCCCGGCCGACACCTACGGGTTGCTGCGCGCCGCCGTCGAAGACCCGAACCCGGTCGTCTTCATCGAGAACCGGCTGCTCTACGGCATGAAGGGTCCGCAGCCGCCGGCCGACTACATCCTTCCGATCGGCGTGTCGGCCGTCGTGCGCCCCGGGAGCGATGTCACGGTGGTGTCGGTCTCACGCATGGTGCACGAGGCGGTGGCGGCCGCCGAGCAGCTGGCCGGCGACGGCATCTCGGTGGAGGTCATCGACCTGCGCACCGTCGCCCCCCTCGACATGGCGCCGATCCTCGAATCGGTGCACAAGACGAGCCGGCTCCTCATCGCCCACGAGGCCGTCGTCCCGTTCGGCATCGGGGCCGAGATCGCGGCCGCCGTCGCCCGTGACGGCTTCTGGGACCTCGATGCGCCCATCGAGCGGATCGGCGCGGCGGCGACCCCTCCCCCCTATGCGCCCGAGCTCGAGCACGCCTGGCTCCCCGACCGCGAGGACATCGGGGAGGCCGTCCGCCGCATGGCGCGGGGGTGAGCTCAGCACCCTAGGGCGCGGGCGATCACGAGGTGCTGGATCTCATTGGTGCCCTCGCCGATCTCGAGCACCTTGGCATCGCAGTAGAAGCGGGCCACCGGTGACTCGAGCATGTAGCCGAGTCCGCCGTGGATCTGGACGGCCTCCGACGCCGCCCAGGTCGCCAGCCGGCTGGCCTTCAGTTTGGCCATCGACGCCTCCTTCAGAAACGGTTGCCCGGTGTCGCGCAGGTAGGCGGCGCGGTAGGTGAGCCACCTGGCCGCCTCGAGCTCGGTCGCGATGTCGGCCAGCTTGAACTGGATCGCCTGGTAGCTCGAGATGGGCTGGCCGAACTGCACGCGCTGGCGCGGCGTAGCTCGAGCGCCATGTCGAGGACGGCCTGGGTGAGGCTGAGCGACAGCGCGGCCACCGAGATGCGCCCGACCTCGAGCGCCGCGGATGAACTG
Source organism: uncultured Actinomycetota bacterium (assembly GCA_963838005.1). Taxonomy (GTDB): domain Bacteria; phylum Actinomycetota; class Acidimicrobiia; order Acidimicrobiales; family RAAP-2; genus CAWIPW01. The sequence goes on from CAWIPW010000001.1 coordinate 84,116, forward strand.
GCTGAGCCCCATGGCCGGATCGCCGACGAGGTGCTCGTCGGCGATCCACACGTCGTCGAAGAAGAGCTCACGGGTGTCGAGGCCCCGCCAGCCGATGCCGCGCAGCTTCGGGCCCATGGTGAAGCCGGGGGTGTTCTTCTCGACGACGAAGCTGGCGTAGGTCGGCCTCTCGTCCCCGCTTGCGGTCGTCCGGGCCAGCAGGGTCACCCCGAAGGACATGTCGGTACCGGCATTGGAGATGAACGCCTTGCGGCCGTTGATCAGCCAGCCGCCGTCGTGGCGCACCGCCCGGGTCTGGATGCCGCGGGCGTCCGAACCGGCGTCGGGTTCGGTCAGTCCGAAGGCGCCCAGGGCGCGCCCCTCCGCCAGCGGTCGCAGCCAACGCTCACGCTGGGCGTCGTTGCCGAAGAGGTGCAGCGGCAACGAGCCGATGGTCACGTGCGCCTGCCAGGCGGCGGCCACCGACTGGTCGGCCAGGCCGAGCTGCTCCATGGCGGCGACGAAGCCGACGGTGGACATGGAGATGCCTCCCCATTCCTCCGGGATCAGCATGCCGAGCAGGCCCAGGGCACCCATCTCGCGCAGCAGGTCGGTGGGGCAGCGCCCCTCCTCCCACGCCGCCGGCGCCCGCCGGGCGATCTCCTTCTGCGCGAACTCGCGGCAGAGGTCGACCAGTTCGTGTTCCGCTTCGGTGAGCGAGAGGTCCACGCCGAGAGGCTACTCTTGGACCGTACGGTACAATTCCGGGCATCGGATGCCTGGGGTACCGGGTGCCCGGGGCGGCAAAGGAGCGCACAGATGGCGATCGACCGCGATGACTCCCCGTACCGACGTGGCAACCGCTACCGGAGGCTGCCGATCCCCATGGTCGCCGAGCACTGCGTGCCCGTCGGCGCCGGGGCCGTCCAGCTCGTGGTGGAGTCCCGGCGGCTGACCGACGACATCATCAAGGCCGTGTTCGACGACGTCGTCGACACGGGGATCGGCTTCGACGACTTCGGGGCGACGCTGCACGTGTGTGGAACGGCCGACGGGCTCGAGTACCTCCGGTTCGACTGCTTCGAGAACGAGCCGCACTACCACTACATCGAGCCGCTGAACGGTGTGAACACGGTGGTGCGCATCGACGAGTTGGCCGTCGGCGACCCCGTCGAGTTCTCGCTCGGCTGTGTCGAGCGCCACCTGGCCGACATGCTCCGCCACTGTGGCGCCGCCGACCTGGCCGACGATGTCGCCGGTCGACCCGGCACGGTGGAAGCCGCCATCGGCGAGGTCCGCGCCCTCATGACGAAGGCCCGCCACCCGGTGGCGTGACGCCACCCACCGACCCCGGCCTCCACCACCTCTGGGGCCGGGCTCCTCAGGTGAACTCGGGCATGACCTCTTTGGCGAAGTGCTCTACCCTGGCCGCACCCTCCTCGGGCCAGCCGCACACGAGGTAGCCCCATCCGGCCCCCTGCCACTTCCCGATGTACTTGGCCATGGTGGCATCGTCGTCGCTCAGGGAGAGGGAGGACGCCCGCAGGATCGACTCGGGATCGCGGCCGGCGGCCTCGGCCAGCTCCGACACCCGGGCGTTCGCCTCGGCCAGGGAGCCGGGCGTACCCCAGGAGTGCCAGGCGTCGGCATAGCGGGCGACCAGGGGGAGCGTGCGCGTCGGGCCGGCGCCACCGATCCAGATGGGCGGGTGCGGTGTCTGCACCGGGACCGGCCGCAGCTGGGCATCGTGGAGCGACACCGTCTTGCCCTCGTAGGAGACCCGCTCGCCCGTCATCAGCCGCTGCACGATCTCCAGGCTGTCCTCGAGCCGGTCGAACCGCTCCGCGGTGGAGGGGAAGGGGATGCCCAGGGCCTGGTGCTCGCCCTCGAACCAGGCCGCACCGAGCGAGAGGTCGAGCCGGCCGTGGGAGACGTGGTCGACGGTCACCGCCTGGGCCGCGAACACGGAGGGGTGCCGGTAGGTCATGCCGGTCACGAGGAGGCCGAGGCGGATGACGGACGTCTGCCCGGCCAGGCCGGCCAGCGTCGCCATGCCTTCGAAGCATTCACCGGGACCCTCGCCGTACATCGGCTGGAAGTGGTCGAATCCCCACGCCCCCTCGAAGCCCAACTGCTCGACGAGCTGCACCCGACGGACCACCTCGTCCCAGGGCTGGCGCTGTTGGGCGACATCGATGCCGAATCGCATGTCCGGGGATCCTACCGTCGGCAGTCCGGCGGCGGTCGTGGGCGCCCGGGCACGCGCCCGCGCCCGACGGGTTCGGCGGTAGCGTCCCGCCGAGCGCGGCTGGTGCCGTTCGTCTGGTGACCGACCGGCCCGGCGTCAGGCCCCCGTTCCCCGGTGGCCGACGCCGAGGGCGGCGGCGGCGGCCGCCAGCGCCCGGAGGTGGCTGTCGACGCCGCGGAGACCGTCACCCATGGTCCTGACCGAGAGGTGGGACGCGCCGGCGACCCTCCACTGTTCGACCTGATCGAAGACGTGGTCGGCGCCCTCGACGCTCCAGCTGACCCGACCTTCCATGCCGAGGGAGGCCGGATCCCTGCCGGCGGCCACGGCCGACTCGTCGACCAGCGCCCGGGCCGCGTCGAGCTCCGGACCGGGAGCGAGGAGCGGGAACCAGCCGTCGGCCAGGCGGCCGGCCCGCCGGAACGCCGGCGGGGAGGCGGCACCGAACCACACGGGGATGGGGCGCTGCACGGGCAGCGGGGCGAGCCCGGCGCCGTCCACGGTGTGGTCGGCGCCGTCGAAGGTCACCGCCTCCTCGGTCCAGAGCCGGCGGAGGAGCTCGACCTGCTCGCCGATGCGGCGGCCCCTGGTGGAGAAGTCGCGACCGAGGGCGTCGTACTCCACCCGGTTCCAGCCCAGGCCGATCCCCAGCCGGAAGCGGCCGCCGGTGAGCAGGTCGACCTCGGCGGCCTGCTTGGCCACCAGCACGGTCTGGCGTTGGGGGAGGATCAGTATGCCGGTGACGAGCTCGACGGAGGTGACGGCGGCGAGGAAGCCGAACGTGACGAGCGGCTCGTGGAAGGTCGAGTGCACGTCGTAGGGGCCCGACCAGCCAGGGTGGACGGCCGGATCGGCTCCCACCACGTGGTCGTAGGCCAACACGTGGGAGTAGCCCAGCTCCTCCACCCCCTCGCCGAAGGCGCGCACGGCGCCGGCGTCGGCTTCTATCTCGGTCTGGGGGAACACCACGCCGATGTGCACGCTCCCGGTTCTAGCGCCGTCCGTCCGGTCGTGTGGCGCCGGACGGTCCGGTGCCACGTGGGCGCCGACGCGCGTGCCGACGGCATCCGGGACGTGGGGATCTCCGGTCACGGTCCCCGGTAGCCGGTGGGGGGACCCTCCTGGGGGCCGAGGGTGGGCTCGAAGGCGTCCGAGTAGTCCTCGAAGTGGGCACGCCACGCGTCGGGGCCCGGCTCGAGGCCGGCCAGGCGGTCGAGACAGCCGTCCCAACCGGCGGCGTTGCGGGCGGCGGCCTCCGGCGGGAGCTCGTCCGTCAGCACGAGGAGGGTTCCCGTGCCGTCCGGCGCCAGCTCGAACCGCAGGACGTCGTCGCCCCAGGAGTAGGCGAGGACCCGGGGCTCGTCCACGGCCAGGACCTCGCCCGTGAGCGTCATGTCGATGACCTCCGCCGGGAACGGGAAGGTGATGGTGGCGCCGACCACCCACCGGCCGCCGGCGACCACAACGTCGCAGGGGAACCACGTCCGGAGCCGGGCGCGTTCGGTCAGGGCCGCCCACACGACGGACGGCGGGTCCGGGAGATGGCGTGCGAGGCGGACGGCCGGTCGGGGGCCGCCGGTGACGAGGATGCCGTCGCTCACGGGATCCTCCTGTCGTCGAGGTGGCGCTCCAACCGGTCGAGGTGCGTCGTCCACAGGCGGCGATAGGACGCCAGCCAGTCGTCGAGCTCGGCCAACGGCTCGGGGCGGATCCGGTAGAGACGGCGCTGGGCGTCGGGGCGGACCTCGACCACCCCGGCGTCCCTCAGCACCCGCAGGTGCTTCGACACCGTCGGCTGGCTCAGCCGCAGTCGGTCCACGAGCTCACCCACCGGCCGTTCCCCGTCCACGAGCAGATCGAGGATGGCCCGGCGGCTGGGCTCACCCAGCACCTGCAGGGCCGTGCGCGTCGTCATGCCCACAGTATGCATATCCAGCTATATACGGGTCAACGCATGTACCGCGGCCCGACGCGCCGGCGCGCCGCAACGCGGTTCGTTCTCCTGCGCAGGCCGACGCCGGCGTGCTAGGGATCGACGGGTGAAGACGATCGTGGTGCGCTACCAGACCAAGCCCGAACGGGCCGACGAGAACCAGCGGCTGATCGAGAGGGTCTTCGCCGAGCTCGAGGAACGCCGGCCCAAGGGCTTCACCTACAAGGCCCTCCGAATGGACGACGGCGTCAGCTTCGTCCACGTCGTCATCGAGCACGATGTCGACGAGGCCGACTCCCTGCAGGAGGTCCCGGCGTTCCAGGCCTTCGTGGCCGACATCGCGGAGCGGTGCGACCTACCTCCGGCGGCGGTGGGTGGGACCGTCGTCGGGGACTACGGCTGACAGGTCGCGCCTGGACCGGTGACCCCGTCAGCGGTCCGCCCTCCGGATCAGCCGAGCCCGGTCACCGTGCGGGCGGCGGCCACGAAGGCCGCGCTTCCGCTGCGCTCGAACCCCCGCCGGCACGCCTCGACCAGTTTGACCTGGTGGGCGTCACGGCTGGCGACGGCGGCGGCGACGGCGTCGTCTTCCCACGGTGCGGCCCGGCCACGGTCGGGGGGTCGATCGATCCCGGCGTAGAGCGCACCGTGGTCGGCCCGCAGGTGTGCGAGGACGGCGGCCCCGTCCCCGGGTGCAATGTGGTCGACGAGCAGGTCCACGGCCATGGCACCGGTGACACCGTGCAGGTTGAAGATCGTCGGTGCGACCGCGTAGCAGCGGGCGCCGTCGATGGCGGCCGCGACCACGCCCACGTGGGCGTCCTCGACCGCGGCCACATCGCCGACGGGCTGACCGCGGTGGTACCACGACGCCCAATTGCCAAGGGCCCGGGCCAGTTCCGCCCGGCGGGCCGGGGTGTCGGCACCGTCGATGGCCCGTACGGCGTGGGCCGTCCGGATGACCCCGTGGAAGAGGGCCGCCACCAGCCCGGGCGCCAGGCGGGGCACCCAGACCTCGACCACCGGCGCCCAACCCTCCTCCCCGATCTCCCGTTCGAAGTACCCCATCCACTCGGGTAGCCGCCGGTGGTCGCCGACGGCGTCCTCCCAGGCGAAATTCCGGTCCCAGGTGGGGACGACCGGCTGCGCCCCCTCGGCCAGCATGGAGGCGAAGTGGCGCGACCACCCGTCGAGCTCCTCCTCGTGTCCGAGTGCTGCCAGCGCTTCGCACGCCATGGGCCCGTGGTTGACGAAGCGGCTGGGGAGCTCGAACTCCAGCGCGGACACGCGGTCCAGGGCCTCGTCCAGCGGGGAGGTTCCTGTGGAAGTGCGCATGCTTGCAGCATAAAAGCTCAGGTATCCTTGAGGTCAAGGCCCATGGCGCACATTCCCGGTTCCGTCCGTCAACTGACGATCGGTCAGCTCTCCGCCCGCAGCGGGGTCTCCGTCTCGGCGCTCCGGTTCTACGAGGACGAAGGGCTCATCGCCGCCGGGCGGACCCCGGGGAACCAGCGGCGCTACCGGCGCGACACGCTCCGTCGCGTGGCCTTCATCCGGGCCTCGCAGCGGGTGGGCATCCCCCTGCGCACCATCAGGGACGCCCTCGATCAGCTCGGCGGCAACCGGACCCCGACCCGGCGGGACTGGGCCCGCCTCTCGGCCGCGTGGCGACACGACCTCGACGAGCGGATCGACCGGCTGCAGCGGCTGCGCGACCGGCTCTCCGGGTGCATCGGCTGCGGCTGCCTCTCCATCGATCACTGCCGGCTGGCCAACCCCGACGACGTGCTCGGAGACGGCGGCCCCGGCGCGGGGGCACTCATGTGACCGGCACCGGACCGCAGCCGAACCGACGGCCGCGGCAGTGAGCATTCGGCTCCTTCGCGTCCGGCGGGACTAGCTTCGTCTGGGTCGTCGACGACACGTGGGGCGCACCGGTGCCTCAGCGGACGGCACCAAGGAGGCACCCCCCATGGAGATGAGTCGCAAGTACATTGCCGAACTGCTGGGAACCGCGTTCCTCGTGTTCTTCGCCGTCGGCGTGGCCACCCTGATGTTCGGGTTCAAGTTCGACGGTGGCAGCTTCGCCGCCGGCGTGGTCGCCACCGCCTTCGCGTTCGGACTGTCGCTGCTCGGTATCGCCTACGTCCTCGGTCCCATCTCCGGCGGCCACGTGAACCCGGCGGTCACCCTCGGTGCCCTGGTCTCCGGTCGCATCTCCGTCACCGACGCCGTCGGGTACTGGATCGCCCAATTCGTCGGCGGCATCCTGGGGGCTCTGCTGCTGTGGGGGATGTTCACGGCGTCGCCCGAGTACCACAAGAGCGTCCAGGGGCTCGGCGCCGACGGCTACGGGTCGCTGTCGCAGATCCACATCAACGCGTGGGGGGCCTTTCTGGCCGAGGTCGTCATGACGGCGCTGTTCGTCTTCGTCATTCTCGGGGTCACCAGCAAAGTCGGCAACGCCGTCATGGCCGGTGCGGCCATCGGCCTGACGCTGACGCTCGTCCACCTGCTCGGCATCGCCATCGACGGCACCTCGGTGAACCCGGCCAGATCGCTCGGGCCGGCGCTCATCGTGGGCGGGACCGCCCTACGGCAGGTGTGGCTCTTCATCGTGGCGCCGCTGGTCGGCGGGGCGGTGGCCGCCGGGCTGCTGTTCCTCCTCTACGGGATGCACAGTGCCACCGACGAGGCACCGGCCGAGGTCACGCCGGCGTCGGCCGAACTCTGACCGCCGGGCCGCGCCGCCGGCCGGTCACGATGTGAGGACCCGGCCGGCGGCGACCGGTTGCGCCGTCGGTTGCACGGCCCCTCCGGCCTGTTCGTCCGTCACCGCGAACAGCGACACCGGTGCCGCCGGGTCGACCCGGAACGCGGTGACGTCGGGATGGCTGCCGAGCAGACCGAGCGAGACGAACCGCGAGCCGACCCTGCCCCACAGCTGGTAGGTCCGGTCGGTGCCGAGGGCGGGCAGGCCCCTGTTGACCGCGTACGACGCCCCCGAGGGGAGGACCACCACCTCGGCGACGGTGGACGGGGTGGCGGAGGTGCTCGACAGGGTGACCTTGCGGGCCTGCGGATCGGCGATGGCGGCGGCGACGGCCCGGGTCAGCCCCGGCTGCGGTCCGGCCGCCTGCAGTTGCCCGACCCGGTGGTCGAGCCTTCCCACCTGCACCCCCAGGGCCACCACGGCGACCACGGCCGCCGCCGCCACCAGGGCGCCCGCCACCCGCAGGGGTCGCCGGGCCCGCCGGGCCGACCGGACCCCTTCGAGGTCGACCGGGGTGACGTCGTCGTCACCAGGTCCTTCCGGGGCGATGCGGGACGAGATCCCCTCCCACAGGTGGGCGGGGGCGTCGCCGCCCTCGTTGGCGAGCAGGCTGGCGACCTCGTGGTAGCCGGCGACCTCGTCGGCGCAACGCTGGCAGTCGTCGAGGTGGGCGCGCACGGCGGCGGCCTCGTCGGCGTCGACGGCGTCGAGGGCGTACGCCCCGAGCAGCGTCCGGAGCTCGTCGTGGTCGGTCACTCCACCCATGGCGCCTCGACTCCCTGCCGGGTCAGTACCGACCGCAGGCGGCGGAGGCCGGATCGGATGCGGCTCTTGACGGTGCCCTCGGGCTCGCGAAGGAGTGACGCCACCTCGCGGTAGGTGTGCCCCTCGAAGTACGCCATCTCGATGGCGGTGCGCTCCTCGCCGGGCAGGCTGTTCACCGCCGCCCGCATCTGCCCGGCGGTGGCCACGTCCCAGGCGTGGCGATCGATGTCGTAGCCGGCGGTGGCCCGCTCGCCGGCGGCGCGCTGCTCACGCGCCCGCCGGGACGCCTCGGCGCGCACCAGATCGACGGCCTTGCCGTGGGCCTTGGTGAGGAGGAGCGTCCGGAGGCTGCCACGCGTACCGTCGAACTGCTCGGGCCGCTTCCACAGGTCGAGGAACACCTCCTGGGTGATCTCGTCGGCCAGGGTGTCGAGCCCGAGATCCGGCGGGCGAGACTGTGCACGGGACCGCCGTGGCGCCGGTAGAGCTCGGCGAGCGCCGGCTCCCGCCAGCGCCCCACCGCCACCACCAGCATGCCGTCGCTCTGCGTGTCGAGATCGGTCATGCCGCCGGTACTTCGATGCCGGGCCCCTTTCTGGATGACGGACGGCCCAGATCCACCGGCGCCGACCACCGCTGCACGGGCGGCCGGCGCGCCGATCTGATCCGGGGCGCCCCCGGCTCCGAAGAACGGGCATGGCAACCGACACCGCAACGCTGGTAGGCCGATCGGCCCGCCTCGACCTCGACGGCCTCGACTTCGACGCCTTCCGCACCGACCCCCTGGGGCCCGACGCCCTCCGCTGCCTCAGATACATGCACGACGTCGAGGGTCACACCATGTGCTACCTCCGCGACGTCCTCGTCACCCGGGCGCACGGCGACCCGGACATCACCGCCTTTTTGGCCTGCTGGAGCTACGAGGAACACTGGCACGGGGACGCCATCGCCCGCGTCCTCGACGTGCACGGCGAGGTGTCCGGCAGGGAGCGCCTCGCCGCCGTGCGGGCCCGCATCAGGCGCCGGGACGCGCTGCGACCGGTGCTGTTCACGATCGGATCGGCGCTCACCCGGCACCTGGTCGCCGTCCACATGGCGTGGGGCGCCGTCAACGAGTGGACGACCCAGGCCGCGTACGGCCGGCTGTCGGCCAAGGCGTCCCATCCGGTGCTGGCCGAGCTCCTCCGCAGAATCATGCGGCAGGAGGGCCGTCACATCGACTTCTACGCGGCCGAGGCGCGTCGCCGGCTGTCGTCCAGCCCGGCGGCCAGGCGACTGACCCGGCGGGCGCTCCGGCACCTGTGGGCGCCCGTGGGGTCGGGTGTCATGCCCGACACCGAGGTGGCGTTCCTGGCGACCTACCTCTTCGGGGACGAGGAGGGCCGCCGGGCCGCGCGGCGAGTCGACCGCCAGCTGGCCCGCCTGCCGGGGCTCGGCCACCTCCACCTGCTCGACGACGCCGTGCGGTCCTCGCTGGCGCCCTGCGCGTGACCGGTCAGCTGCCGGTGAAGACGAACGCCGGCGGCGGCCCGGAGATCACGGCCAGGGTGGCGGCCATCGACGGGCCCCCGACGTCGCCGGCGTTGGAATCGCCGGTCGGGTCGAGCGCCGCCCCCATGACCAGGGTGCCGAGCGTGCCGAAGTCGTCGAGGATGCCGTGGCGGTGTCCCCAGCACCCGGCCGGATGCGCCCTCGTGCAGTCGAGGTTGCCGCTGTCGTACCCGTCGTCGTACATCCAGCCGTAGACGGCGTCGAGCCCGTTCGGCGACCCGCCCGCCCATTCCCCGTCCTCGATGGCGTACGACCGGCCCGGATCGGGCGGGTCGTTGGCGGCGGCCGCCCCCTTCATGGCGTCGGCGTCCAGCGCGGCCGTCATCCCTGCGAAGGGGGGCAGGCCCCTGTCCACCCGTTCGAGGTTGACGGCCACGAAGATCTGCTCCTCGACGGTGAGCTGCGCGAACCCGGGGGGGAGCACCATGGGCTTCACATGCTCGGCCGACCGCGCATGGTCGACGGCGACGAGGACGGCCGCGATGCAGCCCGGCGAGCTGTCGAGACCGGCCGGGGCGCAGGCGGAGTAGTCCGGGCCGGGGGCGTCGTTCGACGTCGGGTCGGTGATCCCGGTGGGGGACTCGTCGGCGGGCACCGATCTCCGGGGCTGCAGCGTGCCCCGGGCGATGTCGGACCGGGCGTCGGCCCAGGTGTAGGAGAGCGCCGTGCCGGTCGGCGCCGTCGCCGTCACCGCCGCCAGTGAGGGACCGCCCCTGTCCCCGGCCGAGGTGTCGTCCGTCGGGTCGTAGGCCACCCCGAGCACGAGGTTGCCGCCGCCGCCGAGCAGCAACTGACGGTCGGCCCAGCAGCCGCTGCCGCCGCCGTCCCCACACCCGGGCACGCCGCTGCCGGGCCCGTCGTCGTAGAGCCACGAGAAGTCGGCGTCGAGGCCGTTGGCGACGCCGCCGATCCACACCGACGCCGGCTGCGAATAGGGGTGTCCGGGGAGCGGCGGCGCACTCGCCTCCGACGCGCCGGTGGCGGCCAGGTGGCCGAGGGCGGGGGAGAGTCCGGCGAAGGGGGCCAGGCCGCGGGCGGTGCGTTCACCGTCGAGGACGATGAGCAGCTGCCGAGGGACGGCGAGCGATCCGAAGTCGGCCGGCACCCGCAGCGGCCCGATCCCCTCGATCGACCGGGCGTGGTCGACGGCCTGCAGGGTCGTCTGCAGGCACGGGGTCGTGACGTCGACACCGGGGGCACACGTCAGCGAGTAGTCGGGCACCGGCGACTCGTCGGCCATCGGGGGGCTCGCGGCCGTGCACGACCCGGCCGACACGGCGACCAGCACCGCCGCGACCACCACCGTCCAGGGCCTGCGGCGCATGTCCCATCTTCGCCGCCGGCGCCGCCGGCAGGCGGTCGGGTCAGCCCAGTGCGCCGTCGGGGCGACGCTCGAAGAGCATGCGGAGATGTCCCCCGGCGGTGCCGAGCGACCTCGGAAACCCGGTCTCAGCCGGGTGGTAGGCCCCGACGACGAGGTCGACATGTCCGAGCGGGAACGTCCCCTTCTCCGGATCGACGAGGGTCCCGTACATCCGGTGCGCCGTCCCCCGCCGCCACTCTTGTCCGATGACGGCGGTGACGTGCCGCCGGGCGATCTCGCCGTGCGTCCGACCGGACAACACGGGAGCGGTGACCCGGGGCAGGTCGCCGGCACCGAGGTTGACCCCGGTCGGCGTGGTGCCGGCCATCACGGCCGAGGAGAACCGGGCGACGTCGCCGTCGCAGGTGACGGCGGTCTCGCCGGTGACGGTGTCGCGCCAGGCCAGGTCGGCGCCGTCCCGGTCCATCAGGGTGACCCGGTCGACGCCGTCGCGCCGCCAGCGCCGGAGGTAGAAGTAGCGGTGCGCCGACTCGAAGACCGGTGACACCGGCCTCCGGAGCGGCCGTGGCTCATGGAAGAAGGTGCCGACCTCGGAGATGTCCACCGGCCGCAGTACGGACGACTTCGGTGGCAGCGTGAGGCTGAGCCGCTCGTGGACGATGTCGACGAGGTCGGGGTCCATGTACCCCGACCCGCCCACGAAGAGCGCGGCCAGGGTCTCCACTCCGGCGACCCACACCCCCCTGACGGACTCGGGGACGAAGCGGCGGTTCGGCCCGCAGAGGGCCAGCACGCCCCTGGTCGGCACCATGGCCGACAGCTCGCCCAGCGCCCCGTTCACGTGCACCAGCTGGCGGATGACGCCGTCGAGGGCGGTGGTCCGGCGGTACCCGCCGGCCGTCAGATCGGTGCCGATCACCCTGAGCCGGCCGCTCCACTCCTTGGTGTCGATCACGGCCATCCCGCTCGGGCCGATGGCGATGAGGTCGATGTTGCCGCCACCGCTGATGGCCCTCCCGACCAGCAGGCGCCATCCCCGGGCCTCGAGGGGCGCCAGCGCGGCCGCCAGTGGCGCCTCGCCGGTGGCGCGTATGTCACTGTCGGTGGTGACCGGGCCGTTGTGGCCGTGGTCGCGCGCCGCCCGTACCCGCCCGGACGTCACCGTCGGGCCACGAGAGTGTTCGCGTGCCGACTCGCCTACGCTCATGGTTGCCCCCAACCCCTGCGGCAGGACACGCAGTGGCGCCTCCCCTACCCCGTGTGCAAACGGTAGCGAGGATTGCCGGTGGCTGGCAAGCCGGAACCGGCCCGGTCCGACCGGGGGCCGGCGGAAGGGGCGCGGTGGCGCCTCCCGTCCGTCGGGTACGTGAACCTGCATGTCGCCGGGCGCACGCGTGGCGTCACTAACGTCACCACGAGCCATGGCAATGTCGACCCCGTCCGCCCGACCCTCCCACCGGGGGAGGTCCGCCCGAGGTGCCGCGCTGCTCGCCGCCGCGCTGGTCCTGGGCGGCTGCGCACTGTTCGCGCAGCCGAAGCCGCCCGGCGTGACGGTGGCCGCGCTGGCACAGCCCGGCCCCGTGGGCTACGTGGTGTGCGCCAACGCGGTGACCCCGGTGGAGTTGTCGACCGGGACGGCCGAGGCCGACATCGACCTCCCGATCTCCGGGTCGCCCGCGCTCGGCGACTACGCCATCGCCACGTCCCCCGACGGGCGGTGGGCCTACGTGGACACGTCGGACGCCCTGAGTGGAGCCTCCCCGACGCCGACGAGCGCGGTGCCGGTGACGACGGGTGTGGCCCCCGGACAGGTCGGCCCCGTCGTCACCAACCCGCCCCGCAACGTCGTCATCCCCATCGACCTGACCACCCAGCGCGCCGACCCGCCCATCCTGCTGCCGGGCAGTGGGGGCACCCACGGCATCGCCGTGTCGGCCGACGGCCGGACGGTGTGGGCGGCCAGCGGCACGGACGTAGTGCCGATCACGGCGGCCACCCGGGCGGTGGGTGCGCCCGTCTCCCTGGGCCGGTCGTATCCCGTCTTCGGACTGGTCCTGAACCCCTCCGGCACCGTCCTCTACGCCCTCGTCCCCGACGGCGTGTTCCCCGTCGACACGTCCACGGGCGCGGTCGGGTCGCCGTACGTGACCGACCTGTCGGTGTCGTCGGTCAACTCGCCCCACGGCATCGTCGTCTCGGCTGACGGATCGACCGTGTACGTCGTGGGCCAGGGTGGCAGCAACTACGGGGGCCGGGTGGCGGCCATCACCATCGCCACCGGGGTGGTGGGCCCGGTCGGGAGCTTCGATGCCGACGGCATCTCCTCCCCGGCGGCCCTGGCGCTCACCGCCGACGGGAAGACGGTCCTCGTCCTCGACGCCCCCAACGACTGGGTGACCCCGGTGCCGGTGGCCACCCTGCAGCCGTTCCCCCCCATCAAGGTCCCGGCCCGGTCGGGCAACGAGCATCCCACCGACATCGTGACGGCGCCGGGGGGCGTCGCCTACATCGTGGACGGTTTCGCCTCCCTCGTGCCCTTCCATCCCGGTCCGCAGACGTTCGACGCGCCCATCCCGGTGTGCTCGGGCGCGGCCTCCATGGCCATCGCCGAGGCCCCCTGACGACGGTGGCTCACGCGCCCCTGTGCTCGACCCGGTCCTCCACCGGGCGCACCGCCCGCACGGGCGGGTAGGGCACGTCCACACCGGCGGCCCGGGCGGCCTCGGCCGACTGCTCGCACCGGTAGGTGGCCGGATCGAGGTCGGCCGCGGCCAGTAGCTCGTCCAGCGCGACCGGGAGGTGGGCGGCGAACTCCCAGATCCTCGGCACCGACTCGGGACAGGCGATGATCCCCCAGTAGAGGACCCCGCGGTAGCTCATGATGGTGACGTTCAGGCCCATGCCGTCCATCGCCGGCCCCAGCGGGAAGCCGGCCTCGAGCTCGGCACCCGCCAGGTAGAGCGGGAAATCGGGGCCCGGGACGTTGGAGATGACCAGGTTGGCGATGGGGCGGTGGCGCTCGGCCAGCCGCATGCGGGTGTAGAGCCGGGCGGCGTTGGCGAAGACGTTCGGGGTGGCGTGCTCGGTCCAGTTCAGCAGGGTCTCGGCGCCGAGGGCGTTGTGCTCCTCCTTCGCCCCCTGGGTTCCCTCCTTGATGGCCATCAGGCGGTCGAGGGGGTCGTGCAGCTCCGCCGGGAGCTGCACGAACATCGACGACACCTTGTTCGATCCCGGGAGGTCGCGCGCCTCGAGCCGGACCGACACCGGGACCACGCCGACCAGCGGCTTGGTCGGGAGCTCGTCGCCTTCGATCAGGTAGTGGCGCAGCGCCCCCGTGCAGACGGACAGCACCACGTCATTGACCGTGGTGCCCAGGGCGTTCTTCACCCGCTTGACATCGTCGAGGCCGATGGCGCTGAAGGCCACGGCCCGCCGTCGGCTCAACGTGCAGTTGAACGAGGTGCGGGGGGCCGACAGCGGCAGTGCCGCCTTGCCCAGACCCGGGTCCGTCTCGGCCCGGCGCCGGATCCGGCGCACGTCGAGGACCCGCTTGGACGTCATGACCACGTCGCGGGCGATCTCGAACGGGCGGAGCGTGCGCTGGACCATCGCCTGTGACGCCAGCTCCAGCTGGGAAGGGATGCGCCCGTCGGCGCGCTCGGTCAGCTCCTCCGGCACCAGACGCGCCGGGGGATCCGGTTCGAGGTCGAAGAGGATGGACAACAGCTCGGCACCGGACACGCCGTCCACGGTGGAGTGGTGCATCTTGGTGGTGAAGCCGACGCGGCCGCCGGCGAGCCCTTCCACGATCCACATCTCCCAGAGGGGCTTCGAACGGTCCAGCTGGCGGCTGGCGATGTCCCCGGTGATGTCGCCCAGCTCCTTCAGGCCGCCCGGCCTGGGGACGGCGGCCAACCGGACGTGGTAGTCGATGTCGAAGTCGGGATCGTCCACCCACACCGGATGGCCGAGGCGGAACGGCACCTCGATCAGCCGGCGCCTGAAGACCGGAGCCAGCGGGATGCGCTCGACGATGCGGCGTTTGATCCCCTCGAACGAGAACCCGCCCGGCACCGTCGACGGGTCGACGATCGTCGTCATCACCACGTGCATGTGGAGGGTCGGGGTCTCGAGGTACAGGAAGCTCGCGTCGAGCCCCGTCAGCCGTTCCATGTGCCGGGTCCCCCCCTCACTGCCGCCCGGCCGGACCCGGTTTCCCGGGGCGGGCCGTCGGTGTTTGACTGGTGGCGTGTCATGGGTCTTTCTCGTGGTCAGCTTGGTCGGTGCGGTCCTCGTGGTCAACGCGTACTTCCCGACGCGGGTGGAACCGCTGACCGTCGCCAGTTTCGCATTCGGATGGCTGCCGGGCGAGCTTCCCCTGCAGCTGGTGGTGATCGAAATGGCCTGCACGGTCTGGTTCGTCACCGAGGGCGCCCTGTCCGACTGGACCGGCTGGGTCGGTCTCGGGGTCGCCCTCGTGTCGTGGATGGGGCTGGTGGGCCTGGCCGTGTCCGCCCACCGGGACGGCCGGCGGGTCAGCGAGGCACTGGCCGGCGCCTCCGGCGGGCCGCTGGGTGGGGGTGAGGCCGACCCGGCCCCCCGGTGGAACCGGTGGTGGCGGATCGCCCTCGGGGTGCCCGTGGGGCGCGGGGGTGTGCGCCGCATCCGCAACGTCGACTACTGGGGGGACGGCAACTACCGCCACAAGTGCGACATCCTGGTGCCCCGGGACGGGACCCCCGAGCGGGCGCCCGTGCTGGTGTACATCCACGGCGGCGCCTGGATGATCGGGGACAAGCGGGAGCAGGGACGCCCGATGATGGGGGAGCTCGTCCGCCGGGGGTGGGTGTGCGTGGCCGTCAACTACCGGTTGAGTCCCCGGGCCACGTGGCCGGCACACGTCGTCGACTGCAAGCGGGCCCTGGCGTGGGTACGGGAGCACATCGCCGAGTACGGGGGGGATCCGTCGTTCGTGGCCGTCTCGGGCGGGTCGGCCGGCGGTCATCTGGCCGCCCTCGTGGCCCTGACCCCCGGCGACTCCGCCTTCCAACCCGGCTTCGAGGATGCGGACACGGGTGTCGACGCCTGTGTCCCCTTCTACGGCGTCTACGACATGACCGGTGAGCAGTCCGGATCGGGCAAGTACGGGCCGGGGCTGGTGGAGCTGCTCGAGGAGCGGGTCTTCAAGGTGGCCATCGCCGACGACCGGGAGGTCTTCGAGCAGGCGTCGCCGACGTTTCGGGTGGTGCCGTCGGCACCGCCCATCTTCGTCCTGCACGGTGGCAACGACACCCTGGTGCCGGTGGAGGTGGCCCGGGTCTTCGTCGACCGGCTGCGGGCGGTGTCGGAGGCGCCCGTGGCCTATGCCGAGCTGCCGCTGGCCCAGCACGCGTTCGACGTGCTGGCCTCCATCCGCAGCCGGCACACCACCATGGCCTCGGTGGCGTTTCTCGAGGGGATCAGGGCCCGGGTCGCACCCTGAACGGGCAGTGACGCCCCGGCCGGTGTGCAGGGATGCTAGACACGCTCCCGCGTTTCTGACGTAGAGTCAGTGAAACCTGTTCTCGTTCCGGCGGCGGCGGCCGAGCGGCGACCGAGTCACCTTAGGGGGAGCGTTGTCTACAGTCTCGTGGAAGAAGCGGATCGGCACGGTGGCCGCGCTGGCGGTGCTCTCGGCCACCGCGGTGGCGTGCAGCTCCACCAAGCCGTCGACCACGCCCACCAGCGGCGGCAGCGGGTCGACGACCACCTGGTCGGTACCTGCGTCCGCCGTCGGCAACACCACCGGCATCACCGCCCAGAGCGTGGACGTGGGCACGGTCTACACCGGCTTCGAGAGCCTCTTCCTCGGGTCCAAGGTGGGCACGGAGGCCTACGCCGCCTACGTCAATTCCACGGGGGGGGTCAACGGTCGCAAGATCGTGGTCGACCCGGGCGACGACAACTACACGGGCTCCACCAACAAGCAGCTCGTGCAGCAGGACATCACCAAGGACTTCGCCATGGTCGGCGGCTTCTCCCTGCAGGACAGCTACGGGGGCACGGTGCTGGCCGCCAACCCCGACGTCCCCAACGTCTCGGTCACCCTCGACGCCATGACCAACTCGTTGCCGAACACCTACAGCATCGCTCCTCTGGCCGGGGGTTGGGAGGAGGGCCCCTTCGTCTACCTGAAGGGCAAGTACCCGGCCGATATCGACAACGTCGGCACCCTTGTGGCCGACCAGCCGTCGGCGGTCGCCCAGTGGAACGGCGAGCACGCCATGCTGACCCACATCGGGTACAACGTGACCTACGACGCCACGTTCGACATTACCCAGCTGGACTTCAACGCCAACGTCATCGCCATGAAGGACAAGGGCGTGAAGATGGTGCTCCTCGAGCAGCAGCCGTACAACTACGCGGCCGCCATCATCAAGGCGTTCCACCAGCAGAACTTCAACCCCGTCGTCGTGCTCGGCGCCTCCGTGTACTCCGACCAGCTGATCCCGGCCGCGGGCGGCGCTTCCGCCGTCCAGGGGTACTACCTCGAGCAGAACATGTCGCTCTACCAGGGCCAGGACAGCGCGACGGTCCCGGCGGTGTCGACGTTCCAGACGTGGGTGCAGAAGGTGGACCCGGGGTTCAAACCCGACCTCTACACCCTGTACGGCTGGGCATCGGCAGCCCTGTTCGCCCAGGCGCTGAAGCAGGCCGGCGCCAACCCGACGCGGGCCAGTGTGCTCACCGCGCTCCACAACACCACGACGTTCGACGCCGACCACATCATCGCCCCGGCCAACCCGTCGGGGAAGCTGCCCGAGAACTGTTACCTGTTGGGGAAGATCAACAACGGGCAGTACCAGCGGCTGGCCGACCCGCCCGTGAATTCGAGCACCTATGGCTATCGGTGCGACAACCAGTACTATCTACCACCGGGCGCCTGACTGTCGACGGGGTGGCGACCTGAGGTGAGTGACATCGGGGGGAGGGCGGAACGGTGACGCAGTTCATCGAGCTGACTGTGCTCGGCATCATCCTCGGGTCGATCTACGCCATCTCGGCCACCGGCCTGGTGGTCACCTACACCACCTCGGGCATCTTCAACTTCGCCCACGGTGCCGTGGGGATGATCGCCGCCTACGCCTACTGGGAGCTGGTCCACCACGACGTGGTGCCGCCCCTGGTGGCCATGGCCCTGGTGCTCCTGATCGCGGCGCCCCTCTTCGGCCTGGCCGTCGAGTGGCTGCTCTTCCGGCGCCTGCTGGGTGAGACCGGCGAACGGCCGGTGATGGTGAGCCTGGGCCTGCTCGTCATCCTCATCGGCATCGCCCTGACCATCTTCGGCGAGAACAACGGCGACCAGATCAGCCCGCTGCTCGGGGGGACCTTCAACATCGCCGGCGTCGGCATCACCTCCCAGGACATCATCATCGTGGTGGCGGCCGTACTGGTGGCGGTGGCCCTCCGCTTCCTGTTCTACAACTTCCGCCTGGGCATGGCCCTCAGGGCCGTCGTCGACGACCGGGACCTGCTGGCCATGACGGGGGCGTCGCCGGTGCGCATGAGCCAGACCGGTTGGATCCTCGGGACCTTCCTCGGGGCCCTGGCCGGCGTGCTGATCGCCCAGCAGCAGCAGACGGCCCTCGACACCTACGTCATGGCACTGCTGGTGGTCAACGGCTTCGCAGCCGCCGTCGTGGGCCGCTTGCGCAGCGTCCCGCTCACCTACCTCGGTGCCCTCGTCCTCGGGCTGGCCGTCACCTACTACAACAGCTACGCCATCCCCCACCTGCCGCAGTGGGCCGCCCTGACGACGACGGCGCTGCCGATGGTCTTCCTGTTCGTGGCGCTCATCCTGCTGCCGGCCACCCGCCTGCGGGCCGTCGGGCGGATGTCCACGCTGAAGCCGCCACGGGTCGGCAGCGGGTGGGAGTCCCTCGGGGTCGGCGGCGCCTTCATGGTGGTCGTCATCATCTTCTCGTTGACGTTGTCGGGCTCGTTCCTCGACGGCACCAGCGCGGTGGGCACCATCGCCGGACAGACCATGATCTACGGCATCATCGGCGTGTCGCTGGTGCTGCTCATCGGCTACGCCGGTCAGGTGTCCCTGGCCCAGTTCACCTTCATGGGGATCGGCGCCTACGTCATGGGTCATGTCGCCGGAGCCGGGTCGCCCGTGGGGTTGGTGGGCGCGGTACTGGTCTGTGCGGCCGTCGGTGCGCTGATCGCATGGCCGACCACGCGGCTGCGGGGTCTCTACCTGACCCTGGCCACCTTCGCCTTCGCCGACGCCTGCTACACGGCCCTGTTCAGCCAGAGTCAGATACTGGGTACGGGGCTGACCGAGTACCGGATGGTGCTGCCCGGGCTGTCCTTCGCCAGCGACCGGGCCGAGTTCATCCTCATTTCGGTGGTGTTCGTCCTGAGCGCCCTGCTGGTCCTCGCCATCCGTCGCAGCCTGTTCGGCCGCCGCCTGGTCGCCCTCAACGACTCGCCGGCGGCGTGCGCCACCATCGGGCTGAACGCCGCCTTCACCAAGATCGCCGTGTTCGCCATCGCCGCCGGCATGGCCGGCCTGGCCGGAGCCCTGTGGGGGACGACCTTCGAGGTCGTCGGGCAGACCGACGTCGACATCTTCAGCGGGGTCATGTTCGTGCTGTTCGTCACCATCTGGGGCGTGCGCACCATCAGCGGCGCCTTCCTCGGCGCGCTCACGTTCGCGCTGCTCAACTACGAATGGCGGAACGGCGTCGGCCTGTTCGCCGGGGTCGGCATCGTGCTCATCGGCTGGGCACCCAACGGCATCCTCGGCATCTCCGCCATCCACATCCCCCTGCCGTGGGTCGACCGGCGGCGACGGGCCCATGACGGCGTGGCCGTGGTCGTCCCGCCCGACGGGGTCGGGCTCGAGGGAGGCGTGCGTGCCGCCGGCTGACGACGGCGTCGTCCGAGGAGGTGCCGGATGGCCGGCCCCTCCACCGCCGCACGTGCCGCCGCCCCCGCCGATCGACCAGCTCCCGCCTGCCCGCCCGGTCCGGACGGCGACGGCGACGGCGACGGCGACGGCGACGGCGACGGTCGACCACTCACCTCCGCCCGAGGAGAGGGAGGCCCCGCGCCCGCGGTCGACGACGCCCGAGCGACCGGGCCGGACGAGACCGATGCCGATGCCCCGGCGGAGGTCGACACGGACGTCGACCTGTCCGGCGCCACCGCGCCGCTGCCGGGCACCCCCGGCGCGGAGATCCCGGCGCCGGGGGTGCCCACGCTGACGGTGCGCGAGCTGGCCGTCAACTTCGGCGGCGTGGCCGCCCTCTCCGACGTCAACCTCACCGTCATGCCCGGAAAGGTCACCGGCCTCATCGGGCCGAACGGTGCCGGCAAGACGACGCTGTTCAACGTCATCAGCGGCCTGCAGCATGCGACCCGGGGCGAGGTCTTCTTCGGCGACAGGTTGCTGAACGGGATGAGCCCGCACCGGCGCGCCCGCATCGGCATCGCCCGGACGTTCCAGCGCCTCGAGCTGTTCGGCACGATGACGGCCGCGGAGAACGTCCAGGTCGGCCTGGAGTCGGCCGTCAAATGGTGGCAGTGGCGGCACATCCGCAAGACGTTCCCCTGGACCCGGCGCCAGGGCGGCCACGAGATCGCCCCCGAGCACCACGGCCCGGGATCGCTGGTCGTCAACACGTCGGAGCGGCTCCTCGACGGCGTCGGCCTCGAGGGCGAGGAGCACGAGCAGGCGAGCGCGCTGCCGACCGGGCACGCCAGGATGGTCGAGCTGGCCCGGGCACTCGCCATCGGGCCGAAGCTGCTCCTGTTGGACGAGCCCGGATCGGGCCTCGACGAGCACGAGTCGGTGGCCTTCGGCAACCTCCTCACCCAGCTGGCCGCCGGGGGCATGTCCGTGCTGCTCGTCGAGCACGACATGGAGCTGGTCATGCGGGTCTGCGACCAGATCCACGTCCTCGACTTCGGGCAGATCATCGCGTCGGGCACGCCGGAGGAGGTGCGGTCCGACCCGGCGGTCCAGGCCGCGTACCTGGGCGCCGGGACCGGCGCGCAGGCCGACGTCATGGCGGCCGCGGCCGGCCCCGTCCGCATCGACAACGTCCACCGCAAGGTGGAGGAGGTCAAGGAGAAGCTGGCGGTACTCCACGAGCGGGTGGCCGACCTCCACGAGAACGTGGCGCGCGCCGTCGACAACCCGTCGGCCGCCCAGCCGCCGGCGAGGGGAGGTACGGGCACATGACGACCCCGCCGCCACCCGACGAGGCGCCGTCGTCGACCGGTGCCGACGCGGCCACTTCGTCGTCTTCGTCGTCGGAGGTGTCCTCACCGCTCACCTTCCCGCCGGCCGTCACGGTCGAGGGCCTGCGCGCCGGCTACGGCCGCATCGAGGTGCTCCACGGCGTCGACCTCCATGTCCCCCCCGGGAGCGTCTTCGCCCTTCTCGGGCCGAACGGCGCCGGCAAGACGACGCTGCTGAACGTCATCGGCGGCAAGATCAAGCCGACGGCCGGTCGGGTGCGCATCGGTACGGAACCGATCCGCAACACCGATCCGGCCAGGCTGGCCCGCGGAGGCCTGTGCTCGATTCCCGAGGGCAGGGGCATCTTCCCCAACCTGACGGTCCGCGAGAACCTGCGGATCTGGACCTATGCCGGCGACATCACGCTGGCCGAGGTCGAGCAGCGGACGTACGCGACCTTCCCCCGCCTCGCCGAGCGACGGTCGCAGACGGCCGGCACGATGTCCGGTGGCGAGCAGCAGATGCTGGCCATCTCCCGTGCGCTGGTGACCGATCCGAAGGTGCTGCTCCTCGACGAGCTGTCGATGGGCCTGGCGCCCCTCATCGTCTCGGAGCTCTACCAGCTTGTCGGCGAGCTGGCCGCCGACGGGATCACGGTGCTGCTGGTCGAGCAGTTCGTCACCACGGCGCTGTCGGTGGCCACCCGGGCGGCCATCATGACCCACGGCCGGATCATCCAGGAGGGCGAACCCCACGAAATGGCGGACGCCGCCATGTCCCTGTACCTGTCCAACTGACGCCGCGCCGTCAGGTCCGGCGGCCAACTCAGGTCCGGCGGCCCGCTCAGTCTTCGGCGGCCAGCTCGACATCGACGTCGAACCCGTCGCCCTCCACAGCCACCAGCTCGGCCACGCCGCCGGCGTCGACGAGATCGGCGCGGCCGGCGGCCAGCAGGGCCAGGCGCGCCGGCGTGTCGGTGACGGTGAGGCGCGCCACCCCCGAGCGCATCGAGCGCTTGGCCGACGTCTTCGCCCGACGGACGGCACCGAGCACCTCGGCGGCCACGTCGAGCACGGCCGGATCGGCATCGTCGCCCACGGACGCGGCCAGCTCGGCCGGGGACGGCCAGGCGGCCCGGTGGACGCTGCCCACCTGCCACCACGACCACACCTCTTCGGTGACGAAGGGCAGGACGGGCGCGAACAGCCGCAGTTGCACCGACAGGGCCAGGGCCAGCGAGGCTCGGGCCGAGGCCGTGGCCGTGGCCGTGGACGCGTCGGCCCCCTCCCCGTAGGCGCGGGTCTTCACCAGCTCGAGATAGTCGTCGCAGAACGCCCAGAAGAAGGCCTCGGTCCGCTCGAGGGCGCGGGCGTAGTCGAAGCCCTCGAAGGCGGTGGTCGCCTCGTCGACGACGGCGGACAACCGGGCCAGCAGGGCCCGGTCGAGGGGGGTGGTGACGGCGCCCGCCGCCGGGGCCTCGCCCTCGGCGGCGATGCGCCCGAGCACGAACCTCGAGGCATTGAGCACCTTGATGGCCAGCCGCCGGCCCACCTTCATCTGGCCCTCGTCGACGGCGGTATCGGTGCCCGGCCGTCCGCCGGCGGCCCAGTAGCGCACGGCATCGGCGCCGTAGCGCTCGAGCAGGGGCAGCGGCGTGACCACGTTCCCCTTGGACTTCGACATCTTCTTGCGGTCGGGGTCGAGGACCCACCCGGAGATGGCCACGTTGCGCCAGGGGAGCGTCCCGTGCTCGAGCTCGGACCGCACCACCGTGGAGAACAGCCAGGTGCGGATGATGTCGTGGGCCTGCGGGCGGACGTCCATGGGGAAGACCCCGGCGAACAGCTCGGGGTCGTCCTCCCAGCCGCCGGCGATCTGCGGCGTCAGCGACGAGGTCGCCCACGTGTCCATGACGTCGGGATCGCCGGTGAAGCCCCCGGGCACGTCGCGCTGGTCCGGGTCGAACCCGTCGGGGACGTCGGTGGACGGATCGACCGGGAGGCGGTCCTCGGTCGGGACGACGGGTGACGAGAAGTCGGCGGCGCCGTCGTCGGCCACCCGGTACCACACCGGGAACGGCACGCCGAAGAAGCGCTGCCGGCTGATGTTCCAGTCGCTGGCCAGTCCCTCGACCCACGCCCTGAACCGGTGGGCCATGTACGGCGGGTGCCACGCCAGCTCCTCGCCCCGGGCGAGCAGCGTGTCCCGCAGCGGCAGGGTGCGCACGAACCACTGACGCGACGACACGATCTCGAGGGGGCGCTCCCCCTTCTCGAAGAACTTGACCGGATGGGTGATGGGCGATGGGTCGCCGATCAGGTCACCCGAGTCGGCCAACAGCTCGACGATGCGGGTCTGCGCCTGGCGGACGGTGCGGCCGGCCAGCTCGTCGTAGGAGGCCGCGGCCGCCGCCGGCCGGTCGGACTCCCACCCCGGCGACCCCCACCGCACCGCCTGGAGCCGGCCGTCGCGGCCGACGATCGTCCGGGTGGCGAGGCCCAGCTCGCGCCACCACACCACGTCGGTGGTGTCGCCGAACGTGCAGACCATGGCGATGCCCGATCCCTTCTCGGGATCGGCCAGCCCGTGCGCCAGCACGGGGACGCGCACGCCGAAGAGGGGAGTGGTGACCAGGGTGTCGAACAACGGCCGGTAGCGCTCGTCGTCGGGATGGGCGACCAGTGCGACGCACGCCGGCAGCAGCTCGGGCCGGGTCGTCTCGATGTCCACCCCACCTGCGCCGTGCCCGGCGTCGGCGAAGGGGAAGCGGAGGCGGTGGTAGGCGCCCGGTCGCTCGCGCTCCTCCAGCTCGGCCTGGGACACCGCCGTGCGGAAGTCCACGTCCCACAGGGTCGGTGCCGTCTGCTGGTACGCGTGGCCGGCGGCCAGCAGTCTGAGGAATCCCCGCTGGGACGCCCGGCGGGCCGCCTCACCGATGGTGGCGTAGGTGCGGGTCCAGTCCACCGACAGGCCCAGGGTGCGCCAGAGGTGCTCGAAGGCACGCTCGTCCTCGACGGTCAGGGCCAGGCACAGCTCGACGAAGTTCGGACGGGACACGGCGACGGGCTCGGACGGGGGCTCGTCCGGCGGAGCGAAGTCGGGGTCGTAGGGGAGCTGGGGGTCGCAGCGCACGCCGAAGTAGTTCTGCACCCTGCGCTCCGTGGGCAGGCCGTTGTCGTCCCACCCCATGGGGTAGAAGACCTCGCGGCCCCGCATGCGCTGGTAGCGGGCGACGGTGTCGGTGTGCGTGTAGGAGAACACGTGGCCCACGTGGAGCGAACCCGACACCGTCGGAGGCGGCGTGTCGATGGAGAACACCCGGTCGCGGGGTGCACCCGGGACGAAGCGGTAGGTGCCGTCCTCGTCCCACCGGGCCGACCAGGTGGCCTCGAGCCCCTCGATCGCCGGCTTCTCCGGGATCCCCACGGGCCGGCGCCCCCCTGTTCGCGTCGGCGCTCATGATCGGGTTACCGTACCTTGCGTGCTGCGCCTCCACGACACGGCCACCGGGGACGTTCGCGAGCTGGCGCTGCGGAATGCAGGTGCGGTGTCGCTCTACGTGTGCGGCCCCACCGTCTACGACGCGCCGCACCTCGGGCATGGCCGCTTCTCGCTCGTCTTCGACGTCCTCCGCCGGTACCTCCTGTCCTCCGGACTCGACGTGACCTACGTCTCCAACATCACCGACATCGACGACAAGGTCATCGAGCGGGCCGCCGAGAAGGGGATCGGCACCGGCGAGTTGGCCGCCACCTACGAGCAGGTGTGGTGGGAGGCGATGGGGGCGCTCGGGGTGCTGCGTCCCGACGAGGTGCCCCACGCCACCGCCTACGTCGACCGCATGGTGGCCATGGTGGGTGAACTGGTCGAGCGGGGCGTGGCCTACGAGACCTCGGACGGGGTCTACCTGTCGGTCGACGACGTCCCCGGCTACGGCCTGCTGGCCCGACAGCCGCTCGAGTCCCTGCGGTCGGGGGCGCGCGTGGCGTCGGGAGAGGAGAAGCGGACCCCGCTCGATTTCGTGCTGTGGAAGAAGGCCAAGCCGGGCGAGCCGACGTGGCCGAGCCCGTGGGGGCCGGGCCGGCCGGGCTGGCACACCGAGTGCGTGGTCATGTCGCTCGACCTTCTGGGTGACGGCTTCGACGTCCACGGGGGTGCCATCGACCTCATCTTCCCCCACCACGAGAACGAGCGGGCCCAGGCCGTCGCCCTCGGTCGCGACTTCGCCCACCACTGGGTGCACAACGGCTGGGTCACCGTCGGCGGTGAGAAGATGTCCAAGTCGGTGGGGAACTTCACCTCCCTCGACGACCTCCTCACGCGGGCCGACCCCCGGGCGTACCGGCTGCTGGTGCTGCGGGCCCACTACCGGTCGCCGATCGAGGTCACCCCCAACTCGGTGACCCAGGCCGTGGGGGCCCTGGACAGGCTCGATGAGCTGGCGCGGCGCTTCGCCCTCGACGACCCGCTGGCCACCGCGCCGTGGGTGGCGGGCGACGGGGGCGTCACCGGCGCCGGCCTGGCGTTGCTGGACCGGTTCCGCGAGCGCATGGACGACGACCTCGACACCCCGGGTGCGCTCGGTGAGATCTTCGAGGCGGCGCGGGCCGCCAACGTGGCCGCCGACGCCGGTGACGACGCCACCGCCGCGGAACTGGCGCGGGCGGTGGCATGGGCGTGTGCGGTGATGGGTCTGGCCCTGGTTCCCGGAGGCGACGGCGAGCTCGACGGCGTCACCGCCGCGTTGGTGGCCGAGCGCGACGCGGCGCGCGCCGATGCGCGACTTCGGGCGCGCCGACGAGCTGCGCGACCGCCTGGTGGCGGACGGCTGGCTGGTCGAGGACTCGCCCGAGGGCACCCGTGTCAGGCGTCCGTGAACGCACGGTGAACAGCGCGCGAATCGCGCTGTCGAGGGTGGGTATCTGGTAGTCGGACTGCTAGCGTTTTGCGGCGAGAGGGTCCCCTGACGCCGCGACGGCACCCGCGTCCCGGGTGGTATCGACGTCGACGGGTGGACCCCCGTTTGCAACGCATCAGTGCGAAAGGGGTATGCCACCGTGGCATCCGGAACAGTGAAGTGGTTCAACGCCGAGAAGGGCTTCGGCTTCATCTCCCAGCCCGGTGGCGGTCCAGATGTCTTCGTGCATCACTCCGCCATCCAGATGAACGGCTTCCGGGCCCTCGAGGAGGGCCAGGCGGTCGAGTTCGAGGTGCAGGAAGGCCCGAAGGGACTGCAGGCGGTCGACGTCCGCCCCAGCGCCTGAGTCACGGATGCGCCGGCGTCGCCGGCAGTTGCAGCCGGTCGTCGTCGGCCGTCCCCGGTGGCGTGGTCCCGTGTCCGCCGGGCCACCGCGACCGTCCCCACCGCGCCCGGTCGGCCGAGCCTGGCATGCGCCGCTCCTCCTTGTTACTATTGAGTAACTACGCACCTGCGGGGCCACCGGCCCCGGCGACGCCGAGCGGCCGGACGGCCGGCAAAGGAGGGCGTGATGCCCGAGTTCTCGCTGGAGCTGAACGAAGACCAGCTGCAGATCCAGAAATGGGTCCACGACTTCGCGGAGACGGTCGTCCGACCGGCCGCCCACGAATGGGACGAGCGCGAGGAGACGCCGTGGCCCATCATCGAGGAGGCCGCCAAGGTCGGGCTGTACTCCTTCGACTTCATCACCCAGTGCTTCTTCGACCAGGCCGGCCTGCTGATGCCCATCTCCAACGAGGAGCTGGCATGGGGTGACGCCGGCATCGCCCTGTCCATCTTCGGCACGACCCTCGGACTGGCCGGCATCGCCGCCAACGGCACGCCCGAGCAGCTGGTCGAGTGGGGGCCCCAGTGCTTCGGCACCCCTGAGAAGATCCAGCTGGCCGCCTTCGCCGTGTCGGAGCCCGACGCCGGGTCGGACGTGTCGTCGCTGCGGACCCGGGCCGTCTACGACGAGGCCAAGGACGAGTGGGTGCTGAACGGCATCAAGACGTGGATCACCAACGGCGGCATCGCCGACATCCACGTGGTGGTGGCCTCGGTCGATCCCGAGCTCAAGGCCCGCGGCCAGGCGAGCTTCATCGTGCCCCCGAATACGCCCGGCCTGCGCCAGGGTCAGAAGTTCAAGAAGATGGGCATCCGGGCGTCGCACACGGCCGAGGTGGTCCTCGACGACGTGCGGGTACCCGGCCACTGTCTGCTCGGCGGCAAGGAGAAGCTCGACGAGCGAATGGCCCGGGCCCGGGAGGGGAAGAAGACGACCTCGCAGGCGGCCATGGCCACCTTCGAGGCGTCGAGGCCGACGGTCGGCGCCCAGGCGCTGGGCATCGCCCGCGCCGCCTACGAGTACTCGCTCGAGTACGCCAAGGAGCGCCAGGCGTTCGGGCGGCCCATCATCGACAACCAGGGGATCGCCTTCAAGCTGGCCGACATGAAGACCCGCATCGACGCCTCGCGGTTGCTGGTGTGGCGGGCGGCGTGGATGGGCCGCAACGGCAAGAAGTTCACCTCGGGCGAGGGCTCGATGTCCAAGCTCTACGCGGGCGAGACCGCCGTCTACGTGACGGAGGAGGCCATCCAGATCATGGGCGGCTACGGCTACGTCCGCGAGCACCC
The DNA here is from genome assembly GCA_963838005.1 of uncultured Actinomycetota bacterium. Classification (GTDB taxonomy): domain Bacteria; phylum Actinomycetota; class Acidimicrobiia; order Acidimicrobiales; family RAAP-2; genus CAWIPW01. The sequence continues at coordinate 111,518 of CAWIPW010000001.1, forward strand.
GGTCGAGCGCTGGCACCGCGACTCGAAGATCTACACGATCTTCGAGGGCACGTCGGAGATCCAGCGCCTGGTGATCGCCAGGGCCATCTCGGGCATCCACATCCGCTGACGCCACGCCGGCCCGTTCGGGGTCGCCGGCCCCGGCTCGGGTAGCGTCCGGCCGCATGTCCGGCGACTCCCCCCTCCGCGTAGTCACCCTCTGCACCGGCAACGCGGCCCGCTCCGTGATGGCCGGCGCCATGCTGTCGGCCGCCGTGGCCGAGGGGACGCCACTCGAGATCGTCACCGCCGGGACGCACGTCCTCGAGGGCCGGCCCGTGAGCGGCCGCACCCAGCGGGCCCTGGACGAGGTGGGGCTGTCGGCCGGGGGCCATCGCAGCCACCAGGTGACCGACGGGGATCTCGACCGCGCCGACCTCGTCCTGACCATGGCCTCCGAGCACACCGCCTATGTCCGGCGGCGCCACCCGGCGGTGGCCGCCCGCACGGCCACCGTCCACCGCCTGGTGCGCGACCTGCCGCCCGGCCCCGGGCCGCTGCCCGACCGACTGGCCGCCCTCGACCTGGCGTCGGTGTCCCTCGAGCCGTGGGAGGACGTCGCCGACCCGGCGGGCGGGGAGGACGAGGTCTACGTGGCCTGCGCCCGGGAGCTGCTCACCCTCATCGGGGCATTGGCACCCCGGCTGTCGGACGCCCGCTGACGGTCGCCACTCGGGCGGCCGGAGCCGGCTCGCGATGACGGCCGGAGATGTCGGCGCACGCCTCGCACACCGACGCCGGTACGACGCCGGCGCGCATGAGCCAGCCGAAGGCGATGCAGCCTAGGCAGATGGCGAACGCCGACTCGAGGAGGGCGGCCGCGGTCAGGAGGCCGGTCACGACCCAGGCGGCGGTGTCGAGGCCGAAGCCCAGTGCCAGCACGGCGGCCGTGGTGGAAAACACCACGCCGACGGCCTGGGCGAACCGCTTGGGCGGCCCGGGGACGTACCTGGGCGGGCCCAGGCGGGGGGCGATCACGCGGGTGGCCAGTTGTCCGAGGGGGCTGAGCGTCGGTCCGGTCAGCACCCGGGCCCAGAACCCCGCCGCCAGCACGACCAACAGCCACGGCTGGCGGGAGGCGATAACCGCCACCGACAGCACCACGACCCCGGCCGCCACCGTGCGGGCGGCCTTCTCGTTGACCGGGTCGGGGAAGCTGAACAGCCGGCGTGCCCATCCGGCCCGGGCGGTGGTGTGCATCGGTCGCTCCTGTGCGGTCGCCGGTGGTGGCGACCTCCTACTCCACAGAGTTTAGCGACCAGGTCAGATTTCGGCGACGGGCCCGTCAGTCGCGGTGGACCTGGCGCAGCCCGGCCCAGGCCAGGTCGGCGATGCGGTTGGCCAGGCGGGCCGCCTCGGCCTCGTCCGGGCCGTCCGGTGACCCGGCGCCCCTCCGGTCGAGCCAGTGCCGGCTGGCGCCCTCGGCCATGCCGACCACGGCGTAGGCCAGGGTCAGGCGGTGCTCGGGGTCGAGGCCGGCATCGATGAGCGGGTCGATGGCGGTGGCGAAGGCGTCCTCCACGCGACGGAGGGCCTCGCCCAGCTCGGGGTCGTCGGGGGCGTCCCGGCCCCACAGCAACCTGAAGGCGGCCTCGTTGGAGACGACCAGGCGGAAGTAGGCGTTGAACCCGACCACCACCTGCTGGCGGGGCCCGTCGGCCGTGGCCGCGTCCTTGGCGATGACGTCGATGACCCGCTCCGACACCACGTCCATCAGCTCGAGGTACAGGGCCCGCTTCGAGTCGAAGTGCTGGTAGACGAGGGGCTTGGTCACCCCGGCGGCCTCGGCGATGTCGTCCATGGTGGTGGCCGCGTAGCCGCGCTCGGCGAAGAGGGCCAGGGCGATCTCGAACAGCTGGCTGCGCCGCTGCTCGGCCGAGAGCCGCCGACCGGACGTGGAACGCCTGCCGCCGCGCGTCGGGGCGCGGTCACCGTCGTCGGCCCGGAGTGGCTGCATGCGGCCGAGCGTAGCGTCGCCCCCCTCGGCCGACCGGTCCGTCCCCCGGCCCCGGCCCAGGGCCCAGCGGCCGGGGCCGGTCAGTGGGGCGGCAGCACGGCCGCCAGCCGGGCGGGCAGGTCCCGACGGTCGAAGTGGGCCGCGGCCACCTTCCGGTTGTGGTCCAGGAGCGCGGGGTCGGGGTCCTCGAGCCAGGCCGCCAGCGCGGCCGCCCGGTGGAGACCGAACCAACGGAACCCGTGGGCGGCCAGCTCCCCGGCCACCGGGTACGGGCCGATCAGCAGGGGCCGGCCGTGCACGGCCGACTCCACCGACGGGTTGCCGAACCCCTCCCAGGTCGATGGCAGTACGACGGCGTCGCAGGCCGCGTAGGCCTCCGCCACCGCGGTCGGGCCGGTGCCGCCGGCCGGGCCCAGCCGCACCGGCGCGGCCGCCCCCGCCACCAGGCGGACGAGCTCGGGCCCGAAGCCGTCCTCGGCCGGGCCGAGCAGCCAGAAGGTGGCGTCCAGGGCGGCCGCGGCGGCCAGCCCGCCGGCGACGTTCTTGCGGGGGATGGCCCTCGTCGGCTGCAGCACCAGGCGGTCGGCGTCACCGAGCCCGAGGGCGGCCCGGACCCGGCGACGGGCGGCCGCCGCTGCGGCCGGATCGCCGCCGGCGGCCACGTCGAAGGTGTTGTGGACGGTGGTGGCCGCCAGGCCGTGGGCGGCCAGTTGGCGCCGGCTGAGGTCGTTGATGGTGACGTGCGACCAGCGGGCGTCGCCGGGCGGGGGCGCATGCCCGGCCAGGTGGGGCCGCTGCCAGGGCAGGTCGTGGTGGCGGAGCACCGCCGGCCGGCCGGCGAGCTCGGCCGCCACTGCGGCCGCGGCCCGGGGGTTGAGGGGCAGGGAGCAGAGGTTCTCCACCACCACCACGTCGGCGGGTGCCAGCGCGGCCGCCAGCGCGGCCGGCTCGGGCCCGGCGGCGGCCCCCTGCGAGAGGCCCTCGACCACGGTGTCGGCGTCGCCCTCGCCGGCCACGGTGACCACGGCGTAGCCGAGCTCGCCCAGGGCACCCGCCCACTTGGCCGCCTCCACGGCCACACCGTCGGATCCTCCGAGGCGGAACGAGACGATGGCGGCGGTCGGAATGGCCGAAAGGGTACCGGCGAACGGGTAGCGTCGTGCGGTGCCTGCGTCGCCGCCGGAGCCCTCACCGGAGCCCGCGCCGGAGCCCTCGCCGGAGGACGTGCCCGGCGAGGTGCTCGCCGTCCGGCGGGGCCCCGTCCTCACGCTGACCATCGACCGGGCCGACCGCCGCAACGCCATGACCTGGGAGGTCATCGCCGCCCTCCGCCGGGGGGTGGCGTCGGCGGCGGACGATCCCGAGGTCAGGGTGGTCGTGCTCACCGGTGCCGGCGACGACGCCTTCTGCGCGGGGGCGGACCTGTCGGGGATGGCGCCCGAGCACGCCGCCGGCGGGAGCGACGGCTACCTCGACCACCACCTGGCCCGGGGATGGCTGGCGGCGCTGTTCGAGGAGCTGTGGCAGCTGGGTAAGCCCACGATCGCCCGGGTGCAGGGGTGGGCGGTGGCCGGCGGACTCGGCCTGGCCCTCTCGTGCGACCTGGTGGTGGCGTCGGACCGGGCCCGCTTCGGCGCGCCCGAGCTGAACGTGGGGCTCTGGCCGTACATGGTGACGGTGCCGATGCTGCGCTCGATGCCGCCGAAGAAGGCGCTCGAGCTGATGATGACGAGCCGCATCGTCGGGGCCGCCGAGGCCGAGCGGATCGGCTTCGTCTCGCGGGTGGTCGCCCACGAGGGTCTCGACGCCGCCGTGGACGACCTGGCCGGGGTGCTGGCCTCGAAGCCGCCGGGGGCGATGAAACTCGGCCGGGATTCGTTCTACGCTGTGTGGGATTCGCCCGCCGCCGAGGCGCTCGGCCACCTGCACGCCATGCTCACCGTCACGAGCCAGACGGCCGAGGCGGCCGAGGGCATCTCCGCCTTCATCGAGAAGCGGCCGCCGTGGTGGCAGGCGGACGGACCCGGTGGGCGCGGCGGCGGGGCCACGGACGATCGAGGAACCGAGCGAGGAGCGTGACCGTGAAGGAGAAGCGAGCACTGATCACCGGCGTCACCGGGCAGGACGGCTCCTACCTGGCCGAGTTCCTGCTGGAGAACGGCTACGACGTCATCGGCATGGTGCGGCGCTCGTCCACGTTGAATTTCGAGCGCATCGCCCACATCCAGGACCGCATCGAGCTGGTGGCCGGGGACCTCCTCGACGAGGTGTCGATGCTCCACATCCTGAGGGACCACCGGCCCACCGAGGTCTACAACCTGGCGGCCCAGTCGTTCGTGCAGACGTCGTGGAACCAGCCGGTGCTGACCGGTGAGACGACGGCGCTCGGGGTGACCCGCATCCTCGACGCCATCCGCACCGTCGACCCGGGCATCCGCTTCTACCAGGCCAGCTCGTCGGAGATGTTCGGCAAGGTCCTCGAGGTGCCCCAGCGCGAGGAGACCCCCTTCTACCCGCGCAGCCCCTACGGGGTGGCCAAGGTGTACGGCCACTGGATCACGGTCAACTACCGCGAGAGCTACGACCTCCACGCCTCCTCGGGCATCCTCTTCAACCACGAGTCGCCCCGCCGGGGCCTCGAGTTCGTCACCCGCAAGGTGACCCACGGCGTGGCCCGCATCAGGCACGGCCTCCAGTCGACCCTCGCACTCGGCAACCTCGACGCCCAGCGCGACTGGGGGTTCGCCGCCGACTACGTGCGGGCCATGTGGCTCATGCTCCAGCAGGACGCCCCCGACGACTACGTGGTCGCCACCGGGGAGACGCACTCGGTGCGCGAGCTGGTGGAGCTGTCGTTCGCGGCGGCCGACCTCGACTGGGAGGAGCACGTCACCATCGACGACCGGTTCCTCCGACCCGCCGAGGTCGACCTGCTGGTGGGCGACCCCGCCAAGTCGGAACGCGTCCTCGGCTGGAAGCGCGACACCGACTTCCCGGGGCTGGTGGGGATGATGGTGGAGGCCGACCTGGCGCTGGTGAAGAGCCAGCTCGCCTGAGCATGCCGGTGACGGCGGCCGTCCTCGCCGTCAGTGCCGACCCGCTGGGCCTGCTGGTCGCCTTCGGGGCCGGCATGCTCTCGTTCCTGTCGCCGTGCGTGCTGCCGCTGGTGCCCGGCTACATCTCGATGGTGTCGGGGCTGACGGCGGCCGAGCTCTCGGCCATGGGGGAGCACGACCGGGAGCGGGTGCCCGCGGCCGTGGCCGCCGCCGGCACCGGACCGCCGCCGGGGAGCGGTGACGAGACGGAGGTCACCACGGCCGAGCAGCTGCGGGTGGAGCGCGGCCGCGTGCTGCGGGGCATCCTCTGGTTCATCGCCGGCTTCACGGTGGTGTTCGTCGTGCTGGGCGCGGCGGCCTCGGCCGTGGGCCGCCTGCTGCTCACGCACCAGCTCGTCGCTCGAGACGGTCTCGGGCGCGGTGGTGGTGGCCTTCGGGCTGGTGCTCGTGGGAATGGCGCTCGGCGTGCGCCTGCCGGTCGTCGTGGTCGGTGAGCGCCGGTTCGCCGTCCGGCCGTCGGCGCTGGGTGCGTGGGCGCCCCCCGTGATGGGTATGGCGTTCGCCTTCGGGTGGACGCCCTGTATCGGCCCGGTGCTCGGCAGCGTGCTGGCCCTGGCCGCCGCCCGGTCCACGCTGGTCGGCGGCGTCGCCCTGCTGCTGGCGTACTCGCTCGGCCTGGGCGTGCCCTTCCTCCTCTGCGGCCTGGCCTTCGGCCGCATGACCGACGGCATCGCCCGGGTGCGGGGCCGCCTGCGCGCCGTGGACCTGGTGGGCGGGACCGTCCTCGTCGTCTTCGGGGTGCTGCTGCTCACCCACAACCTCGACTGGGTCTCGGCCCAGTGCCAGCGGCTGTTGCAGGAGCTGCATCTCGGCCGCCTGGCCACCAGCTGAGCCCCCGCCCCGCCTGGCCCGGTGGGCCCGGGGCCCCGTAGCATGGACCGACGGCATGGCCCCCCCGGTACCCCCTCCCCCTGCGCTCTCCCTCCGTGACGCCGTCGCGCTCTCGGACCGGTTCCCCCTCCTCGCCGGCATCGACCTCGACGTGGCCGTGGGCGAGACCGTGCTCGTCGAGGGTCCGAACGGGGCCGGAAAGACGAGCCTGCTGCGGGTGTGCGCCGGCCTGGTGCCGGTCTCGTCGGGGCGGGTCCGGGTCCTCGGGCTCGATCCGGCCCGCCACCGGGCCCGGTGCGCCGCCGGATGGGCATGCTGGGCCACGCCGCCCACCTCTACGACGAGCTGACGGCCGCCGAGAACGTCCGTTTCGCCGTGCGGGCGGCCGGCGGCGACCCGGCGCGCATCGCCGGGGCCTGCGACCGGCTGGGGCTCACCGGCCGGCTGCGGCGCACGCCGGCCGTGCGCCTGTCCGCCGGCCAGCGGCGCCGGGTGGCCCTGGCCGTCCTGGTGGCCCGCGCCCCCGAGCTGTGGCTGCTGGACGAGCCCCACGCCGGCCTGGACGCCGGGGCCCGGGAGACCCTGCGCGGTGGTCGGCCGAGGCGGCTGCCGCCGGGGCCACCGTGCTCGGTGGCCTCCCACGAGCCCGGCCTGGTGGAGCCGCTGGCCACGGGCCGTCACCGTGGCCGGCGGGCGGGTCGTGGGCGGGCGCACGCTCGCGTGCCGCCGATCCGGCCCATCCGGCCGCGGTGAGGGGACCGCCATGTGGCGTGACGCCCTGCTGGTGGCGGGCAAGGACCTCCGCATCGAGATCCGGTCGCGGGTGGCCCTGAACCAGGTGGCTGCCGTTCGCCGTGGTCGTGCTGGCCCTGTTCGCCTTCGCCCTCGGGCCCGACCGGCGCCCATGGGCAGGGGGCCGCCGGCCTGTTCTGGGTGGCGGTCCTGTTCTGCCGCCGTGCTGGCCGTGCAGCGCAGCGTCGCGGTGGAGTCGGCCGACGGCGCCCGGGACGGGCTGCGGCTGTCGGGGCTCGACCCGGCCGGGATATTCCTCGGCAAGGCGGCCGCCGTGGCCGTCCAACTGGTGGTGCTCGAGGTGGTCCTCGCCGCCGGCGTGGTCTTGCTCTACGGCGCCCATCGTCCAGTCCGCTGGCCGGTGGTGGCGGCCTGCGCTCGCGGGGGCCGTCGGGCTGGCCGCGGTGGGCACGCTGTACGGGGCGCTGTCCGCCGGGGTGCGGGTCCGCGAGACCCTGCTGCCTTTCCTGCTGCTGCCGGTGGTGGCCCCCGTTCTGTTGGCCGGGACCCGGGCCTGGCAGGCGGCGCTGGCCGGCGGCACGCCGCGACGGGCGACCCGTGGTTGGCATCCTGGTCGTCTTCGCCGTCGTCTACCTGGCTGTCGGCGTCCTCATCTTCGGACCCCTCCAGGAGTCGGCATGACCCGGCCGGCCGGCGACCGTCCCGCCGGTGGCGTCGACGTCGGTGCCCGGGACGTCCGGATCCTGGGTATGCCGCCCTCGTCGGCTGGCCGCCACCGTGTGGCTCGGCCTCTGGGTCACCCCGCCCGACAAGGTGCAGGGCAACCTGGTGCGGCTGGTCTACATCCATCCCGCCGGTGGCCTGGGTGGCGCTCTACCTGGCCTTCGGCCTGGCCGCCCTGGGCAGCCTCCTGTAGCTGTGGCCGCGGACCCGGTCGCTGTTCTGGGACCGCCTGGCGGCCTCGGCCATGGAGGTGGGGGTGGTGTTCACCGTCTCACCCTGGTGACCGGGTCGATCTGGGGCCGGCCGACGTGGGGGGTGTGGTGGGCGTGGGACGCCCGGCTCACTCGACGGCCTGCTGCTGGTCCTGTTCCTCGGGTACCTGGCCCTGCGCCGGGTCCCGGCCGACCCCGACGTCCGGGCCCGCCGCTGCGCGTTCGCCGCCCTGTTCGCCGCCGTCGACGTGCCCATCGTCCACTTCTCGGTCGACTGGTGGAGGACGCTCCACCAGGGGGCCACGGTGTTGAACCCCGATCTGTCGCCCCACGATCCACGGGTCATGGCCTGGACGCTGCTGCTCGGATTCGTGGCCTTCACCCTGCTGTTCGTCTGGATGCTGCTCGTCCGTTACCGGATCGAGGTGCTCGAGGACCGGCTCGGCGACCGAGCTCGAGATGGCTCTCGGGAGCGGTGGGCCGAGGGGACGCCGGCGCCCGACGGGCCGACGGACCGGTGGCGGCCCGGCGCGCAGCCGCCGACGACGGCCGGCGCGTCGGCTCGGGACGCCGTCACGGCGAGCCGCTGGTGCAGCCGTGAGCTACGTCGCCGCCGGCTACATCATCGTGCTCGGGCTGCTGGCTCGCCTACGGCCGGCCGGCTGGTCGTGGCGCCGCCGGCCGGCTGACCGCGCTGGCGGCCCGGGTCGAGGCCGCCGACGACACCGGGGCCGGCCTGCACCGCGCCGCCGGGCGACGGCGGCCGGGCACGACCGGCCGACCGTCACCGGGCCCGCCGGCGCCGGCCGCGGCACGCCGTCGACGCTCGCCGCCAGCCGCCCCGGCTCCGCTACGCCGTGGTGGGCGCGGTGCTGGTGGGTGCCTCGGCTTTTTGTTGGTCAAGGGGCTCGGCAGTTCGCTCGACTACTACCTGACCGTCGACCAGGCCGTGGCCCAGCAGGCGACCCTCGGGACGCAAGACCTTCCGGCTCGAAGGCGTCGTCGTCCCGGGCCGATGCACGCCACGCCCGGCGGGGTCGACTTCGTGGTACCATCGGGCGTCGACCGCGCTCCAGGTCGTCAACACGGGCAACCCGCCCGCAGCTCTTCCAGCCCGACATCCCGGTCGTCGTGGTCGGCCACTTCGCCGGCGAGCACCTTCGTGTCGGACCAGATCATGGTGAAGCACACGTCGCAGTACGTCGCCGCCCATCCCCGACCGGGTGAGGGCGCCCAACGGGACCACGCCGGTGACCGCCGGGCCGCGCCGTGCCGGTCCGGCCCCCCCCGGTGAACGCCGCCCTCGGCCACACCGGCGTCCTCCTCGGGTTCGTGGCCGCGCTCGTCGGGGCGGTGGTACATCGCCGTCGGGCTCGTCCGCCACCGGCGGGCGACGTCATGCGCAGCGGCCAGATCTACGCGCCGCTGATCCTGCTCGGCGGGGCTGCGTGGCCACGGTGGCCATGCAGCGGGCGCTCATCACCCACGACTTCTCCCTCGCCTACGTGGCCGACAACAACAGCCGGGCGACCCCGCTGCTCTACTCGATCACCGGCATGTGGTCGGCGCTGTCCGGCTCGATCCTGCTGTGGGGTCTCGTCCTCGCCGGCTACGCCGCCGCCATGGTCTGGCGGTTCCGCCGCCGGGCCGACCGAGCCGCTGGTCGGGTGGGCCACCCTCGTCATCTACGTGGTGGCCGCCTTCTTCTTCGGCCTGATGCTCGGTCCGGCCGACCCGTTCAGACGTGACCGGGGCCGTCCCGGCCGACGGGCCTCGGGCCCAACGTGCTCCTGCAGGACAACCCCCTGGTGGCGTTCCACCCGCCCATGCTCTACCTGGGCTTCGTCGGCTTCACGGTGCCCTTCGCCTTCGCCATCGCCTCGCTCATCACCGGCCGGCTCGACGAGGGGTGGCAGGTGGAGACCCGGCGGTGGACGCTGTTCGCCGTGGATTCCTCACCGTCGGCATCGTGCTCGGCGCCTGGTGGTCCTACCAGGTGCTCGGGCTGGGGCGGGTTCTGGGCCTGGGACCCGGTGGAGAACGCGGCGTTCCTGCCGTGGCTGGTCGGCACCGCCTACCTCCACTCGGTGATGGTCCAGGAGCGCCGGGGCCTGCTGCGGGTCTGGAACCTGTCGCTGGTGATCGCCACCTTCAGCCTCACCATCCTCGGCACCTTCCTCACCCGGTCGGGGGTGGTCCAGTCGGTCCACGCCTTCTCCGACATCGACCATCGGGCCGCTGCTGCTCGGCTTCTTCGGTGTGGTGCTGGTGGTCGGCGTGGGCCTGATCGCCTGGCGGGGCGACCGGCTGCGCTCGCCCGGGCGGCATCGACGCGCCGCTCAGCCGCGAGGGGGCCTTCCTCGTCAACAACCTGCTCTTCGTCGGCTTCGCCTTCGTGGTCCTGCTCGGGACGGTGTTCCCGCTGCTCTACGAGGCGCTCGGCGGGCAGGTGACGGTGGGCGCCCCGTACTTCAACCGCCTGGTCATCCCCATCGGCCTCGGCCTGCTGTTCCTCATGGCGGTGGCCCCGGCCCTGCCCTGGCGGAAGACCACGTGGGAGGTGCTGCGTGGGCGCCTGGTCGTCCCGGCCGCCGTCGGCGTGCCGTGGTGGTCGTGTGCGTGCGTGGTCGGGGATCCGCGGCGTCGCGCCGCTGCTGGCGTTCGGTCTGGGCGCGTTCGCCGCGGCCTCGGCCGCCCGGGCCCTGGTGCTGTCGGTGCGCGGCGCCTGGCGGGCGCGCGGGCCGCCGGCGCGCCGCCGGCCCGGGCGGTGGCCGGGTGGCGGGGCCTGGTCGGTCGGGCCAACGGCGGCATGGTCGTCCACATCGGAGTGGTGGTCATCGCCGTCGCCCTGGCCGCGGCCACCTCCTTCGGCCACCGTGGGGAGGTGGCGCTGCGCCCGGGGCCAGACGGCCCGCTTCGACGGGCACACCGTCGACTTCGTCGGCACCTGGAACGGTGCGTGACCGCCGTCGCCACGGCCACCGAGGCGGTGCTGCGGGTCGACGGCGGCGGCACGTTCACTCCGGCGGTCACCCAGTTCGGCCGGCGACCCCAGGCCGTCGGCACGCCGGCCATCGACTCGGGCTTCCTCGACGACGTCTATCTGACCATCGACGCCATCCCGGCAGGCCGGCTCGCGGTGACGTTCGGGGTGGTCGTGCAGCCGCTGGTGTGTGGCTGTGGGTCGGCGGCGTCCTCATCGTGGTCGGGTCGGTGCTGGCGGCCGTGCCCGGCCGGCGCCGGCGTCCCACCGATCCGGTGTCGTCGGCCCGGTCGCACCCGGCACGGGCGATCCCGTCGACGACGGGGCCGGGACCGGGTCCGACGGCCGGCCCGACGGCCGCGCCGGGCGCCGGGACCCGACCCGTCGGTGCCGCCGTGGGGTCCGGGACGGGCGGGTGACGGGCCACGCCGACGCCGCGGCCGCGCCGCCCCGGCCGCCACCGCGCCCGGTGGGTCGCGGCGGGCACGTGCCTGTGGTGGCCGCCGGGCTCATCGCCGTGCTGGCCACCCGCCCGCCGGCGGCCGTGACCCAGGTGGAGAGCCCGCTCGTGGGGGCGCCGGCGCCGCCACCTGTCGGGCACCACCGTCGACGGGGTGCCCTTCACCATGGCCGCCGCACCCGGGAGGTACACGGTGGTCAACTTCTTCGCCAGCTGGTGCCAGCCGTGCCAGCAGGAGGGTCCCGGCCTCGTCGCCTTCCAGGCCGAGCACCGGCGGACCGGTGACGCCACCATGGTGAGCGTCGTCTTCGACGACACGGTGGCCGCCGCCCGCGCCTACCAGGCCACCCTGGGGGCCACGTGGCCGACGGTGGCCGACCCGGGCGGCGCCATCGGCCCTGAGCCTACGGCGTGCGGGCCCCGCCGTCGACCTTCGTAATCGCCCCCGACGGCCGGGTGGTGGCCTTCATCGAGGGACCCGTCACCGCCGGCGACCTCGACGACGTCATCGCCCGGGCGAGGGCCTCGGGCGCGTGACGCCCCGGCGGGTCCCGTTGTGGACCGGCGCTGGTCGTGGTCCTGGTGGTCGCCCTGCTGGTCGGGAGCGGGGTGTTCTCGTCGTCGCCTCCGACCGCCGCCCAGCGGGCCGCCGCCATCGAGGCCGGCATCCGCTGCCCGAGCTGCGAGGACCTACGGTGCGGGACTCCGACGCCCCCACGGCCGTGGCCGTGCGGGCCGAGGTGGCACGGGAGGTGGCCGAAGGACGGAGCGACGGCAGATCGGTCGGCCCTGGTGGCCACCTACGGTGCCTCCATCGTGCTCGGCCCGCCCACCACGGGGGTGGCCGCCCTGGTGTGGGTCCTGCCGGTGGGGGGTGCGGCCGTGGCCGCCGCCGTCCTCGGCGTCGTCCTCGTCCGCCGCCGCCGCGGGACCGACGACGGCGGCGAGCCCGTCGGCTCCGACGACCCGGCCGCCCTCGAGGACCGGCGCGCCTTCCTCGAGCAGTCCCTCGCCGACGCCGAGGCCGAACACGACGCCGGCGACCTGTCGGACGAGGACCACCGGTCGATCCGTTCCCGCGACGGGGCCCGCCTGGCCGCCGTCCGCGCCCGCATCGACCAGCTGGGTGCGGCCGCCGCCCCCGCCGGGCGGGGATCCGTCGTCACCGCCGTCCGACCACCGGCACCGGCGTCGGCGTCGGCACCGGCACCGGCACCGGCGCCCGTGCGACCACCCCGGCCCCGGATACGGGTCGCACCCGGCGGCGGCGGACGGCCCTCCTCGTCTGGGGCGCGGTGGGGGCGTTCGCGGCCGCCGCCGTGCTGGGGGTGGCGCTGCTGGCGACGGCCCGACAGCCGGGCCAGGAGGCCTCGGGCAGCGTGCCACGGACCCGCACCCAGCAGATCGCCGCCGATCTCGATCAGGCGGCCGCCGACATCGACCAGGGCGACGACGCCGGTGCCACCCGGCTCTATCAGACCGTCCTGGCCGAGGATCCCACGGACGAGGTGGCGCTGTCACGGCTCGGATTCCTCGAGTACCAGGTGGGCGCGGACGGCGACGACGCCGGGCTGGTGGCGGACGGGCGGGCCATGCTGGCCAGGGCCGAGCGGCTGGCACCGGGGGACTTCGCCGTCCACCTCTACATGGGCACGGTCCTGCTCGACCACGACCACGACGCCGCCGGCGCCGCCGCCGAGTTCGACGAGTTCCTGGCGGCGTCGCCGCCGGCCCAGGTCGTCGCCGAGGCGGCCTCCACGTTGCGGACCGCCTACGCCCGAGCCGGCCTGCCCGTACCGGCGGGCGTGCCCGCCGGCTGATCGAGGCGGCCCGCGCCGCTGTCAGGCTCCTGAGCGCCCTGAGCCCGGCGCACACCGCCGGAAAGGCGCGGCCGAAGGCGTCGACGTCGGCGTCGGTGGTCGACCAGCCCACCGACAGGCGCAGCGAGCCGCTCGGCGTCGGCGCCCATGGCCTCGAGCACCGGCGACGGCTCGAGCGACTCCGACGAGCACGACGAGCCGGAGTGGGCGGCGATGCCGGCCCGGTCGAGGCCGAGCAGGACGGGCTCGGCCTCGACCCCGTCGATCCCCAGGCAGACCAGGTGGGCGCGACCCGGTCGGGTCGGGGTCGCCGTACGAGGCTCACCCCGGCGCACGGCCAGCGGCGCCGCCCGGCAGCCGGTCGGTCAGCCGCCGGGCCCGTGCCGCCTCGGCCGCCAGCCGCGCCCGGGCGCGGCCAGGGCGGCGGCCGCCGCCCCGAACCCGACGGCGGCCGGCGACGTTCTCCAGTCCGGCCCGCCGGGCCCGCTCCTGCTCGCCGCCGACCAGCAGGGGCTCGAAGCGCAGGCCCCGCGCGCACCACCAGGGCGCCGGCGCCCGGCGGGCCGCCGAGCTTGTGGGCGCGACAGCGACACCAGGTCGGCGCCGAGCTCGTCCGAGGTCGACAGGCGAGCCGTGCCCGGCGGCGGCCACGGCGTCGACGTGGACGGTGACCCCGGCCGCCGGCAGAGCGGCGACCACCTCGGCCACCGGCTGGACGGTGCCCGACCTCGTGGTTGGCCCACTGGCAGTGGACGAGGGCCGGGGCACGCCGGACTCGTGCGGCGCTGCGGTCGAGGGCCTCGGCCACGGCGGCCGCGTCGATCCGGCCCGGCGCGGTCGACCGGCAGGGCTCGACCGCGGCGCCAGGCGCGGCCGAGGCGTCGCGCACGGCCGAGTGCTCGACCGGCCGGCCACGAGCACCGGCCCGCCGTGCCGGCGCCGCGGCAGCGGCGCCCCAGACGGCGGCGTTGACGGCCTCGGTGCCGCCCGAGGTGAAGACCACCTGGCGGGGTCGGACACCGAACGAGGCCGGCCACCTGGCGGCGGGCGTCCTCGAGGGCATCGCGCGGACCTCGCGGCCCTCGGTGTGGACCCGCCCCGGGTCGGCGGTCGACGCCGCTGGCGTCCCAGCTCGCGCCATGGCGGCCAGGGCCTCGGGGCGGAGCGGCGACGTCGAGGCGTGGTCGAGGTAGTGGCGGGCCACCGGGTCGGCCGGTTCAGGCCAGGGCGGCGCAGGTGTCGTCGCCGCGGGCGCGGGACGACAGAGCACGACCGGCACCGGTCCCTCGGCCGGCTCGCCGCACAGGCCGGCCAGCAGGCCCTTGACCATGCCCCGGTCGACGGCGCAGAGCACCGGGTGCTCGGTGGCGGCGTCGCCGAACGGGCAGTGGTCGGCGACCACCGCGGTGGTCGTCGCCGCGGTCCTCGGCGTGGGCCGCGAAGCCGTGGGCGGTGAGGGTGTCGGCGATGGCGTGCATGGCGGCGCGCACCGAGCGCTGGCCGTCGCCGGGCGACATGTGGGCTGGCCAGCGGGCGGCCGTAGTCCTCGCCGACCCGCTCGGCCATCCGCTCGGCGGCCTCCGGCCCGAGCAGCTCGAGGGCCTCGCGCAGCAGAGAGGACCAGCAGGTCGTCGCGGCGGGTGAGCAGGTCGACGGTGGGGTCGTGCCGACGGTGGCCCGGAAGCGCTTGGACGGCCGGCCGGCGCCGTGCCCGCGGGCCGGCCGATGGTCGACCTCGCAGGTAGCCCCCGGCCGCCAGGCGGTCGAGATGGTGGCGGGCGACGTTGGGGTGGAGCGAGAAGCCGGCGGCCACCGCCGAGGCCGTGGTCGCCGGGGTTGGCCCGGACGAAGAGGTAGATGTCGCGGCGGGTCGGGATCGCCGAAGGCCGCGGTGACCGCGGTGACCGCCGGCGGCGAAGCGGCCGTCGGGGTCGTCGCCGCAGCTGGCGCCGCCGCGGGCCGTCGACCGGCCGACGGGCCGCCCGGCCGACCTGGCCGTCACCCATCGCCGGCGGCCCGGCACGGCCCTCGAGCGGCGTCGGGTGGCGCCTGTCCGGGTCCCGTCCATGTCCCGTAGTCTACCGGTGAGCACCACGGCCCCCGAGGGACGTCCGATGACCATCGACGACGCCCAGGTCCGCGGCTGCGGCCGCCGGCGTGGTCGATCCCGAGCTCGCCGGCCGCTGGGCGAGCTCGGGATGGTCCGCTCGGTCGACCGAGGCGCAGCGGTGGCCGTGGACGCTGGCCATGCCGGTGGCCGCCTATCCCGGCGCCGACGAGCTGGCGGCCGCCGTGCGCCAGCGCCGTGGCGGCCGTGCCGGGGGTCGACGAGGTGACCGTCGACACTGCGGTCATGACCGAGAGCGAACGGGCCCACCTGCGCGCTGCTGCTCCGGGGCGAGGCCGCTCGACGGCGGCCATTCCAGTACGGCCGGACGACGGCGGCACGAGGCCACGGCGGCCACGCCACGGGCAGGCGGCCATCGTCGGGGCACGAGGACGGCCGACCCCCGTTCATGCTGCCCGGGTCGACGGACCCGGGTCATCGGGATCTCGTCGGGCAAGGGCGGCGTGGGCAAGTCGTCGGTCACGGTCAACCTGGCCGTGGCCCTGGCCCAGGCCGGGCACGAGGTGGCCATGCTCGACGCCGACGTCTACGGCTTCTCGGTGCCCAAGATGCTGGGGGTCGACCGACGACCCGGTCATCATCGGACGACCTGGTCGTCCCGCCCGTGGTCCACGGCGTGCGGTGCCTGTCGATGGGCTTCTTCGTCCCCGACGACACGCCGGTGATCTGGCGGGGTCCCATGCTGCACAAGGCGCTCGAGCAGTTCCTGGTCGACGCCTACTGGGGCGAGCCCGACTACCTGCTGGTGGACATGCCCCCGGGCACCGGCGACGTGACCCTGTCGCTCGGCCAGTACCTGACCAGGACCGAGGTCTTGGTGGTCACCACCCCCCAGCCGGCGGCCCAGCGGGTGGCCCAGCGATCGGCCTACGCGGCCCGCAAGCTGAAGCTGTCCGTGCGGGGCGTGATCGAGAACATGAGCTGGTTCACCGGCGACGACGGCACCCGCTACGAGCTGTTCGGTGCCGGCGGCGGCGGCGCCCTGGCCGGCCGAGCTCGGCGTCCCGCTCCTCGGGCCAGGTCCCCCTGGTGCCCGCGCTGCGCCAGGGGGGCGACGACGGCGTGCCCGTGGTGGTGGCCGAGCCCGACGGCGAGGCCGCCGCCGCGTTCACCGCTCTGGCGGAGCGGATCGCCACGCTCGGTCCGGCCCGTGTCTACCGCAAGGAACTCTCAGTCAGCTAAATGTGAGAGGGTCACCACGGAGCGTGATATCGCCCGAAAAATGGCCGCAAAAGGGGTAGCGGCTTCGCGCGCGGTGTGTGTTAATTTCGCTCTTGTACGGGGGCATTGCACATAGGGCAGGGGGGCATTTGACATGGAAGCACTTCGCAATCGGTTGGGGTCCGGGGCCGGCGACGACGGGTTCTCACTCGTCGAGCTGATGGTGATCGTGGTCATCATGGGCATCCTGCTGGCGGTGGCCATCCCGACGTTTCTGGGCGTCAGCGGCGGGGCCAGCCAGCAGTCGACGTGGACCAACCTCGAGAACAGCGTGACCAGCGCCATGCTGCAGTACGGGAACAACCAGAACTTCTCCTCGATCACCAACGATTCGCTCGGCGCCGGGCTGCTGCACGGGGACAACCCGTCGCTCACCTACGTCCCCGGGACGGCCTCGACCAGCCTCTACACGGTCTCCTTCCAGGAGACCGGTGGCGACCAGGTCATGATCCTGGCCGACGCCGAGCCGTCCACCGGGCAGTGCTGGTACGTGATGAAGGTCGCCGCCGCGCTGACCACGGCGGTCCAGGGGGAGACGGCGGCCAACACGTACTACGGGTTCAACACTCTGGCGTGCCAGCCGTCGAACGCACCGACCTTGACCGGTGCCGGCAACACCCACGTGTGGGCGACGTCGTTTGCGGCCGCCACCTGAGCACGGCCATCTGAGCACAGCCACCTGAGCGACACGATCTAAGGACGGCGACCCGACTGCAACGGCTCGTCGGGACCGGGAGGGCCACCCGGGGAGACCCGGCCCGCACCCGGTTCCGACGGGACCGTGCCCGTCAGGGCCGCAGTCCCACCCCGATGCCGACCGGCAGCTTCTCGGGGTCCCAGCCCACGACCGCCACCGCCTGGGAGAAGGCGTAGCGGTCGGTCATCCCGGCCACGTAGGCGGTGGCCGCCAGGACGGCGGCCGGTTCGCCCCCCCGCAGGTCACCGGCCCCGCCTCCGGCGTCGGGGATGAGGTTGGGGCGGTCGGCGTAGTGGTCGACGAGCGCCCGGAGCACGTCGACGACGGCCCGTCCCTGGGCGACCGACGACGGTCGGAGGTAGATGTGCTCGTAGTTGCAGGCCCGGAAGGCCTCGAGCGCCCCGGCCAGGTCCTCGTCCATGGCGATGCGCCCGGTGGCGGCCACCGTGTCCACCATGCCGTCGATGAACGCACCGAGCTGCTGGCTCCTCCGGGTGCCACAGCGGGCCACCACCCCGGCCGGCAGCGCGGCCGGCGTCACGATGCCGGCGCCGACGGCGTCCTCGAAGTCGTGGCAGACATAGGCGATGCGGTCGGCCCAGCTGACGACCTCGCCCTCGGGCGTCGAGGGGGCCGGCCGTGACCACGAGTGGTTCCTGATGCCGTCCAGCGTCTCGGCGCAGAGGTTGAGCGCGGCCAGCGACACGTCGGCGCCCCAGGGGGCGTGGTCGAACCCGCCGTCGACGTAGGGGGACAGGGCGTCCTCGCTGGCGTGCCCGCCGGGCCCGTGCCCGCAGTCGTGCCCGAGGGCGATGGCCTCCGTCAGGGCCACGTTCAGGCGGCAGGCACGGGCGATGCCCGTGGCCACCTGGGCCACCTCGAGGGCGTGGGTCAGCCGGGTGCGCTGGTGGTCGTCGGGGAAGACGAAGACCTGGGTCTTGCCCGCCAGGCGCCGGAAGGCCGTCGAGTGCAGGATCCGGTCGCGGTCCCGTTCGAAGCAGGTCCGCCACGGGTCGGCGTCCTCGGGCCTGGTCCGCCGCCCCCCGCCGAGGGCACGGGTCGCCCCCGGGGCCAGCATCTCGTCCTCGACCGCCTCCCGCCCCGGCCGGTCGAACGGTACGAACCCAGCCCCCGGCCCGGGCCCGCCCCCCGGAGTCCGAGTGGGCGAAGCGCACCCCCTCCTGCGTCCGGTGGCCGGCCATCGTCGACGCCCACCGGCGGTTCCGCTCGGTCTCGCCTGCCATGGACCCAGTGTGCACCACCGGTGTGACGCCGACGACGGTCCGGCGGAGGGCCGGACCGGCCGGGTGACCTTGTAACGTCGGGGGCGCGCCGGCCGCCGGGGCCGGTTAGCGCGCAGACCGACAAGGAGCGTGCCAGGTGGACGTGCGAATCGGGATCGTCCAGTCGGCCAAGGAGCTCGACGTCGAGCTGCCCGAGGACACGGACGTCGACAAGACCCTGGCCGACATCGAGAAGGCGCTGGTGAAGGAAGCCGCCATCCTCTGGCTGACCGACCGCAAGGGCCGCAAGGTCGGCGTGCCCTCGGCCAAGGTGGCCTACATCGAGATCGACGCCCCCTCCGCGGACCGGCGGGTCGGGTTCGGGATCTCCTGACGACCCGCGGGGCGAGACGCGCCCCGTGCCCGCACCGCCTCTGCTCGATCTGCGCCTGGTCTTCGTGACCGGCAAGGGTGGCATCGGCAAGACGACGGTCGCGTCCGCCCTGGCGCTGCTCGCCTCCCAGCGCGGCAAGCGCGTCCTCATCTGCGAAGTCGACGCCAAGGGCAACGTCGCCGGCTTCTACGAGGCGCCCCCCACCGGCTTCGCCGAGCACGAGGTGCTGCCCGGCCTGTTCGCCATGACCATGGACACCGAGGCGTCGCTGCGCGAGTACCTGAAGCTGCAGATGCGCATCCCCGTCGTCGGGCGCATCGGCCCGCTGGCCAAGGCGTTCGACTTCGTGGCCACGGCGGCGCCCGGCGTCCGCGAGATCCTCACGGTCGGCAAGCTGTGCTACGAGGTGCGGGAGCGCAACTACGACCTGGTGGTGGTGGACGCACCGGCGTCGGGCCACATCGTCGGCCAGCTGGCGGCCCCGCAGGCCATCAACGAGCTGGTGAAGGTGGGGCTCATCCGCTCGCAGACCGACTGGATGCTCGACATCCTCTCCGATCCGGGACAGACGGGGCTGGTGGCCGTGTGCACACCGGAGGAGATGCCGGTCAACGAGACCATCGAGCTGGCCGCCAGGGTGCGGGAGGAGACGACCGTCGGGCTCGCCGCGGTGGTGGTCAACCGGGTGCTGCCCGAGCTGTTCGGGCGCCAGGAGGAGGCCGTCTTCGAGGCCCTGCGCCAGGGACCGTTCGCCGACGAGCTGGGCGAGCCGTCGGCGGGGACGCCGGGCCCGGTGCTCGAGGCCGCCCGCCTGGCCGTAACCATGCGGCGCACCCGCACGACCCACCTGGAGCGGCTGCGCGCCGGCATCGACCCGGCCGTGCCCATGCTGTACCTCCCCTACCTCTTCACCCGCTCCCACGGCCTGCGCACCACCCGCCAGGTGGCCGCCTCGCTCGGCGAGGAGCTGGGCTACTGATGGCCGGGCGCGGCCGGCCGGCGGCGGCGCGGGCGGGGCGCGGGGCGGCACGGTCGACGGGTTGCTGGCCGCCAAGGAGATCGTCATCGCGTGCGGACCGGGCGGGGTCGGCAAGACGACGACGGCGGCCGCCGCCGCCGTCATGGCCGCCCTCCGGCACGGATCGAAGGTGCTGGTGGTCACGGTCGACCCGGCCCGACGGCTGGCCGACGCCCTCGGGCTCGACGGCATCGGCAACGCCGAGCACCGGGTGCCCGACGAGGCCTTCCGGGCCGCCGGCCTCAAGCCCCGCGGGCAGCTGTGGGCGGCCATGCTCGACACCAAGCAGTCGTGGGACGACCTCATCCGCCGCCATGCCCCCGACGACCGGACCCGCGACGAGATCCTGGCGAACCCCCTCTACCGCAACATCTCGGGCCGGTTCGTCCAGAGCCACGACTACATCGCCATGGAGCGCCTCTACGAGATCCACTCCGAGGGCGACTACGACCTCATCGTGGTGGACACCCCGCCCACCCGCAACGCCCTCGACTTCCTGGACGCGCCCCAGCGGATGGCGGACTTCTTCTCGTCCCGCCTCCTGCGGTGGCTGATCGTGCCCTACCGGTCGCGGCTCGTGAACGTGGCCACCAGGCCCTTCTACCAGGTGGCCGACCGCATCCTCGGCACGCAGTTCATCGCCGACATCTCCGAGTTCTTCATCCTCTTCCAGTCGATGTACCCGGGGTTCGTGGAGCGGGCCGAGTCGGTCCGGCGCCTGCTGGCCGACCGGCGGACGACCTTCGTGGTGGTGTCCACGCTCGAGGCGGTGCCACTCCGCGAGGCCGAGTTCTTCGCCAGGGAGCTCACCGCCCGCAAGCTGCACCTCGGGGCCGTCGTCCTGAACAAGGTGCTGCCGGCGTACCTTCGCGACGACGGCGCCACCACCGTGGCCGAGGCCATGCGCGAACGCGCCGACGAGGTGGCCGAGCGGCTGTCGCCCGGTCTGGGCGAGGTCGGGCCCGGCCTGGGCGACCCCGTCCAGATCCGCCGGGTGCTCTCCGAGGTGGCCGACAGCTTCCTGAACTTCCGGGTGGTGGCGTTGCGCGAGGTGGAGGAGCAGGCGCAGCTGGCCATCACCCCCGAGGCACTGGCGGCCGTCCCGTTCTTCGACACCGATATCTACGACCTGGCCGGGCTGGTGCGGCTGGGGGAGCGGATCTGGAGCTGACGCCGCCGCCGGGGCGCCACGGGGGTGCGCCTACCATGGGCGCCCATGGTCGACATCACCAACCCCGAGATCGAGGCGTACGCCACCGACCACACCACGGCGCCCCCCGGCTATCTCGAGGCGGTGGCCGAGGAGACGCGGGCCACCCTCGAGGCCCCCGGGATGATGGTGGGCCGGCTCGAAGGTCGCTTCCTCGAGCTGCTGGTGTTCGCGGCCGGTGCCCGTTCCGTGCTCGAGATCGGCACCTTCAGCGGCTACTCGGCGCTGTCGATGGCCGCCGGGCTGGCGCCCGGCGGCACCATCACCACGTGCGAGCTGTCGCCGGTCCACGCCGAGGCCGCCCGGCGCCACATCGCCGCCAGCCCGCACGCCGGCCGCATCACCGTCATCGAGGGCCCGGCCATCGACACGGTGGCCGGGCTCACCGGCCCGTTCGACCTGGTGTTCATCGACGCCGACAAGGCGTCGTACCTGGCCTACTTCGAGGCCGTGGTGGGCAAGCTGTCGCCGCGGGGACTGATCGTGGCCGACAACACCCTGTGGAGCGGCCGCGTCGTCGACGCCACCGACACCTCCACGGACACCGAGGCCATCCGGAGGTTCAACGACGCCGTGGCGGCCGACCCCCGTGTCGTCGTGGTGCAGACCACCGTGCGCGACGGCGTGACGCTGATGCGCCGGGCCGGCTGAACCGCCGGCGGACGGACCGGACGAGAGGAGCGGGGTGCTCGACTACCACCTCCACCTGTGGCCCCACACCCAGCGCGACGCCGAGGCCACCGTGGCCCAGGTCGCCGAATACTGCGGGAAGGCCGTGGCCGCCGGGGTGACCGAGATCGCCCTGACCGAGCACCTGTTCCGGTTCGTCCAGACCGACCGCCTGCTCCACGGGTTCTGGGACGACCTCCCGGGTGAGGCCCTCCGGCCGGGGATGGCCGCCTACTGGGACCACCACGCCCGTGTCGACCTCGACAGCTACGTGGAGGTCGTCGAGGCCGTCAAGGCGGAGGGGCTGCCGGTGGTGCTCGGCATGGAGGTCGACTACTACGAGGGCCGGATGGACGAGGTGGCGGACCTGCTCGACGGGTACCCCTTCGACGTGCTGCTGGGATCGGTCCACTGGCTGGGGGCGTGGCGCTTCGACGTGCTCGACGACGCCGGGGTGATGGCGGAGTGGGACGTCCGTGCCGTCGACGACGTGTGGGAGGCGTACACCCGGGCGATGGAGGAGCTGGCGGCCAGCGGCGCGTGCGACGTCTTCGCCCATCCCGATCTGGTCAAGGTGGCCGGCCGGGTGCCGGCCGTTCCCGACGAGTTCTACGACCGCATGGCCGAGGCCGCCGCCGCCTCGGGCATGGCCGCCGAGGTGTCCTCGGCCGGGTGGCGCAAGCCCGTGGGGGAGGAGTACCCGGCGCCGCCGCTGCTGCGCCGCTTCGTCGAGCGGGGCGTCCCGCTGACCACGGCGTCCGACGCCCACGATCTGCCCGACGTGGCCGACCGGACGGCCGACCTGCGAGATCTGCTGGAGGCCGCCGGTGTGGGGTCCCTGCAGGCATTCCGGGGTCGCCGGCCCCACCCGGTGCCGCTGGCGGGCCCGGCACCGGACGCGGACCGGGGAGCCTGAGCCCGGTGGCGACCCCGGCGGAGCTGGCCCTCCAGCGCACCGACCTCGACGACGAGCAGCTGGCCCATCTGCAGCGCCTGCTCGGGACGTGGGGCATCCTCGCCGACCTCTCCTTCTCCGACCTGGTGCTGCTGGCGCCGATCTCCCCGACGGCACCCCAGCACCGCGCCGGCGGGCCGTCCCTCGTGGTGCTCGGGCAGATGCGACCCTCCAACAGCTCCACCGTCGTCGCCCACGACCTGGTCGGCCAGACCGTCGGCGCCACCGACTGGCCCCTGGTGGCGTCCACGCTGCGCGGCGGTGAGGTGACCAGGGGGGAGATGGTCCTCGATCCGGCCGGCGAACCCGTCCGGGTCCAATGCATCCCCGTCTGCTACGAGGGCGACACGCTGGCGGTGCTGGCCCGCATGTGGGCGGCGTCGGGACGGCGCCCCGGACACCTCGAGCGGACCTACCTCGACGTGTTCGGACGGTTCTCGGTGATGCTGGCCGAGGCGGCGTTCCCGTTCCCGAGCGAGGAGGTGGCCACCGAGGAGGCCCCCCGTGTCGGTGACGGCATCGTGCTCGTCGACGAGGAGGGCCGGGTCAGGTTCGCCTCGCCGAACGCCACAAACGCCCTGCACCGCATGGGGATGTACTCCCAGCTCGAGGGCCGCCGGCTGACCGACCTCGGGGTGGAGGAGTCCGCCATCGAGTGGGCCATCGCCTCCGCCCTGCCCGTCGTCGAGGAGGTCGAGCGCCGGCCCGATGTCATCGTCCTCCTCCACTGCATCCCCCTGCTGGCACAGGGCGACGTGACCGGGTGTCTGGTGCTGCTGCGCGACGTGACCGACGTCCGCCGGCTCGACCGGCTGCTGCTGTCGAAGGACGCCGCCATCCGCGAGGTCCACCACCGGGTGAAGAACAACCTCCAGACGATCTCGGCGCTGCTCCGCCTGCAGGCCAGGCGGCTCGATCCGGGCAGCGGCCGGGTTGCCCTCCTGGAGTCCGAGCGCCGGGTCCGGTCGATCGCGCTCGTGCACGAGATCCTGTCGAGGGAGCCGAGCGACCAGGTGCCCTTCGACGAGATCGTGGTGTCGCTGATCCGCATGGCCGAGGACTCGGTGGTGTCCTCGCGACCCATCACCTTCGACGTCGAGGGCGAGCTCGGTGAGCTGGGGGCCGACGTGGCCACGCCGCTGGCGGTGGCGCTGGCCGAGCTCCTGCAGAACGCGGTGGAGCACGCCTTCATCGAGCACGAGGTGGATGCGGCCGACGCCGCCTCCGCGGCCCGGCCCCAGGTGCCGGCGGCCGTCGGCCACATCGCCGTGACCCTGTCCAACACGGGCGAGGGCCTGCTCGTCGACGTGTGCGACGACGGCGCCGGGCTGCCCGAGGGGTTCGACATCGACGGCACCCAGAGCCTGGGGCTCTCCATCGTGCGGGACCTGGTGCGGAGCCAGCTCGAGGGCACCATCGTCATGCGGAACCGCACCGGCGACGGCACCACCGGGACGGTCGTCTCCATCCGGCTGCCGTCCCGCGAGCTCCCGGCGGAGCCCGTCTAGTCGTCGGCCGGGGCGCCCCTCAGGTCGAGCGTCCGTTCGAAGCGGTACCCGATGCCGCGGACCGTGGTGATGCAGCGGGGGTGATCCGGGTCGGCCTCGATCTTGAGCCGGATGCGTCGCACGTGCTCGGTGACGGTGGAATCGTGTTGCCAGCTCCCGGTCGACCCCCAGACCTCCTCGAGCAACTGCTCGCGGGAGAACACGTGGCCGGGGTGGGAGGCCAGGTGGGCCAGCAGATCGAACTCCCGCTTGGTCAGCTCTACCGGTCCGCCGTCCACGGTCACCGTCCGCTGGTCGAGGTCGATCTTCAGGCCGCCGGCCACGAGCTCGGTGACCACGGTGGGCTCGGCCCCCCGGCGGAGCACGGCCCGGATCCGCGATTCCAGCTCGGGCAGGGAGAACGGCTTCGCCAGGTAGTCGTCGGCGCCCATGTCGAGTCCCCGGATCCGGTCGGTCTCGGAGCCCCGGGCGCTGCAGATGATGACGGGGACGTTGTTGTCGGCCCGGACGGTGGTGAGGACGTCGAGCCCGTCGAGGCCGGGGAGGCCGAGGTCCAGAAGGAGCAGGTCGACCGGTCGCCTGGCCAGGGCCTCGAGGTACCCCGGGCCCGTCCTCGGTCTCGGCGACGTCGTAGCCGCGGCGGCGCAGGTACTGGGCGGCCGCGTACCGGTTGGCCGGGTCGTCCTCGGCCAGCAGCAGCTGGACCGCAGGTCCCCCCTCGCTGTACCCCATGGGAACGATGCTACCGGTCCACCCCGGCCGTCCCGTGCGGGCGGCGGCGCCATCGCCGGCCACGGCGGTGGGTGGGAGGCGCGCCCAGGGTGGCGACCGGAGGGCGCCGGGTGGGTCCCGGGGTCAGGAGGCGCGGCGGCGGGCGGCCAGCCACGCCTTGCGCAGCTTGCGCCGCTCCTCCTCGGAGGTCGCCGCCCCACACCCCCGACTCCTGGTTGGTGGCCAGGGCGAAGTCGAGGCACGGCTCCACGGCATCGCAGCCGCGGCAGACCCGCTTGGCCGCCTCGATCTGGTCGATCGCCGGTCCCGTGGTACCGATCGGGAAGAACAGATCGGGCTCGGTGTGCCTGCAGGCGGCCAGCTGGCGCCAGTCGCCCTCGTCCCAGTCGACAGTGCGGTTCCATACGAGGGCCACGACGTTCCTCCGCTCCCGAGCGTTCCTCTTGTGATCCTATTCACATGGCTGGCCGCCCGCAGGTCGGCTGCCACTTCGGATTGCACTACAGCGTAACGACCGGCGCTTACGGTTGCAAGCAGTTTTGCCACCAAACCGCCACCTGTGCGACCGGTACGCTCGGGCCGTGGCCAACGGGCGACCGGCCGTTCCGGGTGGACGCGGCGTCCGGCTGCTCGGGCATCGCGGCAGTCCCGACGTCGCCGCCGGCATCGCCGAGAACACCCTGGCCGCGTTCCGCCGCGCCCTCGACCTGGGTGCCGACGGGGTCGAGCTCGACGTCCGCAGTTCGGCCGACGGAACACTGGTCGTCCACCACGACCCGGTGGTGGCCGGCATGGGGCCCGTCGCCGAGGTCGGCCCGGCCGCCCTCCCGGAGTGGATCCCCCGGCTCGAGGAGGTGCTCGACGCCCTCGGTCCGCCGGGACGGGGCGTCGAGCTCGACATCGAGATCAAGAACGCCCCCACCGAGCCCGGTTTCGACCCCGGCCAGGCCACGGCCCGGGCGGCGGCCGCCCTGGTGGAGGGGTCGGGTCGGACGGGCGCCGCCATCGTCACGTCGTTCTGGCTGCCGGCCGTGACGGCTGCCCGAGAGGCGGTCGCCGCCCTGCGGACCGGCATCCTGGTGCCGGCTGCCCTCGGCCCCGGGCCGTCACTGGCGCTGGCCGCCGAAGGCGGGGGTGGACCTCATGTGCGCCGAGCTCTCCCTGGTCGACGCCCTGTTCGACGGCCTCCGCCCACGCCGCCGGACTCGAGGTGCTGGCCTGGACGGCGACCACGGCCGACCAGGTGGCCGCAGCCGCGGCCGCCGGCGCCGACGTGGTGGTCACCGACGACGTGGCCGCCGGACTCGACGCCCTCGGGCGGGGCCGGCCGTCCCGGGCGACCGGCGCCTCCGACGCGCCCCCGCGGTGACCTGGGCGCGGGCCCCGATTGGTCGGCGCGGCGGTTTTCGTCAACAATGCAGCACCATGAACGTCGTTGTCTGTGTCAAGCAGATCCCCGATCCGGCGGCCCCGCCGACCCTCGATCCGGGGACCCACACCCTGTCCAGGACCGGAAAGCTCATCCTCGACGACTCCGACGCCTACGGCGTCGAGATGGGCCTGCAGCTGGCCGACGCGGCCGGTGGCGGCGAGGTCACGCTGGTGTCGATGGCGCCCGGTGGCGAGACCTCGGGGCTTCGGACGGCGCTGGCCATGGGGGCGGCCAAGGCCATCCTGGTGAGCGACGAGACCCTCGCCGGCTCCGACGCCCTGGGCACGGCCAAGGTGCTGGCGGCCGCCATCCGGCGGGCCGAGCCCGACCTGGTGCTGGCGGCCACGGAGTCGACCGACGGCTACACCGGCACCACGCCGGTGCAGGTGGCCGAGCTCCTCGGGTTCCCCTCGGTGACCTTCGCCAAGAAGGTCGAGGTGGCCGGGGACACCGTCAAGGTCGAGCGCCAGACCGAGTCCGGCTACGAGGAGGTGGAGAGCCCGCTGCCGGCCGTGGTCACCGTGACCGCCGGCGTGGTCGAGCCCCGCTATCCCTCCTTCAAGGGGATCATGGCGGCCAAGTCGAAGCCGGTGGACACCCTGACGGTCGCCGACCTCGGGCTCGACGCCGGCGAGGTGGGGGCGGCCGGGTCGCGCCAGGAGATCACCGACGTGTCCGAGCGCCGAGGCCCGCCAGGCCGGCGAGATCGTCATCGACGAGGGTGACGGGTTCCGAGCGCATCGTCCAGTTCCTCGAGCAGATCAAGGTCATCTGAGGCCGGTAGGAGAGACGCACAGCAATGTCCATCGAGAAGATCTGGATCCTGGCCGAGGAGAACGACGGCGCGCCCATCACGGCTCGCCTCGAGCTGCGCCAGCCACGCACGGACACTGGCCGACTACGGTGGCCGCCGTGGCCTGGGGCGGCGACCGCCGCCGGCATGGCCGCCACCCTCGGCGAGCACGGGGCGACCACCGTCTACGACGTCGGCGACCTGGGCGGGGCGCTGCCCGGCGTGCCGGTGGCGGCCGCCATGGCCGCGCTCGTCGAGGGCGGGACGGCCCCCGACGCCATCCTCTTCCCGGCGACCTACGACGGGCGTGACATCGCCGGCCGGCTCTCGGTCATGCTCGACCGGCCGGTGCTGACCAACGTGGTGGGCCTGACCGAGGCGGACGGCGGGCTGACGTCGACCCACACGATCTTCGGCGGGTCGCACAGATCGTGACCGCCCGCTTCACCGGCGACGGTCCCGGCATCTTCGTGGTGCGGGCCAAGTCGTTCGCCGGCCGAGGCCTCCGGCGGCGGTCCGGCCGAGGTCGTGGCGGCGCCGGTACCCGACACCGGCGCCGCCAACGCCGCCCGGGTGGTGGCGCGCCACGTCGAGGAACGCACCGGCCCGAAACTGGACGAGGCCGCCGTGGTGGTCTCCGGCGGGCGGGGACTGGGCGACAAGGAGCACTACGCCCTCATCGAGGAGCTGGCCGCGCTGCTGCACGGGGCGGCCGGCGCCAGCCGGGCCATCGTGGATGCCGGGTGGGTGCCCTACTCCCACCAGGTCGGCCAGACCGGCAAGACGGTCAAGCCGACCGTCTACATCGCGCTGCGGCATCTCGGGGGCCACCCAGCACCTGGTGGGCATGAAGAACGCCAAGAACATCGTGGCCATCAACAAGGACGCCGGACGCGCCGATCTTCTCGGTCGCCGATCTGGGCATCGTGGGTGACGTGCACAAGGTCCTCCCGCAGCTGATCGAGGCGGTGAAGAACCGGGGCTGAACCGGCCACGACGCCCCGCCGGCCCCGGGGCGCGCCCGGCCGGCCCCGGGGGCTCCGAGGACCCGGGCGCCGGGTCCCCGGACGGGTACAGTCGACCGGACGCCACCGGTCCGCAGCTCGGCGAGTGGGATCGAGTGCCGGTGCCGTCCACCGTCCGCCGTCCCCTGTCCGAGAGCGCTCCGCCCGACCGTGCTGTTCCCCACGATCGATTTCGCCATCTTCTTCGCCATCGTCTACACGGTGGCCTGGCTGCTGAATCCGTTCCCGGCGGCGTGGAAGATCTTCATGATCGCCGCCAGCTACGTGTTCTACGCGTGGTGGGACTGGCGGTTCATCTTCCTGCTGCTGGCGTCGACGCTGATCGCCCACTTCGGGGCCACCGCCATCGACCGCTCGGCCGGCCGCACCCGCACGGCGGCCCTGTGGGCCACGCTCGCCTGCCTGCTCGGTCTCCTCGGCTGGTTCAAGTACTACGGGTTCTTCGCTCTCAACCTCGACAACGCCCTCCACTCCGCCGGGCTGGGCCGGCCCATGCCGCTGCTGGCGGTCACGCTGCCCGTCGGCATCTCGTTCTTCACGTTCATGGCCATCAGCTACGTGGTCGACGTGTACCGCCGGGTGCTGCGGCTGGCCCGCGCCGGTGGACCTCGGCCGTCTACCTCTCGTTCTTCCCCCACCTGGTGGCCGGGCCCATCGTGCGGGGGACCGAGCTGCTGCCCCAGATCCGGCGGCGCCGGCGACGGGGAGCACATCGAGCACGCCCGGGCGTTCTGGCTGATCTCGGCGGGGCTCTTCAAGAAGGTGGTGCTCGTCGTCCTACCTCTCGACCTACGTCGTCGACCCCGTGTTCGCCGACCCCCACCAGCACTCGGCCCTCGAGATGCATCGTGGCCGCCTGGGGCTACGCCGTCCAGATCTACGCCGACTTCAGCGGCTACACCGACATCGCCATCGGCATCGCGCTGCTGCTCGGGCATCCGGTTCCCGAAGAACTTCGACGCGGCCGTACACGGCGTGTCACCTGCAGGACTTCTGGCGCCGCTGGCACATCACCCTGTCGTTCTGGCTGCGCGACTACCTCTACATCCCGCTCGGCGGCAACCGCGGCCCCGAGTGGCGGGCGCTCGGTCAACATCCTCGTCACCATGCTGCTCGGGGGCTGTGGCACGGGGCGGCGTGGAACTTCATCGCTCTGGGGCGCTTTACCACGGGGTCGGGCAGGTCCTCGGCGCGCCGGCGCATGGCCAGGCTGGCCGCGGCCAGCCCGCCGTCCCGGTGGGCTGGGAGCGGACGGCGTGGGCGAGGTTCGCGACCTTCCAGCTGGTGTGCGGTGGGCTGGCTCTTCTTCCGGGCCGACTCCATCAACGAGGCCGTTCACCATGATCGGCCGGATCTTCACCGCGTGGGGGCCGTCGCCGCTGGTCACCCTGCTGGCGCTGGCGGCCATCGCCGCCGGCATCGGGTTCCAGTACATCCGGACGGGTGGGTCGAGCCGGGTCGAGCAGGGCCTGCGCCGACCGCCGGCCGGTGGTCCAGGGTGCCATATTGGGCCTGGTGCTGCTGGTGATCACCACGCTCGGGCCCCAAGGCGTGGCACCCTTCATCTACTACCGGTTCTGAGCGGGGACGACGGCGCGACGATGACACCGACCGAGGACAGCCGCTCCGCCGGGCGCGGCGCCGACGTCGGGCGCCGCCGGCGTGGAAGTGGCCGGCCCGCGCCGGCACCGGCGCCGGCACCCGACCACGGGGTGGGGACCCAGCCCGAGCCCCCGTCGGTATCAGCTGGCGCCGGGTCCTCTTCATCGGCGTCGTCTGCTTCGCCGTGTGGCTGCTCCTCGACGCCCAGAGCCTCTACCGCTCGGCGCTGGTGCAGCCGCTCGGCACCCGCCGCACGGTGGCGGTCACCATCCTGCGACCCATCTCGGCCGTCAGCACGCGGTCTCGGCCTGTCCCACTGGTGGCGGCCGCCGATGCCGCCCTCGGCCACTCGGTCGGGGGCGGGCCCCCCCTGGCCACGGTCGCCCCCGGCGCCCGGCTGCGCGTGCCGCCACCACCGCCGGTGCGCCGCCGGCGTCCCGGCGCGGCGCCGACCACCACGACCACCACCTTCCCGGTGCTCACCGCCCGGCCGACCGCGGCGGATCCGCTCCGGGTGCTGGTGGTCGGTGACTCCATCGGCATCGACCTCGGCCACCGCTGGTCGACGACCTGACGACGACCGGCGTGGTGCAAGGCCGGCCTCGACGGCCGGATCGACACCGGCCTGTCGAGGCCCGACTACTTCGACTGGCCGGCGAGCTCGGCATCGACCTGGCCAACGACCATCCGCAGCTGGTGGTGGTCATGATCGGGGCCAACGATCCCCAGACCCTGGTCGTCGCGGCCGGCGGCGCGCCTCGGGACGCCGGCGTGGGACGCCGACTACGGCCAGCGGGTGGGTGCCTTCATCGACGAGGCCACGCCGGCCGGTGCCGATGTCCTGTGGGTGGGCATGCCCCCGATGCAGACCCCGGCCTCGACCAGGCGATGCTGCACCTGAACGGCATCGTCGTGGACCAGGTGGGCCTGCGAAAGGGCACGGGCGGCACTACCTGTCGTCGACGACTGTGCTCGGCGGACCGGAGGTACCTTCGCCCCCGACGTGGCGTCGGGCGGGTCCGAGGTCACGTGCCCACGCCAGACGGCACCCACCTGACGCCCGGCGGGGGCGAGGCGCGTCGAGGCCGCGCTGGCCGCCATCCGCGGCGTCCTCCACGTGGAGCCGCAGGCGGCCCCGTTCAGACCAGCGCAGGGTAGGGCCGGCGGTCGCCCCGGGTCGGGAATACCGGCGGCGGCTGAGCGCGGCGGGCCCGCCGCACTCAGCGCGTCCGAACTCCGAGGGGTCGAGCGCGCCGGCCAGGCGGCCGGGACGGTCGCGGACCAGCCGGCCGACGTCGGCCACCAGATCGGCGGGCACCTCCT
>CAWIPW010000002.1:0-226370 GCA_963838005.1 uncultured Actinomycetota bacterium
GCAACAGGGTGACAGGCCCCCCGCTTTCGGCGCTGGGACATACTCTTGCTTAAGGGCAGCGGATTAAATGCCCAACACCTTAGGTTTCCTGGAGCGTCTGACTGGCATCAATGGACTTATTCCCGATCCCTATTTCCGCGGAGGTGGGTTGCACCAAATTCGATCCCGGGGGAAGTTTGAAGTACGCTGACTTTGACATGCGTCCGCGGTTAGACCGCTTCATCGAAGGCTGAATGTCCTGCTTTATCTTCAGCAAACATGGCCCAGCTCTTACGGTGAAGTCTGAACTTTGGGACAAGGAGATGACTGCGCCAGATCCAGACCATTGCTCAATTGCTAACCGGCTAGTAATATTCTCCACGACCGACGAAAGCTTTCATGGCCACCCGGACCCCTTCACTTGTTCTCCAGACTCTCGAACCCGACACTACGGTGCGCCGCGTGGTACTACTACACCTCGGTTGAGCAGGGAATCCGGAAGGGGCACACCACGCTATTTCGTGAACGTCCTGGCGAGAACCTGACATCACGCAGTGAAGACATTTGGGCACGGGTTTCTGCTGCCGTTCCACCGTCAGCGAGGGCGCAGCCGAGCGATTGCTCGAGGCGCTAACCTCGTACGAGAGTTTCGTCTATGAACAAACTACAAGTTTGCGAAGCGTAGCAGGCTACATTGACGAGGTTGTCGATTCAAAGATAACTATAAGGGGACCCGTCGGCTGAACGGCTTGGAATCTATGACGCTACGTGCAGACCGCGTCAAATCCGACCGCCCGAAAGAGCGCCGAACTTATGGCGAGAGCATCGACGTGACTATGCGATGCACGAGGGGCCTGAATTTCGACCGCTCCAGGCAGTAAGCAAACTCATCATGGCGCACTCTGAACCCGTGAGCTTCAATGCACGATTCAACTTCGGACCGAGGACGGTAGCGACAGAACTCGTTCACCCAATCAGCCATGCGAGCCGCCCATTGCGACGTGGATTCATCCCGCCTTCCTGTGCTCCCCCATCTTAAAGTAGCTGAAGGCTATGATCAAAATGATTGTGCCGTGCCTCGCAGCCGGTGGGCAAAAGGTGTTCCGACGTGCGCCCTCCGGACGACCTCAAGTGCCGGATACTCGTAGATCATCACCCAGCCGGAGTCCGAGTACCGGACACGTCCCGGATCACTTGATCCAGGTCTTCGACATGTTCAAGCACCTCGTTCAACATCTTCGCGACCGCGTCGAAGTAGTTGTCGGGGAAATCCATCCCGTCGACGATTTCCTTGACCCGTCCCCCGACGATCTGCCGATTTACGAACGTATTAGGATCGCTCCAGTCCATTCCATCGAAAAACACGTCAGTGCCGTAGGCGTGGCCCGCCCCATGTCCCGAAGCAGTTTTTGAGAAAGGGTGTCACCTCGACCACAGCGGTACGTGAGTCTGCGCCCGCCGCGGTCCACCGCTCGCTGTGCGGCGAACTTGGCGTTGCTCCAGTCCGTGTCATCCAGAGTCATCACGCACCTTGGAAAGTCCCGAGTCATGTACCCCGTCGTCGAATGTTGATTGGAGTCAGCTACGGAGGGTGATGCAAGGAGCAGCGTGCACAATGAGGGAGCAACTCCCTAAGCGGGTAAGAACTGAATCAGGTCACTAGAGTCTTTCGCGTACCCATTCTTCTGCGTTGGGTTTGTCCTCAGCGGTCCGAGGTTACTGCCCCCGAAGCTAGACACGTTTTTCAAGCATCACGTTTCTGCATGGGAGATTCGATTGTTTCGCTGATGCCGGTCTCGAAGGTGGTCGTTGCCTTCCAGTTCAGCAGGCGTCTGCATCCGAGAGTTCGGGCACACAGGACCGGACGATCAGACGGGCGAAGGCGACCTTGGTCGACATCGACCTTGAGTTGGCGACACATAGCCGATCCGATTGCCGACACCACTTCGTGCCCGCTCCGTGCAACTCCACTTCCCGACGCTTGCACAAAGCGCTCTGGCCCGACGCGACCGCGGTCAACAAAGCTAACGAGTGCTCCGGCCACGTCTCTGTGAAGACAAAGTCTCGCCGCGTCGAGAGATTTCCCAAGACGCATGCTTCCCGATTTTGGCCTGAGCAATGACTGTTGGAATGAGATGCGGATTGGTCTCATCGGGGCCATACACGTTGAACAGGCGGGCTACCCCTGTGGCTATACCGGCTCGGTGGGCAATCCAGTTCACGAGTTGCTCCCCAGCTAGCTTGGAATAGCCGTATACATCGGTAGGAGCGAGACGGCTGGCTTCGCTGTGCGGTTCGACACTTGGTTCGTACACCGCCGCAGTGGAGGCAAAGACAAAGCCGCCCACCGTCCCGGATGCTTCCGCACACGTAACCACGGCCTGGCTGCCAAGGACATTGGTGGCGAGGCAGGCTTCTGGGTCCGCGTCACAGTCAGGGATGAAGTGAAGGGCCGCCAAGTGGACTAGAACCTCCGTCTGGTGATCCCGAAGTGCTCCGCTGAGGCGCTCGACATCACCGATGTCAGCTTCGACAATTCGTACATCATCCGAGGCTGAGCCGAGCAAATTGATCGTTCCCCGACTCAGGTTGTCATAAACGACGACATCGTCACCCCGAGCTACCAGCCGTCGGACCACCGGTGCTCCGACGAATCCACATCCACCTGTGACCAGAACTCGACTTGCCATTTGAAAAACGACCATAATGCCACTGTCATCGGCACTGCAATTAGAGTCCGACAGGATCTGTGCTGACCCTGAGCTCAACGACCCACCAGTACCTGAGTACGAAAGGGCAGGCAGACGAAGGAGCGCAGCAGATGCTGCGTCCGATTTTGGATGCCTGATGTAATGCACGCATTCGATGGATCTGATTACGGTGATTGACCTCGTCTAAACATCCTCCTCGCGCTCCGGCATGGGGCATCATCCCTACGGTGACCCGCCCGTGGGTATCCACCGGCAAGGCCCCGTGGCCCCCGTTTCTTGCAGTTGCGAAATCAGCCACATCGGAGAGACACGGGACATCACAAGGCGGCGACGCTACTGCGATGCTTGGTTGGACGGCTCTCGCGCCGGGTTCGCGATGAACTCCGACGGCGAGTGGTGGCTACTCGTCGAGCCGACGGCGAGCGTGGCTGGCTGTGGACTTCGGCGTCGGAGCGGCAGGCCCGGTGGGAGGAAGGTTCTTGGCATGCCGAATCCGACCATCCCAAGCATTGCAGTCGCGTCGCTCCACCCGCAAGAGCGTCTGATGCCCCCCTCACCCCCCGTCGATCGCCCGCCGGAACTCCCCCACCAGCTCGGCCGCCCCGCCGGCCCACCGCCGTCCAGCAGACGCCGGACCAGCGCCGAGCCCACGACCACGCCGTCGGCCACCTCGCACGGGCCTCTACCGCCTGGGCCGGCGTGGAGATCCCGACACCGACGCACACCGGCAGGTCGGTGACGGCCTTGGCCCGCGCCGCCACCTCGCCGGGCCGACGCGGCCAGCGCGGTCCGCTCGCCGGTGACCCCCATCAGTCCGACGGCGTAGACGAAACCCCGCGACCGCTCGGCAGATGGCCGCCAGCCGGTCGTCGGGGGTCGACGGCGCCACCAGCAGGACGGTGGCCACGCCGGCGGCGTCGGCCGCCTCGGCCCACGGGCCCAGCTCCTCCAGCGGCAGGTCGGGGACGATGGCCCCGGCCACGCCGGACGACGCCGCCGCCCCGGCGAACCGCCGGTGGCCGGCCCGGAGCCACGAGGTTGTAGTAGGTCATCACGGCCAGGGGCACGCCGACGTCGATCCGCGACGAGGTCGGCGAGGATCGCGTCGGGCGTGGTGCCCCGCGCCGAGGGCGGCGCAGCGACGCCTCCTGGATGATCGGGCCGTCGATCATCGGGTCGGAGAACGGGATGCCGATCTCGATGGCGTCGGCGCCCGCCGTCGGCCACGGCCTCCAGCACCGCAGCCAGTCGTCGTCCATGCCGCCGGTGACGTACGGCACCAGCAGCTTGTGCCCGGCGTCGCGCCGGGCCCGCAGGGTCGTTCCAGGGGGCCCGTCACCGCACCGGCCGACGTGGTCACGACGTCCCCGCAGGCTGTCTCGCACCTGGGCCACGTCCTTGTCCCCCCGGCCCGACAGGGTGACCAGCACCGTCGACCCGGCGGCGATCGACCCGGCCGGCCTCGCGCACCACCCAGGCCAGGGCGTGGGCCGGCTCGAGGGCGGGGATGATGCCCTCGGTGCGGGCCAGCAGCTGGAAGGCGTCGAGCACCTCGGCGTCGGTGGCCGTCTCGTAGCGGGCCCGGCCGATCTCGGCCAGGTGGGCGTGCTCGGGCCCGATGCCCGGGATAGTCGAGGCCGGCCGAGATCGACTGGGCCTCGAGGATCTGCCCGGCCTCGTCCTGCAGCAGGGCGAGCGCATGCCGTGCAGCACGCCCGGGCATGCCCCGTGGCCATGGCCGCCCCCCCGGCCGCCTCCACCCCGACCAGCCGGGCCCGGTGGATCGACGAACCCGGCGAAGGTGCCGGCCGCGTTCGAACCGCCGCCGACGCAGGCCACCACCACGTCGGGGTCGGCGCCGCCGAGCAGCGCCCGGCACTGCTCCCGGGCCTCGTCGCCGACGACCCGCTGGAACTCGCGGACCATCCACGGGTAGGGGTGGGGGCCCATCACCGAGCCCAGGCAGTAGTGGGTGTCCTCCACGGTGGCCACCCAGTCGCGCAGGGCCTCGTTGACCGCGTCCTTCAGCGTGCGGCTGCCCGATGGTGACCGGGCGCACCTCGGCGCCGAGCAGCTGCATCCGGAACACGTTGAGCTCCTGGCGGTGCGGTGTCGACCTCGCCCATGTAGACGACGCACTCCAGGCCGAACAGGGCGGCCGCCGTGGCCGTGGCCACGCCGTGCTGGCCGGCACCGGTCTCGGCGACCATCCGGGGCTTGCCCATGCGCACGGTCGAGCAGCGCCTGGCCGATGACGTTGTTGATCTTGTGCGAGCCGGTGTGGGTCAGGTCCTCGCGCTTGAGCAGCACCCGCACCCCGAGCTCGCTCCGACAGCCGGTGGCACTCGGTCACCGGCGTGGGCCGCCCGCCGTAGTCGGCGCAGGATGCCGTCGAGCTCCGGTCCGGAACGCCGGGTCGGCCCAGGCGCTCGCGGAAGGCGGCCTCGAGCTCCATGCACGCCGGCACGAGCGACTCGGGCACGAACCGTCCGCCGAAGCTCGCCGAACCGGCCCGTCGGCCCCGGGTCGCCCATCAGCGCGGTGCCGTCCGCGCCCGCGGGCAGCGCCCGCGTGCCTCGGCCGGCGTCTGCCGCCAGCGGCATCAGTCGTCCTGCCAGTCGAAGAGCTCGGGGTCCTCGTCCGGGCCCGTCCACGGTCGGGTCGTCGGGCACGGGCGCTCGCCCGTCGCTCCGTCGACCGGCCAGCGGCCCGCTCGGCGCGTGGCGGCGGCGATGAAGGCCCGCAGCTTGACCGGGTCCTTCACCCCCGGCGACGACTCGACGCCGGTGGCCACGTCGACGCCCCAGGGCTGCAGGTGGGCGATGGCCGGCCCGACGTTCTCGGGGGTGAGCCCGCCCGAGATCAGCAGCCGCCGGGGGTCGACCACGCCCTCGGCCATCCGCCAGTCGAACACCTCGCCCGAGCCCGGGTTGGCCCCGTCGATGAGGAGGAACTGGGCGCCGTACTCGGCGAAAGCGCTGCGATGCCGGCGTGACCGGCCGGGAACGCCTTGATGATGCAGCCCACCCGCTCGCGGACCCACCGGGTGTCCTCGACGGACTCCGCGCCCGTGCAGCTGCACGGCCCGCAGCCCGATCTGGTTGGCGATCTCCACCACCCGGCTGACGGCGCCTCGTCGCGGAACACCCCGACGGTCACGGTCTCGTGGGGCAGGCGCTTGACGATGTCGGCCACCGGCCGCCGGGGCCATCTGGCGGGGCGACGGGGCGAACACGAACCCGACGGCGTCGGCCCCCATGCCCACGGCCAGCAGGGCGTCGTCCTCGCTGGTGATCCCGCAGATCTTGACGAACGACGCCGTCGACCCCGCCGTCGACGGCGGACGTCACGACGGGCTCCCGGTGCATCGGGACGATGCCCGCCAGTGCGGCCACGGCCGCCGCCCGGTCGGCGGAGCGGCGACCAGGGTCTCGCCGACCAGCACGGCGCGGTAGCCGGCGTCGGCCAGGCGCGGCGACGTCGTCCGCCCGCGGATGCCCGACTCGGCCACCGCCACCACGTCCGTCGGGTATCCGGCGGGGCCAGCCGCTCGGCCCGCTCCGTGTCGACCTCGAAGGTGCGCGAGGTCGCGCTGGTTCACGCCGACCAGGTCGGCCCCGGCGCGCCAGCGCCCGGGCGAGCTCGGCCTCGTCGTGCACCTCCACCAGGGCGTCCAGGCCGAGGTCGGCGGCCAGGCGCACCAGCTCGGCCAGCTCGTCGTCGTCCGAGGGCGGCCACGATGAGCAGGACGGCGTCGGCCCCCATGAGCACGGGCGTCGCACACGTCGGCGGCGCACACGGTGAAGTCCTTGCGCAGCACCGGCAGGCCGCTGGCCGCCCGGGCGGCCGCCGAGGTCGTCCGGGCGAGCCGCCGAAGAAGTGCCGGTCGGTCAGCACCGACAGGCAGGCGGCCCCGCCGGCCTGGTACTCGAGGGCCACCGCCGCCGGATCGAGGTCGGCCGCCAGGTCGCCCTTCGACGGCGAGCGCCGCTTGACCTCGGCGATCACGGCCATCCGCCCGGGCCCGCCCGGCCACGAGCGCGGCCGCGAAGTCGCGGTCGGGGGGACCGGCCGTCGTCGGCCTGGCGCGCAGCCCGCCGGGGTTCCGCCGGTCGCCCGCGGCCGTCTGCCGGTGGGCGGCGAGGATCGTCGTCGAGGTACGCCGGCATCAGGGGCCGAGCCTAGCCGGGGGCCGTGCTCCTCCGCCGCCCGGTGACCGGCTGGGTGGCAGGCTGGGGCCGTGGGGAGCCGAGCGGTCGATCGTGGTGGTGTGGAGGACGACCACCACATCTCCGACCTGGTGGCCATGTACCTGCGCCGCGACGGCTTCAGGGTCGTCCAGGCCGACGACGGCGAGGCCGGCCTGGCCGCCGTGGCCCGCGAGCGGCCGGCGCCTGGTGGTGGTCGACATCGGCCTGCCCGGCGACCTCGACGGGTTCGACGTGTGCCGGCGGATCCGCGAGCCGGCCGCCCACCCCGGTGCTGGTGCTGAGCGCCCGCGACGACGAGCTCGACCGCATCCTCGGCCTCGAGCTGGGCGCCGACGACTACGTGACCAAGCCGTTCTCCCCCCGCGAGCTGGTGGCCCGGGTGCGCGCCATCCTGCGCCGGTCGGGCCAGCCGACGCCGTCGGAGGCGGCCGTCCTGCGCGATCGGCGAACTCGAGGTCGACACCGCCCGGCACGAGGTGCGCTGCCGGGACGAAGCGGTGGCCTGCACCACCCGCGAGTTCGACCTGCTGGCCTTCCTCCTCGCCCACCCGGGCCTCGTGCTCAGCCGCCGCCAGCTCCTCGACGGCGTGTGGGGCGACGACTGGTATCGGCGACGAGCGCACCGTCGACGTCCACGTGCGCCAGCTGCGCACGCAAGCTCGGGGACGATCTCCCCCTCACCACCGTCCGCGGCGCCGGGTACCGGCTGGCGTGAGACGCCGCCTCACGGTCACCATGCTGGTGCTGGTGGCGGCCACCGTGCTCGTGACCTCGGCGGCCACCTTCATCCTGGTGCGGCGGGCCGCCCTCTCGACGGCCGAGACCCAGCTGTCCGGTCAGGCCCGCTCGGTGTCGTCCACCATCGCGGACGGCGCCCTGGCGTCGCGGGTGAGCTTCGCCGACGAGCTCGACATCATCGGACGGGCCAGCGACTTCAGCGCCATCCGCATGGTCGAGCTCTCCCCGTCCGGCACGGTCTCGGGCACCCTGCCGTCGGGCCTCACCGCCGCCGACCTCGACGTGGCCGCCCTCGAGGACGACCGGCAGGTGGTCGGCAGCACGGGACGGCGGCTGTCGCCCTTCTCCACGCTGGCCGTCTACAGCGCGGTACCCACCCCCATCCCCGGCTTCACCGGGGGCACGCCCGTGCTGGTGGCCGTGCGCCAGGTGCACGATCCGGCGTCGGGCGTGGGCTACTTCGCTGGTGGTGGCGCTCGTCGCCCTGGCCGTGGCGGCCGCGGCCGCGGCCCGGCTGGCCGGGCGCTTCTCCCGGCCCGTGGTGGCCGCCGTGGACGCCACCCGGCGCATCGCCGCCGGCGACCTGGACGCCACCGTGCCCGTCGAGCCCGGCGACGTGGCCGAGCTGCGGGCGCTGGCGGGATCGATCAACACCATGGCCGCCGACCTGGCCCGGTCGCGCGACCACGAGCGCCAGTTCCTGCTGTCGGTCTCCCACGAGCTCCGCACCCCCCTCACCTCGATCCGGGGCTACGCCGACGCCGTCCTCGACGGCACCGCCGGCGACACGGCCGCCGCCCTGCGGGTCATCGACGAGGAGGCCCGCC
The DNA here is from genome assembly GCA_963838005.1 of uncultured Actinomycetota bacterium. Taxonomy (GTDB): domain Bacteria; phylum Actinomycetota; class Acidimicrobiia; order Acidimicrobiales; family RAAP-2; genus CAWIPW01. The sequence goes on from CAWIPW010000002.1 coordinate 8,467, forward strand.
GTCTCGAGCGCCTGGTCCAGGATCTCCTCGACCTGGCCCGCCTCGACGCCGGCCGCTTCTCACTGTGTGCCGGCACCGGTGGAGGCCGGGACGGTCGTGCGCCAGGCCGCCGACGGCCTGCGGCCCGAGGCGGCCGCCGGCCACATCGTCCTGTCGGTGACCGTGCCGCCCGAGCCGGTGTGGGTCACCGCCGACCCCGACCGGCTGGCCCAGGTGGTCACCAACCTGGTGGCCAACGCCCTGTCGTTCGCCTCCGGCGCGGTCGCCGTGGGCGTGCGCACCGGCCCGGCCGACGTCGCCGTCGAGGTCGGCGACGACGGGCCGGGGATCGCGCCGGCCGATCTCGACCGGGTGTTCGAGCGCCACTACACCTCCGACCGGCCGGGCACCGTCCGGCGGGTGGGCGGGACGGGCCTGGGCCTGGCCATCGTGGCCGAGCTGGTGGCGGCCATGGGCGGGACGGTGGCGGTGGCCTCCCCCACCGGCGACGGGCGCGGGACCCTGTTCTCCGTGCACCTGCGGCCGGGCCCGCCCGGGGCGGCTCAGGTGAGCGGAAGCACGGCCAGCTCGGCGTCGTAGCCGGCGCCGCCCGGTGACCGCAGGACGGCCCGCCCGGGCACGTCCACCCGCCGGTGCACGGTGGCCAGGGCGACCACGGCGCGGCGCGACGGTGCCCATGCGGCCGAGGACACCGTGCCCGCGGGCGCACCGTCACCGGGGTCGACGACCTCGGCGTCGATGAGGGCGTAGGCGTCGGCGCGGTCGGCGCCGGCCACGACCACGCCCACCAGCCGGCGGGCGACCCGGCTGCCCCGGGCGTCGAGGCGGGCCACCAGCTCTTGGCCGGTGTAGCAGCCCTTGGTGAAACTGACACCGCCGCTCGACCAGGCCGGCCTCGGCCGCGATGGTCGACCCGTCGAGCTCGGCGCCCATGACCGGGGGACGCCGGCCTCGATGCGCAGCACCTCGTACGACGACGGGTTGCACCACCGGGCACCCGCCGGCACGGCGCCCTCGCACGTCGTCGGCCGGACCGAGCAGGTCGAACCCGGTCATCGGCCGGCGCCGCCACCGGCAGCCACCACGGCAGTGCCGGTTCCGGCCGGCGCCGCCGGCACGCCCGTGCCCCGCAGGGCCACGCACGCCCAGTCGAGGTCGTCGATGTCGACCTTGGTCCGCAGCTGGAACCGGTCGAGCCGGGTCGCGCACCGTCCCCGCCGTGCCGGCGTCGGTGTCGAGGGACAAAGGCGTCGTCGGCCAGCCGGGTCACCCGGACCAGGGCGTCGAGCTTGCCCTGGGGGCTGAGCAACAGGGCGTCGGCCGTGGCCGCCGATCCCGAGGGCGGCCACGTCCTGGCTGCACTGGCCCTGGAGGTAGCTCTCGGCGTCGGGCCCGCGCCACCGACAGCACGTCGCGGGCCAGGCCGGACGGCGCCCAGCGCCGTGGCGCAGGGCCTCGGTCGTCGGCTGCCGGTGTCGTCGGGGACGGCGCGCTCACCGGTCGATCCGGCCCCGGCCGCCCGGCGGCCGTGGCCGACCGCGCTGGCAGCCAGCATGGCGGCCGCCTTGTCGGCGCACTCGTCGTCCTCGCGGCCGGGGTCGCTGTCGGCCACGATGCCGGCGCCGGCCTGCACCGTGGCCCGCCCGTCGGGGGCGACCGCATGGTGCGGATGGCGATGGCCGTGTCGAGGTTGCCCGAGAAGTCGAGGTACCCGACCACGCCGCCGTAGACGCCGCGCTTGGTCGGCTCGAGGTCGTCGATGATCTGCATGGCCCGCACCTTGGGCGCCCCCGACAGCGTGCCGGCCGGCAGCGTGGCCCGCAGCACGTCGATCGGGCCCTTGCCCGTGCGCCAGGCGGCCCGACACCTGCGACGTCAGGTGCATGACGTGGCTGTAGCGCTCGACCGTCATGAACTCGTCGACGTGCTCGGTGCCGAAGGCGACCACCCGGCCCACGTCGTTGCGGGCCAGGTCCACGAGCATGACGTGCTCGGCCACCTCCTTCGGGTGCTCGGCCAGCTCGGCCTCGAGCGTCGGTCGTCCTCGGCGGCGGTGGCCCCCCGGGGCCGCGTGCCGGCGATGGGGCGGCGAGATGACGACGCCGTCGCGCAGGCGCACCATGGGCTCGGGCGACGACCCCACCACGGTGCACCTCGGGGAGGCGCAGGAAGTAGAGGTAGGGGCTCGGGTTGACCAGGCGCAGCACCCGGTAGACGTCGAAGGGGTCGGCCCCGAGGTCGAGGTCGAAGCGCTGCGACAGCACCACCTGGAAGATGTCGCCCGGCCATGATGTGCTCCTTGGCCGCCACGCACGGCGTCGCCGTACGACCGACGACGACAGCGTCGCGGGTCACGTCGCCGGGCACGTCCGGCGCCTGTCGGGTGCGGCCCGCGGCGGCATCGGCCACGGGGCCGGACAGGTCGGCGGCCAGCTGGTCCAGGCGGCGCCATGGCGCCGCGTCGTAGGCGGCGTCCACGCTCGTCGGCGGTCCACGCCGGGTCGACCACCACGTTGTCGACCAGCACCACCCGCTGGCGCCAGTGGTCGAAGGCGGCCAGCTGGCCGATGACGGCCAGGACGGCGTCGGGCTGGCCGAGGTCGTCGGGCGGGACGTGCCGGGAGGTGCTCCACCTCGCGCACGACGTCGTAGCCGAGGTAGCCGACGAGGCCGCCGTGCAGGGGGGGCAGGTCCGTCCAGGTCGGGGGCGACCGGAGGCGCCCAGGAGGGCCTCGATGGCGGCCAGCATGCCGGCCGCGCCGTCAGCGGCCGCCGGTGGCGGCGTCGAGGTCGAGGACGGCCCGCTCGGCGACGTGCACCCGGCGGCCGCGGGCCACCAACGTGGCCAGCGGGTTGCGGCCGACGAAGGAGTACCGGCCCCACCGCTCGCCGCCCTCGACCGACTCGAGCAGGAACCCGGGGCCGTCGCCCGACCAGCGGAGGAAGGCGCCGACCGGCGTCACCGTGTCGGCCACGAGCTCGCGCCACACGGGCACGATCCGGTGGCGGCGGCCAGAGCCAGCGAACCCGTCGCGACCGGGTCGACGGGCATCGGCGTCGGCGCCGGCTCACCGCCGGTGCACGCCGGTGACTGCCGCCGCCTCGGCCCGAAGGCCCGGTAGAAGCAGGTGCGGGCGCCGGTGTGGCAGGCGCCCGGCGCCGTCCTGGTCGACCGTCACGAGCAGGGTGTCGCCGTCGCAGTCGTAGTGCACGGCCCGCACCCACTGCCGGTCGCCCGAGGTCTCGCCCTTGCACCAGTACTCCTGGCGGCTCCGGCTCCAGAACCACGTGCGCCCGGTCGTCGAGGGTCCGGCGCAGGGCGTCCGCGTTCATCCAGCCGAGCATCAGGACGGCGCCGTCGGAGGCGTCCTGGACGACGCCGGGCACGAGCCCGTCGGCGTTGAAGGCGACCGCGACAGCTCCTCCTCGGTGAAGGGCTCGGGGTGGCCGAGTAGGTGGCGTCGGTGGTGCTCACGGCAGCGGTACTCCTCGGCGTGCGCCGGGCCGGGACCGCGGCTCGTCGGGCTCACAGGTACAGGCCCGTGCCGCCGTCGATGCGCTCGGAGGCCACGGCGTGGATGTCCCGCTCCCGCAGGATGACGTACTCGTCGCCCTGGACCTCGACCTCGAAGCGGTCCTCGGGGTTGAACAGCACCTTGTCGCCCGCCTTGATGGTCCGCACGTGGGGGCCGACGGCCACCGCCTCGGCCCAGACAGGCGCCGCGGACACCTGGGCGGTGGCCGGGATGAGGATGCCGGCCCGCGACCTGCGCTCGCCCTCGGCCTGCGGCAGCTGCACCAGGACCCGGTCGGCCAGCATGGTGATGGGCTGCTTGGCCGCTTTCGCCGCTCGCCGGCGCGGCGCCGTTGCCGTCCGGGTGGGCCGAGGTGGTCGGTCACCGCTCCAGGGTACCGCAGGGGGCGCTCCGCCCCTGCTCGCCGGCGCCGGCGGCGGCGTCCTCAGGGTGCCGGTCGCACCGTCACGCCGGGGGCGGCCAGGTGGCGCTTGGCCTCGCCCACGGTGTACTCGCGCCGGTGGAAGATCGACGCCGCCAGCACGGCGTCGGCCCCGCCGTCCAGCGGCGCCCTCCACCAGGTGGTCGAGCGTGCCCACCCCCCCGAGGCCACCACCGGCACGCCGCACGGCGTCGACCACGGCCCGGGTGAGCGCCAGGTCGAAGCCGTCGCGGGTCCCGTCGCGGTCCATGGAGGTGAGCAGGATCTCGCCCGCGCCCGGCCGGCGCAGCGGCCGGCCCAGGCGACGGCGTCGAGCCGGCGTGGGCGTGCGCCCGCCGTGGGTGAAGACCTCCCAGCCGGTGCCGTCCGGTCGGCGCCCGGGCGTCGACGGCCACCACCACGCACTGGGCCCCGAACTCGGCGGCCAGCTCGGCCACCAGCGCCGGGCGCTCGACGGCGGCGGTGTTGACGCCGACCTTGTCGGCACCGGCCCGCAGCAGCCGCCGGGCGTCGTCGACCGTCCGCACGCCGCCGCCCACGGTGAGGGGGATGAAGACCTCCTCGGCCGTGCGGGCCACCACGTCCACCATGGTCGCGCGGTCGTCGGACGATGCCGTGATGTCGAGGAAGACGAGCTCGTCGGCGCCCTCGGCGTCGTAGCGGGCGGCCAGCTCCACCGGGTCGCCGGCGTCGACCAGGTCGACGAAGCGCACGCCCTTCACCACCCGTCCGCCGTCGACGTCGAGGCAGGGGATCACCCGGACGCTGCGCACGCGGCCATCGCCTCCTCCACGTCCATCCGGCCGTCGACCACGGCCCGCCCGCGATGGCCCCGGCGAGGGCGCGCCGAGTCCCGCCGGCCTCCACCCGCAGGGCGGCCAGGGCGGCCAGATCGGCCAGCGAGCCCACCCCGCCCGAGGCGATCACGGCAGGTCGGTGGCCGCCAGCACCGCGCCGAGCCCGGCCAGGTCGGGCCCGGCCAGCGTGCCGTCCCGTTCGATGGCGGTCACGACCACCGCCGCCGGACGGGCCTCCGCCGCCGCCAGCCCGGCCACCACCTCGTCCAGCCGGCGCCCACCCGACGCCGCCCATCCCCGCACGGCCACCTCGGCCACCCCGTCCGCATCGACCCGGTAGTCGAGGCCGACGGCCACCCGGCCCGGGTGGCGCCCGGCCACCGGTCACCAGCCCCGGGTCGTCGCACCGCGGCCGTGCCGAGGACGACCCGGGCCACGCCGCCGGCCAGCAGCCCGTCCACGTCGTCGGCGGTCCGCGCATCCCGCCGCCGGTCTGGACGGGGACCCCGGCGGCGGCCGGCCGATCGCCAGCACCACGGCCCGGTTCACCGGCCTCCCCGTCCGGGCGGCGTCGAGGTCGACGACGTGGAGCCACCGGGCACCGGCGGCCACGAACCGTCGGGCCAGCGTCGACCGGATCGCCGTAGGCGGTCTGGCGGTCGAAGTCCCCCTGGACGAGGCGCACGGCCCCGCCGTCGCGGAGGTCGATGGCCGGGTAGAGGTCCATCACCGGCCGGGCACACGGCGGCCACGAAGTTGGCCAGGATGGCCAGGCCCACCCGGCCCGACTTCTCCGGGTGGAACTGCGTCCCCCACACCGGGCCCCGCGGCGGCGGCCGCCGTGCACCGGGCCGCCGTAGTCACAGGTGGCCACGGTGTCCGCCGTCAGCTCCGGGCGCGAAGGAGTGGACGAAGTAGACCCACGACCGCCCGTGCGATCCCGGCCAGCAGGCCGCCGCCCTCGCCGCCGGTCGCTCGCAGGGTGTTCCACTGCATCTGCGGCGACTTCACCCCGGCCGCCAGGGGCCGCACCGTCCCGGCGAGGATCCCGAGTCCGGGGACGCCCGGCGCCTCGTCCGAGCCGTCGAACAGCAGCTGGAAGCCGACGCAGATGCCGAGGAAGGGGAGGCCCCGCCCGATGCCGTCGAGGGCGGCCTCGTCCAGCCCGGTGGCGGACAGGGCGGCCGCGCACGGCCCGAAGGCGCCCACCCCGGGCAGCACCACGCCGTCGGCCGACGGCGGCCTCGTCGGGGTCGGCCACCAGCCGGGCGTCGGCCCCCAGGTGCTGGAGGGCCTTCTCGGCCGAGCGGAGGTTGCCGATGCCGTAGTCGAGGACGGCGATCACGGGGCGGGCGGGGCGGCCACCGGTGCTCACAGGGTGCCCTTGGTCGAGGGCACGCCGCCGCCCTCGATCCGCACGGCGTCGCGCAGGGCCCGGGCCACCGCCTTGAAGGAGGCCTCGAGGATGTGGTGGGTGTTGCGGCCGGCCCGCCGGTCACGTGGAGGGTGATGGCCGCGGCGGTGACAAAGGCGCGCCAGAACTCCTCGGCCAGCTGCGGGTCGAACGGCGGCGTGCCCAGAGCGGGCGGTGTCGGGGGCGAGCTCGACGTCGTAGGCCAGGTAGGGCCGGCCCGACAGGTCGAGGGCCACCTCGACCAGAGCCTCGTCGAGGGGCACCGCGATCGAGGCGAACCGCCGGACGCCGGCCTTGTCGCCGAGGGCCTCGGCGAAGGTCTCGCCCAGCACGATGCCGACGTCCTCCACCGTGTGGTGGGCGTCGACGTCGAGGTCGCCGTCGGCCGCTCACCGTCAGGTCGAAGCCGCCGTGGCTGCCCAGCTGGGCCAGCATGTGGTCGAAGAAGGGCAGGCCGGTGGCCACCTCGACCCGGCCGTGGCCGTCGACGGCCAGGTCCACCTCGATGGTGGTCTCCTTGGTGGCGCGGCGCCGCGACGTGGCCCGGGCACCGGGTGGCCGCCGCCGGATCGGTCGTCGTCGTCACAGGCACCCGTCCCAGGGCCGCGAGGAACCGGTCGTTCTCGCCGGCGCAGCCCGACGGTGACCCGCAGGCAGCCGGTCGAGGCCCGGCCAGGTCGAACAGTCTCGCACGAGCACCGAGGCGGCGACGAGGTCGTCCCAGACCGTCGCGTGGCCGCCCGCGGCGGCGGCCGGAACAGGACGAAGTTGGCGTCCGACGGCCACGTCTCGACGGCCATGGCCGCCAGGGCGGCCGACATGCGGCCCCGCTCCTCGGCCGCGATGGTGGCCACCCGGGCCTCCATCTCGTCCACGTAACGCCAGCGCCAGGCGCCCGGCCACCTGGGTCATGGCGTCGAGGTGGTACGGCAGGGTCACGAGCTCGCAGGCCTGCGACCACCTCGGGCGACGGCCACCAGGTAGCCGAGCCGCAGGCGGCCATCGACCACGTCTTGGAGAACGTGCGCACCACCACCAGCCGCTCGGTCCCCGGGCCGCCCGGCCGCAGCAGGTCGAGGGCCGACGTCGGGGCGAACTGCCCGTAGGCCTCGTCCACCACCACCAGGCCGGCGCCCGGCGGCGAGCACGGCCGCCACCTCCGGCGGGTCGGACCTGCCCGGTCGGGTTGTTGGGCGAGCAGAGGAAGGTGACTGTCGGGCGCCGGTCGCCACCAGCCGGGCGGCAGCCGAGATCGAGCCGGTGAAGTCGGCGGTGCGCCCGCCGGCGACCACGTGGTGCCGTGAGCGCGGCGATGTGGCGGTGCAGGGCGTAGGTCGGTTCGAACAGGGCGGCCGTGCGACCGGGCCCGCCGTAGGCGAGCAGCAGACGACTGCAGCACCTCGTTCGAGCCGTTGGCGCAGAACACCTGGGCGGGGTCGACCCCGTGGTGGTCGGCCAGGGCCGCCCGCAGGGCGGGGGCGGCCGCGATCCGGGTAGCGGTTGAAGTCGATCCGCGCCGACGCGCGGCCCGCAGCTCCTCCAGCCAGGCCGCCGGCGGCGGCAGCGGGGACTCGTTGGTGTTGAGTCGCACCTCGACGTCGACCTGCGGCGAGTGGTAGCCGCTCAGCTCGGCCAGGTCGCCGCGGACCGCGGCAGGCGACCGGCGGTCGGCCGGTCACCGCCGCGGCACCGGAGTCGCGCCGACTCGGCGTGGGCGCGGCCAGGCCTTCGGCCTCGGCCAAGGCGACGACGTGGGGCCCCAGGGTGTCCAGGGCGCCCGCGACACGAGACGGCGTGGATGTGGGTGCGGAAGTCGTCGACCCGCAGCGCCGAGGCGAAGCGGGCCGTGCGGGCGGTGGGCAGCACGTGGTTGGGGCCGGCCACGTAGTCACCGACGCTGGCCGGGGCTAGGGACCGAGGAACACCGCCCCGGCCGCCGCGGACCAGGGGCAGCAGGGCCTCGGCCTCGCCTCCACCAGCAGCTCGAGGTGCTCGGGGGCCACCACGTTGGCCACCGCCATCGCCTGCCTCGGCGCCGTCGACGAGCACGGCGTAGCCGCCGGACCCGAGGGTGGCCTCGAGGTCGGCGCCGCCGCGGGCGACGCGGCCACCAGCTCTTCGACCGCGGCCGTCGACCGCCGTCGGCCAGCGCTTCGGCGACCACGTCACCAGCCAGGCCAGGCCGTCGGGCCCGTGCTCGGCCTGGACGACGAGGTCGATGGCGGCCAGGCGGCGCGGCGTGCGGGCCCGGCCACCACCACCACCTCCGACGGGCCGGCGAAGGCGGACGGCACGCCGACGGCGCCCGCCACCTGGCGCTTGGCCTCGGCCACGTAGCGGTTCCCCGGGCCCACGATCACGTCGACGGCCCGGATGGTCTCGGTGCCGTAGGCCATGGCCGCCACCGCCTGGGCCCCGCCGACCCGGTAGACCTCGTCGATCCCGGCGATGGCGGCCGCGGCCAGCCGGCGTCGGCCACTGCGCCGTCGGGACCCGGCGGCACGCACAGCACGACCTCGTCGACCCCGGCCACCCGGGCCGGTGCCGCGCACATGAGAACGGTCGAGGGGTAGCGGGCCCGGCCGCCCGGGGCGTAGCAGCCCGGCCCGATCGACCGGCCGGACCAGGTGGCGGACGCTCACCCCGCCGTGGACGAAATCGCCGCTGCGGTGGGCTCGTGGGCGTGGTAGGCGCAGGATGCGGTCGTGGGCCACCTCCAGGGCGGCCGCCAGCTCCGGCGGGATGCGGGCGGCCGCGGCCGTGATCTCGTCCGCCGGCACCTGCAGCGGGCCCAGGGCCACCCCGTCGAAGCGGGCCGTCAGCCGCCGCAGGGCGTCGTCCCCGTCGCGGCGGACCTCGTCGATGATGTCGGCCACCGCCGACGACACGCCGGCCTGGCCGGCGTCCGGCCGGGGCAGTGCCGCCGCCGGGGCGACGGACGCGTCGCGGAGGTCGAGGCGGCGGAGCGGCATGCCCGTCGATGGTACCTGTCGCCCCAGGCCACGCCGGTGCCGGCGACGGCGCCGGCCGTCGCGCGTCTGGCCGCCGGCCGCGCCCGGTGCCATGATCGGACGATGCCCGGCCCCGATGCCGACATCTCCACCCTGTCGACGGCGCTCAGGGAGCTGACGGCCCGCATCACCGCCCTCGCCGACGACGCCGTCAGGGCCCGCGACGAGGAGCTCGCCACCGAGCTGTTCGCGGTGGAGCGGGCCCTCACGGGGGCGTCGCGGCGCCTCGCCCGGCTGTCGACGACCCTGTCGCGACGCTGACGTCGGCCGGCGACGTCAGATGCCGTGGAGGACGAGCTCGTGGTCGAGCTCGGTGGCCAGCTCGGCCATCCGGGGGGCCCGCTCGGACACCACGGCCAGGTTGCGGCGGCAGGCGGCCTCGATCACGCCCGCCGTCACCAGGTTGTCGGCGCCGGCCCCGGCGGCCACCGCCCCCACCGTGCGGGCCCGGTCCGTGTCGAGCAGCTCCACCTCCACGCCGTCCAGCAACAGCACAAGGGTGTCGTCACCGGTGACCGACCGCTCGGCCTCGGCCACGGCCGCCGCCGGCATGACGGGGACCAGGCCACGGACGAGGGCCGCCCGGTGGAGGGCCCACACCAGGCGGTCGCCGTGGGCGGCGGCCACGGCCGCCGCCGGTCCGTAGACCAGCCCGGCCCGCACCTGGCCACGGGCGCGCGGGCGCGACCGGCTGCCCACCCGCCGGTCGAGGGCGTCGGCCACCCGGCCCTGGGGGCTCACCGTCGGCGGGCCTTGGCCGAGCCGGACGTCCGCACGATGGAGGCCACCCCCGGGCGCACCCTGGCCGCCACCCCCGACAGGAGCCGGGCGAGCAGGGCCTCGCCCTCGGCGATCTCGTCGTCGGTGAGCGGCCCGGTCCGTTCCTCCCACTCGGCCACGGCCCGCAGCCCCTCGCGGATGCGGAGCTGGCGTTCGGCCGCCGTCGACAACCACGCGCTCGAACGAGACGCCGTCCTCCTCGGCGGCCTCCTCGACCAGCGCGGCCACCGGTTCGGGCAACGACACGGAGCGCTTGGTGACCATCGTCCCTCACGGTACCGTCCGGGCCGCGTTCGCGCTCCCGGCTCCGGCGGTGACGGCCCCGGTCGGTCGCCGCCGTTGCTCCGCAACGCGGTGGCGACACTCCGCTGCGCGGGCGAAACCGTCACCGAACGCGGCGAGGGCGCCCCGAAGGGCGCCCTCGGCGAGCGGGTCGGACGGCGGATCCCGAACACCGCTCTTTCGGAACCGGTTGGCGGGAACCAGTTCCGTCCCCTATAGCTCATCATGTTTTGATACCACTTTCCATTCGTGCTCACCCCCGCGGCCGACACCCCCTCCTACCTGGGACGATGTGACCGGGTCGGTGGGCCCCGCCGGCGCCGGTTCGTCGGGTCACCGACGGTGGCGTTACCGACACCAACCGTGCACACTGCGGGCTCAGCCCGCGACCGGCAGTCGCGACGGACAGATGTCGGCGAGCACGCACTGCCCGCAGTGCGGCCGCCGGGCCGTACAGGTGCGGCGACCGTGCAGGATGAGACGGAGGGAGAACGCGCCGCGCCCGTCCGGCGGGACCAGCGCGTCGAGGTCCCGCTCCACCGCCACCGGGTCGGTGGCCGTCGTCAACCCGAGCCGCCGCGACACCCGCCCGACATGGGTGTCCACCGGTAGGCCCGGCAGTCCGAAGTCGACGCTGCGGACCACGTTGGCGGTCTTGCGCCCCACCCCGGGCAGGGTCACTAGGTCCTCCATGGCACGCGGCACCTGGCCGTCGAAGCGGTCCACCAGGGCACCGGCCATGCCGACCAGGTTGCGGGCCTTCGACCGGAAGAACCCGGTGGAGCGGACGATGTCCTCGACCTCGGCGACTGGCGCGGCCGCCAGGGCCCCGGCGTCGGGGAAACGGGCGAACAGGGCCGGGGTGACGGCGTTGACCCGGGCGTCGGTGCACTGGGCCGACAGGATGGTGGCCACCAGCAGTTCGAAGGGTGAGTCGTGCCGGAGGGCGCACAGGTCGCGGGCCGACCCCGGGAACTCGGCCTCGAGGCGGGCCGTCACCACCCGGGCCCGTCCGGCCGGTGATCGCGGGCGCCCCATCGCCGGCAGACTACCGGCGGCCCCGGTGTGACAGCCCAAGGGTGCAGCAGCTGCGCTCCCAGATCACCTAGGGACATGCGGTTGTGGCGGGTGCTAACCGAATCCCTGTTCAGGGTGTCTTTTGGTGGCCGTCCGGGATCCGTACATGTTTCATGACCAAAAGAGTGCTCGTTTCCTTTCGTCAGGTACCATGTATGACGTGCAAGGTAATGATCTCGTTCTTCGTGAGCTCCATCGGGCGGCAGCGGATGCCGGCCGGCGGGGTATCGCTATCCCCTCGGTTGATCTCGCGGCTGTCGAGAGAGTTGCCCCGAGCCGGGCGGCCGCTCAGAAGGCCGTCCAGTGGCTCGTGCGGTCGGGGCGAGTCGTCCGGGTGCGCAAGGACCTCCTCGTCCTGCCGGACACCACGGGTCACCTCGTTGTCGACATGGTCGACCTGGTCGGCGCCGTTGCCCGGCGGCCGTACCTGATAACCGCCGGCGCGCGCTCGAACACCACGACCTCACCGATCAGCACTTCTTCGGCCTGGCGGTACTCACGCCCGGTCAGATCGAGCCATTGCAGTTCCGCGGACAGACGGCCCAGTTCTTCCAGACGAACCAGGAGCACATCTGGGGGGCGGTCCGGGGTCCCGGCCCGAGGTACGCGCTTGCGGGGCGAGCAATCGTTGACGCTCTGAACCATCCTCGCTACGGAGTCTCACTGACCCAGGCCATCGATGCCCTACTGCTGGCCACCGATCGAGACGCCAGGTTCCTCGACCGTCTCTACAAGACCGTCGTTCGCTACAACTCTCCGGCAGCGGCCCGTCGCGTTGGCCTGATCGTCGAGCGGTTCTTGGGACCGGAGATCGCGGCGCCGTACAAGGACTTGATCGGCGAGAACCGATTGCCAGTGCTCATGCGGCCACGGGGCGGGCAGGGTGGCGAGCTCGACCCAGTGTGGCGGGTCAAGGTGAACGCGCTGCTTGAGTCGGAACGGGTGCAACCGTGAGCCCCTCCCGGCTCAGTCGCCAATGGGGCGGCTCAAGTTCGCTAATGGACCTGCTCGAAGGGATGCCGGGGGGCCTTGATGTCGCCGTCCGCGACTTCGCTCTGCTCACTCTTGCCGGGCAACTGGCGATGACGTTCCCCGGCCAGCTGGTCTTCAAGGGCGGCTTCGTGCTGCGCCATGCGCACGGTGTGCACCGAGTCAGCAAGGACATCGACGCGACACGTCATGCTCCGGCCAAGCACAAGCTCGACTCGGGCGAGGTAGCAGAAGCCATTCGAGGCGCCAGCATCAGCGACATCGTTCGTTTCCAACCCAAGCCCCCCACGACCGACTCCGCGCGGAGCCTCGACTTCGACCATGTCGACGTCATCGGCACGGACTTCCCCGATAGCTCAGTGCAGTTCGAGGTCAGCTACCGCGAAGGGCTGGTGGACGAACCTGAGCCGGCGAACATTGGTGCCCCCTTCTATGAAGCATTCGAGATCTTCGCCATGACGAAGGAGGAGATGGCTGCTGAAAAACTTCGCGCCATTGCCCAGCGTCTCCGATCGACTGATCTGGCTGATCTGGCGTGGCTCCTATCGGCGACACAGGGCAGCGACGATCACATCGCTGAGATTGCTCGGGAGAAGTTCAAGTTGGTGCGGACTGGCCGTGGGAACAAGTTGAAGCGAATCGAGAACCGGCTCGCCGAACTGGCGGACACCTACGACAACGAGGTCCCGTTGCTGTTCCCCGAAGCCCCCTCGTACAGCGAGGCCATGGCGATCGTCACGCCCCGCCTCAGGAAATTGGTCCCATAGCAAGGTCCGGGCCTGGACGCCGGCAGAGCGCAAGGAGTTCAAGGCCAAGATCGAGGCCCACCTGGTTGTGCCGGCCCCGGGCCCCCGGTCGATGCCCGGTAGCGTCTGGCGGCGTGGGTGACGCCGACACCGGGACGGAGCCGGCCGGGGACCGGCGATGGCCGGACGTGCGGGTCCTCCACCGGGCCGGACCCGGGCTGCGCCGGCGGGTCCTGGCCCTGGCGGCCGTCGGCCGCGGCGGCCTCGACGACCAGCTCCGGGCCGACCTGCTGGCCGGCGGTCGGCCGGGCTTCCTCGCCGCCGTCGTCGACGGCCCCGGCGGTGACGGCGCGCCCCGCTCGCCTACGGGCAGGCCACCCGCACGGCCGCGGGCACGCTGCTCGGGGCGGTGGTGGACCACGAGGCCGACCCTGAGTTGGCCCGCACGGTGTTGGAGGCGGTCGTGGCCGGCGTGGCCGCCGAGGGGGGCGGCCAGGTCGACTACTGGGTCACGGACCCGTCGCCCGGCGACGAGGCCACGGCGGCCTCGCTCGGGCTCCACCCCGACCGGACCCTCCTGCGATGGAACGGCCGCTGCCGCTGCCCGACTCGACGGTGCCGGCGGCCACCCGCCGTTCCGTGCCGGCGACCCGGCCGACGAGGACGCCTGGCTGGCCGTGAACAACCGGGCGTTCGCCGGCCATCCCGAGCAGGGCGGCTGGGACCGCACCCGCCTCCGCGACCGCCAGGCCGAGCCGTGGTTCGACCCCGACGGGCTCCGCATGCTCGAGGTCGACGGCGTGCTGGCCGGCTCGTGCTGGACCAAGCTCCACCCCGGCACCGGCCCCCCGGTGGGCGAGATCTACGTCATCGCCGTCGATCCGGCGTTCGCGGGCCGCGGTCTCGGCCGGGGGCTGGTGGCCGCCGGGCTGGGCGTGGCTGGCGGCCAGGGGGCGGCCGTCGGCATGCTGTACGTCGACGAGGCCAACGCCTCGGCCGTCGGCCTCTACCGGTCGCTCGGCTTCACGGTGACCCAGACGGCGACGGCCTACGCGGCCGTGGTGCCGATGGCGTGACCGATGAGGTGAGGTGGCCCCGGCGGCACCCCGTGAAGAGGAGCTGGCGGGTCGCCGACCACAGCCATGATCGCCGGTGAACAGGGCCAGGGTGGCCCGACCACCAGCGAGGCCACCGTGGCGATGACGATGGAGAGCAGGGTGGCGGCCCCGCCCGAGGTCCACAGCCACGGCAACAGGGGCAGGAACGCCCCGACGGCGAAGGCCATGAACGACGCACGGCCGCCTGCACCGGCCGGCCCAGCCGGCCGGGGTCGATGCCGAACTCCTCGCGGGCGTGGGTCTCGAGGGCGAGGTCCGGGTCGCTCATGACCTCCTCGGCCAGGTCCTTGGCCAGGGCCGGCTCGATGCCCCGCGACAGGTAGATCTGGACGAGCTCGCGCCGCTCGCCTCGGGCTCGGCCTCGATGGCGTCCCGCTCGACCGCGAGCTCCCGCTGCATAGCTCGGTCTGGGCCCGCATCGGAGACGTACTCGCCCGACGCCATGGAGCACGCCCCGGCGACCAGGCCGGCCAGCCCGACGAGCCGGACGGTGGCCGCCGGCACGTGGGCGCCGGCGATACCCAGGATGAGGGCGAGGTTCGACACCAGGCCGTCGCTGATACCGAAGACGGCGGCCCGGGCCCCACCTTCATGGATGTTCCGGGGTGCGTGCGGCTCGTGCTGCCCGCGGCCTGGCCTGTGGCACGCTCCGATCGTACTGGTGGGGGTACGGGCGTGTGCCGTATCGTCGTGGGATGACGACCACCGCCATCGGCCTCGACCACCTCCACGAACTGGTCGGCAAGCACCTCGGCTACAGCGAGTGGCACGTCATCGACCAGGAGCGGATCGACCTGTTCGCCGAGGCCACCGGCGACCACCAGTGGATCCACGTCGACCCCGAGCGGGCGAAGGACGGGCCTTTCGGCGCCACCATCGCCCACGGCTACTTCTCCCTGTCCCTCGTCCCCGTGCTCCTGGGCGACATCCTCGTGATCGAGGGGATGGCGCTGGGCGTCAACTACGGCTGCAACAAGGTCCGCTTCCCCTCCCCGGTCCCGGTCGGGACCAACGCTCCGCCTGGCGTGCCACGGTGGCCGAGGTCGATGACGAAGGTGGGGTGCAGGTCGTCCTCGACGTGGCCCTCGAGACCGAGGGGGCGTAAAAGCCGTAGCTGGTCGCCGAGGTGGTCTACCGCTACTTCCGCTGAGCCACCGGGCCGACGACGCGTCCCGGTGGAGCGCGCAGCCCGGCAGCCCGAGCGCTCGACACCGTGCGAGCAATCACTCCTAGAGTGGGTGGCGTGGAGATGCGGGTCGAGCAGCTGTCGATCCCGAGGCCGGCGTCTCCGTCGACACCGTGCGCTACTACCAGGCAAGAGCCCTGCTCCCTGCCGCCCCGCCGGGAGGGCGGGTGGCCTGGTACGGCCCCCACCACCTTGACCGGCTCGAGCGGGTCCGCGCGCTGCAGGCGAGGGCTTCACCCTGGCCACCATCGTCCGCATCCTCGAGCGGCGAGCTCGATGCGCCAGACGACGGCCCTGCTGGGCGTCCCTCGCGGGCGTCTCCGACGACGCCGGATCCCCGAGACGTTCACCCTCGAGCAGCTGGCCGGCCGGACCGGCATTCCCGTCGCCCTGCTGCAAGGCGGTCGAGGCCGAGGGGCTGCTCGTGCCCCGCCGGATCGTAGGGAGGAGCCCGCTACACCAGAGGACGCTCGACGGCGTGGCCGCCGGCCTGACGCTCCTCGAATGGGGCGTTCCCCTCGTCGGCTCTCCTCGATCTGTGCCCGCGCACCACCGCCACGGCGACCGAGGTCGACGGCCCGGGCGGGCCGTCGAGCTCTTCGCCACCCACGTCCGTGACCCCCTCCGCACGGGGACGACACGGGGACGGGGTCGACCGCCTGCTGCGCGCGCCTAGGCGCCCTCTCCGCAGTCACCACACTGGTGCCCACCACTTCACCCGCGAGCTGCTGCAGGCGGCGCTCGAGCACTTCGAGGACGGTCGGCAGCCGCCGAGGAGCTCGGGCCGTGACACCGGCGGTCCTCGGGTGAAGGCTCAGCCTCTCCCGCCGGAGCCAGCCGCGGCCGGCGCCGACGACGGACCCCTCCCGAGCGGCGCGAGAAGACGGAGCATGGTCCGGTCGATGTTCGACACGATCGCCCCCCGCTACGACCTGGTGAACCGGGTGATGACCTTCGGGCTCGACACCCGCTGGCGGCGGCAGGACGGTCCGCACGCTCGGTCTCCCGACGGGGTCGGTGGTGCTCGACCTGGCCTGCGGAACCGGCGACTTCCTCGGACTGCTCCGGCGGCCGGGCACCGGCGTTCGGCATCGACCTCTCGTGGGGGATGTTGGCGGCCAACGGCGCCGCCGTCGCCCAGGGTCGCAGGCGGACGGGGCCGCCGCTGCCCGCTGCCCGGCGGCGTGCCGTCGACGGCGTCACTGCGGCTACGCGCGCTGCGGAACTTCGCCGATCTCCCCGCTGCTTCGCCGAGCTGGCCCGGGTCGTCCGGCCGGGGGGACGGATCAGCCTGCTCGAGGTGGCCGAACCCGACGGGGCCTGTGCTCCGGTGCGGGCCACCGGTGTGGTTCCGCGAGGTGGTGCCCGCTGATCGGCGGCCTCCTGTCCGACCCGGCCGCCTACCGGTACCTGCCCAGGTCGACGGCCTATCTGCCTGCCCCGGACGTCCTCCGGACCATGCTGGTCGACGCCGGGTTCTCCACCGTGAACCGGCACGCGCTGTCCGGTGGCCTCAGCCAGCTGATCACGGCCACCCGGGCGGGCCGGCCGTGACCGCCGCCGGCGGCGACCTGGCGGCCCGC
Organism: uncultured Actinomycetota bacterium; assembly: GCA_963838005.1. GTDB lineage: Bacteria > Actinomycetota > Acidimicrobiia > Acidimicrobiales > RAAP-2 > CAWIPW01. The sequence goes on from CAWIPW010000002.1 coordinate 25,408, forward strand.
ACCGACCGGTTCGAGCCTCCGGCCGGCTTCGAGCCCCTGGCCCACGTGCGTCCCGGGCGACGTGGTCATGGCCACGGCCTCCACCGTGCTCGTCGGCCGGGGGGTGGCCGCCCGCCTGGCGTTGCCGGCGGGCAGTGCCGGCGCCGGGGGCGGCGGGGTGGCCGCCGCCCTGGCCGCCATCCCCTGCGAGGACGGCGTCCGCCGGCCGGGATCGGGGCCCCTGGCCTTCGGCGCCCTCCCCTTCGACCGCCGCCACCCCTGCGAGCTGGTCGTGCCCGCGCACCGTCGTGGTGTGCGGCCCCGACGGCGTGTTGGCTCACCTCGCTCTCGACTGCACCGGTCCCGCCCCCGTCGCCGGACGACGCCCTGGCCGCCTGGCTGGCACCGACCGGTCCGCCGGCCGGGGGCACCCTCCCCCGGTCGGGACGGGTCGGCGGCCGCCACCGGGGCCGAGTTCGCGGCCATGGTGGCCACGGCCGTGGACCGCATCCGCCACGGCCACCTCGCCAAGGTCGTGCTCGCCCGCGGCATCGACGTCGAGCTGGCGTCGCCGGTGGTACCCGCCCGGCTGCTGCCACGCTGGCTGGCGCTCGAGCCGGCCTGCACCGTGTTCGCCATGCCCGTCGACGGCGGCACCTTCACCGGGGCCAGTCCCGAGCTGCTGGTGTCGCGGCGGGGCGACCGGGTGACGTCGCGGCCGCTGGCCGGGACGGCCCGGGGCGACGGCGGCGCCGGCCTGCCGGCGTCGGCCAAGGACGTCGCCGAGCACCGCCTGGTGGTCGACGCAGATCGCGGCCGCCCTGGGGCCGGTGTGCACGTCCCTGCACGTGCCGGCGCACCCGCCCTCGTCCGCCTGCACAGCGTGGCCCATCTGGGCACGTCCATCACCGGCGTGCTCTCCGGGGACCGGGGGCGGGACGGGCCGGCCGACGCCCTCGACCTGGTGGCCCTGCTCCACCCGACGCCGGCCGTGGGCGGGGTGCCCCGGGCGGCCGCCCTGGCGCTGATCGCCGAGCTCGAACCGGCCGGCCGCGGCCCCTACGCCGGCCCGGTCGGGTGGATCGACGCCGGCGGCGACGGCGACTGGGTGGTGGGTATCCGGGCCGGCGTGGACGGCCGACGGCGGCCGCGCGGGCCCGGCTGGTGGCCGGCGCCGGTATCGTGGCCGCCTCCGAGCCGGCGGCCGAGCGACGCGAGACCGACCTCAAGCTGGACGCCGTCCTCGACGCCCTCTCCGAGCCCGAACCGGCCGGCGCCCGCTCAGCCGGCTGACCGGGCGGCCACGGCGTCCACGGCGGCGGCCACGGCGGCGGTGCGTCCCGGGGGATGAAGTGGCCGGCGTCGGCCAGCTCGACCAGCTCCGCCGTGGGCACGGCCCCGGCCAGGGTGCGGGCCGAGCGGGGCGGCACGACCAGGTCGCGGGTACCGGCCAGCACCACCCGGGCACGCCGATGGCCGGGAGCGACCGGGCCAGGTCGGGCAGCTCGGCCACCAGCGCCCGTTGCTCGAGGACGAAGGAGCGCATGGTCCGCCCCCACGCCTCGCGCACGCCGCCGGGGAGGCCCTCGTCGGGGAAGGCCCGGCGCATGGGCTCGGCCAGTGCCGGCGGCAGGGAGCCGGCCCGCCGGCGGAGCCACGGCAGCACGGCCGAGATGCCGACCAGCGCGGCCACGCTGCACACCTCGCCCGCCCACGGCCACGCCAGCACCCGGTCGACGCCGTTGACGCTGTCGGCGGTGCCCACCGACCCCACCAGCACGATCCCCCGCACGGCCTCGGGGTACGCGCCGCCATCCAGGCGGCCACGCCGCCGCCCCAGCTGTGGCCCACGACGATGGCCGGGGCCAGGCCCCGCTCGGCCATCATCTCCACCATCACGGCGGCGTTGGCGGCGATGCCCATGGCCTCCACGTCGGTGGCGCCGTAGCCGGGGCGGTCGGGCACGACCACCCGGTACGCACCCACCAGGGCCGCCCGCACGGGCGCCCAGGCGGCGGCCGTGCCGGGTTGGCCGTGGAGCAGGACCACGGCCGGGCCGTCGCCGGCGTCATCGACGGCGAGCATGCCCCCCCGTGGCACCCTCGCGCCGCCGGAGGCCGCGCCCGTCCGTCCCGTCCGGCTCCTCCCGCCGGGGCGCACCGGACGGCGACCGGCTCCCGGCCCCGTCGGGGGCCCCGGCAGCCCGACGGTGAAACGGGCCCCCCGGCCCGGGGCCGTGTCCAGTTCGATGGTGCCGCCGAGCGAGCGCACCAGGGTGGCCACGATGAACAGGCCGAGCCCGGTGCCCTTCGAGGCGCGCGGGGTCGGCCCGGTAGAACCGGTCGAACACCTGGGCGGCCTCTTCGGGTTCCATGCCCGGCCCGTCGTCGCCACCTCGAGGACGGCCCGGTCGGCCTCGAGGGCGACCCGGACCCGGACCGGGGTGCCCGGCGGCGTGTGCACCAGGGCGTTCTGGAGGAGGTTGTGGGCGACCTGCCCGAGGCGCTGCTCGTCGGCGAGGACCGGGGCGGCATCGGGGGCGGAGAGGGAGGCGACCGGCCCGGCTCCACGGTGGCGGCGTCGTGGACGGCGTCGCGGGTGACGGCGGCCAGGTCGACGCGCGGCCGCCGCGCCGGCTCGGGGTCCACCTGGCCAGCACCAGCAGGTCCTCGACGAGCGCCCCCATGCGGGCGGCCTCGCTCTCGATGCGGGCCAGGGCCCGCTCGCGGGCGTCGTCGTCGGGGAGGGCCTCCTTGCGCAGCAGTTCGGCGTAGCCCCGGATGACGGTGAGCGGCGTCCGCAGTTCGTGGGAGGCGTCGGCCATGAAGGCGCGCAGCCGGTCCTCGGACCGGTCTGCTCGGCCAGGGCCCCCTCGATCTCGCCGAGCATGCGGTTGAGCGCCCGTGACAGCCGGCCGACCTCGCCGGCACCCTCGGCGGGCTCGACCCGGCGGGTGAGGTCGCCGCCGGCGATGGCGTCGGCGTCGGCGGTCATCGCCTCGATGGGCCGGAGGTCACGGCGCACGATCAGGGCCGTGAGCACGGCCAGCAGCAGGATCACCGCCACCGACACGGCCACCTCGATGTTGCGGAGCGACCGCAGGGTGGCCGTGACCGAGTTGAGGGGCGTGGCCACGATGAGGGTGCCGCCGGGCACGGCCGCCGCCTGCAGGCGGTAGGGGGCGACCGCCGACGGAGCCGACGTTGACGGCGGCCGACGGCCGGCGGTAGCTCCCGTGGTCGTGGCGTCGTCGGCGTCGAGCTTCTCCTGCACGGGGAGCTGCGCGCAGCAGGGGCGGCGGGTCGGGCTGCTGGCTGCGCTGTCTCGACGGCCGGCTGAGCAGCACGGTGGCGCGGGCTGTCGAGGACCTCCACGTAGACGTCCGGGTTGACCCTCGACGACAGCGAGGCCGTCGACACCGGCCGGCCGGCCAGGTCCTCGCGGAGGATGTAGGAGGCCTGGCCGCCGGCCTCGGTCAGCTGGCTGTCGGTGCGGCCGTACAGGTAGGAATGGAGCGAGGTGTGGATGACCACGTCGACGGCGGCCAGCCCGACGGCCACCAGCACGACCAGCGTCACCACCAGCCGCCGCCGGAGCGTCACTGCCGCGGCTCCCTCAGGCTGTAGCCGACCCGGCGGATGGTGTGCACCAGGGGCGGGTCGAAGCGGTCGATCTTCTTCCGGAGGTAGCTGATGTAGGTCTCGACGATGTTGGGGTCGCCGTCGAAGCCGTAGTCCCACACCTCGTCGATGATCTCGGACTTCGACAGCACCCGGCGGGCGTTGGCGAGCAGGAAGCGCAGCAGGTTGAACTCGGTGGCCGTCAGGTCGATGGGCGTACCCGCCCGCCAGACCTCGTGGGTCTCCTCGTCCATCACCAGGTCGGCCAGGCGCAGGCGGACGTCGACCCACGTCTCGGGCCGGTCCCGGCGCAGCACGGCCCGGATGCGGGCCACCAGCTCGTCGATGCTGAACGGCTTGGTCAGGTAGTCGTCGCCGACGGCCAGCCCGGCCACCTTGTCCTCGGTGGTGTCGCGGGCCGTGAGGAACAGCACCGGGGTGGTGACCCCATCGGCGCGCAGCCGGCGGCAGACCTCGGTGCCGTCGATGTCGGGCAGCATGATGTCCAGCACCAGCAGGTCGAACCGCTCGGTCTCGGCCAGCTGCCGGGCCCGTTCCCCGTCGGGCGCGGTCGGTGACCTCGAAGCCCTCGAAGGTCAGCGCGGCCGCCACCACGTCGGTCAGGTAGGGCTCGTCGTCGACCACCAGGATGCGGGTCGACGTCGTCACCGGTGGGCGCGGCACGCCTCCCCGCGCGCACCAGCCGCTGGAGCCCCCACCACGTCACCAGCCCCAGGGCCTCGACGACGATGGTCATCGACATCTTCGACTCGCCCTCCTCGCGGTCGACGAACCGGATGGGCACCTCGACCACGGGCGCCCCGGCCTGCTTGGCCCGGTACGTCATCTCGATCTGGAACCCGTAGCCGTCGGCCCTGATGGCGTCGAGGTCGAGGCGGTCGAGGAGGGCGGGCCGCATAGGCGCGGAACCCCGAGGTCGAGTCGGTCACGCCCAGGCCCAGCAGTCCCGAGGCGTAGACGTTGCCGCCCCGCGACAGCAGCCGGCGGTGCCACGCCCAGTTGGGGATGGACCCTCCGTCGACGTAGCGCGAGCCGATGGCCAGTTCGAACCCCGCTCGAGGGGCGCCACCAGCGTCGGCAGGGCACCGGGGTCGTGGGACAGGTCGGCGTCCATCTCCACGCAGGCGTCGAAGCCCCGGTCGAGGCCCCAGCGGAAGCCGGCCCGGTAGGCGCTGCCGAGCCCGGCCTTGGCGTGGCGGCGGAGCAGCTCGATCCCGCCCAGCTCCTTGCCCACCCGCTCCGCCAGCTCGGCCGTGCCGTCGGGGCTGCCGTCGTCGACGACCAGCACGGTGCCGTCGGGCAGGGCGTCGCGGACCCGCCGGAGCACCGTCTCGATGTTGTCCGACTCGTTGTAGGTCGGCAGCACGACGAGGACGTTCACGGAGGCAGCTTACGGAGACGGCTCGCGGCCGCCGGCGCCGGCCGTCCCGTGCCAGACCTCCTGGAAGACGACCTGCACGGCGCCGCCCACGGGGATGGCCACCAGGGCCCCGGCCAGTGCGCCCAGGGCCGAACCGAAGGCCCCGCCGAGGTTGGCCCCGATCAGCACGGCCAGCAGCACCCACAGTGGGTTCATCCGCACCGTCCGGCTCATGACGACCGGGTAGAGGAAGTGGTTCTCGAAGAGCTGGAACACCACGAAGACGATCAGCATGACGAGGGCGTCCACCGGCGAGTGCAGGAGGGCGATGCCGACGGTCGGCACTCCGGCGATCAGCCCCCCCACCAGTGGGACCATGGCCACCAGGGCCACCCACAGCCCCAGGAGCGAACGCGAAGGGCACGCTCAGGATCACCAGGGTGACGAAGACGACCACGCCGAAGAGGAAGGAGAGCGCCACCGTGCCGAGCACGTAGCGGGTGGTCGACCTCGACACCACCTGGGCCACCTCCTCCACCCGGACGCGCCGCTCGGGGGAGAGCAGATTGAGGAAGGCGACCCGCAGGTTCGGGGCCTCGAGCAGGATGAAGAGCGACAGGAAGGCGATGGTCGTCAGGGACAGCAGGGTGGAGAAGACGGCCCGGCCCAGGTTGGTGCCGATGCTGAGGGCCGGCTTGCCCAGGTTCTGCGCGGCCGTCTGGATCTTCGGGGAGTTCTTCTGCACCCAGCTCAACAGGTGCAGCCGCTGGAGGAGGTGGGCCAGGCGCCCGTGCCCCTTCTCGAGCTGGCGGGCCATGGTCGGCAGCTGGGCGGCGAAGTGGGACAGCGAGTTGATCAGCGGGTAGCCGAACAGCCCCAGCAGGCCGGCGAAGACGACCACGGCCGCCAGAAAGACGAGGGCCACCGCCGGGGTGCGGCGGAAGCGGTGGCGCTGGAGGAGGACGACGGCCGGGTTGAGGACGACGGCGATGAAGGCGGCGATGAGGATCCACAGGATCACCTCGCGCAGCCGGCCGATCAGCCGGTAGGCCACCCAGGTGGCGATGACCACGGCGTCGATGGTGAGGATGGTCCGAAGCGGCACGCCCTTCGGCCTGGGCGGCCGCCAGCACCCGCTCCCAGCGGGACCCGATGGGCTCCTCGCCCACCGGGGTGTCGTCGTCCATCGGCCCAGCATGTCAGGTCAGCCCCACCCGGGGCGTGACAACATGAACCGGATGGTTGACGACCACCACCATGCCCCCAGGCACCGGTGGTGGTACCGGGGGCCCTTCGTCCGGCGCGAGGTGCGGGCCAGCGTCGGCGTGGTGCTGTTGTTCCTCTTCGTCTTCTACGTCGTCTTCCCGCTCCTCGTCAGCCACCGGGCCGAGCTCGAGACGCTCGGCCACATCAACATCTGGTACCTCCTCCTCGGCGTGCTGCTGGAGATCGGGGCGCTGGTGGCCTACACCGAGCTGACCCACACCGTCCTGCCCCCGGACGGGCCCCGCCGCTTCCGGCTGTTCCGGATCAACATGTCGACGCTGGCCCTCAGCCACGTCTCGCCGGGTGGGACGGCGCCGGGGGCCGCCCTCGGCTACCGGCTGCTCACCCAGTCCGGGGTGAACGGCGCCGACGCCGGTTTCGCGCTGGGCACCCAGGGGATCGGCTCCGCCGTCGTGCTCAACGTGCTCTTCTGGCTGTCGCTGGTCGGCTTCCTGATCTTCAACGGCTTCCACGCACCCGCCAGCCACCACGGCGACCAGTCGCAGTCGGCGTCGATCCTGGTGATGGTGGCCGCCGGCATCGGCGTGGTCCTCCTGGGCGCCTTCGGCGGCATCTTCTACCTCCTCACGACGGGCCGCCACCGGGCGGCCGAGCTGGTGCGGCGGGCGTCGTCACGGGTGCGCTTCCTCGACGCCGACCGGACCACCAGCCTGGTCGAGCGCCTGGCCGAGCGGTTCTCGGTGCTGCTGGCCGACCGTCGGCTGCTGGCCCGGGCGCTCCTGTGGGCCACGGTGAACTGGCTGCTGGACGCGGCCTCCCTGTGGGTGTTCATCGCCGCCTTCAGCGGGTTCATCTCGCCCATCGACCTGATGGTGGCCTACGGGTTGGCCAATATTCTGGCGGCCATCCCCATCACCCCGGCCGGCCTGGGCGTGGTCGAGTTCGTGCTGGTGTCGATGATCACCGGGTTCGGGCCGACGGCCGCCCAGGCCCTGTCGGCCGTGCTCGCCTACCGGGCCGTCAACTTCTGGCTGCCGATCCCCATCGGCGGGCTGGCCTACGCCTCGCTCGAGATCGAGAAGGGCACCGTCTACCGGCGCCTCAGCCTGTACTTCCTCCGGCAGTACCAGCGGGTCCGCAGCCGGGAAACGGAGGGGGCCGGCGACGGCGTCACCCTGGTCGACGATCTCCCCGCAGCCGCGACCTCAGGCGCGGCCACCACCCCGACGCCTCCGGCGCCGGCGGCGGGACCGCCGACAGGGTCCGCTCCGGCACCGGGACCGGCAGCTTCACCAGGGGAGGCACCCCGCCGAGTCCCACGACCGCCAGGGGCGACACCGCGGGCCGCTCCCGGGTCCGGCGGTGGTCGCCCCGATCCCCAGGCTGGGATCGTGCCAGGGCCTGCGCTTGGAGGCGGGCCTGCAGGCTGACGCCGGTGGATCCCCGGGCCACCCGCGACCACCGCCCGTCGGCGGCCAGCTCCCAGGCATTGGTGTCGTCGGCGATGGCCAGGTTGAGGACGGCCTCGAGGCGGGCGGCCAGCGCCGGCGAGCGCAGGGGCACCATGGCCTCGATACGCCGGTCGAGGTTGCGTTCCATGGGGTCGGCCGAGCCGAGCAGCACCCGCAGCGGGCGCCCGCCGGTGCCGCCGAAGAGGTAGATGCGGGAGTGCTCGAGGAAGCGCCCCACGATCGATCGCACCCGGATGTTCTCCGACATGCCGGGCACGCCCGGGCGGACGCAGCACCGGTTGCGCACGACGAGGTCGATGGAGGCCCCGGCGCACGACGCCGCGTAAAGCGCCTCGATGACCTGGGGGTCGGTGAGCCCGTTGGCCTTCAGCACGATCCGCCCGCGGGGCCCGGCGGCGGCCTCCTCCCCGATCCAGCCGAGCAGCCCGGCCCGCAGGGAGGCCGGGGCCACCACCAGGCGGCGGAAGTCGCTGGGGGCGCCGAAGCCGGTGAGGTAATTGAACAGCCCGCCGACGTCGTCGGCCAGCTCGGGCTCGGCGCTCAGGATGCCCAGGTCCTCGTAGCGGGCCGCCGTCTGCGAGTTGTAGTTGCCGGTGCCCACGTGGCAGTAGCGGCGGATGCCGTCGGGCTCCTCCCGCACCACCAGCGACGTCTTCGAGTGCGTCTTCAGGCCGTGGAGCCCGTAGGAGACGTGGACCCCGGCCTCCTCGAGGGCCCGGGCCCAGGTGATGTTGGCCTGCTCGTCGAAGAGGGCGGTGATCTCGACCACGGCCGCCACCTGCTTGCCCGACCGCGACGCCCGGATGAGCGCCTCGATGAGGGGGCTGTCGCCCGACGTCCGGTAGAGGGTCTGCTTGATGGCCAGCACCGCCGGGTCGTCGGCGGCCTGCTCGATGAGGGCCACCACCGACGACGCGAACGACTCGTAGGGGTGGTGGACGAGCACGTCGCCGGCCCGGATCACCTCGAACAGGTCGGCGACGCCGTCCCGGGCGGCCAGCTCGGCCGGTACCACCGGGGTCCAGGGCTCGACGGACAGGTCGGGCCGGTCGATGGCGGCCACCGTCCACAGCCCGCCCAGGTCCAGGGGGCCGTCGACGTCGTAGACGCCGTGGGCGGGCACGTCGACCTCGGACGCCAGCAGGTCGCGCACCTCGGCGCCGGCGCCGGCCGAGATCTCGAGGCGGACGGCCTGGCCGAACCGCCGGCGGTGGAGCTCGCGCTCGACGGCCGCCAGCGGATCGTCGAGGAGGTCCCCCTCGAGCGAGAGGTCGGTGTCCCTGGTGACCCTGAAGACCACGTGGCCCTCGACCCGCATGGCCGGGAAGAGCATGTCGAGGTGGGCGGCGATGACCTGCTCGAGGGGGACGAACCGCTCGCCGTCGGGCATGAGCACGAAGCGGGGCAGCACCGGGGGCACCTTCACCCGGGCGATCCGGCGCTCCTCGCTGAGCGGGTCGACCACCTCGACCACCAGGTTGAGCGACAGGTTGGAGATGTAGGGGAACGGGTGGCCGGGGTCGACCGCCAGCGGGGTCAGCACGGGGAAGATCTGGCGGAGGAAGACGTCCTCGAGGTGGGCCCGGTCGTCCCGGTCGAGGGCCCGCCAGCCGGACAGGACCACGCCGGCATCGGCCAGGGCCGGCACCACCCGGTGCAGGAAGATGTCGTTCTGGCGGGCGACGAGGGCGTCCACCCGGCCCCGGATGACGAGCAGCAGTTCGGCCGGCGACAGGCTCTCGGGCGAGCCCTGGCGCGCCCCAGCCCGGCGGCCACCTGCCCCTCGAGGCCGGCCACCCGCACCTGGAAGAACTCATCGAGGCCCTCGGAGAACACGGCCAGGAACTTGACCCGTTCGAGCAGCGGGAGATCGCCGTCGTCGGCCAGGTCGAGGAGGCGCTCGCCGAAGTCCAGCCACGACAGCTCCCGGTCGAGAAGGCGCGGTCCCGGCGCGGCCGCGGCCCCCTCCCGCCGGCGGCCCGTCGGCCTCCGCCGCGGTCACCGCTACGGGTCCTGCCGGCCGGTCACCCATTTCGGCCATGCTATCCGGACCGGGTGGCCCCTCCCCCGGTGCCCGGCCCGGCGCCGGTAGCATCCCCCGGCGTGCCGGTCTGACGTTGCGTGCCCCGGCCGCGCTCCGCCGGCCGCGGGGTCCCAAGCCCCGGCGGCGCACCGAGCTCGGGCTGATGGTGGCGGCCGCCGTCATCGTGGTGGCCGCCTACACGCTCATGATCATCGGCAACACCGCCCACGTGCCCGCCGACGTCATCCCGCTGATGGGGGCCATGCTGGGCCTGGCCTTCGTGGCCCACGTGGCCAACCGCTTCTTCGTGCCCGACGCCCATCCGGTGCTGCTGCCGGTGGCCTTCCTCCTGAACGGCATCGGCTACGTCATGATCGTGCGGATCGACCTGGGGAACGCCACCAACTACGCGCCCCTGCAGGCGGCGTGGACGGCCACCGGGGTGGCCGCCTACGTGCTCACCCTCTTCGTGGTGCGGCGGTCGCGCGACCTGGACCGCTACCGCTACCTGCTGCTGGCCCTGGGCGCCGGCCTGCTGCTAGCCCCGCTCGTGCCCCACGTGGGGCGGTCCATCGGCGGCGCCCGCCTGTGGGTGGCCATCGGCAGCACCGAGTTCCAGCCGGTCGAGCTGGCCAAGATCCTGCTGTGCATCTTCTTCGCGTCCTACTTCGTCGAGCGGCGCGAGCTCCTCACCATCCCCACGGCCCGCCTGGGCGACCGCCTGGTCATCGACCCCCGGCCGCTGGCACCCATCGCCCTGGCCTGGCTGTTCGCCATCGCCGTGATGAGCCTCGAGGACGACGTCGGGTTCTCGGCCCTGCTCTTCACGCTCTTCATCGGCATGCTGTGGGTGACCACCGGCCGCACCGGCTACCTGGTGTTCGGCATCGCCCTCTTCGCCGTGGGCGCCTACTTCCGAGCCGCTACTTCGGGCAGGTCCACGTGCGGGTGGAGACGTGGCTCGACCCCTGGAAGTCGGCCAACGGCAACGGCCAGCAGCTGGTCGAGTCGTGGTACGCCATGGGGAGCGGGGGCATCACCGGCGACGGGTTGGGGCTGGGGCAGCCGTGGCGGATCCCCCTGGTGTGGGCGGACTTCATCTTCGCCGCCATCGGCGAGGAGATGGGCCTCTTCGGCACCACCATGGTCGTGGTCGCCTTCATGCTCATCGTGGGCACCGGGTTGCGGATCGCCCAGACGGCCCGGTCGGAGTTCGCCAAGCTGACGGCCACCGGGCTGACCATCATCATCGGCTTCCAGGCCTTCTTCATCATGGCCGGGATCACCCGGCTGCTGCCCCTGACCGGGATCACCCTGCCGTTCGTGTCCTACGGCGGCTCGGCCCTGATCGCCAACTACGTGCTGATCGCCCTCCTCATGCGCATCTCCGACGAGGGCAACGCCGCCCTGGACGCCACCCGGCGGGCCGAGGAGGCCCGCCCCAACCGGACGGCACCGGCCTACTGACCGGCCTCCTCGAGGTCCGGCGGCTCGACGTCGCCGTCGACCTCGAAGAGGCGGGCGTCGACCAGCAGCGGCACCGGCACCGGCTGGCGCAGGGCGAGGGCCAGGCCGTCGGAGGGGCGGCACGAGAACACCCGGCGGGCGTTGCGGCCCCGCAGGTCGAGCTCGGCGAAGTGGAGCTGGCCGACCCGGCCGACCAGCCTGACGGCCACCACGTCGACGTCGAAGCCGGCGAGCACGTCGGCCACGAGCTCGTGGGTCAGCGGCCGGGGGGTGGCCACCCGGCGGTGGGCATGGGCCAGGGCGGTGCCGTCGGCCAGGCTCACGTGGAAGGCCAGCTGGCGGCGGGGGGCCTCGATCTCGCGCAGCACCACCGTCGGGTGCTGGCCGGGCAGGTCCAGGGTGACCGAGGCCACCACCACCATGCGGAAGTCCACCGCGGGCGGGGTGCCCGCGGCGTCACCGGGTGCTGCGGTAGTGGACACTGGCGACCAGCCCCACGGCGATGAAGAAGGCGATGACGGCCGTGCCGCCGTAGGAGATGAACGGCAGCGGGATGCCGGCCACCGGCATGATCCCCATGTTCATGCCCACGTTCTCGAACACGGAGAACACGATCATGGCGAAGGCACCGGCGCACAGCAGGCGCCCGTAGCCGTCCCGGGCCATCTGGGCCGTGCGCAGGATCCGCCAGGCCAGCACCCCGAACACCAGCAGGAGGGCGCCGGCCCCCACGAAGCCGAGCTGCTCGCCCACGGCCGAGAAGATGAAGTCGGACTTCTGCTCGGGCACGTACGACAGGTTGGTCTGGGCCCCGTGGAAGAGGCCCTTGCCGAAGAGCCCTCCGGCGCCGATGGCGTTCTTCGCCTGGGTCACGTTGTAGATGGCCGACTGGCTGGCGGCGTTGGGCGAGATGAAGCTGGTGATGCGGTCGATCTGGTACTGGTGGACGAGGCCCACGTTGACGGCGAAGAAGACCACGGCCACCGCCCCCAGCAGCAGCAGGACGAGGTACCGCCCGGGGAGGCCGGTGGCGGCCAGTATCACGATCAGGATGACGGTCAGCACGATGGCCGTGCCCAGGTCGGGCTGGAGCATCACCAGCACGATGGGGACGCCGGCCAGCAGCACCAGGCGCACCATGTCGCGGAAGTCGAGGCCGTCGGGCCGCCGCGAGCAGTAGGTGGCCATGACCAGTATCAGGGCCAGGGTGGCGAACTCCGACGGCTGGAACTGCAGCGGCCCCAGCGAGAACCACCGCTGGGCGCCCAGGGCGCTGTGCGAGCCCACCGGTGACAGCACGACCAGCAGCATGAAGAGGACGCCGACGTAGACGATCGTGCTCACGTGCTCGAGCTTGTGGTAGTCGACGCAGGCCACGAGGAACATGGCCACCACGCCCACGGCCACGAAGAGGGCCTGGCGCTTGACGTAGTAGTGCGGGTCGATGCCGGCCAGCGCCAGGCTCCCCCGGGTGGCCGAGTACACCATGACGAGGCCGGTGACGGCCAGCACCAGCGCCGAACCCACCAGCAGCGGGTCGAGGCGCAGGCCGGTCCGCACCGGGGAGGTCCGCGACCGGCCGGCGTCGACGGCGAGGCTCACGGGGCGCCGACCTCCTCGGCGCAGACGGCCTTCCACATGACCTCCACCGGTGCCTCCCTCCCGGTCCACAGCCTGATCTGGGCGGCGGCCTGGTGGACGAGCATGCCGAGGCCGTTGGCCGTGGCCAGGCCCCGGGCCCGGGCCGCCGTCAGGAGCGGCGTGGACGCCGGCCGGTACACGAGGTCGACCACCACGGCGTGGGGGGCGATGCGGGCGGGGTCGAGGAGCCCGGTCGACGGGCCGGCCCCGTCCATGCCGGCCGGGGTGGCGTCCACCACCACGTCGGCCTCCTCGACGGCGTCGGGGCTACCCACCGATCCGGCCGGGCCGGCCACGGCGGCGGCGGCGGCGGCCCGGGCCGGCGTCCGGTTCACCACCACCACCGACGCGCCGGCGTCGGCGAGGGCGGCCACCACCGCCCGGGCGGCGCCTCCGGCACCGGCCACCACGCAGCGCAGCCCGTGGGGCTCGACGCCGGCCCGGCGCAGGGCGGCCACGAAACCGGCCCCGTCGGTGTTCTCACCGATCAGCTCCCCGTCCACCATGCGGACGCAGTTGACGGCGCCCAGGCGCCGGGCCTCGGGACCGAGGCGGTCGACGACGGCGGCGGCGTCCTCCTTGTGGGGCATGGTCACCGACAGCCCCCGGATGCCGAGGGCCAGGGCGCCCTCGATCGCCCGCCGGACACTGTCGGTACCGGCGGCCACCGGAAACCCGGCCGACACCCAGTCCAGGCCGAGGGCGGCGAAGGCCGCGTTGTGCAGCCGGGGCGACAGCGACCTGGCCACGGGCTCGCCCATGACCCCCACCACGGCCGTGGCCGCCGAGATGTCACGCCCGTCCGTCATCCGAGTCCCCGCTGGCGGGCCAGGGCCTCGTTGGCCAGCTGTCCGGCGTAGGTGTCGGAGAACGCCTCGGTCCCGTCGGCCTTCACGACCACGAAGTAGCGCCAGTCCCCCGGCGTCGGGTGCAGGGCGGCCGTGAGCGCCGCCGGTGACACCATGCCGATGGGGGTGGGCGGCAGCCCGTGGTGGAGGTAGGTGTTGTAGGGGGTGTCCAACTGCAGGTCCTTCTCGGTGACCGGTCCGCCGTCCCGTCCCTCCGAGTACAGCACGGTCGAGTCCATCTGCAGCGGCATGCCGGCCGTCAGCCGGTTGTAGATGACCCGGGCCACCGGCCCCATGTTCTTCTCGTACACGGCCTCCTTCTGGATCACCGATGCCGCCGTGATCACCTCGTAGGGCGTCCGCCCCAGGGTGGCGGCCCCTGCGGCCAGACCGGCGGAGGTGGCCGTGGTGTCGAACCGGTCGATCATGGCCGTGAGCAGTTCGGAGTCGGACTCCCCCGGCACCAGCACGTAGGTGCCCGTGCCCAACAGTCCCTCGAGGCTGTCGCTGCCGGCGGGCTGCCACGGGGACCGCACGGTGCCGCCGGTGGCCAGCCCTTCGAAGGCGGCCGCGTCGTGCCCGGGGGCGGCCGCCCCCACCCGGGCGGCCACCTCGGCCACGGTGAAGCCGGCCGGCACGACGACCTCGAAGACGTCGGGCCCGCCACCGAGCCGGGAGGTGACGGCCGAGAAGCTGTCGTTGCGGTTGAAGGCGTAGCTGCCCGGCAGCACCACCGGGGCGGCGTGCAGGTGCGTCCAGATGCGGAAGGCGAGCGCACTGGTGATGACGCCCTTGGCCTCGAGGGTGGACGCCACCTGCGACAGCGAGTCGCCCTCGGGCACGGTCACGATGACCCGGGCACCGGGCGGGCCCGGGTTGGCCTCGTGGTCCACCCACAGGTAGCCGGCCACCACCACCACCAGCATCACCAGCAGCACGGCGCCCACCACGGCCGGAACCCGGGAGCGCCGGGCCGGCCGGCCGGTCCCGCCGTGCCCGTCCCCGTGCCCGTCCCCGGGGTCGCCGTCCGGCTCCACCACGAACCCGTCGACGGGCACCATCTCCGGTTCCTCCTGCCCGAACCGCTCCGGGATGGACAGGGGCGGGCCGCCGGCGGCGTCGGTCACGGCCGCCGTCCCGGAGACGGGCGGCGCCCACCGTCGCGCCGTGCCGCGCCCTCGTAGCTCACGGGAGGGACACCCTACCGCCCGGCGCCGGTCACCCGGGATCGCCGTCGACCCGGCGTCGGGCCCCGTCGAGCCAGGCCTGCAGCAGCACGGTGGCCGCCGTGGTGTCGATGACCGACCGCTGCCGGCGGGCCGGGACGCCCGCCCCGGTCAGGGCGCCGGCGGCCGACACCGTGGTCAGGCGCTCGTCGAAGGTCTCGACCCCCACCCCCAGGGGTGCGAGGTCGGCGGCCAGGGCGGCGGCCTCGCCCCGGGCGGCCGCCGCTGCCGGCCCGTCGTTGCCGTCGAGGGACAGCGGCAGCCCCACCACCACCAGGCGGGCCTCCTCCTCGGCCACCAGGGCCACGATCCGCCCCCGGTCGCGCCCGGCGTCGCCGGTGCGTGCGAGGGTGGTCCGCGGGGTGGCCAGCCGCCGGTCCGAATCGCTCACGGCCACCCCGATCCGGCGACCGCCGAGGTCGAGGGCCAGCACCCGGCCCGGGCGGGACACCCGGCGGTCAGCCCCCATCCACGGCGGCCCGGGCCGCTTCGAGGGCGGCGTCGATGCCGGCCGGGTCTCGCCCGCCGGCCACGGCCACCTCGGGGGAGCCCCCTCCCCCGCCGCCGAGCAGCCCGGCGACCTGGCGGACCACGGCGGTGGCGTCGAGACCGGCGGCAGGGTCGACGGCCACCGCCAACGACGCCTTGGCGCCGTCGGGCGAACCGCCGATGACGACGGCCCGCAGCCGCCCGCCTCCCCGCACGAGCTGGGCTAGCTCCCGGAGCTCGTCGGGACCGAGCCCGTCACGGCGGGCGACCACCGCCCCCGAGACGGCCTCCGCCACCAGCAGGCGGGCCTCGCCGGCCCGCTCGCGGCCGCGCGCCTGCTCCAACGCCTTCTCGGCGGCGCGCTGGCGTTCGAGGAGGCGCTCGACGGCCTCGGGCACGGTGTCGGGCTCGGCCCGCAACAGGGCGGCGGTCGACTCGAGCAGCCGGTCGCGCTCGGCCAGGCGGGTGAACGAGCCCTCCCCGGTGACGGCCTCGATCCGGCGGGTGTTCGACCCGATGGACGCCTCGGACACGATCGCCACCGGGCCGATCATGGCCCAGGGCGTGCACGTGGGTCCCGCCGCACAGCTCCGACGAGTGCGGCACCCGCCCGGACGACCCGCACCCGCTCGCCGTACTTGTCGCCGAAGAAGGCCAGGGCGCCCATGCGCTCGGCCTCCGCCTTGCTCGTCACCACCACCTCGACGGGGTCGTCCGTCAGCACGTCGGCGTTGGCCATGGCGGCCACGGCCGCCAGCTCCTCGGGGGCGACCGCGCCCGGGTGGGAGAAGTCGAAGCGCAGCCGGTCCGGGCGCGACCAGCGAGCCCTGCTGGTGCACGTGGTCGCCGAGGACGCTGCGGAGGGCGGCGTGCAGCAGGTGGGTCCCGGTGTGGTTGCGCCGGATGGACTCGCGCCGGCGACCGTCGATGGTGGCCAGGGCGTCCTGGCCGGCGAAGAGCTCGCCGGTCACGGTGGCCCGGTGGGCGGTCAGCCCGGCGACCGGTGCGCACCGTGTCGTAGACGAGGGCCGTGCCGGTCTCGGTGACGATGGTCCCGGTGTCGCCCACCTGCCCGCCGCCCTCGGCGTAGAAGGGGGTGCGGTCGAGGAAGACCTCCGCCTTGGCCGGGTCGGTCGGGGTCGGCCAGCACGGCCACCACCCGGGCCGGTGCCGCGTAGTGCTCGGGTCGCCGCCCGACGAACTCGGTCCGGCCCTCGGCGTCGAGCACAGACCGGTAGGCGTCGTCGGAGGCGGCCACCCGCCCGAGGCGGGCGGCCGCCCGGGCCTGGCGCCGCTGCTCGTCCATGGCCGACTCGAAGGCGGCCAGGTCGACGTCGACCCCGGCCTCGGCGGCGATCTCGACCGTGAGCTCGACCGGGAAGCCGTAGGTGTCGTGCAGGCGGAAGGCGACGTCGCCGCCGAGACGTGGCCACGCCCGAGGCCAGCTGCTCCTCGAGGATGGCCGAGCCGGTGGTGAGCGTGCGCAGGAAGCCGTCCTCCTCGCGCCCGACCACGTCGGCCACGTAGTGGTGCTGCTCGGCCAGCTCGGGGTAGGCCGCCCCGAGCACGCCCACCGCCGCGTCCACCAGGCCGGCCGTCACCGGCCCGGTGACGCCCAGCTGGCGGGCCCGGCGCACGGCCCGGCGGATGAGCCGGCGCAGCACGTAGCCGCGCCCCTCGTTCGACGGCAGCACGCCGTCGGCCACCAGCATGGACATGGCCCGCCCGTGGTCGGCCAGGATCCGCAGGCCGATGTCGTCGTGCTCGTCCGCCCCGTAGCGGCGGCCGGTGAGGGACTGGGCCGCCTCGAGGAGGGGGAGGAACAGGTCGGTGGCGAAGATCGAGTCGATGCCCTGGAGGACGGGGAGGATGCGCTCGAGCCCGGCGCCGGTGTCGATGCTCGGTCGGGGCAGGCGCTCCGGTCGTCCCGTCGGGCTGCCGGTCGAACTGCATGAAGACCAGGTTCCAGATCTCGACGAAGCGCTCGGCGCCGCCGAAGGCCGGACCGCCCTCGGCGCCGTAGGCGGGCCCTTGTCGAAGAAGAGCTCCGAGCTCGGACCGCACGGGCCGGTGTCGCCCATGTGCCAGAAGTTGTCGTCGCCCATCCGCTGGATGCGTTCGCGGGGGACGACCGACCGCGTCGCGCCAGATGTCGCTCGGCCTCGTCGTCGCTCTCGTGCACCGTGATCCACAGCCGGTCGCCGTCGATGCCCAGCACCCCGGTGACCAGCTCCCACGCGTAGGGGATGGCCGCGTCCTTGAAGTAGTCGCCGAAGCTGAAGTTGCCGAGCATCTCGAAGAAGGTGCAGTGCCGGTGCGTGGTGCCGACGATGTCGATGTCGACGGTCCGGAAGCACTTCTGCACGGAGGTGGCCCGCGGCCACGGGCGGGCCTCGTCGCCGAGGAAGAACGGCTTGAACGGCACCATGCCGGCGATGGTGAACAGGACCGTCGGGTCGTGCGGGATGAGGCTGGCCGACGGCACCGGCGTATGGCCGCGCTCGTCGAAGAAGCCGGTGAAGGCGCGCCGAACCGTCGGCGTCGATGGTCGGTGTCGGGCGCCGTGCTCGGCGGTCACGCCCAGCGAGCCTAGTTGCCCAGCTAGGAGGCAGATCTTGCGCCGGCGTCGCCGTCCGTCGCCGGCGACGCGGTCGGCCGCCGGCGCGACGTGGCCGGCCGCGACCCGCCGCCCGGCGTCCGCTCGGGCCGGCTCGGGTGGTGGCGGCCGGGTGGCGTGCGGCCACCGACGGTCGGCGGCGTGGACCTTGCCGTCGCGCCAGGTCGGTCCAGAGCTCGCCCTCGTGGCGCCGCATCTCCTCCTTCGCCCCGAGGCCACCGCGGAGCGCACCCGGCTCGCCGGCGCGCCCGGCCAGCCTCCGGGCCGACCGGACGACCTCGAGCGCCAGGGCGTCGGGCTGCAGCCGGGCGGCGGCGTCGTCGATGGCCCGGCGCACCCGCCGCTCGGCCCACAGCGACGCACCCGGCCCCACCACCACCCCCGTCGTCAGCCAGAAGGTCCGCTTGGGCACGATGGTCACTCCTTGCTCTCGGTGGCACGGGCCCGCCGGTGCGCAGCCGCCGCAGGCCGCCGGCGGCGCCGGCCCGGACGGCCAACACCTTCACCACCGGGTTGGCGAACGCCCGGTAAGCGAGCCGCGACGCCGAGTCGACGGTCTGGGTCACCGACTCCGTCGACTCCAGTACGGCGCCGACCCGCTCCATCTCCGAGGACGCCTGGTCCACGACCCGGTGGGCCTCCGCCACCAACGGGATCGTCCGGCGGTCGAGGTCGTCGACGACGCGACCGCAGGCGCGAGATCTCCTTGCGGAGCCCACCCGTCACCACCACCAGCCAGACCACGGCGCCCAGGGAGGCGATGCCGGCACACACCACCACGATCGCCGCGCCGGACATGGGAGGTAGAGCTTAGAGGGTCGCCGTCCATGAACGGCTGAGGGCGGCCGGGGCGCTCATGTGGCGCCCATGGTGACGACCGGGCTGTCCAGGGCCAGGCCGCCCGTCGATCCGTCGTAGCCGGCGTCACCGAAGGCGAAGATGCCGCCGTCGGAGGCGACCAGCCAGTAGCCACCTCCGTCGGGGGTGGCCGCCATGCCCACGATGGGCCGGTTGAGCACGAGGCCGCCGGTGGAGCCGTGGTAGCCGGCGTCGCCGAAGGCGAAGATGCCGCCGTCGGAGGCCACCAGCCAGTAGCCCTTGCCGTCGGGGGTGGCCGCCATGCCCACGATGGGCCGGTTGAGGACGAGGCCGCCGGTGGAGCCGTGGTAGCCGGCGTCGCCGAAGGCGAAGATGCCGCCGTCGGAGGCCACCAGCCAGTAGCCACCTGCCGTCGGGGGTGGCCGCCATGCCCACGATGGGCCGGTTGAGGGTGAGCCCGCCGGTGGAGCCGTGGTAGCCGGCGTCGCCGAAGGCGAAGATGCCGCCGTCGGAGGCCACCAGCCAGTAGCCACCTGCCGTCGGGGGTGGCCGCCATGCCCACGATGGGCCGGTTGAGGCACGAGGCCGCCGGTGGAGCCGAAGTAGCCGGCGTCGCCGAAGGCGAACACACCCCCGTCGGAGGCCACCAGCCAGTAGCCGTTGTCGTCGGGCGTGGTGGCCATGCCCACCATCGGGCTGTTGAGGGTGCTGCCCGCCCGTCGACCCGTGGTAGCCGGCCGCGCCGAAGGCGAAGATGCCGCCGTCGGCCGCGGTCAGCCAGTAGCCCGGCAGCGGGTAGCGGTAGTGGAACTGGTCGGGGGTACCGGTGGCGCTGGTGCCGCCGGGGTCGGTGACGATGACGTCGACCGTGGACGGCGCCGGCATGGGCGGCAGCTGGGCCACCAGGCTGCCCGCCGACGCCGAGATGATCCGACCCCGGCCGGCCCGGCCGAACGTCACCGCCGTCACCCAGTTCATGTCGGTGCCGGCCACGGTCACCCGGGTGCCTCCCCTGGTCAGGCCGGAGGACGGCGTCACCGAGGTCACCGTGGGCCGGGCCAGGTAGGTGAGCCTGTCACCGGCGTTGACGGTGCTCGTGCCGAGCGGCGTGGTCACCACGATGTCGGCGGCGCCGGCGGCGGCCGCCGGGACGGTGACCGACAGCAGATTGCCCGAGACGACGTGGAACGAGGTGGCCGCCACCCCGCCGACGGTGACCGAGGTGGCCCCGGTGAAGCCGAAGCCGTGCACGGTCACGGCGAAGGCGCCGGTCAGCGGGCCGGCCGCCGGCGACACCGAATTGACGATGGGACACGACGACCGGAGGCTGGAAAGGAGGGCCGCCCCGTTCGGGCTGCCGAGGCCCGAGGCCATGTCGTAGCCGGTGGTCGCCGGGTAGTCGCCGTTGTTGGCCCCAGCATGTCGTTGTCGCCCTGGACGATGTCGTTGAACGGCGAGGTGCCGCACGACGTCGCCGAGTACAGCGCCGGGTTGAGCAGCCCGACCGAGGTGCCGAGGGCCTGGTCGATGTCGGCGGTGAGCGCGCGTCCACAGCGGCGGCGCCCGCGCTGGTGCCGCCGATCGAGTCCCAGAAGCCCGACAGGTAGACGACATAGCCGTCGAACGGATCGGCCAGGGCGGTGACATCGGGGACCTGGCGGCACGACACCGTCCCCGGCCCGGAGCTCACCGGGCAGGTGGAGGAGGACGTGAAGCTGTTGGTGACCCCGGGACCGCTCTGCCACCAGGGCATGGTGAAGCGGCCCGAGATCCCGCCCCCGCCGGCGCCGCCGTTGGGGCCGGCGCCGTCGTTCCACACGTACTCCGACGACGACGAGGGCGGCAGTGACGCCAGCGTGGTCCCGCCCACGCCGGTGACGTAGGGCTGGTCGGCAGGGTCGTCCACGGCCAGAAAGGAGGTGCCGGGAGCCCCGGTGTAGCAGTCCTCGGAGCCCTCGTCACCGGCGGCCGCGAACACCGTCTGCCCCTGGGCGGCCGCGGCCGTGAAGATGGTGTCCTCCGACACGGCGTCACCTACCGGCATGGCCGCCTCGCACAGCCCCCAGCTGGTGGAGATGACCTTGGCCACGTCGTCGGTGACCATGCGGTCGTAGGTGTCGAGCACGCCGTTGCCCACCTGTGGGCCCGAGTAGACGCGGATGGCGGCCCCGGGGGCGAGGCCCATGGCGTCCTCGATGTCGAGGGCGGCCTCACCGGAGCCGGCACCGGTGCCGGCACCCCCGTCGACGGCGACGTCGGTGAGCGGGTTGGAGAGCCCGTAGCACGCCATGTAGGTGGCGATGTCACTGTTCAGATAGGGCTCCAGTTCGAGGATGCCGATGGTCACGCCGGCGCCGGTGTGCCCGGCGGCGTACAGCGGCGTGAACCCGTAGGCCCCGGCCAGCTCGTCGGCCGTGTAGGCGCCGAAGTCCGAGGCCGTGATCTGGGCGGACGTGCACGGGGTCGGTCCCACCCGGGGCGACGGTGCGGCTGCCTTCGGGCTCGGTGCCGGGGCGGCGTGGCCCTGCTTCGGCACGGTCGCCTGGGAGGTGGGTGCGGCCACCGTGCTCAGGCCGACGACGCTCGTCACCGAGGCGGCCAGGGCGGCCGGCACGGCCGGCGCCACCGTGTTGGCCCGGGCCACCCGGCCCGACGGCAGCTGCACGTCGACCAGGCCGGTGGCGAATGCCGACTCGACGGTGGCCGCCGACCCCGAGGCCGGTACCAGCAGCCCGTCGGGCGAGGTCGGGCCGACGCGGAGGCCGGAGGCGGCCAGCCACGCCCGCGTGGCCGCGATGGTGGACGGCGCCGGTCCGAACACCGAGGCGAACCGGCCCTTGGCCAGGTAGTGGTGGTAGTCGGGCGACCCCTTTTCGGAGACGGCCTGGACGAAGCTGTCCAGGGCGGCCGGGTCGCGGGGCGAGAGCGACACGTCCACGGTGACCGGTGCCGACGGCGTGACCGCCCCCCGGACGTGGGCGCCCCTCGGGAGCACCGGGGTGGAGGCCGCCAGCCGCCGGGGCGGGGCCGGGGCGCCGACGTCCGGCCGGCAGCCGGCGCGGCCACGGCCACACCCCCGCCCACCAGGGAGGCGACGGTCAGGGCCAGTGCGGCCGGTACTGCGCCCATCGCCACTGTCATCCGGTGCCGGACCATCCGGTGCCCCTCCGTCCCTGTCTGGACTGGTACTGGACGTCGGACGACGTCGCGCGCCCCAAGTCTGTCCGATGGGCCGCCCCGGCGGGACCCGCCCCGCCCGGGGACGGTCACCGGTCCCCCTCGCCGTCGTCAGGTGCGGGCGTCTCCCCCCGGCGCCGGGCCCGCAGCCGGTCCCCCACGACGGCCTCGTGACCGTGGTCGCTGGGCTCGTAGTAGACGCGGCCCTCGAGCTCGGCCGGCCGGTAGCCCTGCTCGATCCAGCCGCGGGGGTCGTCGTGGGGATAGCGGTAGCCCTCGCCGTGCCCGATGACGGCCGCCCCCTTGTAGTGGGCGTCGCGCAGGTGGGCGGGCACCTCGCCCCGCGGCCCGTCGCGGGCGTCGCTCCGGGCCCGGCCGAGGGCCACCGTCACCCGGTTCGACTTGGGGGCCGTGGCCAGGTGGACGACGGCCTGGGCCAGGTTCAGCTGGGCCTCGGGCAGCCCCACGAACTCGACGGCCCGGGCGGCGGCGTCGGCCACCACCAGCGCCAGCGGGTCGGCCTCGCCCACGTCCTCGCTGGCCAGGATGACGAGGCGGCGGGCGATGAAGCGGGCGTCCTCGCCCGGCCTCGAGCATGCGGGCCAGCCAGTACAGGCCGGCGTCGGGGTCCGAGCCCCGGATGGACTTGATGAAGGCGCTGACCTGGTCGTAGTGGTCGTCCTCGCCGTAGCGGTGCAGCCGGGTGGTGCGGGCGCTCGACGTCGCGACGGTGACCGCGTCCGGGGCGCCGTGACCGGGCCGGTCGGCCGGCCAGGGCCAGGGCCACCTCGAGGGTGGTGAGCACGGCCCGGGCGTCGCCGTCGGCCAGGCCCACCAGGGCGGCCACCGCGTCGGCGTCGGCCGGCGGCCCCCTCGGCGTCGAGCGCCCCGGCCACCACCAGGGCCAGGTCCTCGTGCGTGAGCGGCTCCAGCCGCCACAGGGTGGACCGTGACAGCAGGGGCGCGTTGACCTCGAAGAACGGGTTCTCCGTGGTGGCCCCGATGAGCACGATGAGCCCCTCCTCCACCGACGGGAGCAGGGCGTCCTGCTGGGTGCGGTTGAAGCGGTGGACCTCGTCGAGGAAGAGGATGGTCCCCCGGCCCTGCTCGCCCAGGAGGCGCCGGGCCTCGTCGACCACCGCCCGCACGTCCTTCACCCCGGCGGTCACCGCCGACAGGGGCACGAAGCGCTTGGCCGTCACCGTGGCCACCACCGACGCCAGCGTCGTCTTGCCCGTGCCCGGCGGGCCCCAGAAGATGGCCGACGTCAGCCGGTCGGCCTCGATCAGGGCCCGTAGCGGCGCGCCCGGCCCGACCAGGTGCTGCTGCCCGACGAGGTCGTCGAGCGTGCCGCGGCCGCAGCCGGGCCGCCAGCGGGGCCCGGGCGGCCAGGCGCTCCTCGGCCGCCGAGGCGAACAGGTCGTCGCCGCCCATGCCCGGCCGCCGGTTCAGCCGCCGGCCGGCGTCACCCGCAGGCCCAGCTCGACCAGGGACGCCGCCGACAGCGGCTTGGGCGCGCCCGTCAGCGGGTCGGCGCCCGGACTGCGTCTTCGGGAAGGCGATGACCTCACGGATGTTGTCCTCCCCGGCGAGGATGGCCACCAGCCGGTCGAGGCCGACGGCGAAGCCGGCGTGCGGCGGCGCCCCGTAGCGGAACGCCCCCAGCAGGAAGCCGAAGCGGGCCTCGGCCTCCTCCTCGTCGATGCCGAGCACGCGAGAACACCCGGCTCTGGATGTCGCCCCTGTGGATACGGACGCTGCCCGAGCCGAGCTCCCAGCCGTTCAGTACCAGGTCATAGGCCTGCGAGCGCACCTCGAGGGGGTCCGTCTCGAGGAGGTCCAGGTCGTCGGGGTGGGGCATGGTGAAGGGGTGGTGGGCCGGCACCGGCCGGCCGGCGGCGTCGACGCCGTCGAACATGGGGAAGTCGACGACCCACACGTAGTGGTAGGGACCCTCGCCGACCGGGCGGGCGCCCAGGTCGACGCGGAGCTGGCCGAGGACGGTACAGGCCGTCCGGTGCTCGTCCGCCACCACCAGCACCAGGTCGCCGGGGCCGGCCCCGGTCGGGCCCACCAGCGCGGCCCGCTCGTCGTCGGAGAGGAAGCGGTCGAGGGGCGAGTCGAGGGCACCGTCCTTGCCCACCCGGAACCACGCCAGCCCCTTGGCCCCGAGGCCCTTGGCCCGCTCGGTGAGGGCGTCGAGGCGCGACCGCGTGAGCGACGCCCCGCCCTCGAGCACGAGCGCCTTCACCACCGGAGCGGCGAACGCCCTGACCTCGGTGGTGGCGAAGCCGGCCGAGAGGTCGACGAGCTCCATGCCGAAGCGCAGGTCGGGCTTGTCCGTGCCGAACCGGTCGAGGGCCTCGGCCCACGTGAGCTGCTCGATGGGCGGCGGGCGTTCGCCGGTGACCTCCTCGGCCGCCGCCAGGACGGCCCGCGACACGAAGGCCAGCACGTCGGACTGGTCGACGAAGGACGCCTCGAGGTCGAGCTGGGTGAACTCGAACTGGCGGTCGGCCCTGAGGTCCTCGTCCCGGAGGCACCGGGCGATCTGGAAGTAGCGGTCGAGACCGCCCACCATGAGCAGCTGCTTGGCCAGCTGGGGGCTCTGGGGCAGCACGTAGAACGAGCCCCGGTTGAGCCGGCTGGGCACGGCGAACTCGCGGGCCCCCTCGGGGGTGGGCGCCCACAGCAGGGGCGTCTCCACCTCGCAGAACCCCTGGGCGACCATGGACGACCTGAGGGCGGCGTTGACGGCCGAGCGCAGCCGGAGGTTGGCCTGCAGGCGCGGGCGCCGGAGGTCGACGAAGCGGTACTTCAGGCGGACGGGCTCGTCGGCGTCGACCCGGTCGTCCACGGCGAACGGCGGGGGCTCGGCCACCGACAGCACCTCGACGACGCAGTCGCCGATCTCGATCTCCCCCGTGGCCAGTTCGGGGTTGACGGTGCCGTCGGGACGCCGCCGCACGGTGCCCCCGACGGCCACCACGTACTCGCTGCGGATGTCGACCGTGCCGGGGATGACGCACTGGACGATGCCGGAGCGGTCGCGCACGTCCACGAAGGCCAGGTGCTCGCCGTGCTCACGGCGATGGGCCACCCACCCGCAGACGCGCACCACCGACCCCACGTCGTCGGCACCGAGCTGCGCGCACAGGTGGGTGCGCATCGAGGTCGCCTGGTTGTCGGTCATTCGGTGTCGCCCTCCGTCGGAATGGTCTCGCCGGCCACCAGCCCCTCCACGCTGCGCACGGCGGCCGACCGCGGGACGGACCACTGTGCCAGACCGGCGTCGCCCTCCCGGTCACCGGCCGGGGGGGCGGCCGCGGCCCGCAGCGGTCGCACCGTGACGGTACCGGCGGCGGCCTCGTCGGGGCCGATGATCAGGGCTACCCGTGCACCCGACCGGTCGGCCGCCTTCAGCTGGGACTTCATCGACCGCCCGTCGAAGGCGCGATCGGCGGCCAGACCGGCCCGCCGCAGGGCGGCGGTGAGGTCGCGGGCCGCCTCCCCCCCGGCCACGTCCACGACGAAGGCGTCGGGGAGGCGGGGGGACACCGGCAGGACGCCCTCGGCGTCGCACGCCAGGAGCAGGCGCTCGATGCCGATACCGAACCCGATGCCCGGCGTGGGGGGCCCGCCCAGCAGCTCGACGAGGCCGTCGTAGCGCCCGCCGCCGCCGATGCCGTTCTGGGCGGCGTCGAGGGCGGCCGAGGAGAACTCGAAGGTGGTGCGGGTGTAGTAGTCGAAGCCCCGGACCAGCCGGTGGTCGAGCTCGTAGGGCACCCCCAGCGCGTCCAGGCCCGCCCTCACCCGGGCGAAGTGGTGGCGGCAGGGGTCGCACAGGTGGTCGGTGATGCGGGGGGCCTCGGCGGTGACGGCCACGCACCCGGGCTTCTTGCAGTCGAGGACCCGCAGCGGGTTGGCCGCGAACCGCTCGGCGTGCTCGTCGCACAGCTCGCCGCGCCGGGCCGCCACGAAGTCGGTGAGCGCGGCCAGGTAGCCGGGCCGGCACACGCCGTCCCCCATCGAGTTGAGCCGGCAGGCGAACCCGCGCAGGCCCACCGACCGGAAGAAGCCGTCGGCCAGGGCGACGACCTCGACGTCGAGATCGGCGTCGGCCGGGCCGAGGGCCTCCACGCCCAGCTGGTGGTGCTGGCGGTACCGGCCGGCCTGGGGCCGCTCGTAGCGGAAGGCGGGCGTGGCGTACCAGGCCTTCCAGGGCAGGGGCGGCCGGTGCTGGACCCAGGCCCGCACCATGGGGGCGGTGCCCTCGGGCCGCAGCGCGACCCGGCGGCCGCCGCGGTCCTCGAACTCGTACATCTCCTTGCCCACGACGTCGCTGCCCTCGCCGATCCCCCGCCGGAACACCCGGACGTCCTCGAACATCGGGGTGAGGGCCAGGCCGTAGCCGGCCCGCTCCACCTGGCCGGCGAAGGCGGCCAGCACCACCTCCCACCGGTCGGAGTCGGGCGCCAGCACGTCGTGGGTGCCGCTCGGGGCGCGCGCCACCACGGGTTCGTCCGCCATGCCCGGGCTCAGCTCTTCTTCCCGGGGAGGATCCGGTAGGCGTCGTAGACGGCGTCGAGGTGGCGGATGGACGACAGCACCGACTCGAGGTGGGTGGGGTCGGCCAGCTCCACGTCGAAGCGCATGCGGCTGATGCGGTCGGCGTCGGTCTGGGTATTGGCGCCCACGATGTTGAGATGGTGCTCGGACACCACCTTGGTGACGTCGGCCAGCAGGCGCGAGCGGTCGATGGCCACCACCTCGAGGGTGGCCACGAAGACACCGGAGGACCGGTGGTCCCACTCGACCTCGATCAGGCGCTCCCTCGACCGGCTGGCCAGCGAGGCCGCGTTGGCGCAGTCGGCCCGGTGGACGGACACCCCCCGTCCCCGGGTGACGAAGCCGACGATCTCGTCGCCGGGCACGGGGGTGCAGCAGCGAGACAGGCGCACCATCAGATCGTCGAGGCCCTCGACGTAGACGCCGACGGAGGTGGCGTGGCCGGGCCGGGCGACGGTCCGCTGCTGGCGGGCGGTGACCGGCAGCTGTTCCTCGAGGGTGCCGCCGTGGAGCTCGCGCACCAGCCGCTGGACGACCGACCGGGCCGACACCCGGCTCTCGCCGATGGCCACGTGGAGGGCGTCGAGGTCGGCGTAGTTCATGGACGCCGCCAGCTCGTCCAGGGCGTCGTCGGCCGCCAGCTTCTGGACCGGGAGGCCCTCGCGGCGGAGCTCCTTGATGAGGTCGTCCCGGCCGACCTCGAGGGCGTCCTCGCGGCGCTCCCGGGAGAACCACTGGCGGATCTTCGTGCGGGCCCGGGACGAGGCCACGATGTTGAGCCAGTCCCGCGACGGGCCGGCCGTGGGCGCCCGGGACGTGAAGATCTCCACGGTGTCGGCCGAGGTGAGCGCGGTGTCGAGCGGGACCAGCCGTCCGTTCACCTTGGCGCCGATGCAGCGGTGGCCGACCTCGGTGTGGATGGCGTAGGCGAAGTCGACCGGGGTGGCGTTGGCCGGCAGGGCGAGCACCTTGCCCTTGGGGGTGAAGACGTAGACCTCGTCCTGCTCGAGGTCGAGCTTGAGCGTGGCCAGGAACTCGATGGGGTCGGTCGTCTCGTTCTGGAAGTCGACGATCCGCTGCATCCACTCGAGCTCGGCCGTGGTCGAGTTCGTCCCCCGACCGCCCTTGGCCCGGGCCCGCTCCTGCAGGGCGCGGTCGACCTCGCCCACGTCGAGTTCGGTGTCGGCCGCCTTGGCCCTGGCCCCCTTGGCGTCGCGCCCGTGGAACCGGCCGGATCCGAGCCGGCCCTTGGCGCCCTTGGTACCCGACGTCCGCTCGGCGCCGCCCGCCTCCTTGTAGTTCCAGTGGGCGGCGATCCCGTACTCGGCCCGGCGGTGCATGTCGTGGGTGCGCACCTGCACCTCGATGGGATTGCCGTCGAGGCCGATGACGGTGGTGTGCAGCGACTGGTAGAGGTTGAACTTCGGCGAGTTGATGTAGTCCTTGAACCGGCCCTGGACCGGCGGCCAGATGGCGTGGATCGACCCCAGGGCGGCCCAGCAGTCCTTCTCCGACTCGACGATCACCCGCAGGCCGACGAGGTCGTAGAGCTCGTCGAACTCCTTGCCCCGCACCACCATCTTCTCGTAGATGCTCCAGAGGTGCTTCGGCCGACCGGTCACCTCGGCCGAGATGCCCGAACCGGTCAGGCGGTCCCGCACCGCCACCAGCACCCGGGCCAGGTACTCGTCCCGCAACGGCGCCCGGCTGGCCACCATCTGCTCGATCTCGGCGTAGCGCTTCGGATGGAGGGTGGCGAAGGCGAGGTCCTCGAGCTGCCAGCGGATCTCCTGGATGCCGAGGCGGTGGGCGAGGGGCGCGTAGATGTCCAGCGTCTCTTGTGCGGTGCGGCGCTGCTTCCACTCCGGCATCACCGACAGCGTCCGCATGTTGTGGAGCCGGTCGGCCAGCTTGATGATGAGCACCCGCCAGTCGCTGGCCATGGCCACGAGCATCTTGCGGACGGTGGCCGCCTGCTGGGCCTCCTTGGAGTCGAACTGCAGCCGGTCGAGCTTGGTGACCCCGTCGACGATCTGGGCCACCTCGGGCCCGAAGTCCTCCTCGAGCATCTCGACGGTGGTACCGGTGTCCTCGACGGCGTCGTGCAGCAGGGCGGCCGCCACCGTCTGGGCGTCGAGGCCGAGGTCGGCGACGATGTGGGCCACCGCCACCGGGTGGGTGACGTAGGGCTCGCCCGACCGCCGGAACTGGCCCTCGTGGGCCACCATGGCCGCGGCCGCGGCCCGCTCGATGAGGCCGGTGTCGGCGTCGGGGTAGCGGCCGAGGTACGACTCGACCACGGGCGCCAGCAGCTCGTCGAGCGAGAGGGCGCCGGCCGGGTCGTCGCGACCGGCCGCGGGTACGGGCGTGGCGGTGCCGGGCCGCAGCCCGCGTCCCGGACCCGACCCGGTCGACCTGTCACCCGCAGCCGGGGCCGGTACGGCCAGCGCCATGGACTACACGGTACCTGTCGAAATGGCTGTCAGCGCCGTTTTCCCTTGCCGCCCTTGCCCTTGCCCTTGCGGGGACGGGGGGCGGGACGGCCGCCGCCGGGGCGGGTGGAGCCGGCCGGGCGGGTGCCCGAACGCGGCGGTGGCGTGCGCCCGTCGCCGGCCTCGTCGGCCACCGCCGCCGCCGCGGCGGCGGTGCCGGCCGCGCCGGCCGCCCGCGACCTCGACGCCGCCGGCGTCATCACCGACGCCTTCTTCGCCGCCGCCCGGCTGGCCGGACGGCTGGAGGAGGCCGCCGAGGCGCCCATGGCCGCGGCCGCCGCCGGCGTCAGCAGGCCGAGGCGGTCGCCCCGGGTCTCGAGCCGGTTGCGGATCGACGTGTAGCGCGGCTCGCGTTCCTTCATCATCGCCAGCAGCGGCGAGGCGATGAAGATGGACGAGTAGGCACCGCTGGTGAGCCCGATCACCAGGGCCAGGCCGAAGTCCTGCAGCGTGGTCGCCCCGAGCAGCCCCGACCCGATCACGAGCACGGACAGCACCGGCACGATGGCCACCAGCGAGGTGTTGATCGACCGGGCCAGCGTCTGGTTCATGGACAGGTTGACCATGTCGGAGTAGGTGATCCGTCCGGACGCGCCGAGACCCTTGGCGTTCTCACCGATCCGGTCGAAGACCACCACGGTGTCGTAGAGGGAGTACCCGAGGACGGTGAGGATGGCCACCACGGTGTCCGGCGTGACCTGGAAGCCGAAGATGGAGTAGATGCCGACGGTGACCAGGATGTCGTGGATCACGGCGATGAGGGCGGCCACGGCCATCTTGAATTCGAACCGGAACGTGATGTACGCCACCACCGCGATGAAGAAGACGATGAGGGCCTCGACCGCCTTCTGGGTGACCTGTCCTCCCCACGTCGGGCCGACGTCGCTGAAGGACAGGGCGTCCACCCCGACGTGGGCGGCCGACGCCAGGTCGGCGGTCACCTTGGCCTCGATGGCCGACCGCTGTGACTGCGACAGCGAGTTGAGGTCGGCCTGGACCTGGATGGTGGTGCTGCCGGTACGCAGGTCCTTCAGGGCCACCACCGTCGGGTCGGTCAGCCCGGCCGCCTTCACCGTGTTCTCGGCCTGGGCCACGGTCAGGGTCTTGGACTGGACCGCCCACTGCTGGCCGCCCTTGAAGTCGATGCCGAGGTTGAGGCCCCGGGTCCCGAGGGAGATGAGACCGGCCACGATGATGATCGACGAGATGATGAACCAGGTGCGGCGGTGGCCGATGAAGTCGAAGGAGGTGTGGCCACGGTAGAGCCGGATGAAGGCGTTCTCCTTCTTGGGCTCGATCGCCCGCTCCTCCATCTCCTCGAACTCCTCGGCGAGCATCTCGTCGTCGATGAGCTCGTCGACGTCCTCGTCGACCTTGTCCTTGCCGCGGGTCGCGCTGGCTCATCGGGCCCCCTGCGACTCGAGCCCGAGTCCCCGGGCCACGCCCATACCCTTGGCCTCGGTGGCCGAGGCGTTGGTACCGAGGAGGATCACGAACGGGCGCGTGAAGAAGTAGGTGATGAACACGTCGAGCGCGGTGGAGATGCCCAGGAAGAGGGCGAAGCCCTTGACCTCACCGATGGAGAGCACGTAGAGGATGGCGGCGCCCATGAACGACACCAGGTCGGCGGCCAGCACCGTCCGAAAGGCGCTCTTGAAGCCCCGGTCGACGCTGGTGCGCACGGTCCGTCCCGATCGGGTCTCGTCCTTTAATCGTTCGAAGTAGACGATGTAGGAGTCGACGGTGATACCGATGGAAACGATGATGCCGATGATGCCGGCGAGGTCGATGGTGGTGCCCGACTGGCCCATGAGGGCGATGATCGCCCACAGGTAGGCGCCGGTGATGGCGAGCCCGGCCACCACCACCAGTCCGAGCAGGCGGTAGTAGGCGATGACGTAGAGCATCACCAGCAGCAGCCCGGCGATGCCCGAGATGAGGCCGGCCTGCAGGGAGGACCGACCGAGGGTGGGCGAGACCGTCTGGACGGTGAGCTTGTTGAGGGCCACCGGCAGCGAGCCGTAGTTGAGCTCGGTGGCCAGGGTCTGGGCCTGCTGGGCGGTGAAGCCCCCGCTGATCTGGACGCTGCCCGCGAACGACGAGAAGCTCGACTGGGTCGGCTGGGTCAGCGGGGCCGAGATGATCTGGGCGTCGAGGTCGAGGGCGATGATGGCATGGAACTGCTGTTGGGCCAGCGTGTCGAACTCGGAGGCACCCTGGGAGGTGAGCGAGATGTTGACCGTCCACTGGCCCGTGGTCGACAGCTGGGCCGAGGCCGACTTCACGGCCGTGCCGTTCATGGGGGCCGGGCCGAGCTCGTAGCGGGCCGTGCCGTAGTCGGCGGTGTCGAGGAACGGCAGCAGCACGGTGGCGTTCTGGGTGTCCTGTGCGGGCGTGGTCGACGGGTAGGTCACGTACTGCGAATCGGCCGGGATGGAGCTCAGGTTGGAGTTGTAGGGCTGGGTGGCGCTGGACGGGTTCTGGGTGACGTCGATGTTGGACGCGGTCAGCTCGGACTTGGCCGCGCACGTCGGCAGGGCGCCCGACGAGGGCGGGCCCGTCTTCGGTGCCGTGTAGGGGGCGGCCACACAGGTGGCCGGGCGGAAGTACAGCTGGGCGGTGTTGCCCAGCTTGGCCAAAATGGCCTGGGAGTTCTTCGCACCGGGGATGGACACCGCGATCTCGTCGTTGCCCTGCTGCTGCACGGACGCGCCCGAGGCGCCGTAGCCGGCGATGCGCTCGTTGAGGATGGTGGTGATGGTGTTCATCTGGTCGGAGTTGACGGGCTTGGCCGTCTTGTAGACGACCGACAGCCCGCCGTCGAGGTCGAGGCCGAGCTTCGGCGTCCAGCCCGACGCCAGCACCAGGCCGAGGGCGAGGACGGCGCCGATCACGACGGCGAACAGGCTGATCCAGAGCGAGCGGCGCTTCTTCATCCCCGCCTACTTCGGTTCGATCGGCCCGTCGTGGCCGTGGTCGTCGTGCTCGTGGTCGTCGGCGGTGTCGTCATGCTCGTCGTGCACGTGGTCGTCGTGGTCGTGGTCGTGATCGTCGTCGTGGTCATGGTCATGGTCTTCGTCGTGGTCGTGATCGTCGTCGTCGTCATCCGGCACGGCGGCTTCGATCCTGCGCAGCACGTACTGGCGCAGCACGGTGAAGGAGGCGCCGACACTCGTCTCGAGCGTCACCCGGTCGCCGTCGATGTCGATCACCCGGCCGACGATGCCACCGGCGGTGAGCACCTCGTCGCCGACGTCGAACGCGGACTGGGCCGACCGCTGGGCCTTGGCCCGCTGCGACTGCGGGCGCAGGATCAACAGGTAGAAGGCCACGCCCAGGGCGATGAGGATGAGGAACGTGTAGGACCCACTGCTGCTCGATTTCTGCGTGGCCGCCAGGGCGGCCGCCGCGAGTGCGGGCGTCACGGGATCAGGTGTCCAGTCTCGGGGAAGGGGTGGTCACAGCGGTCAGACACTAGCCCAGGCGTCCCCCGTCCCCGGGGTAGCCCCACCGCCCCCGACGACCTGGGAACGCCACCGCGCGTGGCGCCCGTCACGCCTCCCAGCGTGCCCGCGTCGCCGCCTGCAGCGCGGCCAGCGATCCGGGACCTGCCAGCACGGCCCGGCGGGCCGACGCCACCAGGTCGAGGGTGAAGGCGAGGTTGTGGATGCTGAGCAACCGCCACGCCGTGGGTTCGCCCGTCACCACCAGGTGGCGGAGGAACCCCCGCGACCACCCCGTGCACGTCACGCACGTGCACGCCGGGTCGAGGGCGCCGTCGTCGCGGGTGAAGCGGGCGTTGCGCAGACTGAGGCGTCCCTCGGAGGTGAAGACCGTCCCGTGGCGGCCCGCCCGCGTCGGCGCCACGCAGTCGAAGAGGTCCACGCCCAGTGCGACCGCCTCGACCAGGCCCACGGGGTCCCCCACCCCCATGAGGTAGCGCGGCCGGTCGGCCGGCAGCTCGCCGATCGCGGCGGCCAGGGACGCCAGCAGCTGCGGGCGGGGCTCCCCCACCGACAGCCCGCCGATCCCGTACCCGTCGAACCCGAGCGCCACCGTCCGGCGGGCGCTCTGGCGGCGCAGTTCCTCGTCGGTGCCACCCTGGACGATCCCGAACAGGGCCTGGTGCTCGGGACGGTCCTCGATGCGCCCGTGGTGGCGGCGGGCCCGGGCCGCCCAGTCGGCCGTCCGGTCGACGGCCACCCGCAGGGCGGACGGATCGGCCGGCAGGGAGACGCACACGTCCAGCACCATCTGAATGTCCGCGCCCAACAGCCCCTGGATCTCGACCGCCGACTCGGGCGTGAGGCGCACGGTGGTGCCGTCGTAGACGGAGCGGAACTCGACGCCGTCGTCGTCGACCACCGGCGCGAGCGAGTGCACCTGGAACCCGCCCGAGTCCGTCAGCAGGTGGCCGTCCCAGCCGGAGAAGCGGTGGAGCCCGCCGAGGGCGGCCACGACGTCGGCCCCGGGCCGCAGCATCAGGTGGTACGTGTTGGCCAGCACCACCGACGCCCCGAGCGTCCGGAGGTCGCCGGTGTCGAGCGCCTTCACCGTGCCCCGGGTGCCCACCGGCATGAAGCACGGCGTGTCGAAGGTCCCCCGCGCCGTGTGGATGGCACCGGCGCGTGCCGCCCCGTCGGTGGCGGCGACGTCCATGCGCAGTGCGTCCGCCGCCTTCACGCCCGGCCCCCTCCCCGGCCCACCAGCATGGCGTCGCCGAAGGACAGGAACCGGTAGCCGGCCGACAGCGCGCCGGCGTAGAGGTCGCGCCACCGCGGCCCGTAGAACGCCTCGAGCAGCAGGAGCAGCGTGGACCGGGGCAGGTGGAAGTTGGTCAGCAGCACGTCCACCGCGGCGAAGGGGTAGTCGCCGTGGACGTACAGGCTCGTCCGCCCCTCGAGTCGGCCGGTGGCCGCCGCCGTCTCCAGGGCCCGGACCGTCGTGGTGCCGACGGCCACCACGCGGTCGGCCCGACGGCAGGCGGCCAGGGTGTCGGCCGGCACCCGGTACCGCTCGGAATGGATGGTGTGGGCCTCGGCCGTGGCCGCCGTCACCGGTCGGAAGGTGTCGAGGCCGATGGTGAGATCGACGGCGGTCACGGTGGCACCGGTCCGGCGGCAGGCATCGAGGACGACCGCGTCGAGGTGCAACCCGGCCGTGGGGGCGGCCGCCGAGCGGGCCGCCACCGGGCTGTCGGCGGCGAAGACCGTCTGATAGCGGCCGGCGTCGTCGGGTCGGGTGCGGATGTAGGGAGGCAGCGGCAGGTCCCCGTGCCGGTCGACGACGGCCGGGTCGAGCAGGCACACCAGTCGCCGGCCGTCGTCGCCCAACCGCTCGCCGATCTCGACGACGGCGTCGTCGACGTCCGGTTCGAACAACGGCGTCCCCGCCGGCAGGCGGCGGCCGGGCCGCACCAGGGCCTCCCACGTGTCCGGCCCCCGTCCGTCGGCCGGCTCGAGCAGCAGCACCTCGGCCGTCCCGCCGGTCCGCTTCCGGAGCCGCAGGCGGGCGGCCAGCACCCTGGTCTCGTTCACGACCACCACGTCGCCGGGCCGCACGAAGGTGGCCAGGTCGGCCACGGTGGCATGGACCACACCGCCGGCCGCCGGCACCAGCTCGGGCGAGACCAGCAGGCGCGCCGCCCGGCGCGGGTCCACCGCCCGCTGGGCGACGGCCCCGGGCGGCAGGTCGTAGTCGAACGCGTCCATGGGGGTACCGGGCGCGTGCATCGGCGACATCGTTGCAGACCCCCGGCGGGCGGCCGCCGGGGGCCGGACGGGCGACCTCAGAGCAGGGAGGGCTCCGCCGGGGCCAGGCCGAGATGGGTGAACGCCCGGGGCGCGGCCACCCGGCCCCGGGGGGTGCGCAGCACCAGTCCCCGCTGGAGCAGGTACGGCTCGTAGGCGTCCTCGATGGTGTCGGTCTCCTCGCCGATGCACTGGGCCAGCGTCGTCAGGCCGACCGGCCGGCCGCCGAAGCGGCGGCACAGCACGTCGAGGATGGCCCGGTCCACCTTGTCGAGCCCGAGCTCGTCCACCCCGAAGAGGTCGAGCCCGGCTACGGCGGCCGGTTCGGTGATGGTCCCCTCGGCCCGCACCTCGACGAAGTCGCGCACCCGCCGCAGCAGCCGGTTGGCGATCCGGGGGGTCCCCCGGGAACGCCCGGCGATGCGCGCCGCCCCCCCGGGTTCGATGGCCACGTCGAGGATCGACGCCGAACGCTCCACGATCTGGCAGAGCTCGTCGTCGTCGTAGAGGTCGAGCCGGGCCACGAACCCGAAGCGGTCCCGGAGCGGGCTCGTCACCAGGCCGGTGCGGGTGGTCGCCCCCACCAGGGTGAAGCGGGGAAGGTCGAGGCGGATGCTGCGGGCCGTCGGTCCCTTGCCGATCAGGATGTCGAGCTTGAAGTCCTCCATGGCCGGGTAGAGGACCTCCTCCACGGCCCGGTTCAACCGGTGGATCTCGTCGATGAAGAGGACGTCGCCCTCTTGCAGGTCGGTCAACAGGGCGGCCAGATCGCCCGTGCGGACCAGCACCGGCCCGGCCGTGATCCGCAGGCCCACGCCCATCTCCGCGGCCACGATGCCCGCCAGCGACGTCTTGCCCAGGCCGGGGGGGCCGGCGAACAGCAGGTGGTCGACGGGCTGGCGACGCTTGCGGGCGGCCCCGAGCACGATGCGGAGGTGCTCGGTCAGCTGGCGCTGGCCGACGAACTCGTCGAGGGAACGGGGCCGCAGCCCGGCCTCGTCGCCCTCCTCGCGCACCGCCGCCACCGGGTCGACGACCCGGACGTCCCCGTCGGCCTCCCCGGCCCCCTCGGTCGGGCCGGCCACCACCTCGCGGCGGGCGGACGAGGTCACCGCGACACCTTGGCCAGCTCGCGCAGGGCCATGCGCAACAGCTCCTCGACGCCGCCGTCGTCGGGCAGGGCGTCGAGGGCACCCCGGATCTCCTCGGGGCCGTAGCCGAGCTCGGCCAGGGCGGCGCGCACCTCGCGGCGCTCGGCGCCACCACCGGCGCCGGCGTCGGCCGTCCCGACGGTGGAGGCGTCGCCCAGATCGGGGAGCGCCAGGCGGGCCTTGAGTTCGAGCAGCAGGCGGGCGGCCGTCTTGCGGCCCACGCCCGGAACGAGGCACAGCGTGTCCACGTCGTCCTCGAGCACGGCCGTCGACAGGGTGGCGGGCGAGAGCGACGACAGGATGGCCAGCGCCAGGGTGGGGCCGACGCCGTGGGCGCCGAGCAGGGCCTCGAAGCACCGGCGCTCGTCGGCGTGGAGGAAGCCGTAGAGCACGATGGCGTCCTCGCGCACGTGCGTGTGCACGTGGACGAAGACCTCGCCGCCGGTACCGGCGGCGATCGACGAGGCCGTGCCGGTGGGGACGGCCACCCGGTAGCCGACGCCGCCCACCTCGATGAGCACCTCGCCGGGCGCGGGCCGGTCGAGCAGGCTGCCCCGGAGCGAGCCGATCACGTTCGGCCCCCGGCCGGCGGTACCGGCCCGGTGCCCGCACCGGCCCCGGCGGCGACCACGGCCCGGCGGAGGGGTTCGGCCGTCAGGTGGCAGACGGCCAGGGCCAGGGCATCGGCCACGTCGGGCGGCCGGGGCGGGGCGTCGAGATCGAGGATCGAGGCCACCATCCGCTGCACCTGGTCCTTGGTGGCGCTCCCGTAGCCGACAAGGGCCAGCTTGACCTCGTTGGCGGTGTAGAGGGCGACGGCCGCCCCGGACTCGGCCGCGGCCAGCAGGGCGACGCCGGCAGCCTGCCCGGTGGCCATGGCCGTCTTGGCGTTGACCTGGAAGAACACCCGCTCGACGGCCACCACCTGGGGCTGGTGCTCACGGCACAGCGACCGGAGCTCGGCGGCCAGGACGGCCAGGCGTTCGGGCAGGGCCACCTCGGGGCCGGTGGTGATCACGCCGCCGGCCACGGCCACCAGCGATCCCCGGCGCCGGGTCACCACCCCGTAGCCGCAGCGCGACAGCCCGGGGTCGACGCCCATCACGAACATGCGTTCGACACTACCCCGCCGACGCCGGGCACCGGCGGATGCCGCCGGTGGGGTCAGCCGTCGAAGGTGGCCATGACGGCGTCGGGGATGTCGAAGTTGGCATACACGTTCTGCACGTCGTCGTGGTCGTCGAGGGCGTCGATGAGGCGGAGGACCCGCTTGGCCGCGGCCTCGTCCTCCACGGCCACCGTGGAGGACGGCACCATGGTCAGCTCGGCCGACTGCGGCGGCAGGCCGGCGCCGTCGAGGGCGTCGCGGACGGCGCCGAGGTCACCCGGTTCGCACGTGACCGACCAGGTGTCGCCGTCGTCCTCGAGGTCCTCGGCCCCGGCGTCCGAGGCCACCTCCATCACCCGGTCCTCGTCGAGGTCGCGGGCCAGCGTGATCACGCCCTTGCGCTCGAACTGCCAGCTGACCGCACCGGGCTCGGCCATCGAGCCGCCGTTGCGGTTGAAGATGTTCCTGATCTCGGCGCCCGTGCGGTTGCGGTTGTCCGAGAGCGTCTCCACGATGACGGCGACCCCGTCGGGGGCGTAGCCCTCGTACGAGATCGACTCGTAGCGGACCCCCTCGAGCTCGCCCGTACCCCGCTTGACGGCCCGTTCGATGGTGTCGATGGGCACCGACGCGTCGCGGGCCTTGGTGTACATGGTCCTGAGGGACGCGTTGGCGGTCATGTCGCTGCCGCCCTCGCGGGCGGCCACCTCCACCTGACGGATGATCTTGGCGAACAGCTTGGCCCGGGCCTGGTCCTGGGCCCCCTTGCGGTACTTGGTGGTCGCCCACTTCGAGTGTCCCGACATGGCTCAACGCCCTTCCTTCGTCATCTCCACGAACAGCCCGTGCAGCCGGCGGTCCCCGGTCAGCTCCGGATGGAAGGCGGTCACCAGCACCGCACCCGACCGGCACACCACCGGCAGACCGCCACCGACACCGCCCGCCGTGGCCGGCAGCGTAGCCAGCACCTCGGTGGCCGGCCCGACGTCCTCGACCACCGGGGCCCTGATGAACACGGCGTGGACGCCGTCGCCCACCCCGTCCACGTCGAGGTCGCACTCGAACGACTCGCGTTGGCGGCCGTAGCCGTTGCGGCGCACGGCGATGTCCATGACGCCGAACCGGCGCTGGTCGGGCCGGCCGTCGCGGACCGACGACGCCAGCAGGATCATGCCGGCGCACGTGCCGAAGGCCGGCAGGCCGGCGGCCAGCGCGGCCGCCAGCGGGTCGAACAGCCCCGACGACTCGAGCAGCATGGACACCGTCGTCGACTCCCCGCCGGGCAGCACCACACCCGAGAGCCCGTCGAGGTCGCCGGGGCGGCGAACCGGTCTGGCCGTCTCCCCCAGGTCGGAAAGGGCGGCGGCGTGCTCCCGCACATCGCCCTGGAGGGCGAGGATGCCGATGGTCACCCTGGTCCCGCGTCGGCCGCCGGCCCGTCACCAACCACGGTCGGCCAGGCGGACGCCGAGCGCGCCCATCTCCTGCCCCGCCATGGCCCCGCCCAGCCCGGTGGACACCTTGGCCACCAGGTCGGCGTCGTCGAAGTGGGCGGTCGCCTCGACGATGGCCCGGGCCCGCCGGGCCGGGTCGTCGCTCTTGAAGATCCCCGACCCGACGAAGACGGCTTCGGCGCCGAGCTGCATCACCAGCGAGGCGTCGGCCGGGGTGGCGATGCCGCCCGCGCAGAACAGGGGCACCGGCAGCCGGCCCGCGGTCGCCACCTCGCGCACGAGGTCGACCGGGGCGGCCAGCTCCTTGGCCCACCCGTAGAGCTCGACGCCGTCGGCGGCCGCGATCCGTCCCAGGTCGCCCAGGATGGACGCGCAGGTGGCGGACGGCCTCGACGATGTTGCCGGTACCTGCCTCCCCCTTCGAACGGATCAGGGCGGCGCCCTCCGAGATCCGACGCAGGGCCTCGCCCAGGGTGGTGGCCCCGCAGACGAAGGGCACCCCGAAGGCCCACTTGTCGATGTGGTTGGCCTCGTCGGCCGGGGTGAGCACCTCGCTCTCGTCGACGTAGTCGACGCCCAGCGACGCCAGCACCTGGGCCTCGGCGAAGTGCCCGATGCGGGCCTTGGCCATCACCGGCACGGTCACGGCCGCCTTGATGCCCTCGATCAGGGCCGGGTCGCTCATGCGGGCCACCCCGCCGTCGCGCCGGATGTCGGCGGGCACCCGCTCGAGTGCCATGACCGCCACCGCCCCGGCGTCCTCGGCGATCTTCGCCTGGCCGGCATCGACGACGTCCATGATCACGCCGCCCCGGAGCATGTCGGCCAGTCCCCGCTTGACCGCCATGGTGCCGGTGGTGGCAGACATCCGGTCGGACGGCGTCGTCCCCGCTCCGGCCGGCACCGCGTTCCTCGGACATGGACGCAGTGTACCGCCGGGGTCGCGACCGGGCGGCGGGGCCGCCGCGCCCGTGGCGGCGGCCCGGCACGCCCTGCGGGCTAGGCCCGCTTGACGATCTCGGACTCGATCTCGAGCGTGATCTTCTTCGACACGACGAGGCCGCCGGTGTCGAGGGCGGCGTTGAACGACACCCCGAAGTCGTCGCGGTTGATCACCGCGGTGGCACTGAACCCGGCCCGCTCGTTGCCGTACGGGTCGATGATGGCCCCCTCGGTCTCCACGTCGAGGGTCACCGGCTTGGTGACGCCCCTGATGGTGAGGTCGCCGTCGACCTTCCAGGCACCCGGTCCGGTCTCGGTGATGCCGGTGCTGGCGAAGGTCATGGTCGGGAAGTGCTCGACGTCGAGGAAGTCGTCCGAGCGCAGGTGGGTGTCACGGTTGGCGTCGGAGGTGTCGACCGATGCCGTGTCGACCGTCACGCTGAGCTCGGAGTCGACCACGTTGTCGGCCACCTCGAGTACGCCCTCGAAGGCGGTGAACCGGCCGCGGACCTTCGAGACGGCCATGTGCCGGGCCGCGAATCCGACCTGGGTATGGGCGACGTCGATGTCGTAGGTGCCCGGCGACGGGAGGGTCGTCCCGCCGACGTTCCTCGGGCCGCTGCTCGAAATGGTCTCTGTCATGGCTCCTCCTGGGGATCGTGCATGGGGTGGCGTCCGGCGTACCGTCGGTACGTTGTTGCTGACGCAAACACTAACAGACATTGTTTGCACATGCAACAGTTGTTTGCCCATCGTGTATCATCGGAGCGTGGCCATCGACGACATCCCGGGTGGCGACCGGATCACCACGGTCGGGCTCCTCTTCGAGACATCGTCCGGGCTGCGCCGCGTCTTCGAGCAACGGCTGGTGGCGGAGTACGCCATCTCGGCCCAGGTCTTCGACGTGCTCATCCGGCTGGCCCGCTCCCCGACGCGCGGCTGCGCATGAGCGAGCTGGCCGCCCAGTCCGCCCTGTCACCGAGCGGGCTGACCCGGGCGGTCGACCGCCTCGAGCAGGCCGGGCTGGTCAGCCGGGCGACCTGTCCCGACGACCGCCGGGGCGCCTTCGCCGTGCTGACCGTGGACGGTCACGACCTGATGGACCGGGCCATCCCGCTGCACCGGGCCCACATCGCCGCCGTCCTCGACGAGGTGCTCACCCCGGCGGAGGAGGCCCAGCTGTCAGCCCTGCTCCGCAAGTTCCGCGACCACATCTACGGCGGCGAGGGCGACTGGGCCGAGGGTGGTTGCGTCGAGGACCACGTCGGGGTCGACTGACAGCACCCCCGGCCGGGACTAGAACTCGGCCAGGGCGGCCGCCCTCACCCTCGGATCGTCGAGATCCCCGTCCACCACCGCCGAGTCGGCGCCGACGGCGGGATCGACCCAGAGCGGGACGGTGAGGGCGGCGGTGGCACCGGCGCCCGGTGGCCACGCCTGTCCGTTGCCGTGGCCGGAAGAGAGCACGTCGAGGGCGCCCGACAGCCCCGGCGGGTAGCGGACGACCCCGACGGCCCGGAGATCGGCCGAGAACTCCCGGCCGTTGCCCGTCAGCGATCGCACGGTGCCGGCCCGGGCCAGACCGACGGCGGCCAGGGGGGCCAGGCAGGCCACCGCCGCCGTCGACACCACGCAGTCGAGCCGCTTGATGTGGACGAGCTCGTGGGCGAGCACCCCTTCGAGCTCGACCACCGAGAGGGCGGACTCGAGGGAGGACGTGACCACCAGCACGGCCGAGGCCTGATCCAGGCCGACGGTGGTGGCGTTGGCCACCGGGCTGTCGACCACCATCAGCGCGGGCTGGGGCAGGCCCATGGTGGCGCACAGGCCCTCCACCAGGTTGTGCACCCGGGGACGGTCGGCATCGCGGCTGGGCACGGCGCCGAGGGCGCGCAGCACCTGGCCGCTGGCGGTGCGCCACCGCCACAGCGAGACGCCGGCCCACACCACCACCAGTGCCACCGCCCCGGCCCACAGGGCCACGGCCAAGGCGACCACGACGGCCACGGGTACGGCCGGCACCCCGCCGAAGGCGACGAAGAGCCGGCGGGCCCGACGCCGGTTGGCCCGGGCGGCCAGCTCGTCCGCCTGGGCCAGCTGCGCATCCCGCCGGACGACGGCCGTCGCCGGCGCCACCACCGCTGGCGAAACCCGGGACGCACCGGTCCCACCGCCTGTCGCCCCGCTTCGCCCCGGTCGCGGGGGCCTCGCCCGCCCCCGCCGGAGCGGCCACCACCGCCACGGTTGCCGCCACTGCGGTTGCCGCCGCCACCCTGTCGTCCTGTCCCGCCCTTCGACGACGAGGAGCCGGGCGGGCGCCGGTTGCCGCCGCCGGACGAGCCCCTGGACCTGTTGCCGCCCTGCCGTGGACCGCTGCCGCCCGCCGTGGAGTCCGTCATCGCCCCGGTAGTGTACGGCGCCCGCCGGCCCGGTCCGGGACAGGCCCGCCGAGCGGCACCGTCAGGCCGGGCCGGCCGCGATGGCCGTGCGGTAGACACCCAGGTAGCGCTGGGCCAGCCGCGGCATCGACCAGCCCTCGGCCCGTTCGAGGGCCCTGGCCCGCACCGCCTCCGATCCGCCGCCCCCCGGTGCCAGCGCGGCCGCCAGGGCCGCCGACAGCCGCCCCGGATCACCGGGCGGCACCAGCGCCGCGCACCCGCCGGCGGCGGCCCGGTACCCGTCGATGTCGCTCGCCACCACCGGCGTCCCGGCCGCCATGGCCTCGAGCAGCACCATGCCGAAGGACTCACCGCCGAGGAGGGTGCGCACAGCACGTCGGCCGCCACCAGGCGGCGGGTCTTCTCCTCCTCGGGGAGCACCCCCAGCCACGAGACGCCGCCCGACGGCGGGAACTCCCGCCGGAGCCGTTCCCCCTCGGGCCCGTCGCCGGCGATCCACAGGTGGGGAGGCGGGCCGACCGCCCGGTGGCGGTCGCGCAGGTCCCGAACGCCTCGAGCAGGATCCGCAGGCCCTTGCGCTCCTCGTGGCGGCCGAGGAACAGCACGGTGGGGCCGTCCTTCGGCCACGGCTCGGCGTCCGCGTACCGCTCGGTGTCCACCCCGTTGAACAGCGTCACGTACTCCCCCCCGACGGCGGCGGCCGCCGTCCGGCGGGCGGCCTCGGACACCGCGCACCGCACGGCGATCCGCCCCGCCAGCCTGGACGTGACCGGCCGCAACAGCCGGTAGAGGGGGCTGTCGCCGCTCCGGTGGAAGGTGGCCACCAACGGCGGCGGGCGGCGGCGCCACAGCAGTGCCCACGGCACTCCCGGGGCGAACGGCTCGTGCACGTGGACCACGTCGAAGCGGCCCGACCCGATGGCCGACGCCCCCCGCCGGGCCGCCAGCGGGGAGAGGGACACCGGCGCCCGCGATCCGTTGGCCGGCAGCGCCACCGACCGCCCGGTCGGCACCACCTCGACGTCGCCGGGCACGTCGGAGGGACCGTCGAGCGGGGCGAACACCGTGGCCGAGTGGCCGAGGGCCGTCAGTGCCCGGGCCAGCCCGACGGCCTGGCCCTGCACGCCGCCGGGCCTCGACAGGCTGTAGGGGCACACCAGCGCGACGCGTACGGCGTCCGGGGACGCCCCTGCCACTTCTGTGCGGCCCACCCGATCAGTCGATCATCGAGCGCCGCTCGCGGCGGCGGCCCCACTTCACCTGGTACATGGCGTCGTCCGCCTGGCTCAGCAGTTTGGAGGGATCGGCGGTGGCGTCGTGGACCAGCACGCCGCCGACCGACGCCAGCACGGTCATGGTGCGGCCGTCGATCCGGTAGGGCTCGGCCAGGGTGGTGGAGATCCGGGCCGAGATGCCCTCCATCTCCTCGGCGCCGTGCTTCACCCGGCACACGACCACGAACTCGTCACCGCCGAGCCGGGCCACGGTGTCGGAGGGCCGGACGATGGCGAGCAGGCGCCGCGACACCGCCAGCAGCACGTCGTCGCCGACGTCGTGCCCGAGCTCGTCGTTGACCTCCTTGAAGTTGTCGAGGTCCAGGAGGAACACGGCCACCCCCGGCAGCTCGTCGGGGTCCTCGTCAGCCGACCCGGGCCGGTCCTCGGTGGTGGCCGGGCCGGTCTCGGCCAGCCCCTCCACGGCCTCCTTCAGCCGCTCGGCCAACAGCGTCCGGTTGGCCAGCGCCGTCAGCGGGTCGTGCAGGGCCAGCTCGGCCAGGCGCTCCTCGTTCCGCTTCTGCTCGGTCACGTCGTGCATGGCGACCACGGCACCGAGCTTGCCCCCGAGGTCGTCGAAGAGCGTCTGCCCGTTGACGCTGACCCGCTGGCGCCCGCCCTCCTTCGACTCGATCAGCATGTGGACGTCGCGCAGCCGCTCCCCGGAGAGCGCCCGCACCAGTGGGTTCTCGTCGGCCGACATGGGCGTGCCGTCGACGTGGAGGAGCCCCCGGGCCGAGGGGACCTTGCCGATGGGGTCGGCCCGCTCGCTCAGACCGTGGAGGCGCATGGCCGCCGGGTTGAAGATGGTGATCCTCCCCTCGGCGTCGCAGGCCACGATGCCCTCCTCCAGGTTGCCGAGGAGGATGTTGACGAACTTCTCCTCGAGGCGGAGCTCGGTGGTGGCCACCCGCCCCTCGCTGATGTCGCTGAAGGACGCCACCGCGCCCACCGGCCGCTCGGCGTCACCCTCGAAGATCGCCTGGGAGTTGATGCGGATCCACACGGTCGGCCCGTCGACGACGCGTGATGCCGTGGATCACGCCCTCGTAGCGCTCGCCCGTGGCCAGGCTCATGATCAGCGGGTGCCGGCGCCCCGGGATGCTCCTGTTGTCGGGCCCGACGGTGTCGCCGCCGGCCAAGGTGCTCGATCTCGAGCACCTCGAGCAGCTTGCGCCCGACGATGTCGGCGCCCCGCACGTGGAACATGGCCTCGAAGGCGTCGTTGACCCGGACGATGGTGCCCGAGCTGTCGACCATCATCACGCCGTCGACGAGCGAGTCGATGATCTGCGAGTGGCGGCGCTCGGCCTCTTCGATGTACCGGGCCAGCTTCTTCCGCTCGGTGATGTCGCGGACGTTGACGACGATGCCGCCGATCTCGTCGGCGATGTGGTTCGACGCCACGATCTCGACGTCGATCCAGTCGCCGTCGGGCCCCACGGCGCGCAGCTCCATCGAGGCCGTCACCTTGCGGTAGGCGACCAGGTCGTCGAAGGAGGTCCGCAGGGCCTCGGCGTCGGCCCCGTCGACGAGGTCGAAGATGTCCAGCCCGACGGCGGCCGACAGGTCGTAGCCGAGGAGCTCGTCGGTGGGGGACGACACCATGAGCACCGTGCCGCCGGCGCTGATGACGAACACGGCGTCGAAGATGTGCTCGACCT
This sequence comes from uncultured Actinomycetota bacterium, assembly GCA_963838005.1. Classification (GTDB taxonomy): domain Bacteria; phylum Actinomycetota; class Acidimicrobiia; order Acidimicrobiales; family RAAP-2; genus CAWIPW01. The sequence goes on from CAWIPW010000002.1 coordinate 70,197, forward strand.
CCGTGGAGAACTGCTCGTCCCCCCACTCGACGTGGCGGTCCTGGCGGGGCGGCGTCACGGCGTGGTGCTCGTCCTGCGCCGTCATGCCGGGATCCGATCGGGGTCGGCGTCCGCCTGCCACAGCGGTTGGAAGACGTGCCACTGCTCGGGATGCCGGAGGATCAGCTCCTCGAAGCGGCCGGCGATCTCCTGGGTGATGCGGGCCACGTCCGTACGGAACGAGCCCTGCCGGGTCGTGTCGATGGCCGGGCCGATGACGGCGTGGTGGTCGGCCCCCGGACCCCGGTACACGGCCGCCGTCAGCAGGGCGGCGCCCGTCCGCATGGCCAGGGTGGCCGGCCCCGCCGGCATGGTGGCCTTCTCGCCGAAGAACTCCACGACCACGCCGCCGCCGGCGATGTCGCGGTCGCACAGCAGCCCGACCAGGCCGCCGTCGCGCAGGGTGCGCAGCACGCTGGCGCCGGAGTCCGCGCCCAGCGGGACGATGGTCAGCCCCATGGCCTTGCGCTCCTCGACGAAGAAGTCGAACAGGGCGGGCGGCTCGATGCGCTCGGCCACCGAGGTCATCGGGTAGCCGACCTCGGCCAGGAACACGCCCCCCACTCCCAGCTGCCCACATGGGGCAGGGCCAGCACCACGCCGGCACCGGCCTCCATGCCGTCGACCAGGTGGTCGAAGCCCTCCGAGACGGCGAACCGCTGCAGGACCTCGGGTCGCCCGGTCGCCGACAGCCGGGCCCCCTCCACCCAGTAGCGGGCGTACTCGTGGAAGGCGCGCCACGCCCAGCGCCGCAGCAGCTCGTCGTCGACGTCGCGGCCCACCACCCGGCGCAGGTTGTCCATGACCACCCGGCGTTGGTCGTCCCGCCGCCGGTACAGCACGTCGCCCGCCACCGGCCCGATCACGTCGGCGACCGGCTGTGGGAGCGCGGACAGCAGCGCACCCAGCGCACGATATGTGGCCGTCACCGCCCGGTCATCCATCAGAGTTCGTCCCCCATCACCCTGCTCGTCCCGCCCCGCTCGCGCAGATCCTCTCGCTTCAGCCGCTCCGACGGCTCTTCTCGCTTCAGCCGCTCCGACGGCTGCCGGCCCGCCGGCGCAGACCCTGCCCGTCCCGCCGGGCCCGCCACGTCCTGCCCGAACGGCTGGCGAGCTCGCCCCGCCGGCGCTGCCGCCATCTCGACGGCCGCCGCGCCGTCCGGCGACCGCGTGCCCGCCGTTCCGCCCCGAGCCGGCGCGCCCGCCGGTCCGAGGCCAGCCTGGCCGGACGGGCGGGTGCCTCGGCCGCCCGCCACACCCGGGCGAACCGGCCGGCCGCCGTCAACGACGTCAACACCAGCATCACCCAGAGCACCGGGACCAGCAGGGCCGCCGACAGGAACCCGATGCCCAGCACGATCATCCGCTCGGCCCGCTCCATCAGCCCGCCCTTGGCTACGGCCACGCCCAGCGACTCCGCCTTGGCCCGCTCGTAGGAGACCAGGGCCGTCACCGCCAGCACGGCCATCGGCAGCAGCACCAGGTGGCCGGGGTGGGTCGACATCAGGTACCAGGCCACCGCCGCAGAGCAGCACGGCATCGGCGGCCCGGTCCGTCACCGAGTCGAAGAACGCACCCCGGGTCGACGCCGTCCCCGACGCCTTGGCCACCGGGCCGTCGAGGAGGTCGTGGAGGCCGGTGAGGATCAGCAGCACCAGCGCCAGGTGGAGGTGGCCGGTGGCCACGGCCACGGCGGCCGCCGTCGCCGACACCAGGCCGGTCGCGGTCAACACGTCCGCCGTGATGCCGATCCTCTGCAGCCTGGCACCGACCGGACCGGTGGCCCGGTCTACCGTGGCGCGCCAGCGGCCGTCGAACATTCGGGTCTCCTCTGAACGCCTCGCAACAGGCTACCACCCGTGCCATCCCGCACCCCGGTTCTGTGGAACACCAGGTCAGAGCCGCAACGGTCGGATGGGCGCCATGACGATGGCGGGGTCCTTCCGCCAGTCCACGCCGGGCACGTCCACGTAGAGCTCGATCTCGTTGCCGTCGGGGTCGGCGAGGTAGAGCGAGTGGGTCACGGTGTGGTCGCTGGCGCCCAGCACCGGGACGCCGGCCGCCTCGACCCGGGCCGACGCGGCCCGCAGGTCGTCGTCGTGGTCGCCCACCTTCAGACCGAAGTGGTAGAGCCCGACCCGGCGGCCTGCCGGTAGCGGGGCCACGTCCGGGCCGACCTCGATCAGGAGCAGCTCGTGATGGGTCCGACCCCCGCTGAAGGCGGCCACGGCCACTCCGGGCACCCCCACGTCGAGGCGGGGCCAGCCCAGCACCTCCCCGTAGAACCGGGCCGACCGCTCGACGTCGCGGACGTAGAGCACGAGATGCCCCAGCTCCTGCACCCTGCCCTCCGGCGCGGTCCCGGCCCCGCCGCCGGCCGGCGCGGCCTGCTCCCTGTCGGTCTGCGTCATGGCGGCCTCCTCACGTCCGTCCCGTCGCGGTTGCAACCGCGGGCGGTGACACCAGCTTCCCACCGCCGTCGCCGTCGGTCCCCCGGGCCCGCCTCCGGGGCCGGCGGTAAGCTCCGGGCCACGGGATCGGCCGCAGCCGGCCGTTCGCCGGGAGGGCCGCCGGAGCGGCCGGGAGGTGCGAGCCGTGGACCCCTTTCCGACGGCACGGATCCGCAACGTCGCCATCGCCGGGCACAGCGGTGCCGGCAAGACGACCCTGGTCGAGGCGCTGGCCGCCCACACCGGGATGGTGGCCAGAGCGGGGACGACCGACGACGGCACCACCCTGTCGGACCACGATCCCGAGGAGATCGCCCACGGGATCTCGATGCACGCCACCGTCGTGCCCTGCGTGGTCGAGACGGCCGGCCGCGCCGTGACCGGGCCGGTGAAGCTGAACCTCGTCGACACCCCGGGGTTCGCCGACTTCGAGTACGACGTCGCCACCGCGCTGACGGCCGTCGACCTGGTCGCCGTGGTGGTGTCGGCCGTCGACGGCGTCGAGGCCGGGACGGAGTCCGCCTGGCGCATGGCGGCCGCGCTCGAGCTGCCGCGCATGGTGGTGGTGACCAAGCTCGACCGCGACCGGGCCGACTTCGACCGCGTCCTGACCGAGATCAGGGAGCGGTTCGGCGCCGGGGTGGCGCCGCTCGAGCTCCCGGTCGGCAGCGGGCCCGACCTCCGCGGGATCGTCGACCTCTTGAGCGACCGGGCCGTCCTCTACTCCCCCGGGTCGACGGCCGGCTCGGAGGGGCCGGTTCCCGACGATCTGGCCGTCACCGAGCACGCCGTCCACGAGGCCCTGGTGGAGGGGATCGTCGTCGGCGACGACGCCATGCCGAGCGCTACCTCGACGGGGACGCCATCCCTTCGAGGAGCTCGAGGCCAGCCTGGCCGGAGGTGTCGGCAGCGGCAGCGTGTTCCCCGTGGTGTGCGTGTCGGCCGCCGCCGGCGTGGGCATCGACCGCCTGGCCTGGATGCTGGCCGAGCTCTGCCCGTCGCCCGACCGCCGGCCGGCCGCCGAGGTGGCCGCCGGTGGCGACGGACCGCCGTGGCGCTGCGACCCCGGCGGCGACCCGTTGCTGCGGGTGTTCAAGACGCTGCCCGATCCCTACGTGGGGAAGCTCTCGGTCTGCCGGGTGCTGTCGGGCACGATCCGGCCCGACGTGGTGCTCACCAACCCTCGCACCCGCACCGACGAACGCCTCCACGCCCTGTTGGCGCTGCGCGGCAAGGCAGCCGAGCCCGTGGCCTCGGTCACCGCCGGCGACGTGGTGGCCGTGCCCAAGCTGGCGGCCACGGCCACCGGTGACACGCTGGCACCCAAGGTCGACGCCGGTGACCGTGGTGCGCCCCGTTCCCGCCGGCGCCGACGCCCTCCCTCAGCATCGCCATGCGCCCGGCGTCCAAGGGCGACGAGGACAAGCTCATGACCGGCGCTCAACCGCCTCTCAGGACGAGGACCCGTCGCTGACCGTGACCCGCGTCGACGAGACCCACCAGACCCTGCTCGGCGGGGCACGGGGACACCCAGCTGGCGGTGGCCCGGAGCGGCTGTCGCGGCAAGCTTCGGCGTGGACGTGGAGACCGAGGAGGTGCGCATCCCCTACCGCGAGACGGTCACCCGGACGGCCGACGCCGAGGGGCGGTACAAGAAGCAGACCGGGGGCCACGGCCAGTTCGGGGTGGCCACCGTCCGCATCGAGCCGCTGGCCCGGGGCGAGGGCTTCGACTTCGCCGACGAGGTCGTCGGCGGGGCCATCCCCCGCCAGTTCATCCCGGCGGTGGAGAAGGGCGTCGTGGAGGCCATGGCCCACGGCGGCGCTCTCCGGCTTTCCGGTCGTGGACGTGTCGGTGACGTCTTCGACGGCAAGCTCCATCCGGTGGACTCGTCGGAGATGAGCTTCAAGATGGCCGGGTCGCTGGCCTTCCGGGAAGCGATGGCCAAGGCCGACCCCGTGCTCCTCGAGCCGGTCAGCGTGCTCGAGGTGACCGTGCCCGGGGCCACCAGGGGGACGTCCTCGGCGACCTCAACACCCGACGGGGCGGGTCCAGCGCACCGAGTCACCGGCGACGGGGACCTCGTCGTCACCGCCACCGTGCGCCGCCTCGCTGACCCGCTACGCGGCCGACCTGCGATCGCTGACGGCCGGGCGGGGACGGTTCACCGCCCGCCACGACCACTACGAGCCGGTCCCGCCGCAGCTCGCCGCCCACCTGGCCGCCACCGGTCACGGGGCGCCATCGGGCGCGACGGCCTGAACGCGGCCGCCGACGGCGCCGACCTCAGGTGTCGGCCAGGTCCATGTGGACGACGGTGGTGGCGCCGACGCCGCCCGGTACCGGCGGCGGCCGCGGCAACCGTGGGCGCAGGTAGAGCGCACCAGCCGGTGGCGCGCCGGCGTCGGCACGGACGGCGCCACGTCGCCGGCGCCGGCGGGCGACATCCCGGCCGCCGGGTCGCCCACCTGCCGGGCTCCGGCCGCGCACGTCGAGGTGTGCCCGGACCCGACCGTCCAGGGCCGGGGACATGCGGCCACCGCCGTCACGGTGGCCGGCCGGCCGGTCACCACCACCGAGGCGTCGAACCCGGGCGCGCTCGAGTGGGCCGTGGTTGGTGACGTCGAGCTCCGTATAGACGGCCCCGGTCGTGGCCCCGACGGCCGTGGCGGGCGCCACCCCGCCGACGGCGCCGGCCGGCGCCGACACCACCAGGCCGGCCGGGCCGGGGCCGCGCCCGGCATCGGGACGGTCAGGACCACGGGACGCAGCAGCGCCACGACAGTGGTCGCCAGCACCCCGCCCACGACGACGGCCTGTGCTGCCGTCGCCAGCAGCCGGCGCAGCTGCCGGCCGGTGGTCGGATGCGGTCTCGTACCCGCCGTCATCGGCACCTCCGCGCCCGACCTCGACGGCCCCGGCCGGGATTGTGCACTCATTGTGACGTCACCAGCCGTGCCGCCCACCGACGTTGTCCGTCCCTTGTGCTCAGCGGGGCCACGCCGGTGCCAGCCGTTCCCACGAGGCGGCCATCGACTCGGGCAGCACCCGGGTCCCGGCCACCGCCGTCATGAAGTTGGTGTCGCCCAACCAGCGGGGCACGGACGTGGAGGTGGAGGTGGCGCGGGGATGCCGGCGCCGGCGGCCCGGCCCAGGTTGGCGCCGATGTTGATCCCGTCGGGCCCGTAGGCGGCCGTCAGGGCGGCCGCGCCGCCACGGAGCGCCCGCCACAGCTCGGCCGCCTCGGCCGTCGTCAGCTCGTCGAGGGCGGCCACGTGGCGCACCGGCATGACCATCAGGTGGCCGCTGGCGTAGGGGTAGGCGTTGAGCACGGCGAAGGTCAGCTCGCCCCGCCACACGACGCCCGTTGTCGGCGCTCGGCGGTCCCGACGGCCGCGATCCGGCAGAAGACGCAGCCGTCGTCGGTCGCCGCCGTCGCGGTTCGGACCCGGCGCCGTGGGTCGGCCGACGCCACGTACTCGCTGCGCCACCCGGCCCACAGCTGGTCGAGGGTCACCCGCCGTCGCCCGCGGTTCCGGCGATCCGTGGCGGCGATCTCGGCCACCACCTGCGGCCGACGAACGTCGTCGACGGTCGACGCCCCGCTCCGGGGCGGCCGAGCCCCGGCGGTTCACCCCGACCGTGCCGGCGGCGACGTCGTCGTCGCCCACCACCAGGATGTAGGGGACCTTCTCCACTTGGACCTTGCGGATGCGGGCCTTGAGCGGCTCGTCGGCGCCGCTCGACCGTCGACCCGCAGCCCGGCCGCGCGCAGCGCTCGGCGACCTCGTCGGCGTAGTCGTGATGGTCGTCGCGCACCGGCAGCACCACCACCTGCTCGGGGGCACAGCCAGGTCGGCAGGGCGCCCGGCGTAGTGCTCGAGCAGGATGGCGAAGAACCGCTCGACCGAGCCGAACAGGGCCCGGTGGATCATGACGGGCGGTGGCGGGCGTTGTCGGCGCCGATGTACTCGATGCCGAAGCGCTGCGGCAGCTGGAAGTCGAGCTGGATGGTCGACATCTGCCAGGTCCGGCCGATGGCGTCGCGGGCCTGCACGGAGATCTTCGGGCCGTAGAAGGCGCCGCCGCCCTCGTCGAGCACCAGGTCGAGGCCCATGCGCCCGGCCGCCGTCCGCAGCGCCTCGGTGGCCTCGTCCCACTCCTCGTCGGTGCCCGACGGCCTTGCCCTCGGGCCGGGTCGACAGCTCGAGGTAGAAGTCGTCGAGGCCGAAGTCGCGCAGCATGTCGAGCACGAAGTCGAGCGTGCGAGTCGAGCTCGTCCGCCATCTGCTCCCGGGTGCAGAAGATGTGGGCGTCGTCCTGGGTCATGCCCCGCACCCGGGTGAGGCCGTGGACGACGCCGGACTTCTCGTAGCGGTAGACCGTCCCGAACTCGAACAGCCGCAGGGGCAGCTCCCGGTACGAGCGCTGCCGGCTCTTGTAGATCAGGATGTGGAACGGGCAGTTCATCGGCTTGAGGTAGTAGGCGCTGGCCCTCGTCGAGCTCCATGGGGGGGAACATGCCGTCGGCGAACCACTGCAGATGACCCGAGTCTCGAACAGCTCCGACTTGGTGACGTGGGGGGTGTAGACGAACTCGTAGCCGGCCGCCTCGTGGCGCTGGCGCGAGTAGTCCTCCATCAGCCTGCGGATGGTGCCGCCCTTGGGGTGGAAGACCGGCCAGCCCCGAGCCGATCTCGTCGGGGAACGAGAACAGGTCGAGCTCGGCCCCGAGGCGGCGGTGGTCGCGCCGCTCGGCCTCCTCCAGGCGGTGCAGGTGGTCGGCCAGCGCCTTCTCGGACTCCCAGGCCGTGCCGTAGATGCGCTGGAGCTGCGGGCGCTTCTCGTCGCCCCGCCAGTAGGCGCCGGCCACCCGCATCAGCCTGAAGTGCCCGAGCCGTCCGGTGGAGGGGACGTGGGGCCCGCGGCACAGGTCGATGAAGTCGGGCGGTGTTCGAGTAGGTGGACACCACCGCGGCCGGCCGCCCTCGGCCCGCCTCGGCGTCGACCTCGTCGGCCCCCTCCTTGACGGCCTGGATGATCTCCCGCTTGAACGGCTGGTCGGCGAAGAGCGCCAGGCCCTCGTCGATCGAGTGCTCGTGGCGGACGAAGGGCTGGTCCTCGGCGATGATCTCGCGCATCACGGACTCGATGCGCGTCAGGTCCTCGTCGCTGAAGTGGGCACCGCCGGGCAGCTCGAAGTCGTAGTAGAAGCCATCCTCGATGACCGGGCCGATGGCGTAGTGGGCCCCCGGCCACAGCCGCAGCACGGCCTGGGCCAGCACGTGGGCCGTCGAGTGGCGCAGCACGGCCCGCCCGGCGTCCGAGGTGTCGGTGACCACGGCCACGGCGTCGCCGTCGGCCAGGACGTACCCGAGGTCGACGTCGTGCCCGTCGACGGCGCCGGCCACGGCCGCCCGGGCCAGCCCGGCGCCGATGGAGGCGGCCAGTGCCCCGACGGTGGTGCCCTCGGCGACCTCACGGGTGGATCCGTCGGGCAGCCGGACCGTGAGCGTCTCTGCCATCGTGTCGTCTCTCCGAACGCTGGTGCTTGGGGGTGGTCCCGCCGGGGCGGGCGGCCTACAGGGTAACGCCGAGCAACGCCGCCGCCCTGCGACGGATCGCGCCCCGCCGACGGCCTCGGCATCGACGGCGGCGAGGGCCAGCGGGGTGTCGAGGTCGTCGTCGAGTGCGGCCCGCACGGCCGCCAGCGCACCCTCCCCGTCCGGGCCGCCATCGGCCCGGCGCCAGGCCGCGAGGCGGGCGGCCGCCTTCGGCAGGTCCCCGTCGGTCCACTCCCAGTCGTGGCGGTAGTGGTGGGCCAGCAGGGCCAGGCGCACGGTGGCCGGCTCCCACGCCGCCAGCAGGTCGCCCACGAACACGAGGTTGCCGAGCGACTTGGACATCTTCGTGCCGCCCAGGCCCACCAGGCCCACGTGGAGCCAGTGCCGCACGAAGGGACGCCCGGTGGCCGCCTCGGACTGGGCGGTCTCGCACTCGTGGTGGGGGAAGACGAGGTCACGCCCGCCACCGTGGATGTCGACGGTCTCCCCCAGCTCGCGCAGGGCCAGGGCCGAGCACTCGACGTGCCACCCGGGGCGGCCCGGTCCCCACCGCGACTCCCACGCCGGTTCGTCGGCCAGCGAGGGCTGCCACAGCACGAAGTCGAGGGGGTGGCGCTTGTTCGGGTCCTCGGGGTTGCCGCCGTTCTCGGCGGCCAGCTCGAGCATGGCCGCCGGCGTGAGGTGGCTGACCCGGCCGAAGTCGTCGAAGGTGGTCACGTCGAAGTACACGGCACCCCCGGACCGGTAGGCGAACCCGCGCTCCAGCACGGCGTCGACCAGTCCAAGGATCTGGGGGATGGCCGAGGTGGCCCGGGGCTCGGACCACGCCGGCAGCAGGCCGAGGGCGCTCATGTCGGCGGTCGAACCGGCCGATCTCCTCCGCCGCCAGGTCGAGGTAGTGGACGCCGAGCTGGCGCGCCTTGCGCAGGATGTCGTCGTCGACATCGGTCACGTTGCGGACGCACCTGGTCTCGTGGCCCAGGTCGCGCAGCCGCCGCTGGAGGATGTCGAAGGTGAGGTAGACGGCGGCGTGGCCGAGGTGGGCGGCGTCGTAGGGCGTGATGCCGCAGGAGTACAGCGTCACCACCGGCCCCACCTCGAGTGCCACCACCGCACCGCGTGAGGTGTCGTAGAGCTGCACGGGAGGCGGGTGGCCCGGTCAGCCCTCGCCGAAGCCGGCGAGCCGAACGGCGGCGTGGACCCGGTGCCGGATGTTGACGGTGATGAGCACGGCCGTGAACGCTTCGACGGCGGCCGCCTGGGCGAGGCTGCCGGCGTCGATACCGCGGAGCCCGTCGATGGCGTCCACCAGCTCGAGGGTGGCCGCCGTGGCGGTGGCGTGATCGGCGCACACCAGGACGTCCGCACCGAGCACGGCGTCCGGCGACAGCAGCTCGGAAGCGGGCAGGTGGTGGAAGGCGGCCGACACCAGCGAGGCCGGCAGGGCCGCCTGCACGGTGGCCGCCATCGATCCCCGGGGCACGATGAGCGGCAGGAGCTCGCGACCCTCCTTGGCCAGGGCGTTGACCATCGACACGACCACCTTGCCCGCCAGTGCACCGGCGAGGGGCCGAACGGTGGCCACGCAGCTGTCCCACGGGGTCGCCAGCACGACCAGGTCGCAGCCGGCGGCATCGTCGTTGGCGGCGCCCTCGATAGCGAGGGACCGGTCGGCCCACTGCTCGCACACCTCGCCGGCCACGGTGGCCGCCCGGTTGGCGTCCCGCGATCCGATGACCACCTCCGTGCCGCACGCGGCCAGCCCGCGCCGCCACCCCCCGACCGGCGGGTCCCGTCCCGCCCAGAATTCCGACACGCATGGGGCACACCTTTGCACACGCCACCACCGGGCCGTCCGGGAGTGGAACGCCGCGCCGCGGATAACCTGCCGTCGGTATGGACCTGCTCAGCGGCAAGCGCATCCTCGTGACCGGGGTCCTCACCGACGCCTCGCTGGCGTTCGCGGTGGCCCGCCTGGCCCAGGAGGAGGGCGCCGAGGTCGTGCTCAGCGGGGCCGGCCGGGGGCTCTCCCTCACCCGGCGCACGGCCCGGAAGCTGCCGACGGACACGGACGTCATCGAGCTCGACGTGGCCGAGCCCGCGCAGGTCGCCGGGGCCGCCGCCGCCCTGTCGTCTCGGTGGGACCGGCTCGACGGCATCCTCCACGCCATCGGGTTCGCGCCGCCCGACTGCCTCGGCGGCGACATCTTCAAGGCCTCGTGGGAGGACGCCGCGGTGGCCCTGCACGTCTCGGCCTACTCGCTCAAGGCCCTGGCGGCCGCCTTCCGCCCACTGCTGGCGGCGGCGGGCACCGGCGACGGACCGGGCGCCTCCATCGTGGGTCTCGACTTCGACGCCACCGTCGCCTGGCCGGCGTACGACTGGATGGGGGTGGCCAAGGCCGCCCTGGAGTCGCTCTCGCGCTACCTGGCCCGCGACCTCGGGCCCGAGCGGGTCCGGGTCAACCTGGTGGCCGCCGGTCCGGTGAAGACGATGGCGGCCAAGTCGATCCCGGGCTTCGCCGCCTTCGAGGACACGTGGGCGGGGCGCGCCCCCTCGGCTGGGACGTGCACGACCCCGAGGTGGTGGCCCGCGCCTGCGTGGCCCTGCTGTCCGACCTCTTTCCCATGACCACCGGCGAGATCGTCCACGTCGACGGCGGCCTGCACGCCGTCGGGGCCTGAACGGGTCCGCCACCCACGACACCGCCACACCGACCTCGAAGGAGCACCACCGTTGCCGACCCCGAACGAACTCCGCGCCGTCATCGACAGCTACGTCGCCGCCGTCAACGCCCGCGAGCCCGAACGCATCGCCGCCCTGTTCGCCGAGGACGCCTCCCAGGCCGATCCGGCATCCAATCCCCCCAACGTCGGCCGCGAGGCCATCGCCACGTTCTTCGCCAACGGCGTGGCCGGCAGCGAGGGATGGGAGTTCACGGCCACGCGGGTCCACACGTGCGCGTCGACGGCGGCCATCGACTTCGAGATCGCCATCGCCGCCAACGGCGCCACCATGACGATCTCGGGCATCGAGGTGTTCGACATCGACGACGCCGGCCTCATCCGCACCGTCAAGGCCTACTGGGACGACAGCGACCTCACGTTCGCGTAGCGGCCTCGGGGCGCTGCTGGGTCCCGCCGCCCTCCACGATCAGCTGCCACAGGGCGGTGGTGTCGAGGTGCTGGCGGCACAGGTCGGCCAGGCGGTCGATCTGTCCCTCGCGGGCGGTGGCGAACGAGACGCCCGAGGGCACCCACCGCTTGTGGCGCCGGGCGGCCACCGCCCCGAGCAGGGTGCTCCGCAGGTCGTCGTTCTCGAGCAGGCCGTGCAGGTTGGAGCCGACGATGCCGGCGTCGTCGTCCACGATCCCCTCCCCCCGCCGTCCCCGGCCGTCGCCGAGGAGCAGCCACGGGGTCGTCCCCTCGCCCGGGTAGGTCCGGCCGTGGTGGATCTCGTAACCGGTCACCGTGAGCGACGGCGATTGCCGGGGTGCACCCTCGAGCTCGCTGTCGGGCAGCCGGCCGGCGTCGCTCGACAGCGGGACCTGGCGCCAGTTCGTGCGCCCGCGGCGCTGCCGGGTGCGCCGGTCGACGAGGAAGACCGTGCGCAGGTCGAGCAGGCCGAGCCCGTTGACGGTGCCCGATGAGCTCTCGACGCCCCCGGGGTCGTCGATGCGGCCACCGAGCATCTGGTAGCCGCCGCAGATCCCGAGGACGAACGGCCCGTCGTCCCCGGCCCGCAGGTCGCTGAGGGCGCGCTCGTAGCCCTCGGCCCGGAACCACTCGAGGTCGGCCACGGTGGCCTTGGTGCCCGGGAGCACGATGAGGTCGGGCTCGCCGAGCGAGGAGACCTGGTCGACGAAGCGGACCGAGACGTCGGGCTCGACACCGAGGGCGTCGACGTCGGTGAAGCCGGAGATGTGGGGCAGGCGCACCACCGCCACGTCAAGGCGGTCGCGCCCGTCCGGCGACGGGTCCGCCGGTTCACCGGTGGCGCCCTGGTCGAGGACGGTGCCCGGGCCGCCCCGGGCCAGGGCCATGGCGTCCTCGGTGTCGATCGACAGCCCTTCGGCGAACGGGATGATCCCGAGCGTCGGTATGCCGCACCGCCGTTCGAGCTCGGCGGCATCCTCGGTGACGAGCGACGGGTCGCCGCGGAGCTTGTTGACGACGAACCCCCGGACCCAACGGCGCTGTTCGTCGGGGAGCAGCAGCACGGTGCCGTAGAGGGCGGCCACCACTCCGCCCCGCTCGACGTCCCCCACCACCACCGCCGGAATGCCGGCGCGGGCGGCCAGTCCCAGGTTGACGATGTCGGCGTCGGCCTGGTTGAGCTCGGCGGCGGCGCCGACGCCTTCGCAGAGGACGACGTCGAAGCGGGACCGCAGGTCCTCGAGGGCGGCGTCCACGATGTCGCGCGAGCTCGGGCACGGCCTGGCGGTAGGCGGCCGCCCCGGGGGTCGACCACGGGCGGCCCATCACCACCAGCTGCCCGGCCCGGTCCCCGACGGCCGGCTTCACCAGCACCGGGTTCATGGACACTTCGGGCTCGACGCCGGCCGCCATGGCCTGCATGGCCTGGGCCCGGCCGATCTCGTGGCCGTCGGGGGTGACGAAGGTGTTCTGGGCGATGTTCTGCGGCTTGAACGGCGCCACCCGCACCCCCCGCCGGGCCAGCAGGCGGCAGAGGCCGGCGACGATCTGGCTCTTGCCCACGTCGCTGCCGGCGCCGCACACCATCAGGGCTCCGCGCATGGGCTCATCATCCCAGGCCTCGGGGGCCGGGCGTGCACCCGGTGGCCGCTACAGCTGGAGCGACTTCACCTCGAAGAACTCCTCGAGACCGAAGCGCCCGAACTCGCGGCCGTTGCCGGACTGCCGGTAGCCGCCGAACGGCGCGCCCGGGTTGAAGCTGCCGCCGTTCACCTCCACCTGTCCGGTGCGCAGGCGCCGGGCCACGGCCACGGCCCGGTCGCCGTCACCCGACCACACGCCGCCGGCCAGGCCGTAGTCGGAGTCGTTGGCGATGGCGACGGCGTCGTCCTCGTCCTCGTAGGCCATGACGGACAGCACCGGACCGAAGATCTCCTCCCGGGCGATCGTCATCTCCGGTGTGACCCCGCTGAACACCGTCGGTCGCACGAAGTAGCCCCGGTCGAGGCCGTCGGGCGCCTCGGCGCCCCCGAAGAGGAGCTCGGCGCCCTCGCCCACGCCCTTGTCGATGTAGCCCCGTACCCGGTCGCGCTGCACCTCCGAGACGAGGGGCCCCAGCCGGGTCGCCTGGTCGAAGGGATCGCCGGGGGTGAAGCGCGCCGCCGCCGCCACCGCCAGCTCGCCGGCCTCGCCCAGCCGGGCCCGCGGCACCAGCATCCGGGTGAGGGCGCTGCACGTCTGGCCGGAGTTCAGGTAGCACTTGGTGACGCCGTCGCGCACCGCCACCGTCAGGTCGGCGTCGTCGAGGATGACGTTGGCCGACTTGCCGCCCAGCTCGAGCGCCACCCGCTTCACCGTCGTGGACGCCAGCTCGGCCACGCGCCGGCCGGCCCGCGTCGAACCGGTGAAGGTCACCATGTCGACGTCGCCGTGGGCGGCGATGGCCTCGCCGACCACGGGGCCGGTCCCGGTGACCAGGTTGAGGACACCGGCCGGAAGACCGACCTCCTCGCACACCTCCGCCAGGACGAAGGCGTTGAGCGGGGCCACCTCGCTCGGCTTGAGCACCACCGTGCAGCCGGCGACCAGCGCCGGGGCCACCTTGGCCGCGATCTGGTGGAGGGGGTAGTTCCACGGCGTGATGGCGCCCACCACCCCGATGGGCTCGCGCACCACGAGGGAGTTGCCCACGTGCTCCTCCCACACGAACGCCGTCACCACGTCGGCCATCGACCGGAACGTGCCGACGGGCAGGCCGACCTGGATGAGCGTCGACAGCGAGTACGGCATGCCCATCTCGTGGGTGATGGTGGCGCCGAGCGACTCCGACCGGGCCGCCAGCCCGTCGGCGATGGCGGTGAGGTAGGCGACCCGATCGGCGACCGGGGCGGCCGACCACGGACCGAAGGCCGCCCGGGCCGCGGTCACGGCCGCGTCGACGTCGGCGGGCGTGCCCGCCGGGGTGGTGCCGACAGCCTCCTCGGTGAAAGGGTCGACGACGGGTATGTCGCCGTCGCCCGTGGGTGCCACCCACCTGCCGCCGATATAGAGCCGGTTCCTCGTGTCCATGGGCCCAGGCTACGGCGGCCGGGCGCTTCCGTTGCATAACGATCCCTATATATGTAGGCTTCGGTACATAACCGGAGCCGAGGGGTGGGAGACCGGGTGGCACAGCGTCAGCAGGAACGGAAGGCGGAGACCAGGGACCGCCTGCTGGCGGCGGCCGCCGACCTGTTCGCCGCCCAGGGCATCGACGCGGTGTCGGTCGACGCCGTGGCCGAGGCCGCCGGACGCACCTCGGGCGCGGTCTACGCCCACTTCGGCAGCAAGCAGGGCCTGCTGCTGGCGCTCCTCGACGAGGGCAAGCGGTCCGTGCTGACCGGGCTGTCCGAGGAGGTCGCCGAGACCGACGACCCCGGGCGGCAGGTGGCCGCCGTGTGGACGAATGTCGGTGCCGGTGACGAGAGCGGCGGCGTCGACTGGACCCTGCTCGAGGACGAGCTGTGGCTGCGCGCCGTCCGCGACCCCGAGGTGGCGTCGGTGCTCCGCCAGCGCAACGCCGAGGCGCTGTGGCGGAGCGCCCGGGAGCTCGACCGGTGGACCTCGGAGATGGGGACCACACCGGTGGTGGCGCCCCAACAGCTGGCCGTACTGGTCAAGGCCCTCCTCAACGGGCTCGAGCTGCAGCAGCGCCTCGACCCCGGTTCGGTGCCGACGTCCACCGCCGTCCGGGGGCTCTGCGCCCTGCTCGGTCTCGACCCGGACACCGCCACCCCGCCCGAGGGGGCACGCAGGCCTCCACGATCAACCGCCAAGCGATAGGAGCAGCACCATGGACACCGAGATCCGCCGCAAGCTCGGCATCGAGTTCCCGATCTTCGCCTTCACCCACTGCCGCGATGTGGTGGCCGCCGTCTCCAATGCCGGCGGCATCGGGGTGCTGGGCGCCATCGCCTTCGACCCCGAGCAGCTCGAGGTCGAGCTGACGTGGATCGACGAGCACGTGGGCGACCACCCCTACGGCGTGGACATCGTGATCCCCGCCAAGTACGAGGGCATGGACGAGACCGACCCCGACAAGCTCGAGGCGATGCTGCAGGGCATGGTGCCCGCCGGGCACCGCGAGTTCGCGGCCAAGCTGCTCGCCGATCACAACGTGCCCGAGATCCCCGCCGACGAGCGGCCGTCCTCGGGCATGATGGGCTGGACGGCCGCCCACGCCGCCGGCCTGATCGACGTGGCCCTGCGCCACCCGAAGGTCCGGCTGATCGCCAACGCGCTGGGTACTCCACCCCCCGACGTCGTCGAGCGGGTCCAGGGCGCCGGCCTGATGATCGGGGCACTGGCCGGGTCGGTCAAGCACGCCGTCCATCACAAGGAGGCCGGGCTGGACTTCATCATCTGCCAGGGCTCCGAGGGCGGCGGCCACACCGGCGACGTCGGCTCCATCGTGCTGTGGCCCGAGGTCATCGAGGCCGTCGCACCGATACCGGTCCTGGCGGCCGGCGGCATCGGCAACGGCCGCCAGATGGCGGCCGCACTGGCGCTCGGCGCCCAGGGCGTCTGGTCCGGCACGCTGTGGCTCACCGTCGAGGAGGCGGACATCCCGCCCGGCCAGATGGCCTCCTACCTGGCCGCCTCGAGCCGCGACACCGTCCGGTCGCGCTCGTTCACCGGCAAGCCGTGCCGGATGCTGAAGAACGACTGGACTGAGGCCTGGGACGCCGAGGACTCCCCCGGCCCCCTGCCCATGCCCCTGCAGATGCTGGTCGCCATCGAGGCCGTCTCGCGCGGCCACCGCTACCCCGAACTGGCCAAGGACGTGAACTTCAACCCGTGCGGTCAGGTCATCGGGCAGGCCACCCGGGTGCGCAAGGCGCGTGACGTCGTGCTGGGGATGGTGGAGGACTACGTCGAGGCCGTCGAACGCCTCGAAGCGGGCATCGCCGTCTGAGCGGAGGGGCCGGGCACCGCGGGGGTGCGGCGGTCACGGCGGAAGACCACCGCCACCGCCGTCGCCCCGGCCGCGCCGGCCAGCCCGCCGGCGACGGGTGCGATGACCGCCAGCGTGGCGACCACGGTCACGACCTCGGCCGCCTCGGCCACCACCGCGCTGGCCGGTCGCCACGCCTCGAACCGCCGGTGAAAGGCCACCAGCCGCTCGCTCGAGGTGATGCCGGCGCCGGCGGTCACGGCCACGCCCCGCACCAGGCCGAACAGCGCGCCCACGGCCAGCGCCACCGCCGGCAGGCCGGTGAGCGCGGCCAGCACCACCAGCAGGTAGACGGCCGCCGTCATCAGGTAGGTGGCCACGCCCGCACCGATCTGCCAGCCGAACCCGGCGGCGTAGACCCACGGCCGGTACCGGTCGAGCCAGCGCTCGTCCACCTGGCGCCGGTGGCCGGGCAGACGGAAGCCGGCCACGCCGAGATCGGAGGCCAGGCAGACGATGGCGGCCGCGGCCGCCATGACGACGCGGGTGGTCGACCCGGGATCGGCGGCCGCCACCACGGCGGCCAGGGATGCGGCCAGGGCGCCCAGGGTGGCGCCCCCGGCGGTGGCACCGGCCACGAACCAGGTGGCGGTCACGGCGAAACGGTGACCCCGGCCGCGCTCGGCCATGGGGGTGATGGTCGAGAGCATCGACACCCCGCACGGCGACCACGTGGAGCGGACGGCGGCCGCCACGGCCACCAGGCACCCGGACCCGATCAGCACCGCCGTCACGGTCGGTCCGGCCATGGTCGTCCTCCGGTCTGCCCGTCGCCACCGTTCCCGTGCGGAACGGCTCCGGCGGCCGATCCTACCGAAGGGCGGGCGCAACCGGTCGACGGGAGCCGTGGCCCCTCGAGCCCGGAAGACGCCGCGCCGCCGCAGGCTACGCTCGAGCCGGTGACCGCTGAGGGGGACGGTGCCGGCGACCCGGTGGTGGGACGGGCCGAGTTCGACCGCATGGCCGCACGCCTCCACGTCGTCGAGGCCGACCTGGCCATCCGCCGGCTCAAGGCCACCTACGGCGAGCTCGCCGACCGCCGGCTCGAGGGCGGCCGACCGGCCGATGCGACCGTGGTGGCCGACCTGGCCGCCCGCATCGCCGCCCTCTTCACCGAGGATGCCACCTGGGACGGCGGGCCCGCCCTCGGGGTCGCCACCGGGCGCGACCAGATCAGGGCGCGCTTCGAGCGGCCGACCCTCCGGTTCTCGCGACACCTGTTCGTGTCCCCGTCCATCGAGGTCACCGGGGGCACCGCCACCGGCCGGTGGGAGGTCCTCTGCCCGTGCGTCGGGCGCGACGGCGTCTCCTACTGGATGTCGGGGGTCGAGGACGACACCTACCGCCTGGTGGGCCACGAGTGGCTGCACGCGAGCATGCGGATGACGCCGGTGTTCATGGTGCCCGTCGGGGACGGCTGGGTCGACACCGTGCGACCGTCGCGCCCGGCCTGACCGGGCCGGTTCGGCCGCAAGCCGCCGGAAGCCGCCATCGGCACGTCTGGTAGCGTGAGCGCCGAACACCCCACAACAGCAATGACGCGGGGAAGCCGGTCGAAGTCCGGCGCTGGTCCGCAACCGTAGGTAGTGATGGAGGTCACCGACCTCACCCACTACGAGCCGGGATACCGAGTCGTTGTACGTCTAGCTCCACAACCGTCGAGAACAGCGGGCGGGGGCTCGGTCGGTCCAGGCGCCGCAGTGGCGGGAGCCCGTGCCTCCGGGTCAGCCCCGGAAGCGAGGACAGATGACCATCCGCACGAAGCTGGCCGCAGCCGCGGCCGCCTCGATCACCGCCCTCGGGGCACTGGTGACGGCGGGAGCGCCACTACCGGCGAGCGCCGCCGTCGCCCGGGCCGTGGTGGTGCCGCCCGGCAACCTGCCGCAGACAGGCGCCGCCGTCAGCGCCGCCAACTGGGTCGCCGGGAGGTTCACGACGGCCGGCTACATCCCGACCCCGACACCGGGACAGGCGGACCTGTCCGACACCGCGCGAGTCGGTCCTCTCCCTCGCCGTCGCCGGCGTCGACCTCGCCACCGCCCGGGCCGGCTTCGCCTATCTGTCCCGTCACGTCGACGCCTATGCCGTGAGCGGGGGCACCGACGACCCGGGGGCGCTGGCCGTTCTGATCCTCGGCGCCCATGCGCTCGGCGACAACCCCCGAGACGTCGGCGGCTCCGACCTGGTGGCCCGCCTGCAGGCCACGGTGACGACCAAGGGCCAGGACGCCGGACTGTACGGCGCGCAGGATCCCACCTACGACGGGGCCTACCGTCAGGGCCTGGCACTGGTGGCGCTGGCCGCCGCTGGGGTGAAGGGCACGGCGACGGCCGCGGCCCGCGGGTGGCTCACCGGCCAGCAGTGCGCCACCGACGGCGGGTGGGAGGCCTACCGGACCGACCTGTCGCTGGCCTGCACCGCACCCGACCCGTCCACCTACTCGGGGCCGGACACCAACTCGACGGCGCTGGCGATCGAGGGGCTGGCCGCCCAGGGCGCCGCCGTGCCCGCCAGCGCGCTCGACTTCCTCCAGCACATGCAGAACGCCGACGGCGGCTGGAGCTACTACGGCGGTCCGAGCGACCCCGACTCGACCGCGCTGGTCATCCAGGCCATCGTGGCCGCCGGGCGGCAGTTCGCCCGCTTCGACCATGCCGGCGGCACCCCCGGCTCCGGCCTGTTGCAGTTCGTGATCCGCTCCGGCGACGGTGTCGGCGCCTTCTCCTACCCCGGCGAATCCGGGCCGAACCTGATCGCCTCCTACCAGGCCATCCCGGCCGCGCTGGCCACCGCCTTCCCGGCGACGGGGGGCAGCGTCTCGTACGCGCTGGCCACCTCTGACGGCGGCGTACGAACCTTCGGCCACTCGGCATTCCACGGATCGCTCCCCGGCATCGGCGTCTCGACCGACGGTGTGGTCGCCGTGACCGGCACGCCGAGTGGCAACGGCTACTGGCTGACGACGTCCACCGGTGGTGTGTTCACCTTCGGCGACGCCGGCTACCACGGGTCGACGGGCGGCGCGGCCCTGCGGGCGCCCATCGTCGGCATGGCGGCCACACCCGACGGCGGGGGCTACTGGCTGGTGGCCGCCGACGGCGGCGTGTTCACCTTCGGCGACGCCGGCTACCACGGGTCGACGGGTGGCACCGCCCTGCGGGCGCCCATCGTCGGCATGGCGGCCACTCCCGACGGCGGGGGCTACTGGCTGGTGGCCGCCGACGGCGGCGTGTTCACCTTCGGCAATGCCGTCTACCACGGGTCGACGGGTGGCACGGCCCTGCGGGCGCCCATCGTCGGCATGGCGGCCACTCCCGACGGCGGCGGCTACTGGCTGGTGGCCGCCGACGGCGGCGTGTTCACCTTCGGCAATGCCGTCTACCACGGGTCGACGGGTGGCACGGCCCTGCGGGCGCCCATCGTCGGCATGGCGGCCACTCCCGACGGCGGCGGCTACTGGCTGGTGGCCGCCGACGGCGGCGTGTTCACCTTCGGCGACGCACCCTTTGACGGTGCGGGCACCGGGTCGGCCATCACCGTCGGCATGGTCGTGACCGGTCCCTCGACGTGACCCGTCGGGGTCGCAGCCGGCGGCACCGGCCGCGGCTGGCGGCGGCGGTGCTGGCATCGGCGCTGGCCGCCGCGCCGGCGGCCGCCTTCGCCGCTACGACCCCCGCCGGCGCCGCCGCGTCGACGATCGACGTGGAGATGGTGGTCGACTTCGGTCAGGGCGCGCCGGCCACCCTGTCCCCGCTCGTGGTCTGCCTCCACCTGCTCGCACAGGGCGGCGCGCCGACCGGATCGGACGCCCTGTCCCAACTGGCGAGCAGCCTGGACCTGCCACCGTCGACCTACGGGTCCCCCAGCCCGCTGATGTGCACCATCGACGGTTACCCCTCCTATGGGTGCGGCAAGACCGCCGCCTACTTCTACTGGTCGTACTGGCACGGCAACGGTGGGCAGTGGTCGTACTCGAACGACGGCCCGATCACCCACACGCTCCAGAACGGTGACGTCGAGGGATGGCGCTTCCAGAATCCGGGGAGCGGTGCCGGAAGCGACCCCCCGCCGGCGGTGGCACCCGACTTCGCGGAGGTCTGCCCGCCCGAGCCCGCGACCACCACCACGACGACGGGAGTGGCTCCGGCAGGGGGTCAGACGGGTGGGTCGTCCCCCACCGCGGCAGGGACGGCCGGCCCATCAGGGGACAGCAGCAACCCCGGCGGCAGCGGTCCGGCCGGCGGGACGGGGTCGGCGGGCGCGCCCGGTGCCGCCCCGGCCGGAGGGCACACGGTCACTGCGGGCGGAGCCGCCACCGGCCGGTCGGGGTCGACGGTCGCACACGCCGGCGGCCAGGGTGCAGCCACGACCGGCGGGCACGGCTCGAGGTCCGGTGACGGGACGTCGGGTCCGGGGGGTACGGCCGATCCGGCCGTGGCCGCCTCGACGGGGTCGGGTGCGGGGGCCGGCTGGCTTCCCTGGGTGCTCGTCCTCGCCATCGTGGGCCTGGCGGTGGCGGCCGCCGTGGTGTGGCGCCGGAGGGCGGCTCCGGGGTGACACCGGTGACCGCCCTTCCCGTCCCGGGTGTCGCCGCCGCCCGCCGGCGTGCCACCGGACGGCGCCTGCCGCGCCTCCTCCATCCGGTGGCCTGGTGGGTCTGGGCCTTCGGCATGGCCGGCGCCGCCATCGAGACGACCGATCCGGTGCTGCTCGTCCTCCTCGGCACCGTCGTCACCTTCGTGGTCGCCCTGCGGCGGTCGAGCGCGCCCTGGGCCCGCTCGTTCACCGTCTACCTCCGCCTGGCCGTCATCGTGGTCACCCTCCAGGTCGTCTTCGAGATCCTCTTCGGACAGCGCATCCCCGGAAGGGTCCTCTTCTCCTTTCCCCACGTCCCACTGCCCGGCTGGGCCCAGGGGGTGAGCGTGGGCGGCCCGGTCACGGCCGAGGGACTCGCCGGTGCCGCCGTCCGGGGCGTGCGGGTCGCCGTGGTGCTGCTCTGCTTCGGTGCCGCCAACACGCTGGCCAGCCCGTACCGGCTGCTGCGGTCACTGCCCACCGTCCTCTACGAGGCCGGCGTGGGGGTGACGGTGGCCCTCGCCTTCGCGCCCGAGGTGATCAACGCCCTGGCGGCGACCCGCCGGGCCCGACGGCTGCGGGGGCGCCCGACCCGCGGACCGGCCGGGTTGCGGGGCATGGGCGTCCCGGTACTCGAGGGTGCGCTCGACCGGTCGGTGCAGTTGGCGGCGTCGATGGACGCCCGCGGGTACGGCCGGACATCGCCCACCCGACCTGCCGGCCGTCGCCTGGCCGGTGGTTGCTGCATGGTCGGACTGCTGGCCACGGCCGGCGGGCTGTTCATCGTGCTCGACGGGGCGCCCGTGGGAGGGGCCGGCGTCGTCCTGCTGGTAGCAGGGGCCGCCAGCCTGGCCGCCGGACTCTTCGTCGGGAGCCGCCAGGCGGTCCGGACGCGCTACCGGCCAGACCCGTGGCGGCTGCCGGAGTGGATCGTCTCCCTGTCGGGTCTGGCCGTGCTGGCCGCCTTCGTGGTGGTCGGCGCCGTCCACCCGGGCGCCCTCCAGCCGCCGGTGTCGCCGCTGCGCATGCCGTCGCCGGCGCCGGTGGCCGCGCTGGCCGTCTTCCTCGGGTTGCTGCCGGCCGTGGCCGCGCCGCCTCCCGAGCCGGTGACGAGCACGGAACCGGGCACATGATCCGCTTCTCCGACGTGACCTTCACCTACCACGGTGCCGACCGGCCGGCCCTCGGCCACGTCGACCTGCACGTCCCCGAAGGCGAACTGTGCGCTGTCATCGGCACCACCGGCTCGGGCAAGTCGACGCTGCTGCGGGCGGTCAACGGGCTGGTCCCCCACTTCACCGGCGGGCACCTGCAGGGCCGGGTGGAGGTGGACGGGCGCTCCACCGCCGAGCACCCACCACGCGAGCTGGCCGACGTGGTCGGCTACGTCGGCCAGGACCCTGCCTCCGGGTTCGTCACCGACCTGGTGGAGGACGAGCTCGCGTACGCCATGGAGAACCTCGGCATCGACCCGCAGGCCATGCGGCGGAGGGTGGAGGACACCCTGGACCTCCTCGGCCTGCACGACCTGCGGACACGGTCCGTCCGGTCGCTGTCGGGCGGCCAGTGCCAGCGCGTCGCCATCGGGGCCGTGCTCACGGCCTCGCCCCGGGTGCTCGTGCTGGACGAGCCGACATCCGCCCTCGACCCGGCGGCTGCCGAAGAGGTGCTGGCCGCCCTGGCCCGCCTCGTCCACGATCTCGGTATCACCGTCCTGGTCGCCGAGCACCGCCTCGAGCGGGTGCTTCCCTTCGCCGACCGCCTCGTCACCCTGGACGGCACCGGCCGCGTGGGCGACGGTGATCCCCGGACGGTCATGCAGGACTTTGCGGTGGCGCCCCCCATCGTCGAGCTCGGGCGCCTGGCCGGCTGGTCGCCGCTGCCGCTGTCGGTGCGCGACGCCCGGCGGGTGGCGGCCCCGCTGCGGGCCCGTCTGGCCGGCACCGCCCCCGGCGGCACGGGCCCGCCCCGGGTGCCGGCCTCCGGCGACGCCCCGGCCGCCACCGTGCGCGGGCTGTCCGCCCGCTACGGCCCGGTGGTGGCGCTGCGCCACCTCGACCTGGACATCCCGCCGTCGACGGTCACAGCACTGATGGGCCGCAACGGGTCGGGAAAGTCCACGCTGTTGCACCACCTCGCGGGCGTGCAGCGTCCCGATCGGGGGACCGTCCTCGTGGGCGGCCAGGCCCCGGCGTCCCTGCCGTCCCGCCGGCTCATCCGCCACGTGGCGCTCGTGCCCCAGGACCCCGGGGTGCTGTTGTGCGCGGAGACGGTCGCCGGCGAGTGCGCGGCCGCCGACCGCGACGGCGACCTGGCCGCCGGCACCACGGCGGCGACGCTCGACCGCATCCTCGGCGGCCTGCCCGCCGACCGCCACCCACGCGATCTCTCCGAGGGCCAGCGGCTCTCGCTCGCCCTGGCGGTCGTGCTGGCACCCTCACCGCCGCTGGTGCTCCTCGACGAACCCACCCGCGGCCTCGACTACGGCGGCAAGCGCCACCTGGGCCGCCTGCTCGGCGAGCTGGCCGCCGGCGGCCACGCCATCATGCTGGCCACCCATGATGTCGAGCTGGTGGCCGCCGTTGCCGACCGGGCCGTAGTCCTGGCCGCCGGCGAGGTGGTGGCCGACGGCCCGGCCCGCGACGTGGTGTGTCACTCGCCGGTCTTCGCCCCCCAGGTGGCCAAGGTGCTGTCGCCGGCGTCGTGGCTCACCGTGGACGAGGTCCGGCGGGCACTCGAGGCCGAGGCGGTGGCGACGTGAGTGGGAACCCCGGCGGCGGCGGTGCCGGCCACCGCCTGATCCCGTTACGGCCCCGGGCCGGCCTGCTGCTGCTGTGCGCCTCGGCACTCGGGGTCGCCTCGCTGCTGTGGCCCCTGTTCATCCACGCCGCCGGCACGGCCAACGGGGCGCACGCCGCCGACGCGCCATGGATCTTCGTGGCCCTTCTGCCGCTCCTGTTCGGGATCGTGATGGCGGAGATCGCGGACGGCTCCCTCGACGCCAAGGCGGTGGCCATGCTCGGGATCATGGCTGCGTGCGGCTGCGTCCTCCGGCTCTACTCCCCCGGCGCCGGTGGGTTCGAGCCCGTCTTCTTTCTGCTGGTTGTGGCCGGACGGGTCTTCGGGCGCGGGTTCGGATTCGTGCTCGGAGCCCTGACCCTGTTCACCTCGGCCCTGCTGACCGGGGGCATCGGCCCGTGGTTGCCGTTCCAGATGTTCGCGGCCGGCTGGGTCGGCTTCGGCGCAGGCTGCCTTCCCCGAGCCCGCGGCCGGCGCGAGGTGTGGGTGCTGGCCGCCTACACCGCGCCGGCATGCCTCCTCTACGGGGCCGTCACCGACATGTGGTTCTGGCCGTTCATCACCAGCGGCGCCGGCGGCGGTCCGTTCGCGGCCCGCCCCGGGGCGGGGGTGCTCACCAACCTCCACCTGTTCGCGGGCTTCTACGTGACCACCTCGCTCGGGTTCGACCTCGGACGCGTGGTCACCAACACGGTGCTCGTGGTGCTGGTCGGGCGGCCTGTGCTCGCCGCGCTCCGACGTGTGGCCCGGAGGGGCTCCTTCGAGACGCCGGCCACCGTCGAGACATGAACCGGGTCGATGTGGAGGAGCGGTGCGAGCAGGTGCTGATCCTCGGCGCCGATGCGGGACATCAAGGCCGTCGGCCGGTCCCGAACTCGAGCAACCGAGCCATGTTGACGCAGCACCGGAGCAGAGCGCTCGCGATCAGGCAACGCCACGATCCGCCCACGGAGGACGTATCCCCTTCAGCCGGCGCCGTGGGATGAATCGGGGTCAATTCGTCTCGCAGGCATCGCGGTAGATGGAGGCAGGAACTTCCGGACAGTACGTAGACCGATCCACGTAGCTCCACGCGCCGGCTACCGACTTGAAAAGTGCCGTTGCACCGACTCCTCCAAGCGGCGCTGGTGCTGGGACGGTCTCGAAGGCGTACGCAAAGCCTCCCGCGCATCCGTATTGCGTGATCACGGCGCCCGGGTCGGCTGCATCGGCGCCTGCCGCCACTGCCACTGCGGTACACGGTGCCGTAGTAACTGCTGGAGTGGTTGTTGTGGTCGAGCTTGGCGACGGCGTCGTGGACGTGGTGGCTGGCGTTGTCGTGGGGACCGTCGTTGTCGAAGTCGACACCACGTTCGAATGATGGTCCTTCGAGGGTCGGCTCAGACCAAACCAGGTCAGGCCACCAACGAGCAGAAGAGCGCAGGCCACGGCCAACAGGAGTTTCGCGTCGAACCTCTTCGGGGAATCGCTCGAAGAGGAATCTTCATCCCCATGGCGTCCGGACGCCATTGTGGTTGCTCCTCCGGAGATCGGTCGTCGGTGGGCGGAGATGCTCGCAGGAGGACGCTCGGGATTGGCAAGCGGCGCTGACCGGGTCAGTTCGTTCAAGGCGGAGTGCAGCCTGCTCTCTATGTCGTCATCTCTCATCGGGCCACCTCCTTCCTCAGCGCGGCAAGGCCCCGGGACGCCAGTGTCTTGACGGTTCCGGGCCTGCACTCGACAGCTTCCGCTATCTCGGCTTCGGACCAATCGCCCCAGTAGCGAAGCACCAGAACCGCACGTTGTCTGAAGGGGAGCCTCAGCAAGATGTCGACCATCTCGGACGCTTGAAGCGAGATCCGTTCAGGAGACGCCGTGGCGTATCGTCGCTCCCACGATCGCCGTCGATGTCCGTCCTTACACAAGTTCACAACAACGGTTCTGAGGTAGCCACCGGGCTTTTCGAGTGAACCGAGTCGATCGTGAATGCGAGCAAAGGCCTCTTGCACCACGTCCTCAGCTGTATCGGGGTCGCCGGTGAGGGAGATGGCGAGGCGCACCATACTTGGGTACTCAGATCGATAAAGAGAGATGAACTCCTCATCCTGTTGCCCCGCCTCACGCACGCTCTGGCCCTCCGTCTGGTCCACACCTACTCCGACGAGCAGCGGCGGTATGTGGTTCCCGAGAATCTCAGAAATCTGTGGACAACAGAGGAACCGTGGCTGGCTCTGCGGCCCTAACCCTCGGTGATCCGGGTAGGTGGCGTCACCAAGTGACGCCACGCGGCCCCACCTCTCGTCAGGGACAGGGCCGCACGGCCCCACCGTCCCATCAAGGGCATTCTCTCCGAGGAGTCCTGGTTCTCCACTCTCGGAAGCACTCCGACGAGGGTCCGGGGGCTCGACTTTTTGCCTCCCGCGGACCCGGGCGGCTCACATATCGACACTCAGGTGGCCAACCACGGGGCTGCGAGCTCGTCGAGCCGCGCGACAAAGGAGGCCGCCCGCCGGTCGTCGCCGGCGGGGTCCTTGGCGCGCAGCTCGACGACACCCAGGGTGTTGTGCAGGTAGGTTCCGCTCGGCAGTGGCTGCGTCACGGCGCAGAGGACCGTCTCGGCGCTGAGCGGTGGCGAGATTCTGCCCACGTGCCCGCGGCGGCGGGAGTCGGGCACCCCGCCGTGGGCCAGGCCGGAACTGACGACCCCGGGGTGCACGATGATCACGGTCATGTCCGGGTGCCGCCTGGCCGTTTCGCGGTAGAGCCAGGTGGTGCCGAGCTTGCTGCGTGCGTACGCGATCCAACCTGTGCGGCGCGACGTGTTGGTGAAATCGGATGAGCAGTCGCGGGCCAGCACCTGGATGTCGCCGGTAACGCCCACGACTCGCGAAGGGGTTGCCAGCACCCCGGCGGAGTGCAACCGCTGTAACAGCACGTGGTGGCCGAGAACGTTGACCGCGAACGCCCGCTCGTGGCCCTGTGCCGAGACGGCGCCGGGGCCGGGAATGATGCCGGCGTCGAGCACGACGACATCGAGCAACGCTCCGCCGAGCTTTGCGACCAGCAGGTCGGCGGCGGCGCCGACGGCGTCGAGATCCGACAGGTCGAGCCGGAGCCCGACCTTCGAACCGAGCGTCGTGATCGGACCCGAGCGGTCGTCGATCGGGTCGGTGACCTCCCGGGCGGCGACGATCACCCTCGAGCCCCGGGCCTCCAACTCGTCGGTGACCGCCGCACCGATTCCCTTGTTGCCCCCGGTGACGAGGGACAGGCACCCGTCGAGACGGCGGCTCGGCGGACACCGGAGGGTCCGGCGGTGCTGGGCGACGACGGAATGCGCCAACCGCACGGCGGCGGTTCGGGGCGGCTTGCGGGCGCGAATGGCGAGACGCTCGGAGGTCACGCCGCCGAGAGGTCGCGTTCCCCGACCAGCAGGCCCTCGAGGTGGAGCCATCCCACCAACGTTTCGACGGCGGTTCCGAGCCCCTCGACCATCTTGGGATCGCCCTCCACCTTCGGGTGCAGGACACGCACCTCGTGGCCCCTGTGGGTCATGGAGAATCGGCCGGCCGCGACGACGTTGCGCACCCAGTCGCGGTCCTTCCCGTACGGGAGGGGAATGACGACGCGGTGCTCCGCCTCGAGCAGCAGGACGGGGACGTCGAAGGCTCGCCCGGTCCGCCGTCCGACGTGATGGACCACGGCCAGGTTCGGTCCCCAGCGAGCGAGTGGCTTCATCACACGATTGGTGCCCACGCGGTTGAGTTCCGCCAACTGGTCGGGTAGTCGCATGCCGCCGCCTTTCGTTCGGTCAGGTGGGTGGAGCGGGGTCCGGGAGCCGGTTCACGCCTTGCGGCGGGCCCGGGGCGGCGCCGCTGCCGGCATCGTCGGTGGCAGGAACCTCACGCCACCCTGCTCCCTCGATTGTGTACAACGTACGGCCCAGGAGTTCTGACGATGCCATGTGCCCCCCTCACACCATGTCCGTGGGCACCACGGCCAGACCCAACTGGATCCGGCCGGCCAGTTCCGCACAGCGGTCCCAGTCGAAGATGACGTGTCCCTTGAGAACCTCGACGTCCCGCTGCAGGCGCTGCAGCGGCGACGTGGTGGCGTAGACGCTGGCTCCCGAACCTTCGCACACCGTCGAGATGGCCTGGCGGGCCAGGCGGACGCTGAAGGCGGCCGCCAGTCGGGCCTCCATACGATCGGACACTGTCAGCTCCCCGCCTTCGGCCGTCCGGGCCAGCTTGGCCAGGGCACCGTCCCACACGGCTCGGGCCGCGCCCACCTCCGCCGACGCCGTGGCCAGTCGCACGCGGGACGCCGGTTCGTCGGCCTGCCTGGTGCCGAAGGTGTAGGCCAGGACGCGCTCGGAGAGTCGGCGTCGAAACAGTTCGACACAGGACTCGGCGGCGCCGACGGCCGGCGCCGCGGCCATCAGGGCGAGGACCGGGACCACCGGGTACGGCGCCATGGCGTCACCCGCCGCCGGATCCGAGGGCGGGCGCAGCAGTTCTTCGGCGGCGACGGTCCGGTAGGCGGGCACGAAGGTGTCGGCCACCCTGACGGCGTTGCTGCCGGTGGCCCGCATGCCCGAGGTGTGCCACACGTCGTCCACCTCGACGTCGACCCGGGGAGGGCCACGAACCGCGTCTCGAGCGCCTCTTGCCCGGCGACCACGGCATGGAGGATCACCCAGTCGGCGTGCTCGACGCCGGTGGCCCACTCCCACCTGCCCCGCACCACGTAGCCGCCGTCGGCGGGCGTGGCCGTGCCGGAAGGGTTCAGGGGGGCCGGGGCCAGCACCCAGGGCCGTCGCGAGAACAACTCGTTCCGGAACTCGGCTCCGAACCGCGCCAGGAGCCAGTTGTGCATCACGAGGAACGACAGGGTCCATGCCGAGGCCGGGCAGGCGGTGGCCAGCACTCGGGTGCAGTTGGCCAGGGTGTCGAGCCCGAGACCCAGTCCCCCGAGCGATGTGGGTACCACCATCCGGAAGAGGTCGGCATCCACCGCCTCGGTCATGGTGGCATCGGGAAGGCGCCGGAGACGCTCGGCCTCGGTGGCCCGGATGGTCAACCCGTGGACCAGCTTGTGGCAGCGGGCCAGCATCTCCTCCGATCCGACCGGCCCCGGAACGGTCGAGCCTTGTGGCGCCCGGCCGTCGTCACCGGTCATGGGCCATGCTCCTCGGGCCATGAGGATTGCCGCCGTTCGGCGCCATCTTTGTACACAAACCTGCTCGCCCGCCGTGTAGGTCGTCCTCGGCTCGTGCGTGGTTCGGCCGCATTGCATACAATCCTGTCACGACGCCGACGCCGGGTCCACTCCCCTGACGTGTCAGCCCTCTCCGACGTTCCCTTCGCCCGGGAGCTCCTCGTAGAGCGCATCCACCGAGGGGTCGTCACCGACGACGGCCAGGAGTTGATCGCGGCCCTCCATGATGTGCTCGTGGATGAGGCCGCCCGCCCGGACCCCTTCGCCACGCCGGACGGCCGCGTTGATCAGGTGGTGGAAGAGCACCGAGCGTTCCAGCCCTTCCGGTCGGTAGTGCCGGAACGCCTGGAACACCAGCGTGTGGTCGACGGTCCGGATCAAGGTCTGGGTCAGCCGCTCGTGATGGGCCGC
Organism: uncultured Actinomycetota bacterium; assembly: GCA_963838005.1. GTDB lineage: Bacteria > Actinomycetota > Acidimicrobiia > Acidimicrobiales > RAAP-2 > CAWIPW01. The sequence continues at coordinate 99,384 of CAWIPW010000002.1, forward strand.
CTCGAGGACGGTGAGGTGGAACACGTCGTTGCGAGGGAACACCTGGCGCCTTCCCTCGGGGTCACCGTCGATCGCACCGGCCGCCGCCTCGGCGAAGGCGATCTCGGCCACCTCGAGCCGCTCGAGCTGGTCGGCCGTGGCCCGCGCCGCCGCCAGCTCGGCGGCCATTGCCTCGAGACGGGCCCGCAGCTCGTACAGATCGGCGATGTCGCCGATGGTGAGCGAGCGGACGCTGGCGCCCCGGTTGGCCTCGAAGCGCACGAGGCCCTCCGACTGCAGCATCCGGAGTGCCTCACGAACCGGCGTCCGGGACAGGTCGAGATCCACGGCGATCCGCTGCTCGATCAGGCGCTCACCGGGGCGGAGACGACCTTCGACGATCCAGCGCCTGATCTGGTGGTATGCCGTGGCGGCACTGGGCTCGTTCACACGAGGCAGGGTACTCGTGGCTCCATTCGCCGGCCGGTGTCACCGCGCCGCGCCGCGGTGCGCGCCCGGTCCCCGGTCGCTCGTCACGCCCACGCGGTGTGACCCGTCTGGGTAGCCTCTCCGAGGCCATGGCAGCCCCCTTAGACGACCCCCTCGACCAACTGGCCGCGCTGTGGGCCTGGTTCGGCGAGTCGATGGTCGGCGCCGGCGGCGCCGATCTACGAGGAGATCTGTCCCGCGGTCGCCGGGGATCGCGAGATCCTCTCCCTGGTCTACGAGGCCCCTCCGACCGGACACTTTCCCCTCACCCTGCTGGCCGCCGTCCACTACCTGCTGCTGGGCGGGCTCGACCACCCCCTGGCCGCCGTGTACGAGGGCACGTCCGGCGCCGAGCCCTGGCCCCTGTTCCGCGACCTGTGCCTGACCCACCGCGCCGCCGTCCTCGATCTGCTGGCCACCCGCCACATCCAGACCAACGAGGTCGGCCGCAGCGCCCTCATCGGCCCGGCACTGTCGTGGGTGGCCGAGCAGTTCGGCGAGCCCGTCCAGCTGCTCGACGTGGGCTGCAGCGCCGGCCTCAACCTCCTGTGCGAAGGCTACCTCCTCGACTACGGCGACCACGGGGCGACCGGGCCCACGGACGCGGCGGTCCGCATCGACTGCGGCGTCGTCGGCGGCTCACCCCCGATCCGTCCCTGGCTGCCCGCCGTCTCCCGCCGGATCGGCATCGACATCGACCCGCCCGACCTGCGCCGTCCCGACGACGTCCGATGGCTGTTGGCCTGCGTGTGGCCGGGCTCCGATCGGCTGCCCCGGGCCGAACGGGCCATCGACGCCGCCGTGGCCCATCCTCCCGAGGTCGTCCGCGGGGACGCCCTCGCCGCCGTCCCCGGCGTGCTCGACGACATGGGGCCGGAAGTGGTGTGCCTCCTCACCACGTGGGCGTTCTCCTACCTCCATCCCCCCGACCGGACCCGGTTCGTGGAGCTGCTGGCGGCCGCGGCCGAGGACCGGCCCCTGGTGTGGATCGCCTGTGACGCCCCCGGGGTGGTGGACCTCGTCGATGCGGGTCAGCCTCCCGACCTCGGCCTCGGCGAACCCGGCGTGATGTCGGCCGTGACCCTCGGGCCCTCGGAGCAGCGGGCCGAAGTGCTGGCCTTCGTGCAGTCCCACGGCCAGTGGCTCGACTGGCGGGCCTGACGGTCGCCACCGTTGACGGCCATGGACCTGGCCACCCGGCCGGTCGGCGCTCAGCCGCCGGACAGCCGGAGCGCCACCAGGTGGCCCGGTGAGGCGATGGTCCCGGTGGGGACGATGACGGTCGGGCCGACGACGGCCGGCCAGCCGCTGACACCCCCGGGGACCCGCTGCTGCCACACGATGGCCCCCGTGGCCCGGTCGAGGGCGAACACCCTCCCCTGCAGGGTGGCCGTGAACACGAGGTCGTTGACCACGGTGGTCCCGCCGGTCGGATCGCCGGGCACCGACGTGCTCCAGCGCACCCTTCCGTCGGCGGCGTCGATGGCCACCACGTCACCGGGCATGGTCCCGGTCTTGCCGCCGAAGTAGAACGTCTGGTCCGGATGGAGGTCCGAGGGCGCGTTGAGCGTGGCCACGTACACCGTGCCGTCGGCCCACGACGGTGGCGTCAGCACGCCGCCGAAGGTGCCGGGCAGCACCGGGGTCACACCGGGCGGCAGCGCCGTCAGGGTGTCGTTGTGGTGGAGGCCGACGAGCGTGGTCCACTGCACGGCGCCGGTGGTCGGGTCCATGCCCACGACCTCGCCTCCCTTGCCCGTGCCCACCACCAACTGGTGGGCGGACGAGCCCGTCCCCACCGTCACCAGCATGGTGTGCATGAAGTCGTGGTCGAACAGGTCGTGGGCGATGGCCTGGTGGTACCAGAGGAGCTTGCCGGTGGCCAGGCTGATGGCCAGCGTCGAGTCGGTGTAGAGGTTGGGCCCCGGCCGGCTCGACCCGTTCGGGTACTGCGCCGTCCCCGGGAACGGCGCCGGATTGCCGACACCCCAGTAGACGGTGCCGGTGGCGGTGTCGATGGACGGTGGGTACCAGGCGCCGCCCCCCGAGTTGACGGCCGGGTTCCCCCAGTCGTCGGGTGAGTCCACCGTGTTGAACGACCAGTCCACCCTGCCGCTGGCCTGGTCGAGCGCGTACAGGATGCCGTCGTCGCCCCCGTGGAACTGCACCTTGGCGCTCACCGGCACGGTGGAGACGAGCACCTTGCCGCCGGCCACCGTCGGCTGGATGTCGAGGCCGTCGGTGCCGGAACGCGACAGCCGGCGCGTCCACCGGACCGCGCCGCTGGCGACGTCGAGGGCGACGACCCCGTTCGGTGTCGAGGCGAAGACCTTCCCCCACCCCACCGCCACCCCCTCGGGGCCGACGGTGAACCCGGTGGCCGCGCTCCGCCACCGCACCCGTCCGGTGGCCACGTCGACCGCCACCACCACGCCCAGGTCGTCCTCGGCGTAGGCGGTCGGGCCGATGACGACGGCGGCCGTGGTGAGCGCCCCGGTGGTGTCCACCTGCCAGGCCGGACCGAGCCGGTGCACCGTCGAGACCCTGATGGCGGACGGGCCGGCCCGACGTGAGTTGGTGTAGTCGTGGCCGGGCAGCGGCCAGTCGGCCCCGTGGCCCGCCTGCACCTGGGGCGGGGCCGGATCGGCCACCGGGGAGGTCGACGAGCCGCATGCGGCCGTGGCCGCCACCAGCAGCACCGCCCCACCTGTCGCCAGTCGCCGCATCGTGCCCATGTCCTGCCCCCTCGTGCGTCGGCAGACGCTACATCGGCGGGCTGGCCCGCCCGCGGCGCCGCGGGGACGGCGGCGGCTCCGACAGTGGGACAATGGCGGTATGGAGCCGACGCGCCCCCCGGCGGCCGACGAGGAGTTCCCGGTCGAGTACGTCTCCCTGCACGGCCACCGCATCGGCTACCGCCGCGGCGGCACCGGCCCGACCCTGCTGCTGCTCCACGGGATCGCCGGCAGCTCGCGTACGTGGCTGCCCGCCATGCACCTGCTGCAGCAGGAGTACACGGTGGTGGCCCCCGACTTCTTCGGGCACGGGGAGTCGGACAAACCCCTCGGCGACTACTCCCTCGGCAATCTGGCCAGCTCGCTCCGGGATCTGATGACGGTCCTGGAGATCGCCAAGGCCACCGTCGTCGGCCAGTCCTACGGCGGCGGCGTGGCCCTGCAGTTCGCCTACCAGTTCCCCGAGCGCTGCGAACGCCTCGTCCTGGTGGACGCCGGAGGGCTCGGCCGCGAGGTGAGCTGGCTCCTCAGGGTGATCACGCTGCCGGCCGCCGAGTACGTCCTGCCCGTGGTCTTCCCGTCGTTCACCCGGGCCTGGGGGGACTCGGTGGCGAGGTTCGCCCAGCGACCGGGGCATCCGCAGCACCCGGGCGGAGGAGATGTGGAGCTCGTACAAGTCGCTGACCGAGCCCGAGAACCGCAAGGCCTTCGTGGCCACGATGCGGGCCGTGATCGACCCGGGCGGCCAGTCCGTGAGCGCCATGGACCGGCTCTATCTCGCCGCCCACATGCCGACACTCATCGTGTGGGGCGACCACGACCGGATCATCCCCGTGAGCCATGCCCACACGGTGCACGACGCCATCCCCGGTAGCCGGCTCGAGATCATGGAGGGGGTCGGCCATTTCCCCCACGCCGAGGAGCCGCTCCGCTTCGTCGAGCTCCTCCGCGACTTCCTGGCCACCACGGCGCCGGACGCCATCGACACCGGGGAGTTCCGCGACCTGCTCCGCCAGGGCCCCTCGACCCCGTCCTGACGGCGCCACCCGGGCCGGCGGGCACCACCTCGGGTCGCGACGCCCCTCCGGGGAGTGGTCGGATCCGGGAAGTCGGCGATGATCGACCCCGGCGGCTGAACATCTCGCCGGTGGTGGTCGTAGGACCCCCCGATCCCGACACGCGCCCGCGAGTCGGACGGAGGAAGAGCCGATGACACCTGAACCCACCCGGGCCCGGACGGGCCTGCCCAGTCCCCGCCGGCACCACCGGCGCCATCTCGTCGGGGCCGCGGCCGCCGGGGTCCTGAGCGTGGCGGCCGCGGCCGCGCTGCCGGCGACGGCCCTGGCCACCCCGGTACCCGCACCCCCCTCGTACCTCTCACACTTCTCGGTCGTGACCAACGTGGCCTCCACGGTCCCGGCCAACGGCGACGTGAACCCCTACGGCATCACCGTGGTCCCGCAGTCGGGCGGCAGGCTGGTCGGTGGTGACACGCTGGTCAGCAACTTCAACAACAGCGCCAACCTCCAGGGGACGGGCACCACCATCGTCGAAGTGGCCCCGTCCGGGGCGGTCACCACCTTCGCCCAGCTCGGCGCCAAGCCGCCGGGCGCGTGTCCCGGCGGCGTCGGTCTGACCACCGCATTGGCCGTCCTGCCCGGTGGATGGGTGGTGGTCGGGAGCCTGCCGACGACGGACGGAACGTCGGCCACGGCCGAGGCCGGCTGCCTGATCGTCCTCAACGACGACGGCGTGCCCGTCGAGACCTGGTCCGGCAACAACATCAACGGACCGTGGGACATGACGTCGGTCGACGTCGGTGGCGGCGCCGAGCTCTTCGTGGCCAACGTGCTGAACGGCACGGTGGCGCGAGCCCGGCGACGGTCGACCGCGGCACCGTGGTGCGTCTCGACGTCCGTGTCCATGGCGGCGCCGCGCCCAGCCTGGTCGGGTCGACGGTGATCGCCAACGGGTTCGCGGAGCGGACCGATCCGGCCGCGCTGGTGGTCGGCCCCACCGGGCTGGCGCTCGGTGACGGCGGCCAGCTCTACGTGGCCGACACCGTCAACAACCGCATCGCCGTGGTGCCGTTCGCCCTGTCACGACAGAGCCCGCAGCCCGACGGCGGCCTCACCCTGACGTCGGGCGGGGCCCTCAGCGGGCCTCTGGGGATGACGCTGGCGCCCAACGGCGACGTGCTCACCGCCAACGGCGGCAACGGCAACGTGGTCGAGACGACCCCGTTCGGCCGGCAGGTGGCATCGCCCCAGATCGATCCGGCCGGTGCCGGCGGCGATCTCTTCGGGCTCACCATCGCACCGTGCGGCCGGGGCGTGCTCTTCGTCGACGACGGCGACAACACCCTGAAGCTGTTCGGCCCGTCGCCGTCCGGGTACTGACCCGAGGTCTGCCGGCGTGCAGGAGGGGGCGTCCCCCGCCCTCTCCTGCACGCGCCGGGCGGAGGTCGGCGCCGACCGGACGCACTCAGTTGTTGAGCAGCCCCCCGAGGATGGAGCTGCCCGAGCTGTTGGACGACCCCTCGTTCTGCGGGAGGTACGGGGCGATGGCATGGGCCAGCTGCGAGATCGGCATGGTCTGCAGCCAGACCATGCCCGGCCCGGTCAGCGACGCGAGGAACAGGGAGTCGGCGCCGAAGAGCATGTTCTTCACACCCTTCACCATCTTGATCTCGAAGCTCATGGCGGCATCGAAGAGGCCCACGTGGCCGGGGATCACCCGGAGGTTCTCCCCGGGGGCCAGGTGGTACTCGATGAGCTCGCCGGAGAGGGCGATCCACGCCGTCCCCTGACCGGTGATCCGCTGGAGGATGAAGCCGCTGCCGCCGAAGATCCCGGCGCCGAGCTTCTGCTGGAAGCCGATGGAGAGGTTGACCCCCGAGGTGGCGGCCAGAAAGCCGTGGCGGTGGACGAGGTACTCGCGATCGGCGGCGATGGCGACTGGCCGGATCTCACCCGGCAGCTTGGCCGCGAAGGAGATCGTGCCCGGACCGCCCTCGGCCTGGTACTCGGTGAGGAACAGCCCGCCGCCGGCCACCGTCCGCTTGAGGGCGCCGAAGACACCCTTGGACCCGGCACCCGAGGTCGAGGTGGACAGCTGGATGGCGGAGGTCATCCACGACAGTTCGCCCCCCGGGGAGACGACGCTCTGCCCCGGTTCGAGATCGACCTGCAGGACCGGCATGACCGTGCCGAGGACCCGGTGGGTGACCCCGGCGGCGGCGTCGACGGCGGCCGGATCGTCGGGCGAGGGCGCCGCTCCCGGGGGTGGTGCCGAATCGGACATGTGGGCTCCTTCGGTCTCGACGGGGCGGTCGACGGACCGCCCGGGTCAGGCGGCTCGGTGGACGGTGTTGTGGTCGGTGTGGGCGAAGGGTGCGTCCATCTCCGACATCTTGAGCATGGTGCGTTCGTCGTAGGACCAGGTGTCGTCGTCGTTGACGGTGATCGTGACCGTGTAGCTGAGGGTCGACGCGTGCGCGGCCAGGTAGGCGTTCTCGCCGATGGCGTACTGCGGGTGTCCGGCCTCGGCCGACAGGGTGAAGGTGGTGGCGTCGGCCTCGGCGAACCCTCCGGCGAGCACGGTGATGCCCCGGGGCACGACGAAGCCGCGCACGATCTCGCCGGCTCTGGCGTCCCACAGCCAGTACCCGACCTCGGTGTGGAACGGGTTCTCCTCGCTCCCCCGCCACATGGCCGTCTTGTAGTCGAGGCCGTAGAGGCTCTGGCTGCCGTTGTCCACCGGGCCGAACGGCTTGAACTACACCTTCTCGAGGTACGGGGTTCCGAGCACCTTCTCCTCCGAGTGCGAGTAGGCGGTGTCGAGCCCGCCTTCGCCCTCCCACTCACCCACCAACGGGGCCAGGGGCCCCCATTCGTTCGCCATCGTTGACCATCCCATCGAGCCGTCGGAACCTTCCTCGTGCGGAGCGTACCAACGTGCCCCCGTCGGGGTGGGTACCCGGCCCGTGGCCGGCCGGCGGTCAGCCGGGGCGGCGGAGGGCGGCCAGCAGCACCACCTGCGGCCGGTAGGGCTGCATGAACGGGCGGGCCGCCTCGACGGCCCGGCGCCTGGCTGCGGCGGCACGGGCCGGGCCGATCCCGTCCAGCCACGTGGTGAACTGCGCCTGGCCGAAGCGGTAGTCGACCAGCTGTTCGGGCGATGTCACGCCGACGTCCACGGCCCGCTCCTCGGCGGCCACGACGGCCAGGCCGGCGACGGTGGCGGCCTGTGCCATCCGATCGGCGGTGCCGAGGACGGGGACGGCCTCGGCCTTCATCGTCAGGTACCAGTCGGGCGCCTCCCAGCCGTCGAGGCGGGCCGATGCGTCGACGCGGTCGCGGACCTCGCTGTCGCCGGTGGTGGCGAACACGCCGACGAGGACGGCGCCTCCCGGCCGGGTCACCCGGACCAGTTCGTCGAACCCGGGGGCCGGGTCGACGAGGTGGTTGAGCACGAAGGCGGCCACGCTGTCATCGACGGCGCCGTCGGCCAGGGGCAGGGCCCTGACGTCCGCCACCGCCGCCGGCGGCCGGGTCCCGGCGTCCCAGGCCAGCATGTGCTGCGACATGTCGAGGGCCACCACCCGGGCACCGAGGGCGGCCAGCTCCGTCGAGACGATCCCGGTGCCGGCGCCGGCGTCCACCACCACCCGGCCGGCCGGGGAATGGGGGCTCAGGGTCACGAGCAGGCGGGCGATGGGTCCGTACACGAGGGCGGCGCCGGTCGCCCACCGCCGGCCGGCTCCGGCGTAGTGGTCGACGATCACCCTGCCCGCCCGGCCAGGTCGAGTCCCTGCCGCTCCAGCGCCCCGGCGACGCGCTGCTCCCACCAGCGCAGCTCGTCCTCCCCGCCCAGCGCCTTCTCCCAGCCGAACGTGGCCATGATGCCGACCGTGCACAGGTCGAGCTGGGTCTCGAACCAGCCGGCGCCGTCGATGCCGTGCCGGCCCAGGGCGTCACGGAACCGGGCGATGGCGGCCTCCTTGCCTTCCGGCAGCCGCGCCCGGTTGAGGGCCAGGTACCAGCACAGGTCCCAGCACGGCGGGCCCGACCCCGGGTAGGCCCAGTCGAGGAGGATGGTCCGTCCGTCGGCGTGCGTGCCCAGGTTGCCCATCTTCCAGTCGCCGTGCAGGAACGTGACGGGCGTCGCCTCGAGCGGCCCGGTGAGGATCCCGGGATCCTCGTGCACGGCGTCGGCCACGGCGGACAGCGCCGGTGACCGTTCGGGCAGCTGCCGCCAGCCGGCGTCGGCGGCCACGATGGCGCCGGGCGGATCGGCGACCTCCAGCTCCCGGGCCACGTTGGCGGCGTCGAAGAACCTGAAGCGCTGGGCCATCGTCGTCAGCCCGCCGACGACGTCCCGCCAGCCCCAGAAGGTCGCCGACAGCTGGGCCAGATGGTCGATGAAGCCTTCGTGCTGGCGGGACGGCACGGCGGCGTCCCCCTCGGGAACCAGGTCGAGACCCACGTCGCGCATCAGCATGGCCAGCTCGGCGTGGTCGTCGGTGCCCGAGACCTCCATGGCGACCACGGCGTGGTCGATGCACGGTGGGACCCCGTCCATGATCCCCGCCCGCCAGACGAGGAACGGGCGGTGCACGTGGTCGCCGGTGGCCCGCATGATCCAGTCCGTCGCCGGGCTCAGCCGCTTGAGGAAGTAGGGACGGCCGTCGATCGTCACGCGCTCGAACGTCGACGTGCTCTTGCCGTCCACGGGACGGACCACCTCGCGGTCGGTGGCCCTCGACAGCAGGTCGGTCACGGGCCGAGCGGACAGCGGCGTCAGCCCTTGCGCCCCATCAGCGCCAGCAGACGGGTCTGGGGATCGGCGCCCGCAGGCGCGTCCACTTCGGCACCGAACATGCCGCTGCCACGGAGCATCCCGGCCTGCGGCTCGGCCACGGCCAGGCAGCCCGCCACCAGGTCGTCGTCGAGCGTGGTGCCCTGGCCGGTGGCCGCGGCCACGTCCCACCCGTGGACGAGCACGTCCATGAAGCGGTGACCGGCGTAGACCGACCCCGGGACCGGTCCGTAGGAGACCGCGCACGGCGCGTCCATGGCCCCGGGGCGGTGGAACACCTCGGACACCGGCGCCACCGACGCATCGTAGGCACCGGAGGGATCATCGCCGAGCACGTCGCCGTCGAGCCGGTCGCCGACCTCGGGGATGGTGGCGCCGCCACCGAGCGCCGCCGCCCACAGGTTGCCCGACACCACGTGGTTGACGAGGGTGCGGACGTCCCATCCGGCACACGGGGTCTCGTCGCCCCACTGGTCGGCCCCCACGCCGGCCACGATGCGTCCCGTCGCCGCCAGCGCCCGGTCGTGCAGATCAGCTAGGTCGTCCATGGCACATGCCTCCGTCCGTGCGACCGATCGTAGGCGGCCACGGCGCCGTCCGCGGCGTCGATGGCGCCGGCAGCAAGTCGAATTCTCGGTGAACGGCAGCTGACATTCCGCAATTGGCGACCAAGCTGCATATACCATGCAGTCGTGTCCTCCCTGCTGACCCCCCGCACCGAGGCGATGCCGGACCTGGCACCTTCCATCTACCGCCAGCGACTGGTGGTCGAGTGCCTGTGCCCGTCCCCCGTCAGCGACGGCGACATCCGCCGGTACTTCCGCGAGCTCAGCGACGTGTGCGACATGCGCCGGTTGAACGAGCCGGTCACCCACCGGTCGGAACGCTACGGTTGGTCGGGCTGGGTCCACTGGGAGGAGTCGGGGGCCCACTGCTATGCGTGGGAGGCACCCGTCTGTTTCGCCAGCGTGGACATCTACACGTGCAAGCCCTTCGACGCCGAACGCGTCCTCGGGTTCACGCAGGCCTTCTTCAACGCCAGCGAGGTGGTGGGAAGGGAGTTCTGAGATGGCCAGCACCGACGCCCGCTCCTCGGGCGAGCTGCACGAGTTGGCAGACCTCGCCATCGACGCCGAGGCCACCGAACCGATGGGTGTGCACGTCTTCGACTCGGATGACCGGCGGGCGGAACTGGCCCGCCACGTCGAGCGCGTCGTCTTCGGGCAGTCATTCGGCAATACCCCCGATCTGCTGGCCGCCGAGTACGGGCTCTACGAGGCGCACAGCATCTTCCTCTGCGTGCTCGACTACCGTCGTCGCCTTCCCGCCGGCATGGTGCGCCTGATCCTTCCGGACCTCGACGGCAACGGTTCGAAGACCTTCGACGACATCGAGCCCATCTGGGGTGTCCCCGTCGACGAGCTGCTCCGCCGCAGTGACGTGCGGATGCCTCGCTACGCCACCTGGGACATCGCCACCCTGGCCGTCGACCCCGCCTACCGCGCCCCGGCGGCCGTCGGCCTGGTCACCACGGCCCTCTACCAGGCCATCTCCGTGCTGGCCCTGCGCTGCCGCGTGGACTGGCACATCACCATCCTGGACCAGCGCGTCTTCCGGGTCCTCCAGCGGACCATGCGGGATCCGTTCCGCGAGTTCACCGGCATCTCCCCGCTGCCCTACCTGGGCTCGGAAGCCAGCCTGCCGGTGTGGATACAGAACAGCGAATGGGGGGCCCGGCTCCTGCAGACGGACCTCAACATCCACGGCATCATGTTCGACGGGACCGGTCTCGAAGGTGCCGTCCGGCCGCTCGACCCGGCGATGCCGCCCCAGCTGATCGCCTGGCTCCTCGAGCGCGAGGAACCCGGTCGGCGCGGACGCAAGGGGGCGGTGCCCTCCCCGCCGGCTACAGGGACTTCGTGATGACGATCTCGGCCCAGCCCGGGAGGGCGGCCACCACGTCGAGCACCTGATCGGACTCGACCGGCCGCGAGTACACGTAGCCCTGCACGGCGTCACACCCGAGCTCCACCACCCGGGTGGCCTGCTCGGAGGTCTCGACCCCCTCGGCCACCGTGGCGATCCCGAGGCCCTTGGCCATGCCGACGATGGCGGCGATCAGCGTCTCGTCGGGGTTGTCCGGCTCGCCGAGGCTCGAGATGAACGAGCGGTCGACCTTGAGGATGTCGAAGGGGATCCGCTTCAGGTAGGTCAGGGACGAGTACTCCGTGCCGAAGTCGTCGATGGCCACGCGCACGCCGATCCGCTTCAGCCGGGTGAACTTGTCGGCCGCCGACGCCCCGTCCTCCATGAGCACGGTCTCGGTCAGCTCCAGCACCAGCGCATCCCCGGGCAGGTCGTGGCGGGAGAGGACGTCCGCCACCTGCTCGACCAGCCGGTCGTCACGGAGCTGGATGGCCGACAGGTTCACGGCCACGTACACGTCCTCGAAGCCGGGGTTCTCGTGGCGCCAGCCGCGCCATCTGCCGGAGGGCCTCGTCGAGCACCCACGCACCGATCTCGACGATGAGCCCGCTGTCCTCGGCCAGGGGGATGAACGTGGACGGCTCGAGAGGACCCAGCGTCGGGTGCTCCCAGCGGATGAGCGCCTCGACCCCCTGCACCGGACCCCACGGGAGCTCCACGACCGGCTGGTACACCAGGCGCAGCTCGCGGCGTTCCACGGCGTGGCGCAGCTCCTGCTCGAGGGTGACCCGCTCGGCCAGCTTGGTGCCCATGGCCTGTTCGAAGACGACCACGGCGCCCCGACCCATGTTCTTCGCCTGGTACATGGCGAGGTCGGCGTCGCGGATCAGCTCCTCGGCGCTGACCGACCGCCCACGACCGTGGGCGAAGGCGAGCCCGATGCTGGCCGACAGGTGGAACTCGGTGCCGTTCACGACGAACGGCACCCGGAGGCATCCGCGGATCCGCTCGGCCACCTCGAACGCCCGCGTCCCGTCCACCATCTGTTCGAGCACGACGATGAACTCGTCACCACCGAGCCGGGTGACCAGGTCCCCGGCCCGCACGCTCTCGCTGAGGCGGCGGGCCACCCGGCTGATCAACTCGTCACCGAGCGTATGCCCGAGCGTGTCGTTGATCACCTTGAACTGGTCGAGGTCGAGGTAGAGGACGGCGACGTCCGTATTGGCGACCTCGGCGCGCTCGAGCACCTCGGTCAACTGCACGCGCATCGACCGCCGGTTCGGGAGGCCGGTGAGGCTGTCCTGCATGGCCTGGGCCAGCAGCTTCGATTCGGACCGCTCCGACTCGTGCAGCGCCTGGGCCATGCGGGCCACCGCCGTGAAGGTCAGCGCCAGGATGATGCCGAACAGCACGATACGGTCGCCGACCGGCGCCCGGTTCGGGTTGAGAAGCAGGAGCGCCGGCACCAGCAGCGCCACGATCACGATGACGATGCGCCCGCTCCGCTCGGCGTGCTCTGTCCGGCCGGTGTCCTCGGTCAGCGATCGCATCGACGGGTGGAGTGCCATCAACCCGCCGGCCAGGAAGGCCACCCCGTAGGGAAGGTCGAGGAGGCCGGCCGGGAGATGCAGCAGGTGGATCTCCGACAGCATGTACATCGAATCGCCGACGAGCATGGCGCACATCGCGCACAGCAGGAACCAGTACGAGGGCGACCGGCGCTGATCCGGTCCGAAGGCGATGCGCAGCGTCAACACCACGAGGAAGGTCGACGCCGCCGGATAGCAGGTCAGCACCAGTCGGATGTCGAGCGGGGTCTGGCGCCGCAGGAGCACCGGCTCGATGATGTAGACCCAGGCGCAGGCGAAGATGGCCAGCGAGACCATCAGGGCGTCGAGCACCACGCCGAGATTGCGCCCCACGTCGTGGGACCGGGCGCGTGAGAAGCCGAGCAGGCCGGCCGCCAGGACCAGGTACCCCGGGATGGTGATGATGTCGGGAACGATCGACCGGTGGACGGTCAGGTTTCCGAGCGTGCCCAGCGCCCCGGCGGCCGCATCGCCCACGACGAAGAGCGTGAGGGCCGTGCAGATGGCGTACCACGGCCACGCCGACGAGGGCCGGTAGCGCCGGATCGACGTCACCATGGCGCTCAGGGTCAGGACCTCGAGGGCGCAGAGTGCGAAAGGCCCGACCGAACCGAAGAAGCCGAGGACGATGCAGAGCGCCCCGCCGAACGCGAAGGCGAAGCCGCCGACGGGCATGACCCTCGGACGTTTGTGTGCCGACGCTCCAGGTTCGCGATGCTTCGGCCGGGGTGGCACCCCAGATGCATCGGCACGCCGAGGGGTGACTTGAGGACATGTTGTCCGAGGTCACGGTGGGTGTTTCGCCGGGCGGGGCTGAGCGCGTTCGGCCCCGGCGGAAGGCCCGTCGACGTCCGGGCCGCCGGAGGCGGCGCCAGGGCCCCGGCCACGGGCCCGGCGCCCCGGCGACAGCGGCCTCACCTGGGGAGTCGTCGCCACTCCCGCGAGTCCCCGACGACGGGTCGGTCACGGGAGGATCCAGCCGCACCACACCCTGAGTGTCGTCTCGACTGCATTCAGTGAGTGCCGCTCCGGCCGGTGGTCGGGCCGGTGCCGGTCGGCGGCGCGGTCAAGTTCCACCGGTGGCCGGCCGAAAATTACCCGTAGAAGAAACGGGCGATCCCATCTCACCGTGGGATCCGGGCACCGGTCGTGCCCACCGAGTCGAGGAGTGGATGTCATGGCCGATCTACGGGCGATCGAGCGGGAACTGTTCGGGGATCAGCCGGCGAAGCGGGCGGCGCTGGCGGCAGAGGTGTTCGAAGGTCGTACCCACGAGCAGGTCCGGGCGCTGGCACGGCGCGGCGCCCATGGCGACACCGCCCTGTGGGCCTTCCTCTTCGACCCCGAGTGCCTCGACTCCTTCGAGGAGCGCCACCGGGCAGCGGTGTGGTCGATCCTGTCCGAGTCGGCCGGCAGCCTGGGGCTCACCGTGCATGCGCTCGTCACCGACGACGACGATCTCGATCTCAACGACGACGAACTGCGGCGGGCGGCCACCAAGGACGCCATCGAGCTGCTGGCCCTCGAGCGGACCTACGGCGCCGTCAACGCCCTCACCGAGGATTCGGAGGGCTATCCGGGCCGCTGCGGCCGCAAGGTCGACGAGTGGGGCTCACCCGTGGACGGTGTGGAGTCGTTCTGATGACCGCGTTCCCGGGCCCGTGACGCGTCGTCGCGGGCGGAGCGCGTCGTCGCCGCCGACGCTGCGGATCGATCACCACCCGAGCGACGGACGCCGGCGTCGGCCGGGCCGAACGGCACTGCTGATCGCCGTCGTGGCAGCGGCGGTCTCGCTACCGGTGCACAGCCTGGCGGCGTCCGCCGTCGCCCTCCATCATTGGAACTCCCCGGTCATCACGACGGCCGTACCCGGCCTCGGTGACAACGCCGATGCGGGCGTGGCCCGGGACCGGGCCGGCAACCTCGTCATCGCCTACACCTCGCACGACAGCATCGTCGTGCAGGCCGGCGTCTCGGGCAGGTTCTACGGCGTCGCCATGACCGCCGGGCGGTCGTACACGGTCGCCGGGAACGGCACCCCCGGGCTCGTCAACGGGCCGGCGCTGTCGGCAGAACTGGACAGCCCGTCGGACCTGGTGGTCGACGCCGCCGGCAACGTCGTGTTCGTCGATTCCCTCAACTCCGAACTCCGGGTGCTCGCAGAGGCGAAGGGCACGTTCTACGGCGTCGCCATGCAGGTGGGTCGGATCTACACCATCGCCGGCAACGGCACCGCCGGATTTGCCGACGGCCCCGCCCTGGGCGGGGCCGAGTTCAAGTACCCCTGGGGCCTGGCGCTCGACAGGCGCGGCAACATCCTGATCGGTGACAACGACCAGGCCCGGGTCCGGATGTTGGATGTCGACCGGGGCACCTATTTCGGCACTGCCATGACGCCCGGCCGGGTGTACACGGTCGCCGGGGACGGCTACCCCGGGTTCACCTCCGACAGGGTCCCGGCCACGAGTGCCGGGCTCTACGCGCCCGGCATGGTGGGGGTGGATGCAGACGGCAACATCCTGATCTGCGACAAGCTGGACCAGCGCATCCGCGTCGTCGCCGCCGGGACCGGCACGTACTACGGGCAGGCGATGAAGGAAGGTGAGATCTACACCATCGCCGGTGACGGGACCGCGGGCTTCAACGGGGACGGCGGACCGGCCACCTCGGCCGAGGTCAACTGGCCCGAAGGCGTCACCGTCGACGGCGCCGGCAATGTCCTCATCGCCGATTCGGACAACGATCGGATCCGGGTCATCCCGGTCGCGACCGGCGTGTACTACAGCCGGGCGATGACGGCCGGCCACATCTACACGATCGCCGGAGACGGCAGGACGACGGACTCCGGCGACGGGGGGCCGGCGCGTGCCGCCGGCATCGGCTGGTCCTACGGTGTCATCGTCATCCCGACCGGTCAGGTCCTCTTCAGCGACGCCCAGTTCGACAGCGTCCGCGAGATCACTCCCCCACACCTGAGGTGGAGCTGACCGACGTCGGCCGACCGACCGGCGACACCGGTGCTCGCCGGCCCCGGGTCGTCCACTCAGCCGGTCACCCGGGCGGTCAAGGCGTCGGCGGCCTGCAGCGGCGCGCTCAGTTCCGGCGGCAGGTCGTACCGGGAGGCCAGCCAGGCCGCCGCCAGATAGCTCATCCACACCCCGCCGGCGTCGTCCTCCCAGACGAGCACCTTCAACGGGAGGTCGAGGGCGGCCAGCGGACGTTCCACCATCACGGGCGTGCCGACGACCGGATTGCCGAAGATCAGCAGCTTGGTGTCCCGTAGGGACAGGCCGACCTTCTCGGCCTGGCCGCTGTGGTCGACAAGGGCGAAACGGGCTGCGCCGGCCTTCTCGATCGCCTCGGTCAGCCGTTTCACGGTCTCGGCCACCGGGGCCGGACTCCGGCGGTGGACGATGCCTTCCACGGGCTGGGCGCCGGTCGGGAGTTCCGCCGGTCTCTGTGTCATCGCGCCCTCCGTCGGTCTCAGGGGTCTTCGCCGGTCCACCCTACGGGGGCCGTGGCCGCCGGACAACGGGTCCGCTACCGTCACTCGGGTGCCGGACGTGGACGTCATCGTGATCGGCGCCGGCCACAACGGGCTCACGGCGGCGGCCGTCATGGCCCGCGGCGGTCTCCGCGTCCTGTGCCTCGAGAAGAACCACTTCATCGGGGGCATGGCGTCCACCACGGAGCTGGCACGCGGCTACCGCTTCGAGCTGGCGGGTTCGATCCAGTTCCCGGTCCCCAACGAGATCTTCGACGACCTGGGATTCGGCGCCTGCCCGATCTACGAACCCGAAGTCCAGTCGGCCAGTGTCGGTGCCGCCGGCGAGCCGCCCCTGCTCCTCTACAGCGACACCGACCGCCTGCTCGAGCACCTCGGCGAACGGGTGGGGCTCGACGCCGTCCTCGGGATGGCGGAGATCGCCGCCTGGGCCGAGGCACCGGCCCGTGCCATCGGACGGTTCGACGTCCGGACCCCGCCGAACACCCTCGACCAGATGTTCGCGTGCGCCACCGACGAGAAGGAACGCGAGGCGATCCGCATCGCCATGTTCGGCAGCGTGATGGACGTCGTCGACCGGTACCTCCCCGATCCGGTCGAGCACGCCCAGATCCGCAGCATGCTCAGCTTTCTGGCCGTCAACTCCACCTTCCGGGGGCCCTACTCACCGGGCAGCGCCCTCTGCCTGGCCTTCGCGCTGGCGTCCCCGGGCACGGCCACCATGTCGAAGGTGCGGGGTGGCATCGGCACCATGGCCGACCATCTCTGGGTGCTCTTCGAGCACCACGGCGGCGAGCTCCGCCGCCACGTCAAGGTGGCCGGGATCGCCGTGTCGGACGGCGCGCGTCAGCGGGGTGGTCCTGGCCGACGGGGAGGTGGTGACGGCCCCGACGGTCGTCTCCAACCTCGACCCGACGGCCACCTTCACCCAGCTGCTCGACCGCGACCTGCTGCCCGAGTCCTTCGCCCGGCGCATCGACGCCATCGACCACCGGGCCGCCTACTTCCAGGTCCACTTCGTGCTCGGCGGGCTGCCCGAGTACACCGGTCCCTACGACGTGCTCAACCAGGGCGAGCTCCGCCACAACGTGACGTTCTTCGGGACCGCCGAGCAGCAGCAGCTGCGACTTCGAGGGATGCCGCCGTGGCCTCGTCCCCGCCGCGCCGTCCTTCAACCTCCAGATCCCCACCCTCGGCGACCCCGGCCTGGCCCCTCCGGGCCAGCACGTCGCCAGCAGCTTCGCCTTCTACCTGCCGATCGCGCCGATCGAGGGCCGACCAGGCACGGCTGCGCGACGAGATGGCCGGGCGCATCGTGGCCAAGCATCACCGACGGCGGCGCCGAACTTCCCGGACCTGATCGAGCGGCAGTTCAACTACCCCGCCCACACCTACGAGCTGATGTTCGGCTGCACCGGGGGGGACTTCACCCACGGCCTCCTCCAACCGGAGTTCATGGGACCGTTCCGCCCGGGCCCCGGGGGTGGCCCGACGAACCGATCCCGATCGAGGGCCTGTACCTGTGCGGTGCCGGCTGCCACGGTGGCCCCGGCGTCACCTTCATCCCCGGCTACAACTGCGGCTACGCCGTCCTCGAGGCGGCCGACAGCGCCCGCGTGTAGCGCAGCTGCCGTTCCACGAACGCCAGGTAGAAGGCCATGGCGAAAGCCAGGCTGGTGAAGAGGCTCATCACGAAGAAGATCCACGGGGCCCGCAGCCCCCGCCTCCGGCCGTCGACGATCGTCCACAGCGGAAGGAGGACGAGGTTGACCATGATGGAGTCCTGGGCGGCCGAGTCCGACGCCCAGCTGGCGAAGAGCGCCTTGGTGTAGTTGACGTAGCTGGCCGAGTGGGGGTCGGCATGCACGTAGCGCACGTTGAAGTACCAGCCCAGGCAGAGGGAGACGAGCCCGAAGACGTAGTAGCGCCCCTCGAGCAGGGTGACCGTACCGGCCGCGCCGCCGGCGAACAGGCGCCGGTTGACGGCGAAGGCGGCGGCGGTGCTGGCCACACCGAGGATTCCGTAGAAGAAGAGTTGCGTCGTCATGGTTCCCCCGAGCTCGATCGGTCGTGCCCGGCGGCGCCGGGGTTCAATCCGACATCACGGCCGTCGTCTCCTCCTCGGCCGCGATCCGGTCCTGCTGTAGTCCGGCCTCGAGGCCGATGAACCCGACGACGGCGGCAACGGCCATGATCGCCGCACATGACGTAGAAGCACGGATCGGGTGGCGTAGGCGAAGTCGAGCCGGACGAAGTGCGGGATCGGCGCGATGCTGCCGCCTCGCCCGCCTTCGGCGACTGGGCCAGCGTGGCCGCCTCGCGATCGGCCGCGGCCGCTGGAGCACGCCCTGGGCGATGAGCGACGTGGTGAGCTGGGAGCGCAGCTCGGTCACCAGGATCGTGCCGAGGATGGCGAGCCCCAGGCTGGCCGCGTAGTTCCGGACCGTCTGGGTGATGCCGGTGGCCTCGCCGTAGGAGAGCCGCGACGCCCGGTTGACGGCGTCGGTGCTGGCCGGCGTCGAGCATGAACCCCATGCCCGCCCCGGCCAGGATGACGTACCAGATCTGGGACGGAGAAGTCGAGCTCGGTGACCTTGCCCGCCCACAGGGCGAAGCCCACGGCGGCCAGCGCGCAGCCGACCACGACCGGGCGCTTGGCGCCGCGCCGGTCGAGGATGCGCCCGCCGATCTGGGACGGTGACGACGAAGCCGAGGAAGAAGTACAGGAGGTACGAGACCGGCCTGCTGGGCCGACTTCCCCAGCGCGATCTGGGCGTACTCGCTGGCGAAGAAGAACACGGGCACGAAGGCGAGCATGGCGATCGCCGAGCACGAGGTTCTCGACCGAGAACGCCCGGATGCGGAAGATCCGCACCTGCATGAGCGGCGACGCGGTGCGCCCGCTCGACGAAGTAGAAGACGACGAGCAGCACGACGCCGAGCGGCGATGCACAGCCCGATGCCCGGGTTGCCCCAGCCCCAGATGGCCGACTGCTGGAAGCCGAAGACGCTCAGGCCGACGCCGCTCGACGATCAGGACCAGGCCCCGGTAGTCCATGCGGCGCCGGCCGGTAGCGTCGTCACGGCTTGGAGATGGCGATCAGGACCAGGGCGATGATGGCGACCGGGATGTTCACCCAGAAGATGGCCCGCCACGTCCATTGCGGTGAGGTAGCCGCCGAGGACCGGCCCGATCGCCGTCAGGCCGCCGGCGATGCCGAAGAACAGGGCCAGCGCCTTGCCCCGCTCGCGCAAGGCGAACGTCTGCACCACGATGGCCAGCGCGGCCGGGAACATGATGGCCCCGCCCGCGCCCTGGACGGCCCGGAAGGTCACGATCCAGGCCTCGGCCACGCTCCCCTTCGGCGTCAGGCCGCACATGGCCGAGGCGCCGGCGAAGATGATGACGCCGAGCACCACCATCTTGCGGTGCCCGACGGTGTCGGCCAGCCGGCCGCCGAAGGCGAAGAGCGCGGCCAGCGACAGCAGGTAGGCGTTGATCGCCCACTGCACGCCGGTGCTGCGTCAGACCCAGCTCCTGCTGGATCTCGGGGCCGCGATCGACACGATCGTCTGGTCGATGAAGGTCATCGACGACGGCGAAGATCATCGCCGCCAGGACCAGGTTCCGCGAACCGTTACCCGAAGTGGACGTCATGGCAGGGCCTCCTGGTGGGGTGCGCCGACACTGTCGATTGCTCCGATCCCGACACCGTAGACCGGACGGCCCGGCCCGAGTCGGTGCAATTTCTCTTCCGTGACCAGGGTCGGGACCCGCCCTACCGTCGACGGCGGTGGCGGCCGCCGGCCGGGGGGCCCGGAGGGTCCGGGGCCCGTCCTACGTGAGCTGGTGCAGGTAGAACTGCACGCCCTGGTCGTCGCGGCAGAGCGACTCGAGCCCGTAGGGCCTGGAGCCGATCTCCCCGGCGCTCCCGCCGGCCGCGGCGACCCGCGCCGTCGAGTCCCCGATGTCGTCCACCCGGTAGCAGAGGGTCACACCGGGGTCGCCCTGGGTCATGCCGGTCATCGGCACCGGACCCTCCACGTGGACACCGGAGGCACCGGGGGCGAAGCGCCAGCCCAGGACACGGGCGAAGAACCGTTGGGCGGCGGCCAGGTCGGCGACCCGCAGCACCACGTAGCTGATGTCGCCCTGTCGCCCGCCGTTTCGAGGGGCCGCCTCGCCGGGGGGCGGCAGCTGGTGGAGCCAGAAGCGCAGTCCCCGGCCGTCGGTGCACTCCGACTTCATCCCGTAGGGCAGCTGTTCGGCGTCGGTGGCCGTACCCCCGGCGGCACGGACGGCCTCGACCGCGCCCGCGATGTCGTCGACCCGCCACGACAGGATGGCGCCGGCCGTCACCCCCTGGCGCCAGGCCGGTGCCGGCCACAGACCGACCTGGGGGATGACATGGGCCGCCTGGTTGCCTTCCTCCCCCCGGGGCCCGGCGGCGAACTCCCATCCGAGCACGCGTCCGTAGAAGCGGCGACCTGCGGCCGCGTCCTCGAGTGCCAGGGTCACGTAGGACACGTCCCCGTGCCGGGAGCCGTTGGGGCTCATGGCGTCGGTTGGTGGTGTCTCGGGCATGTCGTCCTCCGGTCGAGGGTCGGTCACCGCCGGTTCGAGGGTTTCGAGGCGGCGCCGGAGCCGGGCCGCGAAGCGCGGATCGGGCGCCACCGGGACGACGGGCGACCGCAGCGCGTCGAGCGGGTCAGTCACCGGTGTCTCCCTTCGCATACGCGTCGCGCAGCTGGCGGCGGGCCCGCACCAGCAGCGCCTCGGTGGCCGCCACCGTCCGTCCCAGGATCGAGGCGGTCTCGGGGACGCTGAGGCCGTCGAGGTAGCGCAGGGTCAGGACCGCCCGGTGCTGGGGCGCCAGCCCGCCGAGCAGCTGGTGGGCCCGCAGCACGTCGAGGTGGCCCTCCCAGGGGTCGTCGGGGCCCTCGGCGGCGGTCTCCACCGCCCGCAGCAGGCGCTCCTCCCGGGCCTGACGGCGCCAATGGTCGGCGAGCTTGTGGCGGGCCACGCCGATGAGCCAGCCGACGGAGACGGGTCCGTCCGGCCACCGGCGGGCGGCGGCCACAAAGGTCTCGGACGTCAGATCCTCCGCCAGGGAGCGCTGTCCACACCGGGCCACGAGGTAGCCGTAGACCTGGGGCAACGCCCGGTCGTAGAGATCGAGCAGGTCGGCGCCCGACGGTGCCGGTTCGGCGGTCACACCCCTATCGTCGCTCGCCGGGCCCGCATTCCGACGGTGCCACAGAACGGCGCACCGGTCAGCGCCCGCCCGATGCCGCCCGACCGGCCCTCACGACGCCCGTTCGTAGCAGTTGAACATCCACCGGATCCCGTAGCGGTCGAGGCAGCAGCCCCAGTACGACCACGGCATCGGCTGCATGCCCGTCGACTCGCTGCCCCCGTCGCTGAGGGCGGCATAGAGGCGGTCCGTCTCGGCCCTGGTGTCGGGCTCCAGGTTGATGGTGACGTTGTTCCCCACCCTGAGCTCGTGGCCCATGGACGCCACCAGGTCGGTGCCCATCAGCATGTGGCCGGCCAGAATCGGCAGTTCGACGTGCGCCACCAACAGTTTTTCGGCGTCGGACAGCGGCGGTCCGTCCGGCGGACCGGGGATGTCGCCGAGGCGCGTGACCTCACCCGTGATCTCGGTGCCGAAGACGGATCCGTAGAAACGGAAGGCCTCTTCCGTCGTGCCCATGAAGTTCAGGTAGGTGGTGACGCGGCTCATGGGGTGCCCTCCTGCGAGGCTCGTCCGGTGGTCGGTGTCGTCCTGCAGTTTGACGTACTCGCACCGTCGGCGCGGCTCGGACCGTGGCCGTTCCTTCCGGGGGTCGACCGCACCTACGATGGCGGACGCGACGTCATGCTCCCCTACCCGACCCCCCAATTGCGCGGCTCGGCCTTCGTTCTGCGACCGTTCCGCCAAGACGACTTCGGGGCGGCGCGGGAGTTCGGCAGGGATCAGTCGAGCGCCCGCTGGGTGCCGCCCCTGCCGGCAGATGACCCGGCCGTCGTCGTCGAGCTCTACGAGCAGTACCGCCTGGACGGCGACCTGCTCCACCTGGTGATCGCCGACGATCTGCGCGACGTCTACCTGGGCGAGGTCATGGTCACGATGTGCGAAGACCGTGTCGGCGAGTTCGGCTGCGGCGTACTGCCTCAGGCTCGTGGTCGCGGGATCGCGACCGAGGCACTGCGCACGTTCGCACGGTGGAGTGTGGCGGGCCTGGGCATTCGCCGGCTGCAGGTGCTGGTCTCGCCCGAGAACACCCCCGCCCTCCGGCTGGCCGAACGTGTCGGCTTCCGGCGGGAGGGAACGCTCAGGGCCTACTGGGACCACGACGGCGACCGCCTCGACGCCGTCATCCTCTCGATGCTCCCCGCCGAGCTGGTCGACGACCAGGTGCAGACGATCGGGTTCTCCCGGGGCCGCTGACGGCCCCTAGCCGAGGAGCTTGGCCTTCTCCGCCTCGAACTCGGCTTCGGTCAGGGCTCCCGAATCCTTGAGGGCCGCCAGCTTGGTCAGCTGTTCGATCGGGTCCACGGCCGGCGCCGGGGCCGGCTCGCTGGGGGCGTACTGCTGCTCGGGCGGTGCCTGCTGGGCCTGGGCCGCCTGCGCCTGCTTGTTGGCCATGTGGCCCCCGACGACGGCAGCGGTACCGACCACTGCGGTGGTGCGGACGGCTGCACGTGCGATGGGTCGACGTCTCATCATGATGTGGGTGCTCCTGGATTCTGTACGGTCTGGGTCTGCCGGCGGCTCAGACGGCCGGCGGCAGCGCCTCGAGTGCGGATTCGATCAGGTCACGGGGGATGCGGGCCCCCTGCAGCAGGACACCGCCGGAGTCCAGGACGGCTTCCGCGAAGGGTGCCGCCCACAGGTCCTCCCAGATGAGCAGGCCGGCGGACGAGTTGGGTTCGAGCTGCGAGGCGATGAATTCGATGTCGTCGGGGCCGATCAGGCCACCGACCTCGCCCGGAAGTTGGTCGAAGCCCAGCGCATCGCCGAGCTCGTCGATCTCGAAGGCGACGACGTCCCCCTCGGCATCCTTGCCGATGAAGAGGAGGTCGAGGATCCGAACGGTTCCCGACTCGACGAGCTTGATGAGCTCGGGAGCGATCTCACCGTTGAACTTGTTGCCCGGAAAGCTGACGACGATGTATTCCACTGGTCCCATTGGCAGGTCATCCTCACTCTCGGCTACCTGCAGAGTACAGGCTCGTCGGATTGTTGTCCTCTGCAAATTTCGGCATGTTGAGCGGCGGCAGCCGGGGTGGGCTGTCCTTTCGCTACGGTGTCGACGTGCCGGTCACGCGGGTGGGCGGGATCGACGATCCAGTGTGGCAGGCGGGCACGCCGTCCCCGGCCGCCCCGAGGCAGCCGGACCCCACGGCGGCGCTTGGCGTTGTCGCCGGCGGATCGCTGCTGCTCGTGGCCGCCCTGGTCTGGATGCCGTGGTTCGGACTCGACCAGAACTCCGCCTGGTGGGACCTCTGGCCCACCTGGACGGCGGTGGCCGACATCCCCGCATCGTTCGCCAGCAGCGCCTTCTCCCCCGGGACGCAGGGGTTCGGAGTGGGTCTGGTGTGGCTGGCCGTCGCCACGGCGGTCTCGGCCGGGGTGACGGTGCCGTTGCTGCGGCTGTGCTTCAGGGGACGGAAAGGTCTGGCCGTGGTCGAGCTGTCGCTGGTGGCGGCGTTGGCCTGCGCCGTGCTCGTCCAGGTCATCCGGGAGATGGCTGCAACGCCCCCGTACGGTGAGGGTCCGGACCTGACGTACGACTGGGGCGCCGTCGTCGGCGTGTCCGCGGCCTCCTTGGCCGTGCTTGCGTCCGCCGTCGCCCTGCTCATCGGCCTGCGGCAGGGCGGAGACCCGGAGGCGGCCTGACGGGGTGGGTCGTCGCCGTCCGGCGACCGGTCGACGCCCCAGTTAACGCCCACCGGCCAAGGCCATGGTTGCGACGGGCACCCACAGGACGAAGACCGACACGGCCATGGCGGCCGTGGCGACCCGGGCCGAGTTAGGGCGGGCCCCGATCAATCGGCGAAGCCGGTCGGGCACGCCCGTCGCCACTGCGGCGAATGACCCGCACGGGACGCCACCCGATCCGGCCATCGTCACGAGTGCACACGCCAGCGCATGCCGACTGCTGCGACGAGTGGCGGCATCGTCGGCAGCCATCTCCAGTAGCACCGGAACGGAACGACGGGCCCTCCGAACGTACGGCACCCACTCGAGGAGGCATGCGAGCGAAAGGAAAGGGAAGAGGGCGATGTCGTGCCGACCGTGCGCGTGGGCGCGCTCGTGGTGCATGACAGCTGCGAGCTCGGCCTCGCTGAGGGCCTCCACCGCACCGGCGCTCACCACCAGGCGGGGACGGATACCCGGAATGCAGTAGGCGGTCGTCCTCGGGTCGTCGAGGATGTGCGCGTCCGGGATCCGGTCGACTGACGTGCTGACGAGATCGAGGATGCGGCGATGGTGCGAACGAGCCATGAACAGCCGCATCGACGTCAACACCAGCCCGGCGGCGAGCACGATGCCGATGTCGGTGGCGAGCTCGAGTCCGATGGCGCCGTAGACGCCCAGCCCCGTCAGCGGGTTCCCTCGCAGTCCGTCCTCCATCATGTGGACGACGGCTCGAGCCAGACCGACGTGGTAGGGCGCCGTCGTGACGGCGAACCCTGCTCCCATCAGCGCCACCGCCCCCGCAAGCCCTGTCGCCTGCCACAGGACGATGGCGGCGCGGGGCGCCCTCGATTGCCACCCGCCCGAGTCGATCAGGGCGCCCGCCGGTCCGAGGAGCACCAAGGCCACCACAGCAAGGGCGACGGCCGTCGTCATCGCGGTCGTCCCTTCTTGCCGGTGTCCAGCGCTGACCGGAGAACGCTGGCCTCCTTCGGGTTGACGGTCTCCGCGAACCGGACGAGCGCGGCAACCCGGTCGGAGGTCACATCGAGTGCTTCGTGCATCAATTCGGCGATGTAGCTCTCCCGGGGCTCCGACGCGGTGTACCGGTGGGCTCGGTCTGCACGGGTGCGGGCCACCAGTCCCTTGTCCTCGAGCCGGTCGAGGATCGTGAGGATGGTCGTATAGGCATAGCCGGGCAGGCGGGCCTCGACATCGCGACCCGTCATGTCCGACGGGTACTCGGCCCACAGCACGTCCATGACCTTCCGCTCCAACTCACCCAGTCGTGCCATCCGAATGTCCTTGTCTGCTCGCAGATCTCTCCGTCAGCGTAGTCCGGCCGACTTGTAGTTCTACAATGCGTCGAACTACATTCCGTAGAATGAGCAGTTGTCTCCGGCTCGGCGACGTCCGCCTGCTCGCGATCGGTCCCGTGATCGTGGTTGCAGTCCTGGCCGCCGCGTGCTCGGGGGGACCGTCCTCGGCGTCCCTGGCAAACCTGGGCACGATGGAGAACCGTCCTGTTCCGGCCAGCGTCGCAAACCTGCCCCTGACGGACCAGCACGGCCACTCACTGGATCTCGCGTCGCTACAGCAC
The DNA here is from genome assembly GCA_963838005.1 of uncultured Actinomycetota bacterium. Taxonomy (GTDB): domain Bacteria; phylum Actinomycetota; class Acidimicrobiia; order Acidimicrobiales; family RAAP-2; genus CAWIPW01. The sequence continues at coordinate 124,955 of CAWIPW010000002.1, forward strand.
GGCGCGGTCATGCTGGTGCCGTTCCTTACCCTCTGCTCGGACATCTGCCCGCTGACCACGGCCAACCTCGGCATCGTGCAGCGCGCCGTCGACCAGGCCGGGGACGGCTCCAAGCTCACCATCGTCGAGCTCTCGGTTGATCCGGGGCGCGATACGCCCTCTCGGTTGGCCGCCTACGCCGGGATCACCGGCGCCACCTGGGAGCTGGTCACCGAGTCTCCCCAGGATCTGGCGACCATCGCCAAATTCTTCGGGTTCTTCTACCAGAAGGTTCCCCAGGACGACCCTCCGGCGGTCGACTGGTTGACCCACCAGCCCCTCACCTACGACATCAATCACTCCGACGGCTTCGTGCTCCTCGACCGCTCGGGGAACGAAGTGTTCAGCACGGCCGCGTCCCCCGACTATTCCGGTCCACTCCCCCCGACCCTTCAGCACTTCCTCTCCGACGAGGGAATCGACCACCAACAGCACCCCCTGCAACCCGGGTGGACGGCGGACCAGGGTGTTCAGGCGGTCTCGTGGCTGCTCGGCACGCCCCTGCCGTCGGAGGGCTCATGAGGTGTCGTCGGCGATGAGGGGCCTGATCGGCGACGTCATGCCGCCCCTCAACTGGAGCCACCTGACCACCACCCAGCTCGGGTGGGTCCCGTCCATTCTGATGCTGACGGCCGGAGCCCTCTACTTCTGGGGCGTGGTACGAGTCGGTCGAATCGAAGGTCGCCCGTGGTCTCATCGTCGATCTGCGGCATTCGCCGGCGGTCTCGTCATCACCTTCATCGCCATCGAGGCCGTAGTCGGTGCCTACGACGACCAGGTGTTCTACGACCACATGATCCAGCACTTGCTGCTGATCATGGTGGCTGGACCGTTGTTCGCCATGGGTGCACCACTCGATCTCCTGCAACGCGCCAGCAGCGGAAGGACCAGGGAGCTGGTCGACGTCGGAATGGGATCACGGGTCGCCGAAGTGGTCGGTCATCCCATCACGGCGTACGTGCTGTACGCCGTGCTCATCCCGTTCACGCACCTGACCAGCTTCTACAACTACACGCTCACCAACGACAACATCCACGACGCCGAGCACCTCGGATTCCTGGTGATCGGCTACCTCTTCTGGCGTCCGGTGGTGGCCATCGAACCCTCGCGCCATCCGCTGACACCGCCCCTGCAGCTCCTCTACCTTGCCCTGGCGGTACCGGTTGATACCTTCACCGGCCTCACCCTCACATCGACGACGCACGAGCTGTTCTCCTTCTACAACACGTTCTCCAGGAGTTGGGGCCCGTCACGACTGACCGACCTTCACATCGGCGGTTCGATCATGTGGGTCGGGGGCGATGTGCTGATGTTCCTCGCCATGATCCCCGTCGCCGTCCGGTGGGTGCGCGTCGAGGATCAGCGCGCTCGGAAGGTCGACGCGGAACTCGACCGCCTCGACGCTGAAACAGGTCACCGGCCCTGAATCCCTTCGGGGGCAATTCCGGGACCAGGCCCATTTTCTATTCCAGCAGGTCAGGGCGTCTTTCCATCGACCGTCCCGTACCGCCCTTCACCGAGTTCTCCCCCTATCGCGCACAAGCACTCGCTTTCCCCGTCAGCACGGCCGTTGACCACTCGACCGGACGCGCGATGTAGCGCTTTTGCTTCGTCATTTGTGTACACTGTTGGCATGGACGTCGGGATCAGAGAATTGCGCGGCCGCCTGAGCGAGTACCTCGATCGAGTCCGCGCCGGTGACGAGCTCGTCGTCACGGACCGCGGTAGGGCCTTTGCCCGAATCGTCCCCATCGCCGGCGGTCGAGCGCTCGACCGGGCAATCGCTGACGGTCTTGTGTCCCCGGCCTCGTCGCCATCACGAACCAGGCCGGCAACGCGGATCCGGAGTCGAGGCACCGTCAGTGACCTGGCAGCTGAACAGCGTCGTTGATCGTCTACTTCGACACTTCGGCCGTGCTTCCCCTCGTCATCGAGGAGCCCTCCAGCCGGACCGCAGCCCAACTCTGGGACGAGGCCGAACGGGTGGTCTCGTCACGGCTGGTCTATCCCGAGGGCCGGGCCGCCCTGGCCATGGCTCTTCGTATGAGGAGAATTGAGGAGGAGGAACTACACGTTGCCGTCGATGCGTTCGAGATCCTCCACGGCCAGCTCGACATGGTCGAAGTCACCGAGGAGCTCGTGCGAAGCGCAGGCGGAATGGCCGAGCAGTTCCATCTTCGAGGCTACGACGCCGTGCATCTCGCCTCGGTGCGGGAAATTGCCGACCCTGATCTGGTGCTGGCCGCGGGCGACCTGAGTCTTCTTGCCGCTGCTGAGGCACTGGGCATCGCGGTGGCCAATCTCGACTTGACGGCATAACGGGGGGTGCACTTCACGCTCGCCCGCACCCCGGCCACTGGCGCCAGGCTGCTCCGCGGACGAAAATGCACGTTGCTCACGCGCCAAGCCGCAATCAGCGCACACGCTGGAGGGCGGCGTTGGTGGCAGCCACGCTGAACGCCTCGGGGTCGAAGGGACGCCCGACCCACTGCGCGTAGTCGACATGTTCCTCGTGAGTCGGGTCGGTGACGGCCTCGACGAACTCCTGGAAGCCGCCGGTTCCGCCGCAGTCCTCGGGAGGACAGGCTCGCTCGCCGTCGATGCAGGCCGCGAACTTCAATACGAGTGGAACTCGCTCCTTCGCTTCGACCACCACCTCGTGCTGCCAGTTGTCACCGAAGTCGTAGTGATAACTGAAACGCATGGGAGCGGTCACCACCTCGGAGAACAGCACCGAGTCCTCGTCGACGTCGTCGAACTCCTCGAAGTCGATCGTCGGGCATCCCATAGACCTGCCCTCCGATCTTGAACTGGTGGAGGTGGTAGTCCTCCCAGCCCATGGCTGCCTGGAAGATCGAGTGGAGTTTCGACAGCTTGATCTCGCCGGGCACCACCAGCCGCCGCCAAATGGTCGGCGTGTGGTCGCTCAGAGCGATGCACAGTTGGATAACTGTCTTGCCTGCTGTCCGTCGTGCCTCGGCGACCATGCCCGAAGATTACGAGACCGAACAGATCTCCAGCGCAGAGGCGGGACCATGTCTGGTCACACTGGGCGTAGCAGCCGCCGGACGTGCATAGCATCTGACCTGCGCCTTCTTGGTGGGCGCTAGAGGACTCGAACCTCCGACCTCAGCCGTGTGAAGGCTGCGCTCTAACCAACTGAGCTAAGCGCCCGCTCGCGCCACCGGGCCGACCCGGTGGCAGGGCTGTCATCGTAGCCGGGCGCCGCGACGCCCACCTCGGGCGGCCGCAGCGCCCGCCCGGGCCGCAGCACGCAGTGACGCCCCGGCTCAGACCGGAGCAGCGCTTCGAAGCCGATGGCCTCCTCCAGGGCGGCCGCCGTCCGCAGCACCACCAGGTCGCCGTGCTGCGGTCCCACCAGTTGCAATCCCACGGGGATGCCGGACGACGACAGACCGGTGCACACCGACGCCGCCGGCGAGCGGGTGAGGTTGAACGGGTAGGTGTAGCGGACCCAGTTGACCTCCTGCGACCCGTTGACCATCCCGGCGCCCTTCAGCGACCTCGGCGGTGCCAGCGACGCCGTGGTCGGCGTGACCAGCACCCGGTTCGAGTGGAACAGGTCGACGAGCGCCAGGTTCAGGCGATGGCCGGCATCGGCGGCGCGCACCACTTCCACCGCCGAGAGCGACGCCGCCCCGTCGGCGAGCATGGCGAGCACGGGGTCGACCCGCTCCCACTCCGGTGTCCCCCGAAAGGCCTCCAGCGTCCGCAGGTTGCACGCGCTCGCCAGCGTCAGCCACTCGTCCAGAGGGTCGCGCTCGAAGACCGGACCCACCTCCACGATCTCGGTGCCGAGCCCTCGAGCACGCCGAGGGCCGCCTCGCACATCGCCAGCACCTCGGCGTCGGGGGTGGCGTAGCCGAGCGTCGGCGACCACGCCACCGACAGCGGGGGCTTCGGGTTCACCACCGCGTCCGACCAGTCGGACTCGGGCCGGGGCAACGACGACAGGTCGGTCACCTCGGGTCCGACGACCACGTCGAAGACGGCGGCGATGTCGCTCGCCCGCAGGGCCATCGGCCCCCGCGTCGACAACTGCAGCCACGCCGGCGGCGTGGTCCCGCCCTCCGGCACGCGGCCCAGCGACGGCTTCATCCCGGTGAAGCCGCAACACGACGCCGGAATGCGGATGGATCCGCCTCCGTCCGACCCGGTCGCCAGCGCCACCATCCCCGACGCCGACCGCGGCCGCCGATCCGCCGGACGAGCCCCCGGGGCTACGCGTCGTGTCCCACGGGTTCATCGTCGGCCCGAACACCCGGTTGTCGGTGTCGGGGGCGTGCCCGAGCTCGGGAGTGTTCGTCTTCCCCACCACCACGCACCCGGCAGCGACCAGCCGCGCCACCTGCGGCGAGTCCTCGGCGGCCGGAGGTCCCCCGGCGAAGAGGGCGGAGCCCCGGGTCGTCACGAAACCGGCGGCGTCCTCGAGGTCCTTCACCCCGAGCGGGATGCCGGCCAGCGGTCCCGGATCGCGTCCGGCGGCGACGGCGGCGTCGATCGCACCGGCGGCCGCCATGGCCCGCTCCCCGTCGACGGCGACGAACGCGTTGAGCGTCGGGTTCAGGACCTCGATCCGCTCCAACGAGTGGGCCACCAGTTCACGAGCGCCCAGCTCGCCGCTCCGCACCTGTCGAGCCAGGTCGACGACGGTTTCCGTGCGCAGCTCCACCCGGTCGACCGTACCGTCGGGAGGCGGCGGCGACAACCGGTACCCTTCTTCCGATGACCGACGACCACGAGGCCGGCCCTTCCGGGGACGACGCCACGAGGCCGGCCCCCCGGGTCAGCACCAGGCGGCGGGTGGACCACCTCGACGTCCGCGAGCGCCAATTCGGGTTCGCGGCGGCCGGCGCGGCCGCGGTGGTGGCGGTGACGATCTATTTCGTCGAGACGAGCAACCCGAAGTTCCGCGTGCACAAGGGGCAGTTCACGCCGCAGACGACGCTCATCGTCGGTCTGGTCTGTGCCGGCCTGCTACTGGCCACGTCCTTCATCGGTCGACGGGCCCCCGTCGGCTTCGTCGCCCTCTTCACCGGGATCGCCTTTCTGAACTTCGTGTTCGTCGGGGCGATCTTTCTGGCCTTCGCCTTCTGGTTGCTGTGGCGCTCGTGGAAGATCCAGCGCGAGGCGGCCAACGCCCTGAGGGAGCAGCGGACCTCGGAGGGCGCGGTGGCGCGACCGCCGCCGGGGTCCCGCCGGTCGGCGGCGACGAAGGCAAAGGAGAAGGAGAAGGCCGCCCCCAAGGCGGCCGCACCCGAAGCCAACAAGCGCTACACGCCGAAGGCGCCCAAGCGTCCACCGCCCCCTGCTCCGAAACTGTCGCGCCGCGAACGCCGGGAGCAGTCCGCCGCCCAGGACGGCTGAGCCGGGTCGTCCGCCCCTACCGACGGGCGCCGTGGGCGGCCATCACACATGCCGGCACGGCCAGCGGTTCCGATCCGGCGGCCTCACCGGTCACCGCCGTGCAACGGGCCAGGGTGTCAGGTCCGAGGGGGATGGTTGCCGAAAGGTGGTCGGCGCGGCTCCACACCCACACACCGCCGGTGAACACGGGCGGCCGGCCGATCACCGCCGTGAACAGGCCGGCCGTGTAGGCGGGCATGTCCTCCACCGAGGTGACCACCACCAGATCGACGTGGTACGAGGTGAGCAACTGGCGTAGCAACGTCAGCTCGAGCGGCGTACCCGTCGGCAACGGGTGATTGCCGAAGCTGAGCGCGGACAGCATGGTGCCGGCCGGGCCCGGCCCGTAGTAGTCGGGCTCGTCGGGATCGGTCGGGCTCGGCACGAAGGCGAACCCGCCGACCATCCGCCACGCCATGTTGTCGTCCGCCTGCCACACCGCCGGCTGGACGTAGCCGGACGAGCCGAACGGCATCGTCAAGAGCGTGGTCCCCGGCGCCAGTTTCGGTCCGACCGTGGAGAACCACGCCGGCGGGGCGACCGTGTGCTCCACGTAAGGGAAGGTCTCCGCCCGGGCGATCGGCACCAGCACACCGATGCCGAGCGCGATGACGAGCACGCCCACGGTGCCGCCCCACAGGCGCGATCGGGGCACGCGGGGATCGGAAGAGGTCCCTCCGCGGCCGGGTGCAGCCCGCCTGTTCCGCAGCAGCGTGGTCCGCAGACGGTCGAGGATGATGCCGAGCATGAAGGCCGCCGGCAACAGGGTCAGACCGGAGAAGCGGCTGGGGATGACGTTGCGCAGGAACGGTAGGTTCGACAGCTGGTTCCACGGCAGCCACGGCGTCCGCGTGTGGAGCGGATCCTTGACCGGGCCGAGCGTGACCCCCAGGCCGAACAGGGTGGCCACCAGCCCGATGCCGAGCCAGAACCACAGCACCTTCTCGCGCCGGTAGGCGATGAGCCCTCCCAGAAGCAGCAGCGCCAGCGCCGGTCCGAGGAACGGGATCGACGGACCGAGCGGCCCGTAGTAGCCGGTGGCGATAGAGATGGACGCCACCGCGTGCGCACCCGGCGCGGAACAGCACCTGGTGGAGGGTGGCGCCGGCCGCCGGGATGAAGGGCCAGTAGATCCCGGTGAAGTGGCGGGGGCCCCAGAGCGAGAACCACAGGGGGTAGGCGAGCAGGACGATCGCCACGGCGGCGGCCGTGCCCATGCCCTTGACCGCGTAGGCGAGGTGCGACCGCACCGTCCGGGGGAAGGCCACCGCCAGCCCGAGCACGCCGATCCCACCGAGCAGCACGCAGATGGCCAGCACCTCGGTGCCGGTGAAGAACTGCCCGACGACGACGAGTCCGAGCAGGACGCCGGACCGACGCCATCCCCGTCGCTGGCTGACGACGATGTCCTCGAGCAGGAGGACGATCAGGGGGACGAAGGCCAGCATGTCGAGCTGCAGGTGCCCGAAGGCCAGGTTGTTGGCGACCATGGGACAGAAGGCGAAGAGCAGTCCGGCGACAAAGGCCGCCGGCCGCCACGCCACCCACCGGCGGGTGGCCAGGTAGGCGGTACCGCCGCAGGCCACCGGGGTCAGGGTGGCGGCCACGTTGAAGGAGGCGACGGGGCCGAAGAGCCACGTGACCGGGGTGAGCAGGGCGGCGGGCAGCACGAAGCTGGTCGAACCGAGGGTGTTGAAGCCCTGCGGCGCGAACATCGCCCCCGAGTAGAAGGGGTTGTGGCCGTGGGCCACGGCGTACGCGAACCACCGCAGGAACCACAGCTCCTCCCCGGTGTCCCCGCAGTTGCAGGTGACCGTGGAGGTGGGATGGCCGCTGATCCACACCCGGCTCCAGGTGAGCACGGAGAGGACCAGGTACGCCCCGAGTACGGCACCGGCGATCGACCACTTGCGGCCGGCGGACCGGCGCGGGGCCCCTTCCACCTCCGTCTCGACCGCCGGGGCGGCGGCCGCACCGACGCCGACCAGGGGCTCCTCGACCACCGGTGCGGCGATGTCGGCTTCCGTCACGGGCATGGCCGGACCAACCTACCGCCGGGCACCGCCGGCCCCGAGGACGCAGTCGGGCACGGCCAGGGGATCGGCCACCGCCGGCCCGAGGGCCGCGCAGAAGGCGAGGGCCTCATCGTCGATCTGCTCGGGCGGTACGGCCCGGTCGAGGTGGGTCCACACCCAGGCGTCGCCGTCCACCGTCGGCGCCGCCGAGTACATGGCCGTGTAGAAGGCCAGGGCCGCGAAGTACAGCGCGGGCGGGGTGGTCCGGATGACGACGGCGGTGGCCGGCGCAGCCGCGTCGGCCGTCGCCCGGGCCTCGGCCAGGGCGGTGGCCGCCGGGACATGCACGGTGTTGCCGTCGTCGAGGGATGCCAGCACGCCGTAGCCGGTCGACAGGTCGTTGGCGTCGAGCTTCCCGCCGTCCTGGCCGGGCTCGAAGCCGTAGCCGCCGACGAGGCGGTACCGCATGCCGTCGGCCGCCTGCCACAGCAGCGGGGACCCGTCGAGGGCGGAGGGGAACGGGTAGACCAGAAGGGCCGTGCCCGAGGGCACCCCGGGCGCCCCGGCCGAGAAGTACGCCGGTACCCCGGCCGCCTGCACGGTCGCCGGAACGCCCACCGCCACCGCCATGGGTGCGAGGGAGGCGACCGCCACCACGAGCACCGCCGTGACGGCGGCGACGGCCCCGGCCACCGGACCGGCCGTGCGGCCACGACGCCCGCGGACGGCCTCGCGGAGCCGGTCGAGGATCACCGCGAACAGCACGGCGACGAAGACGAGGGCCACCCCGGCCAGGTGGGACGGGCCGGCCTCGGCCAGCAGCGGGAGGCGGGCGAACAGGCGCCAGGGCGCCCACCACTTCGGGGCCACGAACGGCAGGTCGGAGAAGGCCGAGCCGGCGGCCAGCACCACCGTGGCCGCGGCCAGGCCGAGCATCCACCTGACGATCGGGCGCCGGCGCAGGACGACCGATCCGGCGAGGAGCACCACCACCAGGGGGATGCCCAGGTAGAGCGGCTGGGGTCCCCTGGGCCCGGCGTAGCCGTAGAAGATGCCGAGCAGCGTGGGGGCCGATGCCGGCCCGGTGGTGACGATGCCGCCCAGGGTGTTGCCGACGTTGGCGATCCCGGGGTGCTGCGTACCGGTGAAGTGCCAGGGACCGGCCAGCGCGAACCACAACGGCCAGGCCAGCACCACCCCGGCGCCCACCGCCGCCACCGCGACGCCCGCGTGCCACGTAGGGGAGGTGGGACCGCACCTGGCCCCGGTACACGACGGCCAGCGCCGCCGTGGCCAGGACAGCCACCGTCACCGTCAGCGCCAGCATCTCGGTGCCCACGAAGAACTGCACGGCGAAGAGTCCCCCGAGGGCCGCCCCCGTCCACACCACCGGCCACCGCTGGCGGACCAGCAGTTCGTGCAGCACGACGAGCAGGAGCGGCGGGAAGAACAGCACGGCGAATTGCAGGTGGCCGAGGAAGGCGGCGTCGAGGACGAAGGGCGAGAAACCGTAGAGCAGCCCGGCCGCGAACGCGGCCGGCGCCCAGTCGACGAACCGCCGTGCGGCCACGTAGGCGGCGAGGGCCGAGACCACCGGCGCCAGGGTGACGGCCGCGTTCAGGGCCACCACCGGACCGAAGAGGGCCGTCACCGGTGCGAGCACCACCCCGACGGCGATCGCACTGGTGTTGTCGAGCAGGTTGGAGCCGCCGGGGGCGAAGATGGCGGTCGAGGCGAACGGGCTCGTGCCGTGGGAGATGGCGGACCACACGTGCGCCAGTGACCACGCCGACTGGGCCGGGTCGCCGCACCCGCAGGTGAGGACCGAGGCCGGGTGGCCACCGGTCCACACCGGCCACCACACCACCACCGCCGCCACCAGGTAGGCCGCCGACGCCGCCAGCGCCGCCACCCACGGCCGCCACCGCCGACCGGGTCCGACCGGCTCGGCGGGAGCAGCCCCGGCCGGCACCACCGGGTGCCGGACCGCCTCGACCGCCTCGACCGACGTGGTCACGACCCCTCGGTCATCAGCGCGGAACGGAGGAGATCGAGCAGTTCGGCCCGGCGGCGGACGAGGGACCGGGCCGTGGGCTCCTCGCCCAGCGCCCGCAGCACCTCGACCTCGGTGGCCATGCCGATCACCGTCGAGTAGATGGCCAGCAGCAGCAACCGCGGCTCGTGGCGCCGCATGTGGCCGGCGTCCATCTCCGCCTCGAGGAACCCCGAGGCCCGGACGATCAGGGGATCGAGCGCCGCCGTGAAGCGGGTGGCCGCCGGCGGTCCCAGCCGGCCCACCTCCCGCACCAGCCCGAGCAGCTCGGGCCGGCGGGCGGCCAGGCGGAACACCGACCGCACCACGGCCTCGACGCGGTCCCACCCGCCGCCGGCCCGGGCCAGGGCCGCCTCGAGCGCGTCGGTGAGCTCGGCCGCGCTGCGTGTCGATGACGGCGTCGAGCAGCGCCTCCTTGGACGGGAACCAGTAGAGGATGGTCTGCTTGCGCACCTCGAGCCCGGCGGCCAGCGCGTCGAGCGAGGTGGCCTCGTAGCCGCGGGTGCCGAACGACACCAGGGCGGCGTCGAGGATCCGGTCCGCGGTCCGTCGCCGCTCCGAGCTCGTCCCGTCCATGGTCGACTTCGTCACTTACCATATGGTAGACAGAATCCGTGATCGGTCCGCGAGGCCCTCGCCGGGCGGCGCTTCTCCATCACCGGGGCCACCGGCTTCCTCGGCACGGCCCTGGTCGAGCGCCTGCTCCGGAGGTGCCCGACTGCGAGGTCGTCCTGCTGGTCCGGCCCGGACGCCGGGCCGCGCCCGCAGCGGGTGCACGCAGGAGATCCTGCAAGAACGACTGCTTCGACCGGCTCCGCGCACGAGCTCGGCGACCGGTTCGACGCCGAGATCGACCGCCCGGGTCAGCGCCGTGGCCGGCGACGTCGGCACCGACGGCCTCGGCCTCGACGACGACGGGCGGCGCCCTGCTGGCCTCCTGCGACATGGTCATCCACTCGGCGGCCACCGTCAGCTTCGACTCGCCGCTCGACGCCGCCGTCGAGGTCAACCTGCTCGGGCCGTCCCGGGTCGCCGCGGCCGTGGCCGAGGCCCGCGCCGACGGCCCGGCCGACGGGACGGGCCGGGCCGAGCCACCTCATCGCCGTCTCCACCGCCTACGTCGCCGGCACCCACCAGGGCGAGGCCACGCGAGGAGCTCCTCGACCGCAACCCCTTCACCGTCGACGTCGACTGGCGGCCCGAGGTGGAGGCCGCCCGCCGGCTCCGCGGCCGACCTGAGGCCGAGTCCGCGCACGCCCGAGCCCGCCTGGCCCGAGTTCGCGCAAGGGGCCCGGTCCGAGCTCGGGCGGCGCCGGCACTCCACCTGCTGGCCGAACGGGCCGAACGACTGCGCGAGGACTGGGTGCGGGACCGGCTGGTCGAGGCCGGCAAGGCCCGGGCCCAGGCCCTCGGCTGGCCCGACGCCTACGCCTACACCAAGGCCCTGGGCGAGCGGGCGCTCGACGACCAGTCGCGGGCGACGGTCCCCGTCACCATCGTCCGACCCTCGATCATCGAGTCCGCGCTGGCCGAGCCCCGGCCCGGGTGGATCCGCGGCTTCCGGATGGCCGAGCCGGTCATCGTCTCCTACGCCCGGGGCCTGCTCGCGAGTTCCCGGGCGTGCCCGAGGGCATCATCGACGTCATCCCGGTCGATCTGGTGGTGGCCGCCATCCTCGCCGTGGCCGCCGACGCGGGCCCCGACGGCCGAGCCCGCCGGTGCGTGTCCAGGTGGCCTCGGGGGTCCGCAACCCCCTCCGCTACCGGCAGCTGGTCGACCTGGTCCGGGCCTGGTTCACCGAGCACCCCGTCTACGACAGCCGACGGCCAGCCCATCGTCGTGCCCGAGTGGTCGTTCCCCGGGCGGGGCCGGGTCCAGCGCCAGCTGCACCGGGCCACCCAGGATGGAGCTGGCCGAGCGCCTGGTCGGCTCGCTGCCCCTGCGGGGCCGCCAGGCGCGCTGGATGGCGTCCCTCGAGGAGCGCCACGCCTGGCCGAGCGGGCGCTCGGCTACGTCGAGCTCTACGGCGCCTACACCGAGACCGAGGCCCTCTACCGGGTCGACCGCCTGCTCGCGCTGTGGGACCGCCTGGACGCGGACGACCGCGACGGTTCTGCTTCGACCCGGGCGTCATCGACTGGGACCGCTACGTCCAGGAGGTCCACCTCCCGTCGGTCGTCGAGCACGCCCGGGTGCGCACCACGCCGACGGAAGTCCGACCCAGCCGCGACCGGTCCGAACGGGCCCGCAAGGCGATCCTCTCCCCCGAGCGCCACCTGGCCGTGTTCGACCTCGAGAACACCCTGATCGCCTCCAACGTGGTCGACTCCTACGCCTGGCTGGCCTCCCGGCACCTGCCGGCCGGCCGAGCGGGCCCGCTTCGTCGCCGACCTGTCCGGGAGGCCCCGCGGCTGCTCGCCCTCGACCGCCGCGACCGCGGCGACTTCCTCCGCTACTTCTACCGCCGCTACGAGGGGGCGCCGGTGGACGCGCTGCGGCGAGGACGCTGGGAGCTGTTCCAGCGACCTCCTCCTGGCCAAGTCGTTCCCGGCCGGCATCCGCCGGGTCCGCGAGCACCGGGCCCTCGGCCACCGCACCCTGCTCATCACCGGCGCCCTCGACGTGGTGATCGAGCCGCTGCGCCCGCTCTTCGACGACATCGTCTGCGCCCGCCTCGGCGAGCCGCGACGGCCGCTACACCGGCGAGCTCGAGGAGCTCCCCCGACCGGCGAGGCCCGGGCCCTGATGCTGGCCGACTTCGCCGAGGCCGCACGGCCTCGACCTCGAGCGAGTCGGTGGCCTACGCCGACTCGGCCAGCGACCTGCCCATGCTCGAGGCGGTCGGGTTCCCGGTGGCCGTCAACCCGGAGACCAAGCTGGCCGCCATCGCCCGCAAGCGGGGCTGGCACGTCGAGCACTGGCCGAAGGCGCCCGGCGGCGCCCGCCCCTGCTGCCGCTCGGCCCCCTCGACGTCGCGGCCCGCGGGCCCGTCGGGCCGGCCGCGTCGGCGGCGCACCGCGACGGCCACGCCGGGCGGCCCGATGAAGGCCCTCGTCTTCGAACGCAACCTCCCCCGGTTCGCCGCGGCCTGGGTCGCCTCGTGCTCGGCTCGGGCCGCGGGCCGGCGTCGGTCCGCTCCGCCTGCTCGACACCGATCCCCCGGCACTGCCCGCACGGACTGGCACCGGTCACGCCGCTGCTCTCGGGCATCTGCGGCTGCGACCTGGCCACCGTGGACGGCCGACCTCGCGCTGGTTCGAGGACCTCGTGAGCTTCCCGTTCGTGCCCGGCCACGAGGTCGTCGGCACGTCGCGACGGCACGGCGAGGCGCCGTCGACCACGCCGGCGTGTCCCTGGCGGCCGGCGCCGGGTGGTCATCGAGCCGGTGCTCGGCTGCGCCGCCCGGGGCATCGACCCCCGCTGCCCGGCCTGCGCCGCCGGCCGCACCGGCGCCTGCGAGCACCTCACGGCGGCCACCTGCGCCGGGCCTGCAGACCGGGTACTGCGCGGACACCGGCGGCGGGCTGGTCGACGGCCGGCCTGGTCGCCCACGCGCGCCAGCTCCACGCGGTGCCCGACGACCTTGACGCGACGAGGACGCCGTCGATGGTCGAGCCGACGGCCTGCGCCGTGCACGCCGCCCTCGCCGCCGGCATCACGCGACGGCGACACCGTGGCCGTTCTCGGGGCCGGCACGCTCGGCCTCGCCACCGTGGCCGCACTCCACCAGTTCGTGGTGCCGGCCACCGGCTGCTCGCGTGCTCGTCGGGGCCAAGCACCCCGAGCAGCGCGACCTGGCCGCCCGAGCTGGGCGCCGACGTCGTGGTCGGTCCCGACCGAGCTGCGCCCGGGCGGTCCGCCGGGCCGCCGGCTCGCTGGTCGTCGGCGGCCAGCTGACCGCGGGGCGCCGACGTGGTCTTCGACTGCGTGGGCTCGGCGGCGTCGCTCACCGCGTCGCTGGCACTGGTGCGCCAGGGCGGCACCGTCGTGCTGGTCGGCATGCCCGGCCGGGTGTCGGTCGACCTGGCGCCGCTGTGGCACCGGGAGATCCGACTGGTCGGGGCGTACGCCTACGGCACGGAGCGCCCGGTGGCAGCCGGCCACGACGCACGCGACCGCCGCCGCCGCACCTTCGAGCTGGCCATCGAGCTGGTGGCGGCGGCCGGGCTCGGCCGGCTGGTCACGGCCGCCTATCCCCTCGACCGCTTCGAGGAGGCCATCGCCCACGCCGGCGCCGCCGGCCGTCGCGGCGCCGTCAAGATCGTCTTCGACCTCGCGAGAACCCGAAAGGACGCTCGCCGATGAGCCCCGACCCGGCTTCGTGCTGGACGTGGACCGCTCCACGCCTCCGATGCTGTTCTGGCACGGTGAGCGGTTCCGGCTGGAGCGCCTGCCCGAGGGCAGCCGGGTGATCTACGCGCCCGAGCCGCATCGAGGCCCTCGACGATCCCCGGGCCGCCATCCGCCACGCCCTGCTGCACCCGCTCGGGGACAAGGCGCCGCTGCCGGCGCTGCTCCGGCCGGGCATGCGGCTGACCATCGCCTTCGACGACATGTCCCTGCCCGCTGCCGCCCATGGCCCGGCCCGACAACCGCCAGCTGGTCATCGAGCAGGTCCTCGACATGGCCGCCGAGGCGGGCGTCGACGACGTCGTGCTGATCGCGGCCCTCGCCCTGCACCGCCGGATGACCGAGGCCGAGCTCCGCCACGCCCTCGGCGACCGCGTCTACGACGCCTTCGCGCCCAACGGACTGCTGACCCAGCACGACGCCGAGGACCCCGACGCCCTGGTCCACCTGGGCGCCACCGACCAGGGCGAGGACGTCGAGATCAACCGGCGGGCGGCCGAGAGCGACCTGCTGGTCTACGTCAACATCAACCTGGTCGCCATGGACGGCGGGCACAAGAGCGTGGCCACCGGACTTGTCGAGCTACCGGAGCCTGCGCCACCACCACAACCCGGCGACCATGCGGCACAGCCGGTCCTTCATGGACCAGCACCGCTCGGAGCTGCACTCGTCGAACTGGCGGATGGGCCGGGTCATCGCCGACAGCGGGGTCAAGATCTTCCAGATCGAGACCACGCTCAACACCGACACGTTCCCGAAGGAGTTCGCGTTCCTCCAGAAGCGGGAGTGGGAGTGGAAGGCGCAAGGACCGGCTGGCGTTCGTGGCCGCGTCGACCGCCCTCGACAAGGCCGCCGCCGAGACTGTCCCGCAAGATCTTCCACGGCGATCAAGTCGCCCCACCGGATGACCTCGGTGCAGGCGGGCGAGGTCGAGGCCGTCCACGCGGTGACGACCGAGAACGTCTGGCGCCAGCAGGGGGTGGCGGTCGAGGGCCAGACCGACATCCTGACCATCGGGCTCCCCTACATCTGCCCCTACAACGTCAACTCGATCATGAACCCGATTCTGGTGGCGTGCCTCGGCCTCGGCTACCTGTTCAACCTCTACCGGGGCACGGCCCCTGGTCCGCGAGGGCGGCGTGCTCATCATGAGCCATCCCACCCCATGGGCGTTCGACCCCGTCCACCACCCGAGCTACATCGACTTCTTCGAGCAGGTGCTGCGCGGAGACGACCGACCCGGTCGAGATGTCCAAGACCTACGAGGAGGCCTTCGCCACCGACGCGTGGTACGTCCACCTCTACCGCACCGGTCACGCCTACCACGGCGTCCACCCGTTCTACATGTGGTACTGGTGCGCGCACGCCCTCGACCATCTGGGCGCGGTCATCGTCGTCGGCGGCGAGCCGGCCGCCGTGCGCCGGCTCGGCTTCCGGCCCGCCTCCACCCTGGCCGACGCCCTCGAGATGGCCAAGGACGTGGTCGGTCCGTCGCCCACGCTCACCCACCTCCACGCGCCCCCGCTGTTGATGGCGGACGTCAGTTGAGCCCGCCGCCCCGGCCGCCACGGCGCGGCCCCGCTGCGCTCCTCGGCCACCCTGCGCGCCCCGCGGCTCGTCCGCCGGGACGCCACCGTGCGGGGCGGGTCGGGCGACCGGACCCCGGGCGGGCTGTCGGCGCTGTCCCCGTCCCGCCTGCTGGCACGGGCCGGGCGCGGCCGCTTTCCCTTCTCCGCGCCGAGCTGGCCCGAGACCGTCAGCCGGCCGGCACCCAAGGGCTCCCTCGGCGTCGACTACGACACCGTTGGTCCCGCCGGTACCCGGTCCGGTTGGCCCGGGCCATGCTGCTCGACAACGTGACGAGGCCGCTGGCACGTGCCCTGGCGGCACCCGTCGTCCTCGGCGAGGAGAACCTGGTAGGGGTGGAGGCGCCGGTGATCTTCGCCGCCAACCACGCCAGCCACGTGGACACCCCGCTGCTGCTGTCCTCCCTGCCGCTGCGCTTCCGGCACCGGACGGTGGTGGCCGCGGCCGCCGACTACTTCTTCGACCGGCGGTGGAAGGCGGATCTGTGGACGTTCGTGCTGGCCGCCATCCCCATCGAGCGGGCCCGGGTCAACCGGCAGTCGGCCGACCTGGCCGCCGAGCTGCATCGCCGACGGATGGAACCTGGTGATCTTCCCCGAGGGCGGTCGCTCCCCCGACGGATGGGGGCAGGAGTTCCGCGGCGGGGCCGCCTACCTGGCGGCGCGGACGGGCCGGCCCGTGATCCCCGTCCACCTCGACGGCACCCGGCACATCCTGCCCAAGGGCGGCGGCGGGGTGCGCCGCTCCCCCACCACCATCACCTTCGGCATCCCGCTCGTCCCCGACGACGGCGAGAGTGCCCGCCGGTTCGGGGTGCGGGTCGAGGCCGCCGTGGCCGCGCTGGCCGACGAGCGGAACACCGACTGGTGGACGGCACGGCGCCGGGCCGCCGGCGGTACGACGCCGCCGTTGCAGGGACCCGACACCGCTGCCTGGCGCCGGGCCTGGGCCCTGCCGGCGCGGCCCGACGCCGTGACCGGTGTGGTCGGCGATGACGGTGCGGACGACGACGGCGGAGGCGACGCTGCCCGGCCTGGCCCCGCATCGGACGAGCCGGGCACGGCCGGTAGGGGCCGATCCCGCCGCGACGCATATTGCAGTGACGCCGTGATGCCGGTACGCGGTTAGTGGGTCGCCCCCCGGGGGCCCGCCGTCTCCCGTGTCGTTTCCCGGGTCTCCCCCGCCTCCTCGTCTCCCGATTCCAACCGGTGCCAGGCGTCGTTCAGCGCCTGCATGAGGGCGGCATCCCCACCGACGTCGGGATGCAGCACCCGGGCGAGCGCCGTGTACACCGACCGTCGCAGGTGGGGCGGCACCGTCCGCAGGACGTCGACCGCCCACGTCGAACGGCGCTCGCGCACCATCTCGAGGTGGAGGTCGGTCTCGAAGCACGTCAGGTACCCCTCGGCGTCGAGGAGCCCGAGCACCAGCCGCAGCGCGTCGAACGGGAACACCCAGCAGTTCAGGTCGGGGTCGCGTTGCGCTCCGATCCCCAGCCGCTTCAGGCCCTGGATGAACCGCTGGTCGTAGTTGAAGGCCACGGTGGCGGTGTCCCCGATGCGGCCGACGGTCGCCTTCTTGGCCACGGCCGGCGGGTACCACCGCCCGTCGTAGGCCTGCCACCAGCCGGGCGGCGGTGACTGCCAGACGTTGGCGGGCCCGTCGAAGGCCGGCCCGCCGTAGAAGGTCACCCGCCTCTCCTCACCCGGGAAGTATCCCAAAAATAGGGACCTGCGTGCCAAGACAGCCGCGGCGGACCCCGCCGGTGTCACCTTCGGGCGGGCCTCGGGGGTGGGCGGCCGCGGCGGCGGCCAGCCGCTCGGCCCGCAGCCGGTCCTCCTCGCGGTCGTCGAGGGCGGCGAGGGCGTCCGGCCCCTCGGGTGGCGTGCCCAGCGCCCACGACAGCAGCAGGTCGGCGAGCGCCGGGTTGCGCGCCAGCACCGGCCCGTGGAGGTAGGTGCCGACGACGCCGTGGCGCCAGGCACCTTCGGTGGCCGGCGCCGTCGCCGGCGGGCCCGTTGCCCACGCCCGACACCACCACGGCCAGGGGCTCGGCGTCGGGCCCGAGGGTGGTGACGCCCCCGTGGTTCTCGAAGCCGGAGAGCCGCGCCGGCCGTCCTCGCAACCGGGGCACCGGCGGGCGTAGGCCACCAGCTCGCCGACGGCGCGGGGGCCGGTGCCCTTGCGGGTGGTGAGGTCGAGGAGGCCCAGGCCCTCGACCGGACGGTCGTGGGCATCGGGGAACGAGCGACCGAGCAGCTGGTAGCCGGCGCAGACTCCGAGCACCACGGCGCCGTCGGCCACCGCCCGCCCGATGGTCCCCTCGGCCACGAGCGCTCGGCCGAGCGCACCTGGGGACCGTCCTCCCCACCTCCGAGGCAGTAGACGTCCCCCGCGGGCACCGGGCGTCCCGACGGCGCCTGCACCAGCTCGACGTCGATGCCCCGCCAGGCGGCCCGCCGGGTCAGCACGATGCCGTTGCCGCCGTCGCCGTAGGTGCCCAGCAGGTCGGGGTGGACGACCACCACCCGCAGGGACTGTCCCTGGCCGCCCTGCTCACCGCGTGCCCGCAGGTCGGCGAAGGCGGTGTAGTTGGCGAGCACCTCGATGCGACCCCGCCGGCGCGCCTCGGCGGCGGTCGCGGCGACGGTGGCGTCGAGGGCGGCCCGCGGGCCGGGACGATGGTGTGGTCGACCTCGGCGTAACGCAGCCGGACGGCCAGGTCGCGGCAGCGCTCGCCCGTCGCCACCACGGTGCGGCCGGCCAGGCGCTCGAAGGGGACGTCCCACAGCCAGCTGGTGTCGAAGCCGTCGGCCGTGCGGGCGTTGACCGACAGCACCACCGGCGCCGCGGCGTCGCGGCGTCCTCGTCGAAGAGGTCGAAGATGGCCGTCCACCCGGCCGGGTTCTTGGCCAGCAGCAGGCGTAGCCCCGCCCCTTCCACCTCGAGGTGGCGAACCGTCCGGCCACAGCGGTCACCGTGGCCACGCCGCTCGAGGGCCACCGCCGGCGTCAGGGCGTCGCCCCCATCGACGCCCGGAAGGGCGGTGGCTGCGGCCACGGCCATGGCCGCGTTGGCCCGGTTGAAGGCGCCCGGGAGAGCGACGGTCATCGGGAACCGCACGGCGCCGACCACCAGCTCGTGCCCGACCAGCGCTAGTCGGTCCCGGGCCGGGCGAACCCGCAGGCGTCGCACGCCCACCCCACGGCGGCCGAGGTGCTGAAGACGATCCGCCCGCCACACGCCGGGCAGCCGACGGCATCGTGCCGCCAGACCTGACCGGCCCGCACCCACCGGCGTGCGGGCCGCCGCCGAGGCGGCATGGACGACGAGGGGATCGTCGGCGTTCGCCACTACCGTCGTCGTCGGCAACCGGGCCAGCACCTCCCGCCACCGGTCCACCAGCATCCGCACCTCGGCGATCCGGTCGAGCTGGTCGCGGGACAGGTTGAGCAGCACGATGACGTCGGGGGCGGTGGCGTCGGCCACCGCCCCCAGGTAGCTCTCGTCCACCTCGAGCACGGCCCGGCCGGCGCCGGGCGCCGCCACCAGCGCGGCCACGTGCCCCGGCGGCATGTTGGCACCGGTGGCGTTCGTGGCCACCTCGACGCCGTCACCGGTGAGGGCGGCGGCCAGCAGCCCGGTGGTGGTGGTCTTGCCGTTGGTGCCGGTCACCAGCACCACCTGTCGCCCGGCAGCCAGCGACGCCAGCAGCTCCGGATCGACGGCGATGCCGGCCCGGCCACCGATGACGGTGCCGCTCCCCCGGCCGGCCGCCCTCGACAGCCCGTTGACCACCGCCACCACCCGGGCGGCCACGGCCGCACGACCGCGGAGGCGGCCGGCATCGCCGGCGGTCACGGGGCCGGTCGGGTCCGGGCCAACTCCTCCGTCGCCGGGCGCTCGGTGCTCCCGGGCCTCGGCCGGGAGCAGGTCCACGATGGCCGCCATGAGCCGGGCCGTCTCGCCGGCGGGGTCGTCGCCCTCGACGTGCAGCGGCGTCCCGACCCGGATCCGCACCTTCGGCGGGTGCAGCAGGTTGGTGATGGCCGGGAGCCGGGAGGACCGCGGCCACACCTCCTCGGTGCCCCACACGCCCACCGGCACGATGGGGGCGCCGGTGGCGGCCGCCAGCCGGACGGCGCCCGTGTGCCCCCGCAGGACGGGATCGAAGAACGCTTCGCCCCGGGGGATGGTCCCCTGGGGCAGCACGATCACGGCGTCGCCGCCCCGCAGCGCCACCTCGGCCTCGCGCCACGCCTGGCCCGAGCTGCGACCGTCGTCTCGGTCGACGGCGATGCCCCCGAGGGAGCGGGCCAGCGTCCCGATCAGCGGCGCGTCGAAGATCTCCCGCTTGGCCAGCACCCGGGTCGGGCGGGCCATGCGGGCCGCCACGATGCCGATGGCGGCCACGTCGAAGTAGCTGCGATGGTTGGCGGCGATGATGACCGGGCCGGCGCGCGGGATGCGCTCGACCCCCTCGACGTCGAAGCGGGCGTAGGGGAAGGCCTCGGGCCGGAAGAGCAGCCGGACGGCGTGGTAGGGCTCGAAACCGAGCACGCTCGGCACGCCCGCCGGGCGGTCCCAGTGCTCGATGGGCCAGCGCCGGAGGACGGAGTAGGCATGCAGGCGGGGATCGGGGTTGAGCGGGTGGGGATGCCCCACGGCATGCAGCAACGGCAGGTCGTAGATGCTGTCGGAGTAGGCGTGCGACGCCCGCAGGTCGACGTCCTCGGCGGCGGCCCACTCGCGTACGGCGGCGCGCTTGCCGTTGCCCCAAACGAAGTGGCCGTCGAGGGCGCCGGTGTAGGTGCCGTCCCGTTCCTCGTAGCGGGTCGCCACCACGTCGTCGAACCCGAGGGTCGCCGCCAGCGGGGCCACCAGGTCGTAGGGGGAGGTGGTCGCCAGCACCAGTCGCCGACCCTGGCGGCGATGCTCGGCCAGGTCGTCCAGCGCGAACGGCTGCACGTGCTCAAGGAGGACCTCGACCGATCGCTTGCCGGCGCGCCGGGCCCCTTCCGCCGACGCCCCGGCCATGGCCGAGGCGGCCGCCCGGGCCAGGCCGATGAAAGCGGCCGACTCGCCGAAGATCCGGTACATCCGGTAGAGGGCGCCCTCACCCGGGAGGTGACGGCCGGGCGGCACCACCCCTTCCTCCTCGAGGGCGGCATGGAGGACCGGGCCGCTCGGGCCGCGCAGCAGGGTCCGGTCGAGGTCGACGAACACGCTCGCGGCTGCCATCTCCCCACGGTACCGCCGCCGGGGGGCGTCGACGTCGGCCATGGAGGTCGCGCAACCGGGCCCAGACGCGGTGAAGGGACCGCCGGGGGGAGGCGGTCCCTTCACTCTGACTCGACAAGGAACGGAGGGGGGGTTCCTGATCCCTGTGGTCCGAGGACATTGTGTAACAGTCGCGAGCGATCAGTCAAACCGTTTTTATTGATATCTGCTATCGTCTTTAGTGATGGAGCTCCGCCACCTGCAGGCGCTGGTCGCCATCAACGACCACGGCACGTTTTCGGCCGCCGGCGCCCACCTCGGCACGGTGCAGTCGAACGTCTCGGCCCACATCGCCCGCCTCGAGCGCGAGCTGGGCACGCCCTTGATCGACCGGTCGAACGGCCAGTTGACCGAGGAGGGGGTGGTCGTGGTCGCCCGTGGCCGGCGCATCCTGTCCGAGCTCGACGCCATGGTGGCCGACGTGGCCGCCTGCCGCGACGAGGTCACCGGCACGGTGCGGGTGGGGATGATCGGCACCACCGCCCGCTGGCTGGTGCCCCAGCTGCTCGACCTCGCCCGTCGCCGCCACCCCAAGCTGCGGCTGGTGGTGGTCGAGGGCACGACCACCAGCCTCGAACCGCAGCTGGCGGCCGGGCTCCTCGAGCTGGCCGTGCTGAACCTGCCCGTGCCCGGAGGCGACCTCATCGCAAAGAGCCTCTTCGAGGAGGACCTGGTGCTGGTGGTGCCGGTCGGCCACCGCCTGGCCGACCGCGATCGGCCGCTGCAGCTCTCCGACCTGGCCGAGATGGAGCTGCTCCTCCCACTGCCGGGGACGGCCTTCCGCGACGAGCTCGACGACGCCCTCCGCCCCTCCGGCGTGACGCTGCTGCCCACGGCCGAGATCGACGGGCTCCGCCTCATCGCCTCCCTGACGTTCGAAGGGTTCGGGCCGGCCATCCTGCCGGCCACCGCCCTGCCGAGCCACCTGCGCGACCGGTTCCGGCCGGTGGCCGTGGACGGCCTCCCCCGGCGCCGGGTGGGCGTCGCCCAGCGCAGCCGGGGGCTGCCCTCCGCGCCCACCCGGGCTCTCATCGAGCTGCTGACGTCGGCCGTGGCCGCCGCCAATCTGCCCGACGGCCTCCACGTCCCCTGACGCGCTGGGACACCCGGGGGCGGACCGGCATGCGGCCACTCCCGGCCACGCCCATCTAGCCTTCACCGGCAGCATGCCCCGCCGTCCACCGCCCGCACCCGCCGTCGTCAGCGGCCGCAGGCTGTCCGCCGTGGCCGTGGCCGCGGCCGCCGTCCTCGCCGTCATCCCGGCGTGCAGCTCCGGACCGTCGGCATCCAGCCCCCCGGCCGCACCGGCGGTCGCCACCCGGTACTCGGGCCCCGGCCCCTACGTGGCCGGCACCGTCCGCCAGACCCTGCCCGACGGCGACGGCGTGCAGATCTGGTACCCGGTGACGCCCGCCGCCACCACGGGTCACCCGACGTACACCTACGAGGTCAAGTCGTGGCTCCCGGCCGCCCTGGCGTCCAGCTCCTTTCTGGCCGGGTTGCCCGACGGCGTGCCGACCGACTCCTACCAGGGCCTGCCGCCGGCGCCCACGGCCACCGCCGGCGGCGACCCCGGGCCGCGGTTTCCGGTGGTCCTGTTCAGCCACGGCTTCGCTTCCTACCCGGAGCAGTCGAGCTTCCTCACCGACCACCTCGCCCAGTGGGGGTTCGTGGTGGCCGCGCCCGACCACCGGTCGCGGGACCTCGCCGCCGTCCTCGACGGCACCGCCACCATCGACGGGGAGAGTGCCATCGACGGCCGCGGCGACGTCGCGGACCTGGCGGCCACGCTGGCGTTCCTCCGCGTCGAGGACACCACGCCGGGGGCGCTGCTCGACGGGCGCCTCGACTTCACCAAGGTCGGGGTGGTCGGGCACTCGGCCGGTGGCGGCGCCGGCCATCGACTTCGCCGCCGATCCGGCCGTCCGCACCTACGTGGCCCTGGCCCCGGCACCGCCGCGGACGCTGCCGCCCGCCGGCAAGCCGGGCCTCGAGATGTTCGGCAGCGCCGACACGCTGGTGACACCCGCCCAGGCCCTCCAGGTCTACGGGCAGCTCCCGGCACCCAAGCGGCTCGTCGTGCTCCACGGCGCCGGGCACAACGTGTTCGACGACTTCTGCGAGATCCGGCACGGGTCGGAGCGCCTCGTCGACCTCCTCACCAGCCTCAAGGGTGCCTCGGCCGTGCTGGGCCAGCTGGGGGCCCAGGCGGTCGACGGGTGCGACCGACCCGACATCGACCCGGCCACGGCCTGGCCGCTCATCGACCAGGCCGTCACCGCCCAGCTCCGCTACGGGCTGGGCATCGACCCGACGCCGGCCGGCCTCGGCCCCGGGCTGGCCCACGCGTATCCGGGCGTGACGGCCACGGTGTCGGCCACGTCCTGATCCCCGCCGGGGACGCGGCCCCGGGGCCGACCCTCAGCCCGACGGCGACCGCGGCTCCCGCCACATGAGCCACATAGGGGGCGCACCGGCACCGGCCCGGAGCTCCTCGACCACCTCGAAGCCGAACCGGGCGTAGAACGGGACGTTGCGCGCCTTCGACGACTCGAGGTAGGCGGCCTCGCCGGCGGCGTCGATGCGGGCCAGGCCCTCGGCCAGCAGGGTGGAGGCGATGCCCCGGCCCTGGCGCTCGGGCGCGGTGCCGAGCGTGGCCAGGTACCAGTGGGGCGCCCGGGGATGGTGGCGGTCGATCTCGGCGAGGAAGCGGAGCACGGCCACGGTGTCTCGCGACACCAGGTGGGGCACGACCGGCAGCAACTGGACGAGCTGGCGAAGCCCGTTGCCCGGGCGATCGGGCGGGCCCCACAGGGCGGCGCCGTCCAGTGCCGGTGTCGTCCGCACGAAGCCGAGCGGCCCGTACTGGCGCCGGACCTGGGCGCCGAAGAACCGTCGCAGCCCCGCCCGGCGCCGGCGGGGCGAGGGGAAGACGTACCCGGCCACGGGGTCGTCGGCGAACGCCCGGGCCAGCACGTCGACCACCCGCCTGCGGTCCTCGGGGCCGACGGGCGGAACCACGTCGGGGTGGCCCGGCACGGGCGCGGGAGGTCAAATTGACCGAGGGTTCGGGCGGGTAGCCCGACACCAGGGCCAGGGCGCCGCCCTGCCGGCGCAGGACCCGCCGCCACAGCCCCTCGGGGTCGGCCCCGACGGCGTCTGCGGCCCGGGCCGGCACCACGTACCACGAACCCTCCCGGATCTCGTGCTCGACCTGCCCGGTCTCCCAGCCGGCGTAGCCCGAGAACAGCCGCACGCTCTCGATGCTCCCGACCCCTGCCTGCGGCCCGGCCTCGAGGTCGAGGGTGCCGACCGGCCTCGGATCGTCGAGGAGGGACCGCCATCCGGCCGGCGGCTCCACCGCCGCCGGCGGCGCCGTCAGGCGGGCCAGGCCGATCACGGCGTTGCGCTGCACCGGGCCGCCCACGAAGACGGTCCCCGGGGGCGCCGCCAGCTCGCCCCATGCCGGCAGCAGCTCCCCCACGGGGGCGGCCCCGGCGTCGTCGAGGACGACACCGATGGCCCCGTGGTCCCCGTGGTCGAGCACCAGCACGACCCGGCGGGCGAAGTGGGGGTCGACCAGGCGCGGGGCCGCCACCAGCAGGCTGCCGGTCAGGGTCTCGGGTTCCGGGGCCCCGCCGTAGGGGTCGAAGTCGGCGAAGGGGTCCAGCACCCGCAAATGATGCCCCACGCCGCCGGCCGGAAGTGGCACACCGCCGTCGCGGTCGTGGATGCTCTCCCCATGCCCCTCGTGCGCGCCCACTCCCCCCGACCCCACGTCACCGTGGTGACCCTCGACAACCCCGACCGGCTCAACTCGCTGTCGTTCGCGCTCGTGGACGACCTGTACCGGGTGCTGCGCGAGGTGGCCGCCGACAACGACTGCCGGGTGGTGGTCCTCACCGGCGCCGGCCGCGGGTTCTGCTCCGGCCTGGAGCTCGAGGACGCCGGCATGCCCCCGGGGGTGGAAGGCATGTCGCGTCACCGGATGGGCGTCCGGTCCATGGAGTTCATGGGTGGCATCGTGCCCGCCCTCCGGGACATCCCCCAGCCGGTGGTGGCGGCCGTCAACGGCGTGGCCTACGGCGGGGGGATGTGCCTGACGCTCGGCGCCGACATCCGGCTGGCGTCGACGTCGGCCGTCTTCTGCGGGGCGGGCATCGTCAACGGGCTCTCGGGCACCGAGCTTGGCGTCAGCTGGCTGCTGCCCCGCGCCGTCGGCACGACACGCGCCTGGGAGATCCTGCTGACCGGGCGCAAGGTGGACGCCGCCGAAGCCGAGCGCATCGGTCTGGTGTCGCGGGTGCACGGTCCGTCCGAGCTGCTCGACGCCGCCCTCGACCTGGCCGACCAGATGTGCGCCTACAGCCACTTCGGCCTCGAGCTGACCAAGGACACGCTGTGGTCGTCGCTGGACGTCGCCAGCCTGCGGGCCGCGGTGGCGCTCGAGAACCGCACCCAGCTCCTCGCCGGGCACACCGGCAACCTCAACGAGGCCTCGGCCGCCTTCCGCCAGAAGCGGCCCGCGGTCTATACGGAGTAACCGCCGCCATGTCCCCCCGACGGCGCCGGCCGGCGCCCCCTCCGGCCCGTCGGGGCCGGCGGCCGCCGACGGAGGACGGCGACGGCTCCCTGCGCGGGCACTTCCGTGCCGACGGCACGCCCAAGCGGCGCTTCCCCGACGCCGACAGTGCCAACCGGGCGTCCCTCCAGCGCCGGCTCGAGAACGGGATCGACCTCGAACCCTATCCCTGCAGCCAGTGCGGCGGCTTCCACCTGGCCACCCGCCGCCGCTGACCGGGCCGCGGCCCCGTCCTCACGCCACCGGCGTCAGCGGGCTGGTGCACTGCGCGCACCGGGTGGCCGCGGCGGGCACCTGGCTCAGGCAGTCGGGGCAGTCGCGGACCGGCGTCTCCTCCGGCAGCCGGCCCAGCCGCTGCATCAGGTGGTTGATCGGCTTGACGACGAAGAAGAACACCGCCGCCGCCGTGATCACGAACGAGATGACCTGGTTGAGGAAGTTGCCGTAGGCGAAGACGCTGCCGTGGAGGGTGAACGTCAGGTCGCCGAACGTGTTCCTCCCGGTGATGGCCGTGACGAACGGGGTCAGCACATCCCGGACGAGGGAGTTGACCACGGCCGTGAACGCCGCGCCGATGACGATGGCCACGGCCAGGTCGAGCACGTTGCCCCTGAGGACGAAGTCCTTGAACTCCTTCAGCACATTGCCCACGAGCACGCCTCCTTGGTTGCCATGGCGGACCCGCCACCGGCGCCGGCGGCGGGGCGGGGCCGGCGAGCGCGCCGGCCGCCAGATCGTACGGCCGGCCGACGGATCGGCTTCCGCCGCTAGGTGGCCTCGTGGAACACGGTGGCCACCCACCGGCCCGTCATCGGCACCGAGCACAGGGCGGTGGCCGCCCCCACCAGCCAGTCGAGGATGAACGGGGCGCCCGTCCCCGCCGGGGCCTCGATGACCAGCCCGCGGCGGGGGTGGTCCTGTCGGATCCGCCACCCGTCGGGCACGGGACGGCCCAACCCGGCCAGGCGGGCCGCCGCCCGGGGGCCGGCGCCGTGTTGCAGCCCCAGGTCGACCTGGCCGGTACGGCCGTCGCGGCCGGGCGGTCGGGGGAGGTAGGTGGCCGTCGGCACCTGGTGCCGCGAGCCGCCGAAGATGGCGAACGGCCCCGGGGGCGGCGGCAGGTCCTCGGGGTCGATCACCGGTCTGAGATTGACCCAGCCTCGGCCGCCGCCGGCCACGCCGTCCATGGCTGCCAGGGCCTCCGCGGGCGCCTCGGGGCGGAACTCGACCTCCTCGGGGACCGGCCGGGCCACCGTCAGGCCGCACCGCCGCCGGGCGGCGACCCGCCCGACAACGGGACCCCGTCGAGGCGGTCGACGGTGGCGAACGTCTCGACCGGGCGCCGTTTCAGCCGGGTCGGGCGGACAGCCGGGCGGCCGAGGGCGACGACGGCCGCCAGCACGTGCGTCGGCGGGGCACCGAGCAGCGCGCCGACGGCGTCCTCCTCGCGCACGGCCATGGTGGTGATCACGCCGCCCAGCCCTTCGGCCCGGGCCGCCAGCAGCACGCTCCAGACGAAGGGGTAGACCGAGGCACCGCCGGCCATCGTGTAGCGGTCGAGTATCGCGGTCGACCGTGGACAGCTTGGCCAGATCGGCGAACACGGCCAGCAGGGCCGGCACCGAGTCGAGGTGCTCGGCGAACCCACCCGGGCCGGCGGCGGCCTGCTCGGCCAGGGCGGCGCTGGCCCCGAGGGCCCGGGCCTCGGCGTCCCTGTCGGTCACCACCGACCACGGGACCAGGCCCGCCGCGCCCAGGGCCAGGTAGTCGTACCAGCCGGCCAGGTAGGCGTCCCGCAGCCGCCGGCGGGCCGTCGGGTCCTTCACCACCACCACCTGCCAGGCCTGCCGGTTCCCCCGTTGGGCGCGAACCGGGCCCGGTCGAGGATCCGGACCAGGACGTCGTCGTCCACGGGCTCGTCCGTGAATTCGCGCACGGCGCCGGTGGTCGTCAGGGCGTCGACGAGGTCCACGGGACTACAGGGTGGCCAGCACGGCGTCGGCCGCGCTCACCGTCAGACCCGGGCCGGGCTCGACGGCCAGCGACGTGACCACCCCGTCGTCGACGACCATGGCATACCGCTTGGAGCGGGTGCCGAGGCCGAACGCCGATCCGTCCATCTCGAGGCCGAGGGCCCGGGTGAACTCGGCATTGCCGTCGGCCACCAGCACCACCTGGTCCCCGACCTCGAGGGCCAGGCCCCACGCGCCCATGACGTAGGCGTCGTTGACGGAGACGCAGGCCACCAACCCGACCCCCTTGGCCTCGAGCTCGTCGTGCAACATGAGGTAGCTCGGCAGGTGGTAGTCGCTGCACGTGGGCGTGAACGCCCCCGGGACGCCGAAGACGATCACGCGACCGGCGCCGAGCAGCGTCCCGGTGCGCTCGGGCACGGGGCCGTCGGGCCCGGGCACGCGCACGGCGACGTCGGGGATGCGGTCTCCAACTGCGATCGTCACGGCGACTCCTCCTCGTCCGGATGGCGGTACGCGGATCGAGGGGACGACACCGGACACGCACCCTGACCCCACCGACGCCGCCAGCATACGGTCCGGCGTCGCCACCACTTCCCGGGGCTGCGGCCCGGCCCACCGGTATGCTCGCTGGTCGGCGCGGGCGCCGGCGACGCCCCGTCGGGTGCCGGGGCCCCCGGAATCCCCGGCCCGGTAGACGAGACCGCAGCCGGTACGCCCATCGTCGGGAGAGGGATCATGACGGCATTCGAGGAGGTGCTGGCGGGCATCGTCGGCTCCGCCCACGTGACCGCCGGCGGCGCCGTCCCCGACGACTACGGCCACGACGAGTGCCTGACGACGTCGGGCGTACGCCCGGCGGCCGTCGTCCGCCCCGCCACCACCGCCCACGTGGCCGCCATCGTGGCCGCCGCCAACGAAGCCGGCGTCCCCCTCACGGCCCGGGGTGCGGGCACCGGCCTGTCGGGCGCATGCGTGCCCGTCGAGGGCGGGGTGGTGGTGTCCTTCGAGCACATGGACGCCATCGTCGACATCGACGTCGCCAATCACGTGGCCGTCGTGCAACCGGGGGTGACACTCCGCGACCTCGACGACGCCGTGGCCGGCCACGGGCTGGTCTACCCGGTCTTCCCGGGCGAACAGTCGGCCAGCCTGGGCGGCAACGTCGCCACCAATGCCGGCGGCATGCGGGCCGTCCGGCACGGGGTCACCCGCCACCACGTCCTGGGACTCGAGGTGGTGCTCGGGACGGGCGAGGTCATCCGCACCGGGGGCCGCTTCGTCAAGGCGACGGCCGGCTACGACCTCACCCAGCTGATCGTCGGGTCGGAGGGCACGTTGGCTATGGTGTGCGAGGCCACCCTGCGCCTGGCGCCCCGGCCCGGCCACCACGCCACCGTGCTGGCGCCGTTCGCCACCCTCGAGGCGGTGGCCGCCGCCGTGCCGCCCCTGGTGGCCAGCGGGCTCTCCCCCCTGATGATCGAGTACATCGACGTGGTGTCGATGGCGGGGATCACGGCGAGCGCCGGCATCGAGCTGGGCATCCCCGACGACGTCCGCGACGTGTCACTGGCGTACCTGGTGGTGGTGCTCGACAACCACCGGTCCGACCGTCTGGCCGAGGACACCGAGGTACTGGGCGTCCTGCTGGCCGACCTGGGTGCCCTCGACGTGTACGTCCTGCCGCCCCCCGCCGGGGCCCGACTGGTGGAGGCCAGGGAGCGGGCCTTCTGGGCGGCGAAGGCGGCCGGCGCCGACGACATCGTCGACGTCGTCGTCCCCCGGGCCTCGATCCCCGCGTTCCTCGAGCGGGTGGCCGAGGTGGCGGCCTCGTCGTCGTCGTTGATCGTCGGCTGCGGACATGCCGGGGACGGCAACGTCCACCTGTCGGTCTTCCAGCCCGACCGGCAGCGGTGCCACGACCTCGTCGGCGAGGTGCTCGCCCTGGGCCTGGGGCTGGGCGGCGCCGTCTCCGGCGAGCACGGCATCGGCCGGGAGAAGAAGGCGCACTACGTGGCGGGCGAGGATCCGGCCAAACTGGCGCTGCTGCGCCGGATCAAGCATGCCTTCGACCCCCGGGCCATCCTCAACCCGGGCGTGATCTTCGATTGACCGGCGACGAGGCGGTCGGCCGGTCCGACGACAAGGAGCTGCGAGCGTGAACGGTGCACAGGCCCTGGCCCGGACCCTGGTCGCCCACGGGGTCGACACCTGCTTCATGAACCCGGGCACGTCGGAGATGCACCTGGTGGCCGCCCTCGACGTCGTGGAGGAGCTCCGGGGCGTGCTGGCGCTCTTCGAGGGCGTGGCCACCGGCGCGGCCGACGGGTACGCCCGCATGGCCGGGCGGCCGGCGGCCACCCTGCTGCACCTGGGGCCGGGGCTGGGCAACGGCCTGGCCAACCTGCACAACGCCCGCCGGGCGCGCTCGCCGGTCGTCAACATCGTGGGCGACCACGCCACCTACCACAAGCGCTACGACGCCCAGCTCGAGTCCGACATCGAGACGGTGGCCCGCAACGTGTCGTCGTTCGTCCGGCGGTCGGCCTCCCCGGCCGCGGTCGGCACCGACGCCGCTGCGGCCACGGCGGCCGCCCTCGGGCCGCCCGGACAGGTGGCCACCCTCATCCTGCCGGCGGACGCGTCGTGGTCCGAGGGCGGCGAGGCCGTGGCCCCGGGCCCCGGCTGGCGACCGGAGGGCGCCGGTGGGGCCGCACCCGACGACGGCACCGTCGCCACGGTGGCGGCCGCCCTGCGCTCGGGCGAACCGGCCGCGCTGCTGGCCGGGGGCCGGGCCCTCAACGGCCCGCTCCTCGACGACGTCGCCGCCGTGGCCGGGGCCGGGGGCGCCAGGCTGCTGGCCGAGACGTTTCCGGCCCGGCTGGCACGCGGGGCCGGCCGGCCCCCGGTCGAGCGGCTGGCGTACCTGGCCGAACTGGCGACCCTGCAGCTGGAGGGGCTCCGACACCTGGTGCTGGTGGACGCGGCCTCGCCGGTCTCGTTCTTCGCCTACCCCGGCCGGGCGAGCGACCTCGTACCGGAAGGCTGCACCGTCCACCGGCTGGCCGGACCGCAGGACGACGCCGGCGCCGCCCTGGCTGCACTGGTCGCCGAGCTCGGCTGCGGCGGGACGACGCCGGCGGGCCAGCCCTCCGGTCGGCCCGACCGGCCCACCGGTGCGCTCGACGCCCGCAGCGTGTGCGACGCGCTGGGCGCCCTTCTGCCCGAAGGTGCCATCGTGTCCGACGAGGGCAATACGGCTGGCATCTTCGCGGCCGGGGCCACCGCCGGCGCCCCGCCCCACGACTGGCTGTCCCTGACCGGCGGCGCCATCGGCCAGGGCCTGCCGGTGGCGGTCGGCGCCGCCGTCGCCCGTCCCGACCGCAGGGTGGTCGCACTCGAGGCGGACGGGAGCGCCCTGTACACACTGCAGGCGTGGTGGACGATGGCCCGCGAGGGGCTCGATGTCACCACCGTCCTGCTCAACAACCGTTCGTACGCCGTGCTCAACATGGAGCTGCAGCGGGTCGGGGCCGAGCCGCCCGGTCCCCGGGCCATGGCCATGCTCGACCTGGCCCGACCCGACCTCGACTTCGCCTCGCTCGCCCGCGGCATGGGGCTCGAGGCCACCACGGCCAGGACGGCGGAGGAGTTCACCACCGCCCTCGAGCGCTCGCTGTCCACGCCGGGGCCCAGCGTGGTCGAGGCCGTCATCCCGTCGCGGCTGTGAGCCACCGGCCGGCCGAACCGGCCGTCCGATCCCGGCGGGCTATGCCAGCTCCGCCAGCCAGTCCGGCAGCCTGGTCGCCCGGCCGGAGGGGCCCACGCAGCCGTGCACGGTGGCCGCCGTCATGCGGGTGGAGCCGGCCGCCGTGACCAGGTAGTCGAGCTGGAAGGTGGTGCGCGACGCCCGGGCCAGCCGGAGGTGCACGTCGACGAGCTCGTCGAAGCGCAGCGGCCGGAGGAAGGCGGCGGCCACCTCGAGCACGGCGATGTCCACCCCGCCCGACCGCAGCTCGGCATAGGGGTGCCCGACGGCCCGCAGGTACTCGACCCGGGCGTCCTCGAGGTAGACGAGGGCGGCCGCGTGGTGGACCACGCCCATGGCGTCCGTCTCGGCGAAGCGGACCCGGAGGCGGTGGGAGAACTGATAGCGGGACGGATCGTCCGGTGGTCCGACGATGACGCGCATGGCTGCCGACGCGGGCGACCGTGGCCGGCGTCAGCCGGCGTCGGCGAATTCGATGTCGGGGCGCCCGGCCCGCAGGAGGGTGCGCCACCGCTCGGCCGAGAACTCGGCCGGCGGCGTGGCCCGCATGAACTCGTCGACGACCCGCACGAAGCGCGCCGGGTCGGTGTGGTGAGGGAAGTGGGCGGCCTCCTCGAAGACCTCGAGGCGGCTGCCGGGCAGAGCCTCGTGGAGGAGGTACCCGTGCGACACCGGGATGATGGCGTCCTTGGCGCCCCAGATGATCTGGCTGGGCACCGACTGGGCCAGGTAGGCGCGGTCGAGCATGGTGATGACCTGGCCGTGCCAGTCGACGCCCGAGCGCAGGGTGCGCACGATCGACCGGCGGGACTGGGCGTCGGGCAGGGCCCCGAACACCCGCATGATCTCCTCGACGTCGAGCCCGAGCCCGGCGCCGAAATAGCGGAGGACCTCGCCGACGGCCCTTCCCGCCAGCCGCATCGGCGGCGCGCTCAGCACGGGCATGGCCAGATCGACGCCGGGGGCGGCCGCCAGCCGCAGCAGCGGGCTGACGTTGCGGGACACGCCGCCGGTGGCCACCATCACCAGGCGCTCCACCCGTTCGGGGTACTCGTAGCCGAACTGGGCGGCCACCCCACCGCCGAGCGAGTGGCCCATGACGGTGACCCGGTCGATGTCGAGCACCGTGAGGAGGTCGCGCATGGCGTTGGCGAACCCGGCCACCGAGTAGTCCCCCCGGGGTTTGTCGGACTCCCCATGGCCGAGGAGGTCGGGGGCGAGCACCGTGTAGTCGAGGGCCAGCTCCGGCAGCACCGTCTCCCAGGTGACCGACGAGTCGCCGATCCCGTGGATCAGCAGGATGGCCGGGCCCGAACCGGCCAGCCGGAAGGCCCGCCGGTAGCCGTGGATGACCCGGGTCCGCACCCGGAAGTCGCGGTGGTCGAAGGACTTCGCACGGCGCGGGCGCCGGCTGACCCCCGATCGCGGCTGGGCGTTCCCCGTCGTCGTCAACATCGTCGCTCTCCTGTCGCGGCCGGCACCGCCTCCCGCAGACGTGCCGACACCGGTGCTCCGCTCCCGGAGACAGAGGCATCGTACGGCCGGGCGCCCGCCTCTTGGTTACCTCCGCGTGAATTCCGGCGGGCCCGACCCCGGACCGGTGGTGGCCGCCGCCGGCGTCAGGCGGCGCCGTGGGCCGCCCTGCGCACGGTGAGGCCGATCGACCGCCCGTCGGCGAGCTCCACCGTGTGGCCGCCGGCGCCTTCCTCCCCGTCCGCCGTCACCTCCACCGACGTGGCCAGCGTCTCGGCGGCCAGGGCGTCCCCGTGGGCGCGCAGGGCGGCGCCCACGTCGGCGTGCCCGCGGACCGAGATGCCGAGCTCGATCCGGTCGGTCACGTAGAGCATCTCGTCACGGCGCACCTGGTTCACCAGGCGGATGACATCCCTGGCGATGCCCTCCGTCTCGAGGTCGGGGGTCACCTCGAGGTCGAGCGACACCAGCCCGCCGTCGCCGAACGGCGAGGTGGAGGACGGGTCGAGGGGGACGATCCGCCGGTTGAACTCGTCCGGGCCGAACTCGTGGTCGAGCACGTGGAGGCGTCCGGCGGCCGCGTCGTGGCGGTACTCGCCCGCCCGCATGGCGGCCACCACCGCCGGCGTGGCCCGACCCAGGCGGGGGCCCACCGTGGCCAGGTCGACCTCGTAGACCTCGCGACCGAGCGCGTCGAGCCCGGTCACGCGGACGTCCTTCACGTTCACCTCGTCGGCCACCAGCGAGATGAAGGGCACCAGGCGTGCGGCGTCGCCGTCGGAGGCGATCGTGAGCGTCGCCAGCGGCAGACGCACCCGCAGCCCGTTGGCCTTGCGCACGGCCGAGGCCGCCGAGCAGATGGCCCGCACGGTGTCCATGGTGGCCACCAGGTCGGGATCCGCCGGTAGCGCAACCGGGTCGGGCCAGTCGGTCAGGTGCACGCTGTCGGCCCCGGTCAGCGGCTGGTAGACGGCGTCGGTCAGCAGCGGCAGGAGCGGGGCGGCCAGCCGGCACAGCACCTCGAGCACCGTGTGGAGGGCGTCCACGGCGGCCTGCTCCCCGGCCCAGAACCGGTCGCGGGACCGCCGGATGAACCAGTTGTTCAGGGTGTCGAGGAAGGCCCAGACGGCCTCGCAGGCGCCCGACAGGTCCATGGCCTCGAAGCGTTCGGTGACGTCCTCCACCAGCCGGCGCGCCGACGCCAGGATGTAGCGGTCGAGCACGTCGGTCGCCGAGTCCACCACCTTCCCGCGCAGGGACGACGCGTTGCCGTAGAGGCTGAGGAAGTACCAGGCGTTCCAGATGGGCAGGAGCACCTGGCGCACGGCCTCCTCCATGGCCCGCCGGTCGATGGCCATGTCGCCGCCCCGAAGGACCGCCGACGACAGCAGCGCCCACCGCATGGCGTCGGAGCTGACGGTGTCGAAGATCTCCGTGGGATCGGGGTAGTTCTTCAGCCGCTTCGACAGCTTCAGCTGGTTGTCCCCGAGCAGGATGCCGTGGGCCAGGCACCGCTTGAAGGCCGGGCGGTCGAAGAGCGCCGTCGACAGGACGTGCAGGGTGTAGAACCACCCCCGGGTCTGGCCGATGTACTCGACGATGAAGTCGCCGGGGAAGTGGCTCTCGAACCACTCGCGGTTCTCGAACGGGTAGTGCACCTGCGCGAACGGCATGGCACCGGACTCGAACCAGCAGTCCAGCACGTCGGGTACCCGCCGCATGGTGGACGCGCCCGTCGGGTCGTCGGGGTTCGGGCGGGTCAGCTCGTCGATGGCCGGCCGGTGGAGATCGGCGGGCCGCACACCGAAGTCGCGCTCGAGCTCGTCGAGGCTCCCGTAGACGTCGATACGGGGGTGGGCGGGGTCGTCGCTCTTCCACACGGCGATGGGCGATCCCCAGTACCGGTTCCGGCTGATCGACCAGTCGCGGGCGCCCTCGAGCCACTTGCCGAACGCCCCGTCGCGCACGTGCGCCGGCACCCAGTCGATCTGGAGGTTGAGCTCGGACATTCGGTCCTTGAACGCGCTGACCTTCACGAACCACGACGACATGGCCCGGTAGATGAGCGGCGTGTCCGTCCGCCAGCAGTGCGGGTAGCTGTGCGCGTAGCTGTCCTCGCGGACCACCGCGCCGCGTCCCCGCAGGGCGCGGACGATGGGTTGGTTGGCGTCGAAGACCTGGGTGCCCTCGTAGTCGGGCACCTCGGCCGTGAACCGTCCGCGCTCGTCGACCGGGCAGACGAGGGCGATGCCCTCGGCGTCGCACAGCCGCTGGTCGTCCTCGCCGAAGCCGGGCGCGATGTGCACGGCACCGGTCCCCTCGCCTTCGGCCACGAAGTCGGCGGCCAGCACCCGGAAGGCGCCGTCGTGGCCGACGAAGTAGTCGAACAGCGGCGTGTAGGTCATCCCCACCAGCTCGGCGCCGGTCACCGAGCCCACCCGGGTGGCCCCGGCCAGTTCCCGCTCGTAGCCGTCGACGGCCCCCTCGCCCACGATGGTCCGTCGGCCGTCCACGTCGAAGACGGCATAGATCGAGCTCGGGGCCAACGGCGATGGCCAGGTTGGACGGCAGTGTCCACGGTGTGGTCGTCCACACCAGCAGTCGCTCCCCGGTGTCCAGCTCGAAGGCCACCGTGACGGCCGGGTCCTGCCGGTCGCGATAGGCGTCGTCGAGGCGCGTCTCGAAGTTCGACAGGGGCGTCTCGCACTCCCAGCAGTAGGGAAGGACCCGGTAGCCCTCGTAGAGGAGCCCCTTGTCCCACAGCTGCCGCACGGCCCACATGACGCTCTCCATGTAGTCCGTGTCCATCGTGCGGTAGGCGTTGTCGATGTCGACCCACCGGGCCTGGCGTTCGATGTACTCCTTCCAGGCGTCGACGGTGGAGCCCACCAACGAGGCGCAGTAGGCGTTGAACTCGTCGACCCCGAGGGCCTCGATGGAGGCCGACCCCGAGACCCCCAGGCGTCGCTCGGCCTCCATCTCCACCGGCAGTCCGTGACAGTCCCAGCCGAACCGCCGCTCGACGATGTCCCCGCGCATCGTCCGGTACCGGGGGACGGCGTCCTTGACGAAGCCGGTGAGCAGATGCCCGTAGTGCGGCAGCCCGTTGGCGAACGGCGGTCCGTCGTAGAACACGAACTCGGGTGCGCCCGCCCGGTGGGCGATCGACCGGTGGAACGTGTCGTCGGTGCGCCACTCCTCCTCCACCACCCGCTCGATGGCCGGAAAATCGGGACGTTGCACGACCGCCGGGTACGGATGCGTGGGGTTCACCGGCTCATCGTAGGTCACGCCACTGCCGGTCCCCCCGCTTCCGGCGGGCCGGGCGGGCCGCACCGACGACGCCGGACGGCACCGGGAGTACCCTTGCTGCGGGGACCGCCGGCGGCGCCGAGCTGCCGGGGGTCGAGGGGGGGAAGATGGACAGCAGCGGCGAGCGCGGCGTGACGGCGGCCGCGGGGGGCGCCGGGCGGCCGGGCAGCACCCGCCGGTAGTGGAGTACCTGCTGGCCACGCTGGCCGCGCTGGTGAGCGCGGTCGCCATCGTGCTCCAACGCCTCGGCCTCGAGTCCGCACCCATCGACGAGGCCCTGACACCGGGGCTGTTCCTCACGGTGCTGCGACGGGGGGTGTGGCTGCTCGGCTTCACCCTGCTGCTCGTGCAGTTCGTGTTGCAGGCCTCCGCCCTCCACTTCGGCAGCCTGAGCGTCGTGCAGCCCATCCTCAACAGCGAACTGGTGTTTCTGGTGGTCATTCTGGCCGTGGTCTTCCATCATCCGGTCGGACGGCAGGAGGTCGTCGGCGTCGTGGCCGTGGTCGCCGGGCTGGCCGGCTTCTTCGTGGCCGCCTCCCCCACGGCCGGGACCGGGCAGCCCGACCACCGGGCGTGGATCGCGGTCACGTCGGTGGTGGCCACCCTGGTGGCCGGGCTGGTGGTCACCGGGCGGCTGGGCCCGAGGTGGTGGCGGGCGGCCGCCCTGGGTGCCGCCGCCGCCGTGCTGTTCTCCTACAACGCCGGCCTCACCAAGTCCCTCACCACCCTCATCTCCGAGGGCTGGGGCCACGTCGCCACCAGTTGGGTGCCCTACGCCCTGGCCGTGACGGGCGCCTGCGGGCTCTTGCTGCTCCAGGCGTCGCTGCACGCCGGACCGGTGACGGCGTCGCGCACGGCCAACGTCGTCATCGGGCCCCTGGCCGGCATCGTCATCGGGATCACGGCCTTCGACGAACGACTGGCCACCGCCGGCGGGCGGGTCGCCGGTGCGGGCGTGTCGCTGGTGCTGCTGCTGGTGGGGGCGGCCATCCTGGCCCGGTCGCGCCTCGTGGCCGACACCGGCGCCGGCGCCGGCAGTGAGCTGTTGGGACCGTCGCCGATCCCGCCGCCCGTCGTCTGAACACCCGCTGACGTCGGTCGCCCGACCGACCGGCGACGGGTCCGGCGTCCCTCAGACCGGCGCGCCGTTCGCGCACCACGCGTTGGAGGGTACGTCGACGCAGGGGTTCGGCATGGTCGGCAGCCCGGTGGGGAACGGGTGCAGGACCACGGCGCCGGGCTTCGGGTAGGTGGCGCCCGGCGGGCACGAACCGAAACCGGTGTCGCACAGCGTCTGGCCGAGCAGGGCGCCGCCGGTGTCGGCCGCCGGCAGCTTCGTGCCGTCGCACGTCGGCTGGGTCTGCTCGAGGTTCGCCGGCGTCGACCCGTTGGGGGCCACGTTGCCCGAGAAGCAGTTGCGCGGCTGGCCCCCGTTCAGAACGATCTGTCCGAAGTCGCCGTTGCTGGGGTTGTGGAAGTACCCGTCGTTGACGAAGTGGTTGGTGAGCAGGGCATCGCCTTCGGGGTCGTAGACGCAGCCGAACCCGGTCATCTCCACACCGCCGGTGCCGCTGCACGTCTGCCCGTGCGTCGGCATGTCGCTGTCGGGGTAGGGCACGAAGAGGATCCCCCAGGCACCGTTGTTGGAGAACGTGTTGTCCATCACCGTGTCGTTCCGGCCGCCGGAGACGGTCATGCCCGTGCCCACCGGTCCGGCCGCGGCCCCGCCGGCCGCCGGCACGTCGGGATTGTTGTTGTCGTGGACGTTGTTGTGGATGAACACCCAGCACGAGTGGGTGCCGGTCACGACGCTGATGCCGTTGTCGGGACAGTCCCCGTTCTGGGGCGCCGGCGGATCCGAGCCGATCTGGGTGTTGGTGTCGAGGCCGTCCTCGTTGTTGTCGAACTGGCTGTTCTCGATCTCGATCGCCCCACCGGAGTTGGTGCCGGAGTAACCCAGGGCGTCGTACTCCATCCACGCGTGATCGATGGTGACGTCGCAGACCTGCTTGCAGGCCCCCACGTACATGCCCGAGTCGTTCATGTTGGACCCGTAGAGTTGGTCCCAGCTGGCCGGACCGGCGGCGTTCGAGGCGAAGATGCCGTACTGGGCGGCCGTTGTCTCGTCGCCGAAGTAGGTGGAGGTGGCCGTCAGGTACGAGCCCCAGTAGCCGGTCAGGCCGATCTCGGCGGTATCCGCACCGCCGTCCCACCACACCTCGTTGCCCGACTCGCCCGACCCGGCGAGGAAGTTGCAGGCCGTCAGGTTCTCGACCGTGACGCCGCTCGCCTTGAACACGTCGATGCCGTTGCGTCCGAGCGCCTTCCCGTCGGGGCCGAGGGCGCCGAAGTTCTGCGCCGAGGGCGCCGAGCTGCAGGGGCCGGCCGAGCCGGCCTTGGTGCCGTCCACGACGACCGTCGACCGGTTCATGCCCCGGATGTGGAGGTTCGCCTTGGTCACGTACACACCCCCGAAGCCGCCTTCGTCGGCCCGGGTCGAGCTGATGGTGCCGGTCATGTCGGCCGTCTCGTGGTAGTCACCGGGGCCGATGAGGATCCAGTCACCGGGCTGGGCGGCATCCACGGCCGCCTGGATGGTCGGGTACTGGGGGTGGCGTCGAAGGTGCCCACCAGGAGGACCTTCCCCGTCGTCGGCGAGCTCGAGGACGAGCTGCACGCGCTGAGCGTGACGGACACGAGCAGGCCGGCCGCCAGTGCGACCGCCGTCCGGGGCAGCTTCCATCTGCGGGTCCAGTGAGCCATGTCGCACTCCCCCCACGGCCCCGCGGCCGTCATCGACGCCCGTCGAACCTGTCGCTCTGCCACCCCCCGGCGTCGACGAACCGACCCTAGCAACCGGGTCCGGGGGCATGCCGGGGACGACGGTTCAGGTGACCGGTGCCGTCGCCCCGTCGGCGGACGGCCGCCCGGTGCGGCGCCCCAGGGGCCGCAACGGTCCCACGGCGAGCACCAGTGCCCACCCGGTGAGGAGGGTCTGGACGGCGGACAGGTGGGCGACGCCGAAGTCGACGACCGGCCCGACCTCGAAGACGAGAGGGAAGAAGGCACCGCACAAGATGAAGAAGGCGACCGTGGCCGTTCGCAGGCGGCCGCCGACGAGGTCGAGCACCAGCAGCAGCACGGCCGCGGCGGCCAGGTAGTACCCCCAGAAGTAGACCTCGGACACCAGGCGGAGACACAGGGCCACCGTCACGACGGCCACGAACTGCTCGGGCCCGGGGACACCGTCGCCCGACCGGCGCCGGGCCCAGAGGGACAGCGCGGCCGCGGCGACGAGGGGGAAGCCGCGGGAGACGAGGCCGAGCCACCCCGAGGACAGGTGCAGGTACCCCACCAGCGTCGCCGGCTCCGGGAGGAGCGTGCCCGCCCCCAGAAAGGCGTTGCCCACGCCGTGATAGGTGAAGAGGGCCAGCGGGACCGCCAGCAGGGCCACACCCAGCACCGCGCCGAGGGCCGTCCGCAGCCACGACCGGCCCGGCGACAGCACGACCAGCGGGATGGCCGCCAGGGCGGCGAACGGCTGGGCGGTGATGCCCAGCCCCACGAGCACGCCGGCGAGGAACCAACGTCGCCGGAGGAAGGCGGCCATGGCCGCCAGCACGAAGCCCAGGGCCAGGAGGTCCTCGGGGTGGAAGAACGTGTGGAGGCAGGCGAGGACCGGCGGCAGCACCGCCAGCACCAGCACGCCGACCACCTCGGCCCGCCGGCGGCCCCGGCCGGCGGCCCGCAGCAAGAGGACCAGGCCGGAAAGGAGGAAGCACCACACCAGCACGCCCACGTGGGCGACCGACTGCACGGTGTGGGTGTGCGCCATCCACTGGCGGACGGCCACGGCCGTGCCCGCGCAGGGTGCGGCCATGGCCGGGCCGTGCGGGAAGGGCGTGGACGCGCCCGGGCGGGCGACCGCAAGTACTCCGGCGGCCAGCAGCGGGTAGAGGGGACCCTCGTCATGGGTGTCGGGGGGGAAGGCGCACGTGGTCTGGCCGTGGGCGAAGGAGAGCGCACCCGATTCGGTCGACACCATGTCGCCGATGGCGATACCGCCCAGGGCGGCCATGGTGCCGAGGAACACGGCCGTGGCCACGACCCACGAGAGCACGCACGCCCATCCCGGCACGGGCCGGTCCAGCCACGGGGACCGCGCACGGCGGGTGCGGCCCACGACGGGCGGACGGGCCGGAGCTACCTCGGCTGTACCCTCGACCACCACGGCTGCGGTGTCCCCCTCCCCCGGCACCGGCGGTTCCGCCGGCGGACATTCAGCGCCACCCCAATGCTACGACGGGCGGGGCGGGGAACGGGGGTGCCCCGTCACGGGCCGGGGCCGGCGTGTTCACGGTACGGTCGTCGCAGACGCCGGGGCCGGCACGCCGGCACGACTGCAGAAGGGAGCCACCACCATGAGGCACAGCAGGCTGGGAACCCTCGACGTCTCCCGCATCGGGCTGGGGGCCATGGGGATGTCCACGGCGTACGCCGGGGCGGGCACCGACGATGCCGAGTCCATCCGCACCATCCACCGGGCTCTCGACCTCGGGGTCACCCTCATCGACACGGCCGAGATCTACGGGCCGTACACCAACGAGGAACTCGTCGGCCGGGCGATCAAGGACCGCCGCCACGAGGTCGTGCTGGCGACCAAGTTCGGCATGGTGTCCCACGCCGGCGACGGCCCCGGCCACCTCGACAGCAGCCCGGCGAACGTCCGCGCCGCCGTCGAGGGCTCGCTGCGGCGGCTGGCGACCGACCACATCGACCTGTACTACCAGCACCGGGTCGACCCGGAGACGCCCATCGAGGACACGGTGGGCGCCCTCGCCGACCTCGTGGCCGAGGGGAAGGTCGGCCACATCGGACTGTCGGAGGCGTGGGTCGGCACCATCCGCCGCGCCCATGCCGTCCACCCCGTCGCCGCCCTCCAGTCCGAGTACTCGCTGTGGACCCGCGACCAGGAGGCGGAGGTGCTGCCTGTCCTGCGGGAACTGGGTATCGGATTCGTGGCCTACTCGCCGCTGGGCCGAGGCTTTCTGACCGGGGACATCCGCTCGGTCGACGACCTCCCCGACGACGATTTCCGGAAGACGAACCCCCGCTTCTCCCAGGAGAACTTCGCGCCCAACCTCCGCAGCGCCGACGAGGTGGCCGCCATCGCCATCGAGGTCGGTGCCACGCCTGCGCAGGTGGCCCTGGCGTGGCTGCTGGCCCAGGGGGACGACATCGTCCCGATCCCGGGCACCCGGCGGGTGGCCCGCATCGAGGAGAACGCCGCCGCCGACGGGGTCCGCCTCAGCCCCGAACAGATCGAACGGCTGGACCGCCTCCCCGCGGCCGCCGGCGACCACCACAACGAGCAGCAGATGCAGCTGCTCGAGCGCCGAGCCGGTCACGGGCCGGTCGTATGCTCCTGCCACGTTTCGCCGATTGAGGGGACGGGGACATGGCCATGCCGCACGACGTGGGGATCGTCGACACGATGATCGGGTTCCCGCACGGTGACATGAAGTCGTTCTACCGGTTCATCACCCGCCAGACGAAGGACGCCGAGTCCAAGGAGTCGTTCGCGTTCCCGGTCGAGTACATCTTCAAGGACGTGCCGAACAAGGACCTGACCGGCAGCCCCGACCCGGTCGCCGTCACGATCGGGGAGATGGACCGCTGGGGTGTGGAGCGGGGCCTCGTCGGCATCGAGGAGCCCGGTGGTGTCGCCCTCGACGCCCTGCGTCGCTACCCCGACCGGTTCATCCCGGCGGCCTCGGTCGACCCCAACGACGGCATGGACGGGATCCGCGCGCTCGTCAAGGCCTACGAGACGGTGGGCATCCGGGCCGCCGGCGTGTTCCCCTCGGGGACGTTTCCCCAGGTGGCCATCGACGACAAGAAGATGTACCCCATCTACGCCAAGTGCGTCGAGCTGTCGATCCCCATCTTCTGCTGTGCCGGGGTTCCGGGACCGCGCCTGCCGATGGCGCCCCAGCGCGTCGAGCTCCTCGACGAGGTCATGTTCGACTTCCCCGAGCTGGTCCTCGTGACCCGGCACGGCTGCGAGCCCTGGACAGACCTGGCCATCAAGCTGATGCTCAAGTGGCCCGGGCTGCACTACTCGACCAGCGCCTTCGCCCCGAAGTACTACCCCGAGAACATCGTCGCCTACGCCAATTCGAGGGGCGCCGAGAAGATCATCTACGGCGGCTACTTCCCCATGGGCCTCTCGCTCGAGCGCATCATGACCGAGTTACGCGACGTCCCGTTCAAGGACGACGTCTGGCCGAAGTTCCTGCGGTCCAACGCCCTCCGGGTCCTCGGACTCGCACGCTGACCGACGGATCCGTGCCCGGCCCCTGGGAGGACGTCCGCCGGGTGGTCTGGAAAGATGAGGTCGTGAGTGCCGGCGAACAGGCGAGCCCGCAGCCGTTGCTGGAGGCTGACCCCGGCGACGCCCGGTTCCCCGTGCTCGGGCCCGACGTGCTCGACACCCTGGCCGAGTTCGGCGGGGAGCGTGAACTGGCCGCCTCCGAGGTCCTCTATCACGCAGGCGAGTCCCTGTGGGACTTCTTCGTCGTTCTCGAAGGAGGGGTCGAGATCATCAGCGAGGAGGGCGCCGGGGAATCGGTGATCGTCTCCTACGGACCCGGCCAGTTCATCGGGGAGCTCGGCCTGCTGACTGGGCAGCGGACCTACCTGACGGCCCGGGCCACCCAGCCGGGCAGGGTACTGGTCATCCCCCACGACGCCTTCCGCCGACTGATGGCGACGAAGCCGTCCGTCTCCGACGTCATCTTCGGAGCCCTGGTCGCCCGCCGGGAGACGCTGCGGAACAGCCCGGCCGCACTCGCCATACGCATCATCGGATCCAGCTACTCGCCGGAGGCCATGGCCCTGCGGACGTTCGCCACGCGCAACCGCTTGGCCGTCGCGTGGATCGACCTGGAGGACGCCCACGACGTGGGAGACCTGCTGGCCAGCATGGGCCTGTCTGCGGGCGACACCCCGGTCGTCGTGACCGAGACAGCCGTGCTGCGCCGGGCCACCCCAGGTGAGTTCGCCGAGCTCCTCGGGCTCACCTACCGGCCGATCCCGGGCCGTGTCTTCGACCTCGTCGTCGTGGGGGTCGGGCCGGCCGGGCTGGCGGCCTCGGTCTACGGGGCCTCCGAGGGGCTCGACACGGTCGCCCTCGACGCCGTCGGCCCCGGCGGGCAGGCCGGCTCGAGCTCGCGCATCGAGAACTACGCGGGGTTCCCCAACGGCATCTCCGGGGGCGACCTGGCCGCCCGTACGGCCGCCCAGGCCCAGCGGCTGGGAGCGTGGCTGGTCAGCCCGTGCGAGGTGGGGGGCCTGCGCACCGAGGACGGCTTCCACGTGGTCGCGCTCACCGACCAGAGCGAGATCCCCTGTCGATCGGTGATCATCGCCACCGGAGCCCGCTACAAGCGCCTGGACCTCCCCAACCTGGAGCAGTTCGAGGGCAAGGGCGTCTACTACGCCGCCACCGACCTCGAAGCGAGGACGTGCGCGGGAGCGGACGTCGTCGTCG
Source organism: uncultured Actinomycetota bacterium (assembly GCA_963838005.1). Classification (GTDB taxonomy): domain Bacteria; phylum Actinomycetota; class Acidimicrobiia; order Acidimicrobiales; family RAAP-2; genus CAWIPW01. Next base: position 168,367 of record CAWIPW010000002.1, read on the forward strand.
TGGGCGGCGGCAACTCCGCCGGGCAGGCGGCCATCTACCTGAGCCAGCAAGGGAGCAGCGTCGTACTGGCGGTACGGCGGTCCGACCCTTCCTCGACCATGTCGCGGTATCTCATCGATCGGATAGTGGCGGATCCCCGCATCGAGATCGCCACCTCGACCGAGGTGCGGGCCATCGGCGGCCGCGACCACCTCGAACGGGTCGTCCTCGAGCACACCCTGTCGGGTGATCGGCGGGACGTGAAGTGCGCGGCGCTGTTCTGCTTCATCGGAGCCGTGCCGTCGACCTCGTGGCTCGACGACACCGTCATGCTCGACGGCAAGGGGTTCGTATTCACCGATCGCGAGCTCCCCCGTGACGCGCTCGGCCATCCGGTGTTCGCCACCCGTGAGCCGTTCCCGTTCGAGACGTCCGCCCCCGGGGTCTTCGCCGTAGGCGACGTCCGGGTCCGCTCCATGAAACGGGTCGCCTCGGCCGTGGGTGAGGGATCGAGTGCCGTGCGCTCGGTCTTCGACTACCTGGACTCGGGCGGATAACTACCCGGGCCGGCGACAGCGGCGGATGTGGGCCCACCGAGCTCGAAGTCGCCCCACTCGGGCGAGGCCATGGCCTCCCTGAAGCGGTTGAAGCCCCACGGCCAGGTGGCGGGGACACCGTGGCGGTCGAGATACCAGCTCTTGCAGCCCGTCATCCAGATGGTCGACCGGGCGGCCGCCCGTCGTGACGCCTCGAACCGCTCCGTGGCCGCCGCGCCCCGCGCTGATGTGGGTGGCCGTGCCCGACCGGATGGCGCCGAGCAGTTCGAGGATGTAGCCCATCTGCAGCTCGGCCACATCGATGAGCGAGAAGTTCCCCACCGGACCGTTCGGGCCGTTCAGCATGAAGAAGTTGGGAAAGCCGGGTACGCAGATGGACAGGTAGGCGACGGGGCTGTCGGCCCACACCTCGTCGAGGTCGAGTCCCCCCTCACCGAGCACCTTCGTGGGGCGCACGAACCTGTCCACCCTGAACCCGGTGGCCAGCACCAGCACGTCGAGCTCGTGCAGCCTGTCCGTCCCGTGTGCGGACGCCGTCGGGCTCGATGCGCTCGATGTCCGCCGTCACCAGGTGGGCGTTCGGCCGCTGGATCGCCTGGTAGAAGTTGCCGGCGATGACGAGCCGTTTGCACGCCGCCCGGTAGTCGGGCCGGAGCTGCTCGCGGAGCACCGAATCGACGACGTTCTTCTCGAGGTTGTCCCGACACATGTCCTCGAGCATGCGCATCTCGGGTGCGTCCGCGTTGACCAGCGAATCGGCGAAGCCCTCGGTGAAGAGCTTCGAGAACTCGCGGCGGGCCTCCACCATGAGCGACCGGTCGCCGCGGAACCGGGCCCGCTGTTCCTCGGTATAGGCGGGGTTGCTCTGGGGCATGATCCACTGGGCCGTGCGCTGGAAGAGCGAGAGGCTGGCCACCCGGTCGACGACGGCCCCGGTGATCTGCACGGCGGTCGAACCCGTCCCGACGATGCCCACCCGCCGCCCGTCGAGCTCGACCCCGTGGTCCCACCGGGCGCTGTGGAAGGCGCGACCCCCGAAGTCGTCGATGCCCTCGATGACCGCAATGTTGGGATGGTGGAGGACGCCGGTGGCCGCCACCACGACATCCACGTCGTCGTGCGTCCCCGCCGACGTCTGCAGGTGCCACCTGCCCTCGGCGAACCGGCACGAGTTGACCTCCTCGCCGAAGCGGGTGATCGCCTCGAGGCGGTGGCGGGCGGCCACGTCCTCGAAGTAGGCCCGGATCTCGGGGCCGGGCGAGAAGCGCCGGCTCCATTCGGGGTTGGGCTCGAACGAGAAGCTGTAGAGGTGGGACGGGACGTCGCACGACAGGCCCGGGTAGGTGTTCTCCCTCCACGTCCCGCCGAAGCCGTCGCCCTTCTCGTAGACCGTGATGTCGTCGATGCCGGCTTCACGCAGCTTGATGGCGGCCAGGATGCCGGCCATCCCCGCCCCGATCACCGCGCCGCGCAGGGTCCGCATCTCACACGCCTCCCGGACATGGTCGCCGAACGGCGTGCATCGGCCCCCCTCGGGTCACGGTGTCACCGGAGTCGTAACGGATCACCGGACACTTCCAGCACGGGCGCCGCCGGGCAAGTGCGAGCCAGCGTGTCCGGTGGGGGCAGGTGCCGGCGACGTGGTGGCCGTCGACGGGCCAGGCCTGTCAAGGCACCTTGACGCAAGCAGAGCTGTCAAGGTAGCCTTGACACATGGACACTGCCGCTGACGACCACGAGCCCGGGCCCCCGCGGACGGTGCCGCCCCTGATGGTGGCGGCGTGGGAGGGGGCGACCTCGGAGGAGGATCCGCTGGCGGCGCTGGGCGCCACGCGGGCGCTCGCCGGGCTCCTGTCGACGTGGGAGTCCAGGCTCGTGGTCGAGGCGGTGGACGCCGGCGCCACGTGGGAGGTCGTCGGCGGAACGGTCGGCGTGAGCCGCCAGGCCGCCTGGGAACGCTTCCACGATGACGTGGACGACTTCCGACGCCGGGTGAAGGCGGAGGCGCACGCCCTTCGGATGCGCCACCGCGACGAGTCACGAGAATTCCGCGACAAGGTGAAACAGCAGGCCGCCGCCCGACGACAGAAGTAGCACGCCCGCCTACGTCGTGCCGAGGTCCTCGTGCAGCCGGGGCAGGAACGTCGCCAGGTGGTGCATCTCCTGCGCGCAGTGGACCAGTAGTTCGGTCGCCGAACGGGCGGTCGGCTTCAGATGGCGCTGCAGCATCGACGGCACTCCCCTGGGCACGCCCCGTGGAGCCGACCGGAGCCGGACGCCCGGTCCGCCCAACCAGAACCTCGACCGCATCTCCGAACCGGTGGCCGTCCGCCGCACCTGGTGGACCAGCCAACCCACGTCGACCGGGTACCTCGAAAGGCCGATGCGGGCACAGATGGCCGTCTGCCTCGAGGGGTCCGCGAACGCCTCCTCGTCGAGACCGACGACCGAGGGTCGGACGAACTGGATGGCGGCCCTCGTCAACGACGCGCCGATGTACTCCTCCACGAACGACGTCCGGCCGACGTAGCGGTCGCGACCGCGTCGCCCGCCGTCGGGGCCGTCGCTCCACGCCGCCGAGAGGTGGGCCCCCGGGTGCCATAGCTTGTAGCGCCGCGAATCCGAGCCGTGCCACCCGAACCACCAGTCCCACATGTCCGGGGTGACGCCCTCCATCGGGGTGCGCACCGCGATCCGCACCGATCCGTCGCCGGCCGACGTGAAGCCGGTCTCGACGGGAAGGTAGCCCTCCTCCAGCAGAGTCGGCGCCGCCTCGAACCCGCCGAGTAGTTCGGGCGGCCGGGCTCCCACCAGCAGGGCCTCGACAATGTGGGCTCCGAGCGGCGTCCATCTCGGGCCGGAAGTACCTGCCGAAGGACGTGTCGCCGTCCGCGTCCCGGTACCCCAGGTACGGTGACCCGGCGCGACCGGGCCGGCCGGTAGCGCTCATAGCGCGCCCCCGGCCGGCCGCGGACCGAGGCCCGGACCCCGTCCACCCACCCGATGACATGTGACCTCACGGTGGTCGGCCAAGGATCTTCCCTCTTCGGTTCGGGGCGCGAGCGGCGCGTGGTGCGACGGAACCTACGCGAGCGGCAGGGCCGTCGCCACCACCGGACCCACGGCGGGCCCGGCACCGACCCCGGCGGTTCCGGCTACCGGCGGACGACCAGGTTCCGGCCGCCCTTCTTCGCCTCGTAGAGCCCGCCGTCGGCCCGGGACAGCAGGGCCTCGAGCGAGCGGTCGTCGATGGCGACATGGGTCACGCCCACGCTGACCGTGATCCGCAGGTCCCCGGTGCGGGTGGCGACGGGCTCGTCCGCGACGGCGGCGCGGAACCGCTCGGCCACGGCCAGGGCGGTGTCGGGGGTGGCCGACAGCAGCAGTGCGAACTCCTCGCCGCCGTAGCGACCGACGACGTCCCCGGCCCGGGCGACGGACTGCAGGCGGTCGGCCACCTCCCGGATCACGTCGTCACCGGTGGGATGTCCGTAGGTGTCGTTCACCTGTTTGAAGTTGTCGATGTCCACCATGAGCAGGGACAGCGACTGGCCGCACTCGCGGGCGGTATCGAGGCGCTCGGTGGCCAGGTCGAAGAAGCTCCGCCGATTGCCCAGGCCGGACAGCTCATCGGTCACCGCCAGCTTGCGGTTGGCCGTGAACAGCCGGGCGTTCTGGTAGCCGACGGTGCCGTGGGCGACCACCGTCCGCACGATCTCGAGTTGCGTCTCCCCGTAGGCGAAGGGTGCCGCCGACAGCACCACCACCGCCGCCAGCGTGGTCTCCGACAGTTGGATGGGGACGGCCATCCACGATCCGACGACGGTGTCGCCGATGGCGCCCGGCGGCTCTTCGGTGGCGTCCGGGTCGAGGACCGGTTGGCCGGACTGCAGGGTCTCCATCACGGCCGGGGACGGGAGCACTGCGACCGTGTGTTCCGTGCCCTCGTCCATCGTCCGGCCGGCCGAGCTGAGGACGCGGCCGTAGGCACCTTCCCCGTCGTGGAGCACGACCACGTGGGCGGCGTCGAACGGCACAGCGCGGGCGAGCCCGGCCAGCATCCGGTCGAGGACCTCTCCGGGGTCGAGGGTCGACGTCATGTCGGCCATGACGTCGCGGAGGGTGTCCACGAGGGCCCGCTGCTCGCGCTCGGTATGGACCTGCATCTCCAGCTGGGCGGACCGGGCCGTTTCGAGGCTGACGGCCACCTGGGTGGCGATGGCCACGAGGATGTCGACGTCGGCACCGGTGAACATCCCCTTGGCCAGACGGCTGTCGAGATACACGATGCCGGTCAGCCGGCCCTCGAGCTGGAGCGGGGCGACCAGAATGCTGCGCAGGCCGTGGACGACGGCGCTGGTGGAGCCGATGAGCGCACCCTCGTCGCTGCCCGTCACGACCAGGGCCTGCCGGCTGGCCCGCACCTGTTCGACGGCGGTGGTGCTGTAGCCGACCGCCTCGACCAAGTCGTGGGCGTTGCCGTCCCTGCCGGCGAGGAGCGTCAGGTGCTCCTCGGCGTCGGCCTGGAAGAGGAAGGCCCGCTCGGCCCCGAGGATGGTCAGGGCCTCGTCGAGAGCGATGCGGGCCAGATCGACGGGAACGATGACGCTGGCGGCGGCCACGCTCACCTGCAGCAGGGCGTCGAGGCGTCGGGCGGGCAACGACGTCGACGTGCTCTCGCTGGCGACGCGCTCGACACGGGTGGCGGACCGGCTGCCCGTCGACGACGAGACCGAGCTGGCGTGCTTGCCGACGTGGGGGAACTCCTCACGGATGACCCTGTGCCGAAGGTTCCAACCCTGCGATGCCGTCAGGTTCAACGCCAGACCGATCTCGGCGCCGGCCTCCGCCACCAGGCCCCGGTCCGCCAGCAACCTGGCCCGTTCGCACCAGACGTCGAGGCGGAGGGCGGGAGCGTCCAGTTCGGCGGCCGCCTGCTCGACACGGGCCATCAGCCGGATGGCCCGACGGGGGCGGCCCGCCAGGCGGGCATACATCGCCCGCGACATCATGGCCTTGGTGTGGAGGAAGGGCTGGTGCATGCCGAAGGCCGCCAGACGCGCCTGGCGCACGGCCGACCGGGCCCGGGCCCGGCGGCGGGCCACCTCTCTCCGATCGGCGCCGCCGGCCACCGCGTTCCGCCACTGGTCGACGCGGCCGTACGCCTTGTCCACCCAGAAGATCCGGTCGTAGTGGCTTGCCGTAAGCATGCGGACGTGCTCGCGGTCGCGCCGCTCCACCAGCGTGTCGAAGATCCCGTCCTGCGGCCCCAGCTCCAGGGCCCAGGCCGTCAGGGAGTCGAGGATGTTGAGCCGCTGGGTCCGCTCGTCGAACCGGTCGACCCGCTCGACGCGGAGCAGGAGCCCACTCCCGGTCGGATCGGGCCGGCCCATGGTGGCGGCCGACAGTCCCCGGAGGATGTCCAGCGTCTCTTGTCGGCCGTCGTCGGTCCGCGCCGGCTGGCGGGCCTGCAGCTCGAGCAGGCGCACCGTCTCGGCGTGATGACCTCGGATCCCAAGGTTCACCACGAACAGGGTGATCAGCATCTGCAGTTCGCCCGGTTCCATCCACCGGCCGAACTCGGTGATGGTCGTCCGGGCCATCTCGGCGGCCCTCACCGTGTCGCCCATGAACTCGGTGGCGATGGTGGCGTTCATCGACACGGTCGCCATCACCGACGGGTTTCCCATGTCCCGCGCCATCGCCTGCAGACGGGGGATGGCGCGGGCCGCAGCCCGTCGCCGATGGAGGATGGCCGCCAACATGCACAGGCTCGAATGGGCCCGCACCAGCTCGGGTGACAGTCCCAGCCGGTTCCCCGGTCCCACACCGCAAAGGGCGAAGGCGACCATGCCCTGCGGTTCCTGGCGCATGTATGCCGACGATCCCCCGGTGTCGTAGAGCGAGGTGACGACGGCCAGGCGGCGGCGCTCCTCGACGTCGTCCGTGCTCACCGGTCTGCGAAGCCGAAGCCGCATCAGAACCGTCGATGTGACCGCCCGCAGCACGCTGGTGAGGACGGCGAGGAACCCGTTCCGCGGGACCGGTCGACCGACCTCGCGCAGGGCGAGGCGGACGCGCCCGTCGGCCTGGTCGTAGCGGCCCTCGAGGAAGTCGATACGGCCGAGCTGGGCCCGTGCGGTGGCCCGTACCCAGGGGTCGTCGGTGCGCTCGATCGACCGCTCATAGTGCCGGCCGGCGACCTCCGACTGGCCGGACCGGAGGTACGCCGTCCCCAGCTCCTGCTCGAAGGCGGCGTCCACCTCGACCCCCTGGGACTCGGCCACGTCGTAGGCGGCCGAGAGGAAGTCCAGCGCCTCTCGGGCGGCGTGCAGGTCGAGGGCCGCCGTTCCGGCGCGACGGCCCAGCGCGACCATGCGGGCCGGGGTGGCCGACAGCTGCCCCAACCGGTAGTGGCGGGCCACGAAGAACAGCTCGTCACCGTCGAGGTCGCCCGTATCCGCCACCTCTGCCAGGCGCTGGTGGATGGTCCGGGCCACGTCGGGATCGAGCATGGAGAGGAGCGTCTCGGCGATGCGCTCGTGGACGAAGGCGGCCCGGTCGCCCGGCCGGAGCTCGACGAGGGAGGTGTCGACCGATCTGGCGATCGCCCGGTCGACGAGGCCCGGATCGCCGGTCATGACCTGGCGGAGCAGGTCGATGTCGAAGGGGGACCCGGCCGCGGCCGCCACCGTGAGCACGGAACGCTCGGCCGGACCCACCTGTTCGATCCGGCGGAAGAGAAGCTCGACGATGTCGTCGGGCAGCGCCAGCGTCTCGAGGCCGGCATGATCGACCTGCCAGGTTCCCCATGACGGCCACATGGCCCCGGCTTCGATGACGGCCCCGAGATACTCGAAGAGCACCAACGGGTTACCTCCGGCCCGGGCGGCCAGCCCGAGGGCGAACTCCCTGTCGACCTCGGCGCGCACCCGGGCGCCCACCAGGCCGGCCAGCGCCTCGTCGTCGATGGGTCCGAGCGCGAGGTGCACCGACCGGGGCGCTCCGGCCACCTCGATTCCTTCGGGGTGTGGCCCGGCCGGCGCCTCTCCGGCATCTCCGTCCCCGGACTGTCGGCTCCGCACCACCAGCAACGGGCCCTGGTCGTCACTGCCGACGATGTGGGCGACGACCTCGTCGGTGGCGTCGTCGATCCAATGGGCGTCGTCGATCCACAGGATGAGACCGCCGCACCTGCGGGCCAGCTCGATGACGAAGAGTGCGAACGTCACGGAGAACTGACCGTCGTCGGTCCCGGTGTGCGGGTCCACCCCGAGGACGTCGGCCAGCTGGGGCGACAGGGATCCGATCACCTGGGCGAACGGGCCGGCCGCGTCGACCAGCCGGGCGGTGGCCACGGCCCGGTCGTCGTCATCGAGGTCGGCGAGCCCGGTCAGGTACCCGGCGAACGCCTCCCGAAGGCCGGCGAACGGCACGGGGTTGCCGGCCGCGCACGCGGCCACGAGGACGACCGGACCGTCGGCGGCGGCGTCGTCGAGGAACCGAGACACCAGGCGCGACTTGCCCGCGCCCATCGGACCGTCCACGACGACCTCGGCGACGTGACCGGTCCGCGACCGGGTCCATTCCTGCCGGAGTACGTCCAGCTCGGCGTCGCGACCGACGAAGGGCAGCGCCTCGACCGCTCCGGATCCGCGGCGGCCGTGACGGTCGAGCGAGAAGGTCAGGTCGCTGTCGGCGGCGCTGCGCAGGTCGGCGATCAGTCCCTCGCTGGACTGGTACCGGTCGTCGGGGTCCTTGGCCAGAAGCTTGGCCACGATGGCCGCCAGCACCGGTGAGACGCCGGGTCGGACCTCGCCGAGACACGGCGCGGGGACGGCGGCATTCATCCTGATCACTTCGCCGGGATCGTTGGAGATGAACGGACGGGTCCCGGTGGTCGCCTCGAAGAGCACCACCCCCAGTGAGTAGAGGTCGGCACGCCGATCGACCGGGCGCTTCAGCATGCCGGTCTGCTCCGGTGACGAGTAGTGCAGCGTCCCGACGACGGTGTCGCCCGTCTCCTCGCCGGTGTGGCCCGCCAGTCCGAAGTCGATGAGGGTGGCCCGACCGTCGGGCCGCACGATGATGTTGTCCGGCTTGACGTCGAGGTGGACCAGCCCGCTCCTGTGGGCGGCGGCCAGGCCGCCGGCTACGTCGGCACCCAGCCGCAGCACGGCCTCGAACGGCAACGGTCCCTGCTGCAGGATCGCCCCCAGCGTCCTCCCCTCGACGAATTCCATGACCATGTAGGGGCGGCCACCGGCCTCCCCTACCTCGTAGATCTCGGGCAGCGCCGGGTCGCGGGCCGAGGCCAACAGGGCCGCCTCCCGCCGGAACCCGACCGACGACTCCGCGTTGCCGACCGCAGGGGCGGCGCCGATCTTCACGGCGTAGTCGCGGCCCCGGTGCCGGCACCGGAAGACCTCGGTCTGGGCGCCCTGACCCAGGCGCTCGATCAGGTCGAGCCCGGGGATGCTCACCCCGGCGGCCACGTCCATGTCCGTCACGGTCGTGTCGCCCCGTGGTCGGCCGCGGTGACCTGTGGATCGAGCTCCTCCGCCGAGCACGCGGCTCCGCCATTTCCCCATGGTTCAGCCATCGGCAATTCAGGGCGGATGCTTTACCGTCCCCGGATGAAAACTCCCAGGTCACGGAGGGTGGCCCTGCACCGTCGCCTGCCTGTCTCATTGCGGTCGACGGGTGTCACCCCATCCATCCCCGGAGCCGGTCAGACCATGTCGACGAGTCTCCCGCGCCGCACGGCGGGTACGGCCGGACGCACCACACGCTCGACGACCAGGGGTCGGGAACGCTCGGTGCGACCGCGCCTCGTCACGACCACATCGAATCTCCGATGTGACAGGACCGGCTGCCGCCACGACGAACTGCGACCGGCAGGGAAGATCGGGGTACCCGAAGTGACACCCTGGGCGATGCCGGTGTCCCCGGAAATCCGACCGGCAGCCCACGGTCCGCGGTCGCAATCTTCGGATCTGTGACCCCAGGCATCAAGCCGTCCAGGATCGTTCGAAGTCCAGCCTTCTACCCCGCCGTACCGCCGTTAGCAGAACGTTCATGCTCAGATGGCGGTCCGATAACACGCGCCCACCTGTGACTGGGTATGTTCGGCCTGGACGGACAAAGGGACGTAATCGAAGACGAGCTCCTCGGCTGCACGGGGAGGGGAAGCTCGACGGGCACGATGAGCATCGATCATCCACACCTGGCCCAACTGGGCAGGCCCACGAGGGGCGTACGAATCGCGTTGGCGCTGGCACTCGCAACTGCCGGTTGCATCGGCGCGCTCGGGCTGTCGCCACCGGCAGGTGCCGTCGCTGCCTCCGGCGGCATACCCGCGGATCCCCCCGGTGGTGCGGTGCCTCTCGCCCCCAGCTTCAACGACGGCATCGTGAGTACCGTCCGAGGCGCCGGCTCGGGCACCACATTGTCGGCGATGCAACAGCTCGGTGACCTCTATACGGGCGCCGGCATCTACGGCTGCACGCTCAACACGTTGGACGGGCAGACGCTGTACAACTCGTCGCTGACCTCGACGTCCTCCAATGAGGAGTCCTACTGCCAGCAGGGCCAGAACCCCCCGACGGCGGACACGGCCGACAACTGGGATCGCACCGAAGTCTCCCAGGGCGTGGACGACGTCTCGTCGACGGCGGCACAGAGCCAACTATGCGGTACGACCCCGACGCCACTTCCGGTCGACTTCGTGCGGTCCTCCGCACCGGTCTCCCGTCTCCTCGAGCTGCGACGAGGTGGCCACCGGCTTCGCAAAGGACAGCGTCCCGATCGTCGACTACCCACTCAACCCGTCGACCTACGGGACCGTTCCGGCGACAAGCCCCTACGCGGCGATCAACGGCGGCGATGTCGGCCCGGTGACCGGCGGGTGGCTCCCCGGTGATCCGGTGGACGGTTCCGCCAACAGCGGCACGCCGCTCAGCAACATCTCCGACATCGACAACGGTGGACAGGCCGACAGCACCGCCTACCGGCTGTGGTGCGCCAACGGCGGCGCCCAGAACCAGATCACCGACTGGGGCTCGCTGACCAACCTCGGCCCGAACATGAAGGAGGCCCCCGTCACGGTCACCAGCGGCGTGTCCACCGTCTCGGGCACCTTTCCGACGGGTGTCACCGGAGGCACGTCGAGCGGGATCTCCGCCGGTGACGCCGTCACCGACAGCCAGGGCCTCATCCCGGCCGGCACGACCGTCTCGTCGGTCACGGCCGAAGCGGTAACGCTGTCGAACGCGCCCACCGGATCGAGCTCCTCTGACATCCTGACCTTCGCCATCGGCGGCAAGGTGCCCGAGGGTCAGGGAGCGCCCGTCGGAATCCCGATCCGGATCATGGGCGTGGACGCGAGCTCCGGCTCGACCTCCACGTTCTCAGGCTTCGCCCAGAGCGGGGTTGCCGGCGGGAACTGCGGCGCCGACGCCAACCAGAACGCGGCCGGCGACCCGAACCCGGTCACGGCCACCGGTGACAACGCCGGACCACACATCGCGCTGGAGAACAACTCATCCCAGACAACGGACTTCGCGGCAGCCGATTTCCCCGATGACTACGCCAGCCAAGCGGTCGAGGCGTCGACGACGCTCTACTTCATGTCGAACGGCAGCTACGACAGCGTTCCCTATACCTCGTCGGCCGCCATCGACGGCTCCACCTTCAGCACCGAAAAGCTGATGGAGAACGGGGAGTTGCCTTCGGTTGCCTACACGTTGAACAACATCTACCCGACGGCCATGACCCTGTACAACGTGTACCAGTCCAGCACCGTCAGTGCGGCCACCGCGGGCTTCTTGAACTGGCTCTGCGATTCCACACCACTCCTTGGGGGCACGCCCGCCATTGCCAAGCAGATCGACCCCAAATTCGAAGGGGGTGAACTTCGACGACGAGATCTCCCAGATCATCGCGGCTTCGGGATTCATCCGGATCTTCGACGGCTCGGAGGCGCCGTCGAGGTCGGTTCCGGCGGACGGCGTGGCCGCACCCAACACGACGTGTGCGTCCGGAACACTTGTCAGCAGAGGCGCCATCTTCGGCAACGGGACCCCGGCCATCACGTCGCTCGACGGTTCCATGTCTGCCCCGCCTCCCCCTCCGCCGCCTCCTCCCCCTCCGCCACCTCCGCCACCTCCAACGGGATCGTGGTGGGTTCCGTCACCAGTGGTCGAGTGGCAGTGGGAGATCGACCATCCGCTAGACGTGACCAACCCGACCGACATGGGCACCAACGACCTCACGTACACGGGCGCGCCGGCACCGGCGCCGACCGTGTACGACATCGACGGCATCCTGAACCCGGCCAGTACGGTGTCGGCCATCCACGCGCTCGGCGACCATGCCATCTGCTACATCGAGGTGGGCACTGCCGGCGACTACTACACGGCGGCCCAGGAGGGCATCCCGACGACGTACTTCGCCCAGCTCAGCGCAGCCGGTGACCTGGGCGACAAGCTGAGCGGCTACCCCGAGCAATTCATCAACATCAACGACCCGACAGCCGTCTCGATCATCGAGTCGATGATCCAGCAACAGTGCGCGGCCAAGGGGTTCGACGCCGTGGAGACCGACCTGGACGAGACGTTCAACAGCAACGAGGGCACCACCGGGTTCACGATCACCCAGGGCAATGAGGAGTCGTTCCTGGCGACGCTCGCCGACTACATGCACGGCCTCGGGCTGGGATGGATCGGCAAGAACCTCGACGACACCGGCGTGCAGAGCTTCGTCAACGACATGATGCCGCTGACGGACGGGGTGATCACGGAACAGTGCAACCAGGACGGAACGTGCGGGGCGTACGCCGCCTGGGAAGGCACCAAGGCGATCATGAACGCCGAGTACCAGGGATCGCCGAGCAGTTTCTGTCCGTCGGACAACGCCGCCGACATCAGTGGCAACCTCTTTCCGGTATCGCTCAACGGCACCCGGACGGCCTGCCAATAGGCACGTGGTGGGAGCAGGATTGCGCCTGCTCCAGTGGCGGCGGCTGCCGCGCGTCCTTAACTCCGTTGCTTCTTCGCCTCATGTGAGGGTACCCCTCAACGTGAGCGCTGGACGGTGGCACAACGGGTGGCGACACAGTGAGGTGCTTTCTGTGGCGGCAGCCCTGTCCTTGACCGTGCCAGGGGAGCCGGACCGCGCGGGACTGGTGTACTGCCGGGACTGTCCGGTGAAACAGACAAGTGGCGCCACGCGCAACATCGTCGAATGGAGCGGACAGCCACCCACGGGAGAGCGCGCGTTCTCCTCAACGACCGGGGACCTTCTTCGCGAGGCCCGACCCTGACAACCCGCGCTGGGCGGCCCGCGTCGTGTTCAAGCGGACGCCGCGTGGCCATTGAGTGCAGTCCTGACCGCCCCAACGGTCGCAGAGCGTCATTGGCGTCCGGGCCCGTGACATGGCAACACGCGATGGAAACGCGCACCCTGCATCCACCGGTTCGTCAACTCCTGTAGGCAACCGCCGAGGCCGCAACGATTGGCTCCGCAAGGTCAAGCGAACCAGTCGACCCATGGAAACTCGCGTCGCCGAAAGAGAACACTCCCCCGTCCGACGCGACCAACCAGTACCCGCCCCCATCGGCGGACGGCGTGATGCCGACGATTGGCTGTGCCAGGTGCAGAGCGCCGGTGGACCCGTAGTACCGCGCATCTCCGAAGGCGAAGACCTCTCCGTCAGATGCAGCCAACCAGTACCCTCGTCCGTCCGAGGTCGTCGCCATTGCCACGATGGGCCGGGGCAGGTGCATTCCACCGGTCGACCCGTAGTAGGTGGCGTCGCCGAACGAGAAGACTCCCCCGTCGGACGCCACGAGCCAGTAACCCTGGCCACTTGGTGTCGCTGCCATGCCGACGACGGGATCCGACAAATGGAGGGCACCCGTCGAGCCAAAGTATGTGGCGTCGCCGAACGCGAAGACACCTCCGTCGGCGGCAACAAGCCAATACCCTCCACCGTCCGGTGTGGTCGCCATCCCGACAATCGGTCTATTGAGATGGAGCGCACCGGTCGATCCGTAGAATTCCGCGTCGCCGAACGCGATGACTCCACCGTCCGAGCCGACGAGCCAGTAGCCACCGTTGTCCGGCGTGGTGGCCATCGAGACGACGGGCGCGTTGAGGTGCAGCGAACCGGTCGAGCCGTCGTAGCCGGCCGAGCCGAATGCGAACACGCCGCCATCGGCACCCACGAGCCGATAGCCACCTCCGTCACCCGCGGGTGTCCCCGTAACGACGTCGCCAAGGTCGTCCATGGCCACGCAGAAAGTGGTGAGCGGGCACGAGAGAGCGGTGATCGTGCTCTGACGATCGATATCGGACTCGTTCCAACCCGACGTGTCGCCTCCCGCCGACACCGAACCATTCCTGGCTTCACCGACCAGGCATATGGACGCGGTCTGACAGGCAACCGTCCCCGATACCAGCGCGTTTGCCGTTGTCGCGGTCTGTACAGTCCACGTCGGATCCGCGGCTGTGGCGTCAGTTGTCGCCACGACCTGCGACCCGGACCCAAGGTCGCCCGTCTCCACGCACGTCCCTGCCGTGGTACATGCGCCCTGGCCAATCGAACCCGGCAAGAACCCACTGACGACCTGTTGCTTCCACGAAGACGAACCATCTTCGGGTTGAGTCGACACGAATAGGACGCCGAAGACATCGGCGACACATAGCCTGCTGCTCGCGCACGTAATCAGATTGATTGAGCCCGGGGAATGCGGGAGGGTGGCCTGCTGCCAACTGGTGATCGGCCCCATCGGTGTCGTGGTGGTCATGATCAACGTCGCGTTCGTGGTGGTCGTGACGACGGCTGCGCAAAATGACGTGCTAGGACACGTCACGTCCGAGACGCCATCGGCCTGGTTGAACTGGACAAAGCGCCAGTGGGACGCCGGACCGGTCGGATCGTTCGTGATGAAGAAGCCGGCACCGTACTGGCTCGAGATGGCGCACAGCGACGGGCCGCCACAGGACACCGATGTTGGGTAGAACCCCGATCCAAGGGACACACGATGCCAGGCGGCCGGCCCTCCGGAAGGATCGGTCGAACTGAGGACGTCGTCGCCCTGGTCGACTTCGACGCACAGGCTCACCGTCGGACACGAGAGGCCGGTCGGCCCATTCTCCGTGTTCACACTTCCTACGATCCACGCAGACGCGACTGGTACCGGGTCCGTTGACGTAATCACCACGTCTCCGGCGGCAACACACAAGGTCGTTGATGGGCAGTCAACGGAAGGTGCCCAATCGACCGAAACCCCGTGCAATGGAGCTCCCGGATCGAATCTCGTCCACGAACTCGGTCCCTCAAATGGGCTCGTCGTCTCGATGAATTGGGCATCGACTCCATCCTGAAGCGCACTAGCGGCGACTAAACACAGGGTCGTGGAGGGACACGACACCGCCATTGGATAAAAGTGCGTAGTCTGCCAGTTCTCACCCAGTTCGGATGATGACCACGCGCTGGCACCGCCTGTCAGGTCGACCGAGGTCGCGATGACGGCTCCCATATCTGCTACCTCACCGGCGACCATGCATTCTGTCGGCGACGGACAGGACACACTTTGAAACGGAGTATCAGCAAA
Source organism: uncultured Actinomycetota bacterium (assembly GCA_963838005.1). Classification (GTDB taxonomy): domain Bacteria; phylum Actinomycetota; class Acidimicrobiia; order Acidimicrobiales; family RAAP-2; genus CAWIPW01. Next base: position 183,521 of record CAWIPW010000002.1, read on the forward strand.
CACGGCTTGAGACGTCCACGACCCCGGTACTCCCGCCACATCGGGAGCGGTCTCGATGGCGCTGCCCAATGAGCCCGGACCCCCGGTCACCCCGACACAGAGGGACGCCGATGGGCAGGCCACCGCAGTCGGAGTGGAACCGACGCCTCCGCCTGCCGCGACCCAGGCCGACGCTCCACCAGTCGGGTCGGTCGTGGTCCACGAATGTCCCGTATCGTCGGTAGCCGTACAGAACTCCGTAGATGGGCACGACATCATCTCGATGCCGTGACCGATATCGATGACCGCCGACGTCCAGGCGGAGGGTCCACCAGTCGGGTTGGTGGTGACGAACACGCGTCCCCACCCACCGACGACACAGAGGGTTGTCGTCGGGCACGAGACTGACCACAGCTGATATCCCGGTTCGACCGGGACCGACCTCCATGTTGACGAGCCGCCTGCCGGATCAGTCGAAGTGTGGATGTTGCCACCGACATCGACGCCGACGCACAACGAGGTGGAGGGGCACGTCATCCCCATCATGGCTAATGAGCCGGTATAGGGCGCTTGGTGGTCCACCTGTTCCGGTGCGGACCACCGCAATTGGGGTGTCGGTGGCGCGGTCGGAGACGCAGCTGACGCCGTACTTGCCTGCAGCGCAGATGCAACGCACAGCGCTCCCAGGACAGTGGCCACCAATCCGATCCTCGCGGCCCCGCCTCGCTTGCCCACAACATGAGTTTCGCGCGGAGAGAGACCGAAGAACAACGCATGGTGCGTATCCGATCCAGAACGGCTGGAGCAGTCGCGACGCACACGGCCCTGAAGCGCAGCTTGTCAGACCTTGCAGGCGGGGGTACCGCCAGGCAGCCGGTAGCGATAACGCGCCACGACCCGGTAGCCAAACGGCGCGATCCATGAAACAGGTGGGGCGAGAAGGATGCGCCCCACGATCGCCCAGCCGTTGCCTGCAGCGACCAAGGCACGACCGACGGCTCGGCAACCCTCCTCACGCTGGCCGTCGCTAATCCACCACGCTGCTCTCTTGACGTCTTCCTGGCTCAGACCTGTCTCTGCGAGAGCTTCGGGTCCGAGCTTCTGCCAAGGAACTGCAGTCGGAGCGACGTCTCCGTCCGGCCAACGCCGTGAAATCCAATCCGCCGTAGACGTACAGAAGCCACAGCCGCCGTCGTAGACCAGCAACGCTCGCGCCGACCCCACGAACAAAGGCTATCGGGGCATGGCAATGATTCTTCTCGACGTGGGAACATGGCACCGGCAAGAGCCCCGCCTGTCTGGCGGTCAGAAGAGCCTGAGGCTCCGTTGGGTTAGAAACCCATGCACGCAACAGGAACCGTGTTGGGACCGCTGGAAATCACGGTTACCGTGCCTCCGGAGCATCTACGCGTGCCACCTTCAAAGTCCGGTGACGTTCCCCTCACCGTGTAGGTCCCTGGAGGCAGGACGATCGAAAAGAGTCCGCCTACGTTCGTATGAGCGACATAGACATGATCGGCCATCGAAAACGAAACCGTGCCGGGTATAGGCCTCGGCGTCTGCGATTCCAAGACCATTGCGCCCAGGACGATCGCATCGTGGCCCTGGGCCAGTGGCGCAACATGGTCACGGCCGCAGCCGCCCAGGACAAGTCCAATCAGCAAGAGGCTTCCCGCGATCACCCTCTTCACACCCGGATACTACGCCCCCGCCATGTAGTCAGGCTGATGTTCCTGGACGCGTTGCGATGGCAGTGCAACGACTCATGTGCGCCGCGCCGCGGTACCAACCCAGCGCTCGGGAGCGGAGGCGCGAAACCTTCCTCCCGTTGATCACCCCTTCGGCTTGCCTCGCGTCACGGACAGGTCCACAACCTTTGCGAGCGGTGGTCGAAGGAGATTCTTCAATCTCGTCCTGACCGACGGGGCCGCTGGGCGCTCCGGAGAAGGTACGTCCGACATCGTCGCGGCCTCCCCGAGAGCCTCTGCCAGGATGCCGATCAACCCAGGGAGTTCACTCACCTCGACCGGCGTTGAGGCTACGCAGACAGACCCACGCCAGTGGCTCACGACCACCGTCCGCTTATCGGGATGCCATGTGATCCGAAGCGAGCCCCCGCTGCCTCTGACGTCCGGGATATTCACGCGAAGCGGTAACGCGCCCACGACTTGAGTATGCCGCTCGGCCCCGTGGATGTCGACTGCCCGGCACCGCTAGCGCGACGCCCCGCAGCGACCATTCTTCAGTCCCCAAGGGGACTACCGTTCCGTTTGGCGGCCTGACATGCGGGAGCAGCGAAGATGCCAGCTTCAGCCCCCAGACGGGTCCAGATTGCGCTCGCCGTTGGCGGCTTGACCGTTCTGGCGGTCGCCTGCAGCCAACCCGCCTCGATCACAAAGCCCAAGTCAAGGCCCATCGTCATCGAAGCGCGCGAGCCCTTGCCACCCGTCGTCAACGGTGTCCCCCTGCTTGACCTGGCGAAGCACGCTCTCGGGACGTCGGAGGCCTATTCGGTCGTTCATCCCTTGAAAGTTCGAGCCGTCATCACCACTCAAGCGGCGCTGTGGGCACAGGTCCCGGCCAACGCCCCCAGTGACGCATCCGCGCCGGAATACGTCGTCGAGTTGCAAGGTCGATTCAACTGTGGGTCTTGCGGCACAACCACGGCCTCGCCGACGCCGACGATCCCGACTACGACCGATCCGTCTGAGGTCCGTGTCTCGACCATGGTGCTGGAGCTACCCATGCCCCTCAGCGGTGCGACCACCGGCGTGGCCGTGGGACTGGGCACTCATGACTTGGCGAAGCTCGGACGGGTGTACGACCTCGACCCCTACATCGGGTCACTGGTGGGGGCTTCGGTCCCGAATGGTCCACTGCCTGGCTAGCGGCACACTGACCACGCACACGGGAGCAGCCCGCTAGATGTCTGACGATGATTGCCGTGGCCATAAGAGCCAAACCAACACGCCGAGGCAGACGACTTCTGCAACAATCCAGATGGCAAGGAGTGTCCAGGAGTGTCCAGCCCCCGGGTGGGTGTACTGGCGAAAGGCACGCGGACTCACGCGACGAACCCCAAATCAGACATACTGTCTGACCTGGGGTTTCGTGGTGGGCCGTAGAGGACTCGAACCTCTGACCCCTTGCGCGTCATGCAAGTGCGCTACCAACTGCGCCAACGGCCCGTGGGCGACGACGTTACCACCGGCACCGGGTGCGATCGGCGGGTCGCCGGCCATGGAGGCACTCCCTTCCACTGGCCCGTAACCCGCCGCGACCTGGGCCAACTGACGCATTGTGAGCCCGTCCGCGTAGGCTCGGGCCGCTATGGCCACGCCACCGCTCGCCGTCGCCGCCGCGGAGCTCATCCGGCGCGACCGGGTGATCGCCGGCCTGGCCGATCTCCACGGCGAGCCCGAGCTGGCCACGCGCACCCGCGGCCTGACCAGGTTCGAGGCCCTGGCCCGTTCGATCATCTACCAGCAGCTCGCGGGCAGCGCGGCCTCGGCCATCTACGGCCGCGTGCGGTCCGGGGTCGGCGGCGCCATCACGCCGGAGACCCTCATCGACGCCGGACCCGAGCAGTTGCGCTCGTTCGGGCTGAGCGGCGCCAAAACCGCCTCGTTGCTCGACCTGGCCGCCAAGGCCCACTCCGGTGAGGTCTCCCTCGCCCGGATCGGGCGCCTGTCCGACGACGACGTGGTGGCCCACCTCATCACCGTGCGGGGGATCGGTCCCTGGACGGCCGAGATGTTTCTCATCTTCTCCCTCGGACGGCTCGACGTCTGGCCGGTCAGCGACCTGGGAGTTCGTGCGGGCTACGCAGCCGCGTGGGGCCTCGACGAGCACCCTTCGCCCGCCGAGCTCGCGGCCCTGGGCGACGCCTTCCGCCCCTACCGCTCCGTCGCCGCCTGGTACTGCTGGCGGGCCGCCGACAAGCGAGCCCCTCAGCTCCCGGCCGCACCGGCCGCTACCCGCCGGTCGAAGGCGTCCCCGCCCCGTGCGTGAGCCGGCAGGCGACGACGGTCGACCGGACGCCGAGCACCCCTGGGCACTGCGCCTGATCATCATCAGCTCGGCCCTGCTGATGGCGGTCTCGATCGAGCTGCTGCTCGGACTCGCCTCCCTCGGCACCACCTCGGCCTCCTGGCAGTCGGCCGCTACCGCCGCGACGCAGTGGGCGGACCCCCTCACCGGCATCCTGCTCCTCGCGGCCGTCGTCCTGATCGCCCATGTCGACGGCACTACAAACGCCGCCGACGACGCCACCGCCAGATCCCGCATGTCGACGGTGTGCGTCGCGGCCGCCGTGCTGGCGACCGTTTCGGCCGCGGCCGCGATGGTGGCGGTGATCGCCTGGACATCGGCGGCCGGCCGGTACACCACATTCGACCCGTGGCAGAACGCGGGCCAGTACGCCATCGCGTTCCTCTTCAACTGCGTGGCCATCTGGCTGGCCATGAGCACGCGCCGTGACCTCGCCGCCCGGGCGTTCCGATCCGACCCGAAGCTGCCCGGTCTCCACGACTCCGACACCGGCACCGGCAGACCCGGAAGGGCGCGTGGGTAGAATTTCCGACACGGTCCCACCACCGACCCCGGGGCCGGAGGGGGGACCATGGCAGCACACGACTCCGTGCGGAACCGGGCGGCCGCCGAGGCGATCCCGTTGTCGACGTCAGAGCTGGACACCCACGTGGCCGCCATCGCCGACGTCGGGTACACGATCGTCGAGGATGCCATCGAGCCCGATGTCATCGACGAGCTCAACGACGCCCTCGACCGACTCGAACGGGAGCTGCACTCGGGTCCGAGCGAGAACATCTTCGAGGGCCTGCACACCGTCCGCATCTACAACCTGCTGGCCCACGGTCCCGTCTTCGCCCGTATCCCGGTCCACCCCCGCGTCCTCCCCATCGCCGAGCGGGTGCTCGACCCCGGCCTGCTCATCTCCTCGCTGTCGTCCATCGCCATCGGCCCGGACGAGACGATCCAGCCCGTGCACGCCGACGATCAGGTCATCCCGCTGCCCAAGCCGCACCCGCCCACCGTCTGCAACACCATGTGGGCCCTCACCGACTTCACCGACGCCAACGGAGCCACCCGCCTCGTCCCCGGCTCACACCTGGCCGACGACTCCCCGGACCTGCTGAAGGCCTACGACACCGTCCCGGCCGAGATGCCGAAAGGCAGTGTCCTCATCTGGCACGGCAGCCTGTGGCACGGCGGCGGCGCCAACACGACCCGGCAGCGGCGGGTGGGTATCGCCATGAACTACTGCGCCGGCTACATCCGCCAGCAGGAGAACCAGCAGCTCGGCCTGGACCGCGACCTGGTGAGGTCGTTTCCTCGCCGACTGCAGCAGCTGGTGGGCTACGGCCTCTACAACGGCCTGATCGGCCACATCGACAAGGAGATCCCCGGGTCGCTGCTCCTCGGTGACACCGAGGAGGCCTTCATGATCTGGGACTACGCCAGGCCGGCGGCGGACTGACCGGCGCGGGCCGGCGGCGTCACATCCGCCGTGCGCGACCGTGCCCGGTCGACTCCACCCGGCCCCGGCCGAAGGCGTCGATCCTCCCCCACCGACCCGGGATGTCGAGCAGCTCGACGTGGCCGATCCCGGCCGGCAGGACCGGATCGACGATCAGGTGGTCGCCGATGGGTTCGAGCCCGAGCATCGTGCGCAGCAGGAGCAGAGGGGTGCCCGTCGACCACGCCTGGGGGCTGCAGGCCGTCGGATACTGCACCGGGTACCGGGTGGCATCGCGGCGATAGCCACCGAACGCCTCGGGGAGCCGGCCGTCGAAGAAGGCGGCCGCGTCGAGGATCCCCCCGGCGATGACGGCGGCCTCGTCTTTGAACCCGTAGCGCCGCAGCCCCCAGGCGATGAACGAGTTGTCGAAGGGCCACACCGTCCCGACGTGATAGCCGATCGGGTTGAAACGTCCCTCTCCCTCGGCCAGGGTGCGCACGCCCCACCCTGAGAAGAGACGCGGTCCCATGAGATTCCGGACCACCGAGGCGGCTTTGGACTTGTCGACGATGCCGCTCCACAGCAGGTGGCCGTTGTTGGAGGTGAGCGAGTCGACCTGGCGGCCGTCGACGTCGAGGGCGACCGCGAAATACCCGCCGTCCTCCACCCAGAAGTCGCGATTGAACCGCCGCTTCAGGTCGGCCGCCTCGTGCTCGAGCCGGTCCGCGTACCCCGGGTCCTTCCAGATCTCGCGAGCGAGCCGGGCCCCGCGCATCTTGGCGTCGTAGGCATACCCCTGGAGCTCGCACGTCGCCCGAGGGAAGCCGGGCAGGTCACCGTTGCGGTAGGAGATCGAGTCCCAGCTGTCCTTCCAGCACTGGTTCTCGAGCCCGGTCTCCTCGTTGCGTCGCTTGTAGGCCACGTACCCGTTGCCCTGGAGGTCGGCGTAGTCGTCGATCCACGCCAGCGCGGCCCTGGCCTCGAACTCGCGCTCCCGCACCAGTCGGGTGTCCCCGGTCCACCGTTCGTATTCGTCCATCAGCACCACATAGAGGGGGGTGGCGTCGGCATTCCCGTAGTACGGGGAGTGGGGTCGCTCCTCGAAGGCCGTCATCTCGCCGAAGCGGAGCTCGTGGAGGATCCTCCCCGGGTCCTCGTCCCGGAAGTCGTCCAACCGTGAGCCCTGCCGCTCGCCCAGTGCCCCGAGCGTGGTGGCCGCCAGCTCGGGCGTGTACGGCAGCGCCTGGAGGCTGGTGAAGATCGAGTCGCGCCCGAACATGGTCATGAACCACGGCAGGCCTGCCGCCGGCAGCGAGTGCTCCGGCATCGACATGGGGGAGAACCGCAGCGCGGCCAGGTCGACGAGGCTGCGCCGGTAGGTCTCCCGCAGGTGGTCGGCGTCACATTCGAGTCGTGGGGCCTTCGACAACCACTTGTCGAGACCGCGGACCAGGTCGGAGCGGTTGCTCTCCTTTCCACGGCGGCTCCTGTGCCGATCGAAGTGTCCCCCCGCCCACTCGAGGAGCACCGTCCCGACGTCGAGCTCGGTCGACCAACGCCCGTGGGCCGACACCGTGACGTCGAAGCTCAGGCCACCTTCGTCGATCGTCGCCGGCGCCGAGGCCGTGATCGACGTCTGGCGGACATAGGTCTCGCGGCGGTACCCGAGCAGCAGGCGACCGGCGTCGACCTGCGCCTCGTACGTACCCTTCTTCTTCAGGGCATCTTTCACCTCGAACAGGTCGGCGAAGTCGGCGCCGGCGTCGATCCGGATGTGGAGCTCCACCGGCTCGCTGGAGTGATTGAGAATGGTGAGGTCCTCGTGGAACCCCACCCCCACCGACCGCTGCCGGATCACCGACAGCTTGGCGTCCACGTAGATGGTGCCCGTGCCCGGCACCAGAAAGTACCGCGACTCGAAATACTGCAGATCGTCGATGGAGAGCGGGTTGAGACGATCGCCGTTGATGGTGAGCACCCATTTCGACAGGAACCGTGTGTCGAACGAGAACAGCCCCGTCGGATCGGTCAGCGACGCCTCGATGTCACCCCGTCGGTCGGACACCACGAACGTGTTGCCCTCGAGGATCTGGACGAGGTCACCGTCGCTCATTTCGAGCCCTTTCGCTTCGTCGGTGGGCGCGACGGCTTGGCCGCCTTCTTCGCTGCCTTGGTCGTCGGGCGGGCCGCCTTGGCCGGCGGACGCCGGGGTGCGTCCGAGCTGACGGCCGGCTCCTTGGTCATTGTCGGCTCGCTGAAAGACGACGGTGGCCCTGGAAACAGCCGCTCGACGCGCGCCGCCAGCCGGTAATCCCCTTCGAGGATGAGCGCACCGCGGAGAATGGCGGCCATGGCGTTGGTCCGGCCTGTCATCACCAGTTCGAACAGGGCCTTTTCGCCTCGGATGACGGCATCGGCGCGCGCGTTGCGGTGCGAAACCGAGACGTCGCCCTTGTTGATGGCCACATACCACCGGTCCACCGTGCCCTTGTCCGCCAGGTCGAAGCGGATGGAGCCGACGATCTGCTGCAGCATCGGCTCGCGGCCCTTGCTGGCCAGTTCCGCGAAGTACGCCTCGATGGCGTCGGTCCTCGGTCGGCTCGATGCGGTTGTTGTCTTCACCACGATCATCACCTCCGGGTGGGCCCGAATCCGGACGTTACCGTAGGGTGCCCGTCGCTGTCACCGCCCCGATCGCAGGATCCCGCCCTGTTTGTCGGCCCCCTTGACCCGCTCCACACACGAGAGGGCCCGGGCCGTGTCGACCTCCATCTCCCGCAGCCATGCCTGCACCTCGAGCACCCCCAGCTGCGTCGGAGTCAGCCGGATGCCGCCGCCATCTCCGGCAGGGTCTTCGGGCGCCGGAAACACCGGCACTCCGGGGTGTCCCGGCTCCTCCGCGGGGATCTCCGCCCCTGTCCCCGACCGCCGCCGCCCCAGGTCCTCGATGGCGCCGGCCAATTCCTCGTGACCGGCGTGGACGGCACCTGCCCCGGCGTCCAGGGCCACGGCCTCGACGTGATCCGGGCCGGCGCCCGCTCCTATGCGGAGGGTCTCGATGATGACGGCACCGAACCACACCCGGTGGGCCGACGCCATCAACGACGACCACGCCGTCACCGGCGTTTCGCGGCGGTGGGGCTCGCTCAGCCACTGTGAGAAGACGTCCTCGGTCGTCACCGCCGTCACCTGAGCGGCATAGCGGGAGGCCTGCACCTCGTCGTCCCCGACCTCGCCGGTGCGGACGTACACCGTGGAGACGGCGAAGCGGTCCCCCGCCCTGACCAGCGCGGCCAACGTGCGCCCCAGCTCGGGGGCGGCGCCCTGCGGCCACACGGCCACTCCGATGACGATGCCGATCGCCGCACCCAGCAGGACGTTCTCGAGCCGCACGAGCGCGACCGCCCACCCCACCGGCGCCAGCAGGTTGAACAGCACGACCACCATGACGGTGAACGCGGCCTGGCCCCCGACGAGGCTGCCTGCCGGCGGCAGGTAGAAGGCGAGGAAGGCCAGAAAGAACACCAGAACGGAGAAGAGCGTGTCGTTCACACCGAACGCCGCCAGCAGCCCGACGGCGGCCGCGAACCCGATGACCGTCCCGAGGGCGGCGTCCACGGCGGTCGCCCGGGTGCCGGCTGCGCTGGTCTTGACGACGATGAGCGTGGCGAACATGACCCAGAAGCCGTCGTGCAGATCGAGGACGCCCACGAGAAGGCGGGCCGCCGTCAGGCCGAGTGCCAGCCGGAGACTGTTGCGGAGGTGGACGGAGTGCGGCGTCAGGTTGCGCCGCACCCGCCGGACCCACTTCCGCGCCGGCGGGGTCCGCCGGCTGAGCTCCGTCACCAGGGCGCTCTCCCCCAACCGGCCCGAGAGCCCGGGTTCTGCGCCAGACGCCACCCGGCAGTGGGCCACCGCCACCAGCGTCAGCCAGGTCAGTTCCTTCCACGCGAAGACCCTGGATGCATACTGCTCCGCCGGTGACCGGACCGACCCGGCATCGTGGACGCCTCGGGATCGATCCGGCGCCGGGGTTCCGACGGCGACGGCATCGGTGGCCGCGTGAAACGTCCGGCCGGCGGCCTCCACGGGCGCAGGGTCGGGCAGAGCGGCGCCTTCGGTGGCAAGGCCGTCCGCCACCGCGGACAGGGCAGCGGCATCGGTGGCGCGCAGCTCCTCCGCCGCCCCCGCAAGTCCGGGGTCCTCCACCTCCCCGTCGGCGGACAGCCGGCGGAGGACATCGGCCATCTTTTCGGCACCGTGGAGAAGGTACATGCGGGCCTTATGTGGGGCGGCCAGTCCCCCCGGCCGCCAGGCGGCCCCGGCGATGGCCTCCTCGGCGCGCAAGAGCGCGGCATCGAGGTCTGCCGGGCCGCCGGCATCGGCAGCCGCCGTCCGGGCCAACGTCCGGGCCAACGTCCGGTACACATCGGCCAGGCGGTTGCGCACCATGTCCGCCACCGGCGAGGGCCACAGCCACCCGGCGGCCAGGACCGACAGCGCCGTGGCCAAGGCGACACCACCCTCGCGGGCCGGCAACGCCCCCGGCGGTGCCACCACCCCGGTGGCGACGACGAAGAACACCACGGTGGCGTTGCAGGCGGCTGCGAAGTACCCGCTGAAGACGGAGGAGAACGCCACGACGAAGACGACCACGAACATCGACACCGAGGCGGCCGCCGTGTTGTTGGCAACCGTCGTTCCCAGGGCGACCAGCGCCGCTCCGGCGGCACCGGTGGCGGCCGTGGCCGCGATGCGCACCGGGCGAGTGCCGCTGAAATCGGCCATGCCCAACAGGGCCGCGGCTGAGAACGTGGCCAGAATGGCGAACTGGTGGTTGCCGACGACGTGGTCGCCGATGAGGAAGCACGCGGTGACCACCACCGCGGTGCGCGCCGCCTTTCGCAGCCACCGGTGGTGCGGGTCGTTGAGCGACAGGGGAATGCGGATGGTTCTCAGGTCCTCGGGCGGGGCAGGTTCAACCTACTTCGGCCCTCGCACCCACCAACGGGGGGTCCGTGGCGGCGCTGGGCCCGGGTGCGGTGCGAAGCGGAATTCCCTGGCAGATCGGCCGTGCGGCCGCAGATGACGTCCACCGGTTGTGCCGGGCGGGGTGACCCCGGCACGTCCGTGGTCGGCCTCATAGACTCCCGGCCATGTCTCCAGCTCCGCGGCCCATCCAGCACCGTCTGCTCGAATACGCCCGCACGGCCCGCAACATCGCAGAGGGCAGCTCGCCCTCGGTTCCCCTGTCCCCGGCAGGTGCGAGGTTCCTCGCCAACGACCTGTTCGAGGCAGCGGCCCGGATCGACGAACTCGAGCAGGCCCACTCGAGGTCCTGACGACGCCTCAGCCGGTCGCGACCTGACCCGACCCGTCGACGGCGTCGACCCGCCCCCGCCCGGCGTCGCGGCCGTCAGGCGGAATCGCCGTCGATGCCGAACTCGACCTCGGCGATGGCGATCACCTGCAGCAGTCTGGACGCGACACCCGTCAACTCGACCTCGAGCGACGCCTCGGCGACGCTCCGGGCCCGCTGCGTTCCTTCGAGGGCCTCGGCCGCCAGGCGAAGGAGCCGCTCGTCCCTCGGTTCGGCCTCATCCTTGTCAACCTGCGGAGCCTGCTTGGTGATCGCCATTGGTTCTCCCTTGCATCGGAAACCAGAAGGGCACCGCCAGCGGCGTCTGTCGTGTTCATGTTGCCGCCGCCGACAACTCTCAACCGGGTTAGCCGTCATCCCGCGCCACGTAGCCGGTGGTGGGATGCGTGTTGCTGTCCGAAAAGTACACCGGCAGGGCTCCAAAATGGGGAATCCCCGAAGTGGCAAGCAGGATCGGACCACCGTTCAGAGTTCTGCAGATCGTGAGCCGTGGATTCCGTCAATGCGTACCGACCGGCGATCAGAGGCTCTTCGGATTCTGGCGGGTCCCAGCACCTCATCAGACGACGATCGAGCTCGGAGTTCGGATTGCCGGTAAAGAGCGGAGACCCTCGTTCGGTAGTCCTGGACGTTACGGAGCACACAAGCAGCCCAACTACGCTGGTCTCGGTGTCCGCACGCTTGGATCCGTCCTGGTCGGTCTTGGCCAGCCCCTCAACCCCAACTGTCGATCGCTGCGTCGATATCTTCGTGCGGCCCGACGGAACGTTCGGATTTGAGGAGTTCCGGCGAGACCCGGAGGACATGGGCGCGTGGACGCCCGTCGCCTACTACTCGACCAGAGAGTTTGAGGCAGAAAGCGATGCACTGTCCGCTGCCCGAGATGCTGTCCCGTGGTTGCCCGCAGTCCTAGACGGAAATTCCTGACATCGGCCTGAGGCCGCGGCTCCCCACCAGATCGAAGAGGCGCTTCTGTGTCCCGCGGGGCGGCGAGGGACGGTCGCAACCGGTCGAGCACCCACGCACATGTGTGACCAGCTACAACCCGTGGAGGCGGCGGGCGGAATCGAACCGCCGTACGGGGCTTTGCAGGCCCCTGCCTAAGCCACTCGGCCACGCCGCCAGGGTGGGGCGAGCCTACCGCCCTCGCCGGGATGCTTGAATCTCCCCATGCGCGTCGGCATCATCGCCCCACCATGGACACCGGTACCCCCTCCCCTCTACGGCGGCATCGAGCTCGTCGTCGATCAACTGGCCCGCGGCCTCCAGGACACCGGGCACGACGTGCTCCTCTTCACCACGGGCGATTCGACGTCACCGGTACCCCGGGCGTCCGTGCTCGAGGTGGCCGAGGGCACGCGGATCGGCATGGCCGTGCCCGAGATCCGCCACGTCGTCCACGCCTACGAGGCCGTCAAGGACTGCGACGTCGTCCACGACCACTCGATCATGGGCCCGTTCCACTCCAGCCACTACCCCGGACTGCCGGTGGTGACCACCATCCACGGGCCGTTCAACGAGGAGCTGAAGGACATCTACGGCCACGTGGCCGACCGGGTGCCCATCATCGCCATCTCCCACGCCCAGCGCCGTTCCGCTCCGGAGGTGCCGATCGCCCGGGTGATCCACCACGGTGTCCAGGCCTCCGATTTCCCCGTGGGCGACGGCGCCGGTGACGAGGAAGGCCCCTATGCCCTCTTCCTCGGGAGGATGTCCCACGACAAGGGCCCCCAGCGGGCGATCGCGGCCGCCCGCAAGGCCGGGCTGCGGATCATGATGGCCGCCAAAATGCGCGAGGCCTGGGAGAAGCAGTTCTTCGCCGAGGAGGTCGAACCCCTCCTCGGTCCGGACGCGCAGTACCTCGGCGAGGTCTCCCACGAACGCAAGCTCGCCCTGCTGACCGGGGCATCCGTCCTGCTCTTCCCCATCCGGTGGAACGAGCCCTTCGGCATGGTCATGCTCGAAGCCATGGCCTGCGGCACGCCGGTCATCGCCTTCCCGGAGGGCGCCGCACCCGAGGTCGTCGACGACGGGGTGACCGGCTTCCTCGTCGACAGCGTGGAGGAGATGACCGACGCCATCGGACGCCTCGGCGACATCCGGCGCGACGACTGCCGGCGCGCCGTCGAGAACTACTTCTCGACCACCCGCATGGTGGCCGAGCACGTGGAGCTCTTCGAGTCCGTCATCGGGTAGCCCCGGAATTCACTACCGCCTTATCACCCGGCACGTTCGTGCCGATACGCTGCGTGCCAATGCAGTACAAGGACCGGCGCTCGCCCAAATTGGTAATGGCGATCAGCATCCACATCTCGCTGGTCGTCTACGCCACCATTCCGGTCTTCGCGGCCGCCGTCGAGAGCTACGACCGTCCGACCGGCCATGTGGCCACCACCACCATCGTCTACGTGCTGGTCGCCGTGCTGGTGGCGTTCACGGTGACCGACTTCCGCCGGGCCAGCCACGGCCACTGGGAACAGCTCCACCCATGGTTCTCGTTCGTCCAGCTGACACTTTCGGTCGTCATCGTGCTGCTGGTTAACGTCACCGCCGGCGGTGCCTACGGCACGTACCACATCCTCTTTCTGTTGCCGATCGTCATCGCCGCCGTCATGGGCGACCGGGCGATGATCGCCGCCACCTGGGCCATGTGCCTGATCGCCCTGGGCGTGTCCGTCTGGGACGAGAGCTTCCACTCGGTCGAGACCGTCATCTGGACGGTGGCGATCTCCGGCGCGGCCTGGGGCGGTGCCGCCGTCGCCATCCACATCGCCGTCCAGCGCTTCCTCGAGTCGATCCACATCGGCCAGGCCATGGCCGAGCTGGCCACCGTGGCCGGCGACGTCGACCGCTGGCCCGAAGGCCTCGACGCGTGCCTCCCCATCCTCCGGCGGGCCCTCGACGCCGATGAGGTCTTCATCTTCGCCGCGCCGGCCGGCACCCCGCCCTCCCTGGTCGCCTCCAGCGGGTCCCGGGGCGAGGCCGGCACCGCCCTCGAGGAGGGCACCCGGCGGGCGCTCGACCTCAACGACGTCGTGGACGCCGGAACCTCGACCTTCATCCCCCGCCGCACGGCTGCCGGCCTCGACATCGTGGTGGCCGCCACCGGCCGCCACCTGTCCGTGCTCCAGAGTGCCGACTCCGCCACCGCCGTCACCGTCGGCCAGCTGGTGGCCTCCATCGCCGATCGCGTCTCCCTCATCGGCGGTCTCCGCCAGCAGGCGGTCACCGATCCGCTGACCGGCTTGTCCAACCGGCGCGGCATGCACCAGACCCTCGATCGCATGCTCGCCCACGCCGCCCGCAGCGGCGAATCCTTCTCCCTCGCCATCCTCGACCTCGACCACTTCAAGGACTTCAACGACACCTACGGTCACCTCGAGGGCGACCGGCTCCTTAGGACCTTCGGGGACGAGTTGGCCGTCGGTATCCGGCGCCAGGACCTGGCCGCCCGCTACGGCGGCGAGGAGTTCTGCATCCTGCTGCCGACGTCCGGCACGGAGGGTGCACTCCAGGTGCTGTACCAGCTGCGGGCCCGGCTGCACGCGGCGTCCGGGACCAGGGGGGTCACCTTCTCGGCCGGCGTGGCCACCTGGGACCGCAGCGAGGAGCCGACGTCGCTGTTGTCGAGGGCCGACGCCGCCCTCTACCGGGCCAAGGCGGCCGGGCGCGACGCCGTCGAAGCGGCCGTCGAGGTCACCCCGTCCCGCTCACCCGGTGGCGGGGTCAGTCCCGGCGGAACAACAGCCAAAGGATGAAGGCGATCACGGCCAGTACGGCGGCCGCCTTCACCACGAACCAGATGACGCCGACCACGAAGCTCAGCACCCAGAAGGCCACCAGCACGGCCACGATGCCGCCGCCGACGACCAGCGCCAACCTCGAGGCCGGAGAAACGGGAGTCTTCGCGCTCGGCCATCACCTCACCGTAGCGGCCGGAGCTCCCATCCGGACGTAGGGGTGCTACGTTCCGGCCGTGTCCCTGCGCTCGCTCCGGCAGGACCTGATCGACCGCACGGACCTGCTCGGGGAGGCCTTCTGCCGGGCGTATTCGGATGCGGCCGACACGTGGCTCACCGGGCTGTTCGACCAGGCCACCGGAGGGGACCACCGGGGCATGACCCTGATGGCCGTGGGCGGCTACGGCCGGGGCGAGTTGTGCCCCTACAGCGACCTCGACGTCGTCCTGCTCCACAAGGGCCGCCGCGACATCTCGGCCATCGCCGACCGGATCTGGTACCCGGTGTGGGACGAGGGGGTCGCGCCTCGACCACAGCGTGCGCCGGCCGGGCGAGGTCCTCGACGTGGCCGACGGGGACCTGCGTGCCGCCCTGGGCCTGCTCGACGGCCGCGCCATCTGCGGGGACCACCGGGTCGCCGATTCGGTGGCCGAGGCCGCCCGAGAGCGCTGGGTGCGCCAGCGCCCCCCGTGGCTCGACCGGCTGGCCGGCATGGTGCGACCCGGCATGCGGCCTACGGCGACGTCGCCTTCCTCCTCGAGCCCGACCTCAAGGAGTCCCACGGCGGGCTCCGCGACGCCGGCGCCCTGCGGGCCCTGCTGCGGCGCGCCCCGGTCCTGGCCGACTACGTCGACACCGCGGCCATCGAGGACGCCCGGGCGACGCTGACCGCGCTCCGGGTGGAGCTCCACCGCCGGGCCGGGCGGGAGCTCAACGGCTGCTGCTCCAGGAGCAGGACAGCGTGGCCGCCGCCCTGGGCGAGACCGACGCCGACGCCCTGATGGCGCGCGGTGGCGGCCGCCGGCCGGACCATCGCCTGGGAGTCCGACGACGGGTGGCGGCGGGCCGCACCGGCAGCGCCGGAGCAAGGGCGCCGGCGGAACCGGGCCCGGACCGGGGACGGACGGCCCGTGCCCGACGAGGTCGGACGTGGAGCCGGGCGTCTCCATCATCGGCGGCGAGGTCACGGCGGCCCTGCCCCGGGGTCGACGCGGACGTGGCCCTGGCCCTGCGGGTGGCCGCCGTCGCCGCCGAACGACGGCTGCCCATCGCCGGGACTCCCTCAACCTCCTCGGCCGCAAGGCACCGGCCCCGCCCGAGCCGTGGCCGGCGCCGCTCCGCGACCTGCTCGTGCGGGTGCTGGCGGCCGGACGGCCGTCCATCGCCGGCACTCGAGGCACTGGACCAGCGCCGGCTGCTGGTCCGGTACCTGCCGGAGTGGCGGGCCGTCCGCAACCGTCCGCAGCGCAACGCCTACCACCGCTTCACCGTCGACCGGCACCTCCTCGAGACGACGGCCAACGCCGCCGCCCTCACCGACAGGGTGTCGCGGCCCGACCTGCTGCTGGTGGGGGCCCTCCTGCACGACATCGGCAAGGGCTACCCCGGCGACCACACCGAGGCCGGCATCGGCATGGTGGGCGACATCGCCACCCGCATGGGGTTCGCCGAGGCCGACGTGGCCGTGCTGCAGTCCATGGTCCGGCTCCACCTGCTGCTGCCCGAGACGGCCACCCGGCGCGACCTGGCGGACCCGGCCACGGCCGAGCGGGTGGCCAAGGCGGTCGGGGACCGCACCACCCTCGAACTGCTGGCGGCCCTGACGGAGGCCGACAGCCTGGCCACCGGACCGTCGGCCTGGGGCGCGTGGAAGGCGGGGCTCGTGGCCGAGCTGGTGGAGCGGACCGGCCAGCTCCTGGCCGGCTCGCCGGTGGAGCCGCCCACCTCGTGGGTCACCGACGAACACCGTTCGCTGATGACCGCCGTCCGGCGACGGCGGTCATCCGACCGTGCTCGTCGACGACGCCCTGCTCACGGTGGTGGCCCCTGACCGCCAGGGTCTCCTGGCCGCCGTCACCGGCGTGCTGGCCCTCCACGGGCTCGACGTCAGGGCGGCGGACGTCGCCGGTGAGGAGGGGGTCGCCGTCGAGCGCTTCGTGGTCGAGCCGTCGAGAGGACGGCGCCCGCCGCGGCCGGGCGCATCGCCGAGGACGTGGCCTCCGTCCTCGACGGCGGCATGGCCATCGACGACCTGCTGATCGAGCGGGCCCAGACGTACCGCACGGCCCGTCTCCGGGCGGGGGGGGGCGCCTGGTGACCACGGTCATCACCGTGGACAACGTGGCCTCGGCGTCGGCGTCGGTCGTCGAGGTGCGGGCCCGCGACGTGATCGGGCAGCTCCACCGCATCACCCGGGCCCTGGCCGATTGCGACCTGGACGTGATCACGGCCCGGGTCTCCACCTTCGGGCCGGCGGTGGTCGACGCCTTCTACGTGCAGGGACCGGGCCGGCGCAAGGTGGGTGACCCGACCGTCATCGCCGAGATCGAGGCCGCATCCGCGAGCGCATCGACGCCGCCGAGCGCGCCGTCCACGGGGACCCGAGGCCTGACGGCGGGCAACCGGCAGGGGTCGCCGTCGCCCTTCAGGTGCCGGTCGGCTGATCGTTGCGACTGGTACCATCTGGCCGGACGGAGGCGCGGACTCGGACGGAGACCCGGTTGCCTTCAGCATCCTCCTCATATGACACGTCCCGGCACAGGGGCGCCCGGCGCGGGTCACGTGCGCTGCTGGCCGCCATCGTGGTCGTGGCCGTGGCCCTGGTGGGCGCGACCGCGGCCGTGGCCGTGCGGGCCAGCGACACCCACACCGGTGGGGAACCCCACACCCGCGGCCACGCCCGCGTCCCAGCATCTGCCCCCGTTCGCGGTGAGCGCCACCGTGCCGGCGTCGGGCGCCACCTCGGTGTCCTCGGACGCGGTGGTCTCGGTGTCGTTCTCCTCGCCGGTGGCCGCGGGCGGGCCCACCCCGGCCTGACGCCGCCGGTGGCCGGTACGTGGGAGCTGGCGAACCCCGAGACGTACACCTTCGTGGCCACGGCACCGTTCGTCCCCTCCGTCACCGAGACGATCTCCGTGCCCGGGGGCGCGGCGGCATCCACGGCACCGGCGGACAGGTGCTCCCGGCCACCGTCACCTCCACCTTCACGGTGGCGGCGGGCACGACGTTGCGGCTCCAGCAGCTCCTCGCCCAGCTCGGGTACCTGCCGCTCACCTTCACGCCGGCCACGCCGCTGGCGTCGACGACGAGACGCCGCCGATCCGCAGGAGGGATCGTTCGCGTGGCGGTTCGCACCGCCGGACTGGCTGGCGCCGCAGTGGAGCGTCGGTGGCGACAACGTGCTCACCCACGGCGCGGTGATGACCTTCGAGGACGAGCACGGCATGACCACCGACGGCAGCGCCGGGCCTCAGGTGTGGACGGCCCTGTTGGCCGACGCGGCCGCCGGCAAGGTGACGGCCGCCCCCTACGACTACGTGTACGTGCAGAAGACGACGCCCGAGTCGGCCACCGTCTACCGCAACGGTGTGGCCGTGTACTCCACGCCCGCCAACACCGGAGTGGCCGGGGCGCCCACGGCCTCGGGCACCTTCCCGGTCTACCTCCGCTATACGGTCACCACCATGAAGGGGACCAACCCCGACGGGACCAAGTACAGCGACCCCGGCATTCCGTGGGTGAGCTACTTCAACGGCGGCGACGCCCTTCACGGCTTCGTGCGCAGCAGCTACGGCTTCCCCCAGAGCGACGGCTGCGTCGAGCTGCCGCCGGCGAACGCCGCCGTGGTGTGGCCGATGACGCCCATCGGCACCCTCGTCACCGTCTCGTAGGCGAGCCTGCGGCCCCATCCGGGTGGCGAGTGCGACCGTCCTCGTCAGCCGAGGCCGGCCCCTTCACCGCCGCCCTCGGCGGACGGGAACCGCGGCGCACGGTGGGCACGCACGGCGGCCACGCCCTCGGCCGCGTCGGGACCGAGGAACCCGAGCATCTCCAGGGCCAACGACTCGCCGAACGCCGGCGCCGAGAGCGCCCACCACCGGTTGAGCGCCCGCTTGGTCCACTGCACGGCCGTGCGGCTGCCGCCGGCCAGGCGGTCGGCCACCTCCAGGGCGTCGTCCAACAGCCGGTCGTCGGGCACGCACTTGGCCACCAGGCCGATCCGCTCGGCCTCGGGGCCGGTGACGCTGTCGCCCGTCAGCAGGTGGTACTTGGCCCTGGCCATGCCGCACAGCAGTGGCCACAGCAGCACGGCGTGGTCACCGGCGGCGACCCCGAGGCGCACGTGCCCGTCGGACAGCAGGGCCGACTCGGCGACGATGCTGATGTCGGCGAGGAGCGCCACCGCCAGCCCGGCCCCCACGGCCGCGCCGTTGACGGCCGAGACGATCGGTTTGACCGACGCCGTCATGGCCTCTACCAGGTCCCCGGCCACGCGCCACTGCTCGAGACGGCGGCGTGGTCGGTGGTCATGCGCTCGACCATGGCCAGATCGCCGCCGGCGCAGAACGCCCGGCCGGCGCCGGTGATCACGCTCACGGCGGCGGCGGCGTCGGCGTCGACGGCGGCCCATATGTCGGCCAGCTCCCGGTGGAGCACCTCGTCGGCGGCGTTCAGCACGTCGGGACGGTCGATCGTGATCATCACCACGCCCTCCGAGGGACGTGTGACGCGGAGACGGGTGAAGCCCTCGTACGCGGCCAGGTCGTCCGCGGCGGCTCCGGGCACGGCGCCGACACTACCGGAACCGGTGACGCCAGCTCTCGACAGCGGCCCGACGGAGGTGCAGAATTCACCATTACGCGTGCATGCGACGGCCGTGCGGGCCACGCCACCGATGGCGACCGCCGGCCTGGGGGGCAGGACGCACCCTGGCACCGGGTTCGGGGGGCGCCTAACCTGCGGTAGGCGCCCAGCCACGGGAAGGGAAGCACGATGAGCCAGTTGCAGTCATCCGGAGAGGCACCGGCAGCGTCACTGGTCGGATCGCTGGGGGTGTTCACGCTCTCCGATGTCCTCACGCTGCTGGCCGGCACCTCCCAGACGGGCGAGCTGCAGGTGGTGGGCTCGGGCGTGGACGGTCGGCTGTGGCTGTCCGCTGGCGAGCTGTCGAACGCCCACGTCGGCTCGGCCACCACCATCGGCGAGGCCGTGTTCGAGCTGGCATGCGTGCCTGAGGGGTGGTTCTACTTCACCGCCGGCATGGCGTCGTCGAGCGGGCAGCCCACGGTGCCGGTGGCCGCCGTCCTCGACGAGGTCGAACCGCAGGTCGTCGACTGGCGGCAGCTGCGGGCGCTCGTGCCCCTCGAGTCGGTGGTGCGGCTCTCCCCCAACCCCCCCGGCGACGACGTCCAGATCCGCAGCGATCAGTGGACCGTCCTCACGACCATCGGCAGTGGCGGGCACACCGTACGGTCGCTCCTCGACGCCATCGGGGGTGACCACATCTCGGGGCTGCGCATGCTGCACGAGCTCGACAGCGCCGGCCTCGTCGAATTCGTCGCCGACGAGGGCCAGGCGGCCGACACCGTGCCGACGCTGGCACCGTTCGCGGCGACCACGACGGCGGCACCCGCCGCTCCCGAGGCCGTCATCACGCCGCTGGCCGCCGTGCCGCCACCGGCGCCGGCCGGCGAACCCACCGTGTTGCCGGGCTCCAACGAGCCCGCCGGCCCGGCCGGCGGGCCCCCGACCGCGGAGATGCCCCTCGTCTCCGATCAGTCGGGGATCGCGGGCCTGCCGGGCGAGCCGCCTGCGGGCAGCCTGGCCGAGGTGGCCATGATGCCCCCGCCGATCGCCGCCGACCCGTGGACCCCGATGGCGGAGTCGGACGAGCCGGACGGCGACGGGGTCGCCTGACCGTCCGGGTCAGCCGGCCTCCTGGGCCGGTCCGCTCCGTCCGTCCTCTTCGCGCAGGGCAGCCGCCAGGGCCCTGAAGGCCCGGCCCCGGTGCGACAGCCGGTGCTTTTCGGCCGGGTCCATCTCGGCGAAGGTCCGTCCGTCGCCCCCGTCGGGCACGAACACCGGGTCGTAGCCGAACCCGCCGACGCCGGCGGCCGGTGGCGATGGTCCCGGTGACCCCCCGTCGGCCGCACCACCGTCCCGTCGGGCCGCACCACGTGGCCACCGTCCGGAACCGGGCCCTCCGTGCCGGCGGGTCGGCGGCCCCGACGGCGGCCAGCTCCGCCAGCAGCTTGGCCACGTTGTCGGCGTAGGTGGCGTCCTCGCCGGCGTACCGGGCCGAGTACGACCCCGGGGGCGCCGCCGAGGGCATCGACCTCGAGCCCGGTGTCGTCGGCCACGGCCGCCAGGCCGGTGGCGCCCGCACAGGGCCCGCGCCTTCAGGCGGGCGTTGTCCTCCAGGGTGACACCGGTCTCCTCCACCTCGGGGACCTCGGGCGGCCGCGGGAGCAGCGCCAGCCCGGCCACCCCGGCCAGGATGGCCGGCGATCTCCGGGCCTTGTCCGGGTTGGCGGTGGCCAGGACCAGCGTCAGCCCGGCCCGGCGACCGGTGGCCGCGGCGTCATCGCGGTGTCGTCACCCGCCGCGCGCCGGGGGCTCGGCCAGCACGTCGGCCTGCTGGTCCAGCAGTGACGCGATGCCGTGCTCGGCCAGGCCGAGCAGCTCGTCGAGCTCGGCCCGCGAGAAGGGCGCGCCCTCGGCCGTGCCCTGCACCTCGACGAACCGGCCCGATCCGGTCATGACCACGTTCATGTCGACCTCGGCCCGGCTGTCCTCCGCGTAAGGGAGGTCGAGCATGGCGACGCCGTCGACGATGCCGACCGAGACGGCGGCGACCGCGTCCGTCAACGGGTTGGCGCTGCATCGTCCCCTGCTGCACCAGGCGGGTGAAGGCGTCGTGGAGGGCGACGTAGGCACCGCAGATGGAGGCCGTGCGGGTCCCCCCGTCGGCCTGCAGCACGTCGCAGTCCACGGTGATCTGCAGCTCGCCCAGCGCCACCAGGTCGGAGACCGCCCGCAGCGAGCGCCCGATCAGCCGCTGGATCTCCTGGGTCCGGCCCGACTGCTTCCCTTGGCCGCCTCCCGGTCGACCCGCTCCGCCGGTCGAACCGGGCAGCAGCGAGTACTCGGCGGTCACCCAACCCTTGCCGGTGCCCCGCATCCAGGGCGGCACCCGGTCCTCGACCGAGGCCGTGCACAGCACCCTGGTCCGGCCCATCGACACCAGCACCGAGCCGGCGGCGAACACCGTGAAGTCCCGCTCGAAGGAGGCCGGGCGCAGCTCGTCGACCTCCGTCCGTCGGCCCGGGCGCCCTCGGATCGTCGCGTGCCCGTCTGCGTCATACCGTGTAGTCCTCTCCAACTGCGGCCTGTTCCACCGGCCGCCGAAGCCGCCTCCGCCTCGGCCGCCACCCTGGCGGCGTCCACCGTCGGCCACCGGTGGGTGAGTACCAGGCGCCCGACTCCGGCTGCCCGGGCCAGGGCACCGGCCTGGCGCCCGCTCAGGTGCCGACCGTCCCCTCGGCGTCCGCGGTGAGGTGGCCTCGCACAGGGCGAGGTCGAGGCCCGGACCCAACGAGGCCAGCGTCCAGCCGGGCCCGGAGTCGGCAGAGTAGCCCAGGGCCGACCGGCCTCGCCGTCGATGCGGACGGCGAGCGTCTCCGGCCCGTGGTCGGTCCGCGAGAAGGTCAGGCGGAGTCGCCACCATCCCGCCCGTCCCCGTCGCCGACGGTCTCGCAAATCGAGCATCGCCGACGAGGCCAGACCGGTGCCGCCGCACACTCGGCCGGCGCCAACACGGGCACCGGGTCGGCCCCGACGGCGCCGAATGCGCCAGGTACGTCTCGAAGCCGTAGAGGTCGGTCCAGTGGTCGGGGTGGTGGTGGCTCAGCACCACGGCGTCGATGTCGGCCGGATCGGCAGAACCGCTGGAGGTTGGCGAAGGTCCCCGGGCCGGCATCGAGCCACAGCGTGGTCCGGCGTGGACACCAGGTAGCCGCTGCAGGCGCCTCCGGGGCCGGGCCAGCTCCCGTCGCACCCGAGGACGCAGGCACGCGGCACCCGGCCGGGCTACGGCAGGTCCTGCCCGCCGCCGGCGGTGCGCCTCCCGGCCACCGGTCACCGTCGGCCGGCACCGGCCCTCGGTACGCTTCGTGCGGCATGTCCGTCCCCGTCGACCCGAACCGCCGCGAGGCCGGTGCCGCCGACGCTCGCACCGATCGGGGCGCCGGCGGCGGCTGGGTCGTCGACCACGTCGGCGCCCATGGCCTGGCCACGATCTTCTTTCTGGTGGTCTCGGTGGTCTTCACCCTCGAGTGGACACCCGTCGTCCATCACCTCCCCCAGTGGTTCACCCCCGGGGACATCTGGGGGACGTTCCGGTCCGCGCACTACGTGGGCTGGGGCGACATCGGCGACATCTATACCAAGGGGACGGGCTGGTGACCTACCCGGGCATCGCCGTGGTGCTGGCGCCGGTGGCCGCCCTGTCCGACAGCTCCACCTGACCGAGTCGGTGTCACCCCATTCCTCGCCAGGCCCACGGCGTGGTTGGTGCTCGACCCGGCCAACCTCCTGCTCGGCGTGACCACGATCTTCGCCGTCGACCGCTTCGGCCGGGCGTCTCGGAGTGGGCCGGGGCCGGCGGGCCGCGCTCGCCTGGCCGCCACCGTGCCGGTCTTCATCCTCACCGCCGTGTGGGGGCATCCCGAGGACTGCCTGGCGCTGACCTGCGCCCTCTACGCCCTCGTCGACGTGTGGGACGATCGGTACCGGCAGGCGGGCTGGCTGTGGGGCGCCGCCATCGCCATGCAGCCGCTGGTCATCCTCATGTTCCCCCTGGCACTGGCCCGCACCAGCCGGGGCAGCGCCTGGCCACGTGCGTGCGGGCCGCCCTGCCGGCGGTCGTGCTGGTCGCCATTCCCCTGTCGGGTCGTGGTCGGCCACGACCACCGCCCTCTTCCGGCAGCCCAACTTCCCCAGCCTCGACCACCCGACGCCGTTCGTGGCCCTGGCCACCCGCCTCGTGCCCGACGGCGGTGTCGGCCGGGCCCGGGCGCCTGCTGGCCGTGGCCGTGGCCGTCGTGCTCGGGGTGGTGGCCTACCGCCTGCAGCCCCGGCTCCACGGGTTCGTCTGGCTCTGCGCCGTTGCCCTGTCCGCCCGCTGCGTCTTCGAGTCGGTGATGGACCCCTTCTACCTCGGGCCCCCGGTCGTGCTCATCCTGTGTGCGGCGGCCACGCGGCCCAGGTGGTGGCCGCTCGTCACTGCCTTCGCCGCCGGAACCACCGCCATCTACTTCTCGTTCGACCACTGGGGCGAGTGGCCCTACTGGCTCACCATGACCGCACTGCTCGCCGGCGGCCTGGCCGCCGGATGGCCGGGCCAAGTGGCCTTCACCGGTGGCCCCGACCCCGACACGGCGGCGGCCGTCGGCTCAGAAGTAGATGGTGTTGCGGGCCCGCTCCTCGACGACGTCGAGGTCGTCGGTCCACGCACCGGTGGAGAGGTATTTCCACCCGGCGTCGGCTGACACCACCACGATCGTGCCCGAATCGATCGCCTGGGCGCAGCGGGCGGCGCCGGCCACGGCTGCGCCCGAGGAGATGCCGGCGAAGATGCCGACCTCGGCGAGCCGCCGGGTCCACTCGATCGACTCCCTCGGCTTGACGATCGTCTTCCGGTCGAGCAGCTCCGCTCCCCCGCCGTCGACGAAGATGGGCGGGATGTAGCCGTCGTCGAGGTTCCGCAGCCCGTCGACCATCTCCCCTGCCGGCGGCTCGATGGCCCAGATCTGCACAGCGGGATTGCGCTCCCTCAGGTACCTGCCCACGCCGAGCAGCGTGCCCGACGTCCCCAGGCCGGCGACGAAGTGGGTGACCTCGGGGCAGTCGCGCCAGATCTCGGGCCCCGTACCCTCGTAGTGGGCCCTGGGATTGGCCGGGTTGGCGTACTGGTAGAGGAACACCCACTGCGGGTGCTCCTCGGCGATGCGCCGGGCCATGCGCACCGCTCCGTTGGAGCCCTCCGCACCGGGCGACTCGATGACCTCGGCACCCCAGACGGCCAGCAGCTGCCGGCGCTCCGGCGACACGTTGGACGGCAGCACGACCTTGAGGTGGTAGCCCTTCAGGCGGGCCACCAGCGCCATGCCGATGCCGGTGTTGCCCGACGACGGCTCGATGAGGATGGAGCCCGGTTCCAGCCGTCCGGCCTTCTCGGCCTCCTCGATCATGGCCAGGGCGATGCGGTCCTTCACGGAGCCACCGGGGTTCTGGCCTTCGAGCTTCACCAGGATGGCGACGGCCGGATTGGGGCTGAGCGCCGAGATGTCGACCAGCGGTGTGTTCACCGATCAGATCGAGGATCGAGCCGAAGCGGGTCATGCCCGCACCGCGTCAGGACGCAGCCGCCGGCCACCGCCGGCAGGATCGACACCTCGTCCGTCGGCGCCACCGGGGTGTCCAGTCCGTTCAGGTACCGCACGTCGTCGTCGTTGACGTAGACGTTGACGAACTTGTGGAGGTTGCCGTCGTCGGTCACGACCTGGCCGGCGAGGCCGGGGTAGGCCGCCACCAGTGCGGTGAGCACCTGTCCGACCGTGGCGCCCTCGGCCGTGACCGTCCGTTCACCTCCGGCGTGCGACCGCAGCACGGTCGGTAGATGCACTGCGACGGGCACGGGCGCTCCTCGGGTGGTGGTGCCGGATCCGGTGCCGCGGCCACCCTCATGGGGCAGCTGCACGGCAATTCATGACTGTACCGGTTGGGATTCTACAGAGGGTCGAGCTCGACCGGCTCCTCGTCGACCTGCTCCCCACGGATGCGGTAGCTCCGCAGCACCGGATCGCTGTCCCGGAGGGACACGATCACGTAGTGCCACTCCGGGATCGGGTGCCTGGGCGATGTCGGTCGGGGACGGGTAGGCGTCGGTATGGGTGTGCGAGTGGAAGACCCCGATGATCGACCAGCCGTGGGCCTCGGCGTCCCGGTCGGCGCGCAGGTGGTCGCGGGGGTCGACGGTGTAGCGCTTGGCCGAGGCGGCCAGCATTGGCCGTCGGGTAGCAGGCGGCGACGTCCCCGGTCTCGAGGTCGCCGCCCAGCAGGCCGCAGGCCTCGTCGGGGAGACCGACCAGGCAGTGGGCCACGACCTGGTTGAACACGGCCTCGGACAGGCGCAGCATGGTGCGACCACGCTAGGCGGTGGGCGCCGCCGACCGGCGACTACCGTCGACTCGATGGCAGCGGCGGCGAAACGGAAGCGGTCCGGGTCCGGAGGCGGGCGGCGGCCGCGGCGGGGGCGCCGACGGCCGACCTTCGGACCGGGTGGTCGCCTCCAACCGGCGGGCCCGCCACGACTACGACATCCTCGAGACCTTCGAGTGCGGCATCGTGCTCCAGGGCTCCGAGGTGAAGTCGCTGCGCGACGGCAAGATCGCCCTGCAGGACGCCTACGCCCGGGTCGACGACGGCGAGGTCTGGCTGTTCGGCGTGCACGTACCCCCGTACGCGCACGCCGCCGGGTTCGGCGCCCACGAGCCCGACCGCCGCCGCAAGCTGCTGCTCCACCGTCGACAGATCGACGAGCTCGTCGGCCGGACCCAGCAGCAGTCGCTGACCCTCGTGCCCCTGTCGATCTACTTCAAGGACGGGCGGGCCAAGGTGGAGCTGGCGCTGGCCCGGGGCCGCCGGACCTACGACAAGCGGCACGCCATCGCCGCCCGCGACGCCGGCCGCGAAGCGGCCCGCGAGGCCAGAGCCGCCGTGCGGGGACGGGGCTGAGCGGCACGCCGCCCGGTCGGGTAGCTCGCTCGCCCGTGACGCTGTGGCCCCGTCGCCCCTGTACGCTGGGGGCACGGACGGGGTGAAGTTCCGTCCGGCCCGGCCGGCAGGTCGCCGACAGGGCAGTTGCAACCACGGGGGTGACAGGCTTCGACTCTGGTCGTCGATATAGGAGAAGCGAGCCGTGGTCTCCGGAGCCACGTTAAAGAGCCGGAACCAAAAACAAACGCCGAGCCTCAGCTCGTGCTCGCTGCCTAAGAACCAGCGACGTCCGACCGGTCTCAGCCTTACGGGCCGGAACCGGGCGACATCAAGTAGGGCTTACCTGACCGGCTGCGCCGACGGGCCGTCAGGGACAACTCAGTCGGCTACGGAACGGCGCTGCCGCCGGTAGCGGCGCCACTCCCGACAATCCACCGCCGGCTGCGCTCGGAGAAGGCCTATTGAGAAGCCGGAGGACGCGGGTTCGATTCCCGCCACCTCCACGACGCCGCGGACGGCGCAACTCCTGGTCAGCGGGTATGCGGGGACCCGTGCGCGGCATGCAGGACACGCGGAGGACACAGCACTGTGTCCCGGCAGGTCCATGGGCGAGTGGCCGGCACGTGCGACCTTCCCCTGAGGCGGACCGTCGCACGATCTGCCAGGTCCGCTCGGGGGAGCCAGGCCGGCCACCCCCGTGGTGCCGCCGCGCCTCTCCCCCTGAGGGCAATCGGCCACGCCGTGGGGGCGCGCCAGGTCCCATGGCTGCTTGCCCGCCGGAAACTCCAGCGCGACGAGGCCGGACCATCCACGGTGGCGGCGCAGGCCGGCGGGGCCAGAGCCCCAGCCGGCCGGCGGCGCCGGTCCGTTCGATGGCTCCGACGCTCGGACGCGTGGTGAGGAGTCCGTCGCGGGGATGCGACGCGTGGTTGACGGCACGCACGCCGTCCGGGGGTTGCGTCGGCTCCTCGTCGGTGAGGGGGCCGGCGTCCGTCGAGGGCCCTGTTCTCCCGCCGATCGGTCGCTGTCTTGATCTGGTAGGGGAACTCCTCACAGCCACAAAGCGGCGGATCCCACGCGGCGTCGACAGCGTCCAAGACCTCACCCTTGCGGCTGGGGACGGACGGCTACGGATAGAGCAGAAAGAATTTTCCGAACAAATTTCCTCGTTCGTTGCTGTCCGCGACTGTTCATCCCTTGCCGTTGCCGACCGTCAGTGTCCGATAAATACCCTCTCTGACCAGGACTTATGGTTGACAGCTCACCTGTCGAGGCCCATGCTGCCGGGATCATGGATCCCATCGACGAAGAGATCGTGGAGGCGCTGCTGCGGCACGGCCGCCGCGGTGCTCTCGACGACTTCATGGCCAGTGGGCGGCGATGCGGTTGGTGCAGCCGGCCGGTACACCTGCGGGAGGTTGCAGCCTCGGCGGGCTGGTCGGAAGGAGAAGGCCAGGGCGTCGTCCTCAAGCCGTGTGGCGACCGGCGCGAGACCCGTTGCCCGGCCTGCGCTTCGGTCTACCGCGACGACGCCCGTCACCTGGTGCGGGCCGGGTTGGCCGGTGGCAAGGGTGTCGACGAGTCGGTGGCGGTCCACCCCGCCGTGCTCATGACCTTGACCGCCCCGGGGTTCGGCGCCGTCCACCAGGCTGGCGGTGGCCTCCGACGCCAGCGTGCGGATGAGCGCTGCCCCCATGGTCGCCCTGTGCGATGCGGCCACGACCACAACATCGGCGACCCGGTCGTGGCCTCTCCGCTGTGCCCTCGCTGTTACGACTTCGAGGGCGCGGTGCTCCAGAACGCTTGTACGCCGGAGCTCTGGCGTCGGACGAGCATATACCTGCCGCGCCACCTGGCCGCCGTGCTCGGCATCTCCCAAGGGGAGTGTCGGCACCGCTTCCGAATCGCCACCTGCAGGGTGGCCGAATTCCAGCGCCGCGGAGTCGTCCACCTCCACGCCGTGGTCCGGGTGGATGCGGTCGACCGCGATGGCCCGCCGGCTGTCTCCACTCGCGAGCTGATGGTGGCGTGCCGGCGGGCGGCCGCCGCCGTGCGGGTCCGTCATCCGAAGGGGACCGCCCGTTGGGGAACCGAAGTCGACGTACGACCCGTCGACGTCGACCACGTCAAGCGGGTAGCCGCGTACGTCGCAAAGTACTCCACCAAGTCCTCTGACGCCTCGGGCGTCCTCGATCGGCCGTTGTGCTCGCTCGAGGATTTGTTCGAGCGCGAGGTCGAACCGCATCTCCGGGAGATGGCGTCAGCGTCCTGGCGGTTGGGCGCCGATCCAGCGCTTGCCCGGCTCCACCTCCGCCGCTATGCCCACGCCCTTGGCTACGGAGGGCACTTCCTCAGTAAGTCCCGTAGCTACTCGACAACGTTCCGCGCCCTCCGCCAGGCCCGGGCCACATGGCGACAAGCCGAGCGTGACAACCGTGGCCTACCCTCTCCGCCATCGCCACCGGTCTGGGAAGTCGTCGGATTCGGATGGGCTAACCGGGGTGAGTACTGGTTCGCCGACTGCCAGCGCCAGAGTCGTGCCGAAGAACGCCGGGCCGCCAACGAGGTCCACTACAGCTGTTCTCCAGAGGAGTTCCTCGAAGGCAAGCCACCGGAGGTGGCGCGCCAGCGCAACCGGAACTTCGGCGACGGCGTCCCAGCGGGGTCGGAGTAATGAGCTCGGTGCACAAGCAACCGAACGGACGCTGGCGGGCCCGTTACCGGGACGCCTACGGCCGCAGCGGTTCGAAGACCTTCGACCGAAAGGCCGACGCCCAGTTCTTCCTCGATGAGAGGAGCACGGACCTCCGGCGGGGGGACTGGATTGATCCGCGGACGCAGAAGATCACCTTCGACGAGTGGGCGGCTCGTTGGTGGGCGTCGACAACCAAGCTGCGCCCGACCACCCGGCGGGGCTACTGGGGTGCCTATTCGCGTCACGTGCTCCCCTACTTCTCTGGTCGACGGATCGCAGAGATCGACTACATGGACGTCGAGACCTTCGTCGCCGATCGGATCGCCCTCGGGCTCTCGCCCAAGTACGTGCGGCAGTGCGTCTCGATCCTCTCCCTCATCATGAAGACGGCAGTGCGTTCGAACGTACGCCGAGACAACCCGGCCGCCGATCACCACATCCCGATGCCCCGGCGGAAAATTCGGGAGGGTGACGTCTTGAACATGGAGCAGGTCCACCAGCTGGTGCTGCACGTGCCCGACAGCTACCGACCGGCAGTATGGCTGCTGCTCCTCACGGGCCTCCGTCCTGCCGAGCTCTGCGGGTTGCGGGTCTGCGACCTCGAATCGAGAAAGTCGGTCATCCACGTGCGCCAGACCCTGCTGCCGCTACATGGCTTCGACACCGAGGTGTTCCAACTCGTGACCGGTCCGCCGAAGACCGCGGCCGGCGACCGGTCCATTCCGATCCCCGAGTGGCTGTCCGCCGAGCTGGACCACATGGTCACCGAAGGGGATGGACGGACGAACCGGGCGACGGGGCCGGACGCACCTTTGTTTCAGACCCGCTACGGCAATCCCCTCAATCGCGACAAGTTGCGCTCGAAGGTCATCCGGCCGGCGTTGCGAGCCGCGGGACTACCCGAGTCCATCCGCACCTACGACCTCCGCCACTCGCACGCGTCGTTGCTGATCGACCTCGGTGCAAACCTGCTCGCGGTGGCGCAGCGGATGGGTCACAGCGACCCGGCGATCACCCTCCGGGTCTACGGGCACCTCTTCGAGGGAACCCAGGCTGAGCTGAGCCGGCAGCTCGAAGAACTTCGCGTGGCAACGGCACCTAGGAACGGCACCGTTGCGCCGATGCGACGTTCGGGCGGATCGTGCCCAAGAGATCTGCCCAGAGCCCGTGAATCCGCCCTGCCAAATCGAAGTAGCAGGTGAATGGATCTGGGGAGAATGGGTTCTGATCCCGGCGGTTCCCCGCGGAGTCAGCGGTATGTCAGCGCTCGCGAATGTAAGCACTCATGTTTAGCGCGCAGGAATGTGCCCCACCGACCCGGCGTTGTGGGCTACCTCAGGCAGTCGCCACTGAGCGCCTTCCTCGGCGACGCATCAAGACGTAGAACCCACCTCCGAGGCCGGATGCCAGGATCAAGCCGCCGATTGCGCCAACCGGTGTCTCGGCCACGGGGGGCGAGGATCCGGGGGTTATTCGGCCGATGGAGTCGACGTTTGTGTACCAGAGGGCGCCATCGGGACCAGGGGTGATCCCGAGCGGATTCTCAATGCCCCCATCGTTCTCGTAGGCAGAAACCACGCCCGACGTAGTGATCCGACCGATGGAGCCAAATGAGCCATCCGTATAGATGCCATTGTGGTTGGAGAACCAGAGGGCGCCGTCAGGACCGGCGGTGATCAGGGACGGCCCGTCGATCAGCGCGTTCGTGTAGTTCGAAACCACGCCCGACGTGGTAATCCTCCCGATGGAACCGTCCGGGGTGGTGAGGTTTGCCCGACTGTTCGTGAACCACAGGGCACCGTCGGGACCGGCCGTGATCCCATACGGATTGCTGATGCTTGGGTCGGTGTAGTTCGTTACTACGCCCGCCGTGGTGATCCGTCCGATCGAGCCGTCCGACCCCGGCTGATCGGTCGCTCCTTCGTTCGTGAACCATAGGGCGCCGTCGGGACCGGCCGTGATCCCAATCGGGAAGCTGATGCTCGGATCGGTGTAGTTCGTGACCACGCCCGCCGTGGTGATCCGTCCAATCGAGTTGTTTCCGTGGTTTGTGAACCAGACGGCGCCGTCAGGTCCCGCCGCGATACTTGTTGGGTTGCTGATGCTCGGATCGGTGTAGTTCGTGACCACACCGGCCGTGGTGATGCGTCCGATCGAGTCGTTGCCCTGGTTCGTGAACCAGAGGGCGCCGTCGGGACCGGCCGTGATCCCAATCGGGAGGCTGATGCTCGGATCGGTGTAGTTCGTGACCACGCCCGCCGTGGTGATGCGTCCGATGGAACCCTGGAAGGTGCCCGTACCGAAATTCGTGAACCACAGGGCGCCATCTGAGCCGGTGGCAATTCCCTGTGGGTCGACGATGCTCGGATCGGTGAATGAAGAGACCACCGCCGGAGCAGAACCAGAGCCCGTCGCGGTGATCCCGAAGGACACCGGGACGGGGGTCGGGTCAGAAGACGTACTGACGAGCCATTCGTATGTCCCCGCGGGCGGGTTTGTGACGCCACTGGCCACGACCGTCACTTGAGCGCTGTCGCCTAAAGCATCCGGCACCGTGATGGTGACGCTGTCGCCGCTCGCCACGACCGCGGACGCCTCCACTCCGTTAAGGACGTAGTCCGCCGCCGCGGAGGGGAAAAAGAGGTAGCTGTCGGGCACCGACAACGTGATTGTGCCGGTGCTCGCGAGCAACGCGCCATCGGAGCTGGTCGTAAAGGTCGTGGTGGCAGTGGTCGTCTGTTCGGCGACTGTCGATGACAGCGAAACAGCGACGGATTCAACGGACTGCGTTGAAGCACCCGCAGGTGCGGAGTTCAGCAGCGCATAACCAACCGCGCTCCCTGCTGCGAGGATCGCACCCGCTAGAAGTGTGGCAACTCGACGCAGGCCCAGCCGACGCCTGCGAGTGTTTCTTTCCCCGTGCTGCCTGAACATCGAACCCCCCACTGATGCGTTTACTCGCTTTTTCCGCCGAGTCGATTCCGTCGGAACCATGTGCATCAGCCGTCACAAGAAGTATGGGTGCCTACGTGGACCGCATCAATGCCGGAGCGCACCGAATGAATGTCCTTGCCACGCATCGTGTCGAAGTGATCGCGGTCAGCGCTCAGTGAGCGGTGAAGCCCGGCCCGCTCACCGGACATCTTAAGTGCGGCCCCTGCCAACCTGATCTGACTGTCACCGAAGTGCCGTTCATGGTCAGGCAACGATCGCGAGCGCGTGCGGCGACCAGAATCCGCTGGCAGCCAGAGAAACGCAACTTGCTTCCGCGACAGTTCCCAGTTCAACGCGTGCTGCCGGAAGCCCGACGTCACGGGTCATTGTCGATGGCCCTCAGTCGAGACCGAAGACAGTGCGAAGCCCTCTGATCACTTCGGCCAGGTCGCTCGTCGTCAGCTTGCCCAGGGGCAATGAGAGGAGGCGACGCTCGAGGACCAGCACTCGCCCGGTCCGGATGAGCGAGGGCCGAAGCAGTCCGGCCGCTCGCCACTCGCCGATGACGACATCGCCGATATCAGCACGGGCCAGTCGACCCTGGCTGCTGGTGACCATTGCGACGATGACGTCCGGCCCCTCGTTGAACGTCTCTGCGGACAACACGCATGCCGGCCTTCGCTTGCTCCCCCGAAGGTCGGAGTACAGGAAGGGCGCCAGGACAATCTGCCCAGGGTCCACGGAGGGTTATGGCGCCAGAGAGGAGTCGATGTCGTCGTAGACGGCGTCCTCATCCGAGAACCAGTCGGCGACGAGGGTTGCGTTCGATGCCCATGACGGACGAGCCCAACCGAGCAGGTCTTCTCGAAGGCGCCAGAGCCCCTCCTCAGCAGCTTGGACTTCTGCCTGAGCCTCGGCGACGGTCTGGTCATCAAGGACCGGCATGGTCTGGCCGGCCTGCAGTTGTGACCCGGTGAACGGTTCGTACCCCTGACGGCATCGCGCAGCCGAGCGTAGGCCTCTTCGAGCCGTTGACGCTCGTCGGAGCTGAGCTCGTCTTCCGACCTGATCGGCATCGCAGCCATGAGCAACAGTGTAAAGACTCCGGTGGGCGGCATGCGCCTAATCTCCTGGAACAGGACACGGAGCGGACACAACAGCTTGGACATTAATGGTCAATGGCGGACAACAACGGACAATCTCTATCTTGCGTCAGTGCAGCTCAGCAGCTAAAAACATGCCGTGCCCTGGTTCGATAAGCACGGGTCTCCGCTCGTTCGATTCCCGCCACCTCCAAGGATGCTCAGGCGGATGCGTGAGCATCGTTGGAGGTGCGCCTGGCCCGACGTACCGGTCGTAGTCCTCGGCCCGCGTTCGCAGTGAGGACTCCCGTCGATGTCAGAGGAACGCCGGACGTCGGCACCGACGTCCTTGTGATCTGCTTCCGCCACCGCCGACATCTGACCTGGTCGAGTAGGGCGCCGAGGCGCTGAGGACGCTCCTTCGGCCGACAGTAGGCTCGCCCGGATGACCACCGGCACCCGGAACCGCTGATGGGCGGCATGTCCGGCATGGGCCCACCACCCGGCTCCGGCGACGCCGTGCTGATCCAGAGCTTCCATGCCTCGCTGGCCCGCCAGGGGCTCCTCATCTTCTTTGTGGCGCTGGCGGCATTCCTCTGCCTCAACGTCCTGCGCTGGGCGCAGTATCGCCGGGCCGTGGCCACTGGCGAGGGACTCCCGGAGAGGCGGCGTATGCTGACACCCGAGCCACCGGGTCGGCGCGTCGCACGGATCGGATTCGGCCTCCTCTGGATCTTCGACGGCCTCCTCCAACTGCAGTCCGCCATGCCGGCCAACATGCCGACAAGCGTGCTCCAGCCGGCCGCCGCCACCTCGCCATCGTGGGTTCAGCACCTCGTCGGCTTCGGCGTGACCGCTTGGACTCGTCATCCGGTGAGCGCGGCCGCTGCCACCGTGTGGATCCAGCTGGGAATCGGCGTCCTGCTGATCCTCGCACCCCGGGGCCGCTGGTCACGGGTGGCCGGAGGGATCAGCGTCGGGTGGGCCCTAGTGGTCTGGGCGACCGGCGAGGCCTTCGGCGGCATCTTCGCCCCTGGGCTGACGGCCCTCTTCGGGGCGCCGGGTGCCGTCTTCTTCTACGGGGTGGCCGGGGTTCTCGTGGCGTTGCCCGAACGGGCATGGTCGCAGTGGCGTTTGGGTCGTTGGATCACCGGCGGCGTCGGAGCGTTCCTCATCGGCATGGGTGTGCTCCAGGCGTGGCCGGGCCGGGGGTTCTGGCAGGGCGGGTCCGCGGCCGATCCGGGTCAGTTGGCGTCCATGGTGGGCCAGATGGCCACGACACACCAGCCCCATGCCCTCTCCTCGCTCCTCTCCTCGTTCGAGTCCTTTGATATCGCCCACGGCTGGGGCGTCAACCTGTTCGCGGTGGTCGCACTCCTCGTACTGGGTGCCTCCTTCGTGTCGGGCCGGCCTGCGGCGATCCGCCCGGCCCTCATCGCGCTGGTCGTCGTGGGCCTGGCCGACTGGGTGCTGGTCGAGGATCTCGGAATCTGGGGCGGGACGGGAACCGACGTCAACTCGATGCTGCCTCTGCTCTTGCTGGCCTGGACAGGGACCCTCGCCCTCCTCCGCGGAGAGGAGCGTGTGAGGGCCCCTGCCCCGGCACAAGTCGAGCGCGCCGCCGCTGCGGAGGGATCGCCGGAACCGGCGATCCCCGCAGACGCCCGGGGCCGTCCGTGGTGGGAGGGGATCGACACAGGCTACGCGGGCCGTCTGGCCGTTGCGGCCGTGGCCGCCTTCGTCGTCCTCGTCGGCACCGTCCCCATGGCGGCCGCCTCGGTCGACCCCAATCCGGACCCCCTGGTGGCGGTCAGCGTCGACGGCGCTCCCAACGTGACCGACGCCCCGGCGGCCGACTTCCAACTCGAGGACCAGTTCGGACGGACCGTCTCACTGGACAGTCTGAAGGGTTCCACGGTCGCCCTCACCTTCCTCGATCCGGTGTGCACGACGGACTGCCCGCTCATCGCCCAGGAGTTCAAGGTGGCCGACCGCATGCTCGGTGCCTCGGCCTCCAAGGTGCGCTTCGTCGCCGTCGTGGCCAACCCGCTCTACTCATCACTGGCGGTCGTCGACGCCTTCGACCGGCGCGAGTACCTGAATGCTCCCAACTGGTACTACCTCACGGGCTCGACGGCGGCCCTCACCACCACGCTCGACGACTACGGCGTTCAGGCTTCGGTCGTCCCGGCGGGGGGCATGGTCGACCACTCCGAGATCACCTACGTGATCGATCCCCGGGGGTACATCCGGCGGATCATGGGGACCGATCCCGGCGACAGTACGGCGGACGGCGAGTCCTTCTCCGCGCTGCTTGCCTCCGAGATCGCCCAGGTCATGCATTCGTGACCGGGCGGACGGCCGCCGTGACCGTCGTGACCGCGGTCGCGGCTCTGGTCGCCGCGGTGGTCGCGGTCGACGTGAGCCGGTCCGGCCCCGATACCGGAAGCGACAGTGCGCCGGCCATCCCTTTGGCATCCTCGGTGACCACACCGCGCCAGTCGACCCTCGTGGTACCCATGGGCCACCTCGACGATCCGACCAACACGTTCTGGCAGCTCTTCGTGCGCCCGGCGGGCTCGGCGTCCTGGGAGTTGCGGACGCCTCCTGGTGTTGCCGACAACGGTGGTCTGGTGGTGGACGTGCCATCAGACGGGCCGCTCACCGCCGCCTTCCCGATCTCGGACGTGCTCGCATTCTCGCCGCTGGCCCGTTCGGAGGACGGGGGGAAGACATGGGCGTCGGGCGTGCTACCGACTCCGATCGTGGCCTCCCCCGACGTCATCGCTCCCGGCATGGATTCCGGCGCGCTCGCCCTGGTAGATGAGGCCGGAGAGACGTTGCTCTCGGGTGGGGCCGATCTGTCGACATGGGGATCGCTGGCCACCACATCCTCGATCGCCGTGGCCGCGCCGGACTGCAAGGTCACGCACCTGACGTCGGTGGCGACCGTTGGTACCACTGTCTACGTAGGGCTAGCGTGCGCCGCACCTGATCGGCTCGGCGTCGCAGCCGCCGTCATGGATCCGGCGGGGACCGCCGGGGTCTGGCGCAGCGCCGGTCCGGGGCTGACGGGACACGCAGGGGGCACCGCCGTCGTGGTCCGCCTCGTCGAGGGTTCCGACGGCCCCCAGGGCCTGGCCGAGGTGACCGCAGGGTCGACCGTCTCCGAGGTCGCCTTTTGGGGGAGTGGCGACCCCGACGCCACCGACCCCCGTTGGTCGCAGTCGCGCCCCCTCGTGCTACCGACCGGGGCGAAACTCAAGGCCACCGCGGTAGGAGGGGCCGGAGGGAGTGAGGTGGCGGTCCTGGCGGGCACGGGCAGCTCCCAGCAGGTCGCCGAGATCGCCGGTCCCGGGCGCCCATGGACCGCGCTGCCGACGCCCCCGGCCGGGACGCTCGCCGTCGCCGTCGCCGGGTCGGAGACCGACGCGTTCGTCGTCGACAATTCCGTGCTGACCGTGTGGGAGTCGACTGATGGTCATGCATGGACCCGTTCCGCCACGGTCACCGTGCCGGTTCCGTACGGGTCGTCGAACTGATCCGATCCGCCGAGTGGGGGGACACCCCGACCGGGCGATAGCATCGGCGCGCCGAGAGGGTCGAGGACATGCAACTTCCGCCGATGTGGCAAGTGACACCGCTGGGCCTCGCGGCCGTGACCACCGGCGTGGTCCACGAGGTGGGACTTCGCTGGCTCGCACTCCGCCAGACGCCGGCGCACCGCCGAGCTAGCCGCCGGCGATCGTGGCTGTTCTACGCCGGGCTGGCGGGTGTCGCCCTGGTGGCGTCCGGTCCTCTGGAGCGGTGGTCGATGGCGTGGCTCAGCGTCCACATGGTCGTCCACGTCCTCGAGATGATCTACCTGCCCGTGCTGCTGGTCCTCGGTGCGCCTTGGGTACCACTCGCCTTCGCTGTGCCGGTGGACCAGCGCCGCCGCCTCCTCGGGGCGTTCTACCGTTCGCGTGCGTGGGCCTGGACTCGAGGCGCTGCAGCCGCGGTCACCAATCCGGTTGTGGCCATCGTGCTCTTCAACGGAGTGGTGCTCTTCTGGCACGATCCGGCCGTCTTCGATTGGGCGTCGTGGCATCAATGGACGATGGACTGGCTGATGGCCCCGAGCTTCGTGGTGGCCGGCGTGCTCTTTTGGCGGGTGCTCCTCCCCTCGCACCCGTGGCCGGCCCGGGGTTCGGTGGCCGTGCAGATCGGCGCCATCGTGGTGACATCCGCCGTCATGCTCGTGGTGGCCCTGGCCATGGGCCTCGACGCCGGCCGTGCCTGGTACTCGATGAACACCGCCATGCTCGGCCCCACCCATGCGCTACAGGACCAGCACTGGGCGGCCGGCGTCCTGTGGTTGGCCGGCGACCTTTGGGTGGTGCCGGCATTCGCCCTCGTCGGCTTCCGGGTCCACCGGCTGCGGGCCCCGGAGGAAGAGGTCCTCGAGAGGGTGCTGGACGCCGCCTGAACGCCTCGGGTCAGCCGGACGCCGATTCATCCGGACGGCCGCAGGTGCAGTTCTCGCAGGTGCAGTTTTCGCAGGTGCAGTCGGGGTTGGTGCAGGTCCGGGTGGATTGGCCGCACTGGCAGACCACGCACGTGCAGGGATCGCACGTGCAGCTTGGGTTGTCGCAGGTTGTGGTCTCGGTCACGGTGTCGTCCTCGTTTCTCCGTCGTGTCTGGATGCGCGGTGTCTGCTCGTGGTGACCCTTCTGGGTGGACGACTCTCGCCGCAGAGTTCAGCTGTCGATGAGTACGGGCCCGGCGCCCACCGGTGCGCCCTGGACGGCGGTCGGATCGAGACCCCGGGGGGGCGCCGGCTCTGCGGTGGCCGATCGTCGACCGGACTCAGGTGCGAGAGGCGCCGGCGCGGCCGATGCCGCATAGGTACGCAGGCGAGAGCTGTTCAGCACCACGAACGCCGAGGACATTGCCATTGCCGCCCCGGCGATGAGCGGATTCAAGAGCCCGAACGCGGCCAGTGGGATGGCGGCCACGTTGTAGGCGAACGCCCACACCAGGTTGGAGTGGATGGTCCGCAGGGTGCGGCGGGACAGGTCGATCGCCGTCGCCGCGACGCGAAGGTCGTCCCGGACGATGATGAGGTCGGCGGCGTTGATGGCCACGTCGGTCCCCGAACCGACCGCAAGTCCCAGATTGGCGCTCGCGAGCGCCGGGCCGTCGTTGACCCCGTCACCGATCATGGCCACAGAGTGCCCTTCGACCTGCAGGCGGCGGATCAGGTCGACTTTGCCACTCGGCAGTGCCCCGGCCACGACATCGTCGATGCCGACA
Organism: uncultured Actinomycetota bacterium; assembly: GCA_963838005.1. Taxonomy (GTDB): domain Bacteria; phylum Actinomycetota; class Acidimicrobiia; order Acidimicrobiales; family RAAP-2; genus CAWIPW01. The sequence continues at coordinate 221,883 of CAWIPW010000002.1, forward strand.
GCGCGCCCGACGGCACGAGCCGTGGACGCGCTGTCGCCGGTCACCAGCACGCAGTGGAGGCCCAGATCACGGAGTGCGGCCACCGCCGCGGCCGCTGACGGACGCGGCCTATCAGTCAGTGCCAGGGCGCCGACCACGACGCCGTCGCGCCCGACCAACACCGTGGTGTGACCCGCTTCCTCCCATTCGGCGCAGCGACCGGCCACGCTCGCAGGAACAATTGCGGGGATGGTGGCCCCCCGGTCCGGGTCGACGTGGACCTCCTCGCGGCCCACCGTGATCGCATGTCCCTCGACCGTGCCCTGTGCCCCCAGCCCGGCGCACACACTGAACGCCTCGACATCGGGGAGCGACCCCACCCGGTCGAGCGCGGCGTCGGTCACCGCCCTGGCGATGGGGTGCCCGGAGGCGAACTCGACGGCGCCGGCCCAGCGGAGCACGTCGTCCCGGTCCACATCCGGTGACGAAGTCAGGTCGACGACGGACATCGACCCCTCGGTGACCGTCCCGGTCTTGTCCATGAGCACCATGTCGATCCGGCGCGAGACCTCGAGGGCTTCATAGCCCTTGAAGAAGATGCCGAGCCGCGCACCTTGGCCGGACGCCACCAGCAGTGCGGTCGGGGTCGCCAGTCCGAGCGCGCACGGGCAGGCGATGATGAGGACGGATATGGCGGCGGACAGTGCATGCTGGGTGGAGGCTCCCGAGGCGAGCCATCCGACCAGCGTGACGACGGCGATCACGACCACCGCAGGGACGAACACGGCGGCGATGCGGTCGGCGAGCCGCTGCACCGACGCCTTCTGGCTCTGCGCGTCCTCGACCAGGCGCACCATGTGCGCGAGCTGGGTATCACGTCCCACCGACGTCGCCCGCACGACCAGGCGGCCGTCCACACTGACCGTCCCGCCCACCACCGGATCCCCAGGCCCAGCTTCCACCGGCAACGACTCCCCCGTCATGGCGCTCCGGTCGAGGCTCGATCGGCCCGTTTCCACGTCACCGTCGGCCGCGACGGTCTCACCCGGACGGACCACGAAGCGGTCGCCGACCTGCAACAGGCTGACCGGGATCCGTCGCTCGGCACCGGCGGCGTCGAGCACCGCCACGTCCTTGGCGCCCACTGCGACGAGGGATCTGAGGGCACTGCCCGAGCGCAGTCGCCAGCGCGCCTCGTAGTAGCGGCCGGCGAGCAGGAAGGTCACGACGCCCCCGGCCACGTCGAGGTAGATGGCCCCGCCGGGAAGGTGGTGGAGGCTGGTGATGGGAGCCGTACCGTTGTCGAGCCAGAACATGGCGTAGAGCGACCAGGCAGTGGCGGCGACGATACCGATGGACACCAGCGTGTCCATGCTGGTCGTGCCGTGACGGGCGTTGCGGAGGGCGGCGCGGTAGAAGGGCCAGGCCGCCCACGTGACGACCGGGACGGCCACCAGAAGGAGCAGCCACTGCCACCCGGGGAACCGCAACTGGGGAAGGAGCCAAAAGGCGAGCGAAGCGTCGCACAGGGGCATGAACAGGACCACCGACACGATGAGCCGCCGGCGCAGGGAACGGACGGTGCGCTCGGCGGCCTCCGTCTGATCGGCCCACTCGACACCGTCCTCAACGACCTGCGCGGTGAAGCCTATGGCCTCGATCTGGTCGACGAGCCCGGCGGCGTCGGCACCCGCTGGAAGCTCGACCCGTGCCCGTTCCGACGCGTAGCTGACCCGGGCCTCGACGCCGTCGACCGCGTTCAGGCGGCGCTCGATTCGGGCTGCACAGGCCCCGCAGGTCATCCCGCCGATCGCGATCGACAACGAGGTGCGGCCGTCTGAGGGTCCTGCGGACGTGCGTGTGGCGGTCACGGAAACATCTCCCTGTCGCGCCCGGCTGCTGCGGGATCGGACAGCTACGCGATACTACGCTGGCGGCCTCCGAGGCCAACCCGGGCCGCCGCCGGGAAATCGCCGTCCCGAACGTGGAACACCCAAGAGGAGCCGAACATGGACGACGCTGCACCCGAAGCGCGCACCGGACAGGGTCGGCTGGAGGTGGCCGTCCTCATGGTCGAGGGCATGCACTGTGCGTCCTGCAGTGCCCTCATCGAAGAGACCCTGATCGAGGACCTGGGCGTCCCGAGCGCTCAGGTCGACCTCGACTCGGGTCGGGCCACCGTGACCTACGACCCCGGCGCGCACACCGTGGATGACCTCTGCGCCGCGGTGGCGGCCGCCGGCTACACGGCGGCGCCTACTTCGGCCGCGGCCGGCTGAATCTCGGTCCCTCCGGGCGTCGACGCCCCGACCGTCCCGTCTTGACGGTTCGCTACGACGTCGTGTAGTACTACCTGGCGTCGTCGTGCGGAAGCGGGCCTCGCACGCCGTTGAAGGAAAGATCGGACCGGGAGCTGAACATGAACGAAGCCGACGGCGTTGTCGCCACCATGGCCGCCCCCGCACCGGCGGAAACAGATGCGCGGGCCGAGGCGTCCCCGACGGTCTGGCGCCCCCCCGGCTGGCGCCGCAGCCTCCAGCTCATGCTGGCGACCGTCTGGCTCCTTGACGGTGTCCTCCAGCTGCAGCCGTTCATGTTCACCCGCGGCTCGAACGGATTCAGTGGGATGCTCGCCGGCACGGCTGCCGGCAACCCACACTGGGTCGGCTCCAGCATCACCTGGAACGCCAACATCGTCGACCACCACGCGGCCGCCACGAACGCGGTCTTCGCGCTCATCCAGATCCTGTTGGGCCTCGGCATCGCGTGGCGGCCGACGGTCAAGCCGACTCTGGCCGCCTCGGTGGCATGGTCGCTCGGCGTCTGGTGGTTCGGTGAGGGCCTGGGCGGCATCCTCCATGGGAACGGCACGCCACTCTCGGGTGGCCCCGGCGCGGTGCTCTTCTACGCACTCCTCGCGGTGCTGCTGTGGCCGCCGGCGTCGGACGACGCCTACCCGTTCGCCGCAGCCGGAGGGATCGGTGCCGGGCCTGCGAAAGCGGTGTGGGCCGTCACGTGGTGTGCCATGGCACTCCTCTCGCTGTTCGGATCGGGCCGGTCGCCGGACGGGGTCCACGACACCATCACTGGTCTCGCACAGAGTCAGCCCGGGTGGCTCCAAATCATCGACTCCCATGCCGCGTCGGCCGTCGCCCACGATGGACTGGTTGTGGCCGTGGTGTTCGCGGTTCTCTGCGTGGCGATAGGACTGGGGATCTACCTGGGACCGACGATGACCAAGGTCGTGGTGATGGTGGCGATCGTGGTGGCCCTGGTGATCTGGGTGGTCACCGAGAACTTCGGCATGATCCTCCCCGGGGGGGCGACCGATCCCAACTCGGGGCCGCTGCTCGTGCTCTTGGCGCTCTCGTACTGGCCGGTGCGACAGTCGGTGGTCTCGGTGAGCGCCGCCGGATCGGTCGCCGCGGCCGCGGAGGTGGCGTGACGATGCCCGATCCGATCTGGCTCGGCTACCTGTTCGCCGCCGCCCTCATGGCGGTGGGCGCGTACTGCCTGGTGCGCCTGGTGCTGGTGGTCCCCATGGGACGTCGGAGCCACTACGACGTCAACGTCGGCCACGTGTTGATGGCCTTCGCCATGGTGGGCATGCTCGTCCCGAGGTGGAACGTGCTTCCGGTGGGCCTATGGGAGTTCGTGTTCGCCATGCTGGCGGTCTGGTTCCTGACCCGCGCTGTACAGGTCGTCGCCCGCCACGGCTCGGCCGCGCTGGCGGGCGGGAACGGTACGCACCTGCGCCATTACCTGATCCACATGGTCATGTCCTGCACGATGCTGTACATGTACTGGCTGGGCATGCCGGTCGTGTCGGGCCAACCCTCTGGAGGGTCGATGAGCGCGATGTCCGGCCCTCCGGCGAGCGCCGGCGATCCGGGGCTCACGCTCGTTCTGCTGGTCGTACTGCTGGCCTCCGCGGTGTGGCAGATCGACGGGCTCGGCCGGCATGTGCCTGCCCGTGCGGTCCACGTGGGCTCCGACGGAGTCGCGATTGCGATGGCGACCGGCAGCCTGGCCGAGGAGCGTCCGTGGCTCGCACCCCGGGCCGAGGTGGGCTGCCATGTGGTCATGTGCGTTGCCATGGCCTACATGCTGGTCCTCATGGTCTGACCACGGACTCGCCAGTGTCCGCGCCGCCGGACGGAGCGCTGGCTCGGAGCCCGCCGACGCGGGAGGATTGAGGGGTGCCCACCGCCTGCTCCAACCCCAAGTGCACCTGCGACCCGTGTCTGTGCGGCGATGACTGCCGATGCGGTGGGGGGACACAGCTCGGTGAACTGGAGGCCCAGGTGATGGAGGTGCTCTGGGCCGCCTTTGGCACCGAGCTCACCGGCAGGGAAGTGGCGGACGCCCTACCTCGATATGCGTACACCACGGTGGCCACCGTATTGAACCGCATGTCGAGAAAGGGGCTGGTCCGTCGCCGCATGGAGGGGCGTACGACCCACTTCGCAGCCATCGACACCCAGGCGGACCTCGCGGCGGCTGCCATGC
>CAWIPW010000003.1:0-594789 GCA_963838005.1 uncultured Actinomycetota bacterium
GGAGGTTTCACATCCGACTTGCCAAGCCGCCTACGAGCTCTTTACGCCCAATAAATCCGGACAACGCTTGCCCCCTACGTATTACCGCGGCTGCTGGCACGTAGTTGGCCGGGGCTTCTTCTGCAGGTACCGTCACAATCGTCCCTGCTGAAAGAGGTTTACAACTCAGAAAGCCTTCGTCCCTCACGCGGCGTTGCTGCATCAGGCTTTCGCCCATTGTGCAAGATTCCCCACTGCTGCCTCCCGTAGGAGTCTGGGCCGTGTCTCAGTCCCAGTGTGGCTGATCGTCCTCTCAGACCAGCTACCCGTCGACGCCTTGGTGAGCCGTTACCTCACCAACTAGCTGATAGGCCGCGAGCCCCTCCCGAAGCGGAATCCATTTCCTCACCAGGTCATGCGGCCCGGTGGGGGCATCCGGTATTAGCACCGGTTTCCCGGTGTTGTCCCGGTCTTCGGGGCAGGTTGCTCACGTGCTACTCACCCGTTCGCCACTAGATCTTCACAAGTATTGCTACCCGTTGGATCTCGTTCGACTTGCATGTGTTAGGCACGCCGCCAGCGTTCGTCCTGAGCCAGGATCAAACTCTCCATCGAGACTTCCTACCGGCCCGGAGGCCGTTCAGAAATCGGAGAGCCGGTTGCCGGGGCACTGACCCCATTCGCCGACTTGGTACTGGCAAAGAACAGACATTGTCCGTTCAGTGCTTACTGATGTGCGGTCACGATTCGAGACGTGACCGCGCGCACTGGCTTTTGGCTATCACTATTCCGTTTTCAAGGAGCGACCGGGCACACGCCTTCCGGCGTAGGTGCCTGAATCTCCGCAGAGATGGGCCTTGGCCCGTAACTTCGGATGCCTGGCGACGCCCTTGCGGGCGTTCACCGGGAAGATCACCCTATCGGGCGCGCCCCCGGTGTCAATCACGTGGCCCTGGCCCCCGACACGTGAGGGTCACCCGGGACCGAGAAGCGCCAGGGTAGTTCTTGACCTGCGGTGATGCCCACCCTCGGCCTGACGGCGGGCCGGGCCGGCGGGCCCGTGCCGTCGCCGACGAGCGACAGGCCCTGGGCCCCGGTCACCAGGTCGGCCCCGTTCGCCCACCCGGCAATCCCAAGAGCCTGGCACAGCTTGGCCGGGCCGTTGCACAGGTCACGGTCCCGCCGGGCCCGGGGGCGGGCGGCCCGCATGGCCTCCAGCCCGGACAGCGGGTGCAGGGCCCTGATGAGCACGGCCCCGGCCGTCCCCTCCGGCCCGCAGACCACGTTGGCACACCAGTGCATGCCGTAGGTGAAGTACACGTACAGGTGGCCCGGGGGGCCGAACATGACGGCGGTACGGGGCGTCCAGCCCCGATAGGCGTGGGACGCCGGGTCGTCGGCACCCCGGTAGGCCTCCACCTCGACGATCCGGCCGGACCGCCCGCCGTGCGCCAGCACCATGTTGAGGAGCAGCGGCGCCGCCTCGACGGGATCGCCGGCCCACGGGGCGGGACCGCTCATCCGAACGTGAAGTCGTAGGCACTGACCCCGGGGCTCACCGTCAGGGTCAGGAGCCCGCTCTGGGGCGACGACCCCGACACCAGGGTGTAGAGCCGTGGGATGCCCCCGACGGTGACCGTCCTGACGTGGTGCCCGGCCACGTCCACGCCGACGGCCCCGGTGCCGCCGAGCACGAGGTAGACGTCGTCGGCCGAGAACTCCAGCCGCAGGCTGGCGGCCGGACCGGCCGTCGCCGACTGGGAGCCGTCCTGCCAGCTGCCGTCGAAGGCGTAGCCGTCGGGCGGCAGCGTGGACGGTGCCGAGTAGCGGGCCATGGTGTCCTGGTCCACCTGCTCCCCCGTCGGCCCCCGGGCCTCCTGATAGCCCAGGTAGGTCTCCGGCGTCGTCTCCTCGGTCGGGGTGCGGTCGGGGACGCCGGTCGCCGGGGGCAGCGACAGTCCCGGGTGGGCGGCCACGAGCAGCTGGCGGATGAACGACTCCGACTGGCCGTAGTCGCCCTCGCCGAAGTCGACGTGGCGCACGGTGCCCGACGCGTCGATCAGGTACTCGGCCGGCCAGTAGTTGTTCGAGTAGGCGTTCCAGGTGTCGAGATCGTCGTCCACGGCCACCGGGTAGTCCACGCCGAGCTGGGCGTCCGCCGCCTCCACGTTGCCCACGACGTGCTCGAAGGAGAACTCGGGCGAATGGACGCCCACGACGACGAGCCCGTCGTCGTGATACGCCCGGTACCAGGCCTCGACGTGGGGCAGCGTCCGTTGGCAGTTGATGCACGAGTAGGTCCAGAAGTCGACGAGCACCACCTTGCCCCGCAGGCCGGCGATGGTCAGCGGCCGGTCCGACGGCGTGTTGAGCCAGGCGGTGATACCGGTGAAGGCCGGCGCGGCCCCGCACAGCTGCAGAGAGGGGTTGCCGGGGTCGCAGTCGGCCAGCGTCCCCGTCGAGCCGGTCGGCACGGCGGACGAGCCGCCGCTGCCGGCGCCCGGCGCCACGCCCTTTACGCCGTCGAGCGCCCGGGTGGCGGCGGCCCCCCCGGCCACGTGGTTCTGGAGGGTGTCCGTGTAGCCCGGCAGGGCCGTCTGCAGTCCGTCCGTCCAGTTGAGCCAGATCGCCAGCGAGGTGACGATCATCACGACGCCGACGATCCTGCGCACGAGGGGGGCCCGGTGCCGTACCGCCGCCACACGCGCCCCCGTCCGCTCACCGGCGATGGCGAAGGCCAACAGGGGCACGGCCGCACCGACGGCGAAGGCCACCGTGAGCACGACGGCGGACAGGCCGATGCGGTGGCTCGATCCCACGACCACGATGGCGGCCAGCACCGGGCCCGCGCACGGGACGAAGAGCAGGCCGAGGCTCAGCCCCAGGACGAAGCCGCCGGCGTCGCTGCGCTGCCGGCCCCGGGCCAGCCGGGCGAAGGGCCGCTCCAGCACGTCACCGACCGGTGGCACGAGCAGCCCGAGACCGACGGCGGCCAGGACGACGAGCCCGAGGTTGCGCAGGAGGTCCTGCGGGAGGTGCAGGGCGCTCAGCAGCCACGAGCCGAAGAGCGTCACCACGCTGAAGCTGAGGACGAGCCCGCCCACGATGGCGTACGGCCGCCGGCGGGCGACCCGTCGGGCGGCCGGTGCGGCCTCCCGGGCTGGGGTCTTCACCGGAGCAGCCGCCGTCACCGTGGTCGTGCCGGGGGTGCGCGTGCCCGACAGGCGCCACCGGCAGGCGGGGGTCGTCCCCCGGCACGCCCGTCCGCCGGGGACGCCCGGCGGGAGGCGCCGCCTCGGTCAGGCCGCCGGTCGTCCCGGCGGCGAAGATGACCGGGACCACCGGCAGGATGCACGGCGAGATCCCCGTCACCAGCCCGCCCAGGAACCCGATCAGTACGAGGTAGAGCACGGCGTCAACCACCCCCCACCGGCGCGGTCCGCCCCGCCGCCGACCGCACCTCGGGCACTGTCACCGCGTTGCGCACAGTGAGCATCATGGTCCCCGGCGGGCCCCGGGTGGGGTCGTCCCGCCCCGTCGACCCTGGTCGGGGACGCGCTGCCGGCCGGGCACCCCCGTCAGCGGACCCCGTCAGCCCTCCGGCCGGTCGCCCTCGTCGTCGCCCTTTTCGCCCTTTTCGCCCCTGTCGCCCTCGTCGCCCTTGTCCCCACCGGGCTCGCCCCCGGCCACGGCGTCGATCCGGTACCGGTCGGCCTCGAGGCGGTGGACGAAGCGCTCGAGCTGGGCCGCCACCGAGGCCGGCCCGGCGCCGCCCGGCGTGGTCCGCCGGCGCACGGCCACCCCCGGTTCCAGCAGGGCGGCGGCCTCCTCCCCGAGCGACGGATTGGCCTCCACCAGCTCGGCCAGGGGCACGTGGCGCTCGATCGAGTCGCGCACCAGACCACCCACCACCACGTGCGCCTGGCGGAACGGCATCCCCCGCTCGACCAGCCACTCGGCCAGGTCGACGGCGGCCGCGGCCGGCCCGTCGGCGGCGGCCTGCATCCGGTGGACGTCGAAGGCCACCGTCCGGTAGACGCCGGCCAGGGCCACCAGGGCCAGGTGGACCTGGTGGACGGAGTCGAACAGGGGCTCCTTGTCCTCTTGGAGGTCACGGTTGTAGGCGAGCGGCAGGCCCTTGAGCGTCACCAGCAGCCCGGTGAGGTTGCCGACCAGGCGACCCGTCTTCCCCCTGGCCAGCTCGGCCACATCGGGATTCTTCTTCTGCGGCAGCATCGAGCTCCCGGTGGCATAGGCGTCGTCGAGCACGGCGAAGCCGAACTCCTCCGTCGACCACAGCACGAGCTCCTCGCCCATGCGCGACAGGTGCACCCCCAGCAGGGCCAGGTCGAACAGGGCCTCGGCCACGAAGTCGCGGTCGGACACGGCGTCGAGCGAGTTCTCGAAGCGGTGGGTGAACCCCAGCTCGGCCGCCACGAAGTCGGGATCGAGGGCCAGCGACGACCCGGCCAGGGCGCCGGCGCCCAGCGGCGAGACGTCGAGGCGCTCGACCGTGGCCACCAGCCGGTCGACGTCCCGGGACAGGGCCTGGCCGTGCGCCAGCAGGTGGTGGGCCAGCAGCACCGGCTGGGCCCGCTGCAGGTGGGTGTAGCCCGGAAGGTAGGCGTCACCGGCCTCCTTGGCCCTGGCCAGCAGCACCTCCTGAAAGTCGAGGATGTCCCCGGTGACCTCGCCCAGGGCACGGCGGGTGAAGAGGCGGAGGTCGGTGGCCACCTGGTCGTTGCGGCTGCGGCCGGTGTGCAGCTTGGCCCCGGCGTCGCCGGCGAGCTCGGTGACCCGGCGCTCGACGGCGGTGTGGATGTCCTCGTCGTCGGGGACGAAGACGAAGGTGTCGGCGGCCAGCTCCCCGGCCACCTCGTCGAGGGTGGTGAGCAGCGTGGCCACCTCGTCGTCGGTGAGGATGCCGCCCCGGCCGAGGCCCCGGACGTGGGCCCTCGAACCCTCGATGTCGTCGGCGGCCAGCTGCCGGTCGTAGTCGATGCTGACCGAGAAGGCCATGACCTCCTCGGCCGTGCCGTCCCCCAGGCGCCCGTGCCACAGCGTCATCTGCCGCCGCCCCCGGTGTCGCCGCCGCCCGCCGCCGCCCCCGCCGCCGCCGCTCCCGGCCCCGTCCCCGGACCCGCCCCCCTGGCGGGCGGACCAGGTGGCCACCCCCAGCCCCCACAGCCGCACGAATCCCTCGGCGTCCTCGTGGCGGAAGGTGTCGGTGGCGTCGTAGGTGGCCAGTCCGTGGTCGTAGAGGCCGACCGGGCTGCGCCGGCCGACCACCCAGCACCGGCCGGGCTCGAGCCGCAGGCGCACCTCGCCGGTCACGTGCCGCTGCGTCTCGGCGAAGAAGGCGTCCAGGGCCTGCTTGAGGGGCGAGAACCACAGCCCGTCGTAGACGAGCTCGGACCAGCGCGGCTCGAGCCGGGCCTTTTCGTGATGGACGTCGCGCTCGAGGGTGAGGTCCTCGAGATCGGCGTGCGCCATGAGCAGGGCCAGCGCACCCGGACACTCGTAGGTCTCGCGGCTCTTGATGCCGACCCGGCGGTTCTCGACCATGTCCAGGCGGCCGAAACCGTAGGCACCCACGACCTCGTTGGCCCGCTCGATGAGGGCCAGGGGATCCAGCGGGTCGCCGTCCAGTGCCACCGGTACGCCGGCCTCGAATCCCGACCACCAGCTCCCGGGGTTCGGTGGCCGTCGGCCGGGTCATGGTGAAGATGTCCTCGGGGGGCCGGTTCCACGGATCCTCGATGACCCCGCACTCGATGGCCCTGCCCCACAGGTTCTCGTCGATCGAGTAGAGCTTCTCCTTGGTCACCGTCAGCGGGATGCCCCACTGGGCGGCGTAGCCGATGCAGTCCTCCCGGGTGAGGCCCCACACCCGGGCCGGTGCCAGCACGTCGAGGTCGGGCGCCAGGGCGCGGGTCCCCACCTCGAAGCGGACCTGGTCGTTGCCCTTGCCGGTGCAGCCGTGGGCCACCGCACCGGCGCCGTGCCGGCGGGCCTCGGCCACCAGGTGGCGGACGATGACCGGCCGCGACAGGGCCGAAACCAGGGGGTACTTGCCCTCGTAGCGGGCGTTGGCCTTGAGGGCGGGCACGCAGAAGTCCTCGGCCATCTCGCGGCGGGCGTCGACCACGACGGCCTCCACCGCCCCGGCGGCCAGCGCCCGGGCCCGCAGCGCCTCCCAGTCCTCACCGCCGGCACCGGACTCCTGGCCGACGTCGACGGCCACCGCCACCACCTCGACACCGTGGTGCTCCATCAGCCACCGCACCGCCACCGACGTGTCGAGCCCACCGCTGTAGGCCAGGACCACCCGGTTCGCCATCGTCACCCTCCTCCCTTCGTCGTCCTCTTCGGGGGCTTCCCCGCCGTCCCGCCGGGCGTCGCCGCCGGCCTCCTGGCCGCGCCGCCGGCCGCCGGCCGCACCCTGGTGCCGCCGGTCGGGCGGGCCTCCGGTACCGGGACCGGCCTCCCCGGCCGCGCCCCGATCCCGGCCACCTCGGCCAGCCGGGCCGCCACCCGGGCGCCGCCGGCGGTCTCGGCCGCCACCACCAGCACGGTGTCGTCCCCGGCCACCGTGCCGATGACGCCGGGGAAGCCGCTCCGATCGAGGGCCGAGCCTACGACATGGGCCGATCCGGGTGGCGTTCTCAGGATGACCAGGTTGGCGGAGTGGTCGGCCTCCACCACCCACTCCCCCAGCACCCGGCGCAGGTGGTCCTCAGGGGCCACCTGCTGGGTGGGCAGCTCCGGAAGGGCGTAGGCGGTGTCGCCCCCCGGCAGGCGCACCTTGAGGGCGCCCAGCTCCTCCAGGTCGCGCGACACCGTGGCCTGGGTGGCCTCGATGCCCTCGCCGGCCAGCAGCTCCACCAGGTGGGCCTGGCTGCCGACGGCCCGGGCCCCGAGCAGCCGGGCGATCCGGTGCTGGCGCTGGTGCTTGGTCACCTTCACGGTTGGTCCCCGGCGGGCGCGCCGGCGCCGCCGTCCCGGGCCAGCCAGGCCAGCAGGCCCCGCATGGCGTGGAGGCGGTTGGCGGCCTGCTCCCAGACCAGGCTGCGGGGCCCGTCGACCACCTCGGCCGAGATCTCCTCGCCCCGGTGGGCGGGCAGGCAGTGCAGCACCACCGCGTCCGGGGACGCTCTGGAGAGGAGCGCGCCGTCCACCTCGAAGCCGGTGAAGGCGCGGCGGCGGCGCTCGGCCTCGGACTCTTGGCCCATCGACGTCCACACGTCGGTGTAGAGCACGTCGACCTGGTCGGCCGCCGCTGCCGGGTCGTCGGTCACCGTGACGGCACCACCGAGGGCCTCGATGCGGGCGACGTCCTCGGGGGCGGGCCCGAAGCCGGCCGGCGAGGCCACCCGGGTGGCGACGCCCTGCATGGCGCAGGCCAGGGCCAGCGAACGCCACACGTTGTTGGCGTCGCCGATGTAGGCCACCGTCCGGTCGCGGAGATCGGTGCCGAAACGGGCCTGCACGGTCAGCACGTCGGCCAGGGCCTGGCACGGATGGGCCAGGTCCGACAGCAGGTTGACCACGGGCACGGCCACCCCGGCACCGTCGAGGGCCCGGGCCATCTCCACCAGCGTCCGGTGGTCCATCACCCGGGCGCACAGCACGGCGTGGTAGCAGGCCAGGGTGCGGGCCACGTCGGCCGCCGGTTCGCGGGTGTCGACGCCCACCTCGTGGCCCTGGATGTAGACGGGATGGGCGCCCAGGGCCGGCCGCCGCCAGCTCCGAGCTGTTGCGGGTGCGGTTGGAGGGCTTCTCGAACAGCAGGGCCACCCCCCGGCCCTCGAACGGGCGGCCCAGGCTCGCCGGTGGGCGGGTCGACAGGTCGAGGACGGCGGCCAGCCCGCCCGGCGACAGGTCGTCGATCTCGAGGACGTGGCGGCGCGGCAGCGGGGGTGGGCATCGACACGTCGACTCCCTCCACGGCGCCGGGGCCGTACACGGCGGCGAAGCGCGACAGCGTGCGGCCGAGGATCCCGAGGGCCCGGTCGATCTCCCGGTCCGACACCAGCAGCGGCGGGGCCAGGCGGAGCACGTCGGGGCGGGGGGCGTTGACGACCAGGCCGGCGCCGAGGGCCTCGGCGACCGTCGGGGCCGGCGTAGTCGTCGCCGAGCACGGCCGCCAGCAGCAGGCCCTCGCCCCGCACGGAGGTGACCCCGGGCAGCGTGGCCAGCCCGGCGCCGAGCCGGGCACCGGCGGCGGCGGCCCGGGCCGGCACGTCCTCGGCCTCCATGACGGCCAGCGTGGCCCGGGCCGCCGACATGGCCAGGGGCTGGCCGCCGAAGGTGCTGCCGTGGTCGCCGGGACCGAAGGCGGCCGCCACCTCGGCCCGGGCCCAGCACGCCCCCACCGGCATGCCGTTGCCGAGCGCCTTGGCCATGGTCACGATGTCGGGCTCGACGCCCTGGTGGTGGAAGCCGAACCACCGGCCCGTGCGCCCGAGCCCGGTCTGCACCTCGTCCACGATCAGCAGGATGCCCCGCTCGGTGCAGATGCGCCGGGCACCGGCGAGGTAATCCGAGGACGGGACGACCACGCCGGCCTCGCCTTGGATGGGCTCGAGCAGGACGGCCGCCACCCGGCCGGGGTCGCAGGCGGCCTCGAGGGCGTCGAGGTCGTCGAAGTCCACGTGGTCGAAGCCGTCCGGCAGGGGCGCGAACGGTGCCCGCATGGCCGGCTGGCCGGTGGCCGACAGTGTGGCCAGGGTGCGCCCGTGGAAGGCCCCCCACGTCGACACCACGGCGTGGCGGCCCGGGCCGGCCCACTTGCGGGCCAGCTTGATGGCGCACTCGTTGGCCTCGGCCCCGGAATTGGCGAAGAACACCTGGCCGCCGGCACGGGTGTGGCCGCCGCCGATGAGCCGGTCGAGGGTGGCGGCCACCTCGGGGGCCAGTTCGTTGCCGAACAGGTTGGACACGTGGGCCAGGGTGTGGGCCTGGGTGGCCACGGCGTCGGCCACCACCGGGTGGGCGTGCCCGAGGGAGACGACGGCCAGGCCCGTGAGGAAGTCGAGGTATTCGCGGCCGGTGTCGTCCACCAGCACGGTGCCCCGTCCGGACACGAACGTCACCGGCGGCGGGCGGTAGGTGTGCATGAGGGCGGAACGGTCGGGTGCGGTCACGGGGCCGCCGCTGTCTCGGCGTCGGCATCGGCGTCGTCGTCGGCGTCGTCGTCGGCGTCGTCGTCGTCGGCATCGGCGTCGGCGTCGGCGCTCACCATGGTCCCGACGCCCCGGTCGGTCAGGATCTCCAGCAGCAGGGCGTGGTGGGTCCGGCCGTCCAGGATGTGGGCGTGGCGCACGCCGGCCCGCACCGCCCGGGCGCACGCCTCGACCTTGGGGATCATGCCGGCCCGCACGGCCCCGGCGGCCACCATGCCGTCGAGCTGCGCGGCCGTGACCCCGGTCACCAGCGAGCCCGGATCGTCGGGATCGGCCCGCAGCCCGGCCACGTCGGTGAGGAAGATCAGCTTCTCGGCGCCGAGGGCGGTGGCCAGTGCCCCGGCCACGGTGTCGGCGTTGATGTTGAACGCCTGGCCCGATTGGTCGGCGCCGATGGTGGCCACCACCGGGATGAGCCCCTGGGCCAGCAGCTGCTGGACGATGACCGGGTCGACGTGGACCACGTCGCCGACGTAGCCGAGCGCCTCCGAGCGGGCCTCGGCCGTGATGAGGTTGGCGTCCTCCCCCGACAGGCCGACGGCCAGCGCCCCGTGCACGTTCACGGCGCTGACGATGTCCCGGTTGACCTTGCCCACCAGCACCATGCGGACCAGGTCGAGGGTGTCGGCGTCGGTGACCCGCATGCCGTCGCGGAACTCGGCCTCCTTGCCCACGCGGGCCATGAGCTCGCCGATCTGGGGTCCGCCGCCGTGGACCACCACCGGCAGTATGCCCACCGAGCGCAGCAGCACGATGTCCTCGGCGAACGACGCCAGCGCCTCGGCCTCGTCGACGGGGGCACCGCCGGTGCCGTCCTTGGGGACGAGGACGTTGCCGCCGTACTTGACCACGACGACCTTGCCCCAGAACTGGCGGATGTAGGGCAGGGCCTCCACCAGCACCGAGGCGGTGCCGACGGCCGCTCGCGCTTCCGGGTCGGCCGGGTCGGCGGCCCTCACGAGGTGGTCCGGTTCTCGTCGATGTAGCCGTGGCCGAGGTCCACCGTCATGACGACCCCGGTACCGTCGGCCAGCCCCAGGTCGCAGTGGAGGTCGACGGCCCGGCCGGCCAGGTGGGCGGCGACGGCGGCCCCGTCGTGGTCGGTGCCGAGCCCGTGGCGGCACACGACCTCGCCGCCGTAGGCGATCGACACCCGGTCGATGTCGAAGGCCACCCCGGCCGAGCCCAGTTCGCTCACGACCCGACCCCAGTACGGGTCCTCGCCGTTGAGGGAGCACTTGACCAGCAGCGAGTCGGCCACCTTGCGGGCCGCCTGCTGGGCCTCGCCGTCGGAGGCCGCCCCGGTGACCCGGACGTGGGCGATCTTCGAGGCCCCCTCGGCGTCCGCCGCCATCAGGCCGGCCAGCTCCCCGCACGCCTCGGCCACGGCGTCGGCGACCTCGGCCGTGTCCACGGCGCCGGCCCGTCCCGACGCCAGCAGCACCACGGTGTCGTTGGTCGACGTGCACCCGTCGACGGTCATGGCGTTGAAACTGTCGCGCACGGCGATGCCGAGCACGTCGGCGAGAGCGGCCGGCGTCACCTGTGCGTCGGTGGTGAGGAAGGCGAGCATGGTGGCCATGTCCGGCGCCAGCATGCCGGCGCCCTTGGCCATGCCGGCCACGGTGAAGCCCTCCCCGCGCACCAGCGACTCCTTGCGGCCCGAGTCGGTGGTCAGGATGCCGGTGGCGGCGGCCCCGGCGGCCTCCCCGTCCGGCGATCGGGCGTCGACCAGGCGTGGGACGCCGCCTTCGACGGCCTCCATGGGCAGCTGGTAGCCGATGAGGCCGGTCGAGCACACCAGGATCTCCTCGGTGGCGGCGCCGAGGCCCCGGGCGGCCAGCGCGCACATCCGTACGGCGTTGGCCCGGCCCTCGGCCCCGGTGGCGGCGTTGGCGTTGCCGCTGGAGACGACCACACCGGCGGCCCGGCCACCGGTGGCCGCCAGGTGCTCCCGGCTGACCTGCACGGGCGGGGCGGCCGCCAGGTTGGTGGTGAAGGTGGCCGCCGCCGGCACCGGTACGCCGTCGTCGGTGGCCACCAGGGCCAGGTCGAGGGCGCCCGAGGCCTTGATGCCGCACGCCAGGCCGGCGGCCACGAACCCCTTGGGCGTGGTGATGCTCACGGGTAGATCCCGGCGATCGGCAGCCCGGACGTCTCGGGAAGTCCGAGGGCGATGTTGGCGCACTGCACGGCCTGGCCGGCCGCCCCCTTCACCAGGTTGTCGAGGGCGCAGATGGCCACCACCCAGCCCGTCCGGGGATCCACCCTGGCCGTTACGTGGGCGCAGTTCGACCCGGCGGTCGCCTTGGTCGACGGCGGGGCCTCGGTGACCACCACGAAGGGCTCGTCCGCCCAGGCCTCGCGCAGGACGGCGAGGGCGTCGGCGGTCGTCGGGGTCGGGGCCGGGCCGCCCGCGGCGGTGGCCGGCCGGGCGTAGCAGGTGGCCAGGATGCCGCGCACCATGGGCGCCAGGTGGGGGGTGAAGAGGAGCTGGGCGTCGAGGGCCTGCTCCATCTCGGGCGTGTGGCGGTGGTCGAGCAGGCCGTAGGCGGTGAAGTCCTCGTCGACCGTGCCGAAGTGCAGGTTCGGCCTGGCCGCCCGCCCGGCGCCCGAGACCCCGCTGGCGGCGTCGACGACGATGCCCGACCGCTCGACCATGCCCGCCCGGGTCAGGGGGGCCAGGGCCAGGGCGGCGGCCGTGGGGTAGCAGCCGGGGGCGGCAACGAGGGTGGCCCCCTTCAGCGGGTCGCGGTCGAGCTCGGGTAGGCCGTAGACGAAGCGGTCCAGCCACTCGGGGGCGGCGTGGTCGTGGCCGTACCACCGGGGTAGCACGCCGGGTCGCGGAGGCGGAAGTCGGCGGCCAGGTCCACGATGAGCCCCACCCTGGGGGCCAGGTCCGGCACCAGGTGTTGGGACTCGCCATGGGGCAGCGCCATGAAGACCACGTCGAGGCCGTCGAGGGCGTCGAGGCCGTCGAGGGCGGCGAGGCCGTCGAGGGCGGTGGCCTCGGTGGCCCCGCTGGGCCAGGTGGCCGAGACGTCAGCGACGGGTAGGCGGCCGCCAGCGACGGGGTGTGGGTGGCCACGGGCTGTCCGGCGGCGCTACCGGCGGCGGCCACCACCACCTCGAGGTCGGGATGGCCGGCGCACAGCCGCAGCAGCTCGACGCCGGCGTAGCCGGACGCGCCGAGGACGCCAGCCTTCACGGCGCGCCCCCTGCTCCGGCTTCCTGCGCACTCCTCCCACGCCGCAAGTTTATGCAGATTTACGCATGAAGATGCAAGCTATGACCTCGCAGGGGTGCCGCTCAGCCCGAGATGGCCACCACCGGATGGCCGCCGGTGGCGCCGGTGGCCGAGCCGTGGAAGGCGGCGTCGCCGTAGGTGAAGACCCCGCCGTCGGCACCGACCAGCCAGTAGCCGTTGCCGTCGGGGGTGGGCATCATGCCCACCACCGGCTGGGTCAGGCGGAGGCCGCCGGCGGCGCCGAAGTAGCCGCCGTCGCCGTAGGCGAACACCCCGCCGTCGGCACCGACCAGCCAGTAGCCCCTGCCGTCGGGGGTGGCGGCCATGCCCACGACGGGCCGGGTCAGGTGGAGGTACGCGGCCGAGCCGTGGAAGGTGGCGTCGCCGTAGGTGAACACCCCGCCGTCGGCGGCCACCAGCCAGTAGCCCCGGCCGTCATGGGTGGCGGCCATGCCGACGATCGGTCGGGAGAGCACCAGGTTGCCGGCCGAGCCGTGGAACGCAGCGTCGCCGTAGGCGAACACCCCGCCGTCGGCGCCCACCAGCCAGTAGCCCCGGCCGTCGGGGGTGGCGGCCATGCCCACGATGGGTCGGGACAGGTGCAGACCGGCCGGTGCACCGAAATAGCCGGCGTCACCGTAGGTGAAGACCCCGCCGTCGGCGGCCACCAGCCAGTAGCCCCTGCCGTCGGGGGTGGGCACCATGCCCACCACCGGCGCCGACAGTCCGCGCCCGCCGGCCGATCCGTGGAAGCTGGCGCTGCCGTAGGCGAACACCCCGCCGTCCGATGCCGCCATCCGGTAGCCCGTCGGGGCGACCTGCAAGGTGGTCGTGGCCGTCGATGCGCCGTAGGAACCGTCACCGCTGTAGTGGGCGGCCACGGCGACGTCGCCGACGGGCGCGTTCGTGGTGGTGCAGCCGGCGTGGCCGCCGATCAGCGCGGCGGCACAAAGCAGCTGCGATCCGGCGGTGAAGGTCACCGAGCCGGTGGGTGTCCCCGGACCGGATGCCGGCGTCACCGTCGACGAGTACGTGACCGGGTGCTCCGAGACGACACTGGTCGGACTGACCGACGCCGTGGACGCGGACGGATCCGGGAAGGGGTCGTCCGAGCGGGCCACGAA
Organism: uncultured Actinomycetota bacterium; assembly: GCA_963838005.1. Classification (GTDB taxonomy): domain Bacteria; phylum Actinomycetota; class Acidimicrobiia; order Acidimicrobiales; family RAAP-2; genus CAWIPW01. The sequence goes on from CAWIPW010000003.1 coordinate 13,536, forward strand.
GGCGCCGTCGGTCAGGGCCAGACCTCCCGTGACCGTGCAGGTCGTCGGGGCGACACACGAGATCCCGCTCAGTTCCAACGCCGCCGACGGCGACGGCGAGCCTCCCCATGTCCGGCCGCCGTCCGTCGTCACGGCCAGCACGGGGTTGTCGTACGCGTCGTACCCGGTCGCCACGCAGTCGGCCACCGAGATACACGACACGGATGTCAGGCCTCCGGGCGCCACGGTGACCCATCCCGTGATCCAGTGGGCCCCACCGTCGGTGGTGGCCAGGGTCGCCCCTCCCGTCGGCTCCCCGTAGGCATCTTCGGAGGCCCCGACCGCCACGCAATCGGACGGCGTCGGGCAGCTGATCGACGAGGCGGTGGCGGTGCTGGCGATGAGGTGGGAGGTCCAGTGCTGGCCGCCGTCGGTGGTCGACAGCGAGACCGCCGCCCCGAAGAACGGCACGATGCCCACCGCCGTGCACGAGGACGTGGAGCTGCACGAGAGCGCGCCGACGAGCGTGGGCGGCGCGTTGCCGGTCACCGTCGACCAGTGGGACCCGCCGTCCGTCGACGTCAGGAAGGTCGATGTGAAGGAGGTGGAACCGAATGAGATGCCGGCGGCGAAGCACGAGGTGGGCGTGGGGCACGACACCGCGTTGACCACGGACACGCTCGCCGGCAACGTGCCCGCCGTCCACGTCGAGCCGTCGGTGGTCGCCATGACCTCACCCTCGGGGAAGGGGTCAGCTTCGAATGGATTGCCGGACGACGAGCCGACGGCCACGCAGTCGACGCCCGTGGAACACGAGACTTTCAGAAGGCTTGTCGTTCGGCCGGGTGTCGCCGGTACCGAACCGTTCATCCAGGTGACGCCGCCGTCCACTGTGGCCACCGTGCCGATCTGGCCACTGCCCCAGCCGAACCCGTCGGCCGCCAGGTAGAAGCTCCCCTGACCCACGGCCACACAGTCGGACGCCGACGTGCACGAGACGTCGGACATCCCGGGCTCGCCCATCACCACGGCGCTGCTCGACCACGTGGCCGCCCCGTCCGTCGTCCGGGTGACCAGCCCGGAGCTCGCTCCCGATCCGACGGCCAGGCAGTCGGTCGCCGTCAGGCACGTCACGCCGTTCATTTCGTCCACGGCCGACGGCGGCGGGTGCCGGGTCCACGACAGTCCCCCGTTCGAGCTGGTGACGACGAAGCTCTGCAAGGCCAAGAATTGGGCGCCGACGGCCACACAGAACGAGGCCGTCGGGCAGCTGACCCCGGACAGGTCCACGTCGCCGCCCGGCAGCGTCCGCGTGGTCCACGTCGCCCCGCCGTCGGACGAGGTGGCCGCCACCGCCAGCAACCCGGGGACGGTCGAGACCTCGGACCCTCCGACGGCCACGCACGCCGTCGAGGACACGCACGACACGGCGTCGAAGACGTCGCCGCTCGGCACGGTGCCGTCGGACCAGGTCGCCCCGCCGTCGGACGAGGTCAGCACCGTACCGGTGGGCGAAGTCGGCGACGGTATCAGGGTGAATGCCAACTCCGGTGCCCCCACGGCCACGCACGCCGTCGACGTCGGGCAGCTCAGTCCGCTGAGTTCTCCGACGCCGGGCGGGAGTGTCGACAGGGCCCACGTGGCGCCGCCGTCGGACGAGGTCACGGCGATGCCGCCGAATTGGATGTCCGGACCCTGCAGTCCTGCACCCACGGCCACGCACGCGGTGGCAGATGCGCACTGCACGGCCCGGAGGTCGGCGTCGGTGAGGCCTATCGGATGGGCCGTCCACGTCAGTCCCCCGTCGGTCGTCGTGGCCGCCACCGCATCCGGCAGGCCCAGCTCGATCCCGTAGCCGACGGCCACGCACAGCCCCGCCGTCGGGCAGGTGACACCACCGAGCTCGGTGATCGTCGAAGGCAGCGCGTGCACGGTCCAGGTCGACCCCCCGTCGGTGGAGACGGCCGACCCGGCCCCGACGGCCACGCAGTCCGTCGAGGTCGCGCAGGCCACGCTGTAGGGCCCGCCCGGCGCAGGATCCTGGAGCTGGGTCGTCCACGGGCTGGTGGCGGCCCGGGCGGACTGCGCCTGCACCGCAACGGCCACGCCGGCGAGCACCGTGATGGCCAGCACTGCCGCGCCCATGCACCGCCCGACCACAGTCAGGCGTCCCGCCCCGTGGGTCGTTCCACCCTCCGCCATGACGATCCCCGTTCTGTGAGGGGCTCCGTGACCTACCGCCTGGTCGGCCCGTCCGCCGTGGTCACGACGTTACCCGACGCCTGTGACCGGGCGCCGGACGTCGCCGGGCACGCCACGGGTCAGCCGGAGATGGCCACCACCGGGTGGCCCCCGGTGGCACCGGTGGCCGAGCCGTGGAAGGCGGCGTCACCGTAGGTGAACACCCCGCCGTCGGCGGCCACCAGCCAGTAGCCGTTGCCGTCGGGGGTTGGAGCCATGCCTACCACCGGTTGGGAAAGCACCAGGTTGCCGGCCGAACCGCGGAAGGACGCGTCGCCGAAGGCGAAGATCCCGCCGTCGGCGGCCACCAGCCAGTAGCCGTTGCCGTCGGGGGTGGCGGCCATGCCCACGATCGGTCGGCTGAGTTGCAGGTTGCCCGTCGAGCCGTGGAAGGCGGCGTCGCCGTAGGTGAAGATCCCGCCGTCGGCGCCCACCAGCCAGTAGCCCCTGCCGTCGTGGGTGGGTGCCATGCCCACGATCGGTTGGGAGAGCACCAGGTTGCCGGCCGAGCCGTGGAAGACGGCGTCGCCGTAGGCGAACACCCCGCCGTCGGCGGCCACCAGCCAGTAGCCCCGGCCGTCGGGGGTGGGCGCCATGCCCACGATCGGTCTGCTCAGCGGCAACCCCCCGGCGGAGCCGAAGTAGCCGGCGTCACCGTAGGTGAACACCCCGCCGTCGGCACCCACCAGCCAGTACCCCTTGCCGTCGGGGGTGGGCGCCATGCCCACCACCGGCGCCGACAGCCCGGTCCCGCCAGCCGAGCCGTGGAAGCTGGTGCTGCCGTAGGTGAACACCCCGCCGTCCGACGCCGCCATCCGGTAGCCCGTCGGGGCGACCTGCAGAGTGGTCGTGGCCGTCGATGCGCCGTAGGAACCGTCTCCGCTGTAGTGGGCGGCCACGGCGACGCTGCCGACGGGCGCGTCGGTGGAGGTGCAGCCGGCGTGGCCGCCGACCAGCGCGGCGACGCAGAGCACCTGCGTCCCGGCGACGAACGTTACCGTGCCGGTCGGCGTCCCCGGACCGGATGCCGGCGTCACCGTCGACGAGTACGTGACCGTGTGCTCCGAGACGACACTGGTCGGACTGACCGACGCCGTGGTCGTGGAGGGATCCGGGAAGGGATCCGTCGAGCGGGCCAGGTAGGCACCGTCGTCCGGTGGGGTCCCGCCCCCGACGACGGTGCACGTCGTGGTGCCGGTGACGCACGACACGTCACCGAGCAGCTCTTGTCCCGAGGGCACCTGGCCCCTGCTCCAGGTCAGACCACCGTCGGTCGAGATGTCCACCGGCGACGGAGCTACCTCGCCGACCGCCAGGCACGAATGCACGGTCGGGCACGAGACGGACTGCAGATTGGCGACCCCACTCGACCCCCAACCGGATGTCCAGTGCACACCTCCGTCGGTGGTGACGGCCGAGGGACCTGTGGCGTTCTCCCCGACAGCGACGCAGTCGACGGTCGAAGGGCACGAGAGGTCGGTGTAGTCCCCGTCCGGCAACGCGTGCTGGGTCCAATGCAAGCCGGCATCGCTGGTCGTGGCGGCGACCACACTTCCGACGTTCTGTCCGAGGGTCCCAAAGCTCGGCCCGATCGCCATGCATGACGACGCCGACGCGGAAGTGAAGGCATCGGCCAGCATCGGTTGCAGACCGCCCGGGACCGTCGACCATGTCGCCCCGCCGTCCGTCGATGTCAGGAACAGCGTCCCGGGGGGGCTCTGCGAGTAGTCGAGCTCGGCCGCGACACACGTGGTGGAGGTCGGACACGAGAGGCCGTCCAGTTCCTCGATTCCGGACGGCAGGGAGCTGGCGGACCAGGTGGCGCCGTCCGTCGTCTCCAGGGCCAGGCCGTGCCCTCCCGTTGAAGAGAACGTCGAACCAACGGCGACGCAGTGGGTGGACGATGTGCACGACACCTTGTTGGTCTCCGTCAGGTAGACCAGATCTGTCGGCAACGTGCCGGGGATCCAGGTGGCGCCGCCGTCATGGGTGCTGAGGAGGCCCGCACCACCGAGGGTCCCGCCGACGGAGATCGTGATCCCCGCTGAGGAAACCGACGAGCGGTCGGCGACGGTATGGGCCCGCTCCGATGCACCGACGGCGATCGCGATCGAGACGACGCTGCCGAAGTCCCCGCCCGCGGCCGTGCAGTCGGACGTGGTGGCGCACGACACCGAACCCATGGGGAGCTCGCCCATCACGACGTCCTGATCGGTCCATGTGGCACCTGAGTCGGTCGACTCCCCCGCCAGGCCCGACGAGGCGCCCACGCCCGCGGCCACGCACGACGACACCGAGGTGCAAGAGAAGTCAGCCCAGACCGCACCCCCGCCGGCGCCACTGGTCCAGGTCACTCCCCCGTTGACCGACGTCGCTACGTACCCACTCGCTGACGAACTGATGCCGCCCAGCACACAGTCCGACGTCGACGCGGAGGTGACCGTCGTCGGTGCCTCCAGCCCGGTCGGTGGGGTGCGTGCAGTCCAGGTCACCCCGCCGTTCGATGACGTCATGACCATCGCCTGCAATGTGCTGAGCGTTGCGCGCAGCCCCACGACGACACAGTCCGACGTCGAGGGGCACGTCAACGATATCAACCACGTCCCGGCCTGCGCCGCCTGCAAGGTCCACGATGCACCCCCGTTGGTAGAGGTGACGACCACCCCCGTGAACCCGGTCGTCGAGGCCGCCGAGGATGCGCCCGCGGCGACGCAGTCGGAAGCACTCGGGCAGCTCAGCGCGTCGAGAGAGCCCACGCCCGCCGGCAAGGTGACGCTCGACCAGGTCGCGCCGCCGTCGACGGTCCTCAACACCACGCCGAGGCCGGACTGATCGCTTCCCACCGCTACACATGTCGACGTCGATCTGCACGAGACCCGGAACAGTTCCACCGAGTCCGCCAGATCGGGCCGGACGGTCCAGGTCGCTCCCCCGTCGGTCGAGGTCGCGGCCACCGTGGACTCGACCGTGCCCACCGACTTGTCACCGACGGCGACGCAGAGCCCGGTCGACGGGCACGACACACCCGTCAGCAGGCTGACCGTTGCCGGCAACTGGTGGACCGTCCACGTGGACCCCCCGTCGGTGGTGGTGGCCGCCGCCGTCCCCACGGCGACGCACGTCGTCGCGGTGGCGCACGCCACCCCGGTCGGCCCCGTCGGCGACCGGTACTGTCCCTGCACCGTCCACGGGCTCGGCGCCGCTCCGGCCCGAGTCGCCACCGCCGTCACCCAGGCACCCGCCACCGCGAGCACGGCCACGGTGACGATCGCCACGCGCAACGCCTTCAACGCCGTCATCGAGGCCCTACCCGTCACAGTGCCTGTCATCTCGACCTCGTTCTGCTGCGTTGCGACCGCCACCACGGTCCCGGACCGTGGCCCGAACGATAATCGAAGCAGCCGCGCCTCCCGTGACCGCGGCCCGGCGCACCCCCTCTCAGCGCAGGGTGGCCCCCACCGCGGTCTCGGCGGCGGCGATGCACGCGGCCCGTCGCTCCCCCACTTCGGCGTCGGTCAGCGTGTGATCGAGGGCGCAGAACCTCAGGCGGAAGGCCAGGCTCCTCTTGCCGTCGCCCACTGACGGTCCCCGGTAGACGTCGAAGAGCTCGATCGACTCGAGCCGGTCGCCGCCCGCGGCTGCAAGCACGTCGGCCACAGCGGCCGCCGGCACGAGATCATCGACCACGAAGGCCAGGTCGACATCGGAGGACGGGTACCGGCTCACCGGCCGCGCCTGCAGGTCCCGTCGGGCGACCACGGTCGGGTCGAGCAGGAGGCCGAGGTCGACCTGGAGCCAACCGACGTGGGCCGGGCCCGGTCCGGCACCGGCGGCGACGGCACCGGCGGCGGTGCCGGCGACGCCGAAGGCGGTGGCCACCTCGGGGTCGACCTCGCCGACGGCGCCGATCTCGACCATCCGACCCGGTAGGCCGGCGTCGCCGTCCGGGCCGCCACCACCGGCCGTCGTCACCAGCCACGCCGACCTGGTCGGATGGAGCCCGACGATGCCCTGGCCGACCGACGACGGCGCCACCTGGCCGACTCCGTCGACACGGAGTGCGTCGGCCAGCGCCCACCAGGCCGCCACGGCCGTGCGGGCGTCGTCGCCGGCGTCGTGGAAGACGGCGCACAGGAGTTCGCGCTCGTCGAGTGGCGCGTGCCCGTCGTCGGGGAAGGGGAAGACGTTGCCCACCTCGAACAGGCGGAGATCGCCCTGCCGGCGGTCGCCGTTGTAGGCGAGCGCGCCGAGGAGGCCCGGGAGGATCGACCGCCGCAGGAATCGCTCGTCGGCAACCAGGGGATTGGCGACTTCGACCGACGGCCCGTCGAGGCCCATGCGCGCATTGTCGACCGCCGCCACCATGCTCGGCGTCCACGCCTCTTCCGCCCCCAGGCCGACGAGCACGTCCCGCGCCAGCCGGCGCTCCCGCTGGAACGTCGTCAGCCGACCGGGTTGGGGCCACGACGGGACCTTGCGGGGCAGGCGCGAGTATCCGTAGGTGCGGGCCACCTCCTCGGTGATGTCGGCCTCGCCGAAGGATCCCGACCGGATATCGGGGCGGAAGGTCGGCACGGTCACCGTCAGCGTGTCGGCCTCGGCGGCTCCGGCCGGCCCGGCGGCTCCGGCGGGCGGTGGGCCGGCGACCATGCCGAGCGGCGCCAGCAGTCCTGCGATCTCGGGTCCGTCGAACGCCGTCCCGAGCAGGCGGTTGACCGCCGCGGGGCGCACCGACAACACCACCGGGCCAGGCACGTCGCCGGTCACGTCGATGACACCGGGCGCCACCGTCACCGACGGTCCGCCCGTTGCCACCAGCAGCTCCACGAACCGGTCGGCCGCCCGGTCGATACCCGCCGGATCGCAGCCGCGTTCGAAGCGCGCCGAGGCCTCCGTCCGCAGGTTCAACCGCTTCGAGGTCCGGGCGATGGCCATCGGCAGGAAGTAGGCCGTCTCGAGCAGCACCCGCGACGTCGAGCTGCCGATCTCGGACGACGCGCCGCCCATCAGGCCGCCGATGCCGACGGGCACGCCGCGGGCGTCGCAGATGAGGCAGTCGCGACCGTCGTCGCCGAGACCGGGCCCCGGAGTCCCGAGGGTCCGTTCGACACCGTCGAGGGTGGTCACCGACTCCCCCGGTCCCGCCCGCCGCACGAGCAGTCCGCCGCCGTCCAACCGGTCGAGGTCGTAGGGGTGGTTCGGCTGGCCGAGCTCGAGCATGACGTAGTTGGAGACGTCGACGACGTTGTTGATCGGGCGCATCCCTGCGAGCGTGATCCGGCGGGCCAGCCACGGGGGCGACGGTCCGACGACGACACCCGTGAGCACCCGGGCGGTGAACCTCGGGCACAGCTCGGTGTCCTCCACCACCACCGACGTCAGTTCCTCCACCGTGGGCCCGTCGACCGCCACCGGCGTCGGCACCGGGATGTCGAACGGGAGGCGCAGGCGGGCGGCCAGGTCACGGGCGACGCCGGCGATGCTCCACGCATCGGGGCGGTTCGCCTCAACGGCCACGTCGAAGACCACGTCGGGTCGGATGTCGAGAACGTCGGCGAGGGCACGGCCGGGCGCGGCCCCGTCGACGTCGCCCAGGCGCATGATGCCCTCGTGGTCGTCGGACAGCCCGAGCTCCTCGGCCGAGCACAGCATGCCGTTCGACACGACGCCTTTCATCGTCCGGCGGGCGATCTCCATGCCACCCGGCAGCACGGCGCCGACGGGTGCCAACGGCACCAGGTCGCCGACGGCGAAGTTCCACGCACCGCAGACCACCTCCACCGGTCCCTCGCCGGCGTCCACCACCACCCGCCGGATCCGGTCGGCGCCCTTGATGGCGGAGATCTCCTCCACGCGGGCCACGACGATCGATTCCAGTCCCTGACCGATGTGCTCGACCCCTTCGACGACCAGTCCCAGGTCGTCGAGGGTGGCCGCCAGGACGGCGCTGTCCCCGTCGAACGGGGCGAAGTCCTTCAGCCATGAAAGCGGTACGCGCACGACGGTCCTCTCAGAACTGGCGCAGGAAGCGGATGTCGTTCTCGGTCAGGGCCCGCATGTCGGCGATGCCGTGGCGCATCTGCGCGCACCGGTCGATGCCGAACCCGAAGGCGAACCCCGTCCACCGGTCACTGTCGACGCCGACGGCCGCGAACACGGCAGGATCGACCATCCCGCACCCGCCGAGCTCGATCCAACCCGTCTGGGAGCACGTCCGGCAGCCGGCGCCGTGGCAGATGGTGCAGGTGATCTCGAACTCGGCCGACGGCTCCGTGAACGGAAAGTAGGCCGGTCGCAGGCGCGAGTGGATGTCCTCCCCGAAGTAGGCGGCGGTGAACGTCTCGATCGTCCCGGCCAGGTCGGCGAAGGTGACGCCGCGGTCGACCACCAGCCCCTCGATCTGGTGGAACACGGCCAGGTGGCGGGCGTCGGGCGTGTCCCGCCGGTAGCAACGGCCCGGCATCACGGCATGGATCGGCAGCGTCCCCCCGGCCACGGCCCGCTCCATCAGGTGGACCTGTACGGGGGAGGTGTGGGTCCGCAACATCGTCGACTCGGGCGGGCCCAGCTCCAGGTAGAGGGTGTCCCACATCCCACGGGCCGGATGGGCCGGCGGGATGTTGAGCGCCCCGAAGTTGTACCAGTCGGTCTCCACCTCGGGGCCCTCCGCCACCTCGAAGCCCATCCCCACGAAGACGTCCTCGAGGGCGTCGCGGGTGCGGGTGACCAGGTTGAGGTGGCCCCGGGCCGCGAGCGAGCGCACCTCGCCGGGGATGACCTCGGTCAGATCGAGGCGGTCGGCGGCCAGCGACGCCTGGCGCTCCCGGGCCGCCAGCACGGCCTCCCGTTCGGCCACCAGGGCCTCGACCGTCGAGCGCACCTCGTGGAGCAGCCGGCCCGCCTCGCGCTTGGCCTCGAGATCGAGCGAGCCCAGCGTGCGGTGGGCCAGTGCCAGCGGCGACTTCTTGCCCAGCACCGCCGTCTCGACGGCGCGCAACGACTCCGTGCTGTCGGCGGCGGCGATGGCCTCCCCGGCGTCGCGGGCCAGTCCGGCCGGATCGAACCCCGCGCCGTCAGCCATCGAGCGCCCCGCCCCCTCGGTTCCGGTACCGCTGCTCCCGGGTCATCCGGGGCATCGTAGAGCCTGCGCACCCCGACCCCGGGCCCCTCCGGGGCCCCGCCGGAGCCGTCCCGACCGTCGCCATCGCTGCGACGTCACGCCGATGCCGTCCGGCGCTGCCGGAGCGCCTCGAAGCACAGCACGGCGGTGGAGACGCTCACGTTGAGCGACTCGGCCCGACCGGCCATGGCGATCGACACCGACTCGTCGAGCTGCTCGACCAGGTCGGATGGCAGTCCAGCCGCCTCGTTGCCCACCACGATGGCCACCCGGCGGGTCCAGTCGACGGCGGCGTAGTCACTGCCCCCGGTGACGACGGCCCCCACCGTGGTGAGGCCGGATGCCGACAGCCCGGAGAGCACCGTGCCGGCGTCGCCACCCTGGACCACCGGCACGTGGAAGATTGAGCCTGCCGATGCCCGCACGGTCTTCGGATTGTACGGATCGACCGTTCCGTCGCAGAACACGACGCCTTCGGCGCCGGAGGCGTCGGCGGTGCGGACCACCGTGCCGGCGTTGCCCGGATCGCGCACGTCGACGCACACCACTACCATCGACGCCGCGGCCAGATCGTCGAGGGTTGACGGCCGGACGCCGACGACGGCCAGCAGCGGTTGGGGCGTGACCGTGTCGGCCACCCGTTCCATGACCCCCGGCGCCAGGTCGAACACGCGGGCACCGGCGGCCAGCGCCCGGGCCGCCACATCGGTCACTCCGGGATCGGACCGCCCCTCGGGGGCGACGAACACCGACTCCACCGGAGCACCGGCGTCGAGCGCCACCGAGAGGAGCTCGCCGCCCTCGGCCACCAGCACGCCTTCGCGGGCCCGTTGGGCCCGCTTCTTGACCAGCTGGCGGATCCGGCGCACCCGTTGATGGGTGAACGCCAGCCCCGGGTCGCTCAGGAGGCGGCTTCCTCGGTGTCCGCCGACAGGGCGCCGTTGGCCACGTCCACCAGGGTTGCGAACGCGTCGGGTTCGTTGACGGCGAGGTCGGCGAGCACCTTGCGGTCGACACCGACGCCGGCCCGGTGCAGACCGGCGATGAACCGGCTGTAGCTCGTGCCGTTCAGCCGGGCGGCCGCATTGATCCGCTGGATCCAGAGCTTGCGGAACTCGCCCTTACGGGCACGGCGGTCGCGGTAGGCGTACTGCAACGAGTGCATGACCTGCTCGTTGGCGGCACGGAACGAACGGCTCTTGTTGCCGTAGTACCCCTGCGCCTGCTCGAGAACGGCGCGGTGGTGCTTCTTGGCATGAACTGCGCGCTTCACTCGGGCCATCGGTGCTCCTTCGGTGTCGTCGGGTGGTGGATGTAGGTGGTCAGGTGTCGGTACGGAGGTGGATGCGATCGACCCGGCCCGCACGGGCCGGTGCAACCGGATCGAGCCGGCCCCAGTCGGCCGGGTCCGTCAGTCGCGGGTCGGGTGGCGGGCCGTAAGGGGTCGGTCTACGTCCGAAGGGTGCGCTAGATGCCCAGCATCCGGCGGACCTGGCGGGCGTCCCCGGCGGCGATGTCGGTCTCGCGGCCGAGGCGACGGGTCCGGACGCTGTTCTTCTTCTCGAGGAGGTGTCCCCGGAACGCCTTGCGTCGGCGCAGTCGTCCCGTGCCGGTCACTTTGACCCGCTTGGCCGCCCCACGGTCGGTCTTCATCTTCGGCATGTCGTTCAGCCCTCTTCCTGTACGTCGTTCGCACTGTCGGCGGCCGCCGGCTCGGCGGGACCTGCTGCGGCTGCGGCTCCTGCCGGGGCCGCTGCCGCCGGCGCAGCCGTCGCCGCGGGTTCACCTGTCGCCACGGTCGCACTCTCCGTCACCTGCTCCACCGGCGCAGCCACCGGCGCACTCGCCGGCGGGGTCGAACCGTTGGCCCCGTGCGGCGCTGCGTGCTCACCGTGGTCGCCACGGGATGCGGCCGACTGCTTGGCTCGTTTGTCCGGCGCCAGCACCATCACCATGTTGCGCCCATCGAGCCGCGGGGTGGACTCGGACTTTCCGAGACCGTCCATCTGCTCGGCGATCCGGTCGAGGATCTTCTTCCCGAGCTCGGGATGGTGCACCTCACGGCCCCGGAACATGATCGTGATCTTGACCTTGTGACCTTCTTCGAGGAACTTGGCCACCTGGCGGGTCTTGGTGTCGAAGTCGCCCGGCCCGATCTTCGGCCGGTACTTCATCTCCTTGATCCCGACATGCACAGCCTTGCGCCGCGACTCCTTCGCACGTTGCGCCGCATCGAACTTGAACTTTCCGTAGTCCATGATGCGACAGACCGGCGGGTTGGCGAGCGGAGCAACCTCGACGAGATCGAGATCGGCCTGTCGGGCGATGGTCAGCGCCTCGGGCAGCACCTTGATGCCCAGCTGCTCACCGTCTGCGTCGACCAGGCGCACTTCCCGCGCTCGGATGCGGTCATTGATCCGGGGCTCATTGGTGTTGGCGGTGGTTGCTATCCGACTTCACTCCCTATGTCGTGGCCACGGTCACCCGTGACCGGCCGGAGGGAGCGGCGCCGACACCAGACAGAGCCGGCACTGCCGGCTCTGTCGTCAGTCCGACCCGACGCACACGCGAATACGGTGGGCGGGTGGGGGTGCCTTTGGCCTGCGCCGGGCGCGTGCCGATGACCCCGCTTCCTCTGTCTGTCAGTGTTTTAGGCTACCAGCCGTGAGCTCTTTATGGACACCTGATGGTGAACGACCGGTGGGCCGGGCCGCGCCCGGCGGGACGGGGCCCGACGCCGACGACCCCCCTCGGACCCGGACGGGGCCCGTCGACCCCGCCGCCGTGGACGACGAGGTCGAGCGCATGCGGGCCGAATTGGCCTCCACGCCTGTGGAGATCGTGGTCGCCAACCACTGCTACGGCCTCTTCGAGTTGGCCGCCGTCTACCTCTCGCAGAATCCGCCGCTCTTGCCGCAGGCCAGCCTGGCCATCGATGCCCTCGCCTGCCTGGTGGAGGGCCTGGGCGACCGGCTCGGCGAGGCCGTCCCACAACTCCGGGACGGGCTGAGCCAGATCCAGCTCGCCTACGTACAGATCACCGGCGCCGTGCGCGCCGGCGAGGAGTCAGCTGAAGCCGCCGGTGCGAACGGGGCATCCACCGGCACGACCGGCCCACGGTCCGACCGGCCACCCGGTCGATCCGCAGATGACGCCCCGGGGAGCGGTTCCGGGTCTTGACGGACGACGGGGGGCAGGCAATCGAGCCCGGGGCGTCCGAGCCGGGCGTCCCGGAATCCATCGACGGCTCCCGGGTCCGGAGCTTCATCGGCCTGTCCATCGGCCTGGTGGGGCCCCGCGCCAACCTGGCCGTCTCGGGGGTGCTCATCACCCTCTTCGTGCAGCAGCGGGCGGCGGGGGCCCTGGCCGTCACCTTCGCGCTGACGGCCAACCGGATCCTCAGCTTCATCACCTACCCACTGGGCGGCCAGGTGAGCGACCGCACCCGGAGCCGGATCGGGCGTCGAACCCCGTACATGGGCATGAGCCTCATCGTGATGGGTGTCGGCACGTGGCTCTTCACCGTCGTCCCGGGCTACTGGGGGCTCGTCGTCCTGATCGTCATCGTCCGACAGGCCACGGCCATCTTCACGTTGGCCAACGTGGCCGTCGTGCCGGAGGTGTTCGGACGGAGCAGGTGGATCAAGGCGCTCTTTCTGACCACGGTCCTCGGCTACGCCGCCAGCCTGCTCATCAAGCTGACGGTCATCACCACGTGGAACCAGAAGAACCCTTCGACGTGGAACCTCCCGTTCCGGGAGGCCGCCGTCATCATGGCGGCCACCGGGCTCGCTGTCCTGCTGTTGGTGCGGGAGTCACCCGCGGCCGAGGAAGCGGCCGCCGTCGATCGCGACGAGCGGGCCCGACCGTCGCGCCAGGAACTCCGCAACATCCTCGCCGAGCCGAACGCCAAGGTGCTGCTGGCCGGTTCGCTGCTCTTCTGGTCGGGGGTCGGCTCGACCGCCTACGTCGCCATCCTGTACTTCGAGAAGGTGCTGCACGCCGGCGCCAGTGCGCAGACCGTTGCCGGGATCTTCACCGGCATTCCGACGATCATCGTCGGGCTGGCCCTCGGCTTCCCGCTCGCCAAGTGGCTCACGCGGCGCCAATTGGCCGTGGGTGCACCGATCGTGGGCGCGGCCCTCTTCGGGATCCAGTACTTCGACTCCCATCTCTGGCAGGCCGTGGTCATCGCCTTCATCGGCGCGCCGTTCATCGGTGCCTACCTCATCGCGCTGGCTCCCATGCTGCTGCAGTTGCTGCCCCGGGCCGGCGGGTTGGCGCAGCGGCTCGGCATGATCATCGCCCCCTTCAACCTCTGCGGGGTGGTGCTGGCCTACGCGGCCGCGGCCGTGGTCGACGCCACCGGCAACTACCGGCTCATCTGGCTCTTTCCGGCCACCACCCTGGTCGCCCAGGGGATCATCAATTGCTGGCTGCGGTTCCCACCGAAGCGGGAAGACGGCAATTCCGCCATGAAGCGCCTGTGGGAGTGGTCCATCGTGCAGGCCGAGGCCATGAGCGAGACGGGGATCGTCGCCGGACTCCTCGCCGCGCCCCTCATGGGCGAGGTGACCGTCGAGGACGCCGACAGCGCCGTCATCATCGACATGGCACGCAACATCCTCGGCAACCCCTACGACGAGGAACCTCCGGCACCCTCGCTCGGGAGCGGTGTCGCCGGCGATGGCGGCGGTGGCGACGACGGCGGTGGCGACGGATCGGGCCCGGAATCGGCGATGCACCCCGGTGACAGTCCGGGCGGCGGTGCCGGCGGCGTCGCTCCGGACGGCGTCGCTCCGGACGGCATCGCTCCGAACGGCATCGATCCGGTCGGCTCGGCCCCGGCTACAGCGGGCGGATCTCCGGCTACTCCGGGCACCGCTCCGCCCGGCACTGACAGCACCGGCATCATCGACGTCGACGCCACCGAACGCCCCGTCCCCGTTCAGCCGTCAGACGGGTCCTCCGAGGACGGATCGCGGTAGACGGGGGTCATCCACGTCGGCGGAGGTCCGGGCGACGGACGGGACGTCTTCCAGAAGGCGGGCGACGGTCCCGGTACGTCGTCCGGCGAGAGGTCCCGTTCAACGTCCGCGGCAGCTTCCTCCGACCGGGCGGACGCTCCGTTCTCCGGCTCGTTCCTCACCTCTGGAGTTCCCCGCGGCGGGGTCACCGTCAACGGGTCGATGGACGGTACGGCGACCGGGTCGGGTGGTGGTGGCGGGATGTGCTCCATGTCCACCACCGCAGGCGCAGGCGCAGTTGCGGGCGCGGGCGCAGGTGCGCGGGGCCCGTCCGGGGCGTCGGTCGAGGGCGATCCGGCCGCCTGGTCCCGCGGCGGCGTTCCACGGGCCAGCGGTGCCCGCGGCGCATGTCCCTCCTCCGCGACCTCGGCGTCTGCGAGCTCCCTGCCGGCGGCCGGCGCGGCGCCGATCGAAGAACCGGGCGCCGGGACGCCCGGCAGCGGACGCACGTTGGCCGCCTCGAAGCGACCCAGGCGCCCTGGAGCGATCGTGAACACGACCAGCCTGCCCACCTCGATGGTCCGGGTCCCGTCGGTGATGGCCGTGCAGTGGAACCCGAAGCGGCGTCCGTCACCGGCCTCTACCGTGCCGAGGCCGCGGGGGTCGTCGAACTCCACGACGCTGCCGACGACCGGCGTGTCCTGTCCCGGGGGAACGTCGTGGATCGCCATACCGCCGGAGCTCACCACCGCAGTCCCTTCTGGGTCCCCGGCTGCACGGCATCGCCTCCCATGTCAGTGGACGATCTTCGACAGTGCCAGTTCGATGATGTCGGTGGCCCCCCGGTCCCGCAGCGCGGGTATGAGGACGTTGATCTCCGACTTGGGCACCACCGTCTCCACGGCGAACGCCCCTCCTCCGTGCAGCTCCGACACCGTCGGCGCCCGCAGCGAAGGCAGCAGGTCGATCACTGACTGCAGGGCGTCCTCGGGGACGTTCAGCTTGACGAGCACCTTCGTCCGGGCCTCCAGTGAGCCCTGCAGCAGGGTCAGCAGCTGCTCCATGGCGTGCCGCTTGACCGGATCGGCCACGGAGATCGGATTGGCGATCAGCTCGGTATAGGAGACGAGCAGGGTCTCGATGATCTTCAGGCCGGCTGCCTTCAATGCACGGCCCGTCTCGGTGATCTCGACGACGCAATCGGCGATGTCGGGCACCTTTGCCTCGGTGGCGCCGTACGAGAGGCTCACGTCGGCCACGATGCCGTGCTTCTCGAGGTAGCGGCGGGTGAGCTCGGGGTACTCCGTCGAGACCCTGACGGCGCCGCCGGTGCCCATGCCCGAGGCGGCCAGATCGGCCACCGAGGTCACCGGGGACGTCTCGGGCACGGCCAGTACCACCCTGATCGGATTCGACGTCGCCTTCGAGTACGGGAGCTCCCCGAGCGACGTGACGTCGCTCCCCCGCTCCTCCACCCAGTCGCGGCCGGTGATGCCGATGTCGAAGAGCCCGTCAGCCACATAGAGGGGGATCTCCTGCGGTCGCAGTATCCGCACCTCGTCGACCCGGGGATCGTCGATGGTCGCCCGGTAGTCGACCGACGACGAGCGGGTCACGGCCAGGTCCGCCGACGCGAACAGTTCGAGCGTCGCCTTCTCGAGCGAGCCCTTCGGCAGGACGAGACGCAGCATGGTCAACCCTTCCCGTCGATGGCGGAGAGCTCCGACCCGGACGGTCTCGATGGCGGTGAGGGCCGACTCGTGCCCCTTGTTGGTGGCATCGGGCCGCGACCGATCGACGGCCTGGTCGACCGTATCGGTGGTCAACACCCCGAAGATCACCGGGATGCCGGTGTCCAGCTGCACCCGCTGGATGCCGGACGCGCATTCGCCGGCGACGAAGTCGTAGTGCCCGGTGTCACCCCGGATGACGGCGCCCAGGCACACGACGGCGTCGACCGTGCCCGAGGCTGCCAGCCGACGGGCCACCAGCGGCACCTCGAAGGCGCCCGCCACCCAGGCGACGGTGACGTCGTCACGCGTCGTTCCGGCCTCGTCGAGGCCTCGAGCGCCCCCACCAGCAGGCGCTCGGTGATGCCGCCGTTGAAGCGGCCGCACACCACACCGATGCGCAGCCCGGTGCCGTCTTCGTCGCCGGTCAGCGACGTGCCCACCCGTTCGGCCATGTCTTCGATGGCGCCGTCACGGAGCCTGGTGACGTCAGACGATGTCATCCAGCCCTCCGAGGAGGTGGCCCATCCGCTCGCGCTTCGTCCGGAGGTACCCGATGTTCTCGGGATTGGGCGAAGTCTCGATCGGGACGCGGTTCACGATGTCGAGACCGAACCCCTCCAACCCGCCGAACTTCATCGGGTTGTTGGTCATCAGCTGCATGGTGGTGATCCCGAGGTCGACGAGGATCTGCGCGCCGATGCCGTACTCGCGGCTGTCGGCCGGCAGCCCCAACTCGAGGTTGGCGTCGATGGTGTCGAAGCCCTCCTCCTGCAGGGTGTAGGCCCGCAGTTTGTGGGCGATCCCGATGCCGCGGCCCTCGTGGCCGCGGAGGTAGACGAGGACGCCCTTGCCCTCGTTGGCGATGTGCTGCAGGGCACCGCGGAGCTGCGGGCCGCAGTCGCAGCGGCGCGAACCGAACACGTCACCGGTGAGGCACTCGCTGTGCACCCGCACGAGCACGTTGTCGGCGCCGGCGACATCTCCCTTGACCAGGGCCAGATGGTGCTCCCCGTCGATGACCGACTCGTAGGCGTAGGCGGTGAAGTCGCCGAACTCGGTGGGAATGCGGGCCTCGGCGATGCGCCGGACCAGCTTGTCCTTGTGCCGGCGGTACCGGATGAGATCGGCGATGGAGATCATGTGGAGCCCGTGCCTCTTGGCGAACTCCTGCAGCTCGGGCAGGCGCGCCATCGAGGTCTTGTCCTCGGTGACGATCTCGCAGAGCACGCCGGCCGGGGACATCCCGGCCGCCCTGGCCAGGTCCACGGACGCCTCGGTGTGGCCGGCCCGCTTCAGCACGCCGCCCGGGCGGTAGCGGAGGGGGAAGATGTGCCCGGGGCGGTTGAGGTCGGTGGGTCGGGTGTGGGGGTCGGCCAGGGCCTTGATGGTGGCGGCCCGGTCGGCGGCCGAGATGCCGGTGGTGGTGCCGTGCCGGTAGTCCACGCTGACCGTGAACGCCGTCCGCTGCGCCTCGGTGTTCGCATTCACCATCAACGGCAGGTCGAGCTGGTCGAGGCGCTCGGGGGTCAGCGGCACGCAGATGAGGCCCGAGGTGTGGGCGATGAAGAAGGCGATCTTCTCCGGCGTGACGGCATCGGCCGCCATGATGAGGTCGCCCTCGTTCTCGCGGTCCTCGTCGTCGACGACCACGACGATCTCGCCGCGTCCCACCGCGGCGATCGCATCCTCAACCTTCGAGAACGGCATCGGCCTCGTCTCTTCCTCTCCTCACGGAGCATCCCCGCCCGCTGCCCGGCCCTCACCGGTGCGCGCCGGCTCGAGTTGTCCTGCTCGCGGATGGCCAATTCCACCCGGAGGTCACCGTCCAGGCTAGTCACCGACCGCACACTCCCCCGCCGGACACGCCCGATCGACGGCGCGCCCGGGCCCCGCGAACAGGGGGCGACCGTCGTCCCCGCCGAACAGCGCGGGGGCAAGATAGAGCACGATCCGGTCGACATGGTCCCCGTCGAGGAAGTCGTGGGCGACCCGGGCGCCGCCCTCGACCAGCAACTGCAGGACGCCGCGCCGACCGAGCTCGTCGAGCACCTCCCCGAGCTCCCCGCGCAGCGACAGTGCCGGGGCCACGTTCGCGCCTTCAGGAATGGTGCCCAGGACCACGCGCAGAGGCTGCTCGTCGTCCGACCGGTGGTCCTGGATCGTCAGGAGGGAGCCGGACCGTCAGCGTCGGGTCGTCGACCCGCACGGTGGCCGCGCCCACCAGGATGGCGTCGCTGTGGGCGCGCAGCCGGTGGGCGTTGGCCCGTGAGGCCTCGTTGGTGATCCACCGGCTCGAACCGTCCGGTGCCGCCGTGCGGCCGTCCATCGTCGACGCCAACTTCAGCACCACCAAGGGACGTCCGGTCGTCCGGTGGGTGATGTAGGCGGCCAGCTGATCGGTGACGGCGTCCGCACACACCCCGACGACGACCTCGATGCCGGCGTCGCGCAGCGCGGCGATCCCGCGCCCGGCCACCCGGGGATCGGGATCCGTGATGCCCACGACCACCCTGCGGATGCCCGCGGCGATGATGGCATCGGTGCACGGCGGCGTGCGGCCGTGGTGGGCACACGGCTCGAGGGTGACATAGAGGGTGGCCAGATCGGCGAGGTCGCCGGCGGCGTGCAGGGCGGAGACCTCCGCGTGAGGGCCGCCCGGCGGCGCCGTCGCTCCCGCGAACCAGGTCCCGCCCCCGGGTCCCTCGTCGCCGACATCGTCACCCGGCGGTACCACGACCGCACCCACCCACGGGTTGGGCGAGGTCCTGCCGTGCACGGTGGCGGCCATCGACACGGCCTGGAGCATCCACCTGCGATCGACTCGGTCTCGGTCGATGGCCCCCTCCCCGGCCCCGCCCCCTTCCGCGCCGCCGGACCCCGGTTGGCCGTTGCCCACCTCAGACGGCGCGGCGGGTCGCCCCGGCCGCCCGACCGGTCCGTCCGAAGGCGGCCAACGCGGCCTCACGGATGGCGGTGGCGGCCCGGGCGGGCGCATCGCGGTGGAAGACCGCCGACCCGGCCACCAGCACGTTCGCTCCGGCCTCGGCGACGAGGGGCGCCGTCGACGCATCGATCCCACCGTCCACCTCGACATCCACGTCGAGGCCGGCGGTCTCGACGGCGGCGCGCACCTGTCGGATCTTGTCGAGCACCTCCGGCATGAACGACTGCCCCCCGAACCCCGGGAACACCGTCATGCACAGCACCAAGTCGACCTTGGCCAGAAAGGGTGCGACCGCGTCGAAGGGGGTGTCCGGGTTGAGGGCCACACCTACCCGGAGCCCCAGGGCCCGCATCTGCTCGATGAGGGCGTCCGTCTCCCCCACCTCGACGTGGACCGTACAGCCGTCCGATCCCGCATCCCGGAACGGCTCGAGGTAGCGATCGGGGTCGGTGATCATCAGGTGGGTGTCGAAGAACAGGTCCGAATGGGCGCGGATCGACTCCACGACCGGCGGGCCGATGGTCAGGTTGGGGACGAAGTGCCCGTCCATCACGTCGACGTGCAGCCAGTCAGCCACCGGGGCCACTCCCGCGATCGCGTCGGAGAGGCGGCCGAAGTCGGCCGAAAGGATGGACGGGGCGACGCGTATGACCGGTGAAGGCCGAGTGGGCGTCGCGTTCATCGCCAGCGAGCCTATCGGCCCGTTCCTCAGAACAGCTCGGGCGGCGGTGGATCGGGTCCGGCCCGGGCCGCCCTGCTCAGCTCGAGCATCGACGGGCTGTCGGGACGGTCGAGGCCCAGATCAGGCTCCTGGCCGAAGGGCACGGGCGCCTCGAAGCGCCAGGACCGGGCCGCCCCGTCGGTATCGACGGGGGTGAGGGTGAAGCCCTCGTAGGTCTTCAGGTAGTGGTGGTGGTGGCAAAGGCGAGCCAGATTGTCGAGCGAGGTCGGGCCGCCCTCCGCAAAGGGGACCACGTGGTCGATCTCGAGGCCGGTCCGCACGGTGCACTTGGGCACCACACATACCGGGTCGCGCAGGGCCAGGGCGTGGCGCAGGGCCGTCGGGACGTGGCGGCCCAGGGTGGCCACCTTCTCTAAGGTGCCGGCCCGTTCGAAGACACAGGAGACGAAGGCGTCGTCGGTGAGACTCTTGAGGCCCTCGTAGGTGAGACTGCCCACCCCGTCGGCCTCACAGAGCTGTCCCGCACCCACCTTGCGGTCGCGCAGCACGTCGAGGTCGACCCGGACGAGCAGCGTGGTGGCCGTGCCTGACGGGGCACCGCCACCCTCCCCACACACCAGGTCGAAGAGGGCGTCGGCCAGGTAGGCGGCCTGGGGCTCGTGCCCGCCCTTGTCCCGGGCGGCTTCGAAGTGCTCCCTGGCCGCCTTCTCCAGCACGGCCACCAGGCGGGCACCGCGCTCGGGCAGGTCCCGGCCGGAGAAGCAGAACGCCCCCTCGGCGTCCCTCCAGTGGCGGAAGTGGCGCTCGGCGTGGATCCGGCGGGCCGTGGCCGCCGGATCGGACCGGGCCGAGGCCGCCTTGGCCTTCCGGCAGCGGTCCTTCAGGGTGGGCAGGGCCTCGCGCTTGGCGGTGTCGATGAGCTCGTCGGTGGCCTCGGGGGCGCTCTGGGCGGCGTCGGTGATGGCGGCCGCCTGGGCCGCCGACAGCTCACCTTTCCGCAGGGCGTCCTCGAGGCCGGGCAAAGACGAGGCCGCCCCGGCCCGCTCGAGCGTGCCCCGGGCCGCCCCGAGGCCCACGCCCTCGATGTCGGCCAGCAGGGAGGCCGCGGAAGCAAAGCCCTCCTCGCGGTGGAGCCCGACCTCGTCCAGGCGACCGGCCAGCAGCGTCTTGATGGTGTCGGCCAGCCGGATGACGGCCACGCTCTTCACGAAGAGCAGGCGGGCGTCGGGACCGGTCAGCACCCCGGGCTCCAGCTCAGCCGCCAGCTCGGCCAGCAGCGAGTGGGCTGCGTCCAGGCGGGCACGGAGCGTCCCACCCGGAGCCTCCCGTTCGCCCGTACTCGGTCCTACAACCAAGGTCATGGGGACAGTCAAGCAGGGGGGTGTATCAGTCGGGTGCGCCCAGCAGATCGTCCTCGCCCGGACGGGCGCCGCGGGCCCAGTCCCCGGCGTCCATGGGCTGGCGGCCTTCGGGTTGGACGGTGACCAGCCGGACGGCGCCCTCTCCACCGGTGGCGACGACACCGTCACGGATGCGCCCGGGCGGCAGGCCGGCGAGGTCGCCGGCCCCGTCAGGTGGGGTGAGTTCCACCTTCATCACCCGCAGTCGCTTTCCCCTGAAGACGGTCCACGCCCGACCCAGCCGCGCCAGCCGCTCGATCCGCTCGGCCGGGGCCGTCCAGTCGATCTCGAACTCCTCTGGCCGGAGCTTCTCGGCGTAGACGGGTTCCCCGACCTGCGGCCGCCCTGGCGGCAGGCCGGCGAGGCCGCCGGCCAGACTGGCCACCAACAGCCGGCACCCGGCGTCGACCAGGCGGGACCGCAGTTCCGCCGCGGTCTCGCCGGGACCGATCTCGACGACCTCCTCGGCGAAGATGTCGCCCGTGTCGAGGCCCTCCTCGACGGCCATCAGATCGACGCCCGTGCGTTCGTCGCCGGCCAGAATGGCCCTTTCCACCGGGGCGGCGCCGCGCCAGCGGGGAAGCAGTGAGAAGTGGAGGTTGACCATCGGCAAGGCATCGAGCACGGAGACCGGGATGATGCGCCCGTAGGCGACCACCACCCCCATCTCTGCCCCTGACCGGCTCACGCGGTCGAGGTCGTCGGTCACGTCGAGGCCCAGATCGATGGCGGCCGACTTGACCGGGCTCGGCACGAGGTCGCCACCCCTTCCCCGACGCTTGTCGGGCCGGCTCACCACCAGAGCGACGTCGTGGCCTGCACTCACCAGCGCCCTGAGAGGCGGTACCGCCGCCTCCGGAGTACCGAGATAGACCAGGCGCGCCATGGCCGACGACGCTACAGGTCGCCCGGCGTCACCGGCCCGTCGGCATCCGTTCGGCGAGCGGGCGGCAATCGCCCGTCGATCTGCTCAGATCTCGCGTTCGCTGCCGGCCGACACCAGCTTCGCCTCGAGGGCGGAGGTGTCGATGCCGAGGGCACGGTCGCGCAGGATCTTGAGTGCCTGGCCCCGCTGTTCCTCGTCGAGCCGCTCGACCATCAGGACGCCGTCGAGGTGGTCGAGCTCGTGCTGGAAGACCCGTCCCAGGAATTCGTCGGCCTCGAGGTCGACGACGTTGCCGTCGAGGTCGTAGCCGCGGAGGTGGACGGTGGCGGGACGGACGATGCCGAGCCGCAGGCCGGGGATGGAGAGACATCCCTCGTCGTGGTACCACTCGCCGGCGCTCTCGACGATCGTCGGGTTGACGACCGCCTCGGGCCCGTCACCGACGTCGTAGACGAAGATGCGCTTCTGCACACCCACCTGTGGGGCGGCCAGCCCGGCGCCCACGGCGTCGTACATGGTTTCCACCATGTCGTCGACCAGACGGACCACACCGCCATCGATGTCATCGACCGGTCGTGCCACCTGCTTGAGAACGGGGTCGCCATAGGTACGGACGGTGTACGCGCTGCACGCGCCACATCCTACGGTGACCCGACGGCGTGGCCGCCAGCGGGGCCGCCCACGGGGACACCCACGGGGCCACCCGCCAGGACGCACCCGGGCCCGGCCAGGGGACCGCCCCGACCCGACCCGTCAAGCGCCACGCAGTCGGCAAGGGTCGTCGCGCCCAGGGCGACGGGCGCCGACGGCACCCCCGTCCACACCCACGCCCCATGGGCGAACATCGGGGTGCGCCCGTACACGGCCGTCATGAAGGCGGCCGCCCCGACCGGCGCCGTGCTCTGTCCGTCGGGAATGACAGTGACGTCCACCCCCCAGCTGACGATGGCGGCGCGCACCTCGGCCACTTCCGCCGGCGTGGACGGTTCCGGCCCCGGGGCCAATGTGTCCGGTCCGGGCGACAGCCGGTCGAGCACCCCCACCGCCCCGCCGACGGGCACCACGAAGCGCGATCGGCCCGTCGGCCCGGGCACCACCGCGAATCCACCGGCCAGGTCGAAGTGGAGCCGTGTCTGCGCCTGCCAACCCATGGCCTGCTGTCCGGCGAACGGCACGACCAGCACCGTCGTCCCCGCCGGCAGCTTCGGGGCGTCTTCCACGAACCACGCCGGCAACGGCGTCGAGTGGACGGTGAAGGGCACCGACTCGACCAGGGCCACCGGGACGAGGACCGCCACTCCGACCAGTGTGGCCAGTACGGCCGAGATCGTGCGGGCCCGACGATCCTGGCGGGCGGCGGCCATGCCGACCCAGATGTCGAGCGAGACGGCCAGCAGCAGCGCCGCCGCCCACGTGACCAGCGCGCCGAACCGGATGGGTTCGATGTCCTCGACCAGAGGCAGGTGGGCGAACAGTCGCCAGACGGCCCACCACGGCGTCGTCTGAGCGGCGCGCCCGGCGAACTCGGTGCCGGCCATCGTGCCGAACGACAGCAGCCAGGCGGCTGCACCCATGATCGCGATCGTCCAGGCCGCCTTCGCCCACCGGATCGCCGACAGCACCAGGAGCACGAGCAACGGCGCACCGAGGTAGATCAGGCTCGGAAAGTGGGTCGGGCCGAAATTGGGCCCGCCGCCGCCGAAGTACCCACCCAGCCGGTCGAACACGCTGCCGGCGTGGACGTTGACACCGGCGTCGATCGGCGCCGACGGGGTCAGACCGAGCTGTGGTGCGTTCGGCCACGGGACGCCGGTCACGTGGCGCGGGCCGGCGATGGCGAACCACACCGGATAGGCCAGCACCACCACGTCGATCAGCGCCGCCATGCCGAGCCCGGTGACCAAACGGCGGCGCAGTTCCCAGGCCATGCGCGGTGACATCGCCACGGCGGCGATGCCGCCCACCACCCCCACGAGCACGCACATGGCCAGGAACTCGGTGCTCGTGAAGAACTGCACCACCACCAGCGCCCCGAGCAGCGCACCGAGCACGGTGGCGCGGTGGGTGCCGACCGCGAGGTCGTAGACGAGGACGAAGGCGAGCGGCGCGAAGTAGAGCAGGGTGAAGTTCAGGTGGCCCACCGGGTCGTTCCACAGCACGAACGGGCAGAAGCCGTAGAGCACGCCGGCGAGCACCTGGCCGGGCACGAAGGTGGTCAGCCGCCGCGCGGCCACGAAGGCGCTCCAACCGGTCACGGCCGGTCCGAGCGTGGCCGCCACGTTGAAGGCGGCGATCGGGCCGAAGAGCCAGGTGACCGGAGCGAGGACGATCGACGGCACCATCCATGACGTGTTGGTGATCATGTTGGCCCCGCCCTGTCCGGTGAACATGGCGTTCGTCAGCATCGGGTTGTGGCCGTGGACGAGGGCCCAGGGGGTCCACGACAGGAACCACAGCTCTTGGCTGGGATCGCCGCACTGGCAGGTGATGGTGGTGGTCGGGTGCCCCGTGATCCACACGTGCCACCACAGGAGCACCGATGCCACCACCATCAGGCCGAACACCGCCAGGTGGAGGAGCACCACCCGCCGGGGCACACGGCGGACGGCGGCCCAGGTGCGCGAACCCGGGCCGGGCTCAGACATCCGTCGGGTCGACTTCCACCCTGAGCCGGGCCTGCGGGCGGGGTGTGGCCGCCAGCGCGTCGCACAGGGTCCGGTGGTCGCCGGCGCGCGCCAGCCGGTCGGTCCCGAGCGCGGAGACCGATACGCCGGGCTGCGACGACAGTTCGTCCCCGTAGGGCGCCGCCCCCTCGCCCCTGAGGGCGGCCATCACACCGAACGGCGGAAGATCGAGCGCGATCCGCACGGCGCGCTCCTCCGCCGACGCGATCGACGGGTCGGCCCGGAGGGCGGCCGCCAGCACCGGGTGGTCGGCCAGCCGGGTCTGGACGAGGACCCGGCCCGCCGCTCGCCCTCGCGGCCGCCGGTCAGCCGGGCCGCCCGGGCCAGCAGCGCCAGCGTCTCCTCGGCCGCGCCGAACGCGGGTGCCAGCAGGTGCTGGTCGAGATCGAGGAAGGCGACCACCTCCACCCGACCGGCCCGGTGGAGGGCGGCCTCGGTCCCGACCACCAGCGGCGACGCGGCGGCCCGCCCCGTCGCCGGTGCTCGGCCGGTCACCTCGACAGCGTCGACACCGGTGAGCGCGGCCAACTCCTCGGTGGCCCGGGCGACCCCCACCCGCAGCACCTTGAGGCGGGTGGAGTCGCAACGGCGCACACGGCCGGGCGCGTCTCGCCGCAGCGGCCGCACACGAGGTCCGTGCCGGCGCCGGCTGACCCACCGGACCGCCGCACCGGGCGCACCGGGCGAGCTCGCCGCAGGCGCACGCAGGCCAGCAGCTTCGACCGTCCGGTGCGGTTCAGCACGCACACCACCCGGCCCGTCGCCGGCGCGGCCGCGCCCGGACAGCAGCGGCGAGGACCCGCACCAGCCGCTCGGAGAACAGGCCCGTACGGGGGTCGTCGCCGCGGCGGTCGACGACCTCGACGACCGGCCACCCGCGGCGTTCGAGCGCCCGTCGAGTGGTCACCAGGGTGGCGCCCCTCCGACAGGACGACGGTCGGGCAGGGCGTGACGAGCAGGCACGGTGCGCCGTCCCGGCGGGCCCGCTCGACGACCACGTCGACGGCCGACCAGGTGGGGCGCGCTCCTCGCGGTAGGCCTCGTCGTGGGCGCCCAGGACCACCGCCGCCCGCAGGCCGGGGAGGGCGCCCAGGCGGCGGCCCGGGTGCCGACCACCACCGGGACCCCGGTGGCGGCCCGGGCCCAGTCGTCGGGCAGGACGGCGACCGGCGTTCCGGCGTCACGCAGACGTCCCGCCACCGCCTCGGCGCGCGCGTGGCTCGGCGCCAGCACCAGCACCCCGGCCGAACCGAACCGGTGCACGACCTCCAGCACCACCAGGCGCTCGTCGAGGGCGGGTGCCAGGCGGACCACGGCCCGCCCGCCGGCCGCCCGCGGCCCGCCCGCCGCCCAGACGGCCCTGGCCACCGGTCGGGGATCGCCACCGGGCGGCCACCCGCCGGGCGCCGCCGGCGCGCCGAGGGAGGGCAGTGCGGCCACGTTGCGGTCGGGCGAGGCCGTGCCCAGGAACGACGACAGCGGGCCGGCCCACCGCCAGGCCGCCCACTCGGCCAGGGACACCACCGGGGCCGGGGGGCCCATCCCGCTCACCCGGGAGATCGGTTTGGCCGGAGACCCCGGCTCGGGCTCGACTCGGTCTCGACCATCCAACCCGCCACCCGCCGGCCGTGCAGGTTCACCCTGACCCGGTTGCCGACCGCGCGACGTCGCCGGCCAGAGAGGCCGGGACGACGTAGTCGAACCGGCGGTGGATGGCGGGCACGTCCGGGGCGACCCGGACGACGCGGTCGGCGCCCCTCCGCCGCCGTCCGCCGTCGGCGGCGTCCGCCGGGGGACGGTCGGTCAGAGGCCGAGCGCCGCGCAGGTCGTCGACCCGTGAGGTGTCCTCCCAGGTGAACTCCTTCTCGTGGCGGCCGAAGTGCCCGTAAGCGGCGGTCTTGCGGTAGATGGGCCGCTTGAGGTCGAGATCACGGACGATGGCGGCCGGACGAAGGTCGAAGACGCTCGTCCACGGCGCCGGCGATGGCCGTCCGGGTCGACCCGCTCGGTGCCGAACGTCTCGACCAGCAGCGAGACCGGGCGGGCCACGCCGATGGCGTAGGCCACCTGCACCTCGCACCGGGTGGCGGCGCCGGCGGCCACCACGTTCTTGGCGACCCAGCGGGCCGCGTAGGCGGCCGAGCGGTCCACCTTGGAGGGGTCCTTGCCCGAGAAGGCGCCGCCGCCGTGGCGGGCCATGCCGCCGTAGGTGTCCACGATGATCTTGCGGCCGGTCAGGCCGGTGTCGGCGTGCGGGCCGCCCAGCTCGAACACGCCCGTCGGGTTGGCCAGGATGCGGAGGTCGCTCGGTGTCGAGATCGGCCGGCAGCAGCGGCTGGATGACGTGGTCGCGGAGGTCGGGGAGCAGCAGCGTCTCGAGGTCGATGCCCGGATCGTGCTGGGTCGAGATGAGCACCGTCTCGAGCGCGACCGGCCTGCCCGTCCTCGTAGGTCACGCTGACCTGCGTCTTGCCGTCCGGGCGCAGGTAGGGAGCGACACCGACCCTGCGCACCTGGGCCAGGCGCTGGGCCAGCCGGTGGGCCAGCCAGATCGGCAGGGGCATCAGGTCCGGGGTCTCGTCGCAGGCGTACCCGAACATCATCCCCTGGTCGCCGGCGCCCTGGGCGTTCAGGTTGTCCTCGCCGCCGGTCCCGGACCGCACCTCGAAGGCGTGGTCGACGCCCTGGCCGATGTCGGGCGACTGCTCGTCGAGGGTGACGATGACGCCGCAGGTCTTGCCGTTGATGCCGTAGGCGTCGTCGTCGTAGCCGATGTCGAGCACCGTCTGGCGGACCAGCCTGGGGATGTCCACGTAGGTCTTGGTCGTGATCTCCCCCGCCACGAGCACAAGGCCGGTGGTGAGCAGGGTCTCGCACGCCACCCTGCTGTCGGGGTCCTCGGCCAGCAGGGCGTCGAGGACGGCGTCGGAGATCTGGTCGGCCATCTTGTCGGGGTGGCCCTCCGTGACCGACTCGGAAGTGAAGGTGTAGCGGGTGCTCACGGTTGGATCCGTTCTCGTGGGACGTCGGGACGCGGGCGAGTCGACGGGTGCGATCGGTGCGGACGGTCGGTGCGTCGGCGACGGCCCTCAGCGGACGCCCGGGCAGTCGGCCAGACACACCCTATCCAGCACGGCGTCGGCCACCGCCCGTTTGGTCGCGTCAGCGACCACCGTCAGCGGTGCCGTCGGCGCCGAGCACCGTCACCGCGTTGGTGTCGTGGTCGAAGCCCGACGCCCGGCGCCGCCACGTCGTTGGCCACCATCAGGTCGACGCCCTTGGCCGCCAGCTTGGCCGCGGCCCGCTCGGCCGACGCTCGCCGGTCTCCGCCGCGAAACCCACCAGCACCTGGCCACCCCGTCGCCGCCGACCGAGCTCGGCCAGGATGTCCGGGGTCGGCTCGAGCATCAGCTCGGGAACGCCGTCGTCCTTGTGGAGCTTGGTCGCGGCCACCGCCTTCGGTCGGAAGTCGGCGACGGCCGCGGCCATCACCACCACGTCGGCGGCTCGGCGCCGGGCCGAGCACCGCCGACTCCATCTCGGCGGCCGACTCCACCCTCGATCGACCTCGATGCCGTCCGGGACCGGTCGGTCGGCTGCGTGGTGATCAGCACCACGTCGGCCCCGCGGCGGCGGCGGCCTCGGCCAGGGCGTGGCCCTGCTTGCCCGAGGACCGGTTGGTGATGAACCGGACCGGATCGATGGCCTCGCGGGTGCCCCCGGCGGAGACCACCACCCGCACGCCCGGCGAGGTCGCGGCGCGCGGCCGGCCACCGGGCCGGACGCTCGAGGAGACCGAGCCGGCCACGATCGACCTCCGGCTCGGCCAGCCGCCCGGCCCGGAGTCGCCGCCGGCGAGCCGGCCCTCCTCGGGCGGGACCACCGTGACGCCCCGCTCCCGCAGGATCGGCGAGGTTGTCCTGGACGGCCGGGTGCTCCCACATCTCGGTGTGCATGGCCGGGCACACCACCACCGGGGCCCGGGTGGCGACCAGGGTGGCGGTCAGCAGGTCGTCGGCGAGCCCGCCGGCGTACCGGGCGATCAGTCGGCGGTGGCCGGGGCCACCACCACGACGTCGGCCCGCTGGCCAGCCGGGTGTGGGGGATCGGCGTGTCCTCGTCCCACAGGCTGCGTCTGCGCCGGCTCCGAGGCCAGGGCGTCGAAGGTGACGGTGCCGACGAACCGGGTGGCGCCCTCGGTGAGCACGGGGGCGACATGGACGCCGGCGTCGACCAGCCGCCGGCAGACCTCGACCGCCTTGTAGGCGGCGATGCCGGCGGCGACGCCGAGGACGACGAACGGGCGGTTCGTCGTCACCCTTCACCGGACGCCCCCCTCCCGGCTCGCCCGCCACCGACCGGTGCGCCGTCGTTACTCGTCGCGTGGACTGCGCGACCCTCGGCGACCGCCGCGGCCGCCGCTTCGGCCTCGCAGCGGCCTGCCAGCTCGGCCGCCTCTTCCTCGGGGTCGGGGCGGGTGAAGGTCGCCTTGCCCGCGGCGACCTCCTCGAACGCGATCGACAGCGGCTTGCCGGACACCGACGCCACCTGGGGCGGCACGACCACGCCCAGGCCCTCCCCAGCGAGTTGTAGTAGCTGTTCACCTGGCGGGCGCGCCGGGCCGCCAGCGACACCAGGGTGAACTTGGAGTCCACCTTGTCGAGGAGGTCCTCGATGGGCGGGTCCATGAGCGTGGTACGGTGTTGGGCCATCGGGATCCTCCGGGGTCGTGGTCCGCTCGCCTGTCCCGGGGTGCGCACGGGCGTTGCGGTACCCGACAACTATAGAGGCGACCTCGGCCACGGCCCGTGCCAGGTCGTCGTTGACGACCACGGCGTCGGCGATGGCCCGTCCCGGCCGCTCCTCTTCGACACC
Organism: uncultured Actinomycetota bacterium; assembly: GCA_963838005.1. Lineage (GTDB taxonomy): Bacteria > Actinomycetota > Acidimicrobiia > Acidimicrobiales > RAAP-2 > CAWIPW01. The sequence goes on from CAWIPW010000003.1 coordinate 43,047, forward strand.
CGCCGCCAGGCGCCGCGGCGACGTGCTCCTCGTCGTCGCCGCGACCCCGCAGCCGCTCGGCCTGGACCTCGGACGAGGGCGGCAGCAGCAGCACCAGGTTGGCGTCGGGCTCGGTGGTCCCGCACCTGGCGGGCACCCTGGAGATCGATCTCCAGCAGCACGTCGTGGCCGGGCGGCGGATCGGGTATCGGGGTGCCGTAGAGGTTCCCCAGGAACTCCGCCCACTCGAAGAACCCCCCGCGGCCACCCGCGCCTCGAACGTCGGGCGGTCCACGAAGACATAGGCGTCCGCGGGCTCGCCGGTGCGCTGCGCCCGGGTGGTCCACGAGCGGCTCAGCCACAGGTCGGGGACCGCCTCCACCACGTCGCCGGCGACGGTGCCCTTGCCGGCGCCGCCCGGACCGAACAGCACGACGATCAACGGCCCCCGGGGACGCCGGATCGGAGGGGGCCCGCCCCCCGGATCGGGGCGGACGGTCCGCTCAGCGAGCGGTCTCGCGGAGCAGGGACTCGCGCTGGTTGGTGCCGAGACCCTGCAGCCGGCGGCTCTCGGAGATGCCCACCGTCTCCATCAGGCGGCGGGCCTTCACCTTGCCCAGGCCCGGGAGCGACTCGAGCACCGAGAGGACCTTCATCTTGCCGATGGTCTCGTTGCCGTCGGCTTGGGTCAGGAGCTCGGAGAGGGTGATCGACCCGAGCTTCAGCTTCTCCTTGACCTCGGCCCGTTCGCGGCGGACCTTGGCGGCCTTGGCCAGGGCGGCCTGGCGCTGTTCTGGCGTGAGTGCAGGCGGTTGCGGCATGGCCGCGACCATAGCGCCTCAACGTCCAGCGCACATGCTGGATACTGGGTCCGTGGCGTGGATCGACCTCAACGCCGACGTGGGCGAGACCGACACCCCGGATCCCGAGGAGCTGGCCGTCCTGGAGTGGGTCACGAGCGCCAATGTGGCCTGCGGCTTCCACGCCGGCGGGGGCGCCACCATGGAGGCCACCGTGGCCGCGGCGGTCGCCCGTCGGGTCGCCGTCGGGGCGCATGTCTCGTTCAGGGACCGCGAAGGCTTCGGCCGCCGGAGGATCGACGTGGCGCCCGGCCAGCTGTTCGTGGACGTCCTCGACCAGCTGGCGGCACTGGCGCCGGCGGCGCGCGCCGCCGGGACCTCGATCGGCCATGTGAAGGCCCACGGCGCGCTCTACCACGCCATGGGGGAGGACGAGCAGGTCGCGGGAGCCGTCGTCGACGCCGTCGGGGCCGGCGCGGCCAGCTTCGGCGTCACCCCCGTGCTGGTGGTCGAGGCCGGCGGTCGGGCCGCCGCCTTCGCCCGCGACCGGGGGCTGACGGTGGTGGAGGAGGCCTTCTGCGACCGCGCCTACCGTCCTGGCGGCGGTCTCGTCGACCGCGCCGTGGCGGGCGCGGTGGTGACCGATCCCGCCGAGGTGGCCGGGCGGGCGGTGTCCCTGGCGACCCGTGGTGGGCTGGCCGCCGTGGACGGTTCGTGGGTCGACGTCTCCGCCGCGACGGTCTGTCTCCACGCCGATACGCCCGGCGCCGCCGGCCTGGCCCGGCGGGTCCGCGAGGCGTTGTCGGCGGCCGGGGTCGAGGTGCGGGCCCCTGGGGCACCGTCCGCCACCGAGGGCGCGGCGGGGTGACCGCCGCCACGGCCGCCGTGCCGTTCGTCGACGGGGCCGCGGTCGCGCTGTTCGGCGATGCCGCCGTGGTCGCCGAGGTCGGCGACAACCGTCGGGCCCGGGCGCTGGCGGCCGTCGTCGAGCGACAGGTGGCCGGCGCCGGGGACCCGCCGGCGGTGATCGCCCGCCCGCGGGGATCAGGGAGGTCGTCCCCGGCTACACGTCGGTGCTGGTCCAGTTCGACCCGCGTCGCGGGGACGCCGACGAGTGGCGGCGTTGGCTGACCGGCGTCGTCGGCCGCGCCGTCGGCGACGCCACGACCGCGCCACGCGACCGGCGTCCCCTTCCGGACGCTGGACGTGCCCGTCCGCTTCGACGGCGAGGACCTCGAAGCGGTGACCGCCGCCAGCGGGCTCTCAGGGCCCGAGCTGGTTGCCGTCCTGTGCGCGACGGAGCTCGAGGTCGCCTTCCTCGGGTTCTCCCCCGGCTTCCCCTACCTCACGGGCCTGCCGCCGCCGCTCGCCGCCGTGACCCGCCGGGCCACACCCCGGACGATCGTGCCGGCCGGATCGGTGGCCGTGGCCGGGGGTTCGCCGCCGTGTATCCCCACGCGACCCCGGGCGGATGGCACCTGCTCGGCCGCACGACGGTGACGCTGTTCGATCCGGAACACCCCCCCTATGCGGTGCTCCGCGCCGGCGACCGCGTCCGCTTCCGGGTGTCGGGCCCCGGCGACCCCGACCCCAGCGCCGTCGGCGCCGTCGGCGGCGCCGGCGGCGACCCCAGCGACCCCCGCGCCAGCAACGGCGTCCCCGCCGGGGCCGCCGGCAACCCCGCCGACACCTCGCCCCCGGCTGGCCCGCGGACGCGACCCCGGCCGGCCGGCCCTCGACGCCACCGGCTCCCGCGTCGTCGACGTGGTCGAGCCGGGGCTGCTCTCGATGATCCAGGACGAGGGCCGGACCGGCGTGGCCGGCGTGGGCGTACCGCCCGCCGGAGCGGCCGATCCCGACACCTTCCGCCTGGCCAACCGGCTCGTCGGCAACGACGACGGTGCCGCCGCCATCGAGGTGACCGCCCGCGGACCGACGCTGGCATTCGGCTGCGACACCCATGTCGCCGTGGTGGCGGCCGGCGGGGAGGGCGGCGTCACGCTATGGCTGGACGGCCACGGCGTGCCCGACGGCACCGTGCTGCCGGTCAGGTCGGGCCAGGTCCTGACGGTCGGCACCGTCGGATGGGGCCTGAGGGCCTATATCGGCCTGGCCGGCGGCGTCGAGCTCGGACGGGTCGTCGGCTCGAGGTCCAGCGATCGGCTGTGCGGACTCGGCCCCGGACCGCTGCAGGCCGGCGACCGCCTGGCGTTGGGAGCCTCGGGCATGCCGCACGGCCGGGTCTCGGCCGGCGACGGGCTCCCCCGTCCGGGCACCCACGTCCTGCGGGTGCTGCCCGGACCCCATCGCTTCGCCCCCGGGGAGCTGGCCCGCTTCACGGGCCGGCCGTGGACCGTCGGCCGCGACTCCGACCGCGTCGGGTCCGCCTCGAGGGCGAACTCCCCGTCGCCCCCCGGCCGCCGGTGTGCCCTCGATCGGCATGGTGACCGGCGCCGTGCAGGTGCCACCGGACGGCGGTCCGATCGTGCTGCTCCCCGACCACGCCACCGTGGGCGGCTACCCCGTCCTCTGTTGCGTGGTCACCGCCGACCGCGGCCGATCTGGGTCGGCTGGGCCCGGGGGACACCGTCGTGTTCGAGGAGGTCACCCTGGCCGAAGCCGTCGCCCTCGGCCGCGAGCACGAGCGGCGCCTCGCCCGGAGGGTCACCGGCTGGTACCCGACGGCCGCCGGTACCTGACGCCCGGGCCGTCACGTGCCCAGCCCATCTCCGTCGTCAACCCAGGACGTCGGCCATCTCGTCGCGGACGGCCAGCGCGGTGTCGCGAGCTTGGCGACGTCGGGCCCGGCCGCCAGCACCGACCTCGACACGCTGGGCAGCACCGTCCCGGCCGCGCACCGGCCGAACAGCGCGGCCACCTCCGCTGCGGTCGCGCCCTGGGCCCCGACCCCCGGTGCGAGCACCGGGCCCCCCAGCGACTCGAGGGGGAACTCCCCCGGCGCCAGGGTGGCACCGACCACGGCGCCGATCACCCCGGGCCGGACCCGTTGCGGTCGGCGATGCCGTCGAGCAGCGATCCTCGACGGAGCGCCCGGAGCGGCGGCGACGGCCTCCTGGACGGTGCGACCCTCGGGGTTGAACTGCGGACCACCACCACCACGCCCCGGCCCCTGACGCCGCCAGGTCGAACATCGGCACCAGCGAGCCGAGCCCCAGGTAGGGCACCGCCGTCACGGCATCGGCCGCCAGCGGGCTCACCCGGTCGAGCCAGGCCGAGGCGTAGGCGGCGACGGTGGTGTCGATGTCGCCCCGCTTGGCATCGGCGATCACCAGCAGGCCGGCGTCGCGGGCCGCCGCGAGCACGCGTTCGAGGGCGGCCAGGCCGGCCGAACCGAACCGTTCGAAGAAGGCCACCTGCGGCTTCACCACCGGGACCGTCCCGGCGAAGGCGTCGATGCAGCGGAGGCCGAACTCGCGCAGGCCGGTCGGGTTGTCGGGGAGCCCCCAGGCGGTCGAGCAGCGCCGACGACGGGTCGATGCCGGCGCACACGGACCGGTCGCGCGGCCGCCACCGCGGCGAACGACGGGCGCCGGACCGGACCGGCCGGCGGTGGCGGCTGCGACGACGCGCGGCGACGGCACGCCGGCCTCAACCATGGGCGGCGCCGATCAGCTCGTCGAGCGGCGCGACCCCGTGTCGCCGGCACCAGGTCCTCGAACTCGCCGAGCACCGGGCGGGCGCCCGTGGATCGCGGAAGGTGGCCGTGCCGACCTGCACGGCATTCGCACCGGCGAGCAGCAGCTCCACCGCGTCCCCGCCCGTCGCACCCCGCCGACACCGATGATGGCGGCGCCGGGATGGCGCGCCCGGCAGTCCAACACGGCCCGCACCGCCACCGGATGCAGGGCCGCGCCCGAGAGCCCCCACCGCCGGCCCGCCGAGCACCGGTCGCCGCGTCGTCGACGTCGATGGCCATACCCGAGAGGGTGTTCACCAGGGTGAGCGCCTCCGCCCGGCCTCGAGGGCGGCTCCGGCGATCTCGGCGAGGTCGGCCGGCGTTGGGACTGAGCTTCGCCCAACGGGGCAGTCCGGCGGCGCTCCCGTCCGCGGCGAGCCACGGCTCGCGGTGGCCGCCGCGCCGAGTGGGCGAACATCCGGCGGCGGTCCTCCACGTTCGGGCAGCTGACGTTGACCTCGACCGCGCGATCAGACCGCTCGGCGACCGCGACCAGCAGCGCGGCGGCCGCGGCGAACTCCTCGACCGTGCGGCCCCAGATGCTCACCACCGACGCGTGGCGCCCGCGGCGACCAGCCGGGGAGGTCGTCGCCAACCAGGCGTCATCCCGGGACCCTGCAGTCCGACGCTGTTCAGCATCCCGGCCGCGGCCTGGTGGACCGCGGCGCCGGGTTTCCCGGCCACGGGCCGACGCGAGAGGGACTTCACCACCACCGCGCCCAGGGCCGAGAGGGGGAAGTACGCCTCGAGCTCGTCGGCATGGCCGGCGGTCCCCGACGCGGTCATCACCGGGTTGGGAACGTCAGCGTGCCCACCGAGCGTGGTCAGGTCCGGTCGCCGGCCCGGCGCGGCACGACGGCCCGCAGGCGGCGACGGGCGGCGACGGCCGCGTGTCACCTCGCGCGTGGTACTCCTGGAGCGACGGACCGACAGCGGGTGGCGGGCCCAGTCGGCGATGCCGGCCGCCGCCGCCCGGGCCGCGGCCACGGTGGTGATGCACGGGACCTGGTGGGCCAGTGGCCGCCGCCCGGATGTGGAGACCGTCGGCCCTCGGCCCGCGGCCCCGTGGCGTGTTGACCACCAGCTGCACCTTGCCACCGGCGATGAGTTCGACGGCGTCCACCCCGTCCCGGCTGCGACCGCCGACCTTGGCCACGACCGTGGCCACCGGGACGCCGTCCGCCTCGAGGACGCGGCCGTCCCCGAGGTCGCCGCCAGCTCGAAACCGAGCGCCGGCGAACTCGCGGGCCGCCTCGAGGCCGGCCGGCTTGTCCCGGTCGGCCAGCGAGAAGAAGACGGTGCCCGACGCGGGCAGCTGGTTACCGGCGGCCATCTGGCTCTTGGCGAAGGCCAGCCCGAAGGTGGCGTCGATCCCCATCACCTCACCCGTCGAACGCATCTCCGGCCCGAGGAGGGTGTCGGCGCCGGGGAACCGGGTGAAGGGCAGAACGGCCTCCTTCACGCTCACGTGACCGCCGGTCGACCGGGTCGGTCGAGCAGACCCTCGGTCGCGCAGCTCGGCCAGCGATGCGCCGGCCATGACCCTCGCCGCGACCATCGCGAGCGGCACGCCGGTGGCCTTGGCCACGAACGGGCACCGTGCGGCTGGCCCGCGGGTTGGCCTCGATCACGATACGACCGCGGTCCCGTCCTTGACCGCGAACTGGACGTTCAAGGCCCGACGACCTGCAGGGCCTCGGCGATGGCCCGGGTGTCGCCTCGATCATCCGCACCACGCCCGGCTCGAGCGTCGGGGCGGGAGGGCGCACGCCGAGTCCCCGGAGTGGACTCCGGCTTCTTCGACGTGCTCCATGACCCCGGCGACGAGCACCTCGCCGGTGGCGTCGCGGACCGCGTCCACGTCCACCTCGATGGCGTCCTCGAGGAAGCGGTCGACCAGGACCGGCCGCTCCGCGGACACCCCTCCCTCGCGGCCGAGCGACCCGAAGCCGGCGAGCGCGGCCATCGCCCGCCGACAGATCCTCGTCGTCGTAGACGATCTCCATGGCCCTGCCGCCGAGGACGTAGCTCGGCCGGACGAGTGCCGGGTACCCGACCCGGCGGCCACGGCCAGCGCCTCGTCGACAGTGCTCGCCGTTCCACCCGGCGGCTGGGGGATCTCCAGCCGCGCGCACAGGGCGCTCCAGCGCTCCCGGTCCTCAGCCAGGTCGATGGCGTCCGGCGGGGTGCCGAGGACCAGCGTCCGGCCGGAGCCGGCGGCCAGCTTCAACGGGGTCTGGCCGCCGAGGCTGACGATGATCCCCACGAGGCCCGGTCCCCCGCGACGCCGCCACTCGGCCTCGATCATGTTGGCGACGTCCTCGCCGGTGATCGGCTCGAAGTAGAGCCGGTCCGATGGTGTCGTAGTCGGTGGAGACCGTCTCGGGGTTGCAGTTGACCATGACGGTCTCGAATCCGGCGTCGTGCAGGGCGAAGCACGCCTGCACGCAGCAGTAGTCGAACTCGATGCCCTGGCCGATGCGGTTCGGCCCGGATCCGAGGATGATGATCTTGGGGCGGTCCGACGGTCGCGACCTCGTCCTCGTCCTCGTAGGTCGAGTAGTGGTAGGGAGTGTGCGCCTCGAACTCGGCGGCGCAGGTGTCGACCGTCTTCAACGTCGCCCGGACACCGTGCGACCAGCCGGGCCGCCCGGACCTCTGCTCGGACCTCACCGGCGCCCGAGCAGACGTAGGCGAGCTGGGCGTCGGAGAAGCCGAGACGCTTGCAGTCGGCGCCAGTCCGCCGGTCGAGTTCGTCGACCCGGACCCCGAGCGTCGCACTGCAGCTCGAGGCCATGCGCGCGTCGACGATCAGAGCGATCTGATCGAGGAACCACGGGTCGATGCCGGTCGCCGCGTAGACGTCCTCGACGGAGATCCCCCGCCGGAGGAGCGCCTCGAGCTCGAAAGGGCGCTCCGGTGTGGCCGCCGCCGCTGCGCCAGGAGCTCGTCGTCCGGGACGGCGTCGACGGCGGCCTCCGCCGGATCACCGTTGAGACCGGCCCGCCCCTGCTCGAGCGATCGCAGGGCCTTCTGCAGAGACTCGGGGAAGGTCCGGCCGATGGCCATGGCCTCGCCCACCGACTGCATCCGGGTGCCGAGCACGTCGGGAGCCCCGGGCAGCTTCTCGAACGCCCACCGGGGGATCTTGGTCACCACGTAGTCGATGCTCGGCTCGAAGCATGCCGGCGTCGCCCCGGTGATGTCGTTGATGATCTCGTCGAGGGTGTAGCCGACCGCCAGGCGGGCGGCGATCTTCGCGATCGGGAATCCGGTCGCCTTCGACGCCAGCGCCGAGGACGGCTGAACCCTCGGGTTCATCTCGATCACCAGCTGGTCGACCGTCGGCGGGATCCACCGCGAACTGGATGTTCGAGCCTCCGGTCTCCACCCCGACCCGGCGGATGCAGGCGAAGGCGGCGTCCCGCATCGCGCTGGTACTCGACGTCGGAGAGGGTCTGCGCCGGAGCGACCGTGATCGAGTCGCCGGTGTGGACGCCCATCGGGTCGAAGTTCTCGATCGAGCAGATGACCACGCAGTTGTCGCCGCGGTCGCGCATCACCTCGAGCTCGTACTCCTTCCAGCCGGCGATCGACCGCTCGATCAGGATCTCGCGAGATCGGGCTGGCCGCGAGGCCCTCGGCGGCGAGCCGGGCCAGCGCGCCGCGGTCGACGGCGATCCCGGTGCCGGCGCCGCCCAGGATGTAACTCGGGCCGGACGATGACCGGGTAGCCGATCCGTCCACCGACGTCGATGGCTTCGTCGAGCGAGTGGGCGAAGCCCGACTCGGGCACCGCCAGACCGATCTCCGCCATGGCCGTCTTGAACCGCTCGCGGTCCTCGGCGGTGGCGATGGCCTCGGCGTCGGCCCCGATCATCTCCACCCCGAAGCGGGCGAGACGCCCCGCTCGGGCCAGCGACATCGCCAGGTTGAGGGCGGTCTGCCCGCCCAGGGTGGGCAGCAGGGCGTCGGGCCGCTCCCGCTCGATGATGGCGGCCAGCACGTCGGGGTCAGCGGCTCGACGTAGGTGCGGTCGGCGAACTCCGGGTCGGTCATGATCGTCGCCGGGTTGGAGTTGGCCAGCACCACCCGGTAGCCCTCCTCGGCGAGGACCCGGCAGGCCTGAGTGCCCGAGTAGTCGAACTCGCACGCCTGGCCGATCACGATCGGGCCGGACCCGATGACGAGGATCGAGGCGAGGTCGTCGCGCCGGGGCATCAGACGGTCGCTCCCCGGCCTGGCCCCCAGCGGTCCATCAGGTCTCGAACTCGTCGAAGAGGTAGCGGGCGTCGTGGGGCCCGGGCCCGGCCTCGGGGTGGTACTGCACGCTGAAGGCCGGGACGTCGCGGCAGCCGATGCCCTCGACGACGCCGTCGTTCAGGTTCACGTGGGTGACGTCGGCGGCCGCCAGCGAGTCCGCCGTCCACCGCGTAGTTGTGGTTCTGGATGTGATCTCGACCGCGCCGGTGGCGAGTGGCGACGGGGTGGTTGCCGCCGTGGTGGCCGAAGGGCAGCTTGTAGGTGCGCGCCGCCGAGGGCGGTCGCCAGGAGCTGGTGCCCGAGGCAGATGCCGAAGACCGGCACCGCCGTCCGCCAGCAGGGCGCCGATGACACCGGTGATGCCCCCGAGGGCCGCCGGATCGCCGGGGCCGTTGGACAGGAAGACGCCGTCGGGTCGGCGGGCGAGCACCTCGTCGGCCGGGGTGGAGGCCGGCACCACCTCACCGTGGCGAATGCGCCCAGCTGGCGCGAGGATCGTCTCCTTGATGCCGAAGTCGTAGGCGACCACCCGGTAGGGCCCGTGGCCCCGCTCGTAGGCCGTGGGCGTGGTAGACCATCGGCCACCAGGTCGCGACCGTCCGTCGCCGGGGCGACCCGGGCCGCCGCCGCCAGATCGCGTTCCGGCGCCGCGCCGAACGCGCAGGGCATGGCGCCCTCGCGTCGCGGAGGTGGCGGGTGAGCCGCCGGGTGTCGACGCCGGTCAGGCCGGGGACGCCGTGACGGGCCAGGAGCGCTTCCACGGTGCCCTCCGACCGCCAGCTGCTCGGCTGTGCGGTCAGGTCGCGCACGATCAACCCCCGGCAGAACGGCCGGGCCGCCTCGTCGTCGGCGGACGCGACGCCGTAGTTGCCGATGTGGGGATAGGTGAAGGAGATGACCTGGCCGGCGTAGGACGGGTCGGTCAGCACCTCCTGGTAGCCCGTGAGCGCCGTGTTGAAGACGACCTCACCGGTGGCCACGCCGCCGGGCGGCTCCGCGCCGATGAGCCTCGCCCTCGAAGACGGTGCCGTCGGCCAGCACCAGCAACCCCTCGGCGCGTGTCCGCCGCGGCTCCCTGGCGGCGCCGGCACTCATCGCTGGGCCTCGCGTCGACGACCACGGGCTCGCCCCGCAGCACGGTGTGGCGGACCCGACCCCTGAGCGTCCGGCCGGCGTAAGGGGTGTTCCGGCTGCGACTGGCGAGGGCGGCGGGTCGACGGTCCACGTGGCCGAGGGGTCGATGACGCACAGGTTGGCGGCCGCACCCACGGCGACCGGCCCGCCGTGTCCGACCGGCCCGCCGTGTCCGCCGGCCCGCTCGCCCTCCCCGCCCGGCCTGCCGTGTCCGCCGCCGCCGACGGCGTCCAGGCCGGCGATGGCGGCCGGCTGCCAGGACATCAGGGCCAGCACTCTCGGCAGCGAGAGTCGTCGAGCTCGGTGAGCGCGAGCGCCAGGGCGGTCTCGAGGCCGAGCATCCCGGGCGGGGCCTGGTCGAAGGGCAGGTCCTTGGATTCGGGCGCATGGGGCGCGTGATCGGTGGCGATGGCGTCGATGGCCCCGTCGGCCAGCCCTGCCGTACGGCGGCCACGTCGGACTCGGGTCGCAAGCGGCGGGTTCACCTTGAACACCGGGTCGTAGCCGGCGGCGGCCGCGTCGGTGAGCGTGAAGTGGTGGGGGGTCGCCTCGGCGGTCACCGGCAGTCCCTCGACCTTCGCCCGGCCGACGAGCGCGATCGAGCCCGCCGTCGACAGGTGCAGGAAGTGCATGCGGGCGCCCGGTGACGCGGGCCAGCGCGAGGTCGCGGGCCACCATCACCTCCTCGGCCTCGGCCGGTGCGCCCGGGATCCCGAGCCGGCTCGACCACGCGCCCTCGTGCATGGCGCCGCCGCACGCCAGCGAGGCGTCCTCGCAGTGCTGGGCCAGCGTGACGCCGAGCCCGCTGGCGTACTCCATCGCCCGGCGCATGAGACCGGCCGACCTGCACGCCCGCGCCGTCGTCGGTGAAGATCCGCACACCCAAGCGCGGCCATCTCGGCCATCGGCGCGAGCTGTCGCCCGGCCCTCCCGACGGTGATGGCGCCGGCCACGACGACTCGGCCGTGGCCCGCCGTCCCAGCTCGAGCACGTCGCGGACCACCGCGGCGGAGTCGATGGGCGGATCGGTGTTCGGCATGGCGACCACGGCCGTGTAGCCGCCGAGCGCGGCCGCCCGCGCCCCGGTCTCGACGGTCTCGGCCTCCTCGTGGCCGGGCTCGCGCAGGTGGGCGTGCAGGTCCACCAGCCCGGGGGCGACGACGCAGCCGCCGGCGTCGAGCACGGTGGCGCCGCGGGGCACGTCGAGTGCCCGGCCGACGCGGCCACCGACCCGTCCTCGAGCAGCACGTCGGCCCGCCGCTCCCCGTCCAGGTCGACGACGGTGCCGCCGCGGATGACGACGGTGGGGATGTCGGCCACGACCGTCACCACCCCGACGCCGCGCCCGACGGCGAGTCTGGGGCGGCGGCGCGCCCTGTCCCAGCAGGAGGAAGAGCACCGCCATCCGGACGGCGACGCCGTTGGCGACCTGCCGGGTGATGTGGGTGGCGGGCAGGTCGGCGACCTCCGAGGCGATCTCGACGCCGCGGACACCGGCCCCGGGTGCAGCACCATCGACTCGGGCCGCAACATGGCCGCCCTCCGGGCGGTCAGCCCGTAAGCCGGCGGTGTACTCGCGGAGGCTGGGGATGAAGTTCGCGCTTCCCCGCTCGTACTGGACCCGGAGCAGCGACACCACGTCGGCCTTCGGGAGGACGGCGTCGAGGTCGTGGCTGATGCCCGCGACCGGCCACCCCTCGAGTCGAGGGAGGTAGCAGCGTGGCCGGCGCCACCAGGGTCACCTCGGCGCCCAGGGCGGCTGAAGGCGGCGATCTGCGAGCGGGCGACCCGGCTGTGGCGGATGTCGCCGACGATGGCGACATGCAGCCCCTCGAAGCAGGAGAACCCGCCCTCCCCGAATCCGATGGCCTGGCGAACGGTGTACAGTCGAGGAGCGCCTGGGTCGGGTGCTCGTGCCAACCGTCGCCGGCGTTGATGACGCTCGTATCCGTGGAGCCACCCGGCGACCTGCGCCGGCGCGCCCGACGACGAGTGCCGGACGACCACGGCGTCGATGCCCATGGCCTCGATGGTCTCGACCGTGTCACGGAGCGATTCGCCCTTCTTGACCGATGACGATCCGGCCGCGAACGAGAGGACGTCGGCGGAGAGCCGCCTGGCGGCCGTCTCGAAGGAGATCCGGGTCCGGGTCGAGTCCTCGAAGAAGAGTGTGGCGACGGTGCGGCCCCGCAGGGCCGGCACCTTCGGGATGTCACGACGGGCCACCTCGACGAAGGAGTCCGTCACCCGGAGCACCTCCTCGATGCCGTCGCGCCCGAGGTCGTCGATGGCGAGAAGGTTGGCGGCGCTCACCGTGACACAAGGTCGCCCAGGGCGACCCCCTCGTCCGACACGTCGACCATCTCGTCCCGTCGGGTCGGCAGGTTCTTCCCGACGTAGTCGGGCCGGATCGGCAGCTCGCGGTGGCCACGGTCGACCATGACGGCGAGTTGCACCGCCTGCGCCCGGCCGTACTCGCCGAGCGCGTTGAGGGCGGCGCGGACCGTGCGGCCGGTGAACAGCACATCGTCGACGAGCACGACCGTGCAGCCGGTCAGATCGACGGAGATGTCGGTGACGGCTTCGGGGAGCACGGGCCTCAGGCCGATGTCGTCCCGGTAGAAGGCCACGTCGAGGCAGCCCACGGGTACGGACACGCCCTCCACGTCCTCGAGGGTGGCCGACAGGCGCCGGGCGATGGGGACGCCCCCGGTCTGCAGGCCCACGAGGACCACGTCGAGGAGACCCCGGTTGCGCTCGGCGATCTCGTGGGCCATCCGGGTGATGGCCCGGTGGACGTCCGCCGCCGTCATCACCTCTGCCCTGGGAACGAACACTGCGCCACGCGGACGTGAATGACTGCGCTCGCGTTCGGCCACCTGCACCTCCTCCGTTCGGGCCTCACGGGACCCGCTTCACGGCTTGCAGGCGAGCATACCGGTTCGGCACCGGCACCGGACAACGGCACCGGACAACGGACCGGCCCGGCCGGCCCCCGCCACCCGCCGCCCGCCGCCCGGGCCTCAGCCCCGGATCTCCTTCGCCAGGGTGGCCAGCACCCCGTTGACGAATCGACCGGAGTCGTCCGTCGAGTACACGGTGGCCAGTTCGACGGCCTCGTTCAGGATGACCGCCGTCGGCGTCGTGGGCACCGTCGAGCAGCTCGGCCACGGCCAGCCGCAGGACGTTGCGGTCGACGACCGCCATCCGGTCGATCTGCCAGCCCACGGCGGCCCCGGCGATCAGCCCGTCGATCTCGACGCCACGGTCCCCGACCGCATCGAGGAGGGTGGCCGCCGTCGGATCGGGCGGCACGGCCAGGGCCCCGACGACGTCGCGCACGGCCAGGCCCTTGACATCGGCCTCGTAGAGCAGGGCCAGCGCCCGTTCTCGGGCCTGGTGGCGGGGGTCGTTCTGCATGGTCGCGGGCCCCGGAGACCGGCCCCGCCGCCGCTCAGGCCCGGGTCAGGTAGTCCCCGTCCGGGTGTCCACCTTGATCTTCTCACCCGGATTGACGAACAGCGGCACCTGGACGATCAGACCGGTCTCGAGGGTCGCCGGCTTGCGGGCACCCGAGACCCGGTCGCCCTGGATGCCCGGTTCCGTCTCGGCCACCGTGAGCTCGACGGCGGCCGGTAGGTCGATACCGACGATCTCGGAACCGTAGAACTGTACGACGGCGTCGTCGCCCTCCTTGAGGAAGTTGGCGGCGTCACCGAGAGAGCCGGTTGGCACCGACAGCTGCTCGTAGCTCTGGGTGTCCATGAAGACGTACTCCCCGGCGTCGCGGTAGAGGAACTGCATCTCCCGCTTGTCGATGATGGCCTGCTCGAGCTTCTCGTCGGCGCGGTAGGTGCGCTCGATGACGGCTCCGGTGCGCACGTTCTTGAGCTTGGTGCGCACGAACGCGCCGCCCTTGCCCGGCTTGACGTGCTGGAACTCGACCACGGTGCACAGCCCCTCGGGCAGGTCGAGGGACATGCCGTTGCGGAGATCGTTGGTCGACACGGACATCAGGCGGCGAGTTCCTTCGGTGAAGGTGGTGAGCGCCCGGCGGCCGTCCGTCGGTGACCACGAGGGTGTCCTCGATGCGGACCCCTCCGATGCCCGGGAGGTAGACGCCCGGTTCCACGGTGGCGACGACGCCGGGGGCGAGGATAGCAGTCGACCCCGGCGCCACCGACGGCGCTTCGTGGATGTCCAGGCCCACGCCGTGCCCCGTGCCGTGCTCGAACCACTCGGCCCAGCCGGCCGCCGCGATCCGGTCCCGGCAGACCCGGTCGACGTCGCCCGCCTCCACCCCCGGGGCCACGGCGTCGACACCGTCGCGCTGGGCCTCCCCGACCACGGCGAAGACCCGTGCCAGCTGGCCCCGGGGCTCGCCGCCGACGCAGAACGTCCTCGTCATGTCGGACCGGTAACCGTCGTAGATGGCACCGAAGTCGACGACCACGGGATCCCCGGCGACGATCGCCCTCCCTGCCGGCCGGGCGTGCGGCTTGGCCGAATTCTCCCCGACGCCACGATCGTCTCGAAGGCGCTCGCCTCGGCACCGAGCTCGCGCATGGCGTGGTCGAGTGCGGCCGCGAACCGCAGCTCGGTCACGGAGCCGTCGGCCCCGGACAGCAGGGGCAGCACCTGCCCGAGGGCGGCATCGGCGATGGCGGCCGCCCGCTCGATCCTGGCCACCTCGCCCGGGGTCTTGACGATCCGGAGCTCCTCGACCACGCCGCGCGTGGCCACCAGTTCGACGTCGCCCAGGGCCTCCTGCCACGCCTGCATCCCGGCCCAGGTCACGTCGCCGGCCTCCAGGCCGACGCGACCGGCGCCGGCCGCCCCGAGGCAGGCCGACAGGGCGGCCCGCTGGGCGGCGACCCCCCCGATCGACACCTCCACGTCAGCACCGACACCGGCCGCCTCCAGCTGTTCGGCGGCCTGGGTGCGGTAGCGGCCGTCACTGGTCAGCAACGCCCCGGTGGCCGTCACCACCAGCACCCCCGCCGACCCGCTGAAGCCCGTGAGCCACCGGATGTTGGCGGGCGTGGTGACCACCAGGGCGTCGGCGCCGTGCCCGTCGAGGCCGTCGCGGACCCGGGCCAGTCGCCCGGGGATCTCGATCGGGGGGATCACGGCGGGGTCGAGCCGGTCCGCGCCCGTGGCCGGGGTCATGTCCCCGGTTCCCGGGAGCGCAGCAGACGGTGCGCGGCCTCGACGGCCAGGGGGTACCCGGTGCCACCGAAGCCGGCGATCATCCCGTCGGCCACGGGGGCGATGACCGAGGTGTGGCGGAACGGCTCGCGGGCGGCCGGGTTCGAGAGGTGGAGCTCGACGACCACGCCGTCGTAGGCGGCCAGAGCGTCGTGCAGCGCCCACGAGGTGTGGGTGAAGGCGCCGGCGTTGATCACGAGGGCAGCGGCGCGGCCGATGGCGCCGTGGACCGCCTCGATGAGCACACCCTCGTGGTTCGACTGCACGTGGTCGAGGCGGTAGCCGAGGTCCGCGGCCGCCGTCTCGGCCGCCGTGACGTGGTCGTCGAGCGTCGCCGTGCCGTACACCTCCGGTTGGCGGGTTCCGAGCAGGTCGAGGTTGGGCCCCGACAACAGCAGGATCGTCGCGGTCGCAGTCGTCACCCTGTTCCCCCCGGTGCGCGGCGATCGGCCGCCGCGTTCGCCATCTCCGCCAGGGTAGCCACCACGTCGTCCCTGTCCACACCCCTCACCGCTTCCACACCCGAAGGGCCGTCGAGGACGAAGGTCAGGTCGTGGTGGGCCTTCTTGTCCCGCGCCATGAAGCCGACCAGCACCTCGGGGTCGGCACCGGGCGGCAGGTCGGCGGGGAGGTCGAACGCGGCCACCACGCGCCGGTGGAGCTCGACCCGGGTGTCGTCGATCCTGGCCAGGCGGCGGGCGAGCAGGGCGGCGAACACCAGCCCGACGGCCACGGCCTCACCGTGCCGCAGGTCCCATCCGCCCTCGGGTCCGAAGGCGGCGGCCTCCAGGGCGTGGGCGAGGGTGTGGCCATAGTTGAGGATCATCCGGCGCCCCCCCTCGCGCTCGTCGGCCGCCACGACCGCGGCCTTGATGGCTACACACCGGGCCACCTGCTCGTCGATCGGGAGATCCAGCAACGACAGGTCGGGCACGCCCGTCGCGTCCAGGAATGCGTACTTGGCCATCTCACCCCGGCCGCAGGCCCACTCCCGGGGCGGCAGGGTGGCGAGTGCGGCCGTGTCGCACAGGACGGCCGACGGCTGCCAGAACGCGCCGACGAGATTCTTGCCCTCGGGCAGGTTCACTCCCGTCTTCCCCCCGATGGCCGCGTCCACCTGGGCCAGCAGCGTCGTCGCCACGTTCACGTACGGGGTACCCCGCTGGAACGAGGCCGCTGCGAAGCCGGCCAGGTCGGTCACCACCCCCCCACCGACGGCGACCACCACGTCCCCCCTGCTCAGACCGGCGGCGGCGAACCGCCGACACAGGGTTTCCGCCGTCGCCAACGTCTTGGCGCCCTCGCCGTCGGGAACGGTCACGACCTCGAAGGGCACGCCCGGCTCCACGCCGACGTCGATGCCCACCTGGGTGACGACCACCGCCCTCCGGGCCCCGGGAGGCGGCGCCCGACGACGTCGGCCAGCATTCCGATGGCGCCCTTGCCCACGACGACGTCGTAGCTTCTCTCACCCAGGTCGACCGGGACCGTGATCACCGGGGCGGCTCCCCGTCGAGGCCCGACTCCTTGAGCACGGCCGCCACCACCTCGTCCGGCGACCTGCCGTCCACGTCGACGACGACGTCGGCCACCTGGGCGTAGAGCGGTCGCCGGACGGCGTCCAGGGACGAGAGCGAACCGGCCGGATCGTCACCCAGCAGGGGCCGGCCCTCGCCGGTGCCCACCCGGGCCGCAAGAGTCGCCGGGTCCGCCCGCAACCAGACGACGGCGCCGGCCGAGGCGAGCAGGGCCCGGTTGGCCGCCGACAGCACGGCCCCACCGGCGACCGAGATCACCCCCGGCCCGTCCCGGGCGACGGCGTCGGCCAGGGCCCGGGCCTCCTCCGCCCTGAAGGCGTCCTCGCCGCGGGTGGCGAACAGCTCCGGCACGGTCATGCCGGTCATCTGCTCCACCTGGGCATCCGAGTCGAGATAGGACCAACCGAGCCGCCGGGCCAACAGCCGGCCCACGGTCGATTTGCCGGCGCCCATCATCCCGACGAGGAGGAGGCGCGGTCGGCGGGCTCACCGCCGGCGGCGGAGGAGGCGGGCGGGGCCGGCGGGGCCGGGGCGGCCGACGGCGTCTCGCCCAGCGAGACCACGTAGCCGTCACGGTTGCGCACGAACTCCGCGACCGAGTCTCCCCCGAACTTCCGGAGGGCCTCCGAGGCCAGGACGAGTGCGGCCATGCTCTCCGCGACCACCCCCATGGCCGGCACGGCGGTGACGTCGGTGCGCTCCTTGAAGGAGGTGGTCGCCTCCTTGGTCACCACGTCGACGGTGCCGAGGACGGGGCGGTTGAGCGTTGCCAGTGGCTTCATCGACACCCGGGCCACGATCGGGCCGCCGGTGGACATGCCACCTTCGATCCCGCCGGCGCGGTGCGTGTCCCGGACGTAACCGCCGGCCGTCTCGGCTCCCTGATCGCCGTCCCCGGCGGTTCTGATGGCGTCGTGGGCCACCGATCCCCGGAGCTCGGGCAACAGCAGTCCCTCACCCAGCTCCACGGCCTTGACGGCCTGGATGCTCATCAGCGCCTGGGCGAGGAGGCCGTCGAGCCGCCGGTCCCACTGGATGTGGCTGCCGAGGCCCACGGGGACACCCGTCGCCACCAGTTCGGCGACGCCGCCGAGCGAGTCCCCGTCCTTGGCGGCCGCCTTGATGGCGGCCACCATCCGCTTCTCGGCCGCCCCGTCGAAGCAACGGACCGGCGACTCGTCGATGGCCTGGAGATCGGCCCGGGTGGGCAGCACGCCGGTCTCGTTGCGGGCATCGCCGATCTGGATGATGTGGCTGACCACGTCGATCCCGATCTGCAGGAGCAGCAGCCGGGCGATCGTCCCCGCCGCCACCCGGGCCGCCGTCTCACGTGCCGATGCCCGTTCGAGCACGTCCCGGGCATCGCTGAGGCCGTACTTCAGCATCCCCGACAGGTCGGCGTGGCCGGGCCGCGGCTGGGTCAGGACCTTGGACGGCAGGCCCGGCTCCGGCGACATCTCCTTCTCCCACTTGGGCCACTCGGTGTTGGCGATCTCCACGGCGACGGGCGAACCGATGGTGCGGCCGTGCCGGACCCCCGCCAGCAGGGTGATCTCGTCGGCCTCGAAGCGCATGCGGGGACCGCGGCCGTAGCCGAGCCGCCGGCGGGCCAGGGCATGACCGATGTCCTCCGCCGTCACCAGCAGTCCGGCCGGCACACCCTCGACGATGACGACCAGGGCGCGACCGTGGGACTCGCCGGCGGTCAGGAAGCGGAGCATGGGGCCGAATCTACTCTCGGCCCCCCGTCAGCCGGTGCGGCCGAAGAACGCCTGGGCCATCTGGCTGCCCCAGAAGACGGCGATCACCGCGCCCGCCGACAACGCCGGCGCGAAGGGGATCCGGGTCCGCCGGCCGGAAGAGAAGAGTCCCATCAGGGCGACGCCCAGGAGCATCCCCAGGATGAACCCGCTGAGGAAGGCCACGTACACGTGCAGCAGGTTCAGCCATCCCACCGTCATGCCGATCACCCCGGCCAGCCGGACGTCCCCGAAGCCCATGCCCCGGGGCACCAGGAACCAGACAGTGAAGAAGGCGATGAACGACACCACCCCGCCGATGGCCGCACCCGGGAGGTGGTACCACTCGTGGTCCACACCGGCGGCCATCACGAGCAGGGGGATGATGACGAGGAGCGCCGGGTAGACGAGCCGCCGCGGCACCAGCCGGTGGGAGAGGTCGGTCACCGACGTCACGACGAGGAGCGCGAAGAAGACGCAGAAGGGTGCCAGCGACAGGTGGGCGCCGAACCTGAGGGCGGCACCCGCGAACAGTGCGCCCGTGATCACCGACGCCGCCACCGTGCGGGAGGGGCACCGTCCGGCCGGCACCAGGTCCGGCACACGTGCAGGCTCCTCCGGTTCGGGCGTGGAAGGGGTACCCCCGGGTTCCCCGGCTCGGTCGGCGTGCTCGGTGCCTGCGGTTGTTCCGGCGTCGTCGGCCCCCACGGCGTCGGCGGCCGGCTCGTCGCGGTCGGACCCGGGCGACGGCACCGGCCCGGCCGGCGACGCCGCGTCGGTGTCCGCGTCGGCGTCGGTGCCGGGGTCGGTGCCGGCCGCGTGCGCCGACCCGGCCTGCACCGCCGTCTCGGCCTCGCGTTCGGCCCGACGACGCGCATCGTCACGGCGGCTCCGCTCGGCGGCCGACTGGCCCACGGGGTCGAGCACCGCGCCGGCCACCAGACCGACGATGCCGGTCCCGGCGACGAGCAGCACGTTCACGAGGAGCAACGTACTGGACGGCACGAAGTCCAACGGGCATGCTCATCGCCCATGGAGACGGGTACGGCAGAGCTGGCCACGGCCGACGGACCCATGCCCGTCTTCGAAGCCGTCCCGGGCGCCAGTGAGCCGCCGGCGCGCGGTGCGGTGATCGTCTTTCAGGAGGCATTCGGTGTGACCGCCCACATCGAGGACGTGACCCGACGGTTGGCCTCGGCCGGCTTCCATGCGGTGGCACCCCACCTCTTCCACCGGACGGGCTCGCCCACGCTCGGCTACGACGACTTCTCGAAGGTGATGGAGCACATGACGGCCATCGACGACGAAGCCATCATGTGCGACACCCGGGCCACCCTCGACCACCTCGAGCACCGCCGGGTGGGGCCACACCCACGTCTGCACCGTCGGTTTCTGCATGGGCGGACGCGCCTCATTCCTCGTCGGGGCAACCGTGTCGCTGGCGGCCGCCGTGACCTTCTACGGCAGCGCCATCGTCACCGGTCGGAACGAGCAGATGGTCTCCCTCCTCGGCCTCGTCCCCACGATGGCCACACCGTGGCTGGGACTGTTCGGCGACGAGGACCAGGCGATCCCGGTGGAGGACGTCGAGCGGCTGCGCGTCGAGCTCGACAGGTCGTCACCCGTCGAGACCGAGATCGTCCGCTACCCGGGGGCCGAGCACGGCTTCCACTGCGACGCCCGGCCCTCCTATGCCCCGGCGGCCGCTGCCGACGCGTGGCGCCGGACGATCTCGTGGTTCGACGAGCACCTGCACCGCCTGGCCACCTGATCGAGAGGGCGGCCCGCCGTCCGCCCCGCCTCCGCCCTGCGCCGGCACCCCACCGGCCCGACGGAGTCCACGCCGACAGGCGACCGCACACCCGCGCGTCCCCTCCCGCCCACGCTCCGGCGCCCCTGGGCCCGGTTGGGCCAATTGCCACTCTGAGTAGTTGAGATGTGGCCACGCTCCCCGCTTTGTCACACTCCGCGCCCTATCCTTGACTCAGTGTTGCTGGTGTGAGACTTTTTCGGCCTCATGGCATCCGCCCCTCCGAACGGCATCTTTGTCCGGAACGGTCCGTCCGACGTCCTCAGCGGGACCCCCGTGGACCCGGTCGGGCGATGGCTCGTCGACCCCGGGCGATCCTCGATCGGTTTCGTCGCCCGGCACCTGCTGGTGACCAAGGTGCACGGCCGGTTCGGCCGCGTCTCCGGGGTGATCGTGGTCGCCACCGACCCGGCGGCCTCGTCGGTACAGGCGACCGTAGATGTGGCCTCGCTCGACACCGGTGACATCGCCCGGGACGAGCACCTCCTCTCCCCCGACTTCTTCGACGCCGAACGGTGGCCGACCATCTCGCTCTCGGGTACCGGCGTGCGGCGCGAGCGCAGCGGCAACGTCCTCGACGCCTACCTCACCATTCGCGACATCACCGTTCCGGTGGCCTTGGTCGTCACGGCCCGGGCCATCGAGCCCGCATCCCCGGGCGGTCCCCCCTCCGCCCAATTCACGGCACACGCCTCGGTCAACCGCAAGGAGTTCGGGCTCCGGTGGAACGCCACCATCGAAACCGGCGGCGTCGTGGTCGGCGACATGGTCGACCTGCAGCTCACCACGGTTGCGCACCCCGACCGCGTCTGATGCCGAAAACCCCGGGCCGACCGGGGCGGGTGCGGGCCCGGTTTAGGCCGGCTGGTAGTAGGGGTTCTCGCCGCCGGCGTGATCGGTGACATCCACGATCGACGTGATCTCGGGGATCGCCTCGCGCAGCAGCACCTCGATGCCCTGGGTCAGGGTCGCCTTGGCCATGCCGCACCCCTGGCAGCCTCCCGACATCTGCAGGTAGACCGTGGTCCCCTCGACCGCCACCAGATCGGCCCGACCGCCGTGGGAGGCGATCGAAGGGTTGACCTGCTCGTCCAGGACCGAGGCGACCTTGGCCGCCATCGGGTCCGACAGGTCGACCTCGGGGAGGGTGGGAGCGGCCGCGGGGTGTGTTCGGGTTGACCACCACCAGACCGGCCTCACCGGACTCGTCGGTGACGAAATCGAGCCGGGCGCCACGGAGGCGATCGACACTGTCCGACGGCACGACCACCGGAAGCTCGTCGTCGCTCTGCACGACGTCACCGGCCGAGGCGTCGGCCAGCGCCTGGAAGTACATGTCGTACGTGTAGGCGCCGCCACGCTCGCCGCTCACCTCGAGCCACAGCGCCAGCGCCGAGGGGTCGTCCTCCTTGGACAACACCTCGAGCACCGTTCCCCGGGCGGGGCCGGTGATGGTCAGGACCGGCTCCACCTCGTCTCGGACATCGTCACGGATCGCGCTCATGGCTGTCATCATAAGGCTGTGCCCGCTCCCCCCACGCCACGATGACCGACCGCGACCCCGCAAAGGAGTGGGTCAGCTTCGAGGACCCCGACGAGGAGCGCACCTGGCTGTTCGACGTCACCTTCCTGACCAGCCCGTGGACGTGCATCTACGGCAACGGCTGCCAGGGGGTCCTCACCGGACCGGCGCCCGAGCTCGAGCAGGGTTGCTGTTCCTACGGTGCCCACTTCACCGGCAAGAAGGACGCCCGCGCCGTGGAGCGTGCGGCGACCCAGCTGACGCCGGAGCTCTGGCAGTTCCACAAGCAGGGCCGCAAGGGGGTCGTCATCACCCTCGACGACGGCGACCTCGGCACCCGGCTGGTCAAAGACGCCTGCATCTTCCTGAACCGGCCGGGGTTCCCGGGCGGTGCCGGGTGCGCCCTGCACAAGCTGGCCGAGGAGCGGGGCTGCAGCCACGTCGAGTACAAACCCGAGGTGTGCTGGCAGCTCCCTCTCAGACGGGAGGACGAGACGTCACCCGACGGCCACGTGACCTCGGTCGTCCGCCAGTGGGACCGACGTCACTGGGGCGGCGGGGGCGAGGAGTTCCACTGGTGGTGCACCGAGGCGCCCGAGGCGTTCACCGGCCACGATCCCGTCTACGTGTCCATGCGGAACGAGTTGACGGCCATGGCCGGTGAGGACGTGTACCGCCGCCTGGCCGCCTACCTCGACGAGCGCACCGCCGGCGCCGTCCGCACGCCGCTCCCCCACCCGATGGTGCGTCGCCGCCAGTAGGGGCGGCGCGGCGCGGACCGTCCCGGTGCCGGGCTACTCGGCCAGGGGGTCGTCCTCGGCCGAGGTGCGGGACGAGCTGGGCGCCGTCCCCAGGATCTCGTCGAACTCGTCCTCGGTGGCCAGGCACCACGACGCGTGGCTGTCCTCGGGCTCAGCCCCGCACTCGGGACACGGCCCGGATGCGGTCGAGGTGGACCGCTTGAGGCTCCGCGCCTCTTCAAACCGACGATGACGACCCTTCTTCACCACGAGCGCTCCTTGCCCCGAACCGGCGGCGACTACATGGCCACCGCGGCACCGAACGGCCACCTCGCCACGGCCCGTACCGGGCCAGTCTAGTGCCGGGTCGTCAATGTCGCCGCGCACGGCCTGACCGCTACGCTCGCCCCATGGCCGACGAATTCGACCCCTCCGCCCTGGTCGAACGGTTCCGCGCCCGGGCCGAAGCCGTGCGCAACCGGGGCCTCCCGCCGGTGGAGGGACCCGAGCGTGCGCGCTTCAAGGAGCAGGCCCGGGCCGACTTCATGGACTTCGCCATCATCGGCGACGCCGAGCCGGCCCTCGAGGACGGCATCCTCACCCTGCGGATCGACCTGCGCCCGAAGGACTGATTCCGGCGCCGCGTCGGCGCGGGGAGCGCTATCCCCCGTAGTTCATCCGGGTGTCCTCCATGCGGAGGATCTCCGGGCTTCCCCCGGCGCCTTCGGTGCCCCCGACGCTTTCAACTCCACCGGCGCCCCCGGCGCTACCGACGTCCTCCGTGCCCCCGACGTCCTCCATGCCCCCGACGTCGACGATCTCGCCCACGTACAGGTCGTGGCTCCCCAACGGGTGTCGCTGGCGCACGGCGCAGGCCAGCCAGGCCGCCGCCCCCGCCAGTACCGGGAGGCCACCGGCCACCTCGTCGACCGGCTCCCCCTGCAACGTCACGGCGCGGCCCTCGCCGTCCACCTCGACGGCGGTCACGGGCTTGACGAACCGCCGCACGACGGCCCGGTCGGCCCGGCGCACGAACGACACGGTGAACGAGCCGCCTTCGGCGACCAGTCCCGTCGGTGACCGATCCGGCGTCGAGGGCCACCGCCACCAGCTTGGGCGCGGTGGCCACCTGCGTCACCCAGTTGCAGGTCATGAGGTTGCGGGTGGGGCCCGCCCGGCTGCCGAGGACGTAGAGCCCGGCCGGCATGGCCCACAGCACCCGGCGGCGCTGGCGGTCGTAGTCGTCCGGGTCCCGCCCGTCGGGTACCGGGCCGACGATGTCCTTCTCGGCCTTCACCGGGCCGAACCTACCGGTCGCAGGTCACGAGCCGGCGAAGGGGTCGCCGGAGTCGGCCTCGGGGTTGGTGGTGGTGGTCGTCGACGGGACCTTTCCGGTGACCTGCACGTACCGGGCGACCGCGGCCGACAGCATGACGGCCGCCCGGGCCCGCTCCCCGGCTGACACCCTGGCCGCCCCGGCGTCACCGTCGTCCGCCGACTTGTAGCACTCCTCGCCGGCGTCGAAGGCGGTGTCGTAGGCGTTGGACAGCGCCGTCGTCAGGGTCTGGTCCGGAGTCGGGAGGTTGTCGTTCCCCTGCCGGGCGGCATCGCCCAACACCGCGCACAGGGTCTTGAGCTGCCCGGCCGGCAGGTGCTCGGCCGTGCCCTGGTCGACGGAGGTGAGGGCGTCGCCCACCGCGCCGATGTCGGACCCGGCCCCGGCGCCGTTGAACCAGGTCGTGAACGCGCTGCACGTCGGTGCCGTGCTGCTCTTGGCCGGCGCAGCCGGCGAGCAGGGCCGGGGCCAGTACCGCCACGGCCATGACCGTCACCACCCGCGCCCGGATCCCTGGCGGCACCCGCGCCCCGCTCGCGCCGGCGGCAGCAGGCGCCCGGACGTCACCGGTCGGGGAGGCTGCCCGCCCCGAATCCCTCGGGACGCCATGCCGGATCGAGCTGGCGGAGGAACGTCGCGGAACGCTCCTCCTCGTCGTGCTCGCCGATGGCACCGGCCGCCAACCGGAGGCCGTCGAGGCAGGTCAGAAAGGGCCGGTTGGCCGGTTGGGCCCAGCGGACCGCGCCCGAGCCCCGCCACCCGGCCGCCCGCAGGGCGTCGAGGCCCCGGTGGTAGCCGACGCGGAAGTAGGCGTAGCGCTCCACCCGTCACGTCCGAGCGAGGCCAGCTGGGCCCAGGCGGCAAGTGATCGCGGGTGGTCGGCGGCCACCTCGGCCACCGCCGCCCGCCGCTCCCCGCCCGGTAGGGCCTCGGCCGCAGCCAGCCGTGTCGTCACGACGGCCGGCTCGTCGGCCAGCACGGTCTCCCCCAGCCCGGCTGTCATCGTGACCGGTGACGACGGTTCGGGGGGCTCTTCGGTGGGCACGGACACGAGTGTACGGCCGGCCCGGGCATGGTCCGTGGCGGCACCATGCGGCGACGAGCGCCGGCACGAGCGCCGGCACCCGGCGGCGGAGCGGCCGCCCCGTTCAGCCCGCCCGCACCAGGTGGTAGTCCTTGCGGCCCCGACGGAGGACGATGAGGGCCCCTTCGAGGAGGTCACCGGTCCCGACCACCCGGTCGGCCGATGTCTCCCGGCTGCTGTTGACGTAGGCACCGCCCTGCTCGATGGTCGTGCGGGCCCGGCTCTTGGACGGGACCATCCCCGTCTCCACCAGCAGGTCGGCCAGCGGCACGCCCGCCGATGAGGCGGTCCCGGCCGAGCGTCGTGGACGGCGCCTCGGCGAACACGTCGAGGAGCGGGCCTCGTCGAGGTCGGCGATCGTCCTCCCCGAAGAGGGCGGCGGCGGCGTGCTCGGCCCGGGCGGCCTCCCGGCCCCGTGCACGAGCGTGCACACCTCCCGGGCCAGCGCCCCTGGGCCTCCCTCCGCTCGGGATGTCCGGCGGTGGCGGCGTCGAGGGCGGCGATCGCGCTCGTGGTCGAGGAAGGTGAAGTACCGCAGGTAGGCGCCGACCATGGCGTCCTCGGTGCGCAGGAAGAACTGGTAGAGCTGGTACGGGCTGGTCCGGTCGGCGTCGAGCCACACCGTGCCCGCCTCGGTCTTGCCGAACTTGGTGCCGTCGGCCTTGACCACCAGCGGCGTGGTGAGCCCCCAGGCCTCGCCCCGGCGGAGCCGGCGGATCAGGTCGATGCCCATGGTGATGTTCCCCCACTGGTCGCTCCCGCCCAGCTGCAGCCGGCAGCCGAAGGCGTCGTAGAGGTGGAGGAAGTCGTAGGCCTGCAGCAGCATGTAGCTGAACTCGGTGTAGCGAGATGCCCTGGTCGGGGCGGTCCAGCCGGGCCCGCACCGAATCCTTGGCCACCATCTGGTTGACGGTGAAGTGCTTGCCGACGTCGCGGAGGAAGTCGACGAGCGCCAGCGGCCCAGCCAGTCGGCGTTGTCGACCAGCAGCGGCCCGCCCGCGAGGCCGGCGTGCCCGCCGGTCGAAATCGAGAAACCGGGCCAGCTGGCGCGCGGATGCCGGCCAGGTTGGCCGCCAGCTCCTCGACGGAGAGCAAGTGGCGCTCCTCGGACTTGCCCCCCGGGTCGCCGATCATGCCGGTGGCGCCGCCGGCCAGGGCGATGGGCCGGTGACCGGCCAGCTGCAGGCGGCGGAGGTTGCACAGCTGGAGAGGTGCCGACGTGGAGGCTGTCGGCGGTCGGGTCGAAGCCGATGTAGGCGGTCAGGCCGCCGGCGTCGAGGCGGCTCGTCGAGGGCGGGATCGGTCATCTGGTGGACGAGGCCCCGGAAGCGGAGATCCTCGACGGAGGCGGCCACCGGCTCAGCCTGCCACGTCGCTACGATCGCGGCCTGGCCTGCTCGCATCGAGGGCACCGGGCCCGCCGGGCCCGCCGGGGGCGAGAGCCGAGGACGACCGACGGTATTCCCGATCTGGATCGGCAACTACGAGCCGGTGCTCATCGAGCGCACCCACGACCACCCGCTACCGGTGACCGGGGCCGTCCCGCCCGCGCTCGAGGGTCGCCTGCTGCGCAACGGGCCCAACACGGTGGCGCCCGCACCGGACGGGGCCGGAGCCGGTGGGTGACCGGCGACGGGATGCTGCACGAGGTGGTCCTCCGGGACGGCGGGGCCGTCGGCTACCGCAACCGCTTCGTCCGGACGGCCGCTGGCCGGGGAGCTCGGCACGCCGGCGCCCCGCGGTCCACGGCAGCCGGTCGAGGGCGCCGCCAACACCAACGTCGTCCGCCACGCCGGCGTCACCCTCGCCCTCGACGGGGTGGGCCTGCCGGTGGCCGTCACCCACGGCCTCGAACACGCCCACGTCCACGACTTCGACAGCGCGTTGGCCTCACCCATGTGCGCCCACCCGAAGCTCGACCCGGACTCCGGCGAGCTCGTCTTCTTCGGCGCCGACGCCTTCGGCCCCCCGTTCCTGCGGGTCCACATGGTCACGCCGAGGGTGACCTGGTCCGATCGGTCGACGTGGACCTGCCCCGGGCCATCGTGTCCGCGACTTCGGGCTGACCGCCGAGCGGGCCGTCCTCTTCGACCAGCCGCTGCTGTTCGATCTCGACCTGGCCGGCGCCGGGCCGCCCTGCCCTACCGGTGGACACCCGACGCCGGCGCCCGCGTCGGGCTGCTGCCACGCGCCGGCGACCCCGACGCGCGTCCTCCGCTGGTGCACGGCCTCGACCGGTCTTCGTCTCCCACGTCGTCAACGCCTACGACGACGGCGACCTCGTGGTGGCCGACGTCATCCGCTACGACCGTCCTCCGGCGGCCACGGACGCGGTCACTCCCGATCGCCGCCCGTCCTGGCCCGTTGGACGGTCGACCCGGCGGCCGGCCACGGTGACCGAGGAGCTCCTCGACGACCGCCGGTCGAGTTGCCGCGGATCGACCCCGCCGTGGCCGGGCGGCCCCACCGGATCGCCTACTGCACCGAGTCGCCGACCGGGCGACGAGCCCGGCCCCCCGGGGCCTCGTCAAGTTCGACCTCGGGCGCGACAGTCGGACCCTTCGACCCGGGCCCGAACCGACACTGCGGCGAGCCCGTCTTCGTGCGGGCCGCCGAGGGCCGGGCGAGGACGAGGGGTGGGTGCTGACGGTGGTCTACGACGCCACCCGAGACGAGCGATCTGATGATCCTGGACGCCACGTCGTTCAGCGGCACGCCCGACGCCGTCGTCCAGCTGCCCGGAAGGGTCCCCTACGGGCTCCACGGGTCGTGGGCTCGACGACGCCGGGTGACCCCACCCCGGGGGGCGTGCATGCGAAACTGGGACCGCTCACCACCGCAAACGGCGACCCCCCGCCCGCCCGAGCAACCGCCGCCCCGGCCGTCCGGGGATCCGCACCCCGGCCGCCCGGACGCTCCCGCCACCGCATCGTGACCCCGACAGACCCGCCACCGCCCCCCTCGCAACCCGGAGGACCGCCCGCCCCTCGCGCCGCGGCCGACCGACGCCCGTGCAACAGCGAGTTCCCGGGACCGATCCTGGGCGGCCGCGTCGCCGGGCCCGATCTAGGTCGGCGGGGCGGCGTTCCTCGGCCGCCGGCGGCCGGAGGGCCCGGACGCCGGCGGAGGCGCAAGCGTGCCGCAGCGGGTCCTGCGGGCCCTCATCGTCCTCGTGGCCCTCATGCTGGTGCTGGTGGCCGCCGGCTACGGCTACTACCGCTACGAGTGGGCGCAGATCAAGACGGCCCCGTGCCCGAGTGCGTCGCCGTCGCCAGCGGGGCCCCCTACAACGTGCTGGTGATCGGATCGGACTCCAGGGTCGGGCGAGACGGCCGCCCAGGCCGCCCAGTTCGGCGACTCGAGCAACGCCGGTGGCCAGCGCAGCGACACCATCAAGATCGTCCACATCGACCCGAAGCCGGTACGGCCTCCACCCTGTCCATCCCCAGGGACACCTTCGTGACCCTCACCGGCGTGCCGGCCTCCTCGGGCGTGTCCATCAAGAACAAGATCAACGCCGCCTTCGCCGGACCCAACGACCCCGATCCGGACGGCACCGGCGCCACGGTCGTCACACCATCCAGCACACCTTCGGCATCCCCATCAGCCACTGGATCGTCGTCAACTTCTTCGGGCTCAGGACGCCGTCAACGCCCTCGGCGGCATCAACATGAACGTGCCCCAGCCGGTGCGCGACTACGGGACTGCAACGCCAACGGCGTCTTCAGCAACTCCGGGCCTCGACATCCAGCAGACCGGCTGTCAGTTCTCCCGGCCCGAGGCGCTGGCCCTGTCCGCGGTCCCGCCACTTCGAGTACTACACCGACGGCGAGTGGCAGAGCGACGGGAGCGGGGACATCGGCCGGATCGAGCGCCAGAACCTGGTCATCGAGGCCGCGCTCGACAAGGCCAAGTCGACCTACAACCCCATCCGGGCGGCGTCGTTCATCGCCTCGCTGACCCACGACGTCACCCTCGACAACAGCTGTCGGCGGCGCCCTGCTCGACCTGGCCGACAAGTACCACGCCTTCTCGGGCTCGTCGCTGCTCAACTACACGATCCCCACCACCGGTGCCTCGTACGCTCCCTACGGCGGCGAGGCCGTCCAGGTGGTGGACCCGACCCAGGCCCCCCAGGTCATCGCCGCCTTCCTCGGCAGCTCGCCGACCACGACCGTCACGACCCCGCCCCTCGACCAGTACGGCGAGCCGATGGACGTCTCGGCCGTGCAGCTGACGCCGGCGACGGCTTCGGCGTCGACCAGCGCGGACACGGCGCCCGGACCGGCGGCGGCGACGCTGGTGGACTCGACGTCCACGGCGACGGCCGGTGGCCCCCAACACGGTGCCGCCCTACGACCCGACCCCCTGCTGACGCCGGCGCCGGTCGACCCGGACCGGCCACAGGCCGACCAGACCGACGACGGTCGGGCCGGCGTGCCGTCGACGGCGCCGGCACGGCATGCGTCGGCCACGGCCGCGTGAGCCGGGCGTGGAGCCCGACGTTCTCGGCCCGCCCGGGCACGCGCACCCGGATAACGGACATCCCCGGCCGCCCCAGCCGGCGGGCGAGGGCCTCGTCGAAGCGCGGTGCCGTCGGCGACGTCGTCGACCTCGAGGCCGAACCCGGCCGCCACCGCGGCCACATCGGGCGCCTGCGGGGTGCCGAACAGGGACTCGAACGTGCCGCCGTCGAGGATGCCGGCCTGCGGGAGGAACGAGAAGATCCCGCCACCGCCGTTGTCGGCCACCACGACCGTACAGGCCGGGGCCGCGCCCCCGGCACCCACCAGGGCCGAGGCGTCGTGGAGGAAGGCCAGGTCCCCGACCAGGGCCACCACCGGGCCGGGCCCGCCGAGCGACACCCCGATCGCCGTGGACACCACGCCGTCGATGCCGTTGGCACCCCGGTTGGCGAGCACCCTGGGCGGCGCCGCCCGGGGGGCCGCGAACGCCTCGACGTCCCGGACCGGCATGGACGACGCCACCACCAGGGTGGCCCCGGCGGGCAGTGACGAGAACAGCCGCCGGGCCAGCGCCGGCTCGCTGAGCGCGCCGCCGGCCTCCTCGTCGGCCAGTACCCCGTCAACGGCCGACCGGGCGGCCCGCTCCGCCCCCTCCCACCGGCCCGCCGCCACGCCACCGGAAGTGGGCCGGGCCGGCCCGGTGGCGGCCACCGCCCGGCAGAACAGGGCCGGGTCGCACCGGACCAGCCGCGTCACCACCCGGACCGGGTCGGGCCACCGACCCCACGGGTCGACGGCGACGGTGGTGGCCCCGTCGTGGGCGACCCGGTCGAGCCAGTCGCCCACCACCCTGGACGCCCAGGGCGCCCCAGCCGCAGCACGGTGTCGGGTCGCCGGCCGGCGGCGAAGGGCGCGGTCCGGAGGATGGCCTCGGCGGCGGTGACGACCCCGGGTGCCGCCGTCGCGCAGCCCCGAACGGGGGTCGGCCAGCACCGGCCAGCCCAGCGCTTCGGCCATGGCGACCACATCCCCGCGGGGGTCCGCAACCGGCGCCGGCCACGATCAGCCCCGCGTCCCCGGCGCCGGCGGCCGGCGACCAGCTCGCCCGGTCGCTGCGGGCCCGGGTCGACGGGCCACCGCGCGCCGCGCGGCCGGGGGCCCGGTCCGGGCCGGCCCGGGCACGGCCGCGACCGGGCCGGCGACCACCAGCGGGTCCCGGAAGGCCAGATTGAGATGGACGGGGCGGGGTCCGCCGGGCCGTCCGTCGCCTCCGACAGGGCCCGGGCGGCCAGCGACCGCCACATCGGGCGGGTGACGGCGTCGGCCGTCCCGGATCGGCGGCGAAGCGGACGGCGTGCCGTACAGGCCGTGCTGGGTGATCGTCTGGGGGGCGCCCACGCCCAGGAGCTCGGGCGGCCGGTCGGCCGTGCACACCACCAGGGGCACCGCCGACAGGTCGGCCTCGACGACGGCGGGGTGCAGCTCGGCGGCGGCCGTGCCGCTGGTGACCACGATGACCACCGGCCTCCCCGAGGCGAGGGCCGCCCCCAGGGCCACGAACCCGGCCGACCGCTCGTCCAGGCGCACGTGCACCTCGAGACCGGGGTGGGCGGCACACGGCGACGGCCAGGGGGGTCGACCGCGACCCCGGGCACACCACCGCCAGCCTGACCCCTCCCTGACCCACTCGTCCACGAGCGTGGCCGCGTAGGCCGCCTGCAGGGCGCCGAATGCGGAACCCGGGGTCGGCCGGCCCGACCGTCGGTACGCTCATCGGGGATGTCCACCAGGGTCAGATCCGAACCGGCCCCCGGTCCCGACCAGGGACTCGCGCTGGCGGTCGAGGTCACGGGGGCCACCGGTGTCCCGGATCCGGCTGGTGCGGCCGGTGCGGCACCACGACGACGTCCGGTTCGCCCGGCGCCGCCGGACCGGGCCGGAGGGTGGTGCTGGCCCACGGCTTCAGCCAGACCGGACGGGCGTGGGGGACGTTCGCCGACGACCTGGCCTCCGACCACGAGGTGGTGCTCGTCGACATGCCCGGCCACGCCGGATCGTCTGCGGTCATGGCCGACCTCGCCACCGGGGCCCGCATGCTGGGTGCGGCCGGCGGGACCGCCGACTACGTGGGTTACTCGATGGGCGGGCGGTTCTGCCTCCACCTGGCCCTGGCCCGCCCCGACCTCGTCCGGACCCTGGTCCTCATCTCGGCGACCGCCGGCATCGACGACCCCGAGGAGCGGGCCCGGCGACGGGGCGCCGACGAGGAGCTGGCGGACCAGCTCGACCCGGCTCCGGTTCCGGACGGACCGGTCACCGGCGGCCGATCGGAACGGGTCGCCCGCCTCGACGCCTTCCTGCAGCAGTGGCTCGGCTCGCCGATGTTCGCCGGCATCCCCGCCGAGGCGCTCCACCTGGAGCAGCGCCGCCGCAACTCGCCGGCCGGCCTGGCCTCGAGCCTCCGCCTGGCCGGCACGGGCACCCAGCAGCCGCTGTGGGAGCGGCTGGCCGGTCTCGACATGCCGGTCCTGGTCATCACGGGCGTGCTGGACGCCAAGTTCACCGAGCTCGGCCGGCGGATGGTCGACGCCATCGGGGCCAATGCCGGCATCGTCGTCGTCCCGGACTGCGGTCACGCCCCCCAGCTGCAACGGCCGCACCGGCTGGCCCAGCTGGTGCGGGCCCACCTGGACGCGCACCCGGCCGACGGCGACGCCCCCCGGCGGCTGAGCCGGCGCCGCTCACGGCGACCACCACCACAGCGCGGCCGCCAGCAGGACCCCGTAGGCCAGCTGCAGTCGGGCCGTCCCCATCAGGACGCCGAGGAGTTCGCGCCCCTTCGCCGGGCCCAGGACGGTGCGGACCGGCGGCACCGCCAGAGGGACGGCCAGCAGCGGCAGGAACGGAGCGATCATGGTGCCCGCCGGGACCGGCAGCCGCCACCCGGACCCCTTGATCACTCCGACAACAGCCCACACGGCCACCCCGAGCAGTGGAAGGCCGACGCAGACGACGTAGGTCCATCCCGCCGCCCGACGGCCGATCCGGACGGCCAACGTCTGCTTGCCGGCCACCCGGTCGGTCTCGATGTCGCGGAGGTTGTTGGCCAGCAGCAGGGCGGTGGCCAGCAAGCCGACGGCGGCCCCCGCCAACCAGGCGGCCGGAAGGCCCACGTGAAGGGTCTCCACGTAGTACGTGCCCACCGTGGCCACCAGACCGAAGAAGACGAAGACGAAGACCTCCCCCAGACCGGCGTACCCGTACGGCCGGGGGCCGCCCGTGTAGAACCACCCGGCGGCCAGGCAGGCCGCCCCCACCAGGAGCACCCACCACGAGGTCACGGCGGCCAGGTAGAGGCCGGCCGCGCCGGCCACCCCGAAGGCGATGAAGGCGGCCCGCTTGACGGACTCCGGCGCGGCCAGGCCGGACGCTGTCAGGCGGAGCGGTCCCACCCGGGCGTCGTCGGTGCCCCGCACCCCGTCGGCGTAGTCGTTGGAATAATTGGTGCCGATCTGGATGGCGAGGGCCACCACCAGGGCGGCCAGCCCGTTCCACCACGAGTGCGGCACGGGGTGGGTGACGGTGGCGCCCACGCCGTCGCTGGCGCCGTAGACGGACTCCGACGACCCCACCTGAAGAAGCTCGGCGTAGTGCGGGTGGGCCAGCGCCGTCCCCACCAGCACCGGCACCACCGCCGCCGGCAACGTGCGGGGCCGGGCCCCGAGCCACCAGCGGGCGATCGGGCCGGGGGGCGGGCCACCGGGTCCAGGCGGCGCGCCCGGTCCCGGCGGAGCCGACCGGTCGTCGTCACCGGTCCCTTCACCCTCCCCGTGGCCACCGCCGCCGGGTGCACCGTCGGTCACGGGCGGCGCGGGAACCTGGAGAAGTCCGGCTTGCGGCGCTGCTGGTAGGCGTTCCGCCCCTCCTGGCCCTCCTCGCTCATGTAGAAGAGCATGGTGGCGTCGCCGGCGAACTGCTGCAGGCCGGCCAGGCCGTCGTCGGCCGCGTGCAGGCCACCCTTCAGCATCCGCAGGGCGATTGGCGACAGGGTGAGCATCTGTCGGCACCACGCCACCGTCTCCCGCTCGAGGTCGGCCAGGGGCACCACCGCGTTGACCAGGCCCCAGTCGAGGGCGGTGGCGGCGTCGTACTGGCGGCAGAGGAACCACACCTCCTTGGCCCGCTTCAGGCCCACCGTGCGGGCCAGCAGGCTGGCCCCGTAGCCGCCGTCGAAGCTGCCCACCCTGGGGCCGGTCTGGCCGAACCGGGCGTTGTCGGCGGCGATGGTCAGGTCGCACACCAGGTGGAGGATGTGGCCGCCGCCGATGGCGTAGCCGGCGACCATGGCCACCACCGGCTTGGGCAGCCGCCGGATCTGGATCTGGAGGTCGAGCACGTTCAGGCGGCCGATGCCCTGCCGGGCGACGGCGTCGTCGCCGAGGTAACCGTCGTCGCCCCGGATCATCTGGTCGCCGCCGGAGCAGAAGGCGTCGGGACCCTGGCCGGTGAGCACCACCACGCCCACCCCCGGGTCGTCCCGGGCCGCGTTGAAGGCGTCGGACAGCTCGAACAGGGTCTGGGGCCGGAAGGCGTTGCGGACCTCGGGCCGGCAGATGGTCAGCCTGGCCATGCCGTCGGCCACCTCGTAGCGGATGTCGCCGTAGTCGCCCCCCGGGGTCCAGGCCGGCGCCGGGAGATGGCGGAACTCCTCGACCGGATCGACGGGCGGACCCGAGATGACCGTCGTGACCTGCTCGTCGCTGCTGCCGTCCACCATTCGACCATCCACTCCTAGAGTCCTTGCTCGTACGATCGCTAACCTAGCGAAATGCCCGACCTGGTAGCGCTGGAGCTGCCCCAGGGCCCCGGGTTCGTGGACGCCCTCACGGCCGTCTGGGAGGCCGGCGACGCCGCCTGGCCGGTCGACCTGCGCCTCCCCCCGCCGGCCCGGGCCCGCCTGTTCGAGGCGTTGCGGCCGGGGGTGCGCGTCGACGGGGAGGGCCGGTGGCCGGTCGAGGGTGGCATCGGCGTCGAGGCCGGTGACGCCCTGATCGTGGCCACCAGCGGGACGACCGGCGAGCCCAAGGGGGTGGTGCTCACCCATGCCGCCGTGGCCGCGTCGGCGGCCGCCTCGTCGGGCGCGCTGGGGGTCGACCCGTCACGTGACCGCTGGGTGGCCTGCCTGCCGGTGGCCCACGTCGGCGGGCTCTCCGTGGTGACCAGGGCCCTTCTGACGGGCACGCCGCTGGTGGTCCTCCCCCGCTTCGACGCCGACGCCGTCGAGCGGGCGGCGGGGCGGGACGGGGCCACGCTCATCTCGCTGGTGGGTACCGCACTGGCCCGAACGGACGTCTCCGGCTACCGAGCCGTCCTGGTCGGCGGGGGCGCCCCGCCCCCGTCGCTGCCGGCCAACGCCGTGACCACCTACGGCCTGACCGAGACCGGCTCGGGCGTCGTCTACGACGGCCGGCCGCTCGACGGGGTCGAGCTCCGGATCGGCGACGGCCGGCTCGGGCGGGAGGGCGAGATCCTCCTGCGCGGCCCCATGCTGCTGCGCGCCTACCGGGGCGGCGGGGGCGGTCCCGGTGGCGGCCTGGGCGGCGGGGGTGGTCCGGGCAGCGGGGGCGGCGGGGGCGGCGGGGGCGGCACCGACCCGAAGCTGGCCGGTGGCTGGCTGGCCACCGGCGACGAGGGCACGCTCGACGCCGAGGGCCGCCTGACCGTCTACGGCCGCGGCGACGAGGTCATCGTGACCGGCGGCCAGAAGGTGTGGCCGGCACCGGTCGAGCGGGTGCTGGCCGCCCATTCCGGCATCGCCGAGGTGGCCGTGACCGGTCGGGCCGACCCCCAGTGGGGCCAGCGGGTGGTGGCCTGGGTCGTGCCCGCGGCGTCGCCGGCACCGTCGCTGGCCGAGCTCCGGGAGCTGGTCTCGGCCGAGCTGGCCCCGTGGGCCGCGCCGAAGGAGATCGAGCTGGTCGCAGCGCTTCCCCGCACCCCCCTGGGGAAGGTGCGCCGGACCGACCTCGTCTGACCTGTCACACCCCCCTGCTGGACTGTCCCCATGGTGTCGATGACAGGACCGAGTACTGCCGAGCGGGAGGCCCCGGGTGGGACCCTGCGTGCCCGCCTGGACATGGCCCACTCGCTGCTGGCCGAGCTGGCGGCTGAGCTGGAGCCCGGGGTGCTGACCGGTCCCCATGCCCGCCTGCTCTTCGAGAAGAGCGTGGCCGTCGTGCGGCTGGGCGACACCATCAAGACGCTGCTGGCCGGTCGCCTGGACGAGGTCGGGCTCCACCGTGAGGAGGGCTTTGCTTCCGCGGCCTCCCTGCTGGCCGACATCGAGGGCGTGGGCCTCGGGGCGGCTCGGGGCACGCCTCGAGCGGGCCGGGGCGGCCTCGTCGCTGCCGGGCCTCGAGGACGCCCTGCGGAAAGGTGAGCTGTCGGCGGCCCAGGCGGCCGCCATCACCGACGCCGCCCAGAGCGCCCCCGAGGCCACCGACGAGCTCATCGACGCCGCCAGGCGCGAGGCCCTGCCCACCCTGAAGGAGAAGTGCCGCAAGGCCAAGGCGGCCTCGGCCCGGTCCGATCCGGCGGCCACGGCCCGCCGGATCCACGCCGAGCGCCACTTCCGCCACTGGAGGGATTCCGAGGGGGCGTTCTGCTTCTCCGGCCGGGACCTGCCCGAGCGCGGTGCCCGCCTGGTGGCCGTGGTGGAGAAGGCGGCCAGGGAGCACTTCGAAGCGGCCCGGGACAAGGGTGAGCGCGAGCCCCAGGCCGCCTATCTGGCCGACGCCCTCTTCGACCTGGTGTGTGGAGAGGGTGGCGGGGCCGGGTCAGGCACGGCCACCACGCTGCTCGTCCGGGTCGACCTCGACGTGTTGCGCAACCGACGGGTGGGCCCGGGCCAGTGCTGTGAGGCCGACGGGGTGGGCAGCCTCACCTACGAGGGCCTCAAGAGTCTCACCGACGACGCCTTCGTCTCCTGTGTCTTCGAACGATGCGGCCGCATCGAGAAGGTGACCACCCTGGGCCGCCACGTCCCGACGGCCCTGCGCCACGCCCTCATGGTGCGCGACCCGGTATGTGTGGTGCCCAAGTGCACCGTGCGGACCGGCCTCGAGATCGACCACGTGGTCCCCTTTGCGGAGGGCGGCCCGACCTCGCTCGACAATCTGGCTCGCCTTTGCCACCACCACCACTATCTGAAGACCTACGAGGGCTTCACCCTCACCCCCGTCGATACCGACGGGGCGGCCCGGTCATGGCGCTTCGAGGGGCCCGTGCCCTTCGGCCAGGAGCCCGACCTCGGCCTCGACCGTCCCGACAGCCCGTCGATGATCGAGCTGAGCAGGGCGGCCCGGGCCGGGCCCGACCCGCCGCCGCCCGTGCTGTTCTGAGGGGTCGCCGGCCGGCGACCTCAGGCTCAGGCGACGCCGCCCCCCGGCATCACCATGGCCCCACCGTCGATGACGAGCGTATGCCCGGTGATCCACGACGCCGCGTCCGAGCACAGGAAGAGCGCGGCCCTGGCGATGTCTTCCGGTTCCCCCAACCGGCGCAGCGGCAGCCTGGACGCCACCAGGTCGCCGGCGGGCTCCCACAGCGCCCGGGCGAAGTCCGTCTTCACCAGACCGGGAGCGAGGGCGTTGACGCGCACGGCCGGTCCCAGCTCACCGGCCAACTGCCGGGTCAGGTGCACGACGGCCGCCTTGGTCACGTTGTACCAACCGATCCCGGGCTCCACCTCGAGACCCCCGATCGATGCCAGGTTGAGCACGGTGCCGCCGTACTCGGACATGCCGGCCCGCCACGCCGCCTTCGTCCACCAGATCAGGGCGGTCTGGTTGACTTTGACCGTCTTGTCGGCCTGACCCCCCTCGATGTCGATCACGGGTCCGAAGTACGGGTTGGCGGCCGCGTTGTTCACGAGGATGTCGATGTGCCCGAACCGCTCCACGGTGGCGGTCACGCACGCCTCGGCCTGGTCGGGCTCGCCCGCGTTGGCCACGTGCCAAGCGACCTCGCCGGTGCCGTCGAGGTGGGCGGTGGCGGCATCGATCCCGTCCTTGGCCGACGCCAGGGCGTCCGCCTTGCGAGAAGACAGCATCACCGAGGCACCGGCCGCCGCGAATCGTTCGGCGATGGCGCGGCCGATGCCCCTCGATGCCCCCGTGACCAGCGCCGTCCGTCCGTCGAGTCGAAGTTCCATGGCGCTCACCCTACGGGCGGCCGGAACACCCACGAAAGCGGCAGGCCCGCGATCAGCCGGCGGCGAAGTGCGGGTTGTAGATGAAGCCGACAATCTCCGCCTGCGGCGTCCGTACGGTGGCGGTGACGATGCCGTCCCCCACGTCCGCGACCGGTGCATGGACAACGGCTCCCCGGGTGGTGGCCTCGTCCACGGCGGCCTGCACGTCGGCGACGCCCCAGTACACCAGGGCACCGTCACCCGGATCGCCGTCGGGAAGCAGGCCGAGCTCGTAGCCGCCGACATCGAACCCGACGTAGAAGGGCTCGTCGAAGTAGGGCGGAGCCCCGAGCAGCCCGGCCCACCACGACTTCGAGGCGTCGAGGTCGGCGACTGGATAGATGACGGTCCTCAGTCCCTGCAGCCCGACGGTCATGACCCACCTTCGCAGAACTGCACACGGGCTGCCCGAGCCGACGGCGTCCCCCCGGTGGCCGGGCGGTGGCCGGGCGGTGGCCGGGCGCCCGCCACGGTGATCGCTACGCTGACCGCGTGACGGCCAACCGCCTCGGCAACGAGACCAGTCCGTATCTGCGCCAACACGCCGACAACCCTGTCGACTGGTACCCGTGGGGCGATGAGGCCTTCGCCCTGGCCGAGGCCGAGGACCGGCCTGTCTTCCTGTCCATCGGCTACTCGGCGTGCCACTGGTGCCATGTGATGGCCCACGAGTCCTTCGAGGACGCTGCCGTGGCGGCCACGCTCAACGCCACCTTCGTGCCCGTCAAGGTCGACCGCGAGGAGCGGCCCGACGTCGACGCCGTCTACATGGAGGCCGTGCTGGCGCTGACCGGATCGGGTGGGTGGCCGATGAGCGTGTTCCTGACCCCGGACCGGCGCCCGTTCTTCGGCGGCACCTACTTCCCGGCCGTGGACCGGCCGGGGTTGCCGTCGTTCACCACGGTGCTGGCCGCTGTCGACGACATCTGGCGCAACCGCCGCCCCGAGGTCGAGCAGCAGGCCGACGAGCTGGCGGACGCGGTGGCGTCGCGATCGGTGCTCCCGCGGCTCCGTCCAACCGTCGCCCGGGCGACGGGCCCGGCCACGCGGGACGTCCGCTCCGGCGTCCGACTCGAGGCGGCCGTCGCCGAGCTGGCCGACCGCTTCGACGGGGAGTGGGGCGGCTTCGGCCCGGCCCCGAAATTCCCCCAGCCCACGCTCGTCGATATCGCCCTCCGCCACGCGCTGCGCACCGGCTCGCCCGCCTCCTTGCAGATGGCCACCCGCACCCTCGACGCCATGGCCGCCGGCGGCATCCACGACCACCTGGGCGGCGGGTTCTCCCGGTACTCCACGGACGCCGAGTGGCTCGTCCCCCACTTCGAGAAGATGCTCTACGACCAGGCCGGCCTGCTGGCCGCCTTCATCCACGGCTGGGCGGTCACCGGCGACGACCGCTATCTCGGGGTGGCCGAGGGCATCGTGAACTACGTGCTGTCCGACCTGGCTGTCACCACCACCGGGGTACGGGCCTCTGCTCGGCCGAGGACGCCGACTCGGAGGGCGTCGAGGGGCGGTTCTACGTCTGGACGCCGGCGGCGGTGGCCGACGCCCTGGCGTCCGACGGCACCGCGGACGGCCCGGCCGGCGTTCCCGAAACGTGCGCCTTCTTCGACGTGTCCGAGGCCGGCAACTTCGAGGGGATGTCGATCCTGCGCCGACCGGTGGGTGCGCCCCTGACCGGTGACGCCGGGATCGAGGAGGCCAGGCGGCGCATGATCTCCGCCCGGTCCCGGCGGACGCGACCGGGACTCGACGACAAGGTGCTGGCCGAGTGGAACGCAATGT
The DNA here is from genome assembly GCA_963838005.1 of uncultured Actinomycetota bacterium. Classification (GTDB taxonomy): domain Bacteria; phylum Actinomycetota; class Acidimicrobiia; order Acidimicrobiales; family RAAP-2; genus CAWIPW01. The sequence continues at coordinate 82,399 of CAWIPW010000003.1, forward strand.
TCGCGTCGGCGCTGGCCGAGGCGGCCGCCCTGGTCGACCGGCACGACTGGGCCGACGCCGCCGAGAGCGTCGCCACCTTCGTATGGGAGCACCTCCGGCGGCCCGGCGACGGCCGCCTGTTGCGGTCGTGGCAGCGCGACGGCGGGGCCCGCCATCTCGCCTACGCCGTCGACCACGCGTGGCTCGTCGACTGCTGTACAAGGCTGGCGGAGCTCACAGGTAAGGCCGTCTGGACAGCCCGCGCCGTCGCCACCGCCGACGCCCTCCTCGAGCTGTTCGGTGATCCGGAGGGTGGGTTCTTCACCACCGGTGGCGATGCCGAGGCCCTCATCGTCCGGCCGAAGGACGTGCTCGACGGGGCCACACCGTCGGCCAACGGCGTGGCCGCCGTGGCGCTGGCCCGGCTGGCCGCCCTGACCGGCGAGGCCCGCTTCCGCACGGCCGCCGACGGGGTGGTCGCGCTGCTGGCCGAGGTCATCGACCACCACCCGCTGGCGGTCGCCCACACCCTGTTGGCCGCCAGTCTCCTCGACGAGGGGACCACCGAGGTGGTCGTCGCCGGCGACCGGCCCGACCTGGTGCGCGCCGTTCAGGGTCGGTGGCTGCCGGACGCCGTGCTGGCCTGGGGCGAGCGCATCCCGTCGCCGCTGTGGGAGAGCCGTGAGGACGGCCACGCCTATGTGTGCCACGGCTACACCTGCCAGCGGCCCACCGACGAGGTGGCCACCCTCACCGCCCAGCTCGACGTGTCGGTGGCGGCATGAGCCGGGGCCGACGCGACGGCGGGGGCGGTGGCGCCCCGGTCACCGGCGAGCCGGGCGCGAACCCGAACCCGATGCGACGCCCACGCCGCCGTCAGGAACGGCACCGGCACCGGCGCTGGAACCGGCGCTGGCACCGACCTCCGCACCCGCACCCGGACCGGCACCCGGACCGGCACCCACCCCACGACCGGGCCGACGCCGGGCGCGATCGGGAGGACGCACCCCACGCGGCGGCACCGCCCGCACGGCCGTGCGCGCCGTGCGGGCGCGGGCCGCCGTCGACGTGGCCGGGGGTGCCACCCTGACGGTGCTGGTGCTGGCCTGCCACGACGAGGACACCATCGGCATCGACCTGGCCTCGGGCTCACTGGTCAGGGCCCGCATCGCCTGGCCCGACGACCGCCCCCCCGACCTGGCCCGGTTCGACGTGGTGGAGGCGGTGCTCGCCGAGGAGCCCGAGCGCGACGACCTGGCCCAGCCCGAGGCGGTCACCGTCGAGGGCCTCCCCCACCACCTGGGCACGCTGCGCGGCCGCCGGGTGCGGGCCCTCCTCGCCCGGCTGACGACGCCGGTCGAAGAGCACGTCCTGGGCTTCCCGGGCGCATCCGCCCCCTACTGGGAGTTCCGTGGCTTCCGGCCGTCGCTGGCCCTGGTCGTCCCGACCAAGGGACCGGTGCTGTTCCGCCGGACCGGTGAGCGGGCGGCGTGGGCGCGGTTCGGGTGGGGCCGCACCGACAACTGGCTGCCGGTCGAGGACGCCGGCGCCGTGCGCGCCCTCGACGTCGCCCGACGTGACCGCCTCCAGGGAAAGGACCTGGCGTCCGTGCTCGGGTTCAAGCCCCACGTCCTGGTGGTCTCGCTGAGCACGCCGCGCGACGGCCACTGCTACAAGACGGTCCGCGCCATCCTCCCCCGAGGCTGAACGGCACGTGCCCACGACCCTCACGGTCGTCGACGCCTTCACCGACCGGGTCTCCTCCGGCAACCCCGCCGCCGTGTGCCTCCTCGACCGTTTCCCGGACGACGCCTGGCTCCAGTCCGTCGCCGACGAGCTGCACCTTTCGGAGACGGCCTTCGTGGTCGCAAGGGACGACGGCGGGTACGACCTGCGGTGGTTCACCCCGACCACCGAGGTGGACCTGTGCGGGCACGCCACCCTGGCCGCGGCCTTCCTCCTCGGAGGTGGGCGCTTCCACACCCGCAGCGGGGTGCTGGCGTGCCGGCGCCTGACCGACGGCCGCGTGCGCATGGAGCTCCCGTCGGATCCGCCGGCGACGGTGGCCGCTCCCGTCGGCCTCCTCGGCGCCCTGGCCGCATCGCACGCCGCCACCGCCACCGGCACCGCCGCCACCGGCACCGGCACCACCACCGGCACCGCCGCCACCGGCACCGGCACCACCACCGCCACCGTGCTCGCCGGCCGCACCGACGTCATGGTCGTCGTCGACGACGCCGCCACCGTGCGGTCACTGGTGCCCGACATGACGGGCCTGGCCCGGGTGGACGCCCGGGCCGTGATCGTCACCGGACCCGGCGACCGGCCGGGCGTGGACTGCGTGAGCCGGGTGTTCGCCCCGAGGGTCGGCATCCCCGAGGACCCGGTGACGGGCTCGGCCCACTGCACCCTGGCCCCGTACTGGGCGGCACGCACGGGCCGTCGCGATCTGGTGGGCGAGCAGGCCTCACCGAGGGGCGGCACGGTGAGCATGCAGCTCACCGGCGACACCGTTGCCGTCGGGGGCCGGGCGGTGGTGGCGTCAGAGGTGCGCCTCCTCACCGACCCGCCGTCGCCGGCCGACGACGGGCCCGGAGCCGAGGGGCGCCGCCGCGGAACCAGCGCCTAATGTGCGCCCCGTGCAAGAGACCGCGGTCACCGGGGCACCCGAGCCGGTCCTGCCGGACTACGAGGGCGCCTGCATCTCCAACCTCGTGCCGGCCCTGCTCGCCTGCACGGGGCCGGGCGGCATCCCCGCCGACGCCCCGGCGTGGCTGCCCCCCATAGTGGCCGGCGCCCCCCAGGTCGTTCTGCTGGTCATCGACGGGCTCGGGTGGGAGCAGGTCCGCGAGCGGGCCGCCCTGACCCCCACGTTGTCGGCCGCCGCCGGCATCGACCAGCCGGCCACCTCCGTCGTCCCCACGACCACGGCGGCCGCGCTGACCTCGATCGGCACCGGCCGGCCACCGTCCGTCCACGGCCTGCTCGGATACCGGCTGGCCGTCCCCGGCGACGAGATCCTCAACGTGCTCCGGTGGCAGGTCGGCACTGCCCGGCCTCGTGACGCCCGGCAGCTCTTCCCGGTGGCCGAGTTCCAGCCCACGCCGCCGTTCCCGGGCGCGGCCCGGCCGGTACCGGTGGTCTCGAAGCGGCGACTTCGGGTCGACCGGGTTCACGGCCGCCCAGATCGGTGACTCGCCCATCCGCGGCTACCGGGTGACCTCGTCGATGGTGGTCGGCGCTGCGGCAGTTGCTGGCCGGGGGCGAGCCGTTCATCTACGCCTACTACGACGGGATCGACAAGGTCGCCCACGAGCACGGCCTCGGCGAGCACTACGACGCGGAGCTGCGGGCGGTCGACCGCCTGGTCGGCGACATCGCGGCGAGCTGCCCCGCCGGCGCCGTGCTGGTGGTCACCGCCGATCACGGACAGGTCGACATCGGGCCCCGGTGGTGCTCCTCGGGCCCGAGCTGATGGGGGCGACCCGCTTTCTGTCGGGCGAGGGCCGGTTCCGCTGGCTCCACGCCCGACCGGGTGCGGCCGGGGACCTGCTGGCCGGCCGCCGGGAGCGGTACGGGTCGACCACGCCTGGGTGGCGGCCCGGGACCAGTCGTCGACGAGGGATGGTTCGGCGGTCCCCTGCGGGCGGGTGGCCGGGACAGGCTCGGCGACGTGGCCCTGATCCCCTTCGCGCCCATCGCCTTCATGGACCCGGCCGACACCGGCGAGACCCGCCTGGCCGCCCGCCACGGCTCGCTGACCGGCGGCCGAGATGCTGCGTGCCGCTGCTCGCCCTCGGCGGGGATGGCAACATCGTGAGACATGACCGAACCCGATCGCGACGGAACCTCCGCCGGACGACGCCGGCCCGGAGGCCCTGCGGCCCGAGGTGCGTCGGGGTCGGACCACCGGCGTCGGCCGCCGGACCGGGTCGCCGGCGAGGGCACCGGCCCCGATGGCGCGCGGGGACGACCGGGGACGACGCCGAGGAGCCGGCCGAGTCGATCGAGCAGCCGGCCAAGGTGATGCGCATCGGCTCGATGGTCAAGCAGCTGCTCGAGGAGGTCCGCCAGGCGCCCCTCGACGAGGCCAGCCGGAGCCGGCTCCGGGAGATCTACGAGCAGTCGGTCCGCGAGCTGGCCGACGGCCTCTCGCCCGACCTGGTGGCCGAGCTCGACCGGGTCGCCATCCCCTTCGGCGACGCCACGTCCCGACCGAGGCCGAGCTGCGGGTGGCCCAGGCCCAGCTGGTCGGGTGGCTCGAGGGGCTCTTCCACGGCATCCAGGCGACGCTGGTCGCCCAGCAGATGGCGGCCCGGGCCCAGCTCGAGGAGATGCGGCAGCGGCGCTGCCGCCGGGCGGCGACGCCGGCATCGGCCGCCCGGGCACCTACCTCTGAGCGGCCCGCGGGCCCCTCCGACCCGCCGGCCGCGCGCCGGGCGTACAGTGCCAGGCGACGCGGAATCACACCGCTGTAACTCGTCCACAGCTGGGGATAACCGGCTGTGGACAGCATCTCGGTGGCGCCGGCGGAGCGAGCACCGCCAGCTCGAGGAAGGCAGGACCCGGCCGGTGGCAGCACGGTCGTTCACCCACCTGCACACCCACACCGAGTTCTCGATGCTCGACGGCGCCGCCCGGGTGAAGACCTCGTCGCAGGCGGCGGCGGCCGACGGGCAGCCGGCGCTCGGCATCACCGACCACGGCAACATGTACGGCGTCCTCGACTTCTACGCCGCCTGCCGGGAGCCGGGCATCAAGCCGATCATCGGCACCGAGGCCTACATGGCGGCCGAGTCCCGCCACGAGCGACCGGTCCGCCGGGGCAGGGTCGACGACACCGGCGGCGACGTCGGCGGGCGGCGAGAAGCTCTACTACCACCTGACCCTGCTGGCCGAGACGACCGAGGGCTACCGCAACCTGATCAAGCTGTCGTCGGCCGCCTACCTCGAGGGCTACTACTACAAGCCCCGGGTCGACTGGGAGCTGCTCGAGCGCCACCACGAGGGCCTCATCGCCACCACCGGCTGCCTCGGCGGCGTCGTGCTCCAGGCGCTGCTGGCCGACGACCACGATCAAGGCCGAGACGCTGGCCGGCCGGCTCCAGGACATCTTCGGCCGGGACAACCTCTTCGTCGAGCTCCAGGACCACGGCCTGCCCGAGCAGCACAAGACCAACCCGCAGCTGGTCGAGATCGCCCGGCGGATCGGCGCGCCGCTGCTCGCCACCAACGACAGCCACTACACCCACCGCGAGGACGCCGTCGCCCACGACGCCCTGCTCTGCGTGCAGACCGGCGCCACCATCGACGACCCCAAGCGGTTCAAGTTCGAGGGCGAGGAGCACTACCTGAAGTCGGCGGCCGAGATGCGCCACCTCTTCGCCGAGCTGCCCGAGGCGTGCGACAACACGCTGCTGATCGCCGAGCGGGCCAACGTCGAGATCGAGTTCGGCCGGGTCAGCCTGCCCAAGCTTCCCGGTGCCCGACGAGTTCGCCGGCGACACCTACGAGGAACGGGCGGCCGCCTATCTCCGCCACCTCAGCCTATCGAGGGGGCGACGGAGCGCTACGGCGACCCGCTGCCCGCCGAGGTCGTCGAGCGGCTCGACTACGAGCTCGGGGTCATCGCGGACATGGGCTTCTCCGCCTACTTCCTCGTGGTCTGGGACCTCATCCGCTACGCCCGGTCGCACGGCATCCGGGTCGGGCCCGGGCGCGGGTCGGCCGCCGGGTGCTGCGTCGCCTACTGCCTGCGCATCGTCGACCTCGACCCGATCCGCTACGACCTGCTCTTCGAGCGCTTCCTCAACCCGGGCCGCAAGCAGATGCCCGACATCGACATGGACTTCGACGAGCGCTACCGCGGCGAGATGATCCGCTACGCGGCCGAGCGCTACGGCTCCGACCACGTCGCCCAGATCGTCACGTTCTCCACCATCAAGGCCCGGGCCGCCGTGCGCGACGCGGCCCGGGTGCTCGGCTACCCCTACATCGTCGGCGACCGGATCGCCAAGGCCATGCCGCCGCTCGTCATGGGCCGGGACACCCCACTCGCCGCCTGCCTCGACAAGACCGAGGGCCACGAGGACGGCTACGCCGCCGCGGCCGAGCTGCGCGGACGATGTACGAGACCGACCCCGAGGCCAAGCAGGTCATCGACGTGGCCAAGGGCCTCGAGGGCCTGCGCCGCCAGGACGGCATCCACGCCGCCGCCGTGGTCATCACCGACGAGCCGCTCACCGAGTACCTGCCCGATCCAGCGCAAGCCCGACGGCTCGGCGACCCCGAGCGACGCCCCGATCGTGACCCAGTACGAGATGCACGGGGTCGAGGACCTCGGCCTGCTGAAGATGGACTTCCTCGGGCTGCGCAACCTCTCGGTCATCGAGCGGGCGCTCGACCTCATCGAGCAGGCGACGGGCAGCCGGCCCGACATCGACGGCATCCCCCTCGACGACGAGGCCACGTTCGAGATGCTGCGCAGGGGCGACTCGATCGGGGTCTTCCAGCTCGAGGGCGGCGGCCATGCGCTCGCTCATGCGGTCGCTCGCCCCGACCAGCTTCGACGACGTGGCCGCGCTGGTCGCCCTCTACCGGCCGGGCCCCATGGCCGCCAACATGCACCGCGACTACGCCGAGCGGAAGAACGGCCGCAAGCCGCTCACCTACCTCCACCCCGACCTCGAGGCCGATCCTCGGCGACACCTACGGGCTGATGCTCTACCAGGAGTCGGTCATGCGGGTGGCCCAGAAGTTCGCCGGCTACACGCTGGAGGAGGCGGACAACCTCCGCAAGGCCTGCGGCAAGAAGATCCGGGCGCTCATCGCCGCCGAGCGGGAGAAGTTCGTGGCCGGGCTGCGTCGCCAAGGGCTACGGCGAGCAGCTCGGCACCGAGCTGTTCGACATCATCGAGCCCTTCGCCGACTACGCCTTCAACAAGTCGCACTCCTACGGCTACGGGCTCGTCGCCTACCAGACGGCCTGGTTGAAGGCCCACTACCCGGTCGAGTACCTGGCCGCACTGCTCACATCGGTGAAGGACGACAAGGACAAGACGGCCGTCTACCTGGCCGAGTGCCGGGCGCTCGGCATCGAGGTGCTGGTCCCCGACGTCAACCGGTCGCTGTCCGAGTTCGCCGCCACCTTCGACGGGCGGCCGATCGGGACGGGCGACTGCGGGCGCATCATCTTCGGGCTGGCCGCGGTGCGCAACGTCGGCGAGGGGCTGGTGGCCCACATCGTCGCCGAGCGCGAGGCCGACGGCCCCTTCACCGACTTCTACGACTTCTGTCTGCGGGTCGACCCCGCAGGTGCTGAACAAGCGGACCATCGAGTCGCTGGTCAAGGCCGGCGGCCTTCGACTCGCCTCGGCCATCCCCGCCAGGGCCTGTGCCTGGTCTTCGAGGAGATCGTCGACCGCACCCTCGAGCGCCGCCGCGAGCACGAGGTCGGGGTCGTGACGCTGTTCGCCGCGCTGAACCCGAGGGCGAGGGCAGACAACCGGGTTCGCCGACATCCGCGTGCCCATCCCCGACACCGAGTTCGACAAGTCCGAGCGCCTGGCCTTCGAGAAGGAGATGCTCGGGCTCTACGTCAGCGACCACCCGCTCATGGGACTCGAGGGCTCACTGTCCCGACTGACCGACTGCACCCTGGCCGATCTCCGCGACGTCGAGACGGCCTGGACGGCTTCGGTGGTGGCTTCGGCGGGGACTCCGGGGGCGGGGCCGGGGCGGGGCGGGGGCGAGGGCGGCAGGTCGGTCCGCACCGTGGGCGGGGTCGTGACCGAGCTGTCCCGGCGCTACACGAAGAAGGGGGACCTGATGGCCACGTTCGTCCTGGAGGACCTGCAGGCGTCGATCGAGGCGTTCGTCTTTCCGAAGGCGATGGCCGAGTACGGCGCGCTGCTCGGCCGACGACGCCATCGTGGTCGTCAAGGGCCGGCTCGACCTGCGCGACGACCGCGCTGAAGCTGGTCTGCATGGAGATCGCCCGTCCGGAGCTGGCCGCCGACGGCACGGGCGAGCTGCGGGTGGCGCTGCCGGTCAACCAGCTCACCGACGTCCACCGTCGACCGGCTGAAGAAGGTGCTCTGCGACCACCCGGGAGACTCGCCGGTGTTCCTCCACGTCGGCGAGAAGGTGCTCCGGCTGCCCCCCGAATTCAATGTCGACAGCCGCCGGGGCCTGGTGGGCGAGCTGCGGGTGCTCCTCGGCCCGAACGCCATCCGGGTGTGAGCCCGGGCCTGTCCGGCCCGCGTCCGGGCACCGTCCGGCCTCTGCCGGGCCCGCGTCCGGCCACCTTCCGCCCGGTGCCCGGACATGCCGTGGAGGGCCCCAGAAGTGGCCGTGGTGACCACCGTGGACCCCGATTACGACAAGGGCCCGTAAATCCCGTAAAATTGCGTCACGGCTCCGCCGTGGGACCCGATCCACCCTGCTTCGGGTCCCCGTCCGGGCGGCGCCGCCGGTTGACCACCGCAACGGAACAGAGGAGTACGGAACCCCACATGCCCATCCTGGTGGATACGAAGGACTGCACGGCGATCAGCGACGTCGAGTTGGCCGAGATGGCCGATCTCTGCGCCGAACGTGAACCCCGCTTCGACATCGGCTTCCTGTCCAAGCAGCGTGAGGAGTGGGTACTGGTCACCCGAGCCCGCGAGGGGAACAAGCTGCCGCGGCTACGCGTTCTCCACCCTCGAACGGATCGGTGGCACGCCGTCCCTGCTCATCGGGGTCGGCATCGGTCGACAGGACGGCCCGGGCGGACACCGTGCTGCGGTCGATCATGGGCGACACCTTCCGGCGGGCGCTGCTCGCCTTCCCCGACGAGGACGTGCTGGTCGGGCACCCGGCTGTTGGGAGCCGAGGGGTTCCGCGCCTTCACCGGCCTGACGGACGTCGTCCCGGACGCCGAGCGCAAGGCCACCGGCGAGGAGCGGGCCTGGGGCCGGCGCCTGGCCAAGCGGTTCGGCGCCGACCACCGCATCGACGACCGGACGTTCGTGCTGGCCGGCGACGGCAACGAATCGGGCGGCCTGGACTTCGACGGTCCCAAGGTCAAGACGCCCGAGGAGGCGATCGCCTTCTTCGAGACGGTGGACGCCGGCGGCCGGTGGGCGGCTCGTCGCCTTCGGGTGGGCCATGGCCGAGGACCTGGCATCGGGACGCCTCGGCGGTCACTGAGCAGTCCGCTCCCGGTCCGGACCAGGCATAGCATGACCCCGTGAAGGTATCGACCCGGGGGGACTATGCCAGCCGCGCCCTGCTGTCCCTGGCGCTGCACGAGGAGACCGACGGGCCGACCGCGGTCCGCGACATCGCCGAGCGCACCGGCCTGCCCCAGCCCTACCTCGAGCAGATCCTCCTGGCCCTCAAGGGTGCGGGCCTCGTCCGCTCCAAGCGGGGCGTCGGCGGCGGCTACGTGCTGGCCCGGCCCCCGAGGAGATCACGCTCTCGCAGATCGTGAGCGCGGTGGACGGCCCGATCGTGGCCGGGGACTTCGGGATGCCCCACGAGAACGGGGCCTGCGACCACGAGGGCCAGTGCGTGCTGCTGAGCGTGTGGGGGGACGTCGGCGACCACATGCGCCTGTTCCTCGACTCGTTCAATCTGGCGGACATGGTGGCCCGCGCCCGTGGGCTCGTACCCGCGGACGCCGCCGGCTGAGCTCGGTGCCGGCCGCGGCGCTGCCGCCGCTCCCCCGCGCCGTCGTACTCGTGGTCGGGGTGACCGTGCTGGTGGTCACCGCCGCCGGCGTGATCCGGGTGCTGATCGTTCCCCGCCCCCCGTCCCGCGGCCTGTCCACCGTCTCCATGCGCGTGGTGCGGAGCTGCTTCCGGTCCATCGCCCACCTGTCGAAGAGCTACCGCGCCCAGGACCGCGTGCTCGTCCTGTCGGAGCCGGTAGCCCTGATGGCGCTGCTGGTGACGTGGATCCTGCTCCTCGTCATCGGCTTCACCCTGGTCAACTGGGGCATGTCGGCACCCAGCCTCGTCCTGGCCTTCGAGCAGGCGGGCTCGTCGGTGTTCACCCTGGGTTCGTCACCGGACACTCGAACGGCTCCCAGGCCCTCGACTTCATGGCCGCCGGCTCCGGCCTGGTGCTGGTGGCCGTGGAGATCGCCTACCTGCCCGCCCTCTACGGCGCCTACAACCGGCGCGAGACCCTGGTCACGCTGCTCGAGAGCCCGGGCAGGGGCACCGGCCTGGGGCCCGGAGCTGATCATCCGGCACCACCTGGTCGGGATGGTCGACAACATGCCCGGCCTCTTCGCCGACTGGGAACGCTGGGGTGCGGACGTCGCCGAGAGCCACACCAGCTACCCGTCGCTCATCTACCTCCGCTCGCCCCGACCGCTGAACTCGTGGGTCGTCAGCCTGATGGCCGTGCTCGACGCCTCCGCCATCCTCCTCGCCATCGACCCCGAGGGCGCGCCCATGGAGGCCCGCATGTGCGTGCGCATGGGCTTCACCTGCCTCCGCGACATCGCCCCGGTGCGCCGGCATGGCTTTCGACCCCGATCCGAGCCCCGACGACGCCATCGACCTGCCCGAGGCGGAGTTCGAGTCGGTCGTGGACCGCTCGAGTGCCTCGGCCTGCCCATGAGCCGCCCCGTCGACGAGATGTGGATGCACTTCCGCGGCTGGAGGGTCAACTACGAGTCCGTCGGCTACGCCCTGGCCGGCCAGCTCGACGCTCCGCCGGCCCGGTGGACGGGGCCGCGGCGGCTGGTCCGCGGCGACACGCTCGTCCCCGAGCGACCGGTCGACCGCCAACCGGCGGCGCCACTCGCAACCCCTACTGGTTCGAAGGCCCGGGCGACAACAGGCTGCGCCGAAAGGGCGGAACGGCCGGGCACCCCGATGACAACCAGGGCCCCGACGGCACGGACGGCCCGACGCTCGACGCCGGCTCCGGCTCCGGCACCGACGCCGACTCCGGCTCCGGCAGCGACTCCGGCAGCGGCACAGCCGGCGGCTCCGGGAGCGCGCGGCACAGCCGGCCGGCGAGGCCCGGGCCTGACGTCAGCGTCGAGTTCCAGCGCCTCGATCACCGGTTCTCCCGCTCCCATCCGAGCACGCTGATCGACGCCGGCTCCAGCGACGAAATGGCGGGCGCCGTCGGCGTCCAGCCCGAGCCACCGGGCGGCCAGGACCCGCAGGAGGTGGGCGTGGGCCACACAGGCCACGTCCCCGGCCACAGCCCGGACGCGGGCGATGACCCGGTCGACCCGTTCGGCCACCTCGGCGAGGGTCTCGCCTCGGGGGCGCCGTCGTCGAAGAGGTTCCAGCCCGGCCGCTCCCTGGCGGATCTCGGCCGTGGTCCGGCCCTCGTAGGCGCCGTAGTCCCACTCGTCCAGGTCCGGGTCGAGGACGCTCCTCCGGGGCCGGCGCTCGGAGGCCGCAGCCCGGCGAACTCCGCCGTCTCGACCGGCCCGGCGGAGACAGCTGGTCATGACACCGGGAGAACTCGAAACCTCCGGCCGCCAGCCGACCGGCCAGGCCGGCGGCCTGCTCACGGCCTTCGGGCAGCAGCGGCAGGTCGGTCCGCCCGGTGTGGCGTCGTGCCCGGCTCCACTCGGTCTCGCCGTGGCGGATCAGGAAGCACTGTTGTGACCTGGGACGACGTGTCGGAGGTGGGCATCCGGACAGCCGATCATCCGAAGACCCGGTGTGCAAGCGGCGCCCGGTGGGTATGTCACCGGTCCGGCACCGCGGGGCACGGGCGGCACGATCGGGAATGGACCCGGATGCCTGGACGGGATACCGTCGGCAAGGCATCAGGAGTGGATCGGCAACCGTGACCATGACCAGCAAGGAGCAGAGCTCTCGAGCGACAACGGGGCCGAACAGCGCCCGACGCCGGCGCAGCGCACGGCACGCCGGTCCGGCCCCGATCGACGCGGGCGGCGACGCGGACAGCCTCGGACTCTTCCTGCGCGACCTCGACCTTCACCCGCTGCCCGACCACGAGGCCCAGACCGAACTGGCCAAGCGGGTGGCGGCCGGCGACGAGGCGGCCCGCCGCGAGATGATGGCGGCCAACCTCCGGCTGGTGGTCCACTGGGCCCGGCGCTACCAGGACCGCGGCGTCGATCTTCCCGACCTCATCCAGGAGGGCACCTTCGGCCTGATGCGGGCCGTGGACAAGTTCGACTGGGAGCGGGGCTTCCGGTTCTCCACCTACGCCACCTGGTGGATCCGCCAGGCGCTGCAGCGGGCCGTCCAGCAGCACGGCCGCACCATCCGCCTGCCGATGGAGGTGGCCGAGCGCAACCAGCAGGTGGACGCGGCCACTGTGGGAGCTGACCCACCAGCTGCAGCGAGCGCCCACCGACGAGCGAGCTCGACGAGGCCACCAACACCAACGCGGCAGTGCGCGAGGACCTGGCCCAGGCGGCCCGGGTGGTGGCCAGCCTCGACCAGCCGGCCACCACCGACTCGACGGCGACGCTCGGCGACCTGGTGTCGACCGACCAGAGCGAATTCGAGGAGGACCTGGCCGTCCGATCTGACCCTCGACCTGGTGCGTCAGGCCGTCGACCGGCTGACCGACCTCCAGCGGGAGGTCATCCACCACCGCTTCGGGTTCGACGGTAGCGACCCGGCGTCGCTGCAGACCACGGCCGAGCGGCTGGGCATCGGCGTGCGCAAGGTCCGCCAGGCCGAGGCCGAGGCGCTCGAGGTCCTGGCCGGCAGCGACGTGCTCGAAGCGGTCCACGAAGCCGCCTGAGCGCCTGACGGCGGGTCGTGCCGCCCGCCCGGTCGCCGAGCGACCGGGGGGCCCACGGGCGCACCAGGTCAGCCGAGCTCGGCGTCGATGACCCGGGCCAGGTCGTCCGGCAGGTGCGACGTCCATGGCACCCGCTCCCCGTACACCGGGTGGTCGAAGGCCAGCTAGCTCGGCATGCAGGAACGGGCCGGCCGACGGCCACCGGGCAGCGAGGCGTCCCTGCGCCGTAGCGCTCGTCGCCCACCACAGGGTGGCCGATGGCGGCCAGGTGGACCCGGATCTGGTGGGTCCGACCGGTCTCGAGCGACGCCCGAGCAAGGTGGCGGGCGAGGCCATCTCGAAGCGCCGCTCCACCCGGTAGCGGGTGCGGGCCGGGCGCCCGTCGGCGTCACGGCCATGCGGGTCGGGATCGGACCGAACGGCCGATGGGGGCGTCCACCACGCCGTGCTCCTCCTCGACCGTGGCCGTAGGACCAGGGCCGTGTAGCGCCGATCCACCGTGCCGGTACGTCAGCTGGGCCACCAGCGACCGGTAGGCGTCGGGCGTGCGGGCCACGACCAGCAGCCCCGAGGTGCCCCGGTCGAGCCGGTGCACGATCCCGGGGCGGTCCGGGTCGGAGCCACCGTCCCGCAGGGCGGCCAGGTCGGGGAACCGGGCCAGCAGCCCGTGCACCAGCGTGCCCGACCGGTGCCCGGCCCCGGGTGGACCACCAGCCCGGCCGGCTTGTCCACCACGATGACATCGTCGTCGCTGTGCACGACGGCGAAGGGGACGTCGACGCGTCGGGGACCGGGCTCCGGGGCCTCCGTCGAATCGGGCAGCTCGACGCGCAGCTGCTGGCCGGCGTCGAGGAGCGCGGCTGCCCGCGTCGACCACGACGCCCGTCGACTGCGACCGCGCCCGTCGGCCACCAGCCGGGCGACCGGCGCGCGGGAGATGTCGGCCAGCAGGGACACGGCCCGGTCCACGCGCACCCCGTCGAGCGCGTCGGGCACCGATCACCGGGCACGTGCTCACGCAGTCCGTCGGGCCGCCGCAGCAGCGACACGACAAGAGGACGCAGCCGACCACGATGCACGCGTCGGCCACGTTGAACGTGGGCCAGAAGTGCAGGTCCACGAAGTCGACCACCGCACCGTGTCGCCCCGGAAGAGCCGGTCGGACAGATTGCCGAGGGCGCCGCCGAGGATGAGCCCAGGATGGCGGCCCGCCCGACGTCGGGGCCCGCCACACCAAGACGCACGCAACGACCACGACCAGGGCCACCGCCACCACGACCAGCACGGCCGTCGTGTCCCGGGAACAGGCTGAAGGACGAGCCGGTGTTGCGCGTCGAGGGTCGAAGTCGAGCGTGCCCGAGCACATGGATCGGTCCGATCGGACGAGGCGGTCGACCGCCCACGACTTGGTCAGCTGGTCGGCGGCCACCACCACGGCAGCGACGCCCAGAGCCACGCCCATGCGCAGCCACGGCTGCGGCCGGCGCGCACGCCTCGCCGGGGTCGTCCCGCGGCTCGCCGGTCAGCGGCGTGACAGACCACCGCTCTTGCACGCCACGCACAGCCGGGCGAACGGGAGGGCCCGGAGCCGCGCCTTCGGGATGGGCTGGTGGCAGCGCTCGCAGCCGCCGTAGGTCTTCCGGTCGATCTTGCGCAGCGCGTCGTCGATCTCCTCCACGGCCACCAACGCCTGGGCCGAGAGCGCCAGATTGCGCTCCCGGTCGACGGTGACGGTCCCGCCCTCACCCGACTCCTCGTCGAACTGCACGTCCCCCGGCTCGCGCTCGAGTGCCAGCGAGTCGGCCTCGGCCCGCAGGTCCTCGGCCTGCCCCTCGTAGATGGCCCGCTCCTCGAGCAGGAGGGCGCGCTGCTCCTCGAGGAACTTGGTGTCCTTGGCGTACGGGCCGACCGTCGGCGCCTTCTTGGGCGCGGCCGCGGCCTTCTTCGCCGGTGCCGCCGGACGCTGTGGCCGCCGGCGCCTTCTTCGCGGGGGTCGCCTTGCCGGCCGGCGCGGCTGCCTTCTTCTTGGCTGCGGCCGGCTTCTTGGCGGGAGTTGCGGTTTTCTTCGCCGGTGCCGCCTTCTTCTTCGCCGGAGCCGGCGTCCGTGCCACCGGGCCTCCCTTGGCGACCGGAGCGGTCCGGCCGGCCGGACGGGCCTTCTTGGCGGTGGCGGCCTTCTTCGCCGCCGCCGGCTTCTTGGCCGCGGCCACGGCCTTCTTGGCCTGGGCCGACCGCTTGGCGGACGAGGCGGCCCCGGTGGTCACCGCGCTTCTTGGATGGCGTCGCCTTCTTGGCGGCCGGCGTCGCTCTGGACGCGGTCACCGCCTTCTTCACAGCCATCACATGAACCTCCTCTCCGAGATTGCCCCGGCCCGCCGCCCCCCGGGGCACGTGTCGGCGGGGGCGTCCCGGCATTCGGTGAGCGGGTGACGTTACCGTGCCAGGCCCCCCGCGGCAATCTGGCGCCGCCGCGCCGTCGGGGCGGTCCGGCGGGACCCGGTGGAGCGTCCACGACCGGCGGCAACCGGAGTCCGGCCGGGTCCCCTCCGGCTCCGGATTCGCCGCGTCCCGACCCGGCCCGGCCCGGACCGGGAAGGCCCGGCTCGGCCCGGCGGCGGGTCAGGCCTGCAGCGGCAGGGAGCCCGCCCCGGCGGCGGGACGGACGGCCCCGGTCGGGCGCATGGGCGTCGCCCCGACGGCGGCGGTGGCCCCACCGTTGGCCGGCTCGGCGGCCGCCCCGGTGGTGGCCGACTGCGGGCGGGCCGTCCCCGACGGCTGGCCCTGCGGCTGACCGGCAGCTCCGGTGCGCTGCTCCGCCGACCGCTGTCCGGCCAGCCGCGCTGGCCGTCTTCACGTTCTCGTCGACCCACTTGATCACCTCGGCCAGGGAGGTGCGCAGGCGGGAGCGCTCGCCCTCGAGGTGCCTGGCCAGCGTCTCGATGTCGCCGGCCAGCTGCATCCGGATGCTCTCGAGCCGCTCGATCTCCGTCCGCAGCTTCCCCTCGGCCTCGGCCGCGATCTGGGCGGCCGTCGTCTCGGCCTCGGTGGTCAGGCCCTGGGCATTGGCCTCCGCCTCGGACACGAGCTGCTTGGCGGCCGCGCCTCGGCATCCGCCTTCATCTGGTCGACGAACTGCTGGGCGGCCACGAACGTCCGCTGCAGGGTGTCGTCCTGCAGCAGCGCGTCGGCCGACGCCGTCGACGGCTCCGGCCGGGCCTCGATGGCCTCCTCGAGCTGGGCGATCCGCTCGCTCGCCTGCCGCAGGCGCTCCGACAGCTGTCGGTGCTGCTCCTGCAGACCCTCGGCCTCGACCGCAGCCTTCTCGAGGTATTCGTCGACGTCGTCGCGGTGGTACCCCTTGAGGGTCTCGCGGAACTCGACGGTACGGAGGGAGTCGAGGGCAGACTGCGAAGGATCCATGGCGGACATGGTACCTGCCCAGGCCGGGATTTCAGCGGATGGCGGCGCCGGCGCGACCGGCCGGCCGCGGCGCCGCGCCCGCCGTCACGATCGCAGCAGGAGCGGGATCACCACTACCTGGATGACGAGGAAGACGATGATGAAGGAGATGTCGAATCCGCCGGCCGGCGGGATGATCCTGCGGACCGGCGCCACCACCGGTTCGATGATCCTGCCGAGGGCCCGCTGCACCCGGTACCACGGCGAGTCCCAGGGGATGTGGATCCAGCTCATGATGGCGTAGGCGAACATCGCCACCAGGTAGAACTCGAGGAGGGTGGCGATCAGGGGGAGCAGTGTCGGCCTTTCACGTCGGCCCCGGGAGAGGCGGCGGCACGGGGTCAGGGGTTGACCAGACCGCGCTCCTGCAGCCGCTGGCGCTCCTCCTCGGAGACCTTCACGTTCGACGGCGTGAGCAGGAAGACCTCGTCGGCGACCCGCTCCATGCCACCCGAGAGCGCAAA
The DNA here is from genome assembly GCA_963838005.1 of uncultured Actinomycetota bacterium. Taxonomy (GTDB): domain Bacteria; phylum Actinomycetota; class Acidimicrobiia; order Acidimicrobiales; family RAAP-2; genus CAWIPW01. Next base: position 99,042 of record CAWIPW010000003.1, read on the forward strand.
GGTGACGCCGCTGCAGAAGTCGATCATCCGCCGTTGCAGGTCACGATCGGCATGTTGCAGGTTGACGATCACCGGCTGGTTGTCCTTCAGGCGGACACCAATCTCCTGGGCGTCGCCGAAGCGGGCCGGGGCGACCACGTGCACCCTGGCGTTGGCGGCATCGTTGGAGATGGGACGCACCGTGGCCGGGCGCGGGCTGACCGCTGTCTGTGGTGTCATGGCCACCGGTCCGGCATCATCCCGACCGATCGGTCGGATCCGGCCCGCCGGGGCCGCCGCCGGCACCGGCTCCTCGACCGCCACCCGGGTCGTCGCCCGGGCGACCGGCGTTCCGCGGGTGTCGTAGTCCTCGTAGTCGTCGTACTCGTCGTCGACCAGCCCGAGGTACGCCATCGTCTTCTTCATGAACGAAGCTGCCATCTCGCCTCCTTGGAACAGCGTAGTGCAGGCCCTCAGGCAGGTGGTGAGTGCCTGGCGGGCCGAGCCGATCTCCGAACAGCGCCCGACCGACCCGCACCATCGTCGAGCCCTCGGACAGCGCCACTTCGAGGTCGTCGCTCATGCCCATCGAGCGGACGTCGAGGGCGAGGCGGTCGGCCAGGCGGGAGAGCGCGCCGAAGCCGGCGCGGGCGGCCTCGGGCGGGCCGGGCGCCGCCACCGTCATCAGGCCGGCGACGTCCAGTCCGAGGTCGCGGGCGGTGGCGACCAGTTCCGCGGCCCCCTCCGGTGGACACCCGTTGCGCCCGGGGAGGCCGCTCATGTCCACCTCCACCAGCACGGTGGCGCCCGGTCGCCGCCGGGCGACGGCCACGGCCTCCTCCGGCCGGGCCATGCCCTGCCAGCACGACACCACCGGTGCCAGGCGGGCGACCTTGTTGCGCTGGATCCTTCCCAGAAAGTGCCAGCGGGCCGGGCCGGCCACGGCCGCCTTGTCCAGGAGCTCCTCTGCGTAGTTCTCCCCGATGTCGTCGATGCCGGCGGCCACGGCCGCACTGACAGCGTCGGGGCCGAAGCCCTTGGTCACCGCCACCAGGGTGACGGCCCCGGGGTCGGCGGTGGCGGAGGCGATCCGGTCACGCACCGCCTCGAGCCGACGGGCGACCACCCCCGGGCCCACGTCGGCCCCGGGCGGGGCCGGCGACGGGCCGGTCGGCGTCACGGGTCCGCCCACCACACCAGCAGGGCCTGCCGGGCGACGTCGGCCCGGGCCCGGTGGGAGAAATACGCCGGATCGCAGCCCGTGCAGGCGTCGGGTCCGCCCACCACCTCGACGTCGCTGGCGCGCAGGGCGGCCCCCACCGCCGCCGCGACGTCCAGCGCCGGTGCGCCGTCGGTCGTCACGCCTCTCACCGATCCACCGTACCGGGCGACCAGCGGCTCCATGTCGGCCGGGGAGAACCGGTAGCAGCACGGTCGGATGCAGGGTCCGACCGCCCCCGAGACCCGGGTGGCCCCCCTCGTCCGCATGACGCCCACGGCGGCCTCGATGACACCGGCGGCCAGGCCGCGCCAGCCGGCGTGGACGGCCCCCACCACGCCCTCGTCGCTGCCGAGCGCCACCGCCGCGCAGTCGGCCACCCTGACGGCCACACAGTCCGCCCCGCCCACGGCCACCAGCCCGTCGGCCTCGGGGTGCTCCCGGTCGTCGAACTCCGGCCCGCCGGCCACGACGATGGCGGCCCCGTGGACCTGGGTGGCCGTCCACACCCGGCGCTGGCCGACGGCCGGCGGCAGGACGAACGCCGATGGGTCACGGGCGTCGCCGGCGGAGGCGTCCGTCCACAGGGCCCTGGTGGCGGCGCGGACGGCGACGACGGGGGTGGCGGGGGTGGCCGGGGTAGCGCGAGTGGCGGCGGTGGCGGGTGCCGGGGTCGGCCGGTGCCCGGTCAGCGGAGGAACGACGGCACGTCGAAGTCGTCGTCGCCCACGTCGAGATCGTCGCCGTCGTCCGGCGTGGCGAAGATGTCCTCGTGGGCCGACTCCAGGCCGAGCACCCGGCTGCGACCCTCCTCGGGGGCGCGGCCGGCCAAGTCGGTCGCGGCCCCGCCGCCCCGGCCCTGGGCCTCCCAGCGTTCGAACCCGGCGGCGATCACGGTGACCCGCACCTCGTCCCCCATGGCCTCGTCGATGACCGAGCCGAAGATGATGTTGGCATCGGGATGGGCGACGCCGTGGATGATCTCGGCAGCCTCGTTGACCTCGAACAGCCCGAGATCGGGACCACCGGCGATATTCAGCAGGATGCCACGCGCCCCCTCGATCGACGCCTCGAGCAGCGGGGAGGTGATGGCCGCCCTGGCGGCGGTGACGGCCCGGCCCTCGCCCGTCGACGAGCCGATGCCCATGATGGCGGTGCCGGCGTTGCTCATGATCATCTTGACGTCGGCGAAGTCGGTGTTGATCAGCCCGGGCACGGTGATCAGGCTGGTGATGCCCTGAACCCCCTGCATGAGGACCTCGTCGGCCATCTTGAAGGCGTTGACCATGGACGTCTTCTCGCTCGACACCGTGAGCAGCCGGTCGTTCGGGATGATGATGAGGGTGTCGACCTTCTCCTTCAGGTTCTGGATGCCCTGCTCGGCCTGGACCGAACGCCGCCGGCCCTCGAAGGTGAACGGTCGGGTGACCACCCCGATGGTCAGGGCGCCGAGGCTCTTGGCGATCTCCGCCACCACCGGTGCGGCCCCGGTCCCGGTACCGCCGCCCTTGCCGGCCGTGATGAACACCATGTCGGCGCCCTTGAGGGCCTCCTCGATCTCGGCCCGGTGCTCCTCGGCGGCCAGGCGGCCGACCTCGGGGTCGCTCCCGGCCCCCAGACCGCGGGTGAGCTGGCGGCCGATGTCGAGCTTGAGGTCGGCGTCGCTCATGAGCAACGCCTGGGCGTCCGTGTTGGTGGCGATGAACTCGACGCCGCGCAGCCCCGCCTCGATCATCCGGTTGACGGCGTTCACCCCGCCACCGCCAACGCCGACGACCTTGATGACGGCGAAGTAATTGTTCTGCGCAGGAACGGTCATCGATTTCCTTACCCTCGACGAAAGGTTGAAACCGTTCCAACCTGCGGGACCATCCCAACGATACGGTCGGCCGCTGGAGCGGTCAAACAACCACGACGCACCTGCCTACCATACGTTTTCCCCGGGCGGTGCCCGTGGACCGGGGCCGCGGCCCTCCCGGCGTCAGGCGTCCGTGGGTGACGCCGGCACCGACACGTCGATCACGTGCTTCCCGTGGAGGTCCCCGTGGGCCAGGATGGCCGCCACGTCCAGGTACTTCAGGTGCAGCTGGGTAGCGGTGCCCAGGTGGACCAGCAGTCCCGAGTTCAACCCGAGGTCGACGGTACCGTCGGGGTTCCCCGTGACCGCCAGCACCTGCCCGGCGAAGGCCGGGGGCAGGGTGGTCGCCACGGCCAGGGCCGGACCGGCGGCGGGCCCCAGCCGCTCCCCCACCGGCGCGGGCGGCACCGGACCGCCGGTGCCGACGACGATGAGCTGGGCGAGCCCCGCCGGACGCCCCGTCGACACCGCCAGGGTGTGACCGGTGGCGTCGACGGCCGACCAGGCGGTGCCGGGTCCGGCCATGGCCAGCGCCGCCACCCGTTCGCCGACGTCGATGGTCACGCGGTCGGGCCAGTGCCGGGTGACGGTGGCGGTGGCCACCCACGGGAGGTGCTCCACCGCCGAGGCCACCCCGGAGGGGTCCACGTCGATGAGCGGCGTCCGGCCCGAGAGCCCGGACGCCGTCACGATGGCCGAGGACGGCGTGTGCGGATGGGGGCCGCCGACGGTGACGACCCGGGCCGCCAGCAACGGCGAGTGGAGGACGGCCAGGAAGGCCGCCCCCAGGACGACCACGGTGGCCACGGCCACCACCGCCCACAACCGGCGCCGGCCACGCCGCCGGGTGACCGAGGCCCGGCGCTGGCGGATGCGGGGATCGATGGTCGGGCGGGGGGACGGCCGGCCCTGAGGGCGGCCGCGGGGCCGCTCCGCCGTCCGGACCGGGGGCCCGCCCGGGGGCCGGGTACCGGGCCGACCGGTGGCCCGACCGGTGGGTCGACCGGTCGGTCGGGTCGGCGGTCGGCGGGGGGCGTCGCTCATACCCCTCCGGCCCCCTCGGCGTCGGGGGCGGCGTCGAACCCGATCGTCCGGACCTCGGTGACGAGCTCGACCCCGGTGCGCTCGGCCACGATGCGCCTGACCTCGGTCAGCACGGCCATCACGTCGGCGGCCGTCCCGTCCTCGTCGGCCACGATGAAGTTGGCGTGCTTCGCCGACACCTCGGCCGATCCGATCCGGAACCCCTTCAGACCGGCCTCGTCGATGAGCCGGCCGGCGCTGTCGCCGGGCGGGTTGGCGAACACCGAGCCGGCATTGGACCCGCCGGGCTGGTTGGCCCGTCGCCACCGGACGATCTCGGCGATGGTGGCGGCACCCTCGGCCGCGTCCCCGGGCAGAAGGTCGAAGGTGGCCGAGGTCACCACGTCGGTGGTGGACAGGGCGGAGGCCCGGTAGCCGAACGCGAGCTGTTCCGGGCTCCACTCGACGACGTCCCCGCACCGGAGGTCGACCACCTCGGCCCCGCGGAGGGTGGCCGCCGTGTCCGATCCGTGCCCGCCCGCATTCATACGGACGGCCCCACCGACCGATCCGGGCACACCCACGGCCCATTCGAGCCCGGTGAGCCCGGCGGCGGCCGTGCGCCGGGCCAGGACGGGAAGGGCCACGGCCGCGCCGGCGGTGACCGCCGGTCCCGTCACGTCGATGCCGGCGAAGCCGGAGGCCAGGGCCACCACCAGTCCTTCGAACCCGCGGTCGGCCACCAGGAGGTTCGACCCGCGTCCCAGTACCAGCACGGGGACCGCCACCACGTCGGCCGATCCGGCGACGTCGGCGACGGCCCGCCCCACGGCCACCAGGTCACCGGGCCCCTCGGCCGTCACGAACAGGGCGGTCGTCCCCCCCACCCGGTAGGTGGTCAGGGCACCCAGGGGCTGGTCACGCCGGGCCCGCGGGCCCAGGGCCCGGGCCAGGGCGTCGATGGCGCCGACCGGCCCGCCCCGGTCGGCGGTGGCGAGACCCCTCACCGCTCGAGGGAGACGAGCAGCTCGTCGGGCAGGCTGGTCAGGTCTCCGGCACCCAGCGTGCAGCACAGGTCACCCTCTTCGAGCAGGCCGGTCACCGCATCGGCGAGTCCGGCCCTCGACGGGACGTAGCGGACGTCGATGCCGGGTCGGGCCAGCCGGACGGCCTCGAAGATCCGGTGGCCGGTCACGCCCGGCACCGGCGCCTCGCCCGCCCCGTACACGTCGGTGACGACGACCACGTCGGCGTCGCCGAAGGCATCGCCGAACTCCGCCACAGGAGCCCGGTCCGGCTGAAACGGTGCGGTTGGAAGACGGCCACCACCCGGCGCCACCCGCCCGCCCGTGCCGCCGCCAGGACGGCGGCCACCTCGGTGGGCAGGTGGGCGTAGTCGTCGACGAAGGTGATCCCCCGGGCCGAGCCCCGGAACTCGAAGCGGCGGGCCACGCCCGCGAACCGGGCCAGCGCCCGGGCGGCGGCGTCGCCGGTCGCACCGGCCGCCATGGCGGCCGTGGCGGCCACGGCCGCATTGCGGGCATTGTGCTCGCCCGGCACCGGCAGCGACAGGTGCACCCCGTCGCCGTCCGGTCCGATCAGGTCGAACGCCACCGTGGTGCGGCCCGGCGTCAGGTCGACGATGCGGCGGGCGCAGTCCTCCCCCGTACCGACGGTCTCGGCGCCGACGCCGGCACCCAGCTCGGCGGCCACCGGGTCGTCACCGCCGACCACCCTGGCCACGCGGGCCGAGGCCAAAAACTCGCCGAACGCCGCCCGCAGCGACGCGAAGTCGCCGAAGTGGTCGAGGTGGTCCGCCTCGATGTTGGTCACGACCGCGATCTCGGGCCTGAGCCGCAGGAAGGTGCCGTCGCTCTCGTCGGCCTCGACCACCAACCACTCACCGTCGTCCCACACGGCGTTGGTACCGATCTCGTTGAGGTCGCCGCCGATGAGGAACGAGGGTCGGAGCCCCGCCTCCACCAGGATGAGCGCCAGCATCGAGGACGTCGTCGTCTTGCCGTGGGTTCCCGAGACGGCGATGCAGCGCCGGAGGGCGGTGATGGCCGAGAGGACGTCGGCCCGCGACCGCACCGGGATCCCGCGACGGACGGCTTCGACGACCTCGGGGTTGTCGTCGCGGTACGGCCGTCGACACCGCCAGCACGTCGACGTCCCCGACGTGCTCGGCCCGGTGGCCCACGGATACGGACACGCCGGCCGCCGAGAGCCGGTCGGATGCCGGTGACGAGCGCAGGTCGCTGCCGGTGACCCGGTGACCCATGGCCGCCAGGACGGATGCGATGGCGCTCATGCCGGCGCCACCGATACCCACCACGTGGACGGCGAGGGGACGCGAGAGGTCGAGCGGCGGCGGCTCGGTGACGGTCGTGGTCATGCCGCCGCCCTTCCGCCGGCCCCAGTACCGGCCCCGGCGCCGCCCCGGGCCACGGCCTCGACCAGGCTGGCACCGGCCGCGGCCGCGTCGGGCCGGCCCACGGTCCCGAGCGAGGCCCGCATTCCGGCCAGCCGGTCCGGCGACGCCAGCAGCGCCGAGAGGAGCTCGTCGAGGCGGTCGGCGGTACAGCGCGTCGTCGGGGACGACCACCGCCCCGCCGGCCCGTTCGAGGACGCGGGCGTTCGCCGTCTGGTGGTCGCCGGGCGCGCCGGGCAGCGGCACCAGGAGCGCCGGCACCCCGGCGACGGCCAGCTCGGCCACCGTCATGGCGCCGGCCCGGCCGACGACGACGTCGGCGGCCGCGTACGCCAGCTCCATGCGGTCCTCGTAGGCCACCCGCACATAGTCCAGACCGTCGCCGGCCCCCGCCCGGGTCCCCTCTGCGCCGTCCCAGTCACGCCGGCCGACCACGTGGAGGATGGAGAGGTCGCCGCGGTCGGCCCAACGGGTGGCCAACCCGGCCACGGCGTCGTTGATGCGCCGGGCACCGAGCGAACCGCCCATGGCCACGACGGTGGAGCGATCCTCGTGCAGGCCGAGCCTCCGGCGGGCATCGGCACGATCGTAGGAACCCCCGGCCAGGGCGGCAATGGCGGGGCGGACGGGCGTGCCGGTGACGACGGCGTGTGGCAGCGGCGTCCCCTCCCAGCCCACTGCCGCGGCCCGGGCGAACGGCCCGAGCAGGCGGTTGGCCGCCCCGGGGACGGCATCCACGTTCACCAGCACCAGCGGCACCCGGCAGGCCAACGCGGCCACCGAGGCCGGAAGGCTGGCGTACCCGCCGACCGACACGACCACGGCCGGACGGCGCCGGACCACGATGGCCACGGCCCGGACCGCCGCCCAGGCCAGCCCGGCGGCGGCACCGAGGTTGGCGGCGACGGCGCCGGGGCGGACGCTGCGGACCAGTCCCCGCCCCGGGAGCAGGGTGAAGGGGAAGCCGCCGTCGCCGAGCACCTGGGCGTCCTGCCCCCGCCGCGAACCGACGAACTCGATGGAGGTGCGGTCGTGGCCGGCCGCCACCAGGGCCTCGGCCACCGACAGCGCCGGCTGCAGGTGGCCGGCGGTGCCGCCCCCGGCCACCAGCGCGTAACGATGGGCGCTCACGGGGTCACACCCGCACGCGGCGACCCGCCGCCGGGCGACGCACGCCGGCGGTGGAGGGCGGGCGCTCGCGACGGGCGATGTTGACCAGGATCCCGGCCGCGGCCAGCGTGATCACGAGCGACGATCCGCCGAAGGATACGAAGGGCAGCGGGATGCCGGTGACCGGCAGGACGCCGACCACGGCCCCGATGTTGATCACGGCCTGGCTGGTGATCCACACGGTGACGGCCACCGCCATCAGGCTGCCGAAGCGGTCCGGGGCCCTCGACGCCACCCGGATGCCGTAGCACGCCAGCACGAAGAAGACCCCGAGGAGGAGGACGGCGCCCACGAGGCCGAGCTCCTCCCCGACCACCGAGAAGATGAAGTCGGTATGGGCGTTGGGGAGCAGGCCCCATTTCTGGCGCCCGCCACCGAGCCCGAGACCGAAGAGGTGGCCCGATCCGAGTCCGATGAGCGACTGCCACACCTGGTAACCGGCACCGCTCTTGGTCGCACCGGGATTGAGGAACGACAGGATGCGGTCCCGCCGGTAGGGCTCCGCCATCCCGGCCACCACGGCCACCACGGCCAGCACGCCCAGCGTCTTCATGATGGGCCCCATGCGCACACCGCCCATGAAGAGGACACCGAAGGCGATGCAGGCGAGCACCAGGGCCGTCCCCATGTCGGGCTGGGCCATGATCAGCGCCCCGGCCACGCCGAGCACGCCGAGCACGGGGAGCAGCACGGACCTCGGATCGGCCACCCGGTCGACCCGGCGGGTCAACAGGTCGGCGGCGAAGACCGCCAGGGCCAGCTTCATGAGCTCGGATGGCTGGATCCTGAACATGCCGAACCCGATCCAGCGGCTGGAACCGCCCGATGTCACGCCGAAACCGGGCAGCAGGACGACGAAGAGCAGGCCCACGCTGACCACCAGCAGCGGGAGACGCAGCTGCCGCCACCGCCGGTAGTCGAAGCGGGCGAAGGCGACGAACGCCACGGCGCCGATCCCCATCCACAGCACCTGGCGCGTGAAGATGTACCACGGCGAGCCGTAGAGGTTCTCCGAGATGACCGGCGACGCCGAGCCCACCATCACCAGCCCGAATGCGCACAGCACGGCCACCAGTCCGGTGACGATGACGGACGTCGGCAGCCGTCGGCTCGAGGCCGGGTGTCGCTCCACGGTGGCGGCGGGCATCGTTACAGCCTCGCCCACGGGCGCGGCCCGGTGGTGGACGTCACGAGATGCCCACCGACGAGAAGTCGCCGTAGAAGATGCCGAGGCCCAGTGCCGCGAACAGGCCGGCGAGGATCCAGAAGCGCACGATGACCGTGGTCTCCGGCCAGCCGACCAGCTCGAAGTGGTGGTGCACGGGCGCCATGCGGAAGATACGCCGGTGGAACAGCCGGAAGCTGACCACCTGGGCGGCCACCGACAGCGTCTCGATGACGAAGAGGCCGCCGATGACCAGCAGCAGGAGCTGCAGGTTCATCAGCAGGCAGAGGGCGGCCAGCCCGGAGCCGATGGCGAGCGAGCCGGTGTCCCCCATGAAGATGCGGGCGGGGGCGGCGTTCCACCAGAGAAAGCCGAGACACGCCCCGGCCATGGCCACCGCCAGCACGGCCAGCTCGAGGGCGTCGGGCACCCGGTAGATGCCGAAATGCCGATACTGCCAGTACCCGATGATGGCCAGGCAGGCGAAGCAGAAGGTGGCCGAGCCGGCGGCCAGGCCGTCGAGACCGTCGGTCAGGTTCACGGCGTTGGAGGCGGCGGCGATGATGACGGTGGCCCAGACGATCCAGCCGACCACACCCAGGTTGATCCCGAAATTGTCGTACCGGGTGAAGGACAGCATGGTGGACGCATGGGCCCAGTAGACGGCCAGCACGGAGAAGACGACGCCCAGGGCGATCTGGGAACCGAATTTCGCCCGCTTGTTGAGGCCGAGGCTGCGGCGGTGCCGGACCTTGATCCAGTCGTCGGCGAAGCCGATGACGGCGGCACCGACGAACGCCAGCATGACCAGTGCGCCCGAACGGGTGAAGGGTACCGAGGGTATGGCGTGGGCGACCAGCAGCCCGACCGTCACAGCCAGCACGATGGCGATGCCGCCCATGGTGGGGGTGCCGGCCTTGGCGATATGGACCTGGGGACCGTCCTCGCGGATCTGCTGGCCGATGCCGTGTGAGCGCAGCCAGCCGATCAGGGCCGGCGTCAGCAGCACCGCCACCCACAGGGCGACGCCGCCCGAGGTCATCAGGGCGATCACGCGCCCGCCCCCGCAGTGCCCGGCGCCTCGCCCGGCGCCTCGCCCGGCGCCTCGCCCGGTGCCTTGCCCGGAACTGCCCCCGGCACGGCCCCCGGCGCAGCCACCACCTCGTCGGCGAGGCCGTGCCGCACCAGGGCCGCCCCGGCCTCCAGCCGGTCGTCGAACGGCACCACGTCGTCGCCGATCGTCTGCGTGCGCTCGTGACCCTTGCCCGCCACCACCACCAGATCGCCGGGACGGGCCATGGCCACGGCCGCGTCGATGGCGGCGTGTCGGTCCGCCTCCACCACCAGCTCGGCGCGCCGGTCGGCCATGCCGGCCACCACCGACGCGATGATGGCCGCCGGGTCCTCGCTGCGAGGGTTGTCCGAGGTCACGACGGCGACATCGGCCAGCCGGCCGGCGATCTCCCCCATCTCGGGTCGCTTGGCCGCGTCGCGGTCGCCCCCGCAGCCGACCACGCACAGGACCCGCCCGTCGCCGACGAGGTCGCGGGCCGAGCCGAGCAGGGCGGCCAGGCCGGCCGGGGTGTGGGCGAAGTCCACCACCACCGCGACCGGCGCCGACGAGACGATCTCCATGCGGCCCTCGATCGGTCGTGCCGCGGCCAGGCCGGCGACCACGGCGGCGTCGTCGACACCGATGGCGCCGGCCACCGCCGATGCGACCAGGGCGTTTTCGACGTTGAACGCGCCTGTCAGCGGGAGCTCCACCGTCAGCCCCCGCCACCGGTACGCGGACCGGCCGACGGTCAGCACCACGTCGGTGGCGTCCTCGGGTCCGACGGTGACCAGTTCGGGCGCCCGGCGCCGGGCCACCTCGTCGGCCAGGCGAACCCCCCACTCATCGCCCGTCCACACGACCGCCGTGCGCGCCCGGTCCGCATCGAACAGGCGCGCCTTGGTGGCGAAGTAGCTCTCCATGCTGTGGTGGTGGTCGAGGTGGTCGTGGCTCAGGTTGGTGAAGGCGGCCACGTCGAAGACGATGCCGTCCACCCGGTGCTGGTCGAGCGCGTGCGACGACACCTCCATCACGGCGGCGGTGCGGCCCCGTTCGCGGAAGCCGGCCAGCAGGCGTTGGAGCACGGGTGCCTCGGGTGTGGTCCGGGCGCCGCCGAGCGTGCCCACGACACCGGCATCGATGCCGGCGGCATCGAGGATCGACCGCAGGAGGTGGGTGACGGTCGTCTTGCCGTTGGTACCGGTGACCCCGACGGTCACGAGCGACGCGGCCGGGTGGCCCCAAAGCTCGGAGGCGGCCACGGCCATCGCGGGCCGGACGCCACCGGGGGCCACGCGCGCCTGAGGCACGTCGAGATCGAGGAAGCGTTCGCACAGCAGCCCCACGGCGCCGGCGGCGACGGCGTCGGCCGCAAAGCGGTGGCCGTCGGTGGTGGCGCCCGGGACGCAGCAGAACAGCGCCCCGGGTCCGACCGACGCGCTGTCGAACTCCACGGCGGTCACCTCGACGCCGGTGGGGTCACCCCGCATGTCGAGCACTGCGACGTCACGGAGTACTCGGGTCATCTGCACGGGTCAGCGGGGCCCGCCGGCCCGCTCACGGACCTTCCGTGGTGACGCCGGCGGCGACAGTGATGCTACCGGTCCCACCGATGGCCCCTGCGGACGTTCCCGGTGTGGCCGCCGCCGTGGTGGGAATGCCGTAGTGGTGCAGGGCGTACTGCATGATCGTGGAGAACACCGGGGCGGCCACCGCGCCCCCGTAGATGGGCGTCGGGTGCTGGAGGACGACCACGCACGAGAGCACCGGGTCCTGGGCCGGGGCGAAGCCGGCGAAGCTGCCCATGAACGCCCCCGGGATGTACCCCAGGTGGTTCGGATCCGGGATCTGGGCGGTGCCCGTCTTGCCGGCCACCGTGTAGCCGTCGATGGCCGCCTCGGTGCCGGTCCCGCCCTGGACGACCGACTCGAGCATCGAGACGAGCTCGGCGTTCGTGGCCGGTGCGATCACCTGTCCGCCCCGCAGGACCGGCAGCGCGTGCGGTGCGCCGTCGGGTCCGATGGTGGCCCGGACCAGTCGCGGTTGCACCCAGACCCCGCCGTCGGCGACGGCGTTGTAGGCGTCGAGGACCTGCTGGGCGGTGACGGCGTCGTCCTGGCCGATCGGCGTGGAACCGATGGAGCTCCCCGTCCACGCGTCCGACGGAGGCACCAGGCCCTGTGACTCGCCGGGGAAGTCGAGCCCGGTCGGCTTCCCGAAGCCGAGGTTGGCGATCTGGTCGAGCAGCCGGTCCTTGCCGAGCGCGGAGGCCACCTCGATCGTGCCGATGTTGGACGACTGGGCCAGGATGTCGGTGGCGGTGAGGCTCTCGGTCGGATGCGACTCGGCGTCGTGGAACGTGTAGGTGCCGATCGGCAGCGAGTCCGGCACGGAGAAGGACTGCGACGGACCGATGACCCCGTCCTGCAGTGCGGCCGAGAACGTCACCAGTTTGAACACCGAGCCCGGTTCGTAGACCTGGGTCAGCGCGGAGTTGGACGGCGCCTGCACGACGCCGGCGGGCAACGCGTCGGCCGTGGGGGGCACCAGCACCGGCCCGTTGGTGGGCGAGGTGACATCGGCGGTAGTGGAGGCGGCCGTCGACCCGGCGGCACCCGCCGCTCCAGTGGCGTCGAGATCTGCCATGGCCAGGATGTCGCCGGTGTGGACGTCCATCACCACGGCCGTACCTCCCTGCGCGTGGGAGGCGACGATCTCGGCGCCCAGGGCGTGCTCGGCGACGTACTGGACGGCCTCGTCGATGGTCAGCTCGATGCCGGTGCCGGCCTGGGCCGCCCGCGTCGTCGACGAGGACGAGGAAGAGGACGACAGCGTGACCCCACCCGCCGTCGTCACCTGGCGCGTGCCGGCCGTGCCGGCCAGCAGCGACTGGTACTGGTACTCGAGCCCGGACAGGCCGGTACCGTCCGTGCCGACACGACCGAGCACCGGAAGGGCCAGGTCGCCGTCGGGTGAGGACGCGTTGCGACTCGTCCACGATGTTGATGCCCTCGAGCTGCAGCCCGGTGACCTGTGCGGCCACGGCGTCGCTGACACGGTGTGCGAGGTAGACGAAACCCGACGCCTCGGTGAGCTCGCCCCGGAGCTGGTCGGCGGGTATCCCGAGGATCGGGGAGAGCGCGGCCGCCTCGCCGGTCGGGTCCGTGATGAGGTAGGGATCGGCCACGACCGTCGGCCGCTGCACCGATTCGGCCAGGATCTCCCCGTTGCGGTCGAAGATGCCGCCGCGCACCGCCGGGACGGTGACGGTCTGGGTGAGCTCGGCCCGCGCCAGGGTCGCGTACTGGCCGTGGGAAAGCTCCTGCACGGTGATCAGCCTGGCCGCCAGTGACAGGAAGACGACGGCGAGGACGATCCGGAGGGCCCGCGAACGGCGGCCCAGGAGGGCGGCGGGGCTCACCGCGTCGGCGACGCTTGCGAAGGGGTGGTCGGGGACGCAGGGGGTGTGGCCGGTGTGGCCGGAGCAGCCGGTGCGGCCGCTGCGGCCGGCGGCGAGGTGTCCGGTGGCGCCAGTGGGACGTCGAGGGACACCTGGGGCAGGTCGGTGATCTGGGCGGGTGGCACCATGCCCAACTTCGACTCGGCCAGCTGCACCACCGCTCCCGGGGCGGACTGCTCGGCCACCGCCGACTGCAGGTTGGCGCGCTGGACCGTGGCTGCGGCCACCTGGCCCTGCAGCGCGGACAAGCGCAGCTGTCCGGTCGTCTGGAGGCCGTCGGCCACCACCACGGCCAGCAGGCTGGCGACCACCATGCCACCGGCGACGGCCAGGGCGGGGATGCGGGGGGTCCTCCGGCGGCGGCGTAGCGGCTGGACGATCCGCAGCCCGGGCGTGGTGGCACGGTCGTCACGGCGGGGGACGGAACGGGCGGGCGCGCGGCGCGCCGCCGCCTGGGCGGGCGGAGTCATCAGGCGACCTCGTGCGCCGTCGTCTCGGTACGCACCGGGGCCGACACCCGCTCGACGACCCGCAGCCGGGCCGACTCCGACCGGCGGTTCTGTTCGATCTCCTGCACTGAGGGGCGCCGCGACCCGCGGTGGACCAGTCGGTAGTCGGGGTCGGCGCCGCAGACGCAGGGCAGACCGGGCGGGCAAGTGCACCCGCCCGTCGTCGCCATGGTGAAGGTCGACTTGACCAGCCGGTCCTCGCCCGAATGGTACGAGATGACCACGCACCGTCCACCCGGACGCAACAGGGCGAGCGCCTCGTCCAGTGCCCGGGTGAGCTGGTCGAGCTCCTCGTTGACGGCGATGCGGATGGCCTGGAAGACGCGCCGGGCCGGGTGACCGCCGCTACGACGGGTGGCGGCCGGAATGGCGGCCCGCACCACGTCGGCGAGCTGACCCGTCGTCGACAAAGGCCGGGCGGCGACGATGGCCCTGGCGATCCGCCGGGCGAACCGGGCTTCGCCGTTCTCGATGAAGAGCGCCACCAGGGCGTCCTCGTCGAACCCGTTGACGAGCTCGGCCGCGGTCATCCCCGAGGTCGGGTCCATCCGCATGTCGAGCGGGGCGTCGCGCCGGTAGGAGAAGCCGCGCTCGGCCATGTCGAGTTGGGGCGAGCTGACGCCGAGATCGAAGAGCACGCCCGAGAGGCCCGCTTCGAGTCCGGTCGCCGCCGACACCGATCGCACCACGCTGTCGAGGGTGTCGAAGCGGGCGTGCCGGACGAGGGCGCGGTCACCGAACCGCGACAGTTCATCGGTTGCGGCCGCCACGGCCACGGGGTCACGGTCGATGCCGAGGACCCGGACATGGGGCAACCCGTCGAGGATGGCGGCCGCGTGCCCGGCTCCTCCGAGCGTGGCGTCGACGATCAGGCCCGGGGGGACCGGTGCGAAGAGGTCGACCACCTCCCGGGCCATCACCGGTTCGTGGGGGAATGCCTGGCTCATCCGCAGCCCCTCGACCGGCGACATGCCAGCGGGTGGAGTTCCCGGACGACCAGGGTGGAAGCAGGCGGAGGAGGAGTCTTCCACCGGTCCGGTCGAGGGGCTGCGCATGGGCCAGACACGTTCGATGTGGACATCGGGTTGTGCCGCGATGGCGCGGGCGGACTCGAGGACCGACGGCTTGTCCGTCGTGACCGGGAGCCCGCTCGTGGTGACCATGCCCGTGCTGTGGTTGCTGCTGATCGTCGCCGAGGCGTCGGTTGTCTCCTTTGCCGGTGATGTGGATGTCGCTGTACTCGAGTCTGCCGGGCCGGGCCCGGCGTCGTTCCGGTGGTCGGCGGCGTGGTCGCCGTGGCGGACGACATGGAGCCACACGCCGCCGGTCAGTCGTCCGCGCCCTCGGTGAGCCGGGCCTCCTCGGGCCCGACCTTCTGCTCCCACCGCTCCGGGTTCCACAACTCGACCCGGTCGATCGCCCCCTGCACCAGCACGTCCGCGGTCAGCCCGGCGTACTCCCGCAGCCGGACGGGGATCACCATCCGGCCCTGTCCGTCGACGTCCACGTCGTGGGAGGTCGAAGCCCACAACCGCGCCAGATTCCGGTCCTGGCGGCCCGACGATGCCCGTTCGAGCATCGCCTCCATCTGCTTGTCGAACTCGTCCCCCGTCCACAGGGCCAGACATCCGTCCTGGTACTGGGTCAGGTAGCCGCCGCCCGCGAACGCGCCGCGGAACCTCGCCGGAAGGATCACCCTTCCTTTGCCGTCGAGCGAGTGCTCGTACCTGCCGAAGAACCGTGCCACTGGCGTTTGCTCCCACGACGCTCCTCGTAGTGCCCGGATCACCGGCCTCCCGGTGTCCTCCCCTTTGCACCACTTTGCGCCACTTTACGCCCCAGGTCCCCACTCGTCAACCACCAGATCCCCACTTCGGCACAGAAATTGGGATGCGGCCTGCGCACGTGCATCTGGGCAGCTCGCGTAGGACAGCGTCATACTTCGGCCGTGCGGAAAGGGATCGGCC
This sequence comes from uncultured Actinomycetota bacterium, assembly GCA_963838005.1. Taxonomy (GTDB): domain Bacteria; phylum Actinomycetota; class Acidimicrobiia; order Acidimicrobiales; family RAAP-2; genus CAWIPW01. The sequence goes on from CAWIPW010000003.1 coordinate 114,880, forward strand.
TGATCGGAGCGGTCGTCGCAGCACTCGCCCTGGGCGCTTGCAGCGCCAGCCCGAAACCGGCCGCCGCGTCAACGACAAGCCGTGCCTCCGCGACCACGACCGCTTCACCGGCATCAACCACGACAGCCCCACCGACCTCGTCACCCACTTCTTCACCGACCTCACGGCCGGTTGCCTTGCCCGGGGCGCCACCGTGCGACAGCCCACCGGCGAGGAGCGGAGTGCTCATCCGGCCGACCTCGCTCTTCATCGGCTGTGCCACCAGCGCCGACAACGTGGGAGCCATCACCTGGAGCACTTGGACGTCGACCGGTGCGACCGGCACGGCCACGCACAACGTCAACGACTGTCAACCCAACTGCGCTGAGGGGACGTATTCGCACGTCGCCGTCAATGTCCGACTCAGCAACCCGGGCAATCTGGATGGGCTGTACGTCTTCCGCACCATCTCGATGACGCCGACCTCCGGTGCGGGCGGGCCCCAGGCGTTCACGGCGAACGGCCTCTACGGCCAATGGGGCTGGGTGCCGTCGTGACCCACCGGCCGCGTGCTTTCTCAGTAGCCAGGGGCGGGCGAACCCTCGCCCATGGCGCCGAATCTCGACGATGTCAACCGCACCGGGCGGCGCTCGTCGCGGCGAGCGCCCGTTACCCCGTGGACAGCTCCAGCCCGAATTCGGTGACCACCGTGGCCGCCGTCGTCCCGGGGACCAGTTCCCTCAGGCCGACGGCAGCCGGACGGAGCTCGGCCAGCGCGGCGCGGCGCGCGTCCGCATCCAGTGCCAGCACGTCGACGACGGCCTGCGGATCCCACGACAGCAGGCAGGCACAGTGGAACCGGGCGCCGGTCCGGCCGCGGCGCTGGGCCAGGCCGACGACCTTGCGGCCGCCGGAGACGACCACCTCTCCCCGCCCGACCCCGCCGAAGCACACGGCCGACGACCATCGGGTAGTGGCCGCGTAGGGCCCCGTGTGGGCCGAACAGCCGGTGAGACCGATCCGGTCGAGGACGGTCACCCACAGCTCACCGATCCAGTCGAAGGCGCGGTCCACGTCCTCGTCCCATCGGGGATGGCCGCGCGGCACCCAGACGTCGATCCAGACCGGCCCGTCGGCGGCCACCACCACGGCGCCCCCTCCCGAACGACGCCGGTCGATCGCCAGCCCGGCCGCCGTGGCCCGGGCCGCATCGATGTCCGACGCCGGTTGGGTGGAGCCCATGACGACGGCCGGGCCTTCGGGGATGCACCTGGCGGCGTGGGGCTCGCCCGGCGTCCGGTCGGCCGCGGGCCACTCGGCGTGCAAGGCGCCGGCCGTGCCGTGCCGGATCTCGACCGGCACCGCCCAGGCGCCCGTAGGCGCGTTCACACGCTCAGCGGCTCGGGTTCGGGTTCGAGTTCGGGTTCGGGTTCGGGGGTGGGCACACCCAGATAGGTGTGCCAGTCGGCGCTGGCCCCTCCGCACATCGCCAGGAGCTGGATCCGATGCCGGGGAGCGGCCGGTGCACGCCACAGGCGCATGCCGGCCTCCCTGGGGGTGCGGTCCTCCTTGCGGCTGTTGCAACGGCGGCACGACGCCACCACGTTCTCCCAGCTGTGCTCGCCCCCCCGGCTGCGTGGGACCACATGGTCGAGGTTCTCGGCGGCGGCCCCGCAGTACTGGCACCGGGAGCCGTCACGTGCGAACACGGTCCGACGGTTGACGGCCACCCGGTACTGGCGGGGCACCGACACGTAGCGCACGAGGCGTACCACCGACGGCTCGGGCACCGCCACCCGGGCCGAATGGAACACCCGGTCGGTGGAGTGCACGAGCTCGGCCTTGGTATCGAGGACGAGCAGCACGGCCCGCGCGCGACGAGACGATCCCCAGCGGCTCGAAGGTGGCATTGAGCACCAGCGCTCGCCGGGTAGCGGCATTGGGCGAAGCGGACCGGGGACCGCCGGCGGCCATCAACCCGGTCGGTGCCGTCGCCCCGGGCATCGACCTTCGATCCATTGCTCCGGAAATTTAGCGCTCCGGAGGTGGTCCCGGGGCCATGTGAACCCGGTGGGTTCGCGCCGAGGTGCGGCACCATTCGAGGTACCCCACGACGTCGGCGGCCGAGGGGACGGCGTCGGGACGACCGTACGCCGTGACCATGCGGAACGCCCACAGCGACGGGTCGGGCACCGGGAGGTGCGGACGGTGGCGCCACCATCCGGGCCTGGCCAGCCGGAGCACCGCCGCGGCCGCGGTCACCCAGAGCCGGGGTCGCAACGCCACCGCCATCAGCACCGGGGCGGCGGCGCGGGACGGGCCGCCGGTTGACGCCGGCGGGCTCACCGGACGGCGACCGGACCGTCGACGAGCGCGGCCGCACCGAGCAGGGGTGTCTCCTCGGGCGCGGTCGACACCACGAGCCGGGCCCCACGGGCGAACTCGATCCGGGTCCGCGCCGCCGAACTCTTCCCGGGCGGCCGCGAGGAACTCGTCGCCGAAGCCGACGGCCACCGAGCCCGCCACCACGGCGAGCCTGAGGTCGAGGAGGTTCACCACGGACGCCACGACCCTCCCCACCAGGGTGCCGGTCCGGCGCCGCACCTCGGGCGGCGCTTCGGCTGCGGGCCGGCCCGTCATCGCCTCGATGGCCGTTCCCGAGGCCTCCGCCTCGAGACAGCCCCGGGCACCGCAGCCGCAGGTGCGGCCGTCGGGTTCGACGGTCACATGCCCGATGTGGCCGGCATTGCCGCTGGCACCCTCGACCAGGCGGCCGTCGACGACGATGCCGCCTCCGATGCCGGTCGACACCACCATGGCCACGTAGTTCCGCTCCCCCACGGCCGAGCCCGCACGCCCCTCCCCGAGGGCGAGTGCCTTGGCGTCGTTGTCGACGACGACCCTCATGCCGGTCAGGTCCTCCATGCGATCGCGGCAGGGGGAAGTCCCGCCACGAGGGGATGTTGATGGGGGAGACGAGGGCGCCGTGCCCGCGCATCGGCCCACCGCAGCCCACCCCACAGGCCAGTGGCACGCCCGCCGGCGGTCCGGCCGCGGAACCGGCAACGGCACCGGATCCGGCACCGGCACCGGCACCCGGATCGCCGCTGCCCAGGACAGAGGACAGCAGCTCGGCCAGGGCGCCGAACACGACCTCGGGATCGTTCGTCCTCGGGGTGGCCACCCGACGGTGGGAATGGATCCTGCCGTCGGGGGTGACCAGGCCGCCGGCCATCTTCGTCCCGCCGATGTCGACGGCCAGCACGGTGCCGCCGCGGCCCGGTCCGTCTCGTTCGTCCCCGGGCGTCAGCCGCCCGCCGGACCGGTCAGTCGTCGCGATGGAAGCGGTCCCGGATCCAGTCGCGGGGATCATGCACACCGCCGGCCGTCCGCTTCTGGATCGAGCGAGAGATGTCGTCGATGCCGGCCTTGCCCAGGCGACGGGCATTGTTCACGAACACGGCGCCGGAGGCGAACATGGCGACCACGCCGACGAACCCCAGCACCACCGAGGATGCGAACGTGAACACCATGAACAGGAGCGAGGCCACGAAGACCGCCGCCGACCACACACAGTGCCGTCCGGCGTGCCGGTAGACGGTCTCCGACCGCACACGCTCCGCGAACCGAGGATCCTCCTGGTAGAGCGACTGTTCCAGCTCGTGAAGAATCCGTTGTTCGTGCTCAGAGAGCGGCACTGCGCTCCCCCCTCCAGCCATTCGCCGACCGTGTTGCCATCTTCGACCTCATGATCGCACGTCCTCCGCCCGAAAGCATCGCGGACCGGGCGACCGGCTGACAACGGGCAATGGTCATTTCCGGGACCGGTGCTCGCCGCCGGTCACGGTCCGTTCTACCTGTTGGATCGACCAGGTCATGCAGGTCCTTGAGCCTGCCGGACGGGGACCAGCGGGCCGGACGGGGCCGACGGGGCGGGTCCGGGCAGGCCCCCTGACGGCCAGTTCCCGGCCGTCAGGGGGCCGAGGGTCCCCACTGGGCCTCGCCCCGGCGGCGGGGCGCCAGGCCGCCCCGGCCGACGAGTGCCGCCGACCCCAGCGACCCGTCCCCGAACCGGTCGCGGACGGCATCGAGGGCGCCGGTGACCTCCGACCATGTGCGCTGCAGCCGCTCGGCGGCGGCATCGGCGGCCACCAGCGCTTCCTCCAGCTCAGCCTCATCGCGGGCCTCATCCGTCGCCGGCCGGTCGCCCAGATCGAGGGCGAGCTGCTCGCCATCGGGGGCTCCGGCGAACCCCGACAGGCTGACGCCCAGCAACCGCACCCCCCGACGGGGGTCGACGGAGCCGAGGAGGGCCTCCGCCACCACCATCACCGCCGGCCCGGCGTCCAGCGGGGCCCGGGAGGTCCGCGAACGGGTGATGGTGCTGAAGTCGCCGAAGCGCACCTTCACGGTGACCGTGCGGGCCGCCAGGCCGTCGCGCCGCAGCTGGTTGGTGGCCGCGTCGACCATCCGCGACAGGTGCGTGACCAGCACTGCGGACTCGCGGATGTCCTCGGCGAACGTCTCCTCGTGGCCGACGGACTTCGCCTCTCTGTCGGGGACCACCGGCCGTGGGTCGTCGCCGACCGCCAATCGGGCCAGGTGGGTTCCCTGGGCCGCCCCGAGGAGCCGATCGAGGACGCCGTCAGGGAGTTCCGCCAGGTCGCCGACGGTGGCCACGCCGATCCCCTCGAGGCGGCGGGCCGTCACGGGACCGACACCCCACAGCGACCGGACCGGCAGCGGATGCAGGAATGCCAGTTCCTCGTCCGGCCACACCACGGCGACGCCGGCCCCGTCCTCGACGCCGAGCTTGCCGATCACCGGTTTCGCCGCCCGCGACGCCAGCTTGGCCACGAACTTCGACCGGGCGACGCCGACCGAACACGCCAGCCCGAGCTCGTCGGCCACCAGTCCACGGATGAGCCACCCGATGTCGGGGCCCTCGCCGAGGATGCGGTGGGCGCCCGACACGTCGAGGAACGCCTCGTCGAGGGCGATCCCCTCGACCACGGGGGTGAAGCGCGAGAACAGCTCGTGGAGTCGACGGCTGAGCTCGACGTAGCGGCCGTAGCGCCCGGGCAGGAAGACGGCGTCGGGGCACATCCGGCGGGCGATAGCGGTCGGCATGGCCGACCTGACGCCGAAGCGTCGGGCCTCGTACGTGCACGCGGCCACCACCCCTCGGGCCCCGGTCCCCCCGACCACGACCGGCAGCCCGGCCAGCGACGGATCGTCGAGCACCTCCACCGACGCGAAGAAGGCGTCGAGGTCGACGTGGAGGATCGACGGGGCCCGCACAGATCCGGAAGGGTCCGGCCCGACCGACCCGGACGGCGCGTCCCTCAGCCACCGAGTCGCAACCTCCTGAAGCCCTCGGCATAGGTCCGCCCGCACCGTCGGCCGGCATCCTCCGCTCCCAGGCGCACCGCCGTGCGAGCCCATTCCCCGCCGTCGCTGAACTGGCTCCGGTGGCAGGTCACGGCGGCCTCCTTGACCGCCAGCGTGGCGGAGATGTCCACCCACACGTCGGGCTCGAGCGTGCCGGAGAGCAGCACCGTCGACACCTGGTGGGCCGGGCCGGCCGCCGGGACGTAGTGGGGCAGCGCAGCGGCCGGCGACGCCGCGTCGAGCGCGGCCCAACCGGTGGCGCGGTGGTCGCGGTGGTTGAAATAGTCCTGCCCGAAGAAGATGGCGGTGGGATCCGGGCACAGCACCAGGTCCGGGCGGAGCCGCCTGATCACGCCCACCAGCACCGACCGCAAGGCGGCACCATCGTCGAGCTCCCCGTCCGGGTAGTGCAACCGCTCGCTGCCGGCGACACCGAGCACTTCTGCGGAGGCGGCCAGCTCGGCGGCGCGGCGTCCGGCCAGCTCCGCAGGGTCGACGTGGGCATCGGTCGTGCCCTTGTCACCGTCGGTACAGACGACGACATGGACCTCGCTGCCGGCACCGGCCCAGCGGGCGATGGTGCCGCCGCACGACACGTCGGCATCGTCGGGATGGGCATAGACGGCGACGACCCGGTCGGGCACGTCGTCGAGCAGCTCGGCCACGCCAGACGTCCCGCGGCTGAGCCGTCGCGGCGCTTCGGCGCGGTCGTCTTCGTCAGGAGGAACGCCTCCCGCTCGAAATCGTGGGCACCCTCGAATCCCTTGTAGACGCTGGCAAAACGGAGGTAGGCTACATCGTCGAGATCGGCGAGCCGCTCGAGGACGGCCACCCCCACCTGTTGGGAGGTCACCTCGGTCCCCTGCTCGCGTAACCACTCCTCCACCTCCATGGCGACGGTCTCGAGCTCGTCGTCGGCCACCGGCCGGTTCTTCGTGGCCGCCTCGAGGCCGCGGACGACCTTCGCCCGGTCGAACGGCTCGCGGACGCCCGACCGCTTGAGGACCATCAGGGGCGCGTCGATCCGCTCGAACGTCGTGTACCGGCGGCCCACGCGTTGCACTGCCGACGCCTCCGGATGGCCGCGCCTTCCTCCGTGGCCCTCGAGTCGATCACGCGATCGTCATCCGCAAGGCACCAGGGGCAACGCACACGACGAGGTTAGACCTCCGACGTCGATGCGGAGCCGGCCGCCCGTCCGGCGGACGGCCGGCTCCTCGCCAGGGTGGTGCACTCAGGGGAGGGAGAGCCGCTCACCCGGGACGATCGTGTACGAGCCGGAGTCGGCCGCCATCTGCTGGACGAGGGGCCGAGGATCACCGGAAGGGTCGAGACGCTCGGCGATCGACCACAGCGTGTCCCCGGGGCGGACGGTGTAGACCGTTCCGGCCCGGACCGCAGGCTGGCTGCTCCCCGCCGCGGACGGGTGCGTGCCGCCCGGCGGGAACGCCAGTAGCAGCACGGCCAACCCGACGGCGGCAACCACGAGCCGTCGCCGGCGCACGGCCGGGGACGCGCTGGCGGCGGGTGGGCACGGATCGGCCACCGCTCTCCCCCATCAGCCACAGGCCGACCTCGCCGTCGCGGCCACCGGTCACTGACGGGGCCAGGGCCTCACCACCCGCTACCAGCTGCAACCCGTCGACCCGGTAGTCCTCACGGGGCCGGAGGGCGATGACGGTGCCCACTACGCCACCGCTCCGGCGCTCCGAAGGCCCGTCCCCGTAGCGGGGCCGCACCTGCCACCTGCTGTCGGCCCGGGGGCACCGGACTCTGTCGAACGCACGTTCGTCATGAGGGCATGGAACCACGAACGCCTGTTCGATGTCAAGGGTCATATCGAACAGATGTTTGCCTTGCCGGTACGCACCGAGTACCGTCGGTGCAAACAGACGTTCGACGACGGTGGCGGGGACGGTATCCGCCGGCACCCACCCCGGTCGAGTGAACCACGGAGGAGTCGACCATGGCGCAGGTGCTGAGCCCGAAGCGCAAGGAGATCCTGGACTGCATCTCGGAGGCCGTGCGCGACCGGGGCTATCCCCCGTCCGTGCGGGAGATCGGCGAGGCCGTGGGGCTCACGTCGTCGTCGACCGTCCACGCCCACCTGGCCGTGCTCCAACGCGAGGGCTACCTCCGCCGCGACCCGACCAAGCCGCGGGCCATCGAGGTCCGCTACGACCCGTCCTCGAAGGTGGTCGCGGACGCCCGCCCGATACGGCACGTGCCACTCGTCGGCGACGTCGCGGCCGGCGTAGGCGTGCTGGCCCAGGAGAACATTGAGGAGCTCTACCCGCTGCCCGAGGACTTCACGGGCACGGGAACGCTCTTCATGCTGCGGGTCCGAGGCGACTCGATGGTCGACGCCGGCATCGTCGACGGCGACTTCGTCGTCGTCCGCCAGCAGACCGACGCCGAGGAGGGCGAGATCGTGGTGGCCGGGATCCCCGATGACCAGGCCACCGTCAAGCGGTTCACCACCCGGGGCGGCAAGGTGGTCCTGGTGCCGGCGAACGAGCGGCTGTCCCCCATCGAGCTCGCGCCCGAGGACGTGACCGTGTTCGGCAAGGTGGTGACGGTGCTGCGCCGCCTCTGATCCGGCTCCGGCACCGGCTCCGGCACCGGCTCCGGCACCGGCACCGGCACCCGCTCCGGCACCTGGCGGCGGCGCCGCAAGGTGATCTCAGCGGCCGGGTGTGTCCCCGGTCATGGCGATGTTCGCCGCGTAGCGCTCCCCCGCGGCCGCGCCGACGGGGAACGCCTCCTCGATGGCACGCAGCTCTCCGTCGGTGAGAACGAGGTCGGCGGCGGCCACGTTCTCGTCGAGGTAGGCGCGACGCTTCGTGCCCGGGATGGGCACCACGTCGGGTCCCCGGGACAGGACCCACGCCAGCGCCAGCTGACCGGGCGTGCACCTCCGGGCCTCGGCCAGGGCGCGCACGGTCGCCACCAGTTCGAGGTTCCTACCGAAGTTCTCGGGTGCGAATCGGGGGAGAAGCGCCGGTAGTCGTCACTGTCGAAATCGTCGGGCGAGGTGATCGCCCCGGTGAGAAAGCCCCGTCCGAGCGGGCTGTAGGCCACGATCCCGATCCCCGCCCGGCGGGCGGCGTCGACCGGTCCGCTCTCGATGTCGCGGCTCCACAGCGACCATTCGCTCTGCAGGGCGGCGATCGGATGGACGGCGGCGGCACGGCGGATGGTGTCCGGAGAGGCCTCCGACAGGCCCAGGTAGCGGATCTTTCCCTGCTCCACCAACTCGGCCATGGCGCCCACGGTCTCCTCGATCGGGACGGTCGGATCGGGACGGTGCTGGTAGTAGAGGTCGATGTGATCGACAGCGAGCCGGCCGAGCGACCCCTCGCACGAGCGGCGTACGTAGTCGGCGTCGCCCCGGATCGATCGTCGGGTCGGGTCGTCAGCGTCGCGGACGATGCCGAACTTGGTGGCCAGCACCACCTCGTCACGGCGCCCGGCGATCGCCCGGCCCACAAGTTCCTCGTTGGTGTAGGGCCCGTACATGTCGGCCGTGTCGAGGAAGGTGATGCCGACCTCCATCGCCCGGTGGATGGTGGCGATGGCCTCCGCCTCGTCGCGCCGGCCGTAGAAGTCGGACATGCCCATGCAGCCGAGTCCTTCGGCCGACACCTTGAGACCGCCCGACCCGAGTTCACGCGTGGAGATCGTCATGGTCCGAACCTACCTCCGGTCGCCGTTTCGCCGGGCCGGCGCTGCAGCGGGCCGGAGTGCTCCCGGGCCTCCGAAGCGTCCACAGGACCTCAGGCGTCGGCCGTCAGTACTCCGGTGAGCACCGAATTGGCGTGCTCCAGCTCCGCGGCCGACACCCATTCGACCTGGGTGTGGGCGAGCAGGGGATCCCCCGGACCGAAATTGGCGGCCGGGATGCCATGCGCCCAGAACGAGGCCACGTCGGTCCACCCGACCTTGGCCCTCGGTGGGCGCCCGGTGGCGGCCACCAGTCCGGCCAGCAGCGGATGGTCGAGGGCCGGCGGCGCACCGGCGTGGATGTCGACGACCTCGAACGTGTCGCCGGCCTCGAGCTCGCCCACCACGTCCCGCACCGCCGCCACGGCCTCCTCGGCGGTGCGGTCGGGCGCGAACCGGTGGTTGATGGTGAGGGAGGCCCGATCGGGCACCACGTTGCCGCCGGCGCCGCCCTCCACGGCCACGGCCTGGAGCTGCTCCGCGAACTCGCACCCGTCGATGACCGGCCTCCGCCCCTGGTACCCGGCAACCGCCGTCAGCACCGGCGACAGCCGGTGGACGGCGTTGCGGCCCGCGAACGGCCGGGCCGTGTGGGCGGCGGTGCCGGCGAAGGTCAGCGTGGCCCGCAGGGTGCCCTGGCAGCCGGCTTCGACGACGCCGCCGGTCGGCTCTCCGAGGACGGCGACGTCGGCCTCGAGGAGCTCGGGCCGCTCGTCCCACAGCCGGCGCAGGCCGTTGAATCGGTGGTCGACCTCCTCGCACACGTAGAAGCACCACGTCACGTCGACAGCCGGTTCGGCCAGCGTTCCGGCCAGGTGGAGGAAGACCGCCAACCCGCCCTTCATGTCGGCGGCGCCGACGCCCCGCAGGGTGCCGTCCTCCACGACCGGCCGGTCGTTGCCCCCTGCCGGCGGCACGGTGTCGAGGTGCCCGGCCAGCAGCACACGACGGTCGCGGCCGAGGCTGCTGCGGGCGATCACGTTGTCCCCCACCCTCTCCACTGTCAGCCACCCGCACACGCCCAGGGCGGCCTCGACCGCATCGGCGATGTGGCCCTCGTCGTGGCTCACCGAAGGTATGGCCACCAACGCCGTCGCCAGCTCGAGGAGCCCGTCCGGGCGGCCACCCGAGTCCGAGGTCACGTGGCGATGCCGTGCTGGCGGAGCACGTCGTTGAGGTGGGCCTTGTCGTGGCGCCGCCCCTCCTCTAGGCGCTTGATCACCAGCACGCACGGCAGGAAGAACTCCCCGCCGGGGAATTCGCGCCGGCGCGACGCCGTGACCGCCACCGACCACGGCGGGACATGGCCGCGGCTGATCTCCTCCCCGGTCTCCCCGTCGACGACGGGGATCGACGGGTTCAGGATGACACCGGCCCCCAGCACGGCACCGCTACCGACGCGCGCCCCCTCGGTGACCATGCACCTGCTCCCGATGAAGGCGTCGTCCTCGATGACGACGGGGGCTGCCTGGGCCGGTTCGAGCACGCCGCCGATGCCCACGCCACCCGAGAGGTGGACCCGCTCCCCGATCTGGGCGCACGATCCGACGGTGGCCCAGGTGTCGACCATCGAACCGGCCCCCACATAGGCACCGATGTTGACGTAGCTCGGCATGCAGACCACTCCGTTGCCGAGGAATGCGCCCCACCGGGCGGAGGCTCCCGGCACCACCCGGACACCCGAGGAGGCGAACCCCCGCTTGAGCGGGAGCTTGTCGGCGAACTCGAACGGCCCGAGCTCCACCGTCTCCATGGCGCGCAGGCGGAACAGCAGGAGGATCGCCTGCTTGAGCCACTGGTGGACCACGACCTCGCCCGCCGCGTCGATCTGGGCCACGCGGGCCTCACCGGTGTCGAGGAGGTCGATGGCCTCGGTGACCACCGCCAACGCGTCGGTGTCGGCCGGACCGAGGTCGGCCGCCCGCTCCCACAACGTCTCGATCTGCGACGGAAGGTCTGCCATGGGGTCGAAGGCTACCGCCCGGTGCGGGCCGCCCAGGGCGCCGGGACGGGCGCCGGACGCTCAGCCGGGCGCAAGTCCGGCGGCGGCCAGCCGGTCGGCGACCAGCGCCAACCGCTCGTCCGGCTGCACCACGGCGATGCGGACGGCCCCTGCTCCACCCGGGCCGTAGAGGTCACCCGGGCTGACGAGGAGACCGGCTCGGTCGGCCATGGCCCGGGCCAGCGCCCAGGCGTCCCCGTACCCGTCCGGAACCGGGACCCACAGGTAGAACCCGCCCGCGGGCAGCGGTGCAGGCACGCCGGCGGCGTCGAGCGCGCCCGCCAGCATGGCCAGGCGGTGGCGGTACCGTTCCCGCTGGGCGTCCACGTGGCCGTCGTCGTCGAGGGCGGCGGTGGCGGCCGCCTGCACCGGCCCGGGCACCATGAGGCCGGCGTGGCGACGGACGTCGACGAGGTAGCCGACCAGCTCGCGATCGCCGGCGAAGAACCCGGCCCGCAGACCCGCCAGGTTCGAACGCTTCGAAAGCGAGTGGACGGCCACCACACCCTCAGTCCCGTGTTCGAGGATGCTCCGCGGTCGGCCGTCCCAGGTGAACTCGGCGTAGCACTCGTCGGAGAGGACCGGAATGCCACGGGCCCTCCCCCAGTCGGCGGCGGCACCCAGGTCGCTCAGCAGCCCGGTCGGATTTGACGGTGAGTTCTCCCACAGGAGCAGGGCGGCCTCGGCGTCGGCGTCGGCGACCGACGCCAGGTCGAGGCCGCCGCCGGGCAGCTCCGGTACCGGTACCGGTCGGCAGCCGGCGAGCAGTGCCCCCATGGCGTAGGTGGGATAGGCGACGGACGGGTGGAGGACCACGTCGCGGCGGGGGTGCCGTAGCCGGAGGTGGTGGGCGACCGAGGCCACCAGCTCCTTGGTGCCGATGCAGGCCGCCACCTCGCCCTCGGGGTCGACGACCGCACCGAACCGCCGTTCGAGCCACCCCGCCGCCGCCCGCCGGTAGGCCAGGTTGCCGATGGAGGCCGGGTAGCCACGCTCGGTCCCCGACCCGCACAGCCCGGCCAGCGCGGCCGGCGGTGGCGGGTCGCAGGGGGTGCCGATGGAGCAGTCGACGATGCCGCCGGCGCCGGCCGTCCCCCGGTCGCCCTCGCCGGCGCCGAACCGCCCGGTGGCCCGGCCGGCCAGCTCGCCCAGGCGGTCGTAGGGATAGGGCGGGGGGACGAAGCCACCGGCGGCGACCTCGGCGGTCACGGCGCCTCGAAGGCGGCGAAGCGCGACCGTCCGGCGTCGTCGAGGACGACGGCGACCCGCATGGACACGTCGCCGGGCTGCTCGTCGACGATCTCCCCCTCACGGTGGACGGCGGCCAGCACGTCGCCGCGTCCGTAGGGATCTCGAACTCCATCACCTTGTCCCCCACCCGCAGGCGGTCCCCCACCGTCATGGCCAGCTCCTCGAGGCCGCGGCCCGTCCGGGCCGAGATCACCACCGAACCGGGATGGGCCTCCACCAACCGTCTCAGCAGCGGCTCGGCGTCCGGCCCGAGGGCGTCCGCCTTGTTGAAGACGAGGAGCTCGGGCACGTGATCGGCGCCGATCTCCACCAGCACCGTCCGCACCGCCGCGATCTGCCCTTCGGGGTCGGCGGCGGCCACGTCGACGACGTGGACGATCAGATCCGTCTCGCACACCACCTCCAGCGTGGAGCGGAAGGCCTCGACCACCTCGTGGGGCAGCTTGCGCACGAAGCCGACGGTGTCGGTGGCCAGCACCGTCTCGCCGCCGGGCAGCGGCCACTGCCGGGTCCGGGGATCGAGGGTGGAGAACAGCCGATTCTCGACCGCGACGTCGGCATCGCACAGGCGGTTCAGGAGGGTCGACTTTCCGGCGTTGGTGTAGCCGACCAGCGACACCGTCCGCTGGCGGGATCGGCTCCTCGACCGGCGCTGCGTGCGGCGGGTGAGGTCGAGCTGGCGCAGGTCGGCTTCGAGCCGGGTCATCCTCCGGACCAGCCGCCGGCGGTCCACCTCGAGCTGGGTCTCGCCCGGCCCGCGGGTGCCGATGCCACCGGCCTGCTGGCTGAAGGCCGCCCCCCGGCCGCGCAGGCGCGGCAGCCGGTACCGCAGCAGCGCCAGCTCGACCTGGGCTTTGCCCTCGGGGGTGCGGGCGTTCTGGGCGAAGATGTCGAGGATCACGGCTGTCCGGTCGATGGCGGTGCGCCCGAGCAGCTTCTCGAGGTTGCGCTGTTGCGCCGGCGAGAGCTCGTCGTCGAACACCACGGTGTCGGCGTCGACCTCGAGGCAGGTGGCCAGCAGCTCCTCCACCTTGCCCTTCCCGATGAAGGTGGCCGGATCGGGGGCGTCCCTCCGCTGGACGACGCGGGCGCCCACGTCGGCACCAGCTGTGTCCACCAGTAGCTCCAGCTCGTCGAGGGCCGCCTCGGTGACCGCCTGGCTGCCACCCGGGAAGGTGACCCCGACGATGACGATCCGCTCGCGGACGTCCCGCGAGATGAGGGTGTCGGTGAAGGCCGAGTCGACCGGGGCCATCAACGCGGCACGTCGGCGAGCAGGGCCGTCGGCTCGACCACGACCGTACCCACCGTCCGGGTGGGACCGGCCAGGGTGATGCCGTCCGGCCGCAGGGTGACTGCGAGGTCACCGCCGGGATTGTGGACGAGGACGTCGTCGCCGACGATCCCCCAGCGCCGGGCGGCGGCCGCGGCCGCGCAGCTGCCCGTGCCGCACGCCAACGTCTCGCCCACGCCCCGCTCCCACACCCGCAGGGTGAGCGCACCCGGTTCGGGTCCCGGGGCGATCAGCTCGACGTTCACTCCGCCGGGTACCTCGGCCTGCAAACGGGGGCCGAGCTCGGAGAGTTCGAGGCGCGACGGGTCGCCGTCGAGGAGGACCAGGTGGGGGTTGCCCATGGAGACCCTGAGGGCGGGCAGTTCGACGGCGCCGGCCGGACCGTCGTCGCCGATGGCAGCCGGCCCCATGTCGACGGACCCGGTCGCCGAATGGGGGTCGGGTCCCGGCGTCATCAGGACGGTGCGCAGGCCGGCGGCGGTGGCCACGACGACGGTGGGCGCCGCCGCCAGCCCGGCGTCGATGACCGCCTGGACCAGGCACCGGACACCGTTGCCGCTCATCTCGGCCGGGGTCCCGTCCGCATTGACGAGCTCCATGGCCACATCGGCCGCGACGCCCTCGGGGGCGGGGGCGGCCCGCAGGACGCCGTCGGCGCCGATCCCCCGGTGGCGGTCCGCCAGGGCGCGGACCAGGGCGGCATCGAGCCGGTGCCGGTCGTCCCGGTCGACCAGCACGAGGAAGTCGTTGCCGGCGCCGTGGTGCTTGGTGAAGGTGAGCGTCGTCGTCATGGCGTGTGCGGGGTGGTCACTGCGGTTGCCAGTCTCCCACCGGGGCCGCCAGCGCCGCCCCGACGGCGGCCGGCCGCATCGTCCCCCGGTTCTACCCACACGATACGGGGATCCCTCCGGAACCACGCCCGCTGGCGCCGGGCGAAGGCCCGGGTGCGCCTGGCCGTCTCGGCCAGTGCCTCGTCCAACGGGACCCCCTCCTCCACGTGGGAGAGCAGCTCGCGGTAGCCCAGCGCCTGGCGGGCGGTGCGCGACAGGCCCGCCGGTCGTGCCGCCAGCGACCGGACCTCGTCGACGAACCCGGCGGCCAGCTGGGCAGCGAGCCGCTCGGCGATCCGGCGGTCGACGTCGTGTCGCGTCGAGGTCGAGACCGAACTGCGCCACCGCTGTCGGAGGGTAGGCGTCCAACCCGGGACCGTAGGAGGAGAACGGCCGTCCCGACCCGAGGGTGACCTCGAGCGCCCGCACGATGCGCCGGCGGTTCCCGGGCTCGATGCGGGCGGCCGCGACCGGGTCGAGCGCGACCAGGCTCGCATGCAGCTCGGTCAGGGCGGCCCGGCGCGCCGGTTCGCCGGACCGACCGGCCTCGTCGACCCGCCGGTCGAGCTCTGCGGCCACCTCGGGAAAGCGACCGGGAAAGGTCAGACCGTCCACGACGGCTCGCAGGTAGAGGCCCGTCCCCCGACCAGGAGGGCGCCATGGCCCCGGGCCGCCAGTCCAGCGAGGCGTCACGGGCCGCCGCGGGAACTGCGGACCGTGTACTCCTCCGACGGATCGACCAGGTCCACCAGATGGACCGGCACCTCGGCCCGGACCTCGGGCGACGGCTTGGCCGTGCCGATGTCCATGCCGCGGTAGACGGCCATCGAGTCGACCGAGACCAGCTCGACCTCCCGGCCACCGGCTGCCCGGGCCCGCCGGACGACCTCGAGGGCGACGGTCGACTTCCCCGAGGCCGTGGGGCCGACCAATGAGGCGACCGGGACCGCCGGGGCCGCTGTCGTCGCTCAACCGGCGGCGACGGGGATGCGGACCCGGTGGCGGGGGCCCGCCGTCACCGCCGACCAGCTCGCCCGTTAGGTGGTGCGGGGCGGCGCCGGTCACCGCGCACCGTGGCGAAGGAGCCGGAAGGGGGCGCCCGATCGGCGGGCGGGCGAAGTGGACGAGTTTGTTCTGGGCTGTTCGGCCGGTCAGCACGGACGGGTCGCGTTCGACGCCCCCTCGACCAGGACCTCCTCTATCCGTCCGACCCTGGCCCGGTGCCGGGCAGCGCCGAGCGCTCGACCACCATCCGCAACCGCTCGAAGCGCTCGGAGATCACCTCGGGGGCCACGTAGCGGTCCTCCATGGCGGCGGCCCGGGTACCGGGGCGGGGCGAGAAGATGAAGGTGTACGCGCTGTCGTAGCCGGCCTCGGCCGCGACCTCCAGCGTGCCTCGAAGTCGTCCTCGGTCTCGCCGGGGAAGCCCACGATGAGTCGGTGGTGACCGCCAGGTCGGCGATGGCCTGCCTGGCCGCGCCGCGGGACAGGTACCGCTCGGCGGTGTACCCGCGCCGCATGGCGGCAAGCACCCGGTCGCTGCCGGACTGCAGTGGCAGGTGGAGGTGGTCGCAGACCTCGGCGTCTCGGCCATGGCGGCGATGGTCTCGGGGCGGAGGTCCTTCGGGTGCGGGCTGGTGAAGCGCACCCGCCGGACGCCCTCCACGTCGCCGACGGCGCGGAGCAGGTCGGCGAAGAGCGGACGGCGACGGGTGAGGTCCCGTCCGTAGGAGTTGACGTTCTGACCGAGGAGCGTCACCTCGGACACCCCCCGGTTGGCCAGCGCGGCCACCTCGCCGACGAGCTCCTCGAAGGGCCGCGAGACCTTCCGCCGCGCACCGACGGCACGATGCAGAAGGCGCAGGAGTTGTCGCAGCCCGTCTGGATGGTGACCCACGCGGCGTAGGGGACGTCCCGCACCGCGGCCGCGGCGCCGGTCCCCGGCCCCGGCCGCGTCCCGGCCGATCCGGTCGGCCCTCCGGGGCGCGGCCGGCGGGCCGTCGAGGATCTCGACCACCGGCCCGCCGATGGCCGCCTGCCGCAGCAGCCCGGGGCGTGACCGAGGTTGTGGGTGCCGAAGACCACGTCGACGTGGCCGGCCCGCTGTCGGATCCGGTCGCCCTCCAACTGCGCCAGGCAGCCTCCGACGGCGATCTGCATCCCCGGCCGCCGCCGGGGAGCGTCTTCAGGTTGCCGAGGTGCCCGTAGAAGCGGTTGTCGGCGTTCTCACGGATGCAGCACGTGTTGAGGACGACCACGTCGGCGGCGCCGGCATCGTCGGTGGGCACCAGCCCGTCGGCCACCAGCAGCCCGGCCAGCCGCTCCGAGTCGTGCTCGTTCATCTGGCACCCGAACGTGGTGATGTGGAAGGTCCGGGGACGTCCGCCGTGCCGGTCCCCTGCGACGCCGACCCGGCCCGTCGCCGGCGTACCGGGGTCCGAGGGCCGAGGGGGCTAGGGGTCGGTCGGCCACCTCGACAGGATACGGCCCGGCGGGCACGCGCCGCCGGCAGGTCACCGGTCGGTGCGGTCAGCCCGGTGGGTGCGACGCCTCGATGACCGTGTGGATGCCGCCACGCACCAGCCAGTCGGTCACGACGGAGAGCCGCCTCGGCGCGATGGCCGCCACCAGGTCGTCGAGGATCCGGTTGGTCACGTCCTCGTGGAAGGTGCCCTCTCGCGGTAGCTCCACAGGTAGAGCTTGAGGGACTTCAGCTCGACGATGGACGCGGTCGGGAACGTACTCGATCCTGACCGTGGCGAAGTCTGGCTGGCCCGTCATCGGGCAGACGCAGGTGAACTCGGGCGTCTCGCACCGCACGACGTAGTCGCGCCCCGATGGGGATTGTCGATGGCGACCAGCTCGCGGAAGGGGGTGGTGGGCATGCGGGCCGGCGGTCGGCCTCAGCCGCCGGCATCGAAGTCGTAGAGACCGGGCCGTCGTCCTCGGCGTCCGGCTCCACGTCGTCGTCGCCGCCGCCCGTCACCGCCAATGGGTCCCACTGACGACCCGATCCTCGCGGTCGACCACGAGGCCGTGCAGGTCCGGCCGCAGGACCAGCACCTCCCCGGGATCTCCGTCTCGGCAGCGCGTCCCGGGCGGCCGCCTGCACGGCTGCGCCGTCGGCCCCGCTGGCGATGCCGAGCAGCGACGGCCCCGCACCCGACCAGCACACCGCCAGGGCCCCCCCGGCCGACAGTCGCGACAACAGCTTGGGTGCCGCCGGAAAGAGCGGGCTCCGGTAGTCCTGGTGCAGGCGGTCTTCGGTGGCCTCCCCGATGAGCATCCGGCTGTCGGCCAGGCCGGCGATCAGCAGCGCCAGCCTTCCGAGGTTGAACGACGCGCTCTCGCGGCGGACCTCGGCCGGCAGCACCTGGCGGGCACGCGAGGTCGACAGGGAGAAATCGGGCACGATGACCACGAACACCAGGCTGACATCGAGCGGCAGCCGGACGGCGTGCACCGCGCCCTTGCGACCGTGACCGCCACCAGCCCCCCGACGGTGGAGGCGGCGGCGTTGTCGGGGTGCCCGTCGACGGCGGCGGCCACCGCCAGGGGGTCGGCGGCTCCGGCCGCGGCCGCGGCCGCCACGGCCAGTGCCGCTGAGGAGCCCAGGCCGCGGGCCACCGGTATCTGCGAACGCACCGTGATGGCCAGGCGGTCGTGGCCGGCGACGTCGATGGCCACCCGCGCCGCCAGGTGGGACGGGTCGTCGGCCAGGCCCGCGCCCTCGCCCTCCGTCCGAACGATCAGCCGTGTCGCCGGTTCGACCTCGACCTCGATGTAGCGGTCGAGGGCGACTGCCAACGTGTCGAATCCCGGTCCGAGGTTGGCCGACGAGGCCGGGGCACGTGCACGCACGTGCAGAGGGTACCGCCCGCTGCCCGGTGCCCGGCGGGACCTGCCGGCGGTGCCGGCGACCGCCGGTCACCGTCCGGGTCAGCCGCCACCACCACGACGGGGTCGGGCATGGTCGCGGAGAGACGGAGGGGCACGTCCACATGCTGGATACCCAGGGCGTAGGTGACCGTGCCCACCTCCGCACCCTTGGGTCCCGGGGCTGACCTGACCGATGGCGACCTTCGACGTGACCGTCTGGCCGGGCCATGCGAGCACGCCGGCGAGTGCCGACGTCTCGACGGGCACGGAGTGCGTGGCGCCCTGCCAGGTCGACCGAGGCCGTGCCCACGTACGTCCCCGACGTCGCCACCACGATGCCGACCACGGCGTTGACCGCCGAGGCCAGCAGGGCGTCGGCGACTGGCCTGGTGAACTTGAACAGGTCGGAGATGACCGGCTCGGTGGTGGTGGTGCTCGGGGATGGCGGTGCGGTGGTGGTCGTGGTCTCGGCGGGTGCCGGCGTCGTCGGCGTGGTGGCGTCCCGGAGCGGCAGGCCCGCCGCGGGTGTGGTGGTCGTGGTGGGGGACGGCTCCGACACCGGCTGTCCGAGCACGGCGATCAGGACCACGGCGTCGTGGCCGGCCACCGTCCGGTGCTTCGCCAGGACGAGGCAGCCTCCGGCCTGCGGTCGTGAAGCCGGACTTCACCCCGATCACGCCGTCGGAGCCCACCTCGGAGACGATGTTGGAGACGTGCCCGCCAGAGGCAGCGTGACCGAGGGCATGGCCACGATCTCGGAGAACGTCGGATCCGCCATGCCGAAGGACGTCACCGTCAAGACGTCGGTCGGCCGAGGACACCGTGTCCTGGTCGTAGCCGCTGACATCGGCGTAGTGGGTGTTGGTCATGCCCGGCACGGCCGCGAAGGCGTTCATCTTGGCGGTGAAGGCCGGCGCACTGCCGGCGTCCCAGAGCGCCAGTGCATTGGCGATGTCGTTGGCCGACACGATGAGCAGCGCCTCGAGCATCTGCCGCTCCGTCAGCTGCTCGTTGACCTCGATCGGCACGGTCGACTCGTCGAGATGGATCTCGTTGTCGTACTCGGCCACGTCGGCCGGCGTGACCGTGATGACCGGACCGGGAGCCCCGGCCGGCAGCGGGTGATCGTGGAGGATGATGACGGCCACCGTCAGCTTCGTCAGTGAGGCGACCGGGACCGGCTGCTCGGGTCCGGACTGGGCCGTGTAGCCGAGCGAGGGAACGGCCACCGCCCCCTGACCCGTCGACGGCCACGGCAGTGCCGGGCTCGCCGGCCCGGGACGATCTGCCGGGACGGCGGGAGGGCGCGTCGACGACCACCGGTTTCGGCAACGGCCAGCCGTAGCGGACCACCGCCGCACGGTGAGCCCGGCGCCCATGGCCACGACGACGAGGACGACCACCGTCCACCCGAACGACCGCCGGCCGGCCGTCGGCGACGGGGCCGACACCACCTCGGGCACGGGTTGCGGGGCGCGAGCGGGTACCGCCGGGGCCTGGCGCGGACTGGTCGTGCGACATGGGTGGGGGTGCGTCGTGGGCGATGCCGGTCAGCGGGCGTCGAGCTCCTCGGGCGTCATCAGCACGGCGCGGGCCTTCGAGCCCTCCGACGGTCCGACGACGCCGCGACGCTCGAGGAGGTCCATCAGGCGTCCGGCCCGGGCGAACCCGACCCGGAGCTTTCGCTGGAGCATCGAGGTCGACCCGAGCTGCGACCGCACGACGAGCTCCATGGCCTGGGCGAGCAGCTCGTCGTCCTCGTCGTCGATCTCGGGCCCGGCGCCGCTGTCCGGTCCGACCAGCTCGTCGATGCCGGCCACGATCTCCTCGGGCCGCTGGCGGCGCCAGTGGGCCGCGACCTCGCGGACCTCGGCCTCGCTGACCCACGGCCCCTGGAACCGCTGCGGGTTCGACGACGACGCCGTCAGCAGCAGCATGTCGCCCTTGCCGATGAGGCGCTCGGCGCCGGGCTGGTCGAGGATGACCCGGCTGTCGGCCAGCGAGGACACGGAGAACGCCAGGCGCGACGGGATGTTGGCCTTGATGACCCCGGTGATCACGTCCACCGACGGGCGCTGGGTGGCGAGCACCAGGTGGATGCCGACGGCCCGGGCCATCTGGGCGATGCGGCAGACCGACTCCTCCACGTCCCGGGCGGCCACCATCATCAGGTCGTTGAGCTCGTCCACCACGATGAGGATGAACGGGAGCCGGGTGTAGCGGCGGCTCAGTCGACCTCGTCGTCGGCGTCCGTCGTCGGCCCCACCGCCGACCGTGCGGCGACGGTGGGCCTCCTCGTGCTCGTCGAGCTCACCCCGGTCGAAGGCGGCGTTGTACCCGGTGACGTCGCGCATGCCGACCTCGGCCAGCAGGTCGTAGCGGCGTTCCATCTCGTTGACCGCCCACGACAGGGCGTTGGCGGCCTTCTTCGGGTCGACGACGACCTGGGTCAGCAGGTGGGGAAGGCCGTTGTACTGGCCGAGCTCGACCCGCTTCGGGTCCACCAGGATCAGGCGCACCTGGTCGGGGGTCGACCGCATCAGGATCGACGTGAGCAGGGAGTTGATGCAGGAGGACTTGCCCGAGCCCGTCGCCCCCGACACCAGGATGTGGGGCATCTCGGCCAGGTTGGCCATCACCGCCCGGCCGGCGATGTCGCGGCCCAGCGCCACCTCGAGCGGATGGATCGGCCTTGGCCGCCTCGGGCGAGGCCAGGATGTCGCCCAGCGCCACCAGCTGGCGGCGCCGGTTGGGCACCTCGACACCGATCGCGGACTTGCCCGGGATGGGCGCCAGGATGCGCACGTCGGGCGAGGCCATGGCGTAGGCGATGTCCTTCGACAGCGAGGTGACCCTGGCCACCTTCACCCCGGCCCCCAGCTCGAGCTCGTAGCGGGTGACCGTCGGTCCGACGGTCTGGCCGATCAGGGGCGTCTCGACGCCGTGGGCGGCCAGGGCGGCCACCAGCGCATCGCCGGCGGCCTCGACATCGGCCTCGTCGACGGTGTGCGGCTTCGATCGCTTCAGCGTGGACGGCAGCGGCAGACGCCAGTCCCCTACCTCGGAACCGAGGCGCATCTCGAGCGGTCGCCGTGGGCACCCCTGGTCGCCGCCACCGGGTGGCCGGCCGCCTCCGGAGGACCGTCCGGGTGATCGGCGGCCGGCGCATCCCCTCCGGCGTCCTCGGCCTCGCCGGCCGGCGGAGCGGCGTCGTCCCCGCCGTCCGTGATCGGATCGTCGACCCCGGCGTCCGTCACCGGGAGCGGTGCGGCCGGCTGGCGGGCCGTGCCGAAGGGTGGCGTGTCCTCGCCCGGCGCCTCCACCGGAGGGTCCGCCCCGTCCCCCGGCCGCCGCCGCCAGCAGGCGCAGCCCGCGCCGGCCCGGCGCGACGCCGTGAGCAGGGTGACGCCGGTGGCGAGGACCAGCGCCAACACGAGCACCGCCACGAAGACCACGGCCTCGCCCAGCCCGCCGATCGCCGAGTGCAGGGGATCGCCGACCACCGCCCCAAGCCACCCGCCGGCGTCCGACAGCTGGCCGACCGACGCGCCGAGGGCGGGCGATCCACCGGCGATGGCCGCCAGACCGGAGACGGACAGCAGCACGAGGACCCCGCCGATGACGGCCCTGACCGGTTCACGCCGGCGGCGGCCGTCCTCGGAATCGGGGTCACGCCGGCCCACGATGAGCAGGACGCCGGCACCGATCAGCACCACGGGCAGCAGCTCCCGGCTCCAGCCGAGGACCGCGCCCGCGCCGTGGCGGAACCAGTGACCGGCCGGTCCGAGGGCGTCGGCGTAGAGCGCCAGGGCCGCCAGGACGCCCGTCGTGACCAGCAGCACACCCCACAGGTCGGCGGCGTGGACGGCCAGGACGTCGGCGATACCCGCCGCGCCGCTCGGCCGGAGGGGTCCGGCGGCGGCCGGCGGACTTGGGGGAGCTGCGGGAGCGTGACCGTCCCCGGTTGCTGCCGGTGGCTGGGCGCGCCCTACTGGCGCGTCCGCCGGGACGCTTCGTGCCGGTCGTCACAGTGCCGTCAGGCTACCCGCGCACCCTCGGCATTCCCGTGCATACCCGGCGTGGCCGGACCGGCGTCAGACGGTGACGATGACGGGCACGATCATCGGCCGCTGCCGGGTCCGGGCGCCCACCAGGCGACCGAGCACCTTACGGGCCACCCGGTTCAGCGATTCGTGGTCGTGGCTGCCCTCGGCCAGCGCCTTTTCGAGGGCCTCGGTCACGAGGAGCCGGGCCTCGTCGAGCACGGCCTCCGTCTCGCCGGCCTGGGCCCAGCCGCGCGCCACGATCTGGGGCTGGGCCACCACTTCGGCCCGCCGGAGGTCGATCGTCGCCACCACCATCACGACGCCTTCCTCGGCCAGCACCTTCCGGTCGCGGAGCAGCCCGTGGCCGATGTCGCCCACCGAGCTTCCGTCGACGAACAGGTACCCGCCGGGGACCTCCCCATCGCGGTGGAGACCCTTGGCGTCGAGGCGCACGGCGTCGCCGTCCTCGCACAGGAGCACCCGGTCGGGTCCAATGCCCATCGACGCCGCCAGCCGGATGTGGTTCGCCATGTGGCGGTACTCGCCGTGCACCGGCACGAAGTAATCCGGTCGGGCCACCGACATGAGGGTGGCGAGCTCCCCCTGGCGGGCGTGCCCGCTGACATGGACGGCGTCCACGCCCGAGTGGACCACCTCGACACCCCGCCGGTGCAGATCGTCGATGACCCGTCCGACCGACCACTCGTTGCCGGGGATGGGGTGGGCGCTGATGACGACGACGTCGTCCCGTTGCAGCTGCAGGAAACGGTTCTCCCCCGAGGCCAGTCGGGACAGGGCCGACATGGGCTCACCCTGTGATCCGGTCGAGATCACGCAGATCTCCCCCGGCGGGTAGTCGTCGACCTCCTCGATGTCGATCAGGGCACCTTCGGGGATCTCGAGGATGCCGAGCGTCCGGGCGAGCGCGACGTTCTTCTGCATCGACCGTCCCAGTGTGGCCACCTTGCGACCGCCGCCGACGGCCGCGTCCACCACCTGTTGGACGCGGTGGATGTGGCTGGCGAAGCAGGTGACGATGAACCGGCGGTCGGGTCGGGCGAGAAAGACCTTGCGCAGGGTGGCGCCCACCGTCGTCTCGGACGGCGTGAAGCCCGGTTCCTCCGCGTTCGTCGAATCGGCGAGCAGCAGCCGCACGCCCGGGCCCGACGCGAGGGCGCCGATACGGGCCAGGTCGGTGCGCCGGCCGTCCACCGGGTGCAGGTCGAGCTTGAAGTCCCCCGAGTGGAGCACGACGCCCTGCGGCGTGTGGAAGGCGATGGCGAAGGCGTTGGGCACGGAGTGGGTGACGGGGATGAACTCGACGTCGCAAGGACCGATGCGTCGTCGCTCGCCGTCGACGACCGGCACCCACTTGACCTGGCCGCCGAGACCGGCCTCGTCGACGCGGTTTCTGGCCAGGCCGAGCGTCAGCTCGGAGCCGTAGATCGGCACGCTGAAGTCGCGCAGCAGATAGGAGAGCCCGCCGGTGTGGTCCTCGTGGCCGTGGGTGAGCACGATGCCGTCGACCCGGTCCGCGTTCTCGCGGAGGTACGTGAAGTCGGGGAGCACCAGGTCGACCCCGGGCATGTCCGGGTCGGGGAACATGATGCCCACGTCGAGAACGATGATCCGACCGTCGATCTCGAAGCAGGCGCAGTTCCGGCCGATCTCCCCGAGCCCGCCGAGGAAGACGATCCTGACGGGCTGGGCCCCGCCCGTCCCGGCGGACTTGCCGCCCCCGCCCGTCCCGGCGGACTTGCCGCCCCCGCCCGACCCGGCGGACTTGCCGCCCCCGCCCGACCCGGCGGACTTGCCGCCCCGTCCGGACGCAGCCGTGGCGCCCCGGTCCGACGCGGCGTCGGCGCTGTCACCGGTGGCCTTCTTCTTCGATCGCTTCCGGGCGGGCCGGGGTGCCGTGCCGTCAGCCAACCGACGCACCCCCGGCGTCCGCGGTGACCGTCGCCACCACCGCGCCGGCCCGGGCGTCGAGCTCCGCCGTCGCCGGTGCGTTGGGAAGCCGGCACTGTCCGGCCGGCAGGCCGAGGGCCCTGACGGCGGCCTTGGCCGGCTCCGGGTTCGGGTGGTCCTCGCTCGACTCGAAGTCGTAGGAGTCGAACAGCAGCCGGTTGGCAGCCCGGGCACCGTCGATGTCTCCCCGGACGAAGGCCTCGACGAGCCTGGCCATCAGCGGGCCCGCCCAGTTGGAGGCGACCGAGACCACCCCGACTGCGCCCACGGCCAGCAGGGGAAGCGTCATGGCGTCGTCGCCGCTGTAGAGCTCGAAGCTCTCGGGCGTTGGCCTCGACGACCCGGGCCGCCGCGGGAGCGTCCCCGACGGCGTCCTTCACCCCCACGATGTTGGCGACGTCGCGACCCAGCGAGACGAGCAGGTCGGTCGAGATCCGGCGCCCCGTCCGCACCGGGATGTCGTAGAGAATGACGGGCAGGTCGGTGGCGGCCGCCACCGCGCGGAAGTGCCCGTTGAGGCCCGCCTGTGACGGACGGTTGTAGTACGGCGTCACCACCAGCACCCCGTCGACACCGGCGTCCTGCGCGGCCCGGGTCATCGCCACCGAGTGGGCGGTGTCGTTGGTGCCCGTGCCGGCGACCACGGGCACCGTGACCGCCTCGGCCACGGCCCTCCACAGGTCGATGCACTCCTCGTCGGAGAGGACGGGTCCCTCCCCGGTCGTGCCCGCCACGACCAGCGCATCGCTGCCGTGATCGGCGAGCCAGCGGGCCAGTTCGGCCGCACCGTCGAGATCCAGCGCCCCGTTGGTCGAACGGGGTCACCATGGCCGTCACCACCCGACCGAAGCGGGGGACGGTCACGCCGCCCGACCGATAGTGAGGATTCGGCCGGAAGACAGCTGCATGGATGGCCACGCTACCAGCCGGCCGGCGCCGGCCGGCCGGTGGTTCAGGAGGCCAGCCGCTCCGACGGCGGCACCGCCGGAATTGGCGTCGGCGTCCTCCGTCGAGTCCTCCCACAACTCGAATTCGATGACGCCGAGGTCCGTGAACCGGTCGCGGAGCCAGCCATCGGCCCCGTCGAGGAGTCCGAGCTTCCGGCAGTTCGGCACGATCTTGGAGAAGAGGAGCGACTGGAACATCCTCCGCTCCGGGGCCTGGCCGATCAGGGGCACGATGTCCTTGGGATCGACGCCCATCCGCACCCAGACCTCCTGCTGGAGGAAGCGGTCGCGGATGCGCACGGCCGCCTCGAAAGCGAACTCCTGGCGCTCGCGCAGCTCGGCGGAGGTCAGTCCGGCGTAGAACTCCTGCAGGCTGACGACGCCGAACGCGACGTGGCGCGCCTCGTCCGCCATGACGTAGCGGAGCAGCTTCTTCAGCAGCGGCTCACGGGTCATCTGGTGCAGGAACCCGAATGCCGCCAGTGCCAGCCCCTCCACCATGATCTGCATGCCGAGATAGGTCATGTCCCAGCGGGTGTCGGCGATGATGTCGTCGAGCAGCATCCGCAGGTGGCCGTTGAGCGGGTAATGACCCGACAGCTTCTCGTCGAGGTACTTGGCGAAGACCTCTACGTGACGCGCCTCGTCCATGACCTGCGTCGATGCGTAGTACTTGGCGTCGATCCAGGGCACGGTCTCGACGATCTTCGCCGTGCAGATCAGCGCCCCCTGCTCCCCGTGCATGAACTGCGACAGCAGCCAGTTCTGGCTCTCGATCCCGAAGCGGGTGAACTCCTTGTCCCCCCACTTGGCGAGGGGGGTCCCGGAAAGGTCGAAGTTGGCTCCGAAGCCGCCGTTCTCAGCGGCCTCGGCCAACACCAGTTGCTCCTGGTCGACGTCGATCTCCCAGGGAAGGTCGGTCTCGCCGTTCCACTGGGACGTCTTGGCCTTCTCGTACAGCTTCTGCAGGCGGGGACGGGCACCCTTCTCGTAGTCCCAGGTGAAGACGGACTCGGCCGGCGACGGTACGGGGTGATGGCCGTCGGCGTCCTCCTCGCCGACGATGGCCAGTATGGCCTCGTAGTCGTCGATGTCCTCCCGGCCGATGATGTCGCTGGTGGCCCGCATGGCCTCGTCGTCGGTGGCGGTCATGAGACTTCTCCCTTGGATCGGTCGTCGGTGGTCCATGCATCGGACCGGGTCAGAACGGCGTCGGCGCCGGCACGATCACGGGACGGCCCCTCGAGGTGCACCGGATCGCCCGGATCGGCGGCTCGGAGGGCCCGGATGCCGGGCAGCATGAACATGGCCACGATGGTGCCGGTGTCTGCGGGGTCCGTCACGTCGAGGAGGGACGACGGGTCCATGGCGTAGGTCAGGACGATGCGTGCCGCCCACTCGGCGACCCGCAGGGCCTCGTCGACGTCCATCCACCGCGCCAGAAACGGCGCCACGAAGGCGCTGGCCGTTCCGAACATGCGGTCGGCCTCGTCGAAGGTCAGGTGGGACAGGACGATCTCGGGCTCGTGCTTGAGCAGCACCCGCAGCGCCCGGTGCTCTCGGAGGAACGTCGACGCCTCCACCATGCCTGCGACCAGGGCATCGGTGAGCGTCGATGCCGTTCCCATGCAGGCGCCCAACCGCGAGAACAGGCGGGCCGTCTCCGTCTCGGTGACAGCTGCCACCACGGCGTCCTTTCCGCCCGGGAACACGCGGTAGACGGTCGCCCTGGACACGCCGGCCTCACGGGCGACGTCGTCGAGGGTGGTCTTCGACATGCCGAGGCGGGTCACCGTGGACAGGGCGGCCTCGATGATCCGCTGCCGCTGGGGAGCCCGGGTGGCCGAGCCTCCGGGTCGGTCCGACGGCGCCGCCCCGCCCGGCAGCACCTCGAACACTCCCCTCCCGCTGGTCACCCCTGAAACACTAAGGCTCGATCTGTCTCATTGTCAACGACCCGCCGGGGCGGGCGCCGCGCCCCTGGTCACACCGGTTCGGGGCCGACGACGATGCCCGGCAGGAGCTCGGTACGGACCAGCTCGGACACCTGGGCCGGGTCGTCGAGGTCCCACCGGCCCGGCGCCGACATGTACGACAGCGTCATGCGGGCCAAGAAGTCGGCGGCGACCGCGGGGTCCACGCCCTCGGCCACCCCGTGCTCGTCGAGGTACGGGATGAGGAAGGCGGCCAGCACCTCCCGCACCCGGCTGCTCTCGGTCGTGAGCTGCGGCAGCAGCAGGTCGGGCTCGTTCAGCATCACCCGCTGCAGCACGTCGTGCTCGGCGATGGCCCGGTGTGCGAAGAGGATGCCCCGCTCCATCAGTTGCTCGAGGCTCTTGGCGTCGCGTACCTGCCGGTAGAGGTCGGAGAAGAACGTCTGGACGCCGAAGGCTACGGCGGCATTGATCAGCTCCTCGCGCCCGCCCGGCATGTAGCGGTAGACGGTCGCCCGGGACACGCCGGCCTCGCGGGCCACGTCCTCCACCGTCGTCTTGGCCAGTCCCCACCGGGCGACACAGGCGTAGGCGGCCTCGATGATGCGCTGGCGGGTGGCCACCGCGCCCCGCCGGACCCTCAGAGCCCGAGCAGCGGCTCGAGGCCGACCGTCAGTCCGGGCCGCCGGACGACCTCGTGCACGGCCAGCACGACGCCGTCCATGAAGGACGTGCGATCGGTCGAGTCGTGCCGGATGGTGAGGGTCTGGCCCACCGCGCCCAGCAGCACCTCCTGGTGGGCGACGAGCCCGGGCATGCGCACCGAATGGACGCGGACCCCGCCGGCGGCATCGGCGCCCCGGGCCCCCTCGATGACCGCGTGCTCGGTCCGGTCCGACGGGTACGGGTCGTCCCCGTCGGTCGACCGGGCAGCCGCCATGCGCAGCGCCGTGGCCAGGGCGGTGCCCGACGGCGCGTCGAGCTTGCCGGCGTGGTGCAGCTCGATGATCTCGGCCGCGTCGAACCACGGCGCGGCCATCTCGGCGAAGCGCATCATCAGCACCGCGCCGATGGCGAAGTTGGCCGCCACCACGCAGTTGGGTGAACCGGCGTCGGGGCCGGCGAACAGCCCCCGCAGCTCCTCCATGAAGGCGGTGTCGAATCCGGTCGTCCCGACCACGACGTGGATGCCGGCCGCGGCGCAGAACCGCAGCGTCTCGGTGGCGGCCGTGGCCACCGTGAAGTCGACGGCCACGTCGACCCCCACCGTGGAGAGGGCATCCGCATGTCCCTCGATCTGCAATCCGCCGACGTCGATGCCGGCCACCTGGCGGAGGTCGATGCCGGCGAGCGCCGAGTCGACGGCGGCGACGAGTTCGAGGTCGGGATGCGCGACCACGGCCCGGCACACCTCACGACCCATCCGTCCACCGGCTCCGACGACTCCGACACGCATGGCCGTCACCCTACCGGCGCACCGCAGCCGTGAACGGCAAGGGACGACCCGGACGCCCTAGCCGAGGCGCAGGGAGGCGACGTCGAATGCGTCGGTGTCGAAGGGTCCGACGGCCGAGAGCACCGCGGCGCCGCGTCGATCTCGGCGGCCACCACGGCCACGTCGTCGACGGTGACCTTCTCCACCCGGGAGAGCACCTCCTCGACCGAAAGGATCTCGCCGTGGAGCAGCAGCCCGGCGCCGATACGGCTCATCCGTGCGCCCGAGTCCTCCTCGGCCAGCAACAGATCGGCACGGAGGTTCCCCTGGGCGATGGCCAGCTCGCGCTCGGTGATGCCGTCGGTGCCCAGTCGGGCCAGCTCGGCGGTGGCCACGGCGAGGACCTCCTCGACGTGCTCCGGCGCGGTGCCGGCGCCGATGGTGAGCGTGCCGGCGTCCGCGTAGACGGCCCGCTCGCTCCACACCGAGTACGCCAGGCCCCGGCGCTCGCGGATCTCCTGGAAGAGGCGGCTCGACAGCCCTCCACCGAGCACGTGGTTGAGCACGGCCAGGGCGTAGCGACGGGGATCGAACCGGTCGAAGGCCCGGATGCCGAGGACGAGCTGCGCCTGCTCGGTGGCCCGGTGCTCGACGCGGAGGGCCTCGACATCGGGCCCCGGGGCGTCACGCGAGGGCGCCGCCCCCCCGTCACGCCCGCTCCAGCGGGCGTCGAGGCCGGCGGCCACGTCGTCGTGCTCGAGGTCGCCGGCCACGGCCACCACCATGTTGGCGGGTCGGTAGTGGACATCGAAGAACTCGCGGACGTCGCCCACCGACAGGTCCTCCACGGATGCACGGCTCCCGAGCACCTCACGTCCGAGCGGATGTCCGGGGAAGAGGGCCGCCACGCACTGCTCGCCAGCGGCGTCCGCCGGTTCGTCGGCGTGCATCATGATCTCGTCGAGGATCACGTGGCGCTCGGCGTCCAGATCGTCGGCCCGCAGTGCGGGTTGCCACATGATGTCCGACAGGATGTCGAGACCGAGTGAGAGGTGCTCGGCCAGCAGCCGGATGTAGAAGGAGGTGTACTCCTTCGTCGTATAGGCGTTGAAGTCGCCGCCGACCTCGTCCACGGCTTCGGCGATGGCGCTGGCGCTGCGCCGGTCGGTCCCCTTGAACAAGAGGTGCTCGAGGACGTGCGACGTCCCGGCCAGGTCCGCGGGCTCGTCGCGGGAGCCCGTCCCGACCCAGAACCCGATACACACCGAGCGGGCGTCCGCCATGCGCTCGGTGGCGAGGGCGGCGCCCGACGCCAGCCGCGTGGTGCGGATCACCGGCGGCGGCGGCCTCCCCGACGACGTCCGTCGTCGCCCGAGCGCTCCCCACCGGCCTGTCCCTGGACCGCGGTGGGTCCCAGGTCGCCGAACTCCTCCACCAGCTCGGCCTCGAAGGAGTCCTCGAAGGAGACCGCGCCCAGCGGCGCGCCTCCGTTGCCGCCCCTGGAGCCGACCTGGTCCTCGCGGCCACCGCGGTCCCGGTGCGACCGCTCGCCGTCCGACTTGTGCGGGCGGTCGTCACCTCCGGCGGGTGCATCCCCGGCCAGGGACAGCGACACCTTGCCCTGCGGGTCGATGTCGTCGACCTTGACCTCGACCGGCTGTCCGAGCTCGAGCACGTCCTCGACGCGCTCGACGCGCTTGCCCCGCCCGATCTTGGAGATGTGGAGGAGGCCGTCGCGTCCGGGCAGGATGTTCACGAACGCACCGAACTTGGTGATGTTGACGACCTTGCCCTCGTAGGTGGCCCCCACCTCGGCCAGCGGCGGGTCGAGGATGGTGGCGATCCGCCGCCTGGCCTCCTCCACCGCGGTGCCGTCCTTGGCACCGATGGTCACGGTGCCGACCATGCCGTCGTCGTCCACCGCGATGTCGGCGCCGGTCTCCTGCTGCAGGGCGTTGATGACCTTGCCCTTGGGCCCGATGACCTCGCCGATCTTGTCCATCGGAATCTCAAAGGAGATGATCTTCGGGTGCGGCGTCGGCGACGTGGTCCCTGGGGGCGGCGATGGCGCCGGCCATCACCTCGAGAATGGTCAACCGGGCGTCCTTCGCCTGCAGCAGCGCCCGGCCCAGCACGTCGGCCGGCAGACCGGCGATCTTCGTGTCCAGCTGGAGCGCGGTCACGCAGTCGGCGGTGCCGGCGACCTTGAAGTCCATGTCGCCGAACGCATCCTCGGCCCCCAGGATGTCGGTGAGCGTCACGTAGGCGTCCCCGTCGTGGACGAGGCCCATGGCGATGCCCGCCACCGGAGCCTTCAACGGCACGCCGGCCGCCATCATCGACAGCGTTGAACCGCAGACCGACCCCATCGAGGTCGACCCGTTGGACGACAGCACGTCGGAGACCGTGCGGATGGTGTAGGGGAAGTCCTCCTCGTAGGGGACCACGGGCAGCAGGGCACGCTCGGCCAGCAGGCCGTGGCCGATCTCGCGGCGCTTCGGGCCCCGCATGAACCCGGTCTCGCCCGTCGAGTACGGGGGGAAGTTGTAGTGGTGCATGTACCGCTTCGACTCGTCGGGGGTGATGGTGTCGAGCAGCTGGTTCATGCGGGGCATGCCGAGCGTCGTGACGTTGAGCACCTGGGTCTCACCCCGCTGGAAGAGTGCCGAGCCGTGCGCCGTCGGCAACAGGTCGACCTCGGCCGACAGCGGCCGGATGTCGCTGGTGGTACGGCCGTCGATGCGCACGCCCTCCTCCACGATCCGCCGGCGGACGACCTGCTTGGTCAGGGACCTTGACGGCGGCCTTGACCTCGCGCTCGCGGTCGGGGAACTCCCCGCTCAGCGCGGTCAGCGTCGCCGCCGTGGCCTCGTCGAGGGCGGCATTGCGCTCGGCCTTCAGGGTGATGGTGTTGGCCTTGGTCACGTCATCGGTGGCCACGGCCACGACCCGCGGCCAGACGTCGTCCCCGTAGTCGGAGAAGGTGGAGAACTCGATGGCGGTGACCGGGCCCCGATCGGCGACTAGGCGGCCACCAGCTTGCGCTGCAGGACGATCGACTCCCGGATCCACGTCTTGGCGGCCTCGAGCCCGTCGGCGAGGACCTCCTCGGTGACTTGGGGCGCACCCTCCTCGTAGTACTGCCACGACTGCTCGGTCCCCCCGGCCTCCACCATCATGATGGCGATGTCGGCGTCGTGTCCGTCGGAGAGGGCCCGGCCGGCGACGACCAGCTCGAAGGTCGAGTCGTCGCCCTCCTGGTAGGTGGGGTGCGGCAGCCACGTGCCTGGTCGACCGTAGGCGATCCGCACGGCGCCGATGGGACCGTCGAAGGGGATCCCCGAGAGCATCAGGGCAGCCGATGCCGCGTTGATGGCCAGCACGTCGTGCGGGTTGACCTGGTCGGCGCCGACGACGGTGCCGACGACGTGTACCTCGTTGCGGAACCCTTCGGGAACGACGGGCGCAACGGTCGGTCGATCAGTCGGCAGGTGAGGATGGCCTGGTCGCTGACGCCTTCCCTCACGGCGGAAGAACGAGCCGGGGATCTTGCCGGCGGCGTACATCCGCTCCTCGATGTCGACGGTGAGGGGGAAGAAGTCCGTCCCCTCCCGGACCGATCGGGCGGCGGTGGCGGTGACCAGCAGCACGGTGTCGCCGATGCGGGCCGACGACGGCTCCGTCGGCCTGCTGGGCCAGCTTGCCGGTTTCGAACGTGAGGGTGCGGTCGGTGCCACTGACGGGCCCGACACGGTGATGGCGTCGCTCATGACGCTCCTTGGTGCTCGGGGGCCCCCGGCGCCAGTTCCCAGTGGTCGAGCACCCCCGCGCCCGAGCGGGGAGCGGGTGTTCGGCGACTGGTGACCGGTACGTCGCGGTGACCCTTCGTCTGGTTGCTATTGGTACTGCGTTCCGTCTGGTCGTGCGGTACCGACCGGCGGAGGAATTGCCGCCGCCCGGCGGAAGCCGGGCGGCGAGACAGCTGTGGCGCCAGCGGCGGATGCCGAGTCGGCCGATGATGGCCCGGTAGCGCTCGACGTCGTTGTTGCGCACGTAGTCGAGCAGCCGGCGGCGACGGCCGATGAGCTTCATCAGGCCCCGCCGGGTGTGGTGGTCGCCCTTGTGGACCTTGAGGTGGTCGGTCAGGTGGGAGATCCGCTCGGTGAGGAGTGCGATCTGCACCTCGGGGGAACCGGTGTCCGTCTCGTGGAGCCGGTACTCGGTGATGGTGGCCTGCTTTTCGGGCATGGATGTGGTCGACCTCTCCGACCGGGGAATACTGGCTGCGCGCTCGGGCACCCGGTGGGTGCGCGCGCCGGACACAAGACGATAGCAGACGGGGCTCCGGCGGCCCGCTCACGCCGTGGTCCAACATGTGCCCCGGGCGCCGGCCGGAGGTGGGCCCCACGCCGGGGCTCGCGGTCCTCGGGTGGCAGGAACTGCGGGATCACGTCGAACACTCCGAGCGTAGTCCGGCGTCTCCTCGTCCCGATCGGCTGGCGGGAGCACCTCGGGTCCGGGCCGCACCCTGGACCCCGAGCGGACCCGCGGCCTGCCGGCCGTCAGTCCGGGGCCGGGGCCACGGCCAGGGGGTGGCTCGGTTGGTAGAGGCCGACGTCCCCTCCGCCGGGCAGGCGGATCGTGGTCACCGAACCCCACCGAGCCTCCTCGACCTCGGAGCACGCCACGCCCCGCGCCGCCAGCGACCGCATCTCGGCGTCGAGGTCGTCGCACATCAGATACAGCTGCGCCGAAGGCTCCCCGGCCGGGTGCACGGCGACCTCCGCCGGCGGCAGCGCGAAGATCAGCCAGCCGTGACCGGCATCGACGGACGCCAGGCCCAGGACGTCGCGGAGGAAGGCCCGATCGGCGTCCGCATCCCGGCTGTAGACGACCACGTGGGCGCCGAAGATCAACGGGGATCCCCTTCCTGCCGCCCACCCGGGCGACCCACGTGCCCGGCGGATCGCCGCCCGGCACCTCCGCCCCCGGCGTCGACGCGCCCGGACGTGGCGCCGGGCCCGGGATCCTCAGCGATTGGGCTGGGGCGTGACCCGCAGGTAGGGCTTGATGGCGGTGAAGCCCTTCGGGAACGCTCCTTGGCGTCCTCGTCGGAGACGGCCGGGACGATGATGACATCCTCGCCGTCCTTCCAGTTGACCGGGGTGGCCACCTTGTAGTCGGCGGTCAGCTGCAGGGAGTCGAGGACCCGGAGGATCTCGTCGACGTTGCGGCCGGTCGAGGCCGGGTAGGTGAGGGTCAGCTTGACCTTCTTGTCCGGGCCGATGATGAAGACCGAACGGACGGTCAGGGTGTCGTTGGCGTTCGGGTGGATCATGTCGTAGAGGTCGGCCACCTTGCGGTCCGGGTCGCCGATCAGGGGGAAGTTGAGGGCCTGAGCCCTGGGTCTCCTCGATGTCCCGTCCCACTTGCCGTGGGACTCGACGAGTCGACCGAGAGGCCGATGAGCTTGGCGTTGCGCTTGTCGAACTCGGCCTTGGCCTTGGCGAAGGCGCCCAGCTCGGTGGTGCAGACGGGGGTGAAGTCCTTCGGGTGGGAGAAGAGGATGCCCCAGCTGTCGCCGAGCTATTCGTGGAAGTTGATCGTGCCCTCGGTCGTCTCGGCGGTGAAGTCGGGGGCGTTCGTCGCCCAGACGGATGGCCATGTGTTCCTCCTTGTCGTATCTGCCGTGCGTCGGGGCCGGCGGCCGGGTCTGGCGTGTCGTGTCGCGCCAGACTGTAGCGGATCGCGCACTCAATTGTCGACCACTCAAGTCACATTTGGGGCCGGCGGCGGCATGCCAGACTGCCCGCGAGGTGCGGGACCCGCGGCGGCCGGGAGAATGCTGGGCATGCGTGACCATCGGGGACGCGACGGACCGGTCACCGTCGTGACCATCGACCGGCCGGCCGGCGCAACGCCGTCGACGCCGCCACCGCCGCCGCCCTGCTCGAGGCGCTTCGTCTCCTTCGACGCCGACCCCACCGCCTCGGTGGCCGTCCTCACCGGTGCCGGCGGCACGTTCTGCGCCGGTGCCGACCTCGTGGCGCTGTCCGCGGGCGAGCCGCGGCCGGTCACCGAGGACGGGCCCGGTCCGATGGGCCCGACCCGGCTGGTCCTGTCCAAACCGGTGATGGCCGCGATCGAGGGCTACGCCGTGGCCGGCGGCCTCGAGCTGGCCCTCTGGTGCGACCTGCGGGTGGCGGCGACCGACGCCGTCGCTCGGGGTGTTCTGCCGGCGGTTCGGCGTCCCGCTCGTCGACGGCGGCACCGTCCGCCTCCCCCGGCTGATCGGCGCCGGGCGGGCGATGGACCTCGTCCTCACCGGGCGGGAGGTGGGTGCCGACGAGGCGCTCGCCATCGGGCTCGCCAACCGCATCGCCCCCCCGGGCAGGCCCTGGCCGCGGCCGTCGCGCTGGCCCACGAACTGGCCGCCCTCCCCCAGGTCTGCCTGCGCAACGACCGGCGGTCGGCTGCTGGCCCAGTGGGGCCTCGACGAGGCCGAGGCCATGGCGACCGAGGCCCGGCTCGGCCTCGAGACCATCGCCTCGGGGGAGACCCAGCAGGGCGCGGCCCGGTTCGCCTCGGGCGCCGGCCGGGGCGGGCGGTCCGTCGGGCCGGCGTCCGCCGTGACCGATGTCGCCACCTTCGACTTCGACGGCACCCTTCTGAACGGCGGCAGCGTGTTCCCCTTCCTCGAAGCCGTGGCCGGCCGGACGGCCGTCTACCGGGCCGTGGCCACCCTGCTGCCCGACATCGCCGTCGCCGCCGTGGCCAGCGGGGAGAAGGCCGACCGCACCAAGGAGCGCCTCTTCGTCCGCGTGCTCGCCGGCGTCGAGGCGGCGCGCCTGGCCGACGTCTCCGACGACTTCGCCCGCCGCCACCTGGCCCGCCGGCTGCGGGCCGACGTGAAGCGCCGGTTCGACTGGCACCGGACCCGCGGCGACCGGGTGTTCGTGGTCTCGGCCTCGCCGGAGTGCTACGTCGCGGCCGCCGCCACCCGCCTGGGAGCCGATTCGGCCGCCGGGACCCGCCTCGAGGTCGACGGGAGCGGGATGCTCACAGGACGGTACGACGGCGCGAACTGCCGGGGCGCCGAGAAACTCCGGCGGATCGACGACTGGGTGGAGGCCACCGGGGGCCGTCGCCAGGGCGACCGGCTGTGGGCCTACGGCAACAGCCGCGGCGATCTCCGGATGCTGGGCGCCGCCGACATCGGGGTGAACGTCGGTCGCCTGGGGCCGATCGGCAGGCTGCGGGACTTCCCGACGCTGCACACCGTCACCGCCGGCGCCTGAGCCGCCGCCGGCGCCTGAGCCGCCGGGGCCGCCGTCACCCCACCGCCGACCCGAAGAAGTGGGCGCCGCCGAAGGAGAACACGCCGCCGTCGGCGGCCACCAACCAGTAGCCGTGGCCGCCCACGGTCACGGCCATGCCCGTCACCGGCCGCACCAGGTGCAGGTTGCCGGTGGAGCCGTAGAACGGGGCGTCGCCGAAGGAGAAGATGCCGCCGTCGGCGGCCACCAGCCAGTAGCCCTTGCCGTCCTTGGTCGCGGCCATGCCGACGATCGGCTGGTTGAGCGGCATCCCCCCGGTCGAGCCGTAGTAGCCGGCGTCCCCGAAGGTGAAGATGCCGCCGTCGGCAGCTACCAGCCAGTAGCCCTTGCCGTCGGGCGTCGCCGCCATGCCGACCACCGGTCGGTTGAGCCGCATCGAGCCGGTCGAACCGTGGAAACCGGCCGAGCCGTAGGTGAACACCCCCCCGTCGGCGGCCACCAGCCAGTACCCGCCGCCGGCCGGGACGCGTGCCATCCCGACGACGGGTTGACGAAGCGGGAGGGCCCCGGCGGAGCCGTAGAACGGGGCCGAGCCGTAGGAGAACACCCCGCCGTCCGACGCCGCCAGCCAGTACCCGGTCGAGCCGTTGGCCGCCATGCCGACGATCGGATGCGTGAGCGGCAGTCCCGCCGCCGATCCCTCCGCCGGCGCACCGGCGAAGTGGTCGACGGTGCCGTCGGAGGACGCCAGCCAGTAGCCGTTGCCGTTGGCCGACGGGGCCAGGGCGACCACCGACGGGGGCGGTGGCGAACCCACGACGAACCAGTCCGATCGCAGTCCCATCGCCGCCGCGAACTCGTCCCCGGTCATGGAGACCGAACCGGACGTGCCCGCGACCACGAGCGTGGTGACCCGGCCGCCCCAGTCGCCGAAGCCGTTGCGCGACGTGACCGTCACCGACTCCAGCGTCCCGGTCGACGGCCAGGCCGCCATGATGGTGGAGGCCGCCAGGGTGACCGCCCAGGTGTGGTTGGGATTGCACGCACCCGGCACGCAGACGCCGTCCCCGGTGTCGGGGACGGCGTTGAAGGCCCCGGGATTGGTGTAGCCGCCGGTCGAGGCCGAGTACTGCGTGGCCGCCACCGTGCCGCCGGCCCACTCGAGTACCTGCGCGTAGGTGTCGTCGACGGCGAGATCGGTGAGCGGGCTCTCGTTCAGCGTCCCCCGGTAGCTCTGGCACGCCAGGTCGCAGATGTCCGCGTAGCCTCCGTAGGAACCGAGGCCGGCCATGACGTAGGAGCGGGCGGCGATGGCCTGTGCCTCGAGCTCCTGGAAACCCCAGGGCTCCCCCTGCGGCCCGGCCGCCCCGAGCGTGCCCCAGGAGGCCGGGGACTCGTTGGGCACCACGCCGGCCACGTACTCCTCGAGCGGGACGATGTTGACCGTCCGGGCCGCCCCGTCCGAGTTGTAGGTGGCCTCGATGTCGCCCCGCACGGGCAGGGTGCCGGCGGCCTGACACAACTGCAGCGCCTCGACGGCCGTGTCAGGGTCGCCCAGGGCCGGGTCGTGGGCCGGCGCCGCCGTCGGGTCGGCCATGGTGGCCACCGGGCTCCACGGTCCGCCACAGCTGCCGCCCCTGGAGACGGCCCACTGCCCGCCTCCCAACGGGAAGAGCTGGGCGGCGCCGCCGGCGGCGAAACCGACGCCGTTGACGGAGAAGGCCGATCCCGAGGTGACGATGGCGCTGTTGCCGTCGTTCTCCGTCAGGTCGACACGCACCTGGGTGATCTCCTGCGGGATCGTCAGGGAGGCCGGTGAGGCCGGCGTGTAGTAGTGGGCCACGATCGACTGGTACGGCGTGCCGGCCAGGGCGTAGCCGAGCGCGCCCCACTGGCCCATCCCGTGGCCGTGCCCCCAGCCGTGGCCGGTGAGGGTCACCGACGACGGCACCACGAAGGCCCCGGCCGCCGTCGGCGCGATCACCGTCGCCGTCGCGCCCACGATGGACAGTCCGCGCCGAGCACTGCCGACCTGTAGGCGCGGCCGCGCCCGCACGGCCGCGCGGGGATCACCGTGGCGATGGCCCCGATGGTACCGAGCGGTCACCTCGCAGCGGTGTCACCCGGAGCGCGGGGAACGGGTCAATCGCCGCTGTTGGCGTTCTCGGCCGCCAAGACCGCGGGCATCGACCCGTAGTACCCGGCGCTTCCGAACGCGAACATCCCGCCGTCGGCCGCGACCATCCAGTAGCCGGTACCCCTGAGATTGTCGGCCATGCCCTCCACCGGCTGCACGAGGGGAACGGATCCGGTGGAGCCGTGGAAGGGGGCGTTGCCGAAGGAGAAGATGCCGCCGTCGGACGCCACCAGCCAGTAGCCGTTGCCGCCGTTGCTGGCCATGCCCACGATCGGCCGGTTGAGAGGGTGCCCGCCCATCGACCCGAAGTAGCGGGCGTCGCCGAAGGCGAAGATGCCGCCGTCCGAGGCCACCAGCCAGTAGCCCTTCCCGTCGGGGGTGGCGGCCATCCCCACCACCGGTTGGTTCAGGGCGATGTTGCCCGTGGATCCGTGGAAGCCGGCGTCGCCGAAGGCGAAGACACCACCGTCGGAGGCCACCAGCCAGTACCCCTTGCCGTCGGCGGTGGTTGCCATCGACACGATCGGACGGTTCAGCCGGATGTTGCCGGTCGAGCCGTGGAAGCCGGCGTCGCCGAAGGCGAAGATGCCGCCGTCGGAGGCCACCTCCCAGTACCCCTTGCCGTCGGGTGTGGTGGCCATGCCGACGATGGGCGCGTTCAGCGGGTGACCGCCCATCGACCCGTGGAAGGCGGCGTCGCCGAAGGTGAAGATGCCACCGTCGGAGGCCACGTTCCAGTAGCCCTTGCCGTCGGGCGTGGCGGCCATGCCCACGATGGGCTCGGTGAGCTGCGCCGGACCGGGCTGATTGAGCCATCCCGTCAACTGCGGGTTCTGATGGAACATCGGCCACGAGCGCTTGCCGATGGGGATGCTCTGTGAGCCGCTCAGCTCGTAGTGGACGACCATGCCCTCGTTACCGGCACCGTACCCGGCGATGGTCACGCCCGTCGTACCGTTCGGGTCCTTGGTCACGAGCGGCGAGTTCTGCAGGCCCAGTGACCCGTACCCCAGCACGGCCACGGTTTGGGCGGTGCGCCCGTCGAGGATCACCAGTCCCTGGGTGGTCGGCACGAGGACGTCCTGGTAGCCGTGCCCGGTCAGGTCGGCGGTGACGATGCCGCCGATGGGCTCTCCGGCGATGTACACGGGCCAGTTGGGCAGGGCCGTACCGTTACTGCCGTTGAGGGCCCAGATCAGTCCGCCGGCATGTGGCCCGGGGCCGAGGTCGGCCCCTTCGAGCACGGCCACGGTGGAGTTGCCTTCGATGTCGCCGATCGCGGGGCTGCCCCCCGTGTCGCCGAGCACCAGGGTCGACCACCGCACGTTGCAGTTCGAGTCGAGGGCGATCACCCGGTACCGGTCGGCGGCGACGGGGAAGAAATTGCCGGTACCGGTCACGATGCCCGGCGGCCCCGGGCCGAAGATCTCCCCGACGGCCGTCGAGGAGTCGACGGTTTCATCGGTGTCGAGCCGGCAGATCTGGTTGCCGCCCGTCCCGAGGATCCGCACGTGGCCGCCGCTGGTGTACGGGCCCCCCGGGGCCAGGCCCGCGGTCGAGTCGCCGCCCTCGACGATCTCTTGTCCCCCGTCCCCGTAAAGGTCGGCGATGGACGGCGTCGCGAACCCGCTGTCGGCCGTGAAGAACGGCCAGCCCGGTGAGATGAAGCCCGAGTCGGTGTACGAGTACTCGTCCTGCCCCAGCGTGGGCGCCACCACGGAGGGGACGCCGCCGAAGTTGCCGATGGCGAGGCCGGCCTCGACCCCGTGCACCGGGCCGGTCGGATCGGCGGCATTGCGCTCCCACACCGGGTTGCCTCCGGCGTGGCTGAAGGCGTAGTAACCGCCAACGTACGGGTCGGCGGCGTTTCCGCCGCCGACGTAGACCGAGTCGTACCCGCTGCCGTCCACCGAGGCGGCGGACGGGGTGGAGTCGACGGGTGCACCCACGTGGGCCGGGTACCAGCCGGCCGGCGGTTGACCGTCTCCGAGGTGGAACGCCCACAGGTTGCCGGCCCGGTCGCCGACCACGACCGACGGACCCCCGTTGTCGAGAGTGGCCAGTCCGGGCGACGACTGCGCGATCGGTCCGCCGGCGTCCGGCAGCACCTGGCACCACGTCACGACCCAGCCCCCCGAGCTCGAGGGGCAGGGAGCCGCTGCCGCCGCCGGTCGGGCCGGCGCCGTGACGACGACACTCAGCACCGCGGCCACCAGCGCGCCGGCAGCCACCAGCGAAGCCAGGACACGGGTGCGGCCGACGGGCGTGGCCGGGCGGCGGGTCCGCCGCGCAATGGCCGGGGACCCTGGGCAGTTGGATCCTGACGTCATGGGGATGCTTCGCTCCTCTGTGCTCGGGGTCGTCGATCTCGAGTACCGGCCCGGTTGGCGTGCGGCGCACGAGCTCCGGGTGCCACGAATCGCAAGTCGGCCTCACTACCGTTGTCGGCATGCCGGCGACCGCCCTTGAGGTTTCCGGTGACACGGACGGGACGGCGCAGCCGGGGTGGCGGCGCATCGACCCCGTCCCCTGGGCGATCGGGCTGGTCACCGTAGTGGCCCGGTTGGCGTTCGCGGCCTCGGGGCCGACCGACTGGGACAGCGCCCAGTACCTCGCGGGTGCGGCCCGCTTCGACGTCACCCATGGCCGGCCGCAGCCCCCGGGCTACTGGCTGTACGTCGCGAGCGGCCATCTGCTCCATGTTCTCACCGGGGTGGGCAACGTCCGGGTGATGGTGGGGGTGGCCGCGCTGGCGTCGGGGGCCGCCGCCGGGTTGACCGCGCTGGCCGGTCGAGAGCTCGGTGGGCGGGTCACCGGCCTGGTGGCCGGACTGGCCGTGGCCTCTGCCCCGTTCGCCTGGTTCGCGGGCTCCGTGGTCGCGACCTACTCGTTCGACCTGTTGGCCTGCCCGGCCCTGTTGCTGTTCGCCTGGCGGGCTCGCCCGGGGTCGAACCACGGGCTGTGGGCGGTGGTGACGCTCGGCATCCTGACCGGCTTCCGGCAGTCGACGGCCGAGGCGTTCGCGCTGCTGGCACTGGTGGCGGTGGTGGCGGCCACCCGGACGGTGGCCCGCGCCGTGACGACCGTGGTCGCCGGGGTGGCCGCCGTCGCCGTGTGGTTCGTGCCCATGATCGCCCTGCAGCCCGGCGGGCTCACGGCGTGGACCCGGGCCACGCGCTCGGAGGCCTCCGGTGCCGCCCGGGCCACGTCCATCCTCGACCACGCCCCGCTGGCCCACGTGAACCTGGGGTTCTTCGCGGCCGCCACCGCCGTCGTCCTGGCCCCGTCGCTGGCGCTGGCCGTGGGCGCGCTGGCGGCCCTGGGCGTGCGGCGGCTCGTCTCGGGCCCGCGCCAGCGGGCCGGTGACCCGGTCGCCGCGGCCCTGGTACCAGGGGCGGGTGGCCGTGCTGGCGGCGGCCATCGTCCCGCCGGTGGCGCTGGTCGCCCTGCTGCAGTTCGCCAAGACGGGCTACACCCTCGCCTATCTTCCGGCGGCCGCCATCGCCCTGGCGCTGCCGGTCGGCGCCCTCGTCCGCAGGGAGCCCCGCCGACGCGGGGGCCCACGGGCGACCGCGAACGGGTCCCGCACATGGTCACCGGTGTGGCTGGTGCTCGTGCTGGTGGCGGTGGCGGGCGCCGTCGCCGTCAACACCGAGCGGTTCGTGGCCGGGACG
Organism: uncultured Actinomycetota bacterium; assembly: GCA_963838005.1. GTDB lineage: Bacteria > Actinomycetota > Acidimicrobiia > Acidimicrobiales > RAAP-2 > CAWIPW01. The sequence continues at coordinate 156,647 of CAWIPW010000003.1, forward strand.
GGAGTGCTGCCGCAGCGGTGGGTCACCACCGACACCGGGCTGTGGTTGCGCCAGACGCGTTACGAGGCGCCCTACGGGTCGACGGCCGACACCATCCGCACCGCCGACACCATCGACGCCGGGTTGGCGGCGTTGCGCGGGTCGTTCGATCCGGGCTCCGACGTCGTGGTCCTCGACACCCTCGACACCGGTGGCGCCTACTTCCGCAATGCGGGATGGGCCCTGCCGTCCGCCCGCGTCGCCCTCTTGCAGCCCGACCACTACCTCTACAACGAGCTCGACGGCACGCTCTACTACCAGCCGGGGCCGGATGTGGAGGTGGGCCCCGGAGGTTCGGTGCTGTTGGTGGCGTCACCGATGCTGCCCGGACTGTCCACGCTGGTGACCGAGGGGTTCGCCTATCCGGTGCCGCTCCTGCGCCCGATCGGCGATCTGCGCGCCTACCGGCTGCCGGCGGGCACGTCCATCCTCGGCACCCGGGTGGTCACCTCGGCCGGACCACGCCCCCTCGGCCGGGGCATCTGAGCGCCACCGGCGCGCTGCCACGTGCGCCGACCCCTCGCCAGCACCCGACTCGAGGAACCGGGCGTAGCGGTCGATCACCACCGGCCACCGGAACCGACCCTCGACATAGGTCTGCCCGCTCCGACCCAGGGTGCGCGGCCCACCCGGTGTCGGCCTGCAATGCCCCGACGGCCACCTCCAGCGAGCCCGGGCGGTCGAATTCGACCGGCACCCCCCCGCCCCGACCGTCGACAGTGCTCGACGGTGGCCCCGCAGGCCGCGTTGACCAGCACCGGCGTCCCGGCCGACCATGCCTCCGCGACCACCAGCGAAAACGCCTCCCACCTCGAAGGCGACACCAGGGCGAGGGCGTGGGTGAGCAGGTCCCACTTGTCGGACTCGGACTGCGGGCCGGCGATGTCGATGTCGGGATGGGTCGGGGGTGCGTCGACGACCGGTCCGGCGAACACCAGCCGGAGGGGGCCGGGCCGGCGCGCCTTGAGCTCCGCGAACTGCCCGGCCAGCTCGAAGCTGCCCTTGTGCCGGTCGACGCGCCCGAGGCAGAGGAGGTAGGGCCCGGCCGGACGGCCGGCGGCGGGCGACGCCGAGGGATACGACCCGGGCTCGTCGACCCCCAGACCGAGTTGCAGCTGGGGCGTGGTGGCCACGTCGAACCGCCGTTGCACCAGGTCGCGTTCGGCCACGGTCTGAAAGACCAGTGCGTCGGCAGCCGCGAAGACGCGGGGGAAGACGGGCAGACGCAGGGCGGGCTCGTCGTGGGCGGCCGGGTGCAGCACGGCCGGGGTCTTCACCCGGGTGATCACACGCGCCGTCGGGCGGTACAGATAGGGGTAGAAGACCAGCACGTCGGCGTCGGTGGTCACGGCGGCGTCCTCGAGGCGCCGGACTGGTGGGGCCCTGCAGGTCGAGCCATCGCTCGGCGTCGTCGGGCGCGGCGTGGTCCGGGTCGGCGAGGAGCGCGGCCGAGAGGGGGTGGAACGACGGATCGCGACCGGCCGAGGACGGGAACCTGTGCACGGTGACCCCACCGACGGTCGACGTCCCCGGCGGGTAGTCGTCGTCCCAGGTCACGAAGTCAGAGGCGCAGGTGGTGAGGATCTCGACGTCGAAGCCCTCCCCCGCCACCAGGTGCTCGGCGAACATGCGGGCCGCCGTCTCGGCTCCCCCGATGATCTCCGGTCCGTAGCGGGGGACGACGAAGGCGACCCTCATCACCGGGCGCCGGTCACGCCGCGCTCGGCGGCCTCGAGCGCCGCGGCCCATGCCGGGCGGGTCGACTCCAGCGAGAACGACGCCACCCGTTCCGCGGCCGCCGCGGCCAGCGCCGTCCGCAGCCCGTCGTCGGTGACCACCCGGTCGATGGCCGCCGCCACCAGCACGGGGTCCTTGTTCGACAGCACCAGGCCGGCGCCCCCGACCGTCTCGGGCACCGCCGTCGAGTCGAAGGTGACGATCGGGACCCGGCGGTACATGGCCTCCACCAGGGGGACGCAGAACCCCTCGTGGTCGGAGAGGCACAGAAAGACGTCCGAGGCCGCGTAGTAGGCGACCAGCTCGGCGTGGGTGACCGATCCGGCCACTTCGACGGCACCCTCGAGCCCGAGGGCGTCGGCGAAGCGACCGACGGCGGCCGGATAGTCCTCGCCGATGGCGCCCCCCACGATGTGGAGGCGGGCCCTGGGGTCGTACAGGCGCCGGTAGGCGGCCAGCGCCTTGACCAGGTCGTGCTGGGCCTTGTGCGGCGCGAACTTGCCCACGAACAAAAGGTCGGCGCCGCCTCCGGCCCGCGCCGTGGCCAGGCGCTCCGCCAGCACCGGATCGGGGTCGCCGGCGAACCCGTCCAGGTCGAGCAGGAGGGGGACGGTGGCGGTGGACCCGTAGCCGGCTCTCACCAGTTCCTTCTCGTTGAAGACCGAGTCGGCCACGGCGTACTCGGTCACCGGCGCCAGCTGGTCCATCTGGGCCCGACCCCGGCGGACCTCCTCGCCCACCGCCGGCAGCCACGACTCGATCAGGGAGGCCGGCGTGATGTTGTGGTAGTTCACGAACTTCCGCTCGGGCCGCTCACGGAAGACGTCGGCCACCGGGCTGCCGATGGACAGCTGGTAGAGCAGGATGCGACCGGTCGACGGCCGTTCCTTCAGCAGGTCGACGTGGTACCCCTCGTCGAGGCGGTCGGGTGTGGCGTTGCCGTAGTAGATGTCGGAGTCGACGCCACGCGACCGCAGCAGATCGCGGAGCTGCAGCACGTGACCGCCGATGGCGTCCCTGCTGGCGAGGGAGGGGATGACCTGGTCGATGCGGCGTGCGCTCACGCCGAGGTGGCTTCCCAACCCGGGAGGACGCTGTCCGGCGGGATGGTCGGGACCTCACCGGTGTGGCCGGAGGACCGCAGGCGGAAGCTGATGGCCGGCAGCAGCCGGACGCTCCCGGTCGTGCGGGTCGGGTTGGCTACCTCGAACTGGGCGGCTTGGTCCTTCCAGTCGTAGACGGCCGTGTCCGTCAGGCTCTTCAGCCCGACGCTCACCGCGTACGTCCCGTCGAGGAGGGGCATCTCCGGAAAGTCGAAACGGAGCGATCCCCCGCCCGTCGGGGAGCTCTACCCGGCTGGCAGGGTCCTCGGGATCCGACGCGAACACCAGCTCACCCTTGTCGTCGTGGATGGCGATGGTGGCGGCCGCATCCTCGACGGCGGCCAGGCTGTCGACGTCGGCGATGATCGTCAGCGCCTCCCCCGGGTAGAGGTGGGACCGTTCGCCGCTGCCGCTGTGCTCGGCGACGACGTTGCCGATGGCGAGCACGTTGCCGTGTCCGTCTCCCGGGCTCCCCGCCGGGGTGCCCACCCCGAGCAGGTCGGCCAGAAAGACGCGTATGCCCTCCCCCGGTTCGTCGATGGCCAGGGTCTTGCCGTGGCTCATCACCATCACCCGGTCGCAGTTCTGGCGGATGGTGTCGGTGGCGTGGCTGACGACCACGATGGTCCGGCCCTCGCGCTGGAAGCGCTTGACCTCGTCGAGGCACTTGCGTTGGAAGGCGGCGTCGCCCACGGCCAGCACCTCGTCGACGAGCAGGATGTCCGGCTCGACGTTGACGGCCACGGCGAACCCCAGCCGGACATACATGCCCGACGAGTAGAACTTGACCTGGTTGTCGATGAACTGCTCGAGCTCGGCGAAGGCCACGATGTCGTCGAAGCGCTTGTCGATCTCGGCCTTGGAGAAGCCCGAGCAGCGAGCCGTTGAGGTAGACGTTGTCGCGGCCCGACAGCTCCTGTTGGAACCCGGCCCCGAGCTCGAGCATGGCCGCCAGCGAGCCCCGCAGCCGGATCTCCCCTGACGTCGGCTTGAGGATGCCGGCGATGCACTTGAGCAGCGTCGACTTGCCGCAGCCGTTCCGGCCGAGGATGCCGAAGGTCTCGCCCTCGTCGATTTCGACGCTCACGTCGTCGAGTGCCCAGAAGGCCTCGTAGGGCATCTTGCCGCCGTGGATGACCCGCTCCTTCAGCGAGGTGTACTTCTCGTTGTAGAGGCGGAACTGCTTGGAGAGATGATCGACCTCGATGGCGGCGGTCACGCTCAGAGCTCCTCCGCGAAGTTCCCTCGAGGCGGCCGAAGACGATCAGCGCGCACGAGAAACAGCCGGATGCTCGCCGCCAGTACGACGAACAGCATCGAGCGCGTAGCCGTCGACGCCCGAACGTCGGTAGGACGAAGTGGTCGGGTTGACCTTTCCGTTGACATCAGTGGCACCTGGTATTGACGTCGGTCCCGTAGATGGCCCGCTGGAAGGTCATGGCGATGGGTGCCATGGGATTCGCCAGATAGACGTACTTGACGAAATGGAACGTGCGGAGCGAGGCGAACTGCTGATTGATCTGGCCCCACGTGTAGACGATAGGCGTGAACCAGAACCACGCCATCAGCAGAACCTCCGTCAGGTGCTGCGTGTCCCGGAGGTAGACGTTGACCGCGGAGAGGAAGATCGACATCGCACTGGTGAACACCAGCAACCCGACGATGGCCAACGGCAGCAGGGCCACGAACTGCCAGGCCGGTGTGAGTCCGAACACGACCATGATGATGATGAGCACGACGACCTGCATGACGAAGAGCACCATGGCCACTCCGACGGTCGCCAGGGCCAGAAGCTCGCGCGGGAACGACACCTTCTTGATGATCCCGGCGTTGCCCACCACGACACCCGTCGAACCCATGGATGCGTTGTTGAACAAGTTCCAGCAGAGCAGGCCGGCGAACAACCAGATGGCGAAGTGAGGGATTCCGCCCCGGTTGATGATGGTGAACGCGACGTAGTAGATCCCGAGCACCAGTGCCGGGTTGAGCATCGACCACAGGTAGCCGAGGACCGAGCCCTTGTACTTCACCTTCAACTGCGTCCGGGTGAGGCTCGCCAACAGCTGGCGGTGCCGCCACAGTTCACCTATGCGCTCGCCCAACCGGATCTCGCCGTTGACGACCGTCAGGGGCCGCTCCGACGCCTGGGTCGCCAGGTGCAGCCCCGCTTCGGCGGTCGCCTGTCCGCCTTGGTCGTCCGGTTCGATCGGCGCGGGCTCCACCGCGCCCACGCTCACGTGGACGTGGCCCCCGTACCCGCCCCGGCCTCCTGCCCGGCCGGAGGTGATGACCTCGTCGATGAAGCCGTAGTCCTTGGCCTCCTCGGCGGTGAACCAGCGGTCGCGGTCGGAGTCGGCCTCGATGCGCTCGATCGGCTGGCCGGTGTGGAAGGCGATCCGCTCGGCCATCATCCGCTTCAGGTAGATGATCTGCTCGGCCTGGATGGCGATGTCGGCCGCCTGCCCCTGCATCTGCCCGACGGCTGGTGCATCAGGATCCGGGTGTGGGGCAGGGCGAAGCGCTTCCCGGGCGTCCCCGCGCACAGCAGGAACTGCCCCATCGACGCGGCCAGGCCCGATGCAGATCGTGCGCACGTCACAGGGCACGTACTGCATGGTGTCGTAGATGGCCAGGCCGGCGTCACCGATCCGCCGGGAGAGTTGATGTAGACGGAGATGTCCTGCTCGTGGTCCTCGGCCTCGAGGAGGATGAGCTGGGAGCAGATCAGGTTGGCGCTGTTCTGGTCGATGGCCGAGCCGAGGAAGACGATCCGCTCCTTCAGCAGGCGACGGAACACGTCGGCACCGGCTCCGAGATCGGCGTCGCCGATGGCGGAGGCGGCCTCGAGGTTGGGCAGGGAGGTGGCGCTCATGGCCGCAAAGCCTAGTTGCTGGTGACCCCTCCCAGGCCTTCAATGGCCGCCACCAGCCGGTCACCGGCCGTGGCCAATCCCAGACGATCCAGCTGGGCGTGACCGGCCGCCACCAGGTCGGACCGGCGCGCAGCGTCCGCGTGGAGCTCCCGGACCGCACCGGCGACGGCTCGCGGTCGGGTCGAGGTCAGCAGCACGCCGGCGGCCCCGAGGGTCTCGGGGACGGCGCCCCCTTCCCGGGCCACCACGGGGACGCCCAGCCGCATGGCCTCGACCAGGGGCACGCCGAACCCCTCGTGGTCCGACAACATGACCAGCACGTCGGCGGTGCGGTAGCAGGCGGCCAGCTCGGCGTCGGACAGCCCCGTGAGGAACTGGACGGCATCGGCGAGGCCGAGCTCGTCCGCGTAGCGCCGGAGGGCGGCGGCGTAGTTGGGCTCGCTCGGCGCACCCACGATGGTGAGGCGCGAGTCCGGCTCACCGGTGGCCCGGGCCGCGAACAGGGCGGCGATGGCCTCGTGGTGGCACTTGTTGGGAGCCAGGCGACCCACGGACAACCACCGCGGACCACCCGGTTCCCGACGGAGCCGATCGAGCATCGCCGGGTCGGGCTCGGGCAGTTGCCGGTTCACGGACAGGACCGGCACCACGGTGGTCGCCTTGCAACCGGCGGCGCGCAGCTCCGTCTCGTCGAAACCGGAGTCGGCCACACCCAGGGCCGCCTTCGGAGCCAGATCCTCCAGCTCGAGCAGGCAGCTCGCCTGCAGCAGGGCGATGCCGTTGTTCCACGACCTGAACGCCTCCGGAGGGGTGACGCTGTGGTAGTTCAGCACCAGCGGTTCGGGGCGCCCGCGGATCCAGCCGACGATGTCGGACCGGGTGGCGAATTGGTAGATGAGGACGTCACCGTCGGCGGCGTCATCGTCGTAGCTCCGGTAGAGGCGGGTGTCGGCCTCGGTCTGCGGGTCGACGACCTCGACATAGATCTCCGAGGGGTGGCCGGCGGCCCGCAGGGCGTCCCTGAGGGCCATGGTGTGCCCGCCGACGGCATCGTGACGGTGCAGCATGGGGATGAACTGGTGGATGGCGGCGGTCACGTCCGCCTCCCGGTGATGGCGGTCAGTGATGGCCCGGCCGCCGTCACCACGACCTCGGCCAGACCGGCCCGCTCGAGGATCTGCTGCCACGTGACCGGGTCGAGCGGCCGCCCGTCGACCAGGTCGACGGCGGGCGGGCCGAGAGTGCCCTCCCAGGCCGCCGGCGTGGTGGAGAGCACCGCCAGCCAGCCCGACGGCGACAACGTGCGGGCGGCATCGAGGACGAGCTCCAGCCGTGACGCCGTGTCCCCCCGGTCGGTGCAACCCGACAGCACCATCCCGGCGATGGACGAGGCGGCCTGACCGGCCACGAACTCGGCGGCTCCGGCCATGGCCACCTCCGCCCTGTCCCCCAGCCGTTCCGCGGCCGACCAGGCGCACGCCCCGCGGGGATCGACCCCGACCACCGCACGATGGCCCACCGGTCCGCCCGCCAGCGCGGCCAGCACGGCTCCGTCCCCGCACTCGGCATGCACGACCGGACCCGACGCCGCACCGCCATCGGGCGGCAGCCACGCCGTCAGCACGGTGGCCGCCCCGTGCAGGTCGGGATCGGGCGCCGCCGGTGGCGGCCCCGGGAACATCTGCTCCACCACCCTGTCCCGGCGTTCGAGGACATTGACCCGGTCGGCCAGGTAGACGAGTCCCTCGCTGACGGCCTCGATCCGATCGGCCAGGGACTGGGTGCGCCGGTCCACGCGGTCGACGACGCCTTCGGCCGCCGCACTGGCGACGTCCCGGGCGTCCTGGGCGAGCCGCCCGGCCGCCGCCGCCAGCACGTCGCCCACCATGCGTCGCCCCAGTTCGGCGCGGCGGCCCTGCGCCCACAGGTCGTCAGGCAGTCCCCCGAAGGGGCGGATGCCGATGGCGCCCGGTTCGATGTGCCCGTCACCCCGGAGGATGGGATCGGGATCGGTCACCCGTTCCCACGACGCCCGCGTCTCGGTGATGCGCCGACCGGCGTCGTCGAAGTGCCACTGCAGCCCCCCCTCGGGCGCCAACCGGCCGAATCCGGACGCGATGGCATGCTCGCCCGGGGTCATCTCGCCACCGTCGGCTGGCGCCGCGGCCGTAGAGTCGTGCTCGTCCATCACTCCATCCCCCGCACGTAGGGCGTGCCTCCCGTGACCAGCTCGAGCCGCTCGTTCGTGAACGGACGCCGGTGGCCCCGTGCCACGACGGTAGCGAGAAACGCCGTGTACCTGTCGAGGATGGCGTCCCACCGGTAGAAGCGCTCCGTGTACAGGCGACCGGCGTCCCCGAGTGCGGTCCGGAGCTCCCCGTCTCCGACCATCCGCTCCACCGCCACCTCGAAGGAGCGGTAGGAGTCGAACCACAGTCCGCCGCCGGAGCGGCGGCAGTGCTCCATGGTGGCCGCGCAGGCGGCATTGACCATGACGGGCACCCCCACGGTCCACGCCTCCAGCAGGACGAGCGAGAACGACTCGTACGCCGAGGACGACACCATGGCCGTCGCCCCGCCGAGGATGTCCCACTTGTCCTCCTCCGAGACCATGCCCGTCGACACGATGTCAGGGTGCTCCCGGGCCGGACCCGACAGCGGCCCGACGAAGGCCAGGGCCAGGTCGGAAGGATGACGTTCCTTGTAGCGGACGAAGTACTCCGCCAGCATCGTGCAGCCCTTGTGCGAGTCGACGCGGCCGAGGTAGCAGAGATAGGGGCGGTCCCCGAGCCCGAGCACCGCTCCCCCGCGGCGCCCGAGGCCGGAGGGGTCCTCGACACCGAGACCGAGCTCGATCTGCGGCCGGTCACCGACCCCGAAGACGTGCTCGACCAGCTCGCGTTCGGCCCGCGTGTGGTACACCAGCCCGTCCACGCTCCGGAACACGTGACGGAACACCCGCAGGTAGAAGGCGGCCTCGTCGTGGGCGGCGGGGTGCAGGACCGTGGGCACGGGTGCCACCGTCACGCCGTCGACGGTGGTGGCGAACAGGTACGGGTAGAACGCCAGGACATCGGCGTCGGTCGACGCCACCGCGTCCACGAGGTCGGGGCACATCGGACCGTTCAACGACGCCCACTCCCGGGCCTGCGACAGGGTGGCCGCCGCCGGAGCCACCCGCAGCTGCCCGTCCAGCGCGAAGTACTCGCGCAGGCGGGGCGACGCCGTCTCGAACCGGTGGACGGCGACGCCGTGCACCGTCGAGGTGCCGGCAGGTTCGGTGTTCTCCCACGTGAGGTGGTCGTGCGCCGCGCTGGTGAGGATCTCCACCTCCCATCCGGGCCGCCGTGCCAGCCGTTCGGCGATCATGCGGGCCCCGGTCTCGGCACCCCCGACGACATCGGTGCCGTAGCGCGGCGTGACGAATGCCAGCTTCACGCCACCGACCTCGCTTGGGCCAGCGGTGCCAGCACGTCGACGAAGCGCCGGCGGGTCCGTGCCGGGTCGAACGCCTCCAACCGCCGGTGCCCGGCCCCGACCAGCGTGGTGCGGACGGTGGCGTCCCTCACGACCCTGTCGGCGGCGGCCGCCACCGTCGCCGGCCGCTTGGAGTCGAGCAGCAGCCCGGCGTCGCCGAGGGTCTCGGGCACCGCCCCGGCTCCGAAGGCCACGATCGGGAGCTCGAACCGCATCGCCTCCAGCAGGGGGATGCAGAACCCCTCGTGGTCGGAGAGGCACACGAAGACGTCGGCCTCGGCGTACCAGGCGGCCAGCTCCGCCGGCGTCAGGTCCTCCCCGTGGTCGACGGCGCCGGTCAACCCCAGCTCCTCCGCGTAGGCGGCGACCGCATGCACGTACCGAGGCGTCACCCCCGGACCCACCAGGTGCAGGCGGGTCCGCGGATCGAAGGTGCGGCGCGCGACCCACAGCGCGGCCAGCAGCTCGTGCTGGGCCTTGTTGGGCGACAGCCGTCCCACGAAGAGCCACACCGGGCCCCCGGCCCGCCGGCGGGCGCGGGCGCGTTCGGCCCGCGTCAGCGGATCGGGTTCACCGGCCCACGATTCGATGTCGAAGAGGATGGGCACGACCTCGGTGCGGGTGCACCCGAGGGCGTCGAGCTCGCCCGCGTTGAACGCCGAGTCGGCGATACCGAGGACGGCGAGCGGTGCCAGCACCGCCACCTGATCGAGCGCGGCGGCGACCTTCGAGGCCGTCTCGGGCTCCCACCCGTCGTAGAGCTCCGGCGGGGTGATGTTGTGGTAGTCGAGCACCAGCGGCTCGGGCCGGCCGGCCAGAAAGTCGGCCATGGGCGACCCTGTACTCAGCTGGTAGAGCAGGACGTCGCCGTCCCGTGCCCGGGACGGGTACTCCTCGAAGTAGGCGGCCTCCGACAGGAGCTCGTCATGGGCGGCCTCGACGTAGATGTCGGACTCCCAACCGGCCCGGCGGAACGCCTCGCGCAGCGCCAGGGTGTGGTCGCCGGTCGCGTCCCGGGGCAGCAGGGCCGGGACGAACTGGTGGACGGCGGTCACCGATCCCGCGTCACGACCAGCAGGTACTCGGCAGGCGCCGAGAGCAGCTCGTTGACCGCGTCGATGGTGGCGTTGAGGGCGGCGGCGCCCTCCGTCGCCGGGTCGACCCGGTCCAGCCGGCGGGCCGGTGGCGCCCCATGGACGGCCAGCGTCCGCAGTCCCTGTCGGGCGAAGAGGAGCTCCCAGGTGGCCGAGTGGAGGGGGCGGCCGGGCGCCAGATCGGCGAGAACGGGAGGTGCCGTGCGCAGCCACGCCTCGGGGGTCGCCGAGTGGAGGACGATGACGCCCCCGGGGGCCAGGCGGGACGACGCCATCGACACGAGCCGCTCACGCTCTGCCGGCAGCAGCCACTGCAGCGACCCCGACAGCACGATGCCGTCGAGGGCCTCGGCGGAGACCACGTCGAGATGGTCCAGCCCGGTTTCGGCCCGCAGGTCGAGGTGAGCGGCCATGCCCACCTCCACGGCGACCTCGTCCGGATCGACACCGTAGGCATCGATGCCGGCGGCGACCAGGCCGGCGACGAGTGAACCGTTGCCGCAGTCGGCGTGCAGCACCCTGCCGCCGGTGGCCGCCAGCGCCTGGGCGGCGAGCGGCGCCCACCAGCTCCGGCCGTCGTCGCCCGCCGGCACGGCCAGCTCGGGCAGGGGCGCCGGGCGGAGCGCCGCCACCTCCGCCTCGAGGTCCTCGACATGATCGACGACCACGTGCAGTGCCCGGGACACCGCCCACGCGAACCTGACGATCTGCTGGACGATGAAGTTGAGGTACCACCCGACCGACTTGCGGATCAGGCGCTTGATGTACGAGCCCACGGCCTTGCGTGACTCGGTCGGCACGGCGATGTCGACATAGGTGTTGCCGTCGACGAGCTGCAGGGTCTCGCGCAACCGGGTCCTGCCCTGCATCCCCACCGGGGAGAACTCGAGAAAGAGCTCGTCGAGCTCCCGTTCCAGCCCCGGGGGGATGTCACCCGACGCCCGGCGCTTGACCACCTCGGCGTCGATCTCCGACATCACCTGTGCCAGGTAGCGGGCCCGCTCGCGGGCCGGATCGGTGCCCTCCGTCCCGCTCGTCTCGGCGGTCTCGACCGGCGATCCGGCGGCGTTCGGCATCCCGCCGACTATAGCCAGGGGTGCTTGTTCCTCCGGGCACGGCGCACGCCCGGGTCGGCGGTCGCGTCCGCCAGATCGCACGTCGGTCCGTGGACAGGTGGCCCGGGACGGGCCGCGTAGGCTGGGGACGACGCGGGCGTGGCGGAACTGGCAGACGCGCCGGGTTTAGGTCCCGGTCCCCTCGGGGATGGAGGTTCGAATCCTCTCGCCCGCACTCTCGGTCGTTCCCGCTCCGCGCAGCAGGCGCTTGCGCACCTTGCCGTTCTGATCACGCGGGACCTCGTCGACGAACTCCCACTCCCGGGGCACCTTGTAATTCGCCAGCCGGCCGCGCACGTGGGCGGCCAGGTCGTCCGGGCTCACGTCCCGGCGCACCTGCACCATCGCCTTCAGCCGCTCGCCGTTACGCTCGTCGGGGACCCCGAACACGGCGCAATCCACCACGGCCGGGTGATCGAAGAGGACCTCCTCGATCTCGCGCGGCGCGATGTTGACCCCACCCCAGAGGACCATGTCGGACACCCGGTCGGTGATGGTGAGGTACCCGTCCTCGTCGAGGAACCCGATGTCGCCCACCGTGAAGGCGTCGTCCCTCCAGGCCCGGTCGGTGGCCTCCTCGTCGTTGCGGTAGCTGAAGCGCTGGGGGCCCGCCGGCCGGATGTAGACGTTGCCGGGCTCGGCCGCCGCCACCGGTCGGCCCTCGTCGTCGAGGATGCGGATCTCCACCCCGGCCACGGTCGGCCGACGCTACCCGGTGCGCCCGCCACTCTTGCGGTGAGATCTTCGTCGCGCCGCCCTCGCTGGCCCCGTACAGCTCGTGGATCTCGGCGTGCGGGAACGCCTCCATCATCCGGTACTTGACCGCGACCGGGCACGGTGCCGCCCCGTGCACGATGAGCGAGAGGCTCGACACGTCCAGCAGCGCCCGCTCGTCCTCGGGGATCTCGAGTAGCCGGATGAAGTGCGCCGGCACCATGAAGGAGCGGGTCCCCCGGCGGCGGCTCACCTCGGCCAGCCACGACCGGGCGTCGAACTGCTCGGTCAGTACCGTCGTCGCCCCGACGTACAGCGCGCACATGGCCCATCCGAGGTGGGAGGCGTGGTAGGCGGGGCCGCTCATCACGTAGACGTCCTCGTCGGTCCAACCCCAGAGCGCCACCTGCCCCTGCATGGCCCGGGCCCGTCCCTCGTCGGTGGCCAGCCCGGCGTGGACCACCCCCTTCGGGCGGGCGGTGGTGCCCGACGTGTAGAACATCAGCTCCGTCCCGCCGCCACTGTCCGCACCGGGCAGGGGCCGTGCCGATCCGATCTCGTGCTCGTAGTCCGCCCCCACCTGCACGTACCCGGTACCGAGGCCGTCGAGGGCCTTGGACACGGCGTCGTGGTAGTCGCCGTGGCCGACCACCACGGCCACGTCGGCGTCGTTCAGGATGTAGGCGAGCTCGTCCGACTTGAGATGCCAGTTCACCGGGAGGAACGGGGCATCGACCATGGCGGCCGCCGCCGCGACTTCGAGGATCTCGATCCCGTTCGGCAGGACGCTCGCGACCGGCCGGCCGGGCCCGGCGCCGCGGGCCTGCAGCACCGACGCCAACCGTCGGGCCCGCCCGTCCAGCTGGCCGTAGGAGCGGACCTCGTCGCCCATGACGACCGCCGGCCTGTCGGGGTCCGACCGGGCATGGCCCGTGACCCCCCGCACCGGAGCCGGATCGCTCGGTGTCATCGTCGGCGGGGCGGCCGCGCCGGTGCCGGCACCGTTCAGTACGGGCGTTCCGGCGGGCCGGCCGTGCTCGCCGGCGTGAACGTGGCCGGCATCGTGGCCACTCCCGCCAGCGACGGATCGCGCTGGTAGAACGTGGTGGCGTGGCGGTCGACCCGGTAGTCGGGGATCCGTTCGAGCACTTCGCGGAACATGATGCGGAAGAGCGCCCGCGCCAGGTGCATGCCGATGCACCGATGGGGGCCGATGCCGAAGGCGACGTGGGGATTGGGGGCACGGTCCAGCACCAATTCGGCGGCGTTGTCGAACACGCGCTCGTCGAAGTTGGCCGACAACCAGCTCAGCAGGAGGAAGTCGCCCCGGCGGAGCCGTTGCCCGTCCAGCTGGGTGTCGGCCACCACCGTCCGGGTCAGCGTCTCGTTCACGCTGAAATAGCGGAGGAACTCCTCGGTGGCCGTGGCCTGCAGGTCGGCGTCCTCGATCAACCGCCGACGGGTTTCGTGGTCGCCGTCCAGGTGGTGAAGGGCGAACGCCGTGAGGGAGGACGTCGTGTCCAGTCCCCCGGCCACCAGATTCCACACCACCGCGCCGACCTGCTCGTCACCGAGGGGCAGGCCGTCCTCGCCCCGGACCTGGGCGAGCCGGGTCAGCAGGTCGTCGGCGGGGTGCCCGGCGGCGTTCCTCGACCTCCCCCTGCAGCTCGATCACCATGTCGGGGATGAGGGCGAGGGCCTTCCGGTACTCCGGCGAATCCGCACGTAGGCCACCATGCCGTGGAACACCTCGGCGTAGTGGTGCCAGTTGTCGAGTCGGAGGCCCATGATCTTCATGGTGATCACCACGGTCACCGGATTGGTGAAATCGAGGACCACGTCGAGGCGACCGGACTCGACACACTGATCGAGGAACCACGTCGACACCTGCGCCATGAACGGGGTCAGCGCCTCGACGGCCGGCGGCAGGAGATACGGATTGAGGAGACGCCGCAGGACCGCGTGGATGGCGGGGTCCGCCTCGGCGATACCCGCCGGGGGGACGCCGGTGGCCCGCGGGATCCCCGTGATCCCGAGGTACTCGACGCCGTCGGCCGAGTCGGGTTCGTACTTGCTCGAGAAGGTTCCCTCGTCCCTGGCCACCCGCACCACGTCGTCGTAGCCGCTGACCACCCAGAAACCGCCGTAGCGGGGGCTGAAGGCCACGGGGCACCCGCGCAGATCGGCCCACACGGTCCGGCGGTCGGCCCTGTACCCATCGGCATGCGGATCGAAGTCGACGACGACTCGTTCTCTCTCGTCCATTGGCTTCGATTCCTCCCGGGCGGCGCCGAGGTCCGTCGGACGCCACGCCGCCCACCCCGGCCGCAGTGCAGGCTCGGATCCCCACTGTACGGCGGGTCCGACGGCGTTGCATGGGGACCGGGTCCGGGTCCGTGCGCGCCCTCAGGTGGTGCCGGAGCAAGGGAGCGCGGGGCCCTGGGCCGGTGCCACCCTCATGTACCATCACCTCGAAGGCGGCCCCGAAGGGGGAGGGAACCATCGCGATCGCACCGGCACCGGGACGCGCAGCTCCGGGAGGGATCGTGGCGAACGACCCCGACCTCCCCCGTATGCGCCGTGAACGGCACGCCAGGCTGCAGGCGGAGATGGCGCGTCGTGGGGTGACCGCGCTCCTCCTCAACGGCAGCGGCGCGGTCCAGTACGCGGCCGGTCCCACCGTGGTATCCGGTGACGCCGGTCGAGCCGCCCACCAGCGCACCTCCGCCCTGGTGGTGGCGGGCGCGCCGCAACCGCACCTGTTCACCCCCCATCCGCAGGGAGCACCGCCGGAGCTCGCCGACGACTGCGTCCATCCGCCCCTCTACACGGAGTCCGACGACGGGGCGGCGGCGGCGGTCGAGGTCCTGTGCGAGCTGCTGGGCGCCCGGCCCGACAGCATGGCCGTCGACGACGTCAGCGCTCCCATGTACACGGCGGTCACGAGGCGACTGGACACGACCACGCTCGTCGACGCCGGTCGGGTCCTCGGTCCCGCCCGGATCGTCAAGACCGCCGACGAGCTCGCGTGCCTGCGTCGGGCCCAGCACCTCAACGAACTGGCCATGTATGACGTGCAGCGCGCCCTCCGACCGGGCGTACGCCAGACCGACCTGACCGGGCTGCTGCTGCGGCGGGTGTTCGAACTGGGCGCCACCGCCAACTCCATCGATCCCATCTGGCAGGTCATGGCGCCCCGACGGGCCGAGGGGCCGTACACCACCAACGGCGACATCGCCTTTCCGTTGGTGACCTCCGAACGCACCCTGGAGGAAGGCGACGTGCTCTGGGTCGACACGGGCATCCAGTACCACGGGTACGCCTCGGACTTCGGCCGGACCTGGATCGTGGGACGGGATCCTCGGCCCACGGCGCGCCAGCTCGATCAGTTCCACCGGTGGCGCGACGTCGTCGCCGCCGTACTGGAAAGGGTCGCGCCGGGGGCGACCGGCGCCGACCTCACGGCGGCGGCGCGCCCGTGCCGCGGGCGGGTCGACGCCGTGGCTGTCCCACTTCTACCTCATCCACGGCCTGGGCACGGAGAGCGCCGAGGCGCCGATGATCGGCACGGATGCCGGGCCGGATGCCGACCTCCACCTCACGCTCGAACCGGGAATGGTCCTCGTCATCGAGCCGGTGATCTGGGACGACGGCTGGGCGGGCTACCGGTCCGAGGACAGCGTGGCCGTGACCGACCGGGGTTGGGTGGCACTCTCCGACTACCCGTACGATCCCTTCGTCGGATGAGCCCTCCGTCCGTCACCGGCCCGAATGCGCCGGCGAGGGACACGGCCGATGGGATCGACTTCGCCCGGCTGCGGACCGAGCGGCACCGGGCGTGCCTCGAGGCGATGGATGCCGCCCGGCTCGACGCCCTGGTCCTCGGTAGGGAGGCCAATGCCCGCTACGTCTCCGACGCCCGGCGGCTGTGGACGGCCGGAGCCCGGCCGTTCGGACCCGGATGCGTGGTCATCGGCGACACCGGGGCCGTGCACCTGTTGAGCACGTGGGACGACGGCGTCCCACCCGACATCGGGCACGAGCAGCTCTTCGGCCTGACGTGGAACGGCGCTGTCATGACCGCGCAACTGCTCGCCATCCCGGGGTTGGTCGGCGCCCGGCGCATCGGTGTGGACGGCATGACCCCCGGCACGGCGCGCCTGCTGGCCGCGGTGGCCCCCGAAGCCCGGATCGAGGATGCCACCGGCATCCTCGAAGCCATCCGTCGGGTCAAGACCGCCGACGAGCAGGCCTGCATCCGAACGGCGGTGGCCGTGGCCGAGTCGGCACTGTCACATGCCCTCGAGTCGCTGCGACCCGGCGTGTCCGGCCGGATGCTCGCCGGGCGGGTGGCGGAGCACATGGCCGGTCTCGGCGTCACCATCCCCGATCTGGAAGGGGCGTTCTGGTCGACCTCTCCCCGACCCGGTCCGGTCGGTTTGGGTCGCGTCCGTCCCGCCGACCCGGGCGAGCAGCCCGGGTCGCCCGTGACCACCGGGGAGTTGCCGCCCGACGCCCTGGTGGCGGCCCACGTGGGCGCCATGTTCGCCGGCTACGAGGGCGTGGTCGCCCGGACCTGGGTCACCGCCCGGGCCGGAGGCGGTGTCGCCCACCCCACCACCGGGCAACGCCGGCTCCACGACCGCTGGTCCATGCTCAGGGAACACCTGATGGCGGCCTGCAGGCCCGGTAGGACCGGAGGCGACCTGTTGGCCGCCTACGAACGCGCCGGCGAGCCGGTCCCCTCGATGCCGGTGGCCCACGGTGTCGGCCTCGGTATGGAGCCTCCGTTGGTCGGCGCGGGCCTGCCGGCCGACGCGGGGCGCACCACCACCCTGGAGCCCGGCATGGTGCTGTTCGTTCTCGGGCAGGTAACCGAGCCCGACACCGGGACCGTCGTCGCCGGCGAGGTGGTGCTGATCACCGACTCGGGCCATGCGACCCTCACCCGGCTCGGGTACGGCCTCTCGCCGGGGACGCCTGATCCCCGGGGTTCAGTGCCCGGCGACGTCGCGGACGGCGTTCTCGATGTCTGCCGCCGACGGCATCACGGCCGCCTCCAGCGTGCCGGCCGAACCGATCGGCGCGAACCTCGCACCGATCCGGCCCACCGGAGCCTCGAGCTCTCCGAACAGCTCCTCATTGATGGCGCTGGCCACTTCGGCGCCGAAACCGGCGAAGCGCGTCGCATGGTGGGCGACGACGACCCGGCGGGTGCGAGCCACCGACCGCAGGACGGCTTCGGCGTCGAACGGGACGAGGCTCCGCAGATCCAGCACTTCGACGTCGATGTGCTCGTCGGCGAGGTGATCGGCGGCCGCCAGGGCGTCGCGAACGGTCCGACCGTAGGTGACGACCGTGACGTCCCGGCCCTCCCGCTTGACGTCGGCCTCACCCAGCCGCACCCGGTGGGCGCCTGTGGGGACCGGCCCCGTCGACCCGTAGAGGGCCACGTTCTCGATGAAGACACAGGGGTCGTCGTCGAAGATGCACGATGTCAGCAGGCCCTTGGCGTCGGCCGGCGTGCTGGGCATGACCACCTTGAGACCCGGAACGTGTGCCAACCATGCTTCGAGGGTCTGCGAGTGCGTGGCACCGGAACCGATGCCGCCGAAGACGGCCGTCCGCAGCGTGAGGGGGATGCTGAGCAGGCCGCCCGACATGAACCGGGCCTTGGCCGCGTGGTTCACGAGCTGGTCGAGGGCGATGCTGATGAAGTCCATGATCATGACCTCGGCCACCGGTCGCATGCCGGCAGCCGCCGCGCCCACCGCGGCCCCGACGATGGCCACCTCGGAGATGGGCGTGTCCCGGACCCGGTCGGTGCCGTACGTCGTCGACAGTCCCTTGGTGACCTGGGAGATGCCGCCGGCCGGGTCGGCCAGATCCTCGCCGATGAGCAGCACGTCCGGATCGGCCGCGAGGGCTTCGCCGAGCGCCCGGTTCAACGCCTCCCGCATGCTCATCGTCGATTCCGGTTGCACGCCGGACCCCGTCGGGGCGCTCACGCCGGCACACCGCGACCGTCGTCGTAGACATCGGTGGAGGCGTCGTCGGCGGCCGGCGGCTCGGCCGCCAGGGCGGCGGCGAAGGCCGCCTCCACTGCCTCGGTCACCCGCAGCTCGATGGCGACGGCACCCTCCTCGTCGAGCACACCGTCGGCGAGCAGCGCCGACCGGTACCGGGCGACCGGTTCGGACCGCCGTGCCGCCTCGAGTTCCTCTGCCGGGATGTACCGCATGGGATCACCGAAGTAGTGGCCCCACAGTCGAAACGTCGTGCACTCGAGCAACGTCGGGCCCGAACCACCCCTGGCCCGTGCGACGGCCGTTTCGAGCACGAGGTGGACGGCGTCGGGATCGTTGCCGTCGACGCTGACGCCCGGTATGCCGTAGGCGTCGGCCCGGTCGGCGACGTGCGCGACCGGCTGGCTCTCCGCCGTCGGCGTCATCTCCGCGTAGCGGTTGTCCTGGCAGGCGAAGACCACCGGAAGCTTCCAGAGGGCGGCGAGGTTGACGGCCTCGTGGAAGGAACCCGTGCCGGTGGCACCGTCCCCGAAACTGGCCACGGCGACCTGGTTGCCTCCCCGCAGCTGCGCGGCCAGGCCGACGCCGACGGCGATCGGCAGACCCGATCCGACGATGCCGGTCGACAGCAGGAGACCGGACGGCGGGTGGGAGATGTGCATGGCGCCGCCTTTTCCGGCGTTGACACCGGTGCGGCGGGCGAGGATCTCCGCCACCAGCGGACCGAGCGGAACGCCCTTGGCCAGCTGATCGTGGAGCCCCCGGTAGGTGGTGACCAGCTGGTCGTCGCTCCGCAGCGCGGTGCCGAGGGCGGCGGCGATCGCTTCCTGCCCCGTGGCCGGCCAGTAGGTGCACGCGAACTCACCGCCGCTCAGGCCGCGCCGGATGCGGTCGTCGCATCCGCGGATCAACGCCATCAGCTCGTACATCCGCCGCCGGGTGGCGGAGGGAGGCCCGGGAGCGGCCGCCGCGCTCATGGTCGGGCATCCGTCGCCGCGGGGACGCCGACGGTGGCGTACGACGCCGCGTGCGATCCGGCGAAGTGGCCCCACACCAGTCCCATCCCGATCGACGTCCCACCCCCGTAGTAGGCCGGGCCCGCCGGGCTGGCGATGACATTGCCCGCGCCGTAGAGACCGGGGATGGGACGGTCGTGCACATGCAGGACCCGTCCGTGGCCGTCGATTCTCGGCCCACCCTTGGTGCCCACGCTTCCGACGTGGATCCGGAGCGCGTAGTAGGGACCCTGTTCGATGGTGCCGAGATTCGGATGGGGCGCCGACGGGTCACCGTGGAATCGATCGTAGGCACTGCTGCCACGACCGAAGTCGTCGTCGCGGCCGTTGTCGACGAAACGGTTCCACCGCTCGATCGTTTCGAGCAGCCCGTGCCCGTCGATGCCCACCTTCTCCGCCAGACCTTCGACGGTGTCGTGCACGAGGAGCCAGTCGGGATCGGGATCGCCGGGACGTGCGGTGACGACCGGGTAGCGCGACCGATACTGGTGGTCGAAGAGCACCCAGCACGGAAGGTGCCGGGTGGCGTACTCGTTGGCGTCGAACGAGAAGAACGCCTTCTGCATGTCGTTGTAGTTGGCGGCTTCGTTGACGAAGCGTCGGCCGAAGCGGTCGACGATGATCGAGTGAGGTGCGGTCCGCTCGACGCCGACGAAGCGGGCCAACGGGCGGCCCTCGTACTGCTCGCCGGGCAGCGAGGCCGCCGGGTACCACCACGACTCGTTCATGTTGGCGATGTCGGCCCCGACCGCCATCGCCATCAGCAGGCCGTCACCCTCATTGGCGGGCGGGCTGTGCGGGTGGGTCAGCGGGCCCGGCAAGAAACGGTCCCGCAGGTGCTCGTTCCACTCGTAACCGCCGGATGCCAGCACCACGGCGGACGCCGGGAGCTCCGAGCGGTGGCCGCCACTGTCCACGACCAGACCGGCGACGTTCCCGTCGTCCATGACGATCTCGCAGGCCCTCGTCTCGAGCCTGGGTTCGATGCCACGCGCCAGGCACGCTTCGAGCAGGGCTCCGATCAACGCCTGGCCGCAGGCCACCTGGCGATCGGCGGCGCGCGCCTGCACCGTGCCGGCATCGAACCTCTCGGGGGAGTACGACGGGCGCCACTCCACCGTCGCCTCCTGCAATGTGATCGGAAGTGCGAGCACCGGCGGGCGCCGGAGGCCGGCGGCCCATCGACCGAGTCGCTTGGCATCGAAGAGCTCCGGCTCGAGCATCCGGCCTGACGCCTTGGCCCCCTCCATCTCGGGGTGGTAGTCCGGCCACGACATCGGCCGGAGCCGCAACGGTGTGCGTCGCTCGAAGTCGGCCACGATGCCGGGCCCGTGGTCGACGTACCGCTCGAGCAGGTCGACCGGAGTTCGACCCGCGGTCAGGCGGGACATGTAGGCGAGCGCCTCGTCGCGTGAGTCATCGATGCCCTGGGCGACCATGTGGTGGTTCTGGGGCATCCATATGCCGCCTCCGGAGACCGCGCTCGTGCCCCCGATCGACGACGTCCGTTCGACGATGGCGACGCGTGCGCCCCCGTCGTGGGCGGCGATGGCCGCAGCCAGGGCGGCCACCCCGGAACCGACAACGACGACGACATCGGTGGGAGTGGCCGAATCGTTCACCGTCCGTCCTCTCCGCCCGTCACGATCCGAGGTACCTGTCGAGTTGCACGTGCATGTTGGTGATTCCGGCCTCGTAGACGCGGGACAGGCGCAGGCCGTCGATGCTCACACTGTGCAGGCCGCGCTGCTGGCGGCCGATGTTGGAGAAGTCCTGCCGCGGAATGCGGGGCCAGTGGTCGGCGTCGTCCGGCGCATAGGGACCGCCCAGCGTCGGCCGCGGGGTGTCGTCACCCGTGGCGGGGATGGTGAGCGACCAGAGCTCGAAGCGACACGACTCGGGGTCGGCGCCGTTGGGTCGGGCGCGGTAGACGAGGGCGTTGCCGTATTGGGGGAGGACGAAGTAGTTCGGGAAGACGAAGAAGACCCCGCCCCAGCGGGCCAGGGCGTCCGGGTCCGGTGCCGGAAGAGGGATCCCGGCGCCCTCGGCGTACTGATAGATCGCTTTCACCAGCTCCGCCCCGAAGGTGGTCCCTTCGGGAATGGCGCGGTGTCGCAGACCTTCGATCACGTGCACGTCGCGGGCCAGTGTCATCGCCTCGAGCCCGCTGCTCAGCTGGTGGACCGATTCGATGATGGCCGCGATCTCATCCACTCCGACCTGCTGGCCCTTCTTCGCCTGCGCGTTCGGTCGGAGCTGGAAGCTCGAATGTCCGCCGCCGTGTACGGAATAGACCAGGCTGTCCAGGTCGTACTGCTCGGGGTGGCCGAGCGTGAGCTGGGGGTGGGTCCGGGGTACGTGATAGCCCTCCATGAAGGCTTCCTGGGCCAGCTTCCAATTGGCCGGCAGTATGACCTCCTTCCACCACTGGACCCTCATGTCGGCGACACCCAGCGGATCGAGCAGGCTCGGAATCGGGTCGAGCGATGCCAGCAGCGGAGGAGCCTCGGGGTCGAGATTCACCCACGCACAGCCTCCCCAGAGATCGACTCGTGCACGTCTGAGGCAGATCTCCTCGGGTGCGAGGAGGTCCTGATCGAAGGCGTGGGCACCGTAGACGGAGTGGTTCTGGCCGTCCAGGTTCCATCGCCAGCCGTGGAAGGGGCACACGATCCTTCCGCCCGGGAACGTACCGGTGCCCTTGGCCAGCTCGGTGGCCCGGTGGCGGCAGGCGTTGTGGAACGCCGCCACCGTCGCGTCGTCGACACGCACCACAAGTACGGATTGATCGCAGATCGTGTACTCGACGTAGTCGCCGGTCGACGGGATCTCCTCGAGTCGGCACGCCATCTGCCACACGCGGGGCCAGAGCCGTTCGCGTTCGAGGTCGGAGAACACCGGGTCGTAGTACCTCGCCGCCGGCACGAAGTCCGGACGGCCCATGGCATGGGGGACGCCCCGTTCCCCGGCGGTGGCGACGCCGGGACCGGCCGTCTCGGATCGGAGTTCGACGTCAGACATCCGGACCCCCGTCCGGCACGGGGAGCATGCTGATCGCGCGCTCCCGGAACCGCCACCGGGTGCCGTCGCGGACCAACCGGTCGTCGTAGCGACCGGCGGCCACGATGCGCGGCCCTTCGGTGGTCGCCCGTACGAAGAGGTAGTCGGTCGTCGCCGTGGCCGTGTCACCGCCGACTTCGATCAGGGTGTTGGCCGTCATGTGCTTTCCGCGGCTCCCCGGCGGCAGGACCGACTGCATGTACCTGCGGATGGCGTCCCGGCCCTCGGTGACCGACCCCGACACGATGAACTGCGCATCTTCGGTGAACAGTTCGGCCCACTCGTCGAACCGGCCGTCGTCGCACCACTGGCTGTACCGAGCGAGGGTGCGCCTGATCTGGTCCTCGTCTTCCCCCAAGATTCCCCTTCCGGTGGTCGGTCTGCAGCCGTCAGGGCACTCGTGCAACCGGAGGCGACGGCGACCTCGGTGGATGCGGGCTCCGATCGGTGTGTCCCGGCGACACGTTCCGCGCTCCGTCGTTGCCGCCTCTACGGTCGGTTCCCTTCGTCGAGCACGGCGATGACCTCGCCGACCGGGTAGGTCTCCCCCACCTTGCCGATGTGGCGGAGCACCCCTGCGGTGGGTGCCGACACCTCGTTGCTCACCTTGTCCGTCTCCAGCACGTACATCGGCTCGTCCTGGGCGATCTCGGCGCCGTCGTTCGCCAGCCACTCGGCAATGGTCGCCTCGGTCATCTCCATGCCGAGTTTCGGAATTCGGATGTCGACCGTCATCACCTCCCGGGAGCGCTCGGATCCGTTGGGCATTATGGCACCGGGGCAACGGGGTTGCTCAGGGAGCGAGTCGGCACGGCGCGACGTTGTGCAACCGCCGCCACGATCCGCTTCGCGACGGTGGCACGGACGCACTTCCACGCGCGCATCCACTGATCGAGGACCCCATCGGCCGTGTTTGCTAGGTTGCCGAAACGACCCGTTCGACCAGGTGGAACGGTCACGACTGGAGCACATCATGGAGTCGAGGCAGCTGGACACCGTCACCTACGAAAAGGACGGGCCGGTCGCGTGGATCACCCTGGCGTATCAGGAGAAGGCCAACATCCAGACGTCCGATCTCGTGTTCGACGTCGACGCCTGCCTCGATGACGCCGACCACGACTACGACATCAAGGTCGTCATCATCAAGGCGGACGGACCGGGATTCAGCGCCGGCCACGTCGTCGCCGGCACCCCAGGCACCGAGATGCGCGAGATCATCGAGAGCACGGCCAAGCTCGGCAATCCGTGGAAGGGCCAGTGGGAGATCTACGGCGCGCCGGTCATGAAGTTGTGGGAGTTCCCCAAGATCACCATCGCGCAGGTCCACGGCTACTGCCTGGGAGGCGGCACGGTGTGGGGGCTGCTCACCGATATGACCGTGGCGTCGGAAGACGCCTACTTTCAGTTCCCGGTCCTCCAGGGCATGGGCATGCCGACCATGGAAACCGGCATCGAACCGTGGCTCTTCATGAACTGGAAGCGTGCCTCCGAGTACATCTACACCGCCCAGGAGCTGAGTGCGCACGAGGCCAAGGAGCTGGGCCTGGTCAACCGGGTGGTCCCACGCGAACGCCTGGACGACGAGGTCGCCGAGCTCGCCTTCCACGTGGCGCAGGTGCCGCTGTCGACCCTCATGGCCGCCAAAGCCAACATCCGTCGGGCGTGGGACCTCATGGGCCTGCGGAGCCATCTCGAGCAGTCGAACGACCTGCTGACGCTGGCCGCGCAGTCCGCCGACGTCAAGGAATACATCCGCGACGTCTTCGCGGCCGGGCTGCGACCTCGCGAGGCATCGCAACGCAATGCCGAACGTGCGAAGACGCTCGCGGCGGAGTCGAAGGAGCGTCGCCGCCCGGCGTCATGACCGGCTGACGCCGTCGCCCTGCGTCCCGGATCAGCCGATCGAAGGGATCGTCTGGACGGTGGCACCTGCCGGTACCTCGAACGTGGAGCCCGGCACATCGGTCGTGTACGCGGTCATCGTGAGACCGCCACCGGTAGATGCCTGTACCTCCGTGACGACGCCAGCGCTGTTGGCGCACCACGTGCCGGCCGAGCTGCCGCCGCTGGAGATGCTGACGCACTGCGATGCCTGGCCGGCGATCGTCTTCGACGACTGCGTCACAGAGATGCCGGCGATGCGGCTGGCGACGCGGCCGGCGAAGGTGTCGAGCACCGAAATGACGGACCTCGGGTCGAACAGGGCGGTGAGCGATGCCAACGGGGAGCTACCCGACGTGGCGACACAGGTCGTCGAGCCCGACGACGTGGAACAGAACAGCGTCTGCGTGCCGGTGTCGATGACCGATCCGTCCGGGGTGGTGAATCGCGACTTCGGCGGCGCCTGGGCGACCGTCCAGTTCTGCGACGAGCCGCCGGTCGTCTGCAGGTACGTCGCCAGGTAGGTGGCCTGCTCACCCTTCTTCAGCGACGCCGTGAGCGAATCAATCGACGCGCCGCCGGAGGCCCCCGACGACGCCGACCCGTAGCCGGAGGAACCTGCGGACGTCCCCGACGACGTCGTGGAACCGCCCTGCGATGAGGGGGTCGACGAAGATGAGCATGCGGCCAGCACCAGGCCGGCCACGGCCACGGCCACGGCCGTCCCACGGAGACCTCCCCGGGCCACCGCACGGGCGCGTCCGCAGTCCGATCCCTCAACTGTCATGGTGCCTGCCCCCCGGTGGTGGTCCTCACTGCCCGGGCGAGCTTAACTGCGCCCTGCGCGGGACTTCGGGCGGGTCCACTGACCGCCTTCGCCGGGCATCCGGGACCGCTTCCGCGCCCGCCGGCCGGGGGTAACCGCGGGATCGGTGGCGGGTGGCGATCTTGCCGCTCAGGTCCGCTATCGGCCATGCTCTCCGGGTCCATCGGCGCCGTCAGGCGTGCGCTGACGGGCATCGAAGGCGCCCGGCCAGTCGGGCGGGGCGCCGATGGGTACGCCACAGGAGGCTGCAATGGGGTTGCTCGACGGCAAGGTCGCCATCGTCACGGGGGCGGGCCGGGGCATCGGCCGCGCCGAGGCACTGCTGCTCGCGGAGCACGGCGCCAAGGTCATCGTCAACGATGTCGGTGCGTCGTTGCAGGGCCAGGGTGGTGACAAGCATCCGGCCGAGGAGGTCGTCGAGCTGATCAAGTCGGGCGGCAGCGACGCCGCCGTCAACTCGTCCGACGTCAGCTCGTGGCAGGGGGCGAAGGAGCTCGTCGACCAGGCGGTCGGCACCTTCGGCCAGCTCGACATCCTGGTCAACAATGCCGGCATCCTCAGGGACAAGATGTCGTTCAACATGGAGGAATCCGACTGGGACGACGTCATCCGGGTCCACCTGAAGGGGCACTTCGCGCCGGCTCACCATGCCGCCGTCTACTGGCGTGGGCGGGCCAAGGGCGGTGAGGACGTCAGCGGGCGGATCATCAACACGTCGTCGGAAGCCGGCCTCTACGGCAATGCGGGCCAGGCCAACTACTCGGCGGCCAAGGCGGGCATCGCCTCGTTGACCTGGGTGCTTGCCCGCGAGCTCGAGCGCTACGGCGTCACCGTGAACTCCATCTCGCCCCGGGCGCGCACCCGCATGACCGAGACGCTCTTCGGCGAGATGGCCGACAAGGGCAGCGGTTTCGACCAGTGGGATCCGAAGAACGTCGCCCAGCTGGTCACGTTCCTGGCCACCGACGAGGCCGCCGACGTCAACGGTCAGAACTTCATCGTCTTCGGCGGGGACATCTGGGCCACCGGTGGCTTCCACCCGGTGGGCGAGGTCCACAGCGAAAAGGGCTGGACTCCCGAGACCCTCATCGAGGCCAAGGGGCAGCTCTTCAAGGAGGCCTCGTCGGGCATCCCGCCCTTCAGCTTCTTCTAGGTCCGTGACCGGCACCCGGCCCTGGGCCGGTGCCGGACGGACGAACGCCCGCCTCGCCGGCCTCCGGGCCGGCGAGGGCGCGCCAACCGGCTGCCGGCGCCGGTTGTCGTCCACTTTGACGACACATCCAAAAGGGGTAACCTCATCGCACTACCAGCAGGTCGAGGGGGGTGCGGACCCCGGGACCAGACCACCACACCGGCGTCGGCCGTGCCGATGAGGCCCGCCGAACGACCGGTGCCGACCCCCACGAAATGGCGACCACGATCCGCAAGCGCCGCGACAGCGAAGCCGCCCGGCGCACCGGAGACCGGCGCGGCGCCGGCGCCAACCAGAGGGCGGGCACGGCCGGGCCCGGCGCAGGAGGAACCGAGCCGTACGGCTCCGGCCACGAAGCCGTGGTGACCATGCACGTGCCGGCGCCGGGCGACCGGTCGACCATCGGCCGACTCCGGGGAGGTCCGCCGGCCGGTGACGGATGGGAGGGGAGGGAACGGCCATGAACGAGGTCATCATCGCCGACGATCTGCGAAAGCAGTTCACGGCCCGAGGTGTGCGCATCGACGCGGTGCGGGGTGTGAGTCTGACGGTCGAGCGGGGCGAGATCTTCGGCCTCCTCGGCGTGAACGGCGCCGGCAAGACCACCACGATGCGCATGCTGACCACGCTGCTGCCGATCGACGCCGGCACCGCCATGGTCGGCGGCATCGACGTGAGCCGGCACCCCCGGCGGGTCCGCTCCCGCGTCGGCTACGTCAGCCAGCTCGGCGGAGCCGACGACATGGCCACCGGAAGGGAGAACCTCACCCTGCAGGCCGGTCTCTACGGCTGCGCACGCGCCGGTATCGCGGCCCGGGTCGACGAGGTCCTGGCCCTCCTCGATCTCGAACCCCTCGCCGACCGGCAGGTCAGGTCGTACTCCGGCGGCCAGCGTCGTCGGCTCGATATCGCCCTCGGCATCGTCCACCGTCCCGAGCTGCTCTTCCTGGACGAGCCCACGAACGGGCTCGATCCGCAGAACCGGACGAACCTCTGGGAGCACGTGCGGCTGCTGCGGGACCACGGGACGACGGTCTTCCTCACCACCCACTACCTCGACGAAGCCGACGCCCTGTGCGATCAGGTCGTCATCCTCGACCACGGCAAGATCGCGGCCGAGGGAAGCCCGTGGGCCCTCAAGCACGAGGTGGTCGGGGACGCCGTCCTGCTGAGGCTGGAGGATGCCGTCACGGCCGAGCGGGCCCTGCTCCTCCTGGGCACCATTCCGTTCGTCACGGAGCTGTCCGCCGTCGACGGCGACCAGGTGCGTCTCTACGTGCAGGACGGATCGGCCTCGCTGCCCACCCTGCTGCGCCTCCTCGACTTCGCACACCTCGGCCTCACGTCCATCAGCCTGTCCCAACCCACCCTCGACGACGTGTTCCTCTCCACCACCGGCCACTCGCTGCGCGACACCGGGGCCGACGCCTCGGGGACGACCAGGTGAAGACGGTCAACGACACCGCGCTGCTCTTCCGGCGGTCCGGACTGCAGTTGCTCCGCAACCCGATCTGGCTGGTCGTGGGGTTCTCCACGCCACTGCTCTACCTGACCCTGTTCACGCCCCTGCTCGACGGCATCGCCGGGCACTCCCACCTCTCCGACGTGCACATCCTCGACTCCTTCCTCCCCGGCGTCCTCTCCCTGCTGGCGTTCGCCAGCGGCACGAGCCTCGGATTCGCCACCGTCCTCGAGCTGCAGACGGGGGTCACCGAACGCTTGAGGGTCACCCCCGCCAGCCGGCTGGCCCTGCTGCTCGGCCCGGTGCTGGCCGTGATGGTCGCCATGTTCGCCTTCGACGCCGTGCTGGTGGTGGCCGGCACCCTCTTCGGCTTCGACGTCCACCCGGTGGGACTCCTGATCCTGGCCGTACTGCTCGGACTGCTCATGATGACCATGGCCGCGCTCTCCATCTCGACCGCCCTGCTGACCAAGGAGATCACCAGCTTCGCCGCCGTCATCTACGGCGTGAACCTCCCGGTGCTGCTGCTGGCCGGCGTGCTGCTGCCCATCACGTTCGGGCCGGCCTGGATCAGGTTGCTGGCCCACTTCAACCCGCTGTTCTATCTGGTGGCCGCGTCGCGCACGCTGGCCGCCGGGGCCATCTCGGCTCCGGCCACGTGGCAGGCGTTCGCCGTCCTGGTGCCGCTGTGCGCACTGTCCCTGTCCTGGGCCACCCGCGTCTACCGCCAGGCGGTGGCCTGACGGTTGCGTCAGGCGTCCTCGCGACCCAGCACCAGGTCGTCGAGGTGCGCCCGGGCGTCGTCGACGGTCCCGTCGAAGACGACGCTGCCCTTCCGCAGCACCACCGCCGCGTCGGCCAGCTCGAGCGCCCGGTCGACGTGCTGCTCGATCACGAGGAGCGACGTGCCCTCGGACCGTACGCGGGCCAGGCCTTCGTAGACCTCGTCCACGATGACCGGGGCCAGTCCGAACGACAGCTCGTCGACGATGAGCAGCGTGCGCTCCACACCGAACACGCGGGCGAGCGCCAGCATCCGCTGCTCGCCCCCCGAAAGGGTGCCCGCCGACTGCGTCCGCCGCTCGCCGAGCCTCGGAAACGCGCCGTACGCCAGCTCCAGCGCGTGGGGCAGGCCCCGCCGCCCCACCGACGCCCTGAACGACAGCACCAGGTTCTCCTCGACCGACAGGGACGAGAAGACCGACCGGCCCTCGGAGAGATGGGTGATGCCGGCCCGGGCGATCTCCCAGGTGTGCAGGCCGGTGATGTCATTGCCGGCGAAGGTGATGCGCCCGCCGGAGGACGGGACCAGTCCGGTGATGACCCTGGCCACGGTCGACTTGCCGGCGCCGTTCGAACCGATCAGCGCCGTGGCGCTGCCGGTGCGGATCCGGAACGACACGTCGAAAAGCGCCCGGTAGGGACCGTAGGCCGCGCTGACGTCGTCCAGCTCGAGGAGCGTGTCCCCGTCCGTCACGCCTCGCTCCCCAGGTACGCCTTGCGCACGTCGGGCTCGGCCATCACGGCACCGACCGACCCGACCGCGAGCATCCGTCCGAAGTCGAGCACGAAGAGGCGGTCGACCACCTCCTCGATGAGGGCGAGGTCGTGCTCGACCAGCACCACCGCCGTCCCCTCCGTCCGCCGCACGGTGGTGATGATCTCGGCCAGGTGGGACGTCTCGGCGGCATCGAGCCCCGACGACGGCTCGTCCAGCATCAACAGCCGCGGTGTGCCCATGAGGGCGCGGCCCAGCTCGACGAGGCGTGCATGTCCGAGCGACAGTCCGTCGACCGGCCGGCCGGCCAGCTCCTCCAGTCCGAGCAGGTCGAGGATCTGGGCCACGTGTTCGAGCTCCGAGGGTCGGGGGTCACCCCGCTGCATCAGGTCGCGCAGCACCCGGATCCGGCCGGCGTGGGCCTGTTCGGCCACCAGCAGGTGGTCCGCCACCGTCATGCCGCTGAACAGCTCGATGCGCTGGAACGTCCGGCCGATCCCGAGGCGGGCCCGGCGCCACGTGGCCATGTGGTCGATGCGCTTGCCGTCGAAGGTGATGGAGCCGGCGTCGGGCTCGATCTGGCCGAGCAGGCAGTTGAAGAGCGTCGTCTTGCCGGCACCGTTGGGTCCGGCCACGCCCAGGGCCTCGCCGTAGCCGACGTCGAAGGACAGGTGCGACAGCGCGTCGATCCCGCCGAACCGCTTCGAGATGTCGTCCGCCACCAGCAGCGGCGGCGTCGTACGCCTCGAGGCCGGCGCGCTCATCCGCCCACCCTCACCGGCTCACGGGGCGTCCGCTCGTCGTCGCCGCCCCGACGGAGGCGTTGGAGGCGCACGGTGGCGGCCACCCGGCCGGTGACGTCGAGCAGCCGTCCCCCCAGGTAGTCGACGACGCCCTCGGGGTGGCGGGTGTAGCTGAGCGTGGCCAGGCCGAAGAGGACGGCCAGCAGGCCGGCGTAACGGGCCGGCAGCGTGACGACGGCCTTCTGCAGGGCGGTGTAGGTGAGACCGGCCACCAGCGCGCCGCTGATGGAACCGAGGCCGATAATGGCCGCCACTACCAGCAACACCAGGGAGATCTGGTAGTTGAAGTCGTTCGGGACGAGCGACCCCTCCAGCGACCCGTAGATGGCGCCACCCAGGCCGGCCATGCCCGCCGACAGGGCGAAGACGGTGATGCGGAGGCGGGTGACGTCGATGCCGACCGACGGCGACGCCACCTCGCTCCCCCGCATGGCCGCCAGGTACCGACCGGTCGTGCCGTCCCCGATCAGCTTGACCACGCCGGAGGCCACGCCCAGGACGGCCAGGGTGAGGAGGAAGTACGCCTTCAGGGTGGTGAAGTCGATGGGGCCGATCTGCGGACGGGGCAACGCCACACCGCTGGCACCGTTGCCGACCCAGCTGTTCGGGAAGAGCACGTTGTCGGCCAGCAGCGCGAACGCCAGGGTGGCCAGTGCCAGCGGCAGGCCGGCCAGCCGCAGCGTCGGCACGGCCACGATCACCCCGAGGAGCCCGGCCAGCACCATGCCCGCCACCGCCGCCAGCAGTATCGGGAGCCCCAGCTGGTCGGCGAGCTGGCCGGCCGCGAAGCCCCCCAGGCCGGCGAAGGTGGCCTGGCACAGCGAGATCTGGCCGCTCATGCCGGTGAGCAGGGTCAGCGACAGGAAGATGATGGCGAAGGCCAGCCCCTGGGTCATGGTCAGCAGCCAGTCGGCGGACACCCAGGTCAGCGCGGACACCACCGCCAGAAACGCCACCGTCCACGCCACCACCGACGTCGGCCGCCGGGCGATCCGGATGAGGACGGACTCGCGCTCGGCCCCGTCGCGCCGGTGCCGCGCCAATGAGCGGTGCCACGACCCCACGGCGTGGTACCCGCCACCGGCGGCGTCGGCTCCGCCCGCAGCACCGGCCGCGGCCGCGGGTAATTCCCCGGGCGCCGACGCGGCCGGCGGCACCAGCCGCAGGGTGGCCGCGCCCCGGTACCCCCGGGCCTCCTCCACCATCGCCGTGGTGGGCGGATCGCAGGCGGCCAGAGGGTCCTCGATCTGGCGCTGGCGCACGAAGGGGAGGAAGATGAGCAGCACCACGAAGGGCAGCGACGGGCGCAGTCCGGTCGACACGATGCCGGCCGGCAGGTAGCCCGAGAGGACCTGCTGGCCAATGCCGAGGGCGAGGCCGCCCACCAGGGCCAGCGGGAGGCTCTGGAATCCGCCCACCACGGCGGCCGCGATCCCCCACACCAGGAGCACCGTGAAGTTCTGCGGGTCGAGCTGCGAGTAGAGCGGCGCCAGCAGCACCCCGGCCAGCCCGGCCATGCAGCTCGACAGGATCCAGGCGAAGGCGCTGACCCTGCCGGCGTTGATCCCCTGCAGCTCGGTCATGCGGGGGCTCTCGACGACGGCGCGCATCTCGAGGCCGATGGGCGTGAAGCGGAAGAGGGCCACCAGCACCGCCACCACCACCAGCGTGCTGAGGGCGATGGACACCTCGAGCCCGCTGAAGGGGATCGCCCCCCAGCGGAAGTAGACCTGCTGGGCGTTGAGGAACAGCGCCGGCGGAGGGATGACGGGCGGCGACCCGGCGATGATCAGCGCCAGCGACGGGAGCGCGATGAGCAGGCCGATGGCCGGCACCAGTTTGACCAGCGGACTGGCCGTCCGCACCCGCCGGAACAACAGCCGGTCGAGCGCGATGCCGACGAACGGTCCGATGACGAACACGGCGATCACGGCCGCCGCCCACCGGGGCCACCCGTCTGCGATTAGTGACACGAAGGCCAGCGCCGAGACGTAGGCCTGGGCGCCGTAGGCCACGTTGAACACGCCGGACGCCTTGTAGGTGAGGACGAGGCCCACGCCCATGAGGGCGAAGACGCAGCCGAAGGGCACGCCGGGAACGGCGTAGTTGAGGAACTGGCTCACCGGCCCGGCACCCCCTCGGACAGCGGGACCCTCTCCACCGTGGTCCCCCCGCCCGGCGGGGCGAAGCACGAGTAGACGCTCGGAGGGGTGCCGAAGACGGGGACGAAAGTGGTCCCCCGGGCCCGCACGAAGACCGTGCAGTTGAGCGAGGTCGTCGAGGTGTGGGCCACCGTCCAGTCGACGGGCGCCATGGCCCCGTCCGCGTTGTAGGCGTCGAGCCGGTTGAGGACCGTGACCAGGCCGCTGCGGGTGACGTCGTGGCCCAGGGCCCCCAGGCCGGTGACGAAGAGGTCGGCGCTCACCCATCCGGCCCACAGCGGCACGCTCGGCTGCGTCCCGGGTGCGAACCGGTGCAGGGCGGCGACGAGTCGGTCCATGCCCGGGTAGCGGCCGGGGTCGAGGCCGGCCACCTCGAAGGGCGTCTGCTGCACGAGCAGGTAGACGCCGTCCATGGCCGCCCGGTTGTTGTCCAGGGTCTGCTGGTTGTACCCGTCGAGCCAGTACTGGGTGACGTCGGACATCCCGTGCTGCTGGAGGGTCTGGGAGAGCTTGATGTTGCCGGTGGCGTCCATGCAGGTGGCCACGAAGTCGACCCCGTTCTGCTGCATGCGGGTGACGTCGGCGTCGAGGGTGGCGGCGCCGTAGGGGATCGATGTGTCGATGACGGGGGTGGGGATGCCGTAGGCGTGCAGCGCGCTCGTGACCGAAATGCAGCCCTCCGACGACTGGACGACGTTGTAGGCCAGCACCGCCGCTCGGCGGGCGTGGTGGATCTGGGCGATGTACGCCGCCTGGGGCTGGGGCGCGGTGAAGCTGATGTAGGAGCCGCCGGCGCCGAACATGTTGGGGCCGGCCCACTGGGCATTGCTGTTCTCTTGCAGGCCGAAGGTGGGCACGGCGTGGGCCTGCAGGATCGACGACCCGGTGAAGAACGGGGTGCCCACCCCGACCACGGCGAAGACCCGGCTCTGCACCAGCTGGAGCGCCCCGCTCGAATCGCCGTTGGGCGACGTGCCGTCGTCGATCTTGGGGCCGTAGAGGATCTTGCGGCCGTCCACCCCGCCCGCCGCGTTCACGGCGTCGAAGTAGATCTGGGCACCGGTCACCACGGGCGCGAAGTCCGAGGACGCGAACCCGCTCATCGACGCCAGCGCACCCACCCGGATGGAGGTGGGGGTGACCCCATCGGTGTCCCCGGCGTGGGACACGCCGCCGGAGGCGGCGTTGCTCGAGATGGCCACCAGCACTGCGAGCGCGACGAACACGACCAGGGGAACCGGCGCGACCGTGAAGATCCTGCGCCGTCGACCGCTCATCGCACCATCTGGTTCGGCTGTCTGACCAGGGAATTCATCCCACCACCGACTGTAGTCGGGACGCCACCGATTTCGATGCGATGCTCCCGGGGCTCGCCCCGGCGCCGGTCAGGGTGTGGGCGTGAGGACGGCAGTGGCCGTACCGGTCACCTTCTCCTCGCCATCGGCGTTGGCCAGGCCGACGTCGAGATCCACCAGCTGCTCGCCGCCCTCCGATCGCACGCCGGTCACCACGATGCGCGTCGACAGCTCCTCGCCCGGCCAGGTCTGCTTGGCGAACCGCACGGAGAAGGCCCGGACGTTGCCCGGTCCGACGAAGTCGGTGAGGGCGGTGCCGACGACGCCCATCGAGAACATCCCGTGCCCGAAGACCGAGGGCTGGCCGGCCGCCGTCGCCTGGACGTCGTCATGGTGCATGGGGTTGTAGTCCCCCGACGCGCCCGCGTACCTGACGAGGTCGGTGCGGGTCAGCGTCACCTTCTTGACCGGCGCCTCCATACCTTCCGAGACATCCGCTGGGGACAGCCCTGCCGCTGGTGCGCTCATGTGTGGTTCCTCTCCGTGTTCACGGTGTGTCCTCCCGACGTCCGGGGTGGCCGGACGTCACCGGCCGGGTTCGGGATCGCGGGGCAGCCCGAGCAGGCGCTCCCCTATCACGTTCCGCTGGACCTCGCTCGTGCCCCCGGCGATCGTCATGCAGCGGGACTGCAGCACGGCGTAGGTCCACCGGGCGGCATCGCCGTCCCGGCACGCACCGGCGGGCCCGAGCACCTCCAGCCCGAATTCGTTGATCCGTTGTTCGTACTCGGCGCCGAGCAGCTTTCGCACGCTCGACTCGGGACCGGGCTGCAGGCCGCCCATCGAACGGAGGGTGACCCGGAGGCCGAGCAGGGCCAGCGACTGCGCTTCCGCCAGCAGCGCGCCGAGGCGGTCGAAGGTGACCGGGTCGCAGGCGTCGGGGTGCCCGGCCAGCCAGGCCAGCAGCGCCTCGAGGGCGCCGCCGAAGGCGGAGTCCGACGACAGCGAGACCCGCTCGTTGGCCAGCGTCGTCCGGGCCAGCCGCCAGCCACCGTCGACCTCACCGATGACGCAGTCGTCGGGAACGACACAGCCGTCGAAGAAGACCTCGTTGAACAGCTCGTCACCGGTGAGCTCCCGGAGCGGCCGCACCTCGATGCCGGCGGCCCGCATGTCGACCACGAAATAGGTGATGCCGGCGTGCTTGGGGGCGTCGGGGTTGGTCCGCGCCAGGCAGATCCCCAGGTCGGCGTGGGTGGCCACTGACGTCCACACCTTCTGGCCGGTCAACGACCAGCCGCCGTCGACTCTGGTGGCCCGGGTGGACAGCGAGGCCAGGTCGGACCCGGCACCGGGCTCGCTGAACAGCTGGCACCAGGTGAGCTCTCCCCGCAGCGTCGGCCCCACCCAGCGCTCGGTCTGTCGGGACGTGCCGTGGGCCATGATGGTCGGCAGCGCCCACGCGGCCACGGCCAGCGTGGGGCGGCGCAGACCGGCCTCCGCGCAGACCCGGTCGATGACCAGCTGCTCCACCGGCCCGGCGTCGCGCCCCCACGGACGGGGCCAGTGCGGCGCCAGCAGACCGGCGTCGGCCAGCCGGCGGCGCTGGGCGGCCGGATCGGTCTCGGCCGCGATGTCCTCGACCACGGGCCGGAGCTCCCCGAGCAGGCGCTCGCCTTCCGGCGGCAGGTCCACCGTCAGCCGGCGGCGGGTGCCGGCCAGGGCCAGGCGGGCCGCCTGGGCCCGGAGCGCCGGCGTCCCGCCGAGCAATTGACGGATGCTCACCGCCCGTCGGAGGTGGATGTGGGCGTCGTGTTCCCAGGTGAACCCCATCCCGCCCAGGACCTGGATGGTCGCCTTGGCCGCCTCGACGTAGCCGTCGACGGCCAGGCTCCCGGCCACGGCGGCGGCCAGCTCGGCGTGGCCCGGGTCGGCCGCCGGCCCGAGGTCGTGCAGCTGGGCCGCGTCCCAGGCGGCCGCCACCGACTGTTCCACGGCCACGAGCACGTCGGCCAGCTTGTGCTTGATCCCCTGGAACTGACCGATGGGCCGGCCGAACTGCTCGCGGGTGCGGGCGTGCTCGGCCGCGGTGTCGAGGCACCACCGGGCGCCACCGGCCGCCTCCGCCGCCGCCAGGGTCACGGCCAGGTCGCGGATCCGGGACGTACGTGCGCCGTCGAGGACGCGCTCGGCCGGGACGGCGGCGGCATCGAGGGTCCAGGCCGCCAACCGGCGCGACGGGTCGAAGCTGGGCAGCGGCTCGATGTCGGCGTCGCCGGCGGCGAGCACGACCCAGCGTGCGCCGTCGCCGGTGCCCACCCGGGTCAGCACCACGTCCACCACCTCGCCCGACGGCACCGGGCGCAACGTCCCCGTCACCGTGACCGAGCCGTCGCCGCCCTCCACCGCCACCAGTCCGTCCGTCGCCGCGTCCGCACCGTCGTCGCCGGCCGCCGGCACCACCACCGCCGCCGTCAGGGAACCGTCGGCCAGCGCGGGGAGGAGCTCCTTGGCCGAGGAGGCGTCCAGCTCGGCCAGGACCGCCGCCACCAGAGCCGACCCCGCCCACGGTCCCGGGGCCGCCGCCCGACCCAGCTCCTCGACGACCACGGCCAGCTCGAGCAGCCCGGCGCCCTGTCCGCCGAACTCCTCGGGCACGTGCACGGCCAGGTAGCCCTGTTCGGCCAGCTCCGGCCAGAACGACGGGAGCGAGTCGGTCCCGGCGTCGAGGGCGTCGCGGACGGCCGACGGCGGGCACTTCACCTCGATCCAGCCGCGCACCGACCGGCGCAGCTCCTCGTGCTCGTCGGCGATCCCCACCCCCACGGGTCAGGCTCCGAAGAGGTGGAGGAGGTGGTCGATCGACCACACGTCCCAGGCGTGGGTGCCGAGGCAGACCACGGCGGCAAGGATCATCATCAGGTTCTGCCCCTGCTCGGCCCAGTCGCTGATCATCAGGGTGAAGTACATGACGTTGAGCAGGATGCTGGCGAAGAGCGCGATGGGGGTGAGGAACCCGAGGATCAGCCCGAGACCGAGGGCGAGCTCCGCGAAGACGACCACGTAGGCCATGGGGATCGGGTGGGGCTTGACGAACCGATCGAAGCTCGTCTTGACGAAGGGCCACTTGTGCTTCTCGGCGACCGACGCTCCCCACGAGATCCCCGCCCCGCGCTTCAGCCAGGCCCCCAGATCCTTGTGGAGGAAGCTCTTCAGCCACCAGGCCCCGAGCCCGATGCGCAGCACCGCCAGCCATTCCGCCGTGGTCAACCAGGTCGTTGTCACGGGCGACACTCTAGACGTCGGGTCCACGGCCACCCCGACCGTCGGGGATCCGCACCGGGTACGGGCACGTCCGGGTCGACGGGTCAGTCCGAGGCCGGAAGGGCCTTGGCCGCCTTGACGGCGAGCGGCCGGCCGTCGAGGGTGAGGGTGCCGGCGCCGGCCTTGGCGCAGAGGATCTCGACCGAGTCGTCCTCGTCCGTGTAACGCTTGCCGAGCAGCGTGCCACCCGCGAGGTCCGGGGAGAGCACCGCCCCGGCGTCGACCGGGTCGTCGAGTGCCACCAACGGTGAACCTCCGCACGCCAGGGCGGCCTCCCCGGCGCCCTTGATGACGACGACCTCCGTCTCGCACACCTGGCTGCGCAGCCGCAACCCCGGCTTGAGCTGCACGTGGCGACCTCCTCGAGCTCCGGGATGCCT
This sequence comes from uncultured Actinomycetota bacterium, assembly GCA_963838005.1. Classification (GTDB taxonomy): domain Bacteria; phylum Actinomycetota; class Acidimicrobiia; order Acidimicrobiales; family RAAP-2; genus CAWIPW01. Next base: position 193,723 of record CAWIPW010000003.1, read on the forward strand.
CGGCCGGGCGGTGGCCGGGCACGTGAACCGGCGACGTTACCACGGGCGTCGCCGACGCCGGAATCCGTCCTCGCGCCCGGCGGCAGGTCACGTATCCACCATTCCCGCCCCGGTCACGAGCCCGTTCCGGCCCGGTTGAGGACGGCGCCGGGACCGTGATAACCTCGTTCTCATCTACAGAGACCTTGTGTGCGATTCGCGGACGGGCCGCTGAGGTTGCCCGGCGCCGCACACCGCCGTCACCGCACACGCCAGCCACACGAAGGGGATCCCCAGGTGCCATCCCGAACGCTCGACTTTCCGATCTTCGACGCCGACAACCACATGTACGAGACCCGCGAGGCGCTGACCCAGCACCTCCCCGAGCGCTACGCCCGGGCGGTCGACTTCGTGGAGATCCACGGTCGCACCAAGATCATGATCCGTGGCCAGGTGAGCGAGTACATCCCGAACCCCACGTTCGACGTGGTGGCCGCGCCCGGTGCCCAGGAGGAGTACTTCCGGCACGGGAACCCCGAGGGGAAGTCCTACCGTGAGCTCATCGGCGACCCCATCAAGTGCCAGCCGGGGTTCCGCGCCCCGCACCGCGCCTCGAGCTGATGGATGAGCTGGGCATCGACCGGGCCCTGATGTTCCCGACGCTCGCCAGCCTGGTCGAGCAACGCATGAAGGACGACCCCGAACTGATCCTCGCCGTGGTGCACGCCCTCAACGAGTGGATGTACGAGACGTGGACGTTCAACTACGAGGAGCGGATCTTCCCCACGCCGGTGATCAACATGGGCATCGTCGAAGAGGGGCTGAAGGAGCTCGAATGGGTGCTGGACCGGGGGGCGCGCTGCGTGCTCATTCGTCCCGCGCCCGTGCCCGGCATGCGGGGCAGCCGCTCACCCGGCCTGCCCGAGTTCGACCCCATCTGGGAGCGGATCGTCGATGCCGGCATCCTCGTGGGCATGCACGCCTCCGACAGTGGCTACTCGGAGATGGGTGACCTGTGGGAGTCGAGCTCCGAGTTCCTGCCGTTCCAGCCGTCGGCCTTCAGAATGCTGCAGCAGGGGAAGCGCCCCATCTACGACACCATGACGGCCATGGTCTGCCACGGGGCGTTCAGCCGGTTCCCCGACCTGAAGGTGGCCGCCGTCGAGAACGGCGCCAACTGGGTCGGGCCCCTGCTCCACGACCTCGAGGACATGTACCGCAAGCTGCCCCACCAGTTCATCGAGGATCCGACGGTGGCGTTCAAGCGCAACGTGTACGTCAATCCCTTCTGGGAGGACAGCCTGGCCGCACTGGTCGACCTGGTCGGCGCCGATCACGTCCTCTTCGGCAGCGACTACCCGCACCCCGAGGGCCTGCGCGATCCGATCTCCTACATCGACGAGCTCGAGGGCTTCGCCGACGAGGACGTCCGCAGGATCATGGGCGGCAACCTGGCCGAGCTCATGGGCGTGCCCGTCCCGGCCTGAGGACGGACGGCGGCGGCTCGGCCGCAGTTCGGCGTCAAGTTGGATTAGGAAAAGAGCCACCGCGTCTGGCTGTAGACCTCGCCCTTGCCGAACCCGAAGGCCGTCGCGGGGGCAACACGAAAGACGGGGATCTCCGCTCGTCGAATGGCATCACCGAGGCCCGACCAGGTTCCGTCCGGCGCCGCAAAATGCGGTCCGTACTTCGACTCGTACGCATCGGCGACGCGTCCCAACTCAGCTCCATCGCCCACCGCCTCGGCAGTGCCTTCGAGGACAAGATCGAGACCGTCGAGGGTATTGTGGCCCGTCGTGAGGACACAATGAGGATTTTCTGCAAGGTTCTTCGCCTTGCGTTCGGTTGGTCCGGTACAGAAATACATCCCACCCGCCAGCCAGACTCCGAGTAGCGGCGTGACGTGCGGGCGACCGTCAGGTCGGACGGTCGAGAGCCAGTAGACCTCCGCGTTCTTTAGATTCGCTCGCCCCAGCGACCACTCCGAAGGTGTTGCATTCGGGCTGCTGAACGTGCCCAGCTCTGTCATCGGCGCCGGCTCGGCCATGCTATTCCTCCAGTTCATTTCCGATGATCACGGGTTGCACACACGGCAGACCCGTCCCGTCGTCACCTCCCAGTTTCGCGTGCCCCCGCGAGCCAGCGTGCAGCCCACCGACCCGGTGTTCGGGGCACGCCTGGCGGTGGGAGGGTCGGATCTCCGGGGACGATGGTGGTCGTCACTCATGCGGCTGCCAGTGCGGATCCTGAGATCCCCGCGCCCGCGTGAGGACGCACCCCCACGCGTCTGTCCCGGGAATCTCCCGAGCCTTCCGTGGTTGGAATGGCCACGGGGCGGCCGCCTCGAAGGAACAGGAGCCACCGATGACCGATCCGAAGCCATTTCTCGAGAGTCTGCGCCACTCCCAGGACCGACTGGCCGCGGCGGTGACGACCTTCGGTCCGGCAGAACTTGCCACCGGGTCGTACTGCAGCGACTGGACCATCGCCCAGGTCCTCTCGCACCTCGGTAGTCAGGCCGAGATTTTCTCCCTCTTCGTCCAGGCCGGGCTCGATGGCACTCCGCCGCCCGAGCAGTCGGCCTTCGGGCCCATTTGGCAGGCGTGGGACGCACGCCAACCCGATGTGCAGGCGAGGGACACGGTGGCGGTCAATGAAGCCTTCGTTCGGCGGATCGAGGCGCTCGACGAACAAGAGTTGACGGTGTTCCGCCTCGACCTCTTCGGCATGGACCTCGACGCGGCCGGGCTCTTGCGACTTCGACTGGCTGAGCACGTTATCCATTCGTGGGACATCACGGTGTCCTTCAATCGGGGATCCCGAGTCGCCGACGATGCAATCGAGCTTCTTGTTGACGGGATTGGCGACATGGTGGCGCGGGTCGGCAAGGTTGCCGAGCGACCCGTGACCATCGCGGTGACAACCCGTGCTCCTGAGCGCCCGTTCACCCTCGACACCGGCGGCGTGACTCTCGAGCCGGGATCGCCGCCGTCCGCGGACGCCACCCTGGATCTGACAGCAGAGGCGCTGTTGCGCCTCGTCTACGGCCGGCTCGACGACGCCCACCTGACCGAAGGTGAGGCCGAGGCCACCGGGATCGCGTTCGAGGATCTCCGCAGCGTCTTCACCGGGGTGTGAGAGTGCCGCCAAGCGCACGACATCCGGGCCTTCGCGCCGCAGGGCGAGTGCCGCCCGATCGCCCGCGACGGTGAAATCGGGCACAGCTGATCTCCCCTACTTTTCGGCCAGGGAATTTCGATTGCCCCCTACTGGGATGGTCTCGCAGGGGATTCTCGGATCCTGTCAGGAAGCGGACAATCATTGCCTGGCGCGGTGCTTCGCAGACATTTTGGGGACTTCCAATGAGGGCAGCTTCACCTGAGCCCGGCTATGGGGCGGTACCCGAACCGGCGTCACCCATTGCGACCCTCTCTTACGGGACCGCGTCGACGTTCCAAACCCTCGCGTGCTATCGCCTCGCCAATGGCAAGATCGCGCTCGACGTGATATTCGACCCTGACCTCATGCCGGTGCTCGGCCCGCTCCTGCAGTCACCAACTGGCGGACGGTCGTAGTCGGCAGAGCCTCACCCGAGTGCGTCGCAGACTGCAACCGAGCCGGTCGAGATCGTTTAGCGGGTAGCAAGCAGGGGTCGGCTGGCGTGCCCCATCGAACCCGCGTGCGGGGCAGTGGCGTGGTAGCATGAAACCATGACGAAGAACATCACGGTGCGCCTCCCGGACGAGCTGGCTGCCGACGCCGAGGCTTTGGCCCGGGTCGACGGAACGAGCCTGAACGAGACGGTCAAGCAGTCCCTCCTCGAGGCGGTGGAACTCCGCCGGAAGAGTCCGGAGTTCAAGGCCAGGCTGACCAGGATCATCGAGGAGGATCGGGAACTGCTCGAACGCTTGGCGAGGTGAGCGTCGAATACCCGGATCTCTCTGACTATCTGGCGGTTGCAGCTGCGGTCACCGAATCCGAGCCCGCCACCCTCTTGGGCAGCACGAAGCTCGACTTGGCGGACTCGGCGCTCCACGCCCCTGCCGGTAGCTGGGGCGACAAGGACTTCTACCCGGAATTCGTGGACAAGGCAGCTGTGCTGCTAGTTCGTCTGGCCAAGAACCACCCGCTCCTCGACGGCAACAAACGAGCCGCGTGGGTGACCATGCGCCTCTTCATCGAGATGAACGGGTGGACATGGGGCCGCTACCCGGGTGTCGACGAGGCCGAACACGCGGTGCTCGCCGTGGCGAGCAGTGAATGGGATGAGGAACGGGCGGCAGTCTGGCTCCGGCCTCTCCTAGTTGCCCCACGTCCTACGGATTGATATGCGCCCCTCAGCAGGCATTCAGGGGCACTCGTGGTTCGACGCTTCTATGGTCCTGATAGGAATGTGGACAGAGCCGGGAAGAGTCGGTCAGGCATCTCAACGAAGGGAAAGTGACCAACTCCTGGCAAGCGGATTAGACGGGCGTTCGAAAATGATTCGACCCATTCCCTGGAGCCCTCTAGAGGAATCCGGTCGGCGTCGCCGTGGACAACCAACACTGGGGCTTGCACCTCAGTACAGATAGATCGGTAGTCATAACCTGCGGGGTCGACTGTCTCCCCGACTCGTCGGAGGGCGTCTCTCATGTGTTCAGGCCACTCATTGGGATAGATCGAAGGATCGCTCCGACGATTGACGTAGGCACCGGGATCGCCCATCGCCAAAGGAGTGGTTTCGTCATAGAACGCCTTGGCAACTTGAACGGGGTCGAGCTGGACCTCGCTCGATGAACTCGTACGCCAAGCCTCGTGTCGTGCCACCGCCTCGCTGAACTGCTGCTGGTAACTGGTCATTCGATCGCTCGGTGGAAGCTCCCGAGGCGGGATGGGACAGATCATCGCAACTCGTTGTAATCCGGGTGGACGGCGGGCGGCGTAGAGAGCCACCACAGCTCCCAGGTAGGACCAACCGAGGAGACTGAACGAATCGAGATTGAACTCTCTACGCACCGATTCAAGGTCGTCGAGCTCGATTGGCAGTCCGACTTGTCCCTTCTGCGGAACAGCGTCGGAGCGACCCCGGTTTCGGATGTCGTACGAGATCACACGGAACTCGCCATACAGGGGGGTCAAATCCTCCGCGATGGTCGCCGACCCCGGGACCACGATCGTAGCGCCCGTGCCACGATCGGAAGCCCATAGTCGTACGCCGTCTCGCCCGGTCACCCAGCGTTGAGACATGGTCAATCATGGCCCACGCACCAGGGGCTGTGCTCCCGATCTTGGTTCGTAGCGCCATCCCCGAAACCTTTAGATGGGTCGCCGTTGATAACCGCCCACGACCGGCGATCAGGCACGGTCGTATGGGCAATCGAACCTGCGAGAATGTGGATTGTGGAACGGTCATTCGACCAGTACCGACATCGACGGGTGCTCTTTGGGATGGACGTCGAGACCTACGACGCGGGCCGACCGGGATACCCCAACCGTGTGTACGAACTGCTCCGGACCCGTTGTGGACTGGATCCGAAGTGCCGAGTCGTTGAGATCGGCCCAGGCACCGGGCAGGCAACGGCTCGTATTCTCGACGTAGGCAGTTCAGTTGTAGCTGTGGAAATAAGTGGCGAGATGGCAAGTTGCCTACAAGCCAAGTTCAGCGAGAAGGATCTCGAGGTCAAGGTTGGGGCCTTTGAGGAGGTCGCATTGGAAGCGGCATCGTTCGATCTGGTTGCAGCCGCTACCTCGTTCCATTGGGTGCCCACTCAGTCCGGCCTTCAACGCAGTGCTGATCTGTTGCGCCCGGGCGGGTGGTTGGCGCTGTGGTGGAACTTCTATGGCGACCCAGGTCGTCCCGACCCGTTCAACGACGCGCTGGTTCCGATACTTCGGCAGGTTGCACCTGCGCTGCTTGATGCTCCCGGAGCCGGCAACTTCGGAACAGGTGTCCCCGCGTATGCACTCGATGTCGACGCCAGGGTCTCGGATATTGATGCCTCCGGTCGATTCGGACCTGTTGAGCACGAATTGATCTCATGGACAGGCCGGCACGGACTGGACGAGGTCCGGACAATGTTCGCTTCGTTCTCACCATGGCTTGCGTTGCCCTTGGAACAACGCACCCTCGCGCTCGACGCAGTAGAGCGGCTCGCTGCCGAGGATTTCAATGGAACGGTGGAACGGCCATATCTCACGCCCATCTTCCTCGCCCCGAAACGTGCTTCGACGTGACCGATCTCGATCCCGGTTGATGGCCGGCGTGTGGGGGCAGACGGCTCAAAGTCCCGTAGCCTTTTTCCGTGACCTCAGACCGGACTGACTATCTTGTCGCCAGAGCCTCCGTGATTCGGCCTGGGAATCCCGGAGGCTCTGGAGTCGAACTGCATTGCCTCGATGCGCCCCTGGAAGAGCTGATCGAGCGCGCTCGATCGTCGCACTACGTCGGGCGAGTGGACAGCTTCGCCAGAGGAGTGGGCAACGATCATTCAGCCTCCCGACGAGGAGGAGTTCTTGTTGTTCGACAAGCCCGTCGTCGAAGTCTGAATTCGTCGTAGTTGCCGTGCGATCGAGGTGCCGCAGTGGGACTCCCATTGTTGGGGGTAACCCGAACCGATTAACCTCGATAGTCGAGGACGGTGTCTGACCACACCTGGACCTCGGCGTACAGCTCGAAGGTGCGGTGCTGATACCGAGCGTAGTCACCGGGCTGGTCCTCCGGAATGCCAAATGCGTCGACGGCGTCAGCGAACTCCGAGAGTCTGAAGACTCTTCCGTGGTGCATCCTGGGCTCAACCGGGATGCCGAAGTCGCCTCCCAGGCCCATGGCCGTCACGCTGTCCGGAATAGTCATGGTGGTGGCAGCGTCGGGCAGGGCGGCCAGCGGGATCTTCAGCTCCTGCATGTCCTGAGCAAGGCCTCGGAACCACTGCGAGGAACCGAGGACGAAGTAGTGCGGAGCATGACGCTCGGGTTCGCCTCCGGCGACGACGAAGAGTTCCCGGAGCTTGGCCTCGGTGGCTCGCCGAAGCTCCAGATAGCGGCGTCCGAACACCCGGGAGGAACTCCCCGCCATCCGCTCCGATTCGAGCACCGGTCGAGTGGCTTTCCACTCCCCGTCGGTCAACTCGGAGACATTGAGGAACGGAGGACGCCCGGGGACGTAGTAGTGCGTTACATAGTCAGGTAGCTCGCTGCTCACCGCTCCATCGTGGCGCACCTGGCAACAGCGACGTGACACCTTCCCGATTGGCGTTAGGTGACACCCTGGGAACGGCTGTCGGCGTCAAGGTAGTGTTGACACCGTGACCGAAAGGTGGGACCAAGTAATCAGCAAGATCATCAGAGCCAACGGTGACGTGAAGGTGGCGGATTTGATGCTTCGACGACAGGTAGCCAAGGCACGAAGGGCTGGCCATTCTTGGGCATCCATCGGGTTCGCACTAGGAACAACTCGACAGGCGGCGCAGCTGAGGTTCGGAGTGGGCGAATCCCCCAGCGGCTGACCCGCTCCCTATTGGCGTTAGGTGACAGTAGGTGGTGATGCCTGGGGCAGTAGGCGATGACCACGTCGATCACGAGGTGGTCATCGCTTCCTATGACGCGGGCGTGCGAGCTGTTGAACGGATCACCTCCGTGACCGAATGGGATGCCCCCACCCCTTGCGGCGAGTGGAGAGCCGTCGATGTCGTCGGTCACTTGCTCGCCATTACCCTCTACTACCACCGGCTCCTTGATGCAGCTTCGGCCGGCGAACCACTGCGAGATTTACCCCGAGGGTCGGAACTGGCAGCCATGAACGCTGCTGACTTGGATGCTCTGACCGAGGCGGATGGCGACACGCGTGCCCGTGAATTCGTCATCCAGGCGGATGCCTATGCTGATCGCCTTCGCTCGCCACAGTGGACGGTGACCCTCGGGGAATGGTCAGGCCTTGGCGCTCTCACCCTCGCTCAGCACACTGGGGTCGTTCTCGGAGAGTGGCACGTACATGCATGGGATCTCGCCCGTTCGGCGGGTCTTGACCATCGTCCTGATGATGCGGTGATCGTTGCCACGGGACAAGAGATCGTCCTGCGTGGAACTGGCCCAGGTGATCCGTGGATGAACGTGCTCAAGGACTACGGCCGCGACCTGGACTGGGCACGCCCTACGGACAGGTTTGGATAAATCTCGCGATGTGACCCGATCCGATGCGTTAGAGGGCACCTACTGCCCCGAGTTGGCTTTAGGTACCACCCTGGTGGTGCTGGCCGGCGGCGGAGCGCAGCTTCCGGTCCGGTCACCAGGCGCACAGCCCACCGGTGCTGTTGAGCAGGCAGAAAGACCTATGGCAACTGCCGCAATCGCAATCACGCGAAAAGACTTCACGGTAAAACATTGAAGCATGATGGGTGTTGGTGGGAACAGCAGGGCCGGTCCAACCCCCGGCGTTACGGGGCACGGCCAGTAATCGCCAAGATGCGATTGAGGAGTGCGGCGTCAGGCGGAACCTCTACCGGGGGACCCCATAGGTCCGGCAACGGCGCATTTGGGACGAATACAGCCACATGCTCAAAGCAGGCTTGAAGCGTGTGCTCTGGCAGGTCGAACGCTTGGCCGGTGGCAGTGGCGATGTCCCAGCCGTGCACGACCAACTCGGTCAGTGCGATCTTGCCCCACGTTGAGTTGGAGAGGTCCGACCCCGGCACGTTGCCCATGCCCTCCCAGACAGCCGGGTCGTCCCACGCCTTGCCCAGCGCCCGCACATGCTGGGTAACGGTGTCCCGCCAGTCTGGTTCGAGGTATGAGTAGCCGGTGCCAGGAAGCTCGCTAGAGCCCAGTGCAAGCGCTGTTGCCCCTTGAGCAACCAGGTCGACATGATCGATGAGATTGCCGACCGTGTATTCGGTGCAAGGGCTGGGGCTGGTGAGACGGTCATCCGCTACGCCTGCCATCACTTCGATCATTGCTTGACATGCGGGGTTCAGATCGATCACAGGGCTCCTCCGCCGGGTATCTAGTTACCACTCGATGGTACAGACGGTCAGCAGATCTGCGATTCATCGGGCGCAGCCGAGGGTCTCCTGGGGCATGCCCCCGAGGTGCCGTTCGGGGGCATGCAGCTTTCACCGGCGTTCTCGTGGACGGTATGCCGCTCCCCGCTCGTAACCGAAGACCCGAACGTGCAGTCAGGCGGAGCGTTCGGGGCCCACGATGGAGACGAAGCTCACGCACTCCCCCGGCGCGCCACCGAGGTTGTGGGTCAGCCCAAGCGAACGCCCGGGCGACACCGAGGAGATCTGGCGCTCGGGCGGCGCCTCGCCCCGGAGCTGCAGCCAGCACTCGAACAGCATCCTCAGGCCGGACGCACCGATCGGGTGGCCGAAGCTCTTGAGCCCGCCGTCGGGGTTCACCGGCAGCTCGCCGTCCCGGTCGAACGTGCCCGCCAGGACGTCCTTCCACCCGAGGCCCCGCTCCGAGAATCCCAGGTCCTCCATGAGGACGAGCTCGGTCGGTGTGAAGCAGTCGTGGACCTCGGCCATGGCCAGCGACGACCGGGGATCGTCGATGCCGGCCTGCCGGTAGGCGTCCTCGGCCGAGCGCACCACTTCGGGGAAGGTCGTGTAGTCGTAGTCGGGGTCGATGGGCCCGCCACCGGGCCCAGCCACGAAGCTCAGCGCCTTCACGTAGAGGGGCCGGTCGGTGTAGCGGTGGGCGTCCTCGGCCCTGCAGATGATGGCGGCCGCCGAGCCGTCGCTGACACCGCTACAGTCGAAAACGCCGAGTTCGCCGGCCACCAGCGGCGATTTCGTGATGGTCTCGATCGGCACCTCCTTGCGGAACTGCGCCCGCGGGTTCACCGCCCCGTTGACGTGGTTCTTCCATGCGATCCGGCTCATCACCTGCTTGAGCTCGGCGGGGTCGACGCCGTACTTGTGCGCGTACGCGGGTGCGAGGAACGAGAAGGCGGCCGGCGACGACAGGGCGGCATCGGTGCCGTCACCGACGGGCCGGATACCCGTCAGCCCCGAGTACCCCGAGTCCTTGAGCTTCTCCACGCCGATCGCCATGGCCAGGTCGTACGCCCCCGAGGCCACCGCGTAGCAGGCGTTGCGGAAGGCCTCCGAACCGGTGGCGCAGAAGTTCTCCAGCCGGCTGACCGGCTTGTAGTCGAGCTTGAGCGGCTTGGCCAGCGTCACCCCGGAGACGCCTGAGCTCATCGTGCCCAGCCAGAAGGCGTCGATGTCGTCGAGGGCGACCCCGGCCGAGGCCACCGTGTCCTTGGCCGCATCGGTGAGGAGGTCGTTCACCCCCTTGTCCCACAGCTCGCCGAACCGGGTGCACCCCATACCGACGATGGCGACCTGGTCACTGATGCCGTTGCTGCTCACGACGCTTCTCCTCCATCACCGCGGCCGACGGGCCGGGCCTTCCAGAAGTAATTGTGCACGCCCTGGGCCGTGTAGAGGCGCCGGAACACCATCTCTACCCGGGATCCGATCTCGATCGCGTCGGGGTCGACGTCGGTCATCTCGCACCGGTACCGCCCACCGCCGTCGAAATCGACGACCGCACCCACCACGGGCGGCGACAGGCTGTAGGCCAGGTGATCCACCGTCATGGTGGCCACCGCGCCTCCGATGTCCGCCATCCGCACGTCCTCCATCTCGTCGATCGAGCGACACTTGAGGCACACCCGGGTCGGGGGCAGGTGCCGGAACCCGCAGGCCGTGCACGCGCTGGCGTGGAAGGCGTCCTTCCAGGGGCCGCCCGCAGGGTGGCCGGGGCACCGGGCCGTTCGGGGTCCGGGCGGCGGGGCGGCTCCCGGTCGAGCGCGCCGCGCCACGTGAGGAAGCGTGCATAGGCGAGGTCGTCGCGGCCCCCGTCGACGAGCTCGGCCACGGTACGGAGCCCGGCCGCCCGCTGCCGGTCGCGCACGGCGGCCACGTCGGCGGTAGCCCGCAGCAGCAGCACCGAGGCGCCGTCGGCCACCACCACCAACGCGATCAGATCGCCCGGCTCGGCCCGCTCGAGCGCATCGGCCAGCCCGAGCCCGACCTGGGCCGCCCCCAGGTTGCCGATCGACCGGGACCGGTCGGCCACCACGGCTTCGGGCCGTACCCCGAGCACGCCCTGCACCGCCCGGTTGGCCCGGGCGTGCAGCCCGGCGACGGCCAGGTGGTCCACGTCGGCGGCCACGGCGTCGGCGCGCTTGAGCGCGTCGGCGAAGGCCGCCTCGACCAGCGGCACGTACACCTCCTGGCCGAAGCGCTCCTCCCAGGTCCGTGAGCTGCCCTCACCCGGGGTCCGCCACCGGTCGAGGAACTCGGCCGACGTGCCCGCGTGCACGACCAACTCGGCGGCCACCGGGTCACCGTCGTCCCCGTTGCCGAAGGCCAGCGCCACGGCGCCGTCCCCGCTGTCCCGCTCGTCCGGGCCGCCGGCCGGGCCCGTGCGCAGGTCGGAGAGGACGGCCAGCGTCCGGCGGTCCCCCGCCAGTGCATGGGCCGAGCGCAGCGCGCCCACGGCCGACCTGACGGAGCCGATGGCGTCGTAGGCGCCCGTCCACTCGGGCAGGTCGAGTGCGGCCTGGATGGCGGTGGCGTTGGTCTTGTCGAGGTAGGCGGGTGCCGGGGTGGAGAAGAAGATCTCCTCGGGTGGGGGCCCGGACAGCGGCGCCAGTGCCCGGCGGGCCGCTTCCACACCCATCGTCGTGGTGTCCTCGTCGTAGGACGCCACCGAACGCGACCCCTGCCCGGCCGGGCCGCCGAGGCTGGCGGCGATGGCACGCCGCTGCAGCCGCCAGTACGGGAGGTACACCCCCCACGACACGATGCCGACTGCCACGCTCAACGTCCTTTACGGCTCAGAAAAGGGTCTGGAGTGATGTTCTCGCTTGCGAGCATAGTATCCTCTCCCCGGTGCCCCGGGCCCGGAGGCAGGCCCGACGCGGCGCCACCACCGGCACCGACAGGTGTGCTCGACCGACCGTCCCCGACCCCTCGAGGAGTCCCATGCGCCGCCGGCTGTTCGATCCCGTGCACGACGACTTCCGCGACAGCTTCCGCCGGTTCGTGGCGTCCCGCATGGTGCCGCGGGCGGCGGAGTGGGAAGCCGCCGGCATCGTCGACCGGGAGATCTTCCGCGAAGCCGGTGCACTCGGCTTCCTCGGCATGGCCATACCGACGGAACTGGGCGGCGGCGGCAGCTCCGATTTCCGCTTCAATCTCATCATCTCGGAGGAGCTGCACCGGGTGGGGCTGAACGGTCCGGCGCTCGGGTTCGCGCTCCACAACGACATGTGCCTGCCCTATCTCATCCACTACACCAGCCCCGAGCAGGCCAAGCGGTGGCTTCCGGGGATCGCCGGCGGCGAGACCATTATCGCCGTCGCCATGACGGAGCCCTCGACCGGCTCGGACCTGGCCTCGGTGGCCACCACCGCCCGACGGGCGGGCGACACCCTCGTCGTCAACGGCACCAAGACCTTCATCACCAACGGCATCAACGCCGACCTGGTCGTGGTGGTGGCCCGCACGGACACCACGCCCGGCCACGGCGGCCTCAGCCTGGTGGTCGTGGAGGCCGGCACCCCCGGGTTCGAGCGGGGGCGCAACCTCGACAAGGTCGGCCTCCACTCCCAGGACACGGCCGAGCTGTTCTTCGCGGAGTGCGCGGTCCCCGCCGACAACCTGCTCGGCCCCGAGGGCCACGGGTTCAAGCAGCTCATGGCGAACCTCCCCCAGGAGCGGCTGTCCATCGCCGCCGGCGGGCTGGCGGCGGCCCGGGCCGCCCTCGACTGGACCGTGGACTACGTCCGCGAACGCACGGCGTTCGGGGCGCCCATCGGTTCGTTCCAGCACACCAGGTTCACCCTGGCCGAGCTGGCGACCGAGATCGCCATCGGCGAGTCGTTCATCGACGCCTGCATCCTCGCCCACAACGACGGTGAGCTCACCGCCGAGGACGCCGCCATGGCCAAGTGGTGGTGCACCGAGCTCCAGGGCCGCGCCACCACCCGCTGCCTCCAGCTCCACGGCGGCTACGGCTACATGTCGGAGTACCCCATCGCCAAGGCGTTCGTCGACGCCCGGGGTACCACCATCTACGGCGGCACGACCGAGATCATGAAGGAGATCATCGGGCGCTCCCTCCGGCTGGCGTGACGGCCGGCCCCGGCCGGCCCCGGCTCAGCCGGCGAGCGGGGCGGCGGCCACCGTCACCAGCAGGTCCCCCGAAGGGGTGACGACACAGCGGTCGCCCGGGCGCAGGACCAGCGTGGTGAAGGGGCTCCTGACGACGGCGGCACCGTCGACGATCATGCCCGGCCTGAGCGCCTCGGCCTCGTAGGCGGGGGCGTCGACCCACTCCCCCACCCACAGCCGGCGGTGGCCGACGGGCACGGCCGGATCGTCGCTGCGCCCGGCCTCGGGCGTGTCGGGCTGCACCACCCGGCCGGTGGCGGTCAGCCGCACGCCCCGGACGATCGGCTCCTGGGCCCGGGCCTCGATGAGGCGGGCCTCCTCGTTGCGGCGGTGGAACTCGGTGACGGCCGCCTCGACGTCGGTCGGTCCGTCCACCGGGATGGTGACGTCGAAGGTCTGGCCCGGGTAGACCATCAGCAGCGACCAGTCGAGCTGGATGCGGTCGTCGGGGATGCCGGCGGCCCGCAGCTCGGCGGTGGCCAGCTCGGCCAGCTCGTCCGCCAGGTGCTGCAACGTGGCCGGATCCGCCTGTTGCCACGGCACGATGTAGCCCCGCGACTCGTCGATGACGTGGTCCGACGCCAGCAGGCCGAGCGCCGACAGGCCGGCCGCGGCCCGGGGGATCAGTGCATGGCCCATCCCCAGGGCGGCGGCCTGGGTCGTGGCGTGCACGGCCCCCATGCCCCCGAACGCCACCAGGTCGAGCGTCCGGGGGTCGGCACCGGCCAGCGAGAGGACCCGACGGACGGCGTCGGTCATGTGGGCGTCCACCAGCCGGACGGCGGCGATGGCCGTCTCCTCGGCGTCCATGCCGAGCGGCGCGCCCAGTGCGGCCAGTGCCGCCCGGGCGGCCTCGAGGTCGAGCTCCATGCGGCCGTTGTCGAACCCCTTGGGCTCGAGGCGGCCGAGCACCAGATCGGCGTCGGTCACCGTCGGCTCCGTGCCGCCCCGCCGGTAGCAGATCGGCCCCGGCTGGCTGCCGGCCGACTGGGGGCCGACCTGGAGCACCCCGTCGTCGACCCACACGATCGACCCGCCCCCGGCCCCGACCGAGGGGATGTCGACCATGGGGATGCCCAGGCAGTACCGGTGGCGCCAGTTCCAGTCCATCTTCACGTCGGGCCGGCCGTTGCGGATGAGGCAGACGTCGTAGCTGGTCCCCCCCATGTCGACGCTGACGACGTCGCCCAGCCCGGCCCGGGTGGCGGCCCGCGCCGCCGCGTTGACCCCCCCAGTGGGTCCGGACCCGATGGTGGCCACGGCCCGCTGGGCGGCGGCGTCGGCCGTGGCCACCCCCCCGGCGGAGGTGGCCACAAGCAGATCGTGCCCGTAGCCGATCGACGCCAGCCGGTCCGTCAGCCGACGGAGGTAGCGGGCGATCGGCGGCCCGACGTAGGCGTTCACGAGGGTGGTGGACGTCCGCTCGAACTCGGGCGGCTTGGGCAGCACCTGGTGGGACAGCGACACCATCTCGACGTCGGGGTACTCCTCGAGGATGAGCTCCCCGGCCCGGAGCTCGTGGGCCGGGTTCAGGTAGGAGTAGAGGAAGCACACGGCGATCGACGTCACCCCGAATGCCCGCAACCGGGCGACGGCGGCCCGGACGGCGGCCTCGTCGAGGGGCGTGTCGACGTCGCCCTCGGCCGTCAGCCGCTCGGGGATCTCGAGGCGGACCCGGCGGCGGGCGATCGGCTCGGGCGGCGGGTACGCCGGATCCCAGATCTCCTCCTTGAAGCAGCGCCGGAACTCGATCTCGTCGCGGAACCCGGCCGTCACGAGCAGCCCGGTCGGGGCGCCGCGCATCTGGATCATGGTGTTGTCGCCGGTCGTGGTCCCGTGCACGATGGCACCCGTCCGACCCACCAGCTCCTCGACCGTGAGCCCCTCGAGCTCGGCCAGCTGCTGCAGGCCGGCGAGCACGCCTTCGCTCTGATCGTCGGGGGTCGTCGGTGCCTTCTCGAGTACCACGCCGCCGTCGTCACGCCGCAGGACGCAGTCGGTGAACGTGCCCCCGACATCGATGCCGATCCGATAGCTCATGACGCCTCCCGAGACCGCCCTGACCCTCGGAGCCTACCCTGGTCGAGAGCTGCACTTCCCTCTGGGGGAGAGGGCCTCACCCGGATGGCGGAAACCTCCATGGTCGCTGATCGCGATCGTCCGTTCGTGGAACCGACCCCGCTCTATACTGCGGGAATTCGCCCTCCTGCCGGCCGGTTCGTCCGGTGGGACCGGCCCGAGCAACGAGGCCACCCATGACCGAGGACAGCACCGACACCGCCCAGTGGCAGGAACGGACCGTGGAGCGCTCGTTGAAGGCCGCCCGGCAGCGGGCGATCTCCCGGGGCTCCCGGTTCATCGCGGCCGCCGTCGAGCTGCTCCGGACGACGGGCAAGCCCGACTTCACCGTGCAGGAGGTCGTCGACAAGTCCGGGATGTCGCTCCGGTCCTTCTACCACCACTTCGCCACCAAGGACGATCTCCTGCTGGCCCTGGTGGAGGAGGCCGTTCACCGCTACGTGGACAAGATCAAGCCGCGGATCGATGCCGAGGACGACCCCGCCGACAAGCTCCGGGTCCTGCTCACCACCATCTTCGGCAGTGAGGAGACCGACGACCCGGCCACGCGCGGCCTGGTGCTGTTCCACTGGCATCTGGCCGACACCCGCACCGACGAGTTCACCGACACTCTCCGACCCCAGGTGGACGTGGTGGAGGAGATCCTGAAACAGGGGGTCGCCGAGGGCAGGTTCCGGTCCGACGTCTCGATCCCGGTGCTGGCCGCCCTGGTGACCCACACCCTCGTCTCCGTGACCGACATGCGCATTCTGGGGGTCCGATTCACGAGCGAGGGGATCTCCGCGGAGGACCTGGTCGCCTTCTGCCTGGCCGGGGTGATGGCCCCGGCCGGCTGACGGCCGGCCGCACGCGACCGCCGCCACCGGTGAACGGTCAGCCGGCCACGTCGAACACGAGGGCGGAGCCCATGCCGCCGCCGGCGCACATCGACGCCACCGCGATGCCCCCGCCCCGGCGCCGGACCTCGTTGATGAGGGTGGCCACCATGCGGGCCCCGGTGGCGGCCACCGGATGGCCGAGGCTGCACCCGCTCCCGTTCACGTTCACGATGTCCTCGTCGATGCCCAGGATGCGGGTGCAGGCGACGGGGACCGACGCGAACGCCTCGTTGATCTCGAAGAGGGTGACGTCGTCGATCGAGAGCCCGGCGCGCGCCAGGGCCAGCGGTATCGCCTTGGTCGGTGCCAGGCCGGTTCGGGCCGGCTCGACACCCACGGACGCCCACGACCTGATGGTGGCCAGGGGCTCGATCGACCGCTGGCGCGCGAACGACGCCGAGGCGATGCAGAGGGCGGCGCCGGCGTCGTTGGCGCCGGCGGCGTTGCCGGCCGTGATGGAGAAGTCCGGGATCTCCGGATGCAGCACCTTGAGGCCGGCCAGGCGCTCGGCACTGGTGTCACGACGGGGGTGCTCGTCGGTGTCCCACTGCACGACCTCGCCGTCCTTGCGGGTGACCTTCATGGGCACGATCTCGTCGACGAAGTCGCCCTCGTCGATCGAGGCCACCGCCCGCTGGTGCGACCGCAGCGCCCAGGCGTCCATCTGCTCGCGGCTGACCCCGGCCTCCACCGCCGTGTTCCACCCGACGGTGATGGACATGTCGCAGCGTCGGGGCGTCCGGGGTCTCCGGGTGCGTCGGCGACAGCCACATGTCGACCCACTCCTCGGTCCCCGGCGTCCGGTAGCTGCTCTTCGGCGACGTCGACGAGGAGTTGACCCCACCGGCGATGACGGCGTCGTTCATGCCGGCGGCGACGGCGCCGGCGGCGATCTCCACCGCGGCCAGACCGGTGGCGCAGTGGCGGTTGACGGCGACGCCGGGGACGTCGGTCATGCCGGCGGCGACGGCCGTGTACCGGCCGATCACGCCGCCCCCGTAGAGGCTCTCGCCGAGCACCACGTCGTCGATGTCCGAGGCGTCGAGTCCCGACCGCCGCAGCGACTCGGTCACCACCACCTCGGCCAGGTCGAAGGCCGACGTCTCGGTCAGGCTGCCCCTGAAGGCGGTGCCGATGGCCGTGCGGCATGCGGAGAGGATGACGGCGTCGCTCATTGCAGCTCCAATCACTTGGTACGGGGAAGGCCCAGCCCTCGCTGGGCGATCATGTTTCGGTGGATCTCGCTGGTGCCAGCGTAGATGCGCGTCCCCACGGAGAAGCGCAGCAGGTACTCGATCACGCCGCCCACGGGTGCGGACGGGCCGAGGTAGCTCCGCAGGCCGTCCGGGCCGACCAGCCCGAACAGCTCCTCGGCCCGGTCACGCAGGGCCTCGGAACTGAACAGCTTGGCCATCGGACCCTGGGTGGTCATCGGGAGGTCGGCCGCCGCCATCCACGCCGCCCGCCGCTGCAGCAGGTACGACACTTCGGTGTCGATGGCGGTGCGGGCGAGCGCCTCCCTGACGGCCACGTCCTCGATCCAGGCAGCCCCGTCGTCGTCGACCTCGCCGGCGGCCCACTCCTCGGCCGCCTCGAGGAGCCGCTCGATCGCCGTCGCGAACCCGGCGCCGTGCTCGTCGGCCAGGGCGACCGTCATCGTCCCCCACCCGTCGTCGACGTCACCGATGCGCCAGTCGTCGGAGACCCGCACGTCGTTGTAGAAGGTGATGTTGGTCCGCTCGCCCGACAGCGTGTACACCGCCTGCACCTCGACGCCGGGTTGGTCCAGGGGCACGAGGAACATCGTCAGTCCCTTGTGCTTGGCCACCTGCGTGTTGGTGCGGGTGAGGAGGAAGGCGTAGTCGGCGAGCTGGGCGTTGGTCGTGAACATCTTCTGGCCGTTGATGACCCAATCGTCGCCGTCACGCTCGGCCCTGGTGGCCACGGCGGCCACGTCGGAGCCCGCCTCGGGCTCGCTGAATCCCAGGACGATGATGATCTCCCCCGAGAGGGCCCGCGGGATGACGGCGGCCTTCTGCCGCTCGGTGCCCACGATGTCGATCACGTGGGCCACCATCAGGGTGGTCCCCACCGCGTAGGTGGGGGCGTCGGCGCGTCGCAGCTCCTCGTGGACGACGGTCGTCTCGAGCGGGTCGAGGCCCCGGCCGCCGCGCTCCTCAGGCCAGCTCAGGGCCATCCACCCCCGTTCGATCAGGGCCCGGGCGAAGGCGTCGTCGTGGGAGACGCCGCTGCGGTAGGTCCGCTCCTCGAGCTCGGGCGTCATCTGCTCGTCGAGGAACGCCCGCACTTCCGCTCGCAGCCGGTCGTTGGTGGCACCGAGATGGAAGTCCGTCACCGCGACCCCCGCGGTCCGTACCGCAGGTCGGCGACCCGGCGGCGGGCCGCCGAGGGGCTCATGACCACGTTGGCCCAGGCCCGCGCCCGCCGGTAGTAGAGCTGGATGTCGTACTCGAGCATGAAGCCGTAGCCCCCGTGGAAGTGGAGGGCGGCGTCGCTGGCATCGCGGGCCGCTTCGGCTGCGAACGCGAACGCCATCGCCGCCAGTCCCGGGGCCCGGCCGGCATCCTCGTCGAACGCCCACGCGGCTTCCCGGGCCAGCAGGTCGGCGCCGTCGGTCGCCGTCGCGCAGTCGGCCAGGCGGTGGCCGACGGCCTGGAAGCCGCCGATCTTCTGGCCGAAGGCCTCGCGCTCGGTGACGTAGGCGACGCCGATCTCGATCGAACGCTGTGCCATTCCGACCAGCGCATTGGCCGTCAGCACCAGCCAGTCGTCGAGGGCGGCCTCGACGTCAGTCCGCCCGCCGGTGCCCGTGCCGAGCACGGGGGCCGACGCCAGCACCTCATCGGGAACGGGGATGTCGGCCACCGGCATCGAACCGATGTTCTCGGGCACGCTGGGCGTCCCATCCACGGCCACCACCCTGAGGGCGTCGCCGTGACGGACGATGACGTCGGTGGCGACGGCCCCGGCCGGCACCAGTGGCGCCACCCCGGATCGCCGCGGTCGCAGCGCCAAGGTCACCAGCCGGTGCCCGGCCATGGCCTCCGCCAACAGGGCGCCCGCGTGGTCGCCACCGGCGCGGGCCAGCGTCCTGGCGGCCACCTGGGCCTCGATCAACGGCGCGGCCCCGAGGGCCCGGCCGTGCTCGCGGGCCACCAGCGCCAGGTCGAGCATGGAGGCCCCCCACCCGCCGTCCGGCTCGCCGACGGCCATGGACACGGTCCCCATCTCGACCAGGCGCTCCCACAGCCTGCGGTCGAACCCGAGCGGTTCGGCGGCCCGCACCCGTTCGGGCGGCGACTCCTTGGCGTAGAGGGCCGAGAACGCCTCGACCAGCTGCTCCTGCTCGTCGCTGGGACGGAGGTCCATGCCGCCGTCCTATCCGGCCGGCGCCGCGGGCGGCAGGACGCCGGGCGCGCCCGCAGCCGTGCAGGCCGGCGCGGCCCGCCTCACCTGGCCATCTCCCTCGCCCTCCACGGCAGCTCCGCTCCTCCCGGCGGCGACGGCCCGCCGGCTCCGGCCTCGGCTGCCCGGCCCTGACCAGACAGCGAGAATGCCTCTGCCTTCAAAGTAGAGCATGCGTGCAGTACCGCCAAGTCGGCCGGTCCCACCGGCGGCCGGGGCCGCCGGTTCAGTGGGCGCTGCGCTGGCCCGCCTGCGGCGCCTGGCCCGCCGGGAACTCACGGATCATGTTCTCCTGCACGAACGACGCCACCAGACGACCGTCGGCCGCGAACACATGGGCGCGCCCGTAGCTCCGCCCCCGGCCGGCCGCCGGGCTCTCGTGGCTGAGGAGCAGCCAGTTGCCGGCGTCGACGGGCTCGTGGAACGACAGGGTGTGGGTGATGACACTGGTGGAGATGGCCGTGTGGGCCAGCGACTGCCCCACCCCGGCGTGCGGGCGCATGGCCGTGCCGATGAGGAAGCCGTCGGTGGCGAACGCCAGGAGCGCCCGGTTGACGGTCGGATCCTCGGGTGCACCCGGGAAGCGCGTCCAGACGTCGAGCTCGGCCGGACCGACGGCGTCGGGATCGGCGATGTCCACCCCGCCGGCGTACCGCACCTCCCAGAAGCCGCCGCCGTGCCCGGACGGCACGGCGTCGGTGGGTTCCCCGATCCGGGGTGCCTCGGGTTGGTGGCGGATGAAGTCCGGTTCCGGCGCGCTCAGCAGCACGAGCGACTGGGCACAGCGGCGGCCTCCCTGGGACACGGCCACCGACGCGCTGGCGAACGTCCGGCCGGTCTGCAGGACGTCGACGTCGAACTCGAGCGGCTCGCCGATGACCGCACCCCGGGCGAACACCGTGTGGATCGACTTGACGTCCTTGTCGGGGTCGACGGCGGCGGCGACGACGATGGACTGCGCCAGCAGCTGGCCCCCGAACACCACCGAGCCGCCACCGAGGTCGAGGCTCGCTCCGCGGTACCGTCCGGCCTCCTTCGGCTCGAGTTCGAGCAGGCCAAGGACCTCGCGCAGCTCCGTCATGGCGTCACCCTCCGAGCATCGTCGGACCAACGGCCAGCCATCGGCGCCGATCGGCTCCCCGTCCCGCGAACCGTGGGCAGAGTACCACTCTTCGAAAAGTAGAAGGCCCCTTTCACCAGGTGTCCGATGGGCCTCGGGAGCGACCGGCCCACGGTCAGTCGGTCACCTCGATGGCGCCCTCGGGGCAGTTCTGGGCGGCCAGCTCGGCCTTGTGGACCCGGTCGGGGGGAACCACGCCGTCTCCGATGACCTCGCCGAACCCGCTGTCGTCGCACGAGAACACCTCGTCGGCCAGCGTGTAGCACCGGCCGTGGCCGGTACAGAGGTCGTGGTCGATCCGTACCTTCATCCCTGCCTCTCTTCCCATGGGGATCCCGGACGGTGGCGGCCGATCATGCCGACCCGTCGGACAACAGCATGCACGCCGCCAGCGGCCCTCCCCCGGCGGCCGCCACGGCCAGGTGCGGCCGGCCCACCTGCCGCTCGCCGCCCTCTCCCCGCAGCTGGACGCAGGCCTCGTGGAGGAAGCCGTAGCCGTGGAGCCGGCCGGCGGACAGCTGCCCGCCGTTGGTATTGAGGGGGAGCGACCCGCCGCCGCGGGCCATGGGCCGGCCCGCCTCGAGATAGGGCCCGCCCTCCCCGCGGCCGGCGAAGCCGAGAGCCTCCAGCCAGCACAGGGCGATGAAGCTGAACCCGTCGTAGAGCTGCGCCGACTCGACGTCGTCGACCGACAGGTCGGTCCTGGTCCAGAGCATGGCGGCGGCATCGCGGAGCGCCATGGTGGTGAGGTCGTCGAACTGGTCCCACGACGGCCGCCCGTGCAGGGCCGTGCCGACCGCCTCGATGCGGATAGGGGGCTTGGCCAGGTCGGCGGCCGCGTCGGCGCGGGACACGATCACCGCCGTGGACCCGTCGGCCGGGACGTCGCAGTCGTAGAGGCAGAACGGGGTGGAGACCATGCGCGCCGACAGGTAGTCGTCGAGCGACATCGGCTCGCGGTAGATGGCGTCGGGGTTCCGCCGGGCGTTCGCCCGGCAGTTGAGGGCGATGGCGGCCAGCTGCTCCCGGGTCGTGCCGAACTCGTACATGTGCCGCTGGGCCATCATGGCGATCCAGTTGGCCGCGGAGGCCGCGCCGAACGGCAGCGTCCACTGCATGAAGCCCGGTGCCCTGAATTCGCCCCCGCCCCCCGACGGCGGCGGGCGGCCGAACCCGGTCCGTGCCGACGCCTCCCACACCGTGCGGAAGCACAGCACGTGGTCGGCCAGCCCGGTGGCCACGGCGGCGATGGCGTTGACGACCGAGCCCAGTTGCCCCGGAGCCTCCATGCCGCCCGAGAACCAGTCGAGATTGAGGCGGAGGGCGTCCTGCACCTCGGTGATGCCGACACCCGAAAACCCGGGCGGTTCGCTGAGGGCCCCGGGGTAGGTGGCCAGGCCGTCGATGTCGTCCCGGGTGAGGCCGGCATCCGCCATGGCGTTCAGGGCGGCGTCCACCGTCAGGTCGAGCGGGTGCCGGAGGATCCTCCGGCCGATCTGCGACTGTCCGATGCCGCTGATAATCGCTTTGTGCTCTCCGATCTCGCGCGCCATCAGCGACCGCCCTCCCCGGCGGTGCCGTCCGCGGGTTCGAACAGCGGCAGCCACACGCCGTCGTACTCCTCGAAGACGACGCGGACGGCCAGACCGGTGGACACCTCGTCGGGCTCGCAGCCGACGATGTTGGTCGTCAATCGGAGCCCGGGCTGCTCGTCGAGCTCGACGATCGCCACCACATAGGGGGGATCGAAGCCCGGCAGCCACGGCTGCCAATTAACGGTGAACGCGTAGACGGTCCCGCGGCCGGACACGGCGGTGACGGCGAGCTCCCGCGACAGGCAGTTGGGACAGATCGGCGCGGGCGGGTGAAGCCACCATCCGCACGACGTACACCTCAGGAACCGCAGCTCGCCCTGGCCACCACCGTGCCAGAAGTGTGCGTTCTCGTCGGTGACCGCGGGAAGGATCCTGAACGGCCGCGACGCGGTCATCCGTGTCCCGGTCGCCGACTGCGGCGGTTCGGCGCGACCGGGGACGGCCCGACAGCGCCACCTTCTCGACGCACGTGTCGCGCCGGTCGCCATCCAGCCACGTCCACCTTCCCATCCCTCCCAGCGGCGTCGGGGTGCCCGCCATTCGTCGGCCGGCCTCCGCGGCGCGCTCGGAGTGCACAGTAGCGCCGAGTGAAGGAGCGGACCCGGTGATGTGACATCAACGTCAGGCTGGGCGGGCCATTCACGGACCGGCGCAACCCTCGATCGGCCCCAGTCGGGTCGCAGTGGACATCCTCTCTCGTCCCCCGTAATGTGACAATGCTGTCAGGTGTTGAACCATCCGCACAAACAACGGTGGAGTGCGAATTGACGTCAACGAACACTCGTCGGCGGGCCGCTGGTGACGGCCGCGCCACCGGCCCGCCCGTCACGGCCGGTCACCAGGGACGTGGCGGGGCGCGGCTCGGACCTGGGCAACGGTCGCGGCGAACAATAGGGAGTTCGGCGAGTGCCGTGTTCGCTTCGTTCGCAGGTCGCCATGTGCCGTGTCGTCACAGCGGGCGATTGCCCACAGAATGGGCTAACCATTTCGACTAGCGTGATCGACGATTCAGGGGGAGAGGACACCTGGCGATGCGCCGACAGGTGTCGGATCCGGTAACTGCGGCGGCGCGAACAGTAGGGGGAGTTGCAGTGGATCGACGCATTCGACGTGCAACACGGATCGGCGGGATCGGGCTAGCGCTGGTGCTTGCCACCACGCTGGCGGCCTGCAGCAACGCAACCACCAAGTCCGCCGACACGCTCCCCAGCGGCACGAGCGGCACGCTGCCGAGCGGAGGCCCGGCGCCCGGCGTAACGCCGACGGAAATCGACGTGGGTGCATTGGCAACCGAATCGGGGGCGTTGTCGACCGGGTTCGGCGAGGTCGTCGACGGCGTGCAGGCGTACTTCGACATGGTGAACGCCGAGGGTGGGGTGAACGGGCGCAAGATCGACCTCAAGTACAACCTGGACGACGCCGCGTCCGGCTCCAACGACGCGACCCAGTTCCGTAATCTGGTCGAACAGGACAAGGTCTTCGCCATCGTCGGCGTGGGCACGCCGTTCTTCGCGGGGACCAGCTACCTGGCCCAGACCGGGACCCCGACGTTCGGCTACATCGTGACCGACAACTGGGCCGGCCCGCCCAACCTGTTCGGCGCCTACGGCTCGGTCCTCAGTTACAACGCCGAGAGTATCCTCGCGCCCTACCTGGCCCACGAGCTGAAAGCGACCAAGCCAGCCGTGGTGGCCTACGACTTCGGACCCTCACAGGCCCCCTGCCAGGCTTTTACGACCGCACTGGCCACGTACGGCCCCAAGGTCGCATTCCAGGATCTCAATTTCAGCCTCGGGGGTGATGCGTCGGCCGACGTCCAGCAGATGAAGTCCGCAGGCGTCGACGTGCTCGAGACCTGCATGGAGGGCAACGACAACCTTTCATTCGTCAAGGCGATGCAGCAGAACGGCATGGGTGGCACCCCGTCGTTCTGGCTGAACGGCTACAGCCGCTCGCTGATCAGCCAGAACCCGACGGCGATGAACAATGTGATCTTCGGCATCCAGCACGTCCCGTTCGAGGCCGCCACCCAATTCCCCGGCGTCTACCCGGGCATCGAGCAGTACATCACCACGATGCAGAAGTACGAACCCCAGTGGGTCTACGACGACACCGCATTTCAGGGGTGGGTGAACGCCGCCCAGTTCGTCGCCGGATTGAAGGCGATCGGCACCAACGTCACCCAGACCCGGCTAGTGGACGCCATCAACCAAGAGACGGACTTCAACGCCGATGGGACCATCCCTCCGATCAACTGGACGAAGCAGCACACCCAGCCGCCGGTGCCACTGTGCCTCTCCTACGTCCAGGCCCAAAACGGGAAGACGAAGGTGGTGTTCACCACCGGATCAAAGGTGTTCGTCTGCCTCAACAACAACAGCCCGGTACCGGTCACGCCGAATACGAACACCCCGGGCGCCTGAGCTGACGGCGCCCAGCTTCCGCCGGTGACCAACTTCGTCCACTACACGCTGCCCGGCATACCATCGGGGTGCGAGTACGCCCTGATGGCCGTGGGCCTGGTGCTCACGTTCAGGGCCACGGGCGTGTTCAACCTGGCGTTCGGGGCCCAGGCGTTCGTCTCCGCGTTCGTCTTCGACCTCCTCAACCAGTACGGGTTCTTCGGGCTGGGGCCGCTCAATCAGTGGGTGGCGTTCGTCATCGCCGTGCTCGTGGTGGCGCCGCTCATCGGCCTGGCGCTCGACCGGTTCCTGTACCGGCACATACCGGCGGCGTCCACCACGGCCAAGCTGGTGGTGTCGCTGGGGCTGCTCGTGGCCATTCCCCAACTGATCCCGATCATCTTCTCCAGTTCGTCCCGTGAGCGCATCGGATTCCTCTGGCTCAATCCGGACATCGTGTATTTCCATCTGTTCGGCGTGCCCTTCAACGGTGGCGATGTCTCCACCACCGTGCTGGCCGTGGCAGTCGTCATCCTGCTGATGGCGATGTTCCGGTGGACCGGCGTCGGGCTGCAGATGCGTGCCGTGGTGGAGAGCCGCCGCCTGGCACAGCTCATGGGGGTGGACTCGCCCCGAGTGGCCGGCGCCGCCTGGGCGTTGTCCAGCATCCTCGCCGGCCTGTCAGGGGTGTTGCTGCTCCCCCAGCAGCACCCCCTCGATCCCACCAACCCGCTCCAGTTCACGACGCTGCTGGTAGCGGGGATCACGGCCGCCGTCATCGCCGGGCTGTCCAGCATCCCGGTGGCATTCCTCGCCGCGGTGGGGATCGGCATCCTGCAGAACGTCCTCCAGCTCGTTCTGCCCACCAACAGCGTGTGGGCCTCGGGCCTTCGCACCGCACTCCCGTTCGCTCTGCTCGCCGCGGTCCTCCTCCTCAACCGGAACCTGCGGACCCTCGAACAGAGCCGCGATCCGATGGCCGCGGTGGATCCCCCACCCCCGGTACCTGCCGCCCAGCTCCGTGACCGCCGGCTCGACGTCCCCGTCAGATGGGGACTCCGCGCCGTCATTCTGGCATTCATCGTCTCGTGCCTCACCTGGGTCGCCCCCAACTGGGTATTCGCCCTCGGCGGTGGCGTCATCCTTTCGATCATCTTCCTCTCGATCACCCTGCTCACCGGGATGAGCGGCCAGGTGTCGCTCTGCCAGATGACCTTCGCCGGGGTGGGCGCGTTCACCGCCGGGCAGCTGGCGTCGGCCCATGGGTTCCCGGTGTTGCTCGGCGTGGCCGTGGGCGGCGCGCTCGCCGCCGTGGTCGGCGCCGTGATCGCCGCGATCGCAGTGCGGATCTCCGGACTGGCGCTCACCCTTTTCACGCTGGCGTTCGCGCTCTTCGCCGACCAGCTGCTCTTCCAGTTCTCGTGGTCGGGCAACGGTCAGCAGGGCATCTCAGTGCCGCGCCCGCAGGTCGGCTCCCTGAACCTGAGTCCCGGCGATCCCGGCGACCGCTACTTTCTCGTCATCGCCGCCGTGATCCTGGCCCTCTGCATGTTCGTCGTGGTCCTCGTACAGAAGGGCACACTCGGTCGGTACCTGGCCGCCATGCGGGGCAGTCCGACGGCCGCTGCCGGCCTCGGCATCAACCTGACGCGGGCGAAGATCGTGGTGTTCGCCCTGTCCGCCGGCATCGCCGGCATCGGCGGCGCGCTCTACGGCTCCTACGAGGGAACGATCTCGGCCACCAACTTCGTCTATGTCTTTTCGTTGGCGTTCGTCGTAGTGGTGATCACCACCGGCAGCACCCGCGTCGAAGGGGCGGTCTACGCCGGCATGGCTGTCGCCGTGCTGCAGCAGATCCTCGACTACCCGATGTTCAAGCGGCTCAGCGGGATCGAGTTCGTCCTCTTCGCGGTGGGCGCGCTCATGTACGCTCAGCATCCCGAGGGTGTCGTCGAATTCCTCAAGACGAAAGGGTTGAACCGACTCTCCCACCAGCCTCGAGCGCTGGGACCGCCGGCGCGGCCACGAGCCCCTCCGTATGGATTCGACCACTGCGGTGGCCACCACCGCGCCGGGTACCACCGATGGCTGACACCGTCCCGTTGCTCCAGGCCCGATCGGTGTCGAAGGCCTTCGGCGCAGTGACGGCCCTTGACGACGTGTCACTGACGGTGGCGCCCGGCGAGATTCTGGGGCTCATCGGTCCGAACGGGGCCGGCAAGACGACACTGTTCAATTGCCTGAACGGGCAGCTGCAAGCGGACCGCGGCACGGTGACCTTCGCCGGGGTGACCATCGACCGGCTCGCCGCCTACCAACGGGCCCGCCTCGGCATCGCGCGTACCTACCAGCGCCTCGAGGTGTTCCCCGAGATGACGGTGCGCGATCACCTGCTCGTCGCCTGCCGGGCTCCTCGCGACCGGGGCGCGCTGTGGAGGGACCTGCTCCGCCTGAGCCGACCCACCCGGGGCGAGCGCCAGTGGGCGGACACCATCCTGTCCATGGTGGGCCTCGCCGACCTGGGGGACACCCCGGTGGCCGCCCTCAGCCTGGGGCACTGTCGCATGGTCGAGCTCGGTCGCGCCATCGCCGGCCGACCGCGCCTGCTCATGGCGGACGAGCCGACCTCGGGCCTCGACGTACACGAGACCGAGGCGCTCCGTAGGACGTTCGCGGCCGTGCGCGACGAGCAAGGGGTCGCCATCCTGCTGGTGGAGCACGACCTCGACATGGTGGTCCGGCTCGTCGACCGCGCCGTCGTGCTGAACTTCGGGCACCAGCTCGCCGAAGGCACACTCGATCAGGTCCTCGCCGACCCCGAGGTGCGGACGGCCTACCTGGGCACGCCGGCGTGACGTCGCCGTCCCCACAGCCCATGCTGGCACTGGACGGCGTCAGCGCCTCCTACGGCCCCTACAAGGCGCTCTTCGACATCTCGTTCTCCGTACCCGCGGGCGGCATCACGGCCCTCCTCGGTTCGAATGGTGCCGGCAAGTCCACGGTGGCCAGGGTGATCACCGGCCTGGTGCAAGCCACAACCGGATCCGTGGCCGTCGCCGGCCATGACATCACCCGCGTGGCGCCCCACAAGATTGCCCGCATGGGTGTCGCGCACGTACCCGAGGGCCACGGCGTCTTCGACAAGCTGACCGTCGATGAGCAGCTGACATTGTCCTTCCGCACGACTGTCGGCCGCAAGCATGTGGGCGACGCGCTCGAGCGCGCCTATGCGGCCTTCCCTGTTCTGGCGTCGCGCCGCCGACAGACCGGCGGGACCCTGTCCGGCGGCCAGCAGCGGATGCTGTCACTCGCCCGTGTACTGGCGGTTCCCCCGAAGCTGCTCATCGGTGACGAGCTGTCCCTCGGACTTGCGCCCATCATGGTCGAGAGCGTCTACGACGGACTGCAACGCATACGCGACCTGGGGTGCACCATCGTCATCGTGGAACAGCAACTCAACTACGTCCTCAACCTCGCCGATGCGGCCGTGCTCCTCTCCAAGGGGGCGGTCGCCTGGCAGGGCCCGGCGTCGCAGGCGGGTGCCGTCTCCGAAGAGCTGTTCGGCGGCATCGACGCCTTCCACCCTTCGTCGCCGGGTTGACCGGTCCGCAGGGCGCGAATCGTCGTCACCGCATCCTGCGATTCGCGTGGCGTCACATTTTCCCTCGTGGATCGTGGTGTAACGGAACAATCCGCGAACAGAGTGCGACGGGCGGGGATGCGATACGGCGCAATTGCTGGATCGAATGTTGGCTTTCTGAGTGGCCGGGCCGGGTTCTGATCCGCACACCCGGTCCACCTGCCAGGAATCTGATTCGGAACCGTGTGAACAGCTCGTGGTCCAACGGAACATTCGGGAACGGCGAGCCGATCACCACAGTGCGAGGTCCGGCACACGGACTTCTTGCGCAGCCGCCATTCCCCCAGTGGCCGGAGGACAATGCGCACAGGCACAGGGTGCCACCCTGCCGGCTATCGGTGGACGACCAGGTTACGCCCGCCCTTCTTTGCCTCGTAGAGACCGCCGTCCGCCCGGGACAAGAGGACCTCGAGCGAACGGTCATCGAAGGTGACATGGGTCATGCCCACGCTGACCGTGACGTGCAGGGCGCCCGTCCGGGTCGCAATGGGCTCGTCCGCGACGGCGGCGCGGAACCGCTCGGCGATCGCCAACGCCGTCTCGGGACCGGCCGACAGCAATAGCGCGAATTCCTCACCGCCGTAGCGACCGACGACATCCCCGACACGGGCGACCGACCGCAACCGTTCGGCGACCTCCCGGATCACGTCGTCACCGGTGGGATGGCCGTACGTGTCGTTCACCTGCTTGAACTTGTCGATGTCGATCATCAGCAGGGACAGGGACTGGCCGCTCTCGCGGGCAGAGGCGAGGCGCTCGGTGGCCAGGTCGAAGAAGCTCCGCCGGTTGCCGAGTCCGGACAACTCGTCGGTCACGGCCAGCATGCGGTTCGCCGTGAAGAGCCGGGCGTTCTGGTAGCCGACGGTGCCGTGGGCGACCACCGTCCGCACGATCTCGAGCTGGGTCTCACCGTACGCAAACGGAGCCGTCGACACCACCACCACCGCAGCCAGGGTCGTCTCCGACAGCTGGATTGGCACGGCCATCCACGATCCGACCGTGGTGCCGGTGATGCCGCCCGGCGGCTCTGCGGTCCCGTCCGGGTCGAGGACCGGCTGGCCGGCACGCAGGGTCTCCAGGACGGACGGGGAAGGGAGGTTTCCGATCACGGGACCCCTGTCCCCCTCTGTCACCACCGTCCGGCCGGCTGCGCTGAGGACGCGGCCGTAGGACCCGTCGTCGTCGAGGAGCACGACGACGGAGGCGGCGTCGTACGCGACGGCCCGGGCGAGACCGGCCAGCAGGCGGTCGAGGACCTCGCCGGGATCGAGCGTGGCCGTCATGTCGGCCATGACGTCCCGCAGGGTGTCGACCAGTGCCCGCTGCTCGCGCTCGGCGTGCACCATCATCTCCAGCTGGGCGGATCGGGCCGTCTCGAGGCTCACCGCCACCTGGGTGGCGATGGCCACGAGGATGTCGACATCCGCGCTGGTGAACATCCCCTTGGCCAGCCTGCTGTCGAGGTAGACCACGCCCGTCAGCCGGCCTTCGAGCTGGAGGGGGGCAACCAGAATGCTGCGCAAGCCGTGGACCACGGCACTGGTCGAGCCGATGAGCGCCCCTTCCTCACTACCGGTCACGACCAAAGCCTGCCGGCTGGCCCGGACCTGCTCGACGGCGGTGGTGCTGTAGCCGACGGCTTCGTGCAGGTCCTCCGAGCTGCCGTCCCTGCCGACGAGGAGCGACAGGTTCTCCTCGGCGTCGGCCTGGAAGAGGAAGGCCCGCTCGGCGCCGAGGATGGTCAACGCCTCGTCGAGGGCGATGCGGGCCAGATCGACGGGGACGATCACGCTGGCGGCGGCCACGCTAACCTGCAGCAGCGCCTCCAGTCGGCGGGCGGGCAGCGAGGTCGACGTGCTCTCGCTGGCGACGCGCTCGACGCGGGTTGCGGACCGGCTGCCGGTCGAGGACGACCCCGTGCCCCCGTAGGGGGCTGCATGGGGGAACTCTTCGCGGATGACCCGGTTCCGCAGGTTCCAGCCCTGCGACGCCGTCAGGTGCAACGCCAATCCGATCTCCGCGCTTGCTTCCGCGGCCTGTCCCCGGTCCCCGAGCAGCCTGGCCCGTTCGCACCAGACGTCGAGCCGGAGGGCTGGTGCGTCCAGCTCGGCGGCCGCCTGTTCGACCCGTGCCATCAGTCGCACGGCCTTGCGCGAATGACCGGCCAGCCGCGCGTACATCGCCCGCGACATCGTGGCCTTGGCATGCAGAAGGGGCTGATGGATGCCGAAGGCCGCCAGCCGCGCCTGTCGCACGGCCGACCGGGCCTGGGAGCGGCGGCGGGCCACCTCGGAACGGTCGGCACCACTTGTCACCGCACCCCGCCACTGGGCGACGCGGCCGTACGCCTTGTCCGTCCAGAAGATCCGGTCGTAGTGGCTGGCCGTGAGCATGCGAACGTCCTCGCCGTCGCGGGTGTCTACCAGCAGGTCGAACAGGTCGTTCTGCGGCCCCAGCTCACAGGCCCAGGCGGTGAGGGAGTCGAGGACGTGGAGTCGCTGGCTCGGGTCATTGAACCGGTCGACCCGCTCGACGAAATGCATGATCCCGTTCCCCCTGGGATCGGATCGGCCCATGGCATTGGCAGACCACCCCCTCAAGACATCCAGCGTCTCTTGGCGGCCGTCGTCGGTCCGGGCTGACTGGCGGGCCTGCAACTCGAGCTGATGGAGTCTCTCGGCATGGTGGCCCCGGAGCCCCAGGTTCACGGCGAGCACACTGTTCAGCATCTGCAACTCGCCCGGCTCCATCCACCGGCTGAACTCAATGATGGTCGTACGGGCGAGCTCGGCGGCCCTCACCGTGTCGCCCAGGAACTCGGTGGCAACGGTGGCGTTCATGGCCACCGTCGCCATCACCGACGGATTTCCCAGGTCGCGTGCCATCGCCTGCAGGTGAGGGATGGCCCGGGCGACAGCCCGTCGTCGATCAAGGATGGCCGCCAGCGTGCAGAGGCTCGATTGGGCTCTGAGGAACTCGGGTGACAGTCCCAACCGCTTGTCCGAACCCAGGCCGTAAAGGGCGAACGCGACCATGCCCAGGGGTTCCTGCCGCATGTACGCGGACGAACCTCCCGTGTCGTGGAGCGAGGTGAGGATGGCGAGGCGACGGCGCTCGCCGACATCCGTCGCACCCTTGGTCAGCTTCAGCCGGGACATGACGGTGGATACCAAGGCGAGGACCACGCTGACAACCACGGCGAGGACCTTGCTGCGAGGGACCGACCGGCCGACGTCGCGCAGGGCGACGGCGACATGGGTGTCGGCCTGGTCGTAGCGGCCCTCGAGGAAATCGATCCGGCCCAGCTGGGCCCGGGCGGCCGCACGTACCCACGGATCGTCGGTGAGCTCGATCGATCGCTCGAAGTGCTCGCCAGCAACCTCGGAGTGGCCGGACCGGAGGTAGGCCGTGGCCAGTTCCTGTTCGAAGGCGGCGTCCACCTCGACGCCGTGGGCCTCAGCCACTTCGTACGCGGCAGCCAGGTAGTCCAGGGCCTCCCCGGCGGCGTGCATGTCGAGCGCCGCCGTCCCGGCGCGGCGACCCAGCTCGACCATGCGGGCCGGGGTGGCCGACACCTGTCCCAATCGGTAGTGGCGAGCCACGAAGAAGAGGGCGTCGCCGTCGAGGTCGCCGGCGTCCGCAACCTCGGCCAGCCGCTGATGGATGGTGCGGGCGGCCTCAGGATCGAGCACGGTGAGCAGCGTCTCGGCAATGCGCTCGTGGACGAAGGCAGCCCGATCGCCGGGCCGGAGCTCGACGAGGGAGGCATGGACCGACCGGGCGATCGCCCGGTCGACGACACCGGCGTCTCCGGTGACGACCTGGCGCATCAGGTTGAGATCGAAGGGGGAACCTGCGGCGGCGGCGACGGTAAGCACGGAACGCTCGGCCGGTCCCACCTGGTCGATCCGGCGGAACAAGAGCTCAGCGATGTCGTCGGGCAACGCCAGCGTCTCGAGGCCGGCATGGTCGACCATCCAGGTCCCCCACGACGGCCACATGGCTCCGGCCTCGATGACCGCCCCGAGGTATTCGAGGAGCACCAACGGATTGCCACCGGCGCGAGCGGCCAGCCCAAGGGCGAACTCCCTGTCGACGTCGGCACGTACCCGGGCGCCCACCAGGCCGGCCAGCAACTCGTCGTCGATGGGACCGAGGGGGAGGTGAACCGTCGCGGGTGGCCCGTCCATCTCGGTCAGGCCGGCGAGTGGCTCGTCTGTCCCCTCTCCTGCGTCACGTTCACCCGTCTGGAGGGTCCGCACCACCAGCACCGGTCCCCGGTCGTCGCTGCCGACGAGGTGCCGGACCACCTCGTCGGAGGCGTCATCGACCCGATGGGCGTCGTCGATCCACAGGATCAGCCCGCCACTCCGCCGGGCCAGCTCGATGAGGAAGAGGGCGAACGTGACGGAGAACTGGCCGTCGTCGGAGGCGCCGTGCGGATCGACGTCGAGGACACCGGCCAGCTGGGGTGACAGGGAACCGACCACCTGGGCGAAGGGCCCGGCCGCCTCGACCATTCGGGCCGCGACCACCCCTCGATCCCCCTCGTCGAGATGTTCGAGGCCGGTCAGGTAGCCGGCGAACGCATCCCGCAGGCCGGCGAACGGTACCGGGTTTCCAGCTGCGCAGCTCGTAGTCAGGACAATCGGTTCGTCGGCGGCGACTATCTCAAGGAACTCGGTGACCAGGCGCGACTTGCCCGCGCCCATCGGTCCGTCCACGACTACATCGCAGACGTGGTTGGACCTGGCGCGTGTCCATTCCTCTCGCAGCGCATCCAGCTCGGCGTCACGGCCGACGAACGGCAGTGGTTCGCTGCCTCGCGAGCGGCTCCGTCCATGCCGGTCGAGAGGGAAGGCCTGATCGCTGTCGGCGGCCGCACGCAGGTCCGCTATCAGTCCCTCGCTGGACTGATAGCGGTCGTCGGGGTCCTTGGCCAGGAGCTTGGCCACGATCGCAGCCAGCACCGGAGAGACGGCGGGGAGGAGGTCACCGAGCGCCGGGGCAGGCACGGCGGCGTTCATCCTGATTACTTCGCCGGGATCGTCGGAGGTGAACGGACGGGTCCCGGTGATCGCCTCGAAGAGCACCACCCCCAACGAGTAGAGGTCGGCCCGCCAGTCGACGGGGCGCTTCAGCATGCCCGTCTGTTCCGGCGACGAGTAGTGCAGTGTCCCGACCACGGTGTCGCCGATCTCCTCACCGGAGTGTCCGGCCAGTCCGAAGTCGATGAGAGTGGCCCGACCGTCGGGCCGCATGATGATGTTGTCCGGCTTGACGTCGAGATGGACCAGCCCGCTCCTGTGGGCGGCGGCCAGGCCACCGGCCACGTCGGCGCCCAGCCGCAGGATGGCATCGAGCTCCAGGGGGCCCTGCTGCAGGACCGTCCCCAGCGTCTTCCCCTCGACGAACTCCATGACCATATAGGGACGGCCACCGGCCTCTCCCACCTCGTAGATCTCGGGCAGGGCCGGATCGCGGGCGGACGCCAGCAGGGCGGCCTCCCGGCGGAACCCGACCGACGCCCGGCCGTTGCCGACCGCAGATGCCGCGCCGATCTTCACGGCGTAGTGGCGGCCGTTGTGACGGCAACGGAACACCTCGGTCTGGGCACCGTGCCCCAGGCGCTCGATCAGATCGAGCCCGGGGATGCTGACCCCGGCGGCGAGGTCCATGCCCGTCACGGCAGACGCGTCCCAGACCGGCCGCGGCGGCCGCCCGACCGACCTCATCCGCACAGGCAGGCGGCTCCGCCCTTTCCCCATGGTTCAGGCATCGGCACTCTCAGGCAGGGCCTTGACCGCCTCGGTTCACTCCGATCTATCACGTGAACTCCGAGGTCGGCCGTGACGCCATTGATCGGACGGCGTGAGGAGCGCGATGCGACTGTAGGCACCAAGCAGCGCGTCGTTGCCCTGCCGGCCTTCGATGATGAGCACGATGAGGCCCTTGGCCTTGACGTCTACAGGATCGAGAAAGGTGGGGACGACCCCGGAACACTCGTGAACGATAAGGTCGAACGTCCGCCCCGAGGCGTCGAGGTCAATAGAAGGTCAGCCAGGCAGCGCCGCCTTGGACGTGCCTGACCGGGTCCACCATCGGCTACGCAGAAATCGGCGTCGCGAGGCCGGACAGCAATGTGGCAAGCGACAGGCCAGCATTTATCCGCGGAGTGCGCCCCCGCTCGTGGGCGATGTACAGGGCGGCCTCGGCGACGACTGACAGCAGTAGATGGGCCATGCTGTCGGGGTCAGCAACTGAGATGCTTCCATCCGCGATACCCGCCCGCAGTATCTGGGTAATCGAGCCGAGCCCGTAACGGACATCGATCTTGCGCCACGCGTCCCAGCCCAACACAGCTGGGCCGTCGATGAGCAGGATGCGTCGGACTTCGGTGTCGAGCGACTCGTCAAGAAGCGAGTCAAGGCCTTGCTGGAGCTGCGTAAACGCTGTCTTGCCGGTCATGGCACCGACGGTCCGTTCCGCAAGGTCCTCTTCGACGGCTTCGAAGACTGCTTCGAACAATGCCTTCTTGTCGGCGAAGTGATGGTAAAGGGCACCGCGAGTTCCTACCTGAGCTGCTTCGACGATCTCCGCGGTACCGGTGCCGAAGTAGCCGCTCTCTGCAAACAGCTTGCGGGCGGTTGCAATGAGCCTGCCTCGCGTCACCTCCGCCATCTCCTGTCTGGTGCCGGCCATTTCTGCGACCGTAGACGTCCAGCCGCTCTGCCGTCTACGGCTGGGAGTTCTCAATGCCCTCCGTGTTTCACCCCGGTCACGACGTGAGTAGAGCAGCCGCGCCGAACGGGCCGACCGCGTTCGTCCACCCCGCCACTCCCAGCTCGGGATCATTTCGTTTACCGCACTGGCGGCGCTGGTGGCGCACGGCTTCGATGTGATCGACATCGGGCCCCAGGAGGCGATGCGGAGGTCACCGCCGCGGCGGCCGACCCAAAGGTGCGGCGAGCGCATCAGGGACCGGTCGGCGCGCTCGCGATCATCCCCACGCCAATGTGAGGTCCTTCACGTGGCGCAGTCCGGGTGGGTACTCGAGCTCCTCGTGACCCGGCTTGATCCGATAGATGGGGATTCGCTGGTGCCAGTCGCGCAGGGCGATCCGCAGTTCACGACGAGCCAGGTGGGAGCCGAGGCAGCGATGAACACCGGCGCCGAATGCGATATGACGGTTGTTCGCCGATCAAATCGAACACTGGACGGGTCGTCGAACTGTGACGGGTCGACGTTGGCGGCGCCGTAGAAGACCATCACCGGGCAGCCCGACGGGACCTTCTCCCCATTGGGCAGGACCGCATCGTTCATCGCCACCCGCGGGACGCCGAACGTGACCGGGCTCTCCCATCGGAGGAGCTCTTCCACGGCGCCCGGGATGATCGACGGGTCCTCGACAATCTGCCGCCGGTGCTCTTCGTGCTGCGCCAGAAACGCCCAGAAGCAGGTGAGCGAGTCGCTGACCGTGTCGAGGCCGGCGATCAGGAACAAAAAGCAGATGTCGAGGATCTCTTCGCGTGAGAGCTTTTCGCCGTCGATCTCCGCCTGCAGGAAGTGCGAGAGGATGTCGTGCTGGGGACGCGCCTGGCGCTCATCGAGCCGGGCGCTGAAGTACTCATAGATCGCCGCTCCGTTCGCCCTGTTCACTGCCAGGCGCTTCTCGACGTCGAATTGGGCATCCGGGTCGATCTTCTCCGGGTGGAGGATTCCGTCGCGGAGGCCGATCATCGTGTCGAGTTCGGACCAGGGGAGGCCCATCAGCCCAAGAAACACCGAGGAGGGGAACGGCTCGGCAAAATCCTCCGTGAAGTTGCACTCACCGCGATCGATGAACGAGTCGATGAGGCGGTTGACCCGCATCGAGAAGTCCTCCTCGTGCTGGTCCATCACTTTGGGGGCGAAGAGCGGGTCGAGGATCCTGCGGTACTTCGAGTGCTGCGGTGGGTCGACGTTCAGCGGGATCAGCGGCCGGATGTTCCCCAGGTCCATTGCGGAGGCAGACGAAAAGATCTCAGGGTGACGAAGGACGTGGTCGTTCAGCTCCCGACTGAAGACTTGCACCATTCCCGATGACGGACCGACAAAACCGCCCGCCTCGATCAGCTTCCGGTACGGGTCCTGCGGAGCGGCCATCTCGGCCATCAGGAGCGTCAGCATTGCTTCCCCGATCTCACCCGTCTCGCCCGTCTCCGTCATGCGTTCAGCTCCCTTGTGGCTTCTCGAGTTTCACATGCATACTGTATGTCAATGGTAAGAGCACCGCTCTCGGGTGATCAAGCACCACACGGACGACGAACGAGACGACGGTGAGCCTCACCAGAATGTTGACGAGTCCGATGATCTCGTAGCTCGCCGAGCCGGAAAGGGCGGAGGCGCCGGCTACATCGGAGAGGTGCAGGAATTTCCGGCTGAGATGCAGGAGGTGGGAACGCTGTGGGTCGTCGATGTCGGCGACAGTCGCCGCACCGCTGTTGGCGGACCTGACCGGGCACTTCCGAGTCGGTACTCGGCGAAGCGACCTGGTGTTCATTACTCCAGGTCACGAAGTCGCGGACAGGGCGCCGAGCCGAACATCGAGGCTGAGCAGCCGAAGTCGGGCCGGCGAGGGACCCGACGTGCCCGCCGGTCAGCCGTCAGCAGATACCGTCACCGGCGCCCGGGCCAGCACCGTCGTCAAGAGTTGGCCGGAGCTGGTGTCGTGGAGCTCGACGCGCACCCAGGCACCGGGCGTGTCACCGAGCCACTCGGCACTTGTGCGGATGGGGCCCACTCGGCCCTGCGCCAGGAAGCGGATATCGAGGTCGCACACCAGTGCCGGCCGGCCGAGCCGGGCCGAGATCATCTCTTCGGCGGCCACCTCCGCCACCAGGGCCACCATCGCGCCCTGGATCGTGCCGGCCGGGTTGCGCAGCTCGTCGACGACCGCGACCTCCACCACCCCGGCCGCCCCGTCGACGACCTTGACGCCGGCGGCCTCCGGCAGTCCCACCTCGATCGGCGGAATCGCCGCCCAGGCGTCCGCCCGCTGCCGCGGGTCGACCATGTGCTTGACGGGGTCGCCGGGACGGCGTGCCACTCGGGCGAACCCCAGGGTCCCGTAGCCGACGAGCGCTCCACGGTCGTCGACGAGTCGCGCCTCGCACGTGGAGGAGCGCGCCCCCTGGCGAAGCACGGTGCCGATCGCATCGAGATGGGGCGGCGCCGGCACCGGGTTCATCCGCACGACCATGTCCGACGTGAAGGTCCACGTCCCCTCGTCACCGTCGACGGCGATGCCCGCCACCACGTCCATGGCGTAGCTGAGCACGCTGGCCCGTATCGAGCCGTTGCGGCAGGTCGCCGCGATGGGCGTCACCCGGAGCGCGAAGCCGTCGCCGGTAACCCGCGCCGACACGTTGAGCCGGTTCGGGACGGCCGTCGCCTGGCTCGAGATGTCCGTCATCTACCGCGGTTCCCTCGGCAGGCCGAGGATGTGCTCGCCGATGATGCTCCGGTTGACCTCCGTCGTTCCCCCGGCGATCGACGACTGCCGCACCGCCACCAGATTGTCCGCCCACCGGCCCGACAGGCCGTCCATACCGAGCACGTCGATTGCCAGAGAGCCGAGCTCCTGGTCGCACTTCGACCACGACAGCTTCGACAGGCTGCCGCCCGCTCCGCCGTGGAGCCCGGGGTTGGCGAGGGCGCGCTCAGTCATCCATCGCATGCACGAGATGGCGCTGTGGATGTGGGCACAGCGCTGGCGGAGCCGGGGGTCGCCGGTCAGCGCGGCGCGGGCCTGGGGCGACGACAACAGGTCCGAGAGCTTCCTCGACAGTGCCAGGTGCAGGCGGGCCACGCCAGCCCGTTCGTGGCTGAGGGTGGTCATGGCCACCGTCCAGCCCCCGTTGAGCTCACCCAGCAGGGCCTCTCGGGGAACCCGCAGGTCGGTCATGAAGAGCTCCGCGAACGCGATCTCGCCCGTGGAGGCCCGCAGCGGCCGCGCCTCGACGCCCGGCGAGCGGAGGTCGACCAGCAGGCAACTGATCCCCTTGTGCTTCTTCGCCGTCGGATCGGTGCGCACGTAGAGCTGGCACCAGTCGGCGAAGTGCCCCAGAGAGTTCCACGTCTTCTGTCCGTTGACGATGAAGTGGTCGCCGTCCTCGACGGCCGACATCTTCAGGGAGGCCAGGTCCGACCCGGCGTCGGGCTCGGACATGCCCTGGGACCAGATGACGTCGCCACGGAGCATCGGCGCCAGAAAGCGGGCCTGCTGCTCCTCGGTGCCGAACTGCATGATGGCGGGGGCGATGTTGGAGACCCCGATGATGTTGACCGGGCCGGGGGCATCGACCCTGTGGAGCTCCTCCATGTAGACGATCTGTTCGGCGACGTTCGCGTCCCGGCCTCCGAAGGCCACCGGCCACGACGGTGCGGCCCACCCGGCATCCGCCAGGCGCGCGTTCCACCGTTGGAGGACGACCAGACTCTCGGCGTCCGGCGGCCTCCGCCCGGCCGCGACTACCTCCGGCGTGAGGTTCGCCGCCAGCCAGGCGCGGAGTTCCTCACGGAATTGCTCGACACCGCTGTCACCGTTCACACCGGAGATCGGCGGCTCGCCACCGGTACTGGTCATCCTGTCGCCCCCGGCTCTCCCACTCCGGCCCGACGGTCGAGGCGACCAGTGGTGCGCAGCCCACGTCCTTTTCGGAGCGCCGCCCGTTCCGCTCTCACAGGCCCGCTCTCCTCCGTCGTCGCAACCGTCATACCGTTAACTGGTTAGTCCATTTTCTACCATGAGCGACTACGGTGGGCGCCGATGATGGGACGGAGCTCCCAGCCGACGAGTGGCGCACAGACGGGACCGGGGCGATGAAAGACGATGGCACGGACGACGGGACCGCCCGCCGGACGAGAGCGAAGCCGGTGCCGAAGGCGGGCGAGCAGATCGCCGCCGTGCTGCGGTCCGAGATCGTGAGCGGCGCCGTGGCCGACGGGGAGCGGCTGGGATCGGGCAACGAACTGCTGGAGCGCTTCGGCGTGTCGCGTCCCACGCTGCGTGAGGCCTTCCGCATCCTCGAGGCCGAATCGATGATCAAGATCGAACGGGGCACGTACGGCGGAGTGGTGGCATGCCGCCCCGACGAGCGCTACACACTGCGGGCAATGACGACCGTGCTCGAGAGCCGCGGTGTCACCCTGGCCGACGTCTACGAGGCGCGGGCCACCATCGAACCGACGGCGGCGCGTCGGCTGGCCGAGATGAAGAAGCGGTCCGCCAAGGTCCGCGAACTCCGGGCGCTGGTTGACCGGCAAGAGCAGACGGTTGACGACGCGACCGCCTTCGCCGACGCCAACGTGAAGTTCCACGAGAAGCTGGTCGCAGCAGCGGGCAACCAGACCCTGGTGCTACTGGTAGAGGTGCTCCATGACATCGTCGAGCAGACGGTGACCCGCCTTACCGAGCAGGACGACTCCAGACGCGGCCGCGAGCGGCGCCGTATCGGAACAACCGCACAGCGAAAACTGCTCGAGCTCGTCGAGGCGGGCGAGGCAGACGAAGCCGAGCAGTACTGGCGTGACTACATGCACCTGCTCGGAAGCTTGATGCTGCGCGGCGACACCAAGGCCGTCGTCGACCACTCCCACAGCTTGGCGCGGTCGAGAGGCCGGACTGGGCGGAACCGGGCCGGCGCCAAGGCCGTCAGGCGCCGTGGATGCTCTTGAGCTCGATGAAGGCCTGCAGGCCCTCGGCGCCGTACTCGCGGCCGATGCCCGAGCCCTTGAACCCGCCGAAGGGCGCCGACATGTCGGGCCCGTACCGGTTGACGCCGAAGGTGCCGGCCCGCACCCGGCGGGCGACGGCCATCGCCCGCTCGCGGTCGGCCGTGTACACCGAGCCCGCCAGCCCGAACGGTGAGTCGTTGGCCAGCCGGACGGCCTCGTCGTCGCCACCGTCGTAGGGGATCACGGTGACGACCGGGCCGAAGATCTCCTCCTGGGCGATCCGCATGTCGTTGGTCACGTCGGCGAACAGGGTGGGCCGGACGTAGGCGCCGCCGTCGAGCCCGTCGGGTGGGTCCCCGCCGCCGATCACCACCCGGGCCCCCTCCTCCTCGCCCAGGCGGATGTAGCCGCGCACCTTGTCGCGCTGGCGGGCCGAGACGAGCGGCCCGATCTCCGTGCCGATGTCGAGCGGATCACCCACGACGAACCGGCGAACGGCGTCCGTGAGGGCGTCGACCACCTCGCCGTAGCGATGGCGGGGCGCCAGCACGCGGGTCTGGGCCGCGCAGGCCTGTCCGTTGTTGATGAAGGACGCGAAGCGCAGTGCCTCGGCGGTCGCACCGATGTCGGCGTCGTCGAGCACGATGGCGGCCGACTTGCCGCCGAGCTCGAGCGTCATCCGCTTCATCTGGGCACCGCAGGTGGCGCCGATCTCGCGGCCGACGGCCGTCGACCCGGTGAAGGTGACGTGATCGACGCCGGGGTGGGCCACGAGGTGCCGGCCGGTGTCCGCCCCGCCCGGGAGGATGCTCACCACCCCGGGCGGCAGCCCGGCCCCGTCGACGATCTCGGCCAGCAGCAGGGCGTCGAGCGGCGTCTCCGGCGACGGCTTGACCACCACGCTGCAGCCCGCCAGCAGGGCCGGGATCAGCTTGCCGACGATGATCACCTGGGGGACGTTGAACGCCGGGATGGCGGCGACGACGCCGACGGGCTCGCGCCGCAGCGTGTTGGGCCCGAACTGGCCCGGGACCTCCTCTTCCCACGCCATCCGCTTGGCGGCGTCGACGAAGCCCTCGATGAGGAGGGACAGCCCGCCGACCTGGCCGATCTGGGAGAAGAGGAGCGGAGAACCGTTCTCCGACGAGATCAGCTCCGCCATCTCCCCGGTGCGTGCCGCGTAGCCGGCGGCGATGCGCTCGACGGCCTCGATCCGGGCCTCGACCGGCAGGTGCGGCCACGGTCCCGAGTCGAAGGCGTCACGGGCCAGCGCCACCGCCCGGTCGACGTCGCCGGTGGACGCACCCGCGGACGCGGCCACCACCGAACCGTCATGGGGCGACACCACCGCGATCGGCTCCCCCGTCGGCTCGACCCATGCACCGCCGACGTAGAGCTGGTCGTAGGCCATCGTGGTCCCCCGTGCCGGCGGGTGGCTACTGGCCGGCGGCCAGGAACGAGCCGGCGGCCGCGCCCTCCGGCGCGGGCGCCGGACCGCTGATCGTCTTCGTCTCGAGGTACTGCTCGAAACCCTCGATGCCGTTCTGACGACCGAAGCCGCTGGCCTTGTAGCCGCCGAAGGGGGCGTCGGCACCGTAGAACACACCACCGTTCACTCCGACGGTGCCGGAGCGGATGCGCCGGGCCACGGCGATGGCCCGCTCCTCCGATCCCGAGGTCACCATGCCCGAGAGCCCGTAGGCGGTGTCGTTGGCGATGCGAACGGCATCGTCGTCGCCGTCGTGGGGGCTGATCACGAGCACCGGTCCGAAGATCTCCTCGCGGGACACGGTGGTCGACCCCGACTCGTCGACCAGCAGGGTGGGCTCGACGTAGAAGCCTTTGGCCAGGTGGGCCGGGCGGCCCCCGCCCAGCACCAGCCGGGCCCCCTCATCGACCCCGCGGTCGATGTAACCGAGTACCCGTTCACGCTGCCTGGCGCTGATCTGCGGTCCCTGGAGGTTGCCCGCATCGGTGGGGTCGCCGTAGGTGATGCCGGCGAACCCCGCCTCCACCAGTTCGACCGACTCGTCGAGCCGGTCTCTCGGGACGAGGAGCCTGGTCAGCATGGCGCACCCCTGCCCGGCGTGCACGCACACGAACGCGGCCCCGGGCACGGTGGCGGCCAGGTCGGCGTCGTCGAGCACGATGTGGGCGGACTTTCCCCCCAGCTCGAGGAAGAGGCGCTTCATCGTGGGCGCGCCCTTTTCCATGATCCGCTGCCCCGTCGCCGTCGACCCGGTGAAGGAGATGACGTCGACCCGGTCGTCGAGCGTGAGCACCTCCCCCACCAGGTGGTCCGAGGACGTCACGACGTTGAGCACCCCCGGCGGGATGTCCGTCTGCTCGGCCACCAGCCGACCGAGCCGGGTGGCGTTCCATGGCGTGTCCGGAGCCGGCTTGATGATCAGGGTGTTGCCGGTGGCAAGGGCCTGGCCGACCTTCTGGAGCATCACCTCGAACGGGAAGTTCCACGGGATGATGGCACCCACCACCCCGGCGGCCTCTTTCACCACCCGGCGCCAGCTCGTCATGCCGAACGCCGTGCCGATGGGGAGGTCGCGCTCCCACTCGAACCGGTCGATCATCTCCATCGGCCAGAGCAGGCCGTCCTCGAGGGGCGCGTCCAGCTGGGGCCCGTAGGTGATGGCCACCGGGGTCCCGGCCTCGGCCACCAGCTCGTCGCGCAATGCCTCCCGCTCGCCCTCGAGTGCCGCCTGCAACTGCCCGAGGCACTGCTTGCGGAACGCCCGGTCGGTGGACCACGACGTCTCGTCGAAGGCGCGGCGGGCGGCGGCGATGGCGAGGTCCATGTCGGCGGCCTCGGCGTCGGCCACCGGCCCCAGCACCTCCTCCGTCGCCGGGTTCACGTTGTCGAAGTGGCGTCCAGCGCCCGCCTCGACCAGCTTGCCGTCGATGAGCATGCGTGGCTCGCCGGTCACGGTCTCGGTCGTCATGATGGTCCCCCTGGGCTCCGGAGCGGTCTTCGCGTCACGAGAAAATCAGGTTATCAGCTGCCCAATTCGCCGACCGGCGCCGCCGGCCCGATCCGGCGGCCGCCGCCGGGCGCCCGGTCGGTCACGGCGCGGCCGCCGCTGAGACCTCGTCGACCAGCCCCCAGGCCAGCGCGGTGGCGGCATCGATCGGCAACCCCGTCAGCGCCAGCCACGCCGTGCGTTGCCGGCCGATCCGTCGGGGGATGCTGGCCGTGCCGCCGGCGCCCGGTACCAGTCCCATCGACAGTTCCGGAAGGGTGACCGTGGTGTCGGGTGCGGCCACCACCCGGTCGGCGAAGGCCGCAAGTTCGATGCCGGCGCCGATGCACGCTCCGTGGAGGTAGGCCGTCGTCCGTCGGTCGCAGCCGGCCACCGCCCGGGCCGCGCTCCGGGTGGTGCGGACGAGGTGACCGGTCAGCGGATCGGGGGTCGTCCCGAACTCGGACAGGTCTGCCGCCGGCGCAGAAGTCCGGCCCCGCACCGCGCAGCTCCACGGATGCGATGCCCGGATCGGCGGCCGCCACCGCCAAGGCGTCGATCAGGCCGTCCCGCATGCCGGCATCGAAGGCGTTGTGCACCTCGGGCCGGTTCAGCATCACATTGCAATCGGTCGCCGTCGCGGTCGAGGAGCACGGGCGACTGCGTGTCCCGGTGCCGCCGCGCCGGCTGGGCCTCCAGCCACGCCCGGTGCTCGCGGCCCGCCTGCAGCAGGCCGTAGACGACCGACTCGGCCACCAGGGCCGGCTGCACCTCGAGGTCCGGTCCCATCCGCAGCAGCTGCACCAGCGCCACCGACGCCTGGGGCGAACGGCCCACGGCCTCGGCGATGCGTTCGACCTCCCCGGCCGAAGAGACCTGCACGTCGAGGAGGGCAGGAGCCCCCGCCGATCCGCCGACCCCTACGGTCACACTGGCAAGCGTCTCGGCGCGCGCCACCACCGCCTCGAATGCCGAGCTGGCGTCGACGGCGACGGCGAGGAGCGGGCTGCCGGTGAGTACACCGACCGCATCTGGCCTACCGATCAGCGCGAGCGCCTCGTCGGCCTCGAGGACGGTGACAGCCATCGCCCCCGACTCTACGAGGGCACGCCGGCCGCCCGCAGGAGCGGCCCGGGCCCGGGTAGGTTACGGGGGCCGCCGACGGGGACGGGGCACTCGGCCGCCGGGACCGCCCGCCGACCAACGAGGAAGGACACATGGATCTCACCACCCTCGCGTACGAGGAGGGCGACGGAGTCGCCATCGTGACGCTCGACCGACCCGA
Organism: uncultured Actinomycetota bacterium; assembly: GCA_963838005.1. Lineage (GTDB taxonomy): Bacteria > Actinomycetota > Acidimicrobiia > Acidimicrobiales > RAAP-2 > CAWIPW01. Next base: position 237,989 of record CAWIPW010000003.1, read on the forward strand.
GGTCCACAACGCGTTCAACGAGACCATGCAGCACGAGCTCCGCGCCGTGTGGCAGTCGCTCCGCAGCAACGACGACGTCAGGGCGGTCGTGCTGACCGGTGCCGGTGAGAAGGCGTTCTGCACGGGCATCGATCGCAGCGACGTGCCCACCGAAGAGGGCGCGTACACCTTCAGTCCCTACACCTACGAGGATCCCGGGCGCTCCATCGGTCCGCGGAGCCAGGGCTTGTGGAAGCCGGTCATCGCGGCCGTCAACGGCATGGCCTGCGGCGGCGCGTTCTACTTCCTCGGTGAGGCCGACTTCATCATCGCCGCCGACCACGCCACGTTCTTCGATCCGCACGTCACCTACGGCATGCCCGCCGTCTTCGAGCCCGCCCTGATGGCGGCGCGCATGCCCTTCGGCGAGGTGATGCGGATGACGCTGATGGGCACGCACGAGCGCATCTCCGCCCGGCGGGCCGAGATGATCGGCCTGGTCACCCAGATCGTGCCCGGGCCCGAGCTGCTGGCCACGGCCCGGGACGTGGCGACGAAGATCGCCTCCCAGCCGGCACCGGCCGTCCAGGCCTCACTGCGGGCGCTGTGGGCATCGCGGGATCTGCCCACCAACCAGCTGGTCGACGTGGGCAACGTGTTCCTCAACCTGTCGATGAGCGCCGAGGCGCTCCAGGCGGGCCAGGAAACCTTCGTCAAGGGTCGCGGCTCGCCGCCGACCATCCGCTAGGAGGGGCGGGCCCCGGGTCCGGTCCCCGGCGCAGGGCGTCGACCAGCGCGGGCACGGCCTGGCGCCAGTCGGCCACGATGCCGATGTCGCAGTGCGCGAACGCGGGAGCCTCCGGATCGGAATTGACCACCACCACGGTGCCGGCGGCGCGGACCCCGATCATGTGGTTGAACTTCCCGCTCAGTCCGACGCCCACGTAGAGCCGCGGGGAGATCGAGCGGCCGGTGATGCCCACCTGTCGCGACCGCGGCGCCCACCCCCGGTCGGTGACCTTGCGGGTGGCCGCCAGCTCCGCGCCCAGCACGGCCGCCAGTGGCGCCAGGCGCTCGTAGTCGGAAGGGTCGACGCCGGTGCCGACCCCGATGACCGCCTCGGCCCGCGCCAGCACCTCGACGTCGTCGTCGCGGCCCCGGTCGAGCACGCGGACCCTTCCGCACGCGGACACGGGCCAATCCTCCACCAGCAGGGGGCCGGGGTGCGGTGAGGGTACCGGAAGCACGCCCGGCCGGACGGTGGCCATCTGCACGGCCGAGCTGCACGTGATCTCGGCCACCAGCGCCCCGGCCAGCGCGGGCTTGAGGGCCACCAGTCGGCCCTCCCTGACGTCGACGGCGACGGCGTCCCCGACCAGGCCGGCACCGAGGGCGGCCGCGGCCCGCCCGGCGACCTCTCGGCCGTAGTCGGTGCTCGGGGCGAGCACGACCCACGGCACCGCCTCCCGGGCCCAGCCGACCAGCCCGACGGCCACGTCGTCGGCCGCCCGTGCCCCCGAGAACCGCACCACGAGCGCCGCGCCCAGTGCGCCCAATACCTGCGGCTCCGTGTCCCCCGACACCAGGGCCACCACCCGGCCGCCGACCGCTCCGGCCAGGTCGGCGGCCGCTCCCAGCAGCTCGGCGGTCACCGCCGGCCTGTCCCCCTCCACCACCACCGCCACCCAGGGCCCCTCCCCCACCCCGGTGGCTGCCCCGGTGGCGGGCGGGTCCGGACGCGCCTCGGTGCGAGCGGCCCCGGCGCCGGGGGCGAGCGCGCCGCGTTCGTGCAGCCGCCGGACGGCCTCGGCGACCTGGGCGTCGACAGGGCCGTGGAGGACGTGACGCGCCCGACCGTGGTCGAGGGCGCGCACCGCACCCACCGAGGTCGGGCTGCCGGCGTCCCCCCACGGCCCCGGACCCAGGTCGACCGCGGCCAGGCGCCGGAGGCGATTGGCGGCCACGCCGGCCCGACCCTCCCGGTCCACCTTGCACGGGTCGCACAGCCGCTCGGCCACGGAGAGGACGGCCGGCAGCTGCACCTCCACCTGCTCCCACCCGTCGTCGTGCTCGAGCCGCAGGCGCAGCCGGCCATCGGCCAACTCGAGTCCTCTCACCCCGCCCGCGAACGCCAGACCCAGGAGCTCGGCCAGCTCCGGCCCGACCTGTCCGGTGTCACCGTCCACCGAGTTCCTGCCGACCAGTACGAGGTCGAACGGGCCGGCCGACCGGACCGCGGCCGCCAGTGCCCGGGCCGTGGCCAGCGTGTCGGATCCTGCGAAGGCGGCGTCGCAGAGATGGACACCGGCGTCGGCCCCCCACGCCACCGCCTCGCGCAGGACGTCCTCGGCGGCCTCGGGCCCGAGGGTGAACACCACGCACGTGCCTCCGGTTGCCGCCGCCAGTTCCGCCCCCTTGGCCACCGCCCGCCGGCAGTAGGGGTTCATCTCCAGATCCGACGCCGACCGGACCAGCCGGCCGTCGGGTCCCAACCGCAGCGCCTCGGCCACGGGCACCTGCTTGGCCAGCACCGCGACGCGCAGCCGCGGCCCGGTCACGCCAGCGCGAACCCGAGCTCGTCGGCGAATGTCCGGACGAGGTGCTGGACGCCGACCTCATTGCGGCCGATCACCATGTGCTCGTGCTGGCCGTGACGGATGGCCTCGCCACAGCTCGGGAGCATGCCGAAGTCCTCGTCCCGCACGGCCGCGTGCACGGCCGCGAACAACTCCTCGTAGCCGATTCGGGTGGCGGCGTCGGTCGCCGGCAGGGTGGCCATCCAGCCGTGGCGGACGGCGCACGTCGAGGGAGAATCGCCCGGCAGGATGTCGATGATCTCGAGTCCCACCGGGCTGTTGGCGAGCACCAGGTTGGGGAAGATCCAGTAGATGAGGGCCATGTTGTTGAGCGGCTCCCAACTCGACGGCTCCGAGCGGTCGGCGGTCGTGATCCAACTCAGGGCCAGTCCCAGACGGTGGTGGCGGCCGAAGGCGTCGTGGATGCCGGTGTTCCCCATGGTGTTCTGGCCGACCAGGCTGTTCCGGTGCACGTACGGGAAGTGGTACCCCTCGGCGAACGCCTCGAGCCCCGACTTCCAGTTGACGGTGGAGTCGAAGTCGCGTTCGGTGAGGTACTCGTAGGACCCGTAGCCCCACGATCCGAGCTCGGCGTCGAGCGGGCCCAGGTGGCTGGCAACGTCGATGGACGCGCCGGCGGTCAGCACCACCCACACGAAGCCGTGGCGCTCCTCGGACGGCAGCTCGACGAGGCCGTAGTCGCCCCGGGACAGCCCGTCGAAGCCCTCTTGCCCCGGGAGGCCGACCAGGGTGCCGGCACTGTCGTACGTCCATGCGTGGTAGGGACACACGAAGCGGCGGGTGTTCCCGCAGCCTTCGGCCGGCTTGGCCCCCCGGTGGCGGCAGTAGTTGAGGAAGGCGTGGGCACGACCGTCGCCGTCCCGGCTGAGGAGGATCGACGTCCCCATCACCGACCGCACGAGGTAGTCGTGGGGCGTCGGCAGCTGCGACGTGGCCGCCAGCGCCAGCGGCGTCACCCCGATGATGGCGCGCTCCCGGGCGGCCACATCCTCATCCCGGTAGTAGGAGAGCGGTACCTTCAGCACGCCCGGCGCCATCTCCGTGGTGCCCGCACTGGCCACCGTCCACACCCGCCGGCTGAGCTCCTCGTCGACCGGGGGCGGCAGCGTCTTCGGTCCTCCGTCGGGAACGGTCATCCGGTCCTCCTCCCCGCTGGGCGCCGGCCACCGCCGGCGCCGTCGTCGTCACAGAATCTGCCCCGGCGACCCGGCGGGCCCCCGAGCAGCCCCCGCACGACCCTGGTCATGTGCGCCTTTGCCTCGGCCCGGCCGATGTCCCCGCCGTCGAAGTGGCGCTCGGCCAGCACCCACAGGGCGGCATGGATCGTCCATGCGTCGAGGTCGGGGTCGGCGTCGGCGGCCAGGTGCCCGTCGGCCGCGCCGGCCTCGATCACGGTGCGCAGCACGTCGACGGGTGGTTCCATCACCCGGGTGTACCGGACAGGGTGGGCGCCCCGGAGCCAGACCCCGTTTCGCCAGAGCGTCTCGTAGCCGAGATCACCGCGGACGGCGAAGACCCGGTCCAGCCGGTCGTCGACCCAGGCGTCGACTTCCGCCATGCCCGGAGCGGCCGCCGCCACCCGGGCCCGGAGCCGCACCACCGACCGGGCCGTCTCGCGGAGCCAGATGGCCGTCAGAAACTCGTCCTTCGAGGCGAAGTGGCGGTAGAAGGCCCGCGACGCCAGCCCGGCCTCAGCCAGGATGCCGGCCACGGTCAGGTGCTCGGTGCCGTCGCGGATGATCAGGCCCAGCGCCGCCGTGAACAGGGCCTCCTTCTCCTCGTCGACCGGGGGCGGCGCCGGTCCGCGCCGGCGGGTACCGACCGCGGTCATGTCCCGATCACAGCGTCGGCCACGCGGGCGTCGTGGAAGCCGCGCCGGCCGAAGAGCACGTCGTTCTGCTTGGCCCGTTTGAAGAGCAGATGGGCATCGGACGCCCACGTGAAGCCCACGGCTCCGTGCACCTGGATGTTCTCGGCGGTGGCGAAGACGGCCGCGTCGCCCATGGAGCTCTTGGCCACGGCCGCGCTCACCGCACGGTGCTCGTCGTCGGCGTCGAACGCCCAGGCCGCATAGTGGACGCCGACCCGGCCCAACTCCACGCGGTGGAGCATGTCGACATAGGCGTGCTGGATGACCTGGTGCGAGGCGATGGGCACGTCGAACTGCACGCGCTGGCGGCCGTAGGCGACCGCCATCGCCAGCGCGGCGTCGCACACGCCGACCAGCTCGGCGGAGAGCGCCACCGCGGCGGCACCGGCGACGCGGTGCCACACCTCCCGGTGGTCGCCGTCCGGACCAAGGGCCCACGCGGCCACGCCGTCCAACTCGAGGCGGGCTGCCGATCGCGTCGGGTCCAGCGTCGGGATGGCCGCCCCGGCCGGCATGTCCACCAGAAACGATCCGAGCCCGTCCTGCGTGAGGGCGGCCACGATGACCCAGTCGGCGCCGGCATCGAGGACGACGGGCTTCGTGCCGGTCAACCGCCATTGGCCGCCCCTTCTGCGGGCGATGGTCCGCACCGACTCGACCGGCCCGCCGCTGCCGCCCTCCTCGAGGGCCACCGTCCCCCGGCCCGCCCCCGACGCCAGGTCGCCCAGGAGCGCATCCTCGCCCAGGGCGTCCGCGGCCAGCGTGGCCAACACCGATGACGACAGGAAGGGCCCGGGCAGCGTGCGCCGGCCGGTCTCCTCGAGCACGACCACGGCGTCGACCAGTCCGAGCCCCAGCCCGCCGCAGCGCTCGGGGACGAGGAGCGCCGGCCACCCGAGGTCGCGCTGGGTCGTCCACAGCTCGTCGTCCGCACCGGGCTCGCCCTCGACCGCCGCCCGCACCAGGCCACGCGTCGCCAGATCCTCCACCACCGCCCGGACATTGGCGCGCAGGTCCTCCTGCTCGTGTGAGAAGGTGAAGTCCATCCTGGGGTCGCTCCCGTCCCGGCCTGGCCTCGTCCGGCCGTGCGGATCCCAGTATACTGAAAACGTGGATTTCAGTTTCTCCCCGGAGGACGAGGCCTTCCGTTCGGAGCTGCGCGCCTGGCTCGACGAGCACCTCCCCCCGTTCTTCGAGGAGTGGAGCTCGGGGTCGTCCGATGACACGGAAGCGGCCGGCTTCGAGCGGACCCAGCGGCGGCGACAGGACTGGCAGCGGCGCCTCGACGAGGGCCGCTGGGCCGGCATCAACTGGCCCGTCGGGTGGAACGGCCGAGAGGCCACCCCGGTGCAGAACGTCATCTACGTCGAGGAGATGGCCCGGGTGAGAGCGCCCGGGCTCTACAACCCCAACGGTGTCTGGCAGATCGGCCCCATGATCCTCAAGTGGGGTACCGACGAGCAGCAGGAGCGCTGGCTCCCGTCGATCCGCCACGCGGATGAGCACTGGTGTCAGGGCTTCAGCGAGCCCGACGCCGGCTCCGACCTCGCCAACATGCGGACGACTGCCGTCCGCGACGGCGAGGAGTACATCGTCAACGGGCAGAAGACGTGGATCTCGTCGGCCCATCTGGCCAGGTGGGGCCTGTTCCTCCTGCGGACGGACCCGTCCGCGATCGAGCGCGGGGCCAAGCACGAGGGCATCACCGCCTTCATCCTCGACATGGAGACGCCGGGTATCGACTGCGGGGCCATCCGCGATCTCACCGACGACACCATGCTCAACGACGTGTACTTCACCGAGGCCCGTGTCCCCCTCAGTGCCCGCCTGGGCGGCGAGGGCGAGGGGTGGCAGGTGGCCATGAGCACGCTCGGCCACGAGCGGGTGGGCACCGCCGGGCTCTCCATCACCATGGCCGCCGACCTCCGCAACCTCCTCAACCTGGTCCGCGCCCACAATCCGGACGCGCTCGACGACCCGGACCTCCGTCACCGGGTCGGCCGCATCCATGCCGACATCGAGCTCACCCGGCTGCTCAACTACCGGGCCCTGACCAAGATCATCAAGGGGCAGCCGAACTGGCCCGAGGTGCCCTTGGCCAAGCTGCAGTGGTCGGGCATCTCCCAGACCATGGCCGAGCTGGCCGTCGACCTCCTCGGTCCGGTCGGCCTGGCCGCCAAGGGTGCACCCGGTGCCGTCGACAACGGCTCGTGGGTCCGCAACTACGCCTGGCAGCGCTACACGTCCATCGGCGCCGGCGCCACCGAGATCCAGAAGAACATCATCGCCAAGAAGGCCATCAAGCTCGTCGCCGGCCCGTAGCCTCGACGGCTACCCCGGAGCGGTCACCGGCCCCGCCATCTGGTCGCGGACCACCCTCCGCAGCACCTTGCCGGTGGCGGTCGTCGGGAGTTCCTCGATCACCTCGATCCGGCTCGGCGTCTTGAGCGTGCCCAGCCGCTCGCGCACCCAGGCCGCCAGCTCCTCGGCGATCGCGTCCGGATCGCTGCCCTCCCCGGCCGTCACCACCACGGCCGCGCCGACCGTCTCACCCCAGTCCGGGTCCCGGATGCCGACCACGACGGCGGCCTCGACGGCGTCGTGGCGGAGCAGGGTGTCCTCGATCTCCGACGGCGAGAGGTTCTCGCCGCCCTTGATGATCACGTCGTCGGCCCGTCCCTCGACGAAGAGGTAGCCGTCCTCGTCGATGAAGCCGACGTCGCCCGTGACGAGCCACCCGGCGTCGTCGACGCCCGCCTCGGTGTCGAGGTAGCGGCCACTGACCTGCGGCCCGCGCACCCGGATGTGCCCGGACGTGCCGGCCGCCACGGCCTGGCCGTCGTCGTCGACGACGGCCACCGTCACTCCCGGGAACGGCCGTCCCACCGACTCGAGCCGGCGACGTCGCGCCGGGTCCGCGCTGGCGAGCGCCTGGCGGTGTTCGTCCGGCCCGAGCACGGCGATCGTCGACGACGTCTCGGTCAGGCCGTAGGCGTTCACGAAGCCGACGTCGGGGAAGAGCTCGAGGGCGCGCTCCAGCACGGGGACGGCCATGCGGGCGCCGCCGTAGGAGATGGAGCGCATCGACGGCACCCTGAGGGAGGGGTCGGCCTCCATGGCGGCCACGATGCGGGCCAGCATGGTGGGAACGAGGAAGGCATGGGTGGCGCGCTCGGGTCCGCGCATGGGCGATCCACCCCTCGGGGGCGAAGCCCGGCACCGGCAGCAGGCGACGGCCCGAGTAGACGGAGCTCAACACGGCGGCCACACCGGCGATGTGGAACGGAGGGGCGGCCAGCATGAGCGCCTCGTCCTCCCCTGCCGACCCGAACTCGACCGTGTCCATGATGTAGGAGAGCAGGTTGTCGTGGGTGAGCAGCGCGGCCTTGGGCGCGCCCGAGGAACCGCTGGTGAACAGGATCACGGCCGCACGCGCCGGTTCGGGGTCGTAGGCCTCGACCTCGTCGGTGGCGGTGCGGTCGGGCCAGTCCGCCGTCGAGGTCGCGGCCGAGCCCTCGAGTGCGCCGGCGAGCTCCGCCGAGGCCACCACGTAGGGTCGGTCGAGCCGCGCCAGCTGGGCCTGGAGCGCCGCCGGCGGCAGCCGGTAGTTGAGCGGGGCGTAGGAGGCGCCGGCCCACGCCGCACCGAAGAGCGCGGCGGGCACGGCCCTCGAGTTGGCGTCCGCGAATGCCAGGGTGGCGTCGCCCGCCCCGACCAGGTGGTGGGCCACGGACCGGGCGAGCCGCCGCAGCTCGGCGTAGTCGATCGATCCGGCAGTGTCGCTGAGGGCGGTCCGATCACCGAATGCGTCGGCCACCAGGTCGAGCAGCAGCGCGATGTTCATCCTCGCCGGGACCCCCGCCACCGCAGCGTGACGGCGTGGCAACGCCGCCTTGCCGTTGGATTGCACATGCATTCTCGACAGTATCGGTGCGCCTCGCGCGGTCGGCAAACCGCCGGCGACGGGCACCGGTGGCGCCCGTCCCTACCATGGTGGCGCCGGACGGGTCCGGCAGGACGGCTCGCGGAGGTCGACGATGGGGACTGGATCGGCAGGCGGTGTCGGCCTCGCACCGGCGGCGGGTGTCGTACCCGGCCTGCACCACCTCGGCGAGCGGATCGACCGGTACGCCTCCGCCCTCGGCCGTGGCGTGACCCTCGATCCCCTGGGCGTGGCGGCGGCGCGTGCCGGCGGCGCCGGCCTGGTGGGCGGTGGCCGGGTCAGCTGGGGCGGTGGGAGCCGACTGCTGCCGTCGGCCGACGGCTGGCTGGCGGCCACCCTGGCCCGCCCGTCGGACTGGGAGCTGGCCGCCGCCTGGCTCGAGCGGGACGTGCCCGTCCTCCCGGGCGACTGGGCCACGGTGGCGGCCGCCGTCGCCGGGAGAAGCGGCCACGAGCTGGCCGGCCGGGCGGCGATCCTCGGCATGGCGGCGTCCGTGCCGGGTGAGCGGCGGGACCGGTGCCCACCGGCGCCGGGTGCGGCCTGGGACGTCCCCGGCGTCCGCTCGACGGCGATCGCGGCCGGGGAGCCCGCCACCACGCTCACCGGCGTCACCGTCGTCGACCTGACGGCGCTGTGGGCGGGCCCGCTGGTGGGCGCCGTGCTCCGCCGCGCCGGCGCACGGGTCGTCAAGGTCGAGTCGCCGTCCCGGCCCGACGGTGCCCGGCGGGGGCCGCCCGCGTTCTTCCGGTGGCTGAACGCCGGCAAGGAGGACGTCACCCTCGATTTCGACTCGGGTAGCGGGCAGCAGGCCCTCCACTCGCTACTGGCACGAGCCGACGTGGTGCTCACGTCGTGCAGGCACCGGGCCCTCGACCAGCTCGGCCTGGACCCGGTGGCCTCGGTCCGGGACGGGCCGACCCGGGCCTGGGTCCACATCTCCGGGTACGGGGGCGGTACCGGCGACCGCGACCGGGCCGCCTTCGGGGACGACGCCGCCGTGGCCGGCGGCCTGGTCGTCGACGACGGGCACGGTCCGTGCTTCTTCGGCGACGCCGTCGCCGACCCGGCGACGGGCCTGGCCGCGGTCGGGGTCCGTGCTCGCCGCCCTCGGGCACGGCGGCCGGTGGGTCATCGAGGCGTCCATGGCCGACGTGGCCGCCGGGTTGGCCGGGCCGTCATCTCCGGCCGCCGCGTGACCGGGCTCCTCATCCGCTCGCTGGAGTCGGAGGGGGGCACCTTCGACCTGCGCTGCACGGACGGCCGGATCGCCGAGATCGGCCACGGGCTGGACCCCCGCGCCGGGGAGTCCGTGCTCGACGGCGCCCGGACGGCGCTTCCCGGCCTTCACGACCACCATCTCCACCTGGCGGCCATGGCCGCCGCCGCCGCCTCGATCTGGGTGGGCACCGACGCCGTCGCCTCCGTCGCCGAGCTGGGCCGCACCATCTCCCGGGCCGCCACCGGCATCGGCGGTGTCGGGTGGCTGCGCGCCGTCGGCTACGACGACGCCACCGGTCATCTGGACCGATGGGTGCTCGATGCGGCCACGGCCGGCCGGCCGGCCCGCGTCCAGCACCGGGCCGGCCACCTCTGGGTCCTCAACTCGGCCGCCTGTGCGGCCGTCGGCCTCGACGGGGCCACGCACATCGGGATCGAGCGCGACGGCCAGGGCACGGCCACAGGGCGGCTCTTCGACATGGACGACTGGCTGTCGGCCCGTCTGGCGCCTGCGGATCCGCCCGAACTGGCGCCCGTGAGCCGACGGCTGGCGTCCTACGGCGTGACCGGCGTCACCGATGCCACCCCGGCCTGCCGCATGGACCAGCTGGAGTTGCTGGCCCGGGCCCGGGAGACCGGGGCCGTCACCCAGCGGGTCGTCGTCACCGGAGGGGTGGAGCTGGCCGCGGTCGAGGTCCCCCATGGGCTCGACCGCGGGCCGATCAAGGTCGTGATCTCCGACCACGACGTCCCCTCCATCGACGGCCTGGCCGCCGACATCCGCACCGCCCACCGCGCCGGCCGTCCGGTGGCGGTGCACAGCGTGACCCGGACCTCGGCCGTGTTGGCCGTGGCCGCCTGGGAGGCCGCCGGCGCCGTCCCCGGCGACCGGATGGAGCACGGGGGCGTGCTTCCCCCGGACGCCGTCGCACACCTTTCGGTACTCGGCATCACGGTCGTCACCCAGCCGTCGTTCATCGCGGCGCGCGGCGACCGCTACCTCCGGGACGTCGAACCCGGTGACCTCCCCCACCTCTACCGGTGCGCCAGCCTCGAGCGGGCCGGGGTGGCCGTCGGCGGCAGCACCGACGCCCCCTTCGGGCCCGAGGACCCGTGGGCGGCCATGGCCGCCGCCGTGGACCGCCGCAGCCGCGCCGGCATCGTCGTCGGGGACGGGGAGCGGGTGACACCCGAGCGCGCCCTCGGCCTCTTCCTCTCCGACCCGGCGGCGCCGGGCGGGCGGCCCCGGTGCATCGGCCCCGGGCGGGCCGCCGACCTCTGCCTCCTCGACTGCGGCCGTGAGCAGGCCCTGGACGAGCTCGACGCCGGCCACGTGGTCGCCACCGTGACCGGCGGGCGGGCGGCCTACCAGCGGTGACGTCCGGCCGCAGGTCGGAGGACCTCCGGGGGCGTCGCAACCTATACTTCGCGTAGGGCACGAGAGTGATTCGCGACAGACAAGAACCTCACTCGCGTGACGGACAAGTCAGCCTCGCGGATTCGACGGCACGAAGGAGACGGCACATGGACGTCAACGAGATGGTCATGGTGAGCGTGGACGACCATGTCGTCGAACCCCCCGGCCTCTTCGACGGCCACCTCCCGGCCAAGTACGCCGACCTGGCCCCGGAGTTCATCACCAACCCCGACGGCACCAACGCGTGGCGCTACGAGGGCCAGGTGCTGAACAACGTGGCCCTGAACGCCGTGGCCGGCCGGCCCCGCGACGAGTACGGCATCGAGCCCACCTCCTTCGACCAGCTCCGCCCGGGGTGCTACGACGTCGACGAGCGGGTGAAGGACATGGACGCCAACGGCGTGCTCGGCTCCCTGTGCTTCCCCTCGTTCCCCCAGTTCTGCGGTCAGCTCTTCGCCCGCACCGAGGACAAGGACGTGGCGCTGGCCATGGTCCGCGCCTACAACGACTGGCACATCGACGAGTGGTGCGGGACGCCACCCGGGCCGCTTCATCCCGTGCTCGCTGCCGGCCATCTGGGACCCGGAGGTCCTGGCGGCCGAGGTCCGGCGCACCGCGAGGAAGGGCGCCCACGCCGTGACGTTCTCCGAGAACCCGTCGAAGCTGGGGTGGCCGAGCATCCACTCCGACCACTGGGACCCCTTCTGGAAGGCCTGCAGCGACGAGGACGTCGTCGTGTGCATGCACATCGGCTCGTCGTCGGCCCTGGTCATCACCTCCGACGACGCCCCCATGGACTGCCTGATCACGCTGACGCCGATGAACATCGTGCAGGCGGCCGCCGACCTGGTGTGGTCGCCGGTCCTGCGGAAGTTCGGCGACCTGAAGGTGGCGCTGTCGGAGGGCGGCATCGGCTGGATCCCGTACTTCCTCGAGCGGGTCGACTACAACTACGACCGCCATCACGCCTGGACCGGGCAGGACTTCGGTGACGAGCTCCCGAGCGAGGTGTTCAACCGCCACGTCCTCACCTGCTTCATCGACGACCGCTTCGGGGTGGCCAGCCGCGACTACCTCGACATGGACAACGTCATGTGGGAGTGCGACTACCCCCACTCGGACTCGACGTGGCCCATCGCGCCCGAGACGCTGCTGGCCGGTGTCGGCGACATCTCCGACGGCGACCTGGACCGGATCACCCACCTGAACGCCATGCGCCACTTCAGCTACGACCCCTTCGGTGTCCTCGGCGGCAAGGAGAACTGCACGGTAGCTGCGCTGCGGGCCCGGGCCGTCGGCCACGACGTCTCCATCCGCTCGACGGCCCGCGGCGAGCGGGGTGGCACCAGGGCCGTCGACCTGCTGGCCGCGGGCACGCCCAAGTAACCGACGGGCCCGCCCCGTCATCGTCCGCTCGGCCTGCCGCCGCGCCTCATCCCAGGGGATCCACCACATGCCGTCAGCGCTCGCCGGAATCCGTGTACTCGAGGTCGCGGCGTGGACGTTCGTCCCCGCCGCCGGCGCCGTGCTCGCCGACTGGGGCGCCGACGTCATCAAGGTCGAGCATCCCGAGACGGGCGATCCCCAGCGCGGCCTCATCTCCATGGGCCTGATCCCCGGGGGCGAGAACGCCGTCAACTACATCATCGAGCAGCCGAACCGAGGGAAGCGCAGCATCGGGCTCGACATCAGCACCGAGGACGGCCGCGAGCTCCTCTACCAGCTGGCCCGGACGTCCGACGTGTTCCTCACCAGCTTTCTGCCGCCGGTCCGCCAGCGCCTGAAGATCGACGTGGAGCACATCCGGGCGGTCAACCCCGACATCGTCTACGCCCGTGGCTCGGGCCAGGGGCCCCTCGGGCCGGACCGGGACAAGGGTGGCTACGACGGTGCCACCTACTGGGGTCGCGGCGGCGTCGCCCACGCCCTGACGCCAGCAGACAGCGAGTGGCCGATCGGCGGTCGGCCCGCCTTCGGCGACCTCGCCGGCGGCATGGCCATCGCCGGCGGCATCGCCGCCGGGCTGCTGCAACGGGCCAACACGGGCGAGGCGCCCGTCGTCGACGTGTCGCTGCTCGGGTTGGCGATGTGGATGCTGTCACCCGACATCGTGGCGTGCGGGCTCTACGGCGGCGACCCCATGCCCAAGTTCGACCGGAGCTCCTCGCCCAACCCGCTGGTGGGCCCGTACCGGACGAGCGACGGCCGGTTCATCACGCTCATGATGCTGCAGGCCGACCGGTTCTGGCCCGACTTCTGTCGCCACATCGACCGTGAGGACCTCATCGACGACCCCCGGTTCGCGGACGGCGCCGCCCGCTTCACCAACGCCCGCGAGTGCGTGGCCACCATCGATGACGTGTTCGCCGCAGCGGACCTACGAGGAGTGGAAGGCGGCGTTGGCCACGCTGTCGGGTGTGTGGGCGCCGGTGCAGATGCCCAACGAGCTGGTCGACGACGTCCAGGTCCAGGCCAACGGCTACCTGGCCACGGTGGCCCGTGACGACGGCGCCACCTACGACCTGGTCGTCAACCCGGTCCAGCTCGACGAGACCCGCCTGCCGCTCACGCCCGCGCCCGACCATGGCGAGCACACCGACGAGATCCTGCTCGAGCTCGGCCTCGACTGGGACGCCATCATCGCCCACAAGGAGTCCGGCGCCGTCCTCTGATCGGCCGGTGTCGGCCGGGGCCGGCGGCGCCGGTGTCGGCCGCCGGCCGGCGCCGGCCGCGCCGCCTACTTCGGCGGGAAGCGCAGGGCGCCGTCGAGGCGGATGTTCTCCCCGTTGAGGTAGGGGTTCACGACGATGCTCTCGACCAGGAGGGCGAACTCCTCGGGCTCCCCCATCCGCTTGGGGAAGACGATGTTCTCGACCAGCTTGGCCTTGAGGTCGTCGGGGGCGCTCTGCATCAGCGGCGTACCCATGGTCCCCGGCGCGATGGCGCACACCCGGATGCCCACCGGGGCCAGGTCCCGGGCGAGCGGCAGGCTCATTCCCAGGATGGCGGCCTTGGACGCCGCGTAGGCGACCTGGCCCGTCTGGCCCTCGTAGCCTGCGATCGACGCGGTGTTGACGACCACGCCGCGCTCGGCCGTTCTCGTCGGGCTCGTTGGTGGCCATGGCCGCCGCGGCCAGCCGGGTGACGTTGAAGGTGCCGAAGGTGTTGAGCTCGACGGTCGCCTTGAACCCGCCCATGTCGTGGGGAGCGTTGTCGCGCGACAGCGTGCGCCCCCCCATGCCGCCGCCGGCGACGTTGACGACCACGGCCAGCGGGGCCATGGCCAGGGCGGCGTCGACGGCCGCCCCGACGGCGGCGTCGTCGTTGACGTCACCGCCGACCGCACTCCCCCGGCCCAGCTCGCTCACCAGCTTCTCGCCGGCCTCGAGTGCCCGGTCGAACACGACCACCTGCAGCCCGAGACCGGTCAGCCGGCGCACGGTGGCGCCACCCAGGCCGCCCGCGCCCCCGGTGACGATGGCGGATCGCTCGTTGAGTTGCATGTCTGCTCCTTTGGGATGTGGCCGTCGACGCGCGACGGCAGCTGGGGGAAAGTGGGTGACCGGCCGAGGTCGCGACCGGGTACGGCGGTGGTGGGGTCAGCCGGCGGCGGCGGTGAACACCATCGGGAAGTGCTCTATCGAGCGGATCGCCGGCGTGAACACCAGCGTGTGGCCGGGTGCGACCGCGTACTCGGGGATGCGGCGGTGCCATTCCCGCAGCGCCACCCGCAGCTCCTGGCGGGCCAGGTGGGAGCCGAGACAGCGGTGGATGCCGCCGCCGAAGGCCACGTGCCGGTTCACCTCACGGTCGAGGCGCACCTCGTCGGCGTCGTCGAGGGCGGCCTCGTCGGTGTTGACCGAGCCCAGCATCATCATGACCCGGTCGCCCTTGTTGATCGGGCAGCCTCCCAGTTCGGTGTCCTCCATCACCACCCGCACGACGCCCATCACCGGCGTCTCGTACCGCAGCATCTCCTCGATGGCGGACGGGATGAGCGACGGGTCGTCGACGATCCGGTCGCGCTGTTCGGGGTGGGTCGCCAGGTAGGAGAACATGCAGTCGAGCGTGGCCGTGACCGTGTCGAGGCCGGCGATGAGGAACAGGAAGCAGATGTCGAGGATGTCCTCCCTGGTGAGCTTCTCCCCCTCGACCTCGGCGTCGAGGAAGCGGCTGAGCAGGTCGTCCTCGCGGTGGTCCTCCCGGAGGTCGAGGATCTCGTCGAAGTACTCGTAGATGGAGGTGGCGATCTTCTGCTGGTAGTCGTGCATGGCGTCGCTGTTCCACGGCACGCCGAGGACCAGGTGCGGCCGGATGATGCCGTCCTTCATCTCGAGGAAGCGGGGCAGCTCCTCGATGGGCAGCCCGAGGAGGGTGAGGAAGACCCGGGAGGGGAACGGCACCGAGAACTCGGCGGCGAAGTCGACCTCGCCCCGGTCGATGAACCCGTCGATGAGCTCGTTCACCAGCCGGCTCACCGACTCGTCGAGCAGCGCGACCTGGCGGGGTGCGAAGATCGGGTCGAGGAGCTTGCGGTACTTCTTGTGGTCCGGCGGGTCGATCTGCAGGGGGATCATCGGCCGGACGTTCTTCAGCGACACGGCGTCGACGTTCGACGAGAAGATCTCGGGGTGGCGGAAGACCTCGTCGACCTCCGCCTTACGGCTGAGCACGTGGCCCACGCCGTCGACGGCGATGACCGGCCCCGTGTCCCGCATGACCTTGAAGGTGGGACGGGGGTCCGCCGCCATGCCGGGATCCATCGCCGCGAACGGATCCCCCGATGGTTCGCTCATGCGTGCTCCTCATGCCCACTGGTCGAAATTCGCATTCTCATTTTGGCACATACCTCATGTGCGGGCGAGTGACACGCCAGGTCCGCCGCCGTCGGAGGATGACCACTCGGAGTGCTCGACCAGTCACGCCGTCACGTCAAACGCTCCCGGAGGAGGTCGAGGAGCGGGTTGTCGTCGATCGGGAGGAGGAGCGGCTCCCCGGCGGACTGACGGAGGTGGCCGATCCGGGTCAGCACGGCTGTGCTGCGGACCATGGCCAGGGTCTCGTACCACTCGAGGTCCCGCACCGGCCGCCCGGACCGCAGCTCGAAGAGGGCGACCGTCCCGGCCCGGTCGGGGAACCCCGCCGGCCGGCCGCCGAGCAGCCGGTGCGCGGTCTCGTCGAGGCTCGTGCACCAGGCCAGGTCGTGCTCGGGCGCCCCGACCGATGCCATGTCCCAGTCGAGGACGGCCCGCGGTCGCAGGTCCTCGCCGAAGATGACGTTGCCGAACCGGGGGTCACCCCACAGCAGGACCGGCGGCGACTCCGCCGGCGGGAGGTGTCGGCGGCACCACTCGAGGCCGGCGACGAGCGTCGCCGGCGGGGCGCCCGCACAGGCCCAGTCGAGGTACGCCTCCCAGTGGTCGAGTTCGGCCGGGTTGTCCCGCCGGGGGACGTCCGGGGCCGAGGCCACCTCGGCGCCGTGCACGGTCGCCAGCACGGACACGAAGTTGGCGACGAGCCGGCCCCGGACGCCTCGTCCATCGAGCGCACCCACCGGTCGCGGCCGGCCATCTCGCCGACGGTCATGCCCTCGATCCTCGGCATCACCACGAACGGGGCGCCCAGCCAGCCCGGATCGGGCTCGTAGGTCGCCTCGGTGACGGGCACCCCGGCCGCGCCCGCCGCCGTCTGCGCCTGCACCTGGGCGGCCAGGTCGTAGTGGCGGATGGTGCCCTCCCCCACCGGTGGCATCCTGACGACGAGGGCCTGGCGGCGGACGGTTCCCCCGTCGGTAAAGGAGGCCTCGACGAAGACGGTGTCGCTCGAGTACCCGGACGCCGGGCGGCCGGCGTCGGCGACGGTCACCTGGTGGCGTCCCCCGGACTCGACCAGCCAGCGGGCCAGCCCGGACGCCACCGTCCGCTCGTCCCTGTGGGCGGCGAGGCTCACAGGTCCCAGAACTGCGACCGACCGGTCCTCTCGAGCGAGGCACGCACGGCGTCGGCTTCGGCCGCCTCGAAACGGCGGAACCGGTCCGCGCCCCGGTCGCGGACCCACAGCTCGTCCGCACCGACCCGGTCGGGGCGGTATTTCTCGTGCACGAGGGTCCGGACGAGGACCTTGTTGGTCGGCGAGGTCGGAAGGGAGGCGGCCACGCGGAGATGGGTCGGTCGCCACTTCGGGCTGAGATCGGCCTGCCCGTCGAGCCAGGCGGCGAAGCCGGCGGGATCGAAGGTGGCGCCGTCCCGCAACACCACGGCCACCATCACCCGGTCGCCGGCCTCCGGGTCCGGCACCCCGTAGGCGGCGCAGGCGAGCACGCCGGGGTGGCGGGCCACGATGGCCTCGACGGGCCCCGCCGGGAAGTTCTCGCCGTCCACGCGGATCCAGTCGGCCGATCTCCCGGCGAAGTAGAGGTACCCGTCGGCGTCGAGGTACCCGAGGTCGCCGCTCCAGTACCAGCCGTTGCGGGTGGCCCGCCGGTTGGCCTCGTCGTTGTTGTAGTACCCCTCGAAGACCCCCACGCCAGCGGTGTTGACGATCTCCCCGACGCACCCCACCGGGTCGAGCAGCCCGCCCGACTCGTCGAAGGCGGCCCGGGGGAGCTCGTCGCCGTCGGCGTCGACCACCGCGATCCCGGGTCCGGCCCGCCCGACCGAGCCCGGCGGCGTGCCGTCGTCACGGTTGATGGCGAGCCCGCCCTCGGTGGCGCCGAACGAGTCGATGACGTCCACCCCGAAGCGCCGGGCGAACTCGTCGACCACGAGCGGGGCACCCTCGTTGCCGAAGGCGACGCGCACCGGGTTGTCGGCGTCGTCGGCCCGCGCCGGCTGGGCCAGGATGTAGGCGAGCGGCTTGCCGGTGTAGTTGAAGTAGGTGGCGCCGTAGCGCCGCACGTCGGGCAGCCATCCCGACGCCGTGAACCTGCGGGCCAGGCACACGCTCGCCCCGACGGTCACGGCCGGCGCCCACCCGACCATCACCGAGTTGGAGTGGAAGAGGGGCATCGAGACGTACCCCACGTCGTCGGGACCCAGCCCCATCAGCTTCGCCATCCGGTTACCGGTCGTCAGGATGCGGCGCTGCGTACAGATCACCGCCTTGGGGGCGGCCGCCGTGCCACTGGTGAAGATGAGTGCCCATGGGGTGTCGAGGCCGGCCTCGGCGTGGGGGTCGCGGTCGTCCACCCCGGCCAGGGCCTCGTCGAGCGATCCACCCACCGCCAGCACGTCGTCGAGCTCGCCCATGACCGGCGCCAGCAGGTCGGCGTGGCGGGGCTCGTAGACGACGAGCCCGCAGTCGGTGTGGCGGATGTCGTGGAGGAGGTGCTCCCCGCGCCGGGTGTGGTTCACCCCCACCACGGTGGCGCCGGCCAGCGCGGCCCCACCCAGCGCGAACAGGTACTCGGGCGTGTTGTCGAGCAGGACGGCCACGTGCAGCGGCGCGCCGTCGACCTTGCGGTCGAGGAACAGGTTCGCCCACCGGCAGCAGGTCCGGAGGTACTCGGCGTGCGTCCAGATGTGCTCCTCGAACCTGACGGCGGGGCGGTCCCCGAGGTCGGGATCGCCGGCATTTCGCCGCAGGAGCGCGGCCGCGCTCTCGGCCGGCAGCCCGGCCTGGCCCAGTCCGGGCGCCTGGCGCGCCGCCGGCGACGTCACCGGCCCGGGCTCACAGCACGCCCGTGCCGGCGGCCACCGACGACCTGAGCTCGGCGGCCAGGCTGGAGCGGTGGTGGGCGGCATCGCCGTAGTCCAGTTGCGAGAATTGGGCCCGCTTGAGGTAGAGATGCAGATCGTGTTCCCAGGTGAAGCCGATCCCGCCGTGGACCTGCAGCCCCGAGGCCATCACCCGCTTCGAGGCCTCGGCGCACCACACCTTGGCCGCGGCGGCCGCCATGGCCCACCCGGGCGCCTCGGTGGAGAGCGCCCACGCCCCGTACCAGGTGACCGAGCGCATGCCTTCCACGTCGACCAGCATGTCGGCGCAGCGGTGCTTGACCGCCTGAAAGCTGCCGATGGGCGCCCCGAACTGCACCCGGTCCTTGGCGTAGGCGCTGGCCAGATCGAGGACCCGATCGGCCCCGCCCAGCAGTTCGGCCGATGCCGCCACCGCGCCCAGGCCGCCCAGCCGGGCGGCTTCGGCCGCGCCACCGATCCTGACCGCCGGGGTGTCGTCCAGGGCCAGCCACGACATGGTGCGGGTGACGTCCATGGCCGGCTCGGCCGGGGGTCGGCCTTCGCGGGTGAGGTCGACCAGATAGACGGCGTCCGGCACGACCACCACCACCACGTCGGCCACCGAGGCCCCCTCGACCGGGCCCAGCCGGCCGCTGAGCCGTGGCCGGTCCCGGTCGCCGGCGACGGTGACGGCGTCGCCGCGGGGCGTCCAGGCCACCGCGCCGATCGAGCTGCCCTCGACCAT
The DNA here is from genome assembly GCA_963838005.1 of uncultured Actinomycetota bacterium. GTDB lineage: Bacteria > Actinomycetota > Acidimicrobiia > Acidimicrobiales > RAAP-2 > CAWIPW01. The sequence goes on from CAWIPW010000003.1 coordinate 257,434, forward strand.
GCGGGCCAGCCATCCGGCCCCGTCGTCCGTGCCCGAGAGCGCGGCCAGCGCCACCAGGGTCGGGGCCAGCGGCACCGGGGTCAGGTGCCGACCGGCCTCGGCCAGCAGCACGACGGCCTCCACCCAGCCGAGCCCGAGCCCGCCCCGGTCCTCGGGCACGGCCACCGCGCACCAACCCTGGTCGGCCATGGCCCGCCACAGGGAGGCGTCGTAGGGCGCACCGGTGGCCAGATGGGCCCGCACCCGGTCCGAGCTGCAGTGGCCGTCGAGGAACGAGCGGGCGCCGTCCTGGAGGTCGCGCTGGTCGGCCGACAGGTCGAAGTCCATGGGCAGATAGTATGACGCAGATGTCTCAGTCCGAAGGACGAGGATGGACCTGAGCGCCAGCGCCGGCGAGGAGGCGTTCAGGGCCGAGGTGCGGGCCTGGCTGGTCGAGCACCTGCCCTGGGAGTACGGACGGGGGCTCCCGCCCAGGTTCGACGACCTCGCCGACGACGTCGCCTTCGGCCGGCGCTGGCAGGCGGAGCTGGCCGGCGGCCGGTGGGTCGGGGTGACGTGGCCCGAGGCCTACGGCGGCCGGGCGGCCGGGCCCGTCGAGCACTTCATCGTCCAGGACGAGCTGGCCAGGGCGCGCGCCCCCGAGATGGTCGGGCGGATCGGCATCAACCTGGCCGGACCCACCCTGCTGGCCCACGGCACGGAGGAGCAGCGGCAGCGGTGGCTCCCGCCCATCCTCGATGCGTCCGAGCTGTGGTGCCAGCTCTTCAGCGAGCCCGGTGCCGGCTCCGACCTGGCCGGGCTGGCCACCAGGGCCACCCCGTGCGACGGCGGGTGGAGCCTCAACGGGCAGAAGGTGTGGACCTCCTACGCCCAGTTCGCCGACTGGGGGGTCTGCCTGGCCCGCACCGACCCGGCCGCCCCCAAGCACAAGGGCATCTCCTATCTGGTGGTGGACATGCACGCGCCCGGCGTGGAGGTCCGTCCCCTCGTGCAGCTGACCGGAGAAGCCGAATTCAACGAGGTCTACTTCACTGACGTGTTCGTCCCATCTGCACAGCTGGTCGGGCCCGAGCACGAGGGCTGGCGGGTCGCCAACGCCACCCTCTCCCACGAGCGGGGCACCAATCCGCGCCAACTCGTCATCCACATCCAGCTGCTCGAGGAGCTGCTGCGATTGGCGGTGGCCAACGGTGCCATGGACGATGTCCGCCTGCAGCAGCGGCTGGCCCAGGCGTACGTCGAGGTCCGCCTGTTCCAGCTCCACAACCTGCGCAGCATCAGCCGGCTGGCCAAGGGGCTCGACCCCGGCCCGGAGGGGAGCGCCCTCAAGCTGTACTGGAGCGAGATGAGCAAGCGCTTCCACGACACCGCCATGGCCGTCCTCGGGGAGGCCGCGCCCCTGTGGAAGGGGGCCGCCGAGAATCCCGGCGAGGGAAGCTGGCAGCGGTCGTGGCTCTACTACCAGGCGTCGTCCATCTGGGCGGGCACCAACGAGATCCAGCGGACGATCCTCGGGGAGCGCATCCTCGGCCTCCCCCGACCAGAGCCGCACCCCCACCCGACCCCGGGCGCCCCGGCGGCGACCGGCCCGAAGAGATGAGGATCGTCCGATGAGCGAACCTGTCGTCCTCTACGCGCTCGATGGCCACGTCGCCACCGTCACCATGAACCGGCCGGACGTGGCCAACGCCCAGGACACCGCCCTCATCGACGGCATCGACGCCGCCTTCGACCGGGCGGACGCCGACGACGACGTCAGGGTGGTGGTGCTGGCCGGCGCGGGCAAGCACTTCTCCGCCGGCCACGACCTCAAGGCCCTGGTCGGCGACACCGAGCCCGACCACTGGCGCCAGCTGCGGGCCACCCCCGAGGGGAAGTTCCGTCACGAGCAGGTCATGTATTACGAGCGGTGCCGGCGCATCTACGACTTCCGCAAGCCGACGATCGCCGCCGTCCAGGGGGCGTGCATCGCCGGCGGGCTCATGCTGGCCTGCATGTGCGACCTCATCGTGGCCGCCGACGACGCCCGCTTTCAGAACCCGGTGCTGCGGATGACCGGGGCCGGCGTGGAGCTGCTGGTCGAGCCGTGGGAGCTCGGGATCCGCAAGGCCAAGGAGTTCCTGTGGACGGGCGAGGAGCTCGACGCCCAGGAGGCGTGGCGCCTAGGCCTGGCCAACCGGGTCGTACCCCGGAGCGAGCTGGCCGAGCGCGTGGCCGAACTGGCCGCCCGCATCGCCCTCGTACCTCCGATCACGGCCCAGGTGGTGAAGGGCTCGCTCAACCACACCGCCGCCCTCATGGGCAAAGAGGCGTCGTGGCGCTACCACTTCATGGCCCACCACTGGATGCACAACACGGAGACGGCCACCTCGGCGCTGAAGGAGCGCCAGGCGAAGTCGTCCATGGCCGAGGTCTTCGCCGAGCACCGTGACTGAGGCCGCGGCCGGCGCGGCGCCCGAGGCGGAGCCGGCAGTCGACAGTCCCCCGCTCGCCGGCCTGCGGGTCATCGACCTGGGGACCCGTATCTCCGCCCCCTTCTGCGCCGGGCTATTGGGCGAGATGGGCGCCGAGGTCATCAAGATCGAGGACGTCGTCGGCGGCGACTTCATGCGCTCCATCGGGCCGTTCGTGCCTGACGGCGGCGGCGGTAGCGGCGGCGGCGTCGGCGGTGGCGGTGGCGGCAGCGACTACTCGATGTGGTGGGCGGTCGAAGGCCGGGGACGGAAGGGCGTCACCCTCAACCTGCGTACTTCGGCCGGCCAGGAGCTCTTTCGCCGTCTGGCCGCCGTCTCCGACGTCGTCTGCGAGAACTTCCGCCCGGGGACACTCGAGCGATGGGGCATCGGGCCGTCGTCGTGCGACCCCCGGCTGGTCTGGGCCCGGATCAGCGCCTTCGGTCAGGACGGCCCGAACGCCGGGCGCGCGCGGCCTCGACCGCATCGGCATCGCCTTCGGGGGTCTTCTCCACCTGACCGGCTTCCCCGACCGACCGCCGGTGCGGCCGGGAGTCAACATCGCCGACTACCTGACGGGGGTGTTCGCGGCCGAGGCGGTGGTGAGCGCCCTCTACCGGCGGGACCGCCAGGGAGGCACGGGCGTGGGCGGCGTCGTCGACGCCCCCCTGTACGGGTCCGTCCTGCGGGTGCTGGAGTGGACGGTCGCTGGCCAGGACCGCCTCGGGATCACCCGCCAGCGCGAGGGGAACCGGTTGGCCACCTCGGCCCCACTCGACAACTACCCGACGGCGGACGGTGCCACCGTGTGCGTGGTGGCCGGATCGGACGCCAACTTCGCCCGGCTGTGTGTCGCCATGGGCAGGGAGGATCTGCGCGACGATCCGCGCTACGCCACCCTGGCCCAGCGGGCCGAGCGGAACGACGAGCTCAACGACATCGTGGCCGCCTGGACGTCGTCGCGCACGGCCGCCGACGTGGAGGCGGCCTGCCTGGCCCACGAGGTCCCGGTCGGGACGGCCTACAGCGCGGCCGACATCCTCGCTGACCCCCACATGGCGGCGCGGGGCGATCTGGTCACGGTGGACGACCCCGTGGCCGGGCCCCACCGCCAGCAGGCCCCCTACCCCCGCCTCGACGGCCGCCGGCCAGGGTCGCCCCGGCCGGCGCCCCGCCTCGGCGAGCACAACGACGAGGTGTGGGGGGACCTGCTGGGACTGTCGACCGGGGAACGGGCGCAGCACCGCCGAGACGGGGTGCTCTGAGTCTTTTCCCTGGTGGGGGGTGGTGTCACACCCCCCTGCTGGACTGTCCCCATGGTGTCGATGACAGGACCTAGTACTGCCGAGCGGGAGGCCCCGGGTGGGACCCTGCGTGCCCGCCTGGACATGGCCCACTCGCTGCTGGCCGAGCTGGCGGCCGAACTGGAGCCCGGGGTGCTGACCGGTCCCCATGCCCGCCTGCTCTTCGAGAAGAGCGTGGCCGTCGTCCGTCTGGGCGACACCATCAAGACACTGCTGGCCGGTCGTCTGGACGAGGTCGGGTTCCACCGCGAGGAGGGCTTCTCGTCGGCCGCCTCACTGCTCGCCGACATCGAGGGCGTGGGCCTCGGGGCGGCCAGGGGCACCCTGGAGCGGGCCGGGGCGGCCTCGTCGCTACCGGGCCTCGAGGACGCCCTCAGGAAGGGGGAGCTGTCCTCGGCCCAGGCGGCCGCCATCACCGACGCCGCCCAGTCGGCCCCCGAGGCCACCGACGAGCTCATCGACACGGCCCGACGCGAGGCCCTGCCCACCCTGAAGGAGAGGTGTCGCAAGGCCAAGGCGGCCTCGGCCCGGTCCGATCCGCTGGCCACGGCGAAAAGGATCCACGCCGATCGCCACTTCCGCCACTGGAGGGACGCCGAAGGGGCCTTCTGCTTCTCCGGCCGGGACCTGCCCGAACGGGGTGCGCGGTTGCTCGCCGTCTTGGAGAGGGCCGCCAAAGAGCATTTCGAGGCGGCCCGGGAGGGGGGTGCCCACGAGCCCCAGGCCGCCTATCTGGCCGACGCCCTCTTCGACCTGGTGACGAAAGAGGGTGGCGGTGCCCCGTCAGGCACGGCCACCACGCTGCTCGTCCGGGTCGACCTCGACGTGTTGCGCAACCGACGGGTGGGCCCGGGCCAGTGCTGTGAGGCCGACGGGGTGGGCAGCCTCACCTACGAGGGCCTTAAAAGCCTCACCGACGACGCCTTCGTCTCCTGTGTCTATGAGCGGGCCGGCACCATCGAGAAGGTGGCCACCCTGGGCCGCCATGTCCCCACCGCCCTGCGCCACGCCCTCATGGTGCGCGACCCGGTCTGTGTGGTGCCCAGGTGCTCTGTGCGGGCCGGTCTCGAGATCGACCACGTGGTCCCCTTCGCCGACGGTGGCCCGACCTCGCTCGACAACCTGGCCCGGCTCTGTCACCACCACCACTACCTGAAGACCTACGAGGGCTTCACCCTCACCCCCGTCGATAGTGACGGTGCGCCCCGGTCCTGGCGCTTCGAGGGGCCCGTGCCCTTCGGCCAGGAGCCCGATCTCGGTCTCGACCGTCCCGACAGCCCGTCGATGATCGAGCTGAGCAGGGCGGCCCGGGCCGGGCCCGACCCGCCGCCGCCCGAGCTGTTCTGACGGGTCGCCCGGGAGGGGGCCGGCCGGGCGGGTCGGCGCGCGCCCGGCAGTTCGCCTACGGGCTGGCCCCTCGTGGCAATCGGGCCGTTCACGGAATGATCCCCCTCATGTGGTGTTGAACATGGAGATGCACCTCCGCGCCCGGTTGCGGCAGCCGTGACGACCGGAGGCCGGTACTCCGGACACCTCTCCGACCATCTCTTCAGACCCAAAGGACCCGGGCCATGGCAAGTCGACAACTGACGGATCCGGCACAGACTGCGCATGCGGCGCAGAACCCGCACCACGAGCGGCGGTGGTTCATCCTGGCCGTCCTCGGCCTGGCCCAGCTGATGGTGGTGCTCGACGCCACCATCGTGAACATCGCGCTGCCGACGGCCCAGCACGCGCTCGGTTTCTCCAATGCCGACCGCCAGTGGATCGTGACCGGGTACGCCCTCGCCTTCGGCAGCCTGCTCCTGCTCGGCGGCCGGCTTTCCGACATCCTGGGCCGCAAGCGGGCCCTCATGATCGGTCTGGCCGGGTTCGCCGGCGCTTCGGCCCTCGGTGGCTTCTCCACCAGCTTCACCATGCTGTTGAGCGCCCGGGTCCTCCAGGGCTCTTTCGGCGCCCTGCTCGCACCGGCCGCGTTGGCCATGCTGACCACCACCTTCACCGACCCGGGCGAGCGCGGGCGGGCGTTCGGCATCTACGGCGCCATCGCCGGCGGCGGCGGGGCCATCGGCCTCCTGCTCGGGGGCATCCTCACCTCCTACGCCTCGTGGCGCTGGACACTGTTCGTGAACCTCGTCATCGGCGCCATCGCCATCACCGGAGCCGCCCTCCTGCTTTCCAACAGCCGGGCCGCCCGGCGACCCCACCTGGACCTGCCCGGCGTCTTCACCGCCACCATCGGGCTCTTCCTCCTGGTCTACGGGTTCTCGCACGCCGAGACCACCTCGTGGAGCGACACCTACACCGTTGCCAGCCTGGTGGGCTCGGCCGTGTTCCTGGCCACCTTCGTCGTCATCGAGCGACGGGTGGCGGAGCCGCTGCTCCCGCTGCGTATCGTCGTGGACCGTAACCGGGGCGGTGCGTTCATCGCCATGTTCGCCGCCGGGGCGGCCATGTTCGGGACCTTCCTGTTCCTCACCTATTACATGCAGGGCACGCTCCACTACTCCCCCGTCGTCACCGGGTTCGCCTACCTGCCGTTGATCTTCGGGCTGGTCGGCTCCGCCCAGGTCGCCACCAACATCCTGCTGCCCCGGTACGGACCCAAGTTCATGGTGCCCGGCGGAATGGTGGCCGGGGCGGTGGCCATGACCTTGCTGACCCGCACCGGACTGGATTCGAACTATTGGACGACGATCCTGCCCGCCCTCTTCGTCCTGGGACTCGGGTTCGGACTCATCATGGCGCCCTCGATGAGCGTGGCCACCGTCGGCCTGGTCACCGACGCCGGCATCGCCTCGGCCATGGTCAACACCAGCCAGCAGGTGGGTGGTTCCGTCGGTACGTCACTCCTCAACACGTTGGGTGCCAGCGCCGTGACCGCCTACGCCCTCGCCAACCATTCGACCGCCACCTCGGTTGCCTCCCTACAGGCGCAGGCCACGCTCCACGGCTACCACGTCGTCTTCGAGTGTGCCGCCGTCTTCCTCGTGGTCGGGGCCGTCATCGCCGGGCTCCTGCTCCGAAGAGGGGTCGTGGCCTCGCTGGCGAAGGAGGCACCGGGAACCGGGGGGACGGAGCAGCCCGAACTAGCCGTCGTGGGCGCCTGACCCGGGCGACGCGAACCTCGGCTCCCGGCGCTCCTTGAAGGCGGCCATGCCCTCGGCCAGTTCCGGTGAGGCGGCCGCCAGCGCCTGGGCGTGGCCCTCCCGCTCCAGCGAGGGCGGCAACGCCGTCTCGAAACTGGCGTTCAGCAGCTGCTTGGAAAGGCCGAGCGAGCGGGTGGGCCCGGCCGCCAGCTGCACGGCCAGGGCCTCGGCGGCCTCCTCGAGCTCGGAGGGTGTGGCCAGGCAGCGATAGGCCAGGCCGAGGGTGACGGCCTCCTCGCCGACGGCCCCCTCACCCAGCAGGACCATGGCCTTGGCCCGCGCCATCCCCACCAGACGCGGCAGCAGGTAGGCACCACCGGCGTCGACCACCAGCCCCCAGCGGGCGAACGACCACACGAAGCGGGTGGCCTCGGTCACCAGCACGAAGTCGCAGGCGAGGGCCAGGTGGGCGCCGGGCCCGACGGCGGTGCCCCCGACCTGGGCCACCGTGGGCTTGTCCAGCTCCCACAGCTCCCGCACGATGGTCTGGACCCCCTTGCGGAGGGCCTCGCTCGTCGACCGGGGATCGAACGCGTCCGAGCCGGCCCGGCTGACGGTGGAGTCGCGCAGGTCCATACCGGCGCAGAAGGCATCCCCGGTCCCCCGCACGAGCAGGGCGCGCACGCCGCCGTCGTCGCGGGCGGCGCGGACGGCATCGACCAGCGCGTCCCGCATCTCGATAGTGAGGGCGTTCTTCGCCTCCGGCCGGTCGAGGGTGATGCGACCGACGTGGTCGTCCCCGACCTCGTAGCGGATCATGGCCGGACAATACACGGACGTCAGGTCCGATAGCTTGCTGGCCATGGCCGACAAGGTGTCCTCTCTGGACGAGGCCGTGGCCCACGTCCGGGCCGGCGACGCCGTCCACGTGGTCACCAACCACTCGCGCTGGACGGCCGCCGCCCGGCACCTCGTCCGGCAGTGGTGGGGGCGCGATCCCGGCTTCACCCTGGTGATGCTCAGCCTGTCGAGCCTCGGCACCCTGTTCTTCAAGGGTGGCCTCGTCCGCAAGGTCGTCACCGGCTACTCCGGCGACATCTTCCCCAACTTCACCCCCAACCCGTGGTTCGCCGACGCCTACCTCGACGGCTCGGTCGAGGTCGAGCACTGGTCGTTCCTGACCTTCCTCCAGCGGCTCGAGGCGGCCGCCCGGGGCCTGCCCGCCCTGACCACGGCGTCGCTGGCCGGCTCGTCCATGGCCGACAACCCCGGGTACGCCCGCGTCGACACCCCCTTCGGCCCCGTCGGCCTGGTCGGGGCGTACGCCCCCGACATCACCCTGCTGCATGCGGCCATGGCCGACCGCCAGGGCAACCTGGCCTTCAACGCCCCCCGCCTCGAGGGGCTGTGGGGGGCGCTGGCCGCCCGGCGGGGGGTGGTGGCCACCGTCGAGCGGATCGTGGACGACATCCGCCCGTGGTCCCACCTCGTCCAGGTCCCCGCCCACCGCGTCCTGGCCGTGTGCGAGACGCCGCTCGGCGCCCATCCGGGCGGCCTCTTCGCCCGCGACACACCCGTCGACGGGTACGGCGAGGACCTCGAGTTCTGGTCGGAGGTCCGCGACGCCAGCCGGGGTCCCGGTTTCGACGACTGGATCGACCACTGGGTACTCGGCCCGGCCGACCAGGCCGACTACCTCGAGCGGCTCGGCGCCGGGCGGCTGGACCGCCTGCGGCGACGGGCCGACGCCGACTCGTGGCGGGACGACGAGGCCGCCCACCCGCCCGACCTGGCCGCACCCCCGTCGAGCTGGGAGCTGGCCGCCGTCCACAGCGCCCGCTACCTGGCGGACCGCGTCGTCGACCGTGACGCCGACGCCGTGCTGGCCGGTGCCGGCGTGGCCAACCTGGCCGCCTGGCTGGCGGTCGAGCTGGCCCGGGTCCGCGGCTCGGAGGCCGTGCTGACGGCCGAGCTGGGCCTGTGGGGGTACGTGCCCACTCCGGCCGACCCGTTCGTGTTCAACCACCGGAGCTTCCCGACGGCCACCATGCTGGGCGACGCCGACCAGGTGCTCGGCAGCCTGGCCGGCGGGCCGGGCACCACCCTGCTGGCCTGCCTGGGCGCGGCCCAGATCGACCGCCACGGCAACATCAACTCCACCGTCGTGCCCGGCCGCACCTTCCTGGTGGGATCGGGCGGCGGCAACGACGTTGCCTCGAGCGCCGACGAGGTGGTCGTCACCACGACGCTCACCGGCCGGCGGGCCGTCGACGAGGTCCCCTACGTCACCTCGGTCGGCGACCGGGTGCGGGCTGTGGTCACCGACCTGGCCATCTTCGAGAAGGACGGCCCGGGCGAGCTGGTGCTCACGGCGGTGGCCCCGGGGCCCGATCCTCTGGCGGACCGTGTGGCCCACGTGCGGTCGCGGTGCCCCTGGGACCTCCAGGTGGCCGCCGACGTCGGGGAGCTGGACCCGCCCGACCCCGAGCACGTCCGGCGGCTCCGGCGGTGGGACCCCGAGGGGCGGTTCCTCCGCCCCGACACCTGAGCCCGTCAGGTCAGTCGGCCAGGGCGTCGCGCCAACCCGGGGAGACCGTCGTCCGGCCGGCGGCCACGGCCGCTCCCACGTAGTTGCGCTGGGCCTCGACCGTTCCGGCCCCGATGCACAGCCCGCGGATGTCACGGTAGGCCCGCTCGACCGGGTACTCGCGGCTGTAGCCGTAGCCCCCGTGGAGCTGGATGGCCTCGTCGCACACGAACTTGGCGGCCAGGTTGGCGGCCGTCTTGGCCAGCGCCGTCTCCAGCGGCGGCGGGGTGCCCCCCGGTCCGGCCAGGTGGACGGCCCGGGTGAGGAGGAGCCGGGCCCCCTCGAGCCGGGTCGCCATGTCGGCCAGCTTCCACCGCAGGCCCTGGAGCTCGGAGATGGGACGTCCGCCCACCTCGCGCTCGTGCATGTAGCGCACGGCGTGCTCCAGCGCACCCTGGGCCGCCCCGACGCACATGGCGGCGTTGCCGCACCGCTCGTGGTTGAGATGGCCCAGCAGCACCTTGAACGCCTCGGTCGAGGACGGGTCGCCGGCGATGAGCACGTCGTCGGGCGAGACGGCCACGCCGTCGAAGGCGAGCTCGGCCTCGGTGGCCGCGCTGATGCCCATGTTGGCGTGCCGGCCGGTGACCTCCACCCCGTCGCGGTCGGTCGGCACGATCACCGCCCCGATGCCCCGGGCACCCTCGCCCCCGGGCCACCGGCACCACACCAGGATGCCGCCGGCCACGTGCCCGAGGGTCGAGTAGTTCTTGTAGCCGTTCAGGCGCCAGCGGTCCGGGACCGTCGGCCACCAGGTCGGTCCGCATGTGCTGCACGGCCGAGCCGGCATCGGGCTCGGTGATGCCGATGCTGACGATGGTGTCGCCGGCGGCCACGCCCGGCAGCCAGCGGTCCTTCAGGGCGTCGCCGCCGAGGTGCTCGATGCCCCGGGCCGGCCCGTTGAAGGCCAGCTGGCAGCAGATGGCGGTGGAGACGTCCCACCGGGCGATCTCCTCGAGGACGATGGCGGCCTCGACGTCACCCATGCCCAGACCGCCCCACCGCTCGCCGATGGTCACCCCGAACAGGTCGGCGGCCGCCAGCGCCTTGAGGGCCTCGTCCTGCAGCGTGGCGGTGGCGTCACCGAGCCCGGCCCGGGGCCCGACCTCGCGGCGGCCGATCTCCCGGGCCAGGGCGCGCAGCGCCGCCCGGTCCTCGCTCTCGGCGTAGGGATCCACTCCGGCGGCACTGGTCATCGAGCACGGTCCTTCCGGACGGGTGAGACGCTCGTGTCATACTATTCTTCCGTCGTCCAGGCATGGGCAGCCGCACCGTCGGCGGCGAAGGACCACCCACCGGAGGAGTGCCATGCTGCTCGAGGATCGCGTCGCCGTCGTCACCGGTGCCGGCCGCGGGATCGGCCGCGAATTCGCCCTCGAGCTCGCCCGCCAGGGAGCGGCCGTCGTCGTGAACGACCTCGGGGTCGGCCTCCGGGGCGAGAACGACAGCGCCACCGACCCGGCCGGCGAGGTCTGCAAGGAGATCGAAGCGTTCGGGGGCCGGGCCGTCCCCTCCCACGAGTCGGTCACCGACTTCGAGGCGGCCGCGCACATCGTGGACGGCGCCGTCGACGCCTTCGGCCGGATCGACATCCTCGTCAACAACGCCGGGATCGTCCGGGACCGGACCCTGGTCAAGATGACCGAGGAGGACTTCGACGCCGTCATCGCCACCCACCTGAAGGGCGCCTTCAACTGCACCCGTCACGCCGTGCCCGTCATGCGCGAGGCCGGGTACGGCCGCATCATCAACGTGACGTCCTCGGCCGGGCTGCGGGGCAACTTCGGGCAGACGAACTACGGTGCGGCCAAGGCCGGCATCATGGGGATGACCTTCGTGTGGGCACTGGAGCTGGCCAAGGCCGGCATCACCGTCAACGCCATCGCCCCGGCCGGCGCCACCCGCATGACGGCGGCCATCGGGGGCGACGGGCCACCCGACCCCCGGCTCGACCCGGCGATGAACGCCCCGCTGGTGGCCTACCTGGCCTCGGACCGCGCCGGCCATGTGAACGGCCAGCTCTTCGGCCGGACCGACTTCAGCTACACCCTGTTCCAGCACCCCAAGCAGATCGCGTGGATGCACCGGGACGGGGGTTGGGACACGGCGTCGGTGTCGGAGGAGTTCGACCAGATGCTGGGCCAGCACCTCCAGCCGGTCGGCATGGTCATGCCGTCGGGCCTGTCCCAGGACAAGGCCCGGTCGTGACCACTCCCCCGCCGGCGGCGCGCCACCGGGCGCCACCCGGGGGGTGACCCCGTGGGGCGACGGCGCCGGGACGGTCGCGCCGGGACGGTCGCGGCGGGACGATCAGTCCACCACGGCCGGGTCGAGCCCGGGGTGGAGCATCCGCAGCGACAGGAGGGCCACGTCGTCGAGCATGGGTTGGCGGTCGAGGGTGATGTCCCAGGTCCGCACCTGATGGCCGAACCCTTCGATGAGACCGACGAGCGCCAACCCCTCCATCCACGGGTCGCCCGCACCGCCGTCCCCTTCGGCGATGGCCCGCCCCAGCATCGAGCTCATGCGCACGACCTCGGCGGCCGAACGGGCCCGGGACTCGTTGGGGGCCCGCCGGGGCACGCCGAGTGCCTCCACCAGCGGCGCCCACCGCTCGGCCGCCCGCAGCATCTCCGCCACCAGCAACCGGAGGGTGGCGTACCCCTGGCGGTCGGCGGTGATGGCCTGCACCCTGGTCACCAGCACGTCCATCTCGTCGACCAGGCGGTCGAGCAGCACGTCGAAGACGTCGTCCTTGCCGCTGAAGTGGCGGTAGAAGGTGGCCCGGGCGGACCCCGCCGCCTGGCAGATGTCCTCCACCCGGGCATCCTCGTAGCCCTTGCGGCCGAAGACCTCGAGGGTGGCGTCGATGAGGCGCTCCCGGGTCCGCTCGACCTGGCCGTCGCCGGCACCGGCTCCAGGACCGGCTCCCGCACCGGCTCCAGGTCCGGCTCCAGGTCCGGCTCCCGCACCGGCTCCCGAACCGGCTCCGGCCGCCGTACGGGCGCCCTCGGCACGCTCGACCATCCCGCCACGTTAGTGCCCGCCCGGCATCCCACCCCGGGCGAGTGCCTGCGGCCGTCGTGACGGCGCCCGGCGACGACGGCCCGGGGCGCGGCGTCGCCTCCGAACCCCTGGAGTACCCGGCCTGGCTGCCCACCCGGCAGCCGTCGGGGCGGCCGGCGTCGGGCCGGCGCCTCCGCATCCAGGGCGAGGAGACGGTGTCCAAGCTGGTCGACTCCGGGCGGGATGCGTTCTCCCAGCTCGGGTACTCGGCGGCCCGGGTGGACGACATCGTCGAGCTGGCCGGCACGTCGCACGGGACCTTCTACCTCTACTTCCGCAACAAGGAGGACCTCCTCCACCGACTGGCCATCGAGTGCGGGGCCGAGATCGGCGACCTCACCCGCGCCCTCAACCAGCTGCCGGTCGAGCTGGCCCCCGACTCGCTCGAACCGTGGCTGACGCGCTTCTTCGCCGCCTACCGTCGCCACTCGCCGGTGATCAGGGTGTGGATGGAGCGGCGGGAGCTCGATCCCCTGATGCAGGCGCTGGCCAACGACACCCTGGGCGGCCTGGCGGCCGCCCTCCAGGACAGGCTCCATCCCGACGTGGCCGGGGCCGTCGACCCGTCCGTGGCCACCCTTGCCCTGCTGTCGCTGATCGAGCGGATGGCCGCCTACGTCGTCGCCGGCGACGGCGACATCTCGGAGCAGCGCGCCGTGCGCACCACGGCGGCCATGGTCCTGTCCGCGCTGCGGCGGTCCCCGGCGGTACCGCCACCGTGACCACCGACGCCGCCCCCCTCACGGCCGCCGAACTGGTGCTCCAGCGCGCCGACGACGACCGCGTCGGCCTGACCTTCGAGGGGGCCGAGTGGTCGTGGCGCGCCGTCGTCGCCGAAGCCGGGCGCCGGGCCGGGCTGCTCGCGGCGCGCCGCCGGGACGGTCCGTTCCACGTTGGCGTGCTCCTCGACAACGTGCCCGAGTACCTCTTCGTGCTGGCCGGGGCGGCCCGGGCCGGTGCGGTGGTGGTCGGCCTCAACGCCACCCGCCGGGGCGACGAGCTGGCGGCCGACGTCCGCCGGACCGACTGCCAGCTGGTCATCACGGACACGGCGCACCGGGACGGGCTGCTCGACGGCCTCGACCTCGACCTGGATCCCTCACGGGTGCTGCTCAGCGACAGCGCCGGCTACCGGTCCGGCCTCGGAGACCCCGGCCCGTCGGAAACCCCACCGACAGTGCCGGACGCCGGGGACCTCTTCCTGTTGATCTTCACCTCCGGGTCGTCGGGCGAGCCCAAGGCCGTCCGCATGAGCCAGGGTCGGGCGGCCCGGGCGGCCCGGCGGATGCCGTTCACCCCCGACGACGTCCTGTACTGCGCCATGCCGCTGTTCCACGGCAACGCCCTGGCGGCCTCGGCGTTCCCGGCGTTCGCGACCGGCGCCACCCTGGCGCTCCGCCGGTCGTTCTCGGCATCGGGCTTCCTTCCCGACATCCGGGCCAACGGCGCCACCTTCTTCAACACGGTGGGCCGTGCCATCTCCCACATCGTGGCCACTCCCCCGACCGATCACGACCGTGACCACCGGCTCCGCTGGGTGCTCGGTCCCGAGACCTCGGCGCCGGACAAGGCCGAGTTCAGCCGGCGCTTCGGCGTGCCCGTCATCGAGGGGTACGGATCGAGCGAGAACGCCATCGTGCTCCAGCCGGTCGCCGACTCCCGGCCCGGCGCCCTCGGACGGGCCCGGGACGTCGACGACGTGGTGGTCGTCGACCCCGACACCCTGGTCGAGTGCCCCCGGGCCGTCTTCGACGCCGACGGCGGATTGACCAACGCCGAGGCCTCCATCGGCGAGCTGGTCGGTCGCGGCTGCCGGTCGAGCTTCGAGGGCTACTACAACGACCCCGAGGCCGAGGCGCAGCGGGTCCGCCACGGCTGGTACTGGTCGGGCGACCTGAGCTACCGGGACGAGGAGGGGATCTTCTACTTCGCCGGCCGGTCGGGCGACTGGCTGCGCGTCGACAGCGAGAACTTCGCGGCCGCCCCGGTGGAGCGGGTCCTCGGCCGGTTCCCCGGGTTGCGGGGCGTCGCCGTCTACGCCGTGCCCGACCCGAAGACCGGGGACCAGGTGATGGCGGCGCTCGAGCCCGACGGCGACGTGCCCTTCGATCCGGCCGCCTTCGAGGCGTTCCTCGACGGCCAACCGGACCTGGGCACGAAGTGGGCGCCCCGCTACGTCCGCATCGTCGGTGCCCTGCCCGTCACGGCCACCGACAAGATCGACAAGAAGCCGTTGCGAGTCCAGGGGTGGCGCACCGCCGACGCCCTCTATCGCAGGGTCGGCCGCAGCCACAGGTACGTGCCGATGGGACCGGACGACGTGGACGCGCTGGAGAAGGAATTCGTGGCGCACGGCCGCACGCCGCTGCTCGGCGGGTGAGCCCCGTCACCTCAGCCGAGGACGACCGGCAGGACCTGCGCCCCCCGGACCAGCGTCGAGCTGGCATAGGTCGGCGCACCGTCGACGTGGACCCCGCCGAAGCGGTCGAGCAGCTCGTCGAAGACCACGCGCGCCTCGAGCCGGGCCAGGCTGGCGCCCAGGCAGACGTGCTCGCCGAAACCGAAGGCGAGATGGCCCGGCAACGCCGGCCGGGTCACGTCGAAGCTGGCGGCGCCGGGCCCGAAGACGGCCTCGTCGCGGTTGGCCGAGGCGTACAGCATCACGAGGTACTCGCCGGCGGCGACGTCGACCCCGGCCACCTCCACCTCCTCGACGGTGGTGCGGGCGAACGCCTGGATCGGGGTGACCCACCGCACCATCTCCTCCACGGCCCCCGGGAGCAGCGACCGGTCGCCGGCCAGCGCGCCCCACTGGTCGGGATGTGCGGCCAGCGCCTCGACACCGCCCGACAAGAGCGTGCGGGTCGTCTCGTTCCCGGCCACGAGCAAAGTGATGCAGAACCCCATGATCTCGGACCGCGTCAGCACGCGGTCGCCCACCGGCGCCGTCTTCAACAGATCGAGCAGGTCGTTCGACTCGGTGGCCGGGGAGTCGATGTGCTCGAGCAGGAAGGCGGCCATCCGGCCGACGTCCTCGGACCGCTCCTCCACGCTGCGATCGGTGCTCTCGATGGCGGCGTCGGACCACCGTCGGAGCAGGTCGCGATCGGCGTCGGGGACCCCGAGGAGCTCAGTGATCACGAGGATGGGGACGGGCGAGGCCACGGCGTCGACGAAGTCGACGACCTCGCCGGTGGGCACGGCGTCGAGGACGCCCGAGACGATGGCGCGGATGCGCTCGGCCAGCGGGGCCACCGCCCTCGGCGTGAACTGGCGGTTGACCACCGCCCGGTAGGTGGCGTGGAGGGGCGGGTCGAGATGGAGGATCGAAAAGGTGTTCGGCGTCGTCGACGCCGGGTCGCGAAGCGGATCGTTGACGAGCACGCCCCTCCCGGACACGAAGCGGGCCGGGTCACGGCTGATGGCGCGGACGTCCTCGTAGCGGGACACGGCCAGCAGGCCGTCCGCGCTCCGGTGGACGGGCGACGTCCGCCGCAGCCTCTCGAGCACGTCGAAGTAGTCGGTCCGGAGGAAGAACCCCGGCGTGGTGAGCTCGAACTCGAGGCTGCCTTCGTCGACCCCGGCCACCGGCCACCTCCGCTCCGTCCGCACCCCGGAGGGGCGGGCCGCCCGTCCGGTATCGTCCCGGTAATCGTACAACGTTCAAGTTGAACCGGTAGCCGGTCGGGGGCACCCGGTCACCGGCACCACCACACCAGGAGGAACCAGCCATGCTCGTGATCCGAGACCGCATCGGGCACACCGAGATCCTGACCCTGAACCGTCCCGAGGCCGCCAACTCCCTCAATCCCCCGCTCCTCGACGAGCTGGACGTCGCCCTCCGGGAGATCCTCGACGACGGCGACGCCCGGGCCGTCGTGCTCACCGGCGCCGGCGACCGGGTGTTCTGCGCGGGCATGGACCTGACCACGCTCGGTTCGTGGGACGCCGAGGCGGCCGGGGACGCCGAGGGCCCGATCGGCCGCACGGTGGGCGCCCTGCTGGCCGGTGCCTACCCGAAACCGCTGATCGCCGCCGTCAACGGGGCCGCCGTCGGTGGCGGGCTGGAACTGGTCCTCGCCTGTGACCTCGTCGTGGCCGCGGAGCACGCCCGGTTCGGACTGCCCGAGGTCAGGCGGGGCCTCTACGCCGCCGGCGGGGGCACCCTGCTGTCCACGCGCATGCCGCTGGCACTGGCCCTCGAGATCGGGCTCACCGGGAAGCCGTTCGACGCCGGCCGGGCGGCCGGGGCCGGGCTGGTCAACCGGGTCGTGCCGGCCGGGGACCTGCTGGCGGCGGCCACCGAACTGGCCGGGGAGATCGCCGCCAACGGTCCCCTGGCCGTCCAGCTGACGAAGTCCCTGCTGCGGGCGGCCGTTACCGACGGGCCCGGCGCCGGGATGGCGACTCCCGAACAGCAGCAGGCGATCTTCGCCAGTGCCGACGCCAAGGAGGGCGCCACCGCCTTCATGGAGAAGCGCACGGCTGTCTTCGTGGGCCGGTGAGCGCACCCGGTGGCGTGACGGCGAACGCCCGCCACCTCGGGTGGTGCGCGGCCCGCACCCCCGACCGGCCGGCGGTGATCATGACCGGGTCGGGCCGCACCACCACCTACCGCCAGCTCGACGAGCGGTCCAACCGGCTCGCCCACGTGCTGCGGGACGCCGGGCTGCAGCCCGGTGACCACGTGGCCCTGCTGATGGAGAACGGCAGCGAGCTCATCGAGGTGGCGTGGGCCGCCCAGCGGGCCGGCCTCTACTACACGGCGATCAACAGCCATCTCCGGCGGGCCGAGGTCCAGCACATCCTGGACGACTGCGGGGCGGTGGCCCTGGTCATCACGACCGGGCTCGCCGAGGTGGCGGCCGGCCTCGATCTCGACCGCATGGGGACACTGCTCGCGGCCGGCGGCGCCGTGCCGGGGTTCGACGCCTACGGGGACGTGCTGGCGCGGGGCCGGGACACGCCGCTCGACGACGAGGCCGAGGGGCGCGAGATGCTCTATTCCTCGGGGACGACCGGCGTCCCGAAGGGGGTGCGCAAGCCGCTCACCTCGGCGCCCCCCGGCCACCCCGAGGCGCCCCCGGTGGTGATCGCCGAGGGCATCGCGGCCACGGGGGTCGACGGCGATGCCGTGTACCTGTCGCCCGCGCCTCTCTACCACGCCGCCCCGCTCGTCTACACGATGTCGATGCACCGTCTCGGGGCCACGGCCGTGGTGATGGAGTCGTTCGACCCCTCGGCGTGCCTGGCCGCCATCGAACGCCACCGGGTGACCCACGCCCAGTTCGTCCCGACCATGTTCACCCGCCTGCTCCGGCTGCCCGACGGAGAGCGCACCGCCTACGACATCTCCAGCCTGCGCTTCGTCGTCCACGCCGCCGCCCCCTGTCCGGTGCCGGTGAAACGCCGGATGCTCGAGTGGTGGGGCCCGATCATCTACGAGTACTACGCCGGCACCGAGGACATCGGCTCGTCCTTCATCGGCCCCGAGGAGTGGCTGGCCCATCCGGGCTCCGTCGGGCGGCCCCTCGGCGAGGTGCACATCGTGGGCGGCGACGACGAGGAGCTCGCCACCGGCGAGGCCGGCACCGTCTACTTCGCCGGTGGACGGGAGTTCGCCTACCACAACGACCCAGAGAAGACGGCCGGCATCCGCAACCGCCACGGATGGCGGACCCTCGGCGACATCGGCTACGTCGACGGGGACGGCTACCTGTACCTGACCGACCGGGCCGCCGACATGGTCGTCTCCGGCGGGGTGAACATCTACCCGCGGGAGGCCGAGCACGTGCTCCTCACCCATCCGGACGTGCTCGACGCCGCCGTCTTCGGCATTCCCGACGACGAGATGGGCGAAGCCGTGCTCGCCGTCGTGCAGCTCGCCGATCCCGAGGGTGGCACGTCGGAGGCCGAGCTGCTGGCGTGGTGCCGGGACCACCTGGCCACCTACAAGTGCCCCCGCCGGGTCGAGTTCACCGTGTCCATGCCCCGCGATCCGACCGGCAAGCTCTTCAAGCGCCGGCTGCGCGACCCCTACTGGGAAGGCCGGGCGTCCCGCATCGTCTGACCCCCACGGCCGGAGCCCGAGGCTCAGGTGCCGGTCCAGCGGGGCGGCCGCTTCTCCATGAAGGCCCGGGGCCCCTCCTTGGCGTCCTCGGACCTGAACACCCGACGGCTGAGCTTCGATTCGATGGCATAGGCGTCCTCGAGCGTCGCCGCCGCCAGGCCCCGCAGCGCGCTCTCCTTGGTGGCCGCCACGGCCAGGGGGGCGTTGACCGTGATGCGGGCGGCCCACTGGCGGGCCCGGTCCTGGAGCCGGTCGCGGCCCACGATCTCGTTCAACAGCCCGAGCTCGAGGGCGCGGCCCGCCGACACCTTGTCCGCCGTCAGCAGGAACTCCATCGCCGCCGGCCAGGTGAGCTGGCGGGGCAGGCGGGCGGTCGTCCCGCCGCCGGCGAACAGCCCCTGCCGGGGCTCGAGCACCCCGAAGGACGCCTCGGGGCTGGCCAGGCGGATGTCGGTCCCGCCCAGCATCTCCATGCCCCCGGCCACGCACGGGCCGTCGACGGCGGCGATGATCGGTTTGTAGATCTCGACGTCGCGCAGGACGGCCACCATGGCCGAGGCGAAGCGTTCGAGCTCCGCCCCCTTGGACGCCGTCACCGCCGGAATGAAGTCGCGGAGGTCGGCACCGGCGCAGAACGCGCCGTCCACGCCGGTGACGATGGCGACCCAGGCGTCGACATCGTCGTTGAACGCCGTCCACGCGGCGGCCAGCGCCTCGAAGTGCTCGAGGTCGAGGGCGTTACGACGCTCGGGCCGGTCGATGGTGATCGTCACCACGTGGTCGTCGAGGCTGTAGTGGATGGGCACGGCACACTCCTCGCGGGCGGCCCCCTGGCGGCGACGCGCCGCCGGGGGCCGTGCCCCGGAGATCGCCGGGGCCGGTTCGGACACCTGAGTGTGACGTTGTTCGACTTCACCCGTCAATCCGGCCGGTCGGGCCGTCGCGCCCCTCGGCGGGTAGCGTTGCCGGCGATCACCGACCAGCTGACGGAGCCCCCGATGCCCTCGGAGCAGTCCCCATCCCGCCGCCTGCCCGACGCCACCGTCGACGGCGACGGCGACCGCGACGGCGACCGCGACGGCGACGGCGACGGTGGCGGCGACGGTGGCCGTGACGGTGGCCGGTCGGAGGGGCGGCGACGCCCCTGGCGCTACGGCGAGCTGACCCGGGACGACATCGTGGAGGCCGCCCTCAGGCTCTGCCGGCACGAGGGCCTGGCCCACCTGACCATGCGGAAGCTCGCGGCCGAGCTGGGCCTGTCGTCGATGAACGCCTACTACTACGTGTCCTCCAAGGGCGAGCTGTCCGACCTGGTCGCCGACGCCGTGCTCGGCCGGATCCCCGAGCCTCCCCCGGCCTCGACCGGTGGGACGACAAGGTCGTCTTCCTGTTCCGGGAGGGGCGCAACCGCCTGCTCGAGTATCCGGGCGTGTCCGACCACCTCCTCGTGCGGGCGACAGGTCACCCGAACGAGCTGCGCCTCCACCGCATCCTCGACGGTGTGCTCGTCGGGGCGGGCTTCTCGCCGGCGGCCTCCGGCCGGATCCAGCGGGTGCTGACCTACCTGCTCTTCGGGGCGGTCAGCCAGGAGCTCGCCACCGCCGGTGCCGCCGAGCGCGACCGCACGTTGACGTTCAGCGACGACGCCGACGTCTTCGACTTCGGACTGGCCGTCATGCTCGACGGGTTGCGGGCCCGGCTGCCGGGGGGGTAGTGGGCGCCCGGGCGGTCAGGGCGCATACGCCGTGGTGTAGCCGCGGGGATCGACCCGGAGCGCCACCTCGGTGCCCACCAGTTCCTCGGCCTCGGCCGCCTCGAGCCAGCCGGCGTCGGTGACGACGGCGTAGGTCCGGCCGTGGCCGAGATCGGCGACGACGACGCCGTGCTCGGCCGCCCCGTCCCGCCCGTGGACGACGCTGTAGGTGGCCACCGTAGCCGGCCCGTCCTCGACCCCGGGTCCGGAGACGATGGGGCGGGCCCCACCCGCCGGTCCACCCAGGTCGTGCAGGCCGGGGACGTTCCGCCCGTCCGGCGGCAACGCCGAGTAGAGGGCGTGGACGTGCTTGGTCATGTGCATGCCCACCCCGCTGACCAGGCCGAAGCTGCCCGGGTCGGCCCGCAGCACCCCGGCCATGGTGGCGATGGCGCCGAGCATGTAGCCGCTCCCCGGCCCACCGGCGTAGGGCAGCCCGCCGGTCACGGTGAGGGGCCGGGCGTCGTCGGGTGACAGCCCGAGGGCGTCGCGGCCGAAGCCGAGGCTGGCCGGGAAGCAGCTGTAGAGATCGAGGTGGGCAACATCATCGATGCCGATGCCGGCATCCGACAGGGCCGTGGACGCCGCCAGCGCCATGGCCGGCGAGGTGGCCAGATCCGGATGCTCGGCCACGTAGACGGGTCCTCGGCGTAGGCCGCGGCGTGCAGGTAGACCCGGCGGTCGGGGGGCACGCCCAGCCGGTCGGCCTCGGCGTGGCTGGTCACGATGACGGCGGCGGCCAGGTCCACGTCGAGGATCGAGCACATCCGCTTGGTGTACGGGTAGCCGATCATGCGGTTGGCCGGCCCCGGGTCGGCCAGGTCGGCCGGCGACTGCGCGGTCGGAAACCAGGCGTACGGGTTGGCGGCGGCCGTCTCGGTGAGACCGCTCATCATGTCGGCCAGCTCGGCCCGGTAGGCCGCCGGGGGGGTGCCGCGGGCCGCCCGGCGGGCGACGTCGCGCATGGCGAAGGTGAGCCACGCCGGCCGGACCCCGTGTGCCTTCTCCGCCGGGTGGCTGGGTGCCTCGAAGGGGAACCGCACCGGCAACGCCGTCCGGTGGCTCCAGGACGGGGGCGTCCCGGCCTGCATGGCCTTGCGCATGGTGTAGCCGGCCTCGGCCATGCAGATCAGGCGGCCGGAGAGCTCCCCCGGGAGATGGCGCCGGCGGCGTCGGCCACCAGTTGCTGGGGCACCGTCCCGCCGATGCCGGAGTAGCGACGGTCCGCCGGTGCGATGCCCAGTCGCTCGCACAGCCGGCCGGCCGGGTCGTCGTAGTCCCAGGTCTGGCAGAACACCACGTGCACGCTGTCGAGCGCCCCCAACACTCCGGCGGACCCGCTGTCCCCGGCGGCGGCCCTCGCCACCAGCTCCCACAGCTGGAGCGGTTCGGGCGCGGGGCTGTCGGCCGGGCGCACCACGTGCTGTCCCACGCCGACGAGGCACGGGGCTGACGGATCGACGGACACCAATTGCACCTCCGGTTCGGGGCAACGTCGTTGCCGGGTCGGTCGGGACGAGGTTGTGGGACGGCGGCCCCTCTCAGCGGGGGAGGCCGAGGATGCGCTCTCCGATGATGGTCCGCTGGATCTCCGAGGTGCCGCCGGCGATGGTGGACGCCTGGCTCCACAGCCACTGCCGCTGCCACTTCCCCCGGGCCGGATTGTCGCCGGCGTCGCCCCAGAGCGGTGCCGAATGGCCGAGCACGGCCATGGCGGCGTCGGAGAGCTCGTGGGTCATGTCGCTCCACGCCAGCTTGACGACGCTCGACTCGGCTCCGGGCTCGATGCCGTGGCCGAGGCGGGTCATGGTCCGCCAGTTGTGGAGCCGCAGGACCCGCAGGCGCACGTAGGCGTCGACCAGGCGGTCGGCGACGAGCGGGTCGTCGAAGGCCCCCGACGCGGCCGCCAGGTCGAGGACCTGGTCGAGGTAGACCTCGTGGACGACCTGCTCCTTGAACGGGAAGGTGGTGCCGCGCTCGTGGGCGAGCGTGGTGTTGGCCACCGCCCACCCGTGGTGGTAGCCGCCGACGAGGTGGTCGGAGGGCACGAACACGTCGTCGAAGAACACCTCGTTGAACTCCGCCTCCGTCGTCATGGTCACGAGCGGCCGGACCTCGATGCCGGGTGCCTCCATGTCCACCACCAGGCACGAGATGCCCCGGTGACGGGGGGCGTCGGCGTCGGTCCGGACGAGGGCGATGCCCCACCGCGCGTACTGGGCGTAGCTGGTCCACACCTTCTGCCCGTTCAGCACCCAGCCCCCGTCGACCTCCGTGGCCCGGGTGGACAGGGAGGCCAGGTCCGACCCGGCCCCGGGTTCGCTGAAGAGCTGGCACCAGATCTCCTCGGCGGTGAGGATGGCCGGCAGCCACCGGCCGCGCTGGGCGTCGCTGCCGTGCCGCAGCAGGGTGGGCCCGACCAGGTTCACCCCCGTGCGGTTGACGGGCTGGGGCGCCCGGGAGCGGGCGTACTCCAGGTTGAAGATGGCCACCTCGAGGGCCGACGCGCCGCGGCCGCCGTACTCGGCCGGCCAGTGGATGCCGACCCACCGACCGTCGGCCAACGTGGCCTGCCACCGGCGGCCCCACGCGAACTCGTCGTCGAACGACGCGAACTCCGGCGCCTCCTCGACGTGCGCCTCGAGCCACGCCCGGACCTCGTCGCGGAAGGCCTGCTCACCGTCGCTCAGCGCGAGGTCCACGCCGGCACCTCCGTCTCCCCGTCCCGCTCGGGACCGGTCGCCGCCGAGGCCAGCGCCCGGAGGCGTGCCCGGTCGGGTTTGCCCGCCGGTAACCGGGGGATCTCGTCGACGCGGGTCACGGATTCGGGCACCTTGAACCGGGCGACGCCGCATTCGAGGAACCACTGCCGACACGCGTGCAGGTCGAACCCGGGGTCGCCCACCACGAAGGCGGCCACCCGCTCGCCCACCCGCGGGTCGGGACGGCCCACCACCACCGCGTGACGCACCTCCGGGTGGGCCTCGAGCACCCGTTCGACCTCGACGGACGAGATGTTCTCGCCTGCCCGGATGATGACGTCCTTGAGCCGGCCCACGATGCGCAGCCACCCGGCGTCGTCGACGACACCCAGGTCGCCGGTGCGGAACCACCCGCCCCTGACCACCCCCCGGTTGTCGGCGGCCTCGAGATAGCCGGCGAACATCTCGGGGCCGCGGCACCACACCTCCCCGACCTCTCCCGCCGGCACCGGGCGCCCGCTGCCGGCGTCCACGATCCGGATCTCGCTGTCACCGAAGGTGCGCCCGTCGGTGTCACGGCCGCGGGCCGCCGACATCTCGCCGCCGTCGAGCGGGCCGCACGTCGTGATGGTGGGGATCTCCGTGCTGCCGTAGGTCCGCTTCACCTGGGCCCCGAACCCCTCGGCCGCGGCCACGACGAACTCGGCGGACACCCCCATGCCACCGGTCGAGATGACCCGCAGGGACGAGATCCGCCCCGGGTCGTACCCCTCGGCCGCCAGCATGTCGGTGAACAGCGTGGGCGGGCCGCCCATGAACGTCACCCGCTCGTCCTCGATGCAGGCGAGGGCCCGCTCGGGATCCCAGCGCTCCATCAGGACCGACGTCATGACGGCCGCCGTGGGCACCAGCACGCCGTTGAGCAGCCCGGAGATGTGCGCCATGGGCAGCGGCATCAACACGGCGTCCGACGGGCCGAGCCCGTGGATGGGCACCATCGCCCGCATCTTCGAGGCCAGCGCCCGGTGGGTGTGGAGGACCCCCTTGGGCTCGCCCGTCGACCCCGAGGTGAACAGCACCACCGCGATGTCGGCCGGTGACGCCGCGCCGGCCACGACGGGCCGGTCGCCCGTGCCGCCCGAGAAGGCCGCCCGTGCGAACCACGACGACGGTCCCCTGACCGGATCGGCCGGCCCGACCTCGCCCAGGGACATGCCCTCCCCGGCGAAGGTCACGACGGGCGCCACCCGGTCGACGAGCCGGGCCACGTCGGGGGCGCCCAGCTGGTGGTGGAGGGGCACGGCCACCGCCCCCAGGCGCCAACAGGCCCG
Source organism: uncultured Actinomycetota bacterium (assembly GCA_963838005.1). Taxonomy (GTDB): domain Bacteria; phylum Actinomycetota; class Acidimicrobiia; order Acidimicrobiales; family RAAP-2; genus CAWIPW01. The sequence goes on from CAWIPW010000003.1 coordinate 281,789, forward strand.
GAACAGCACGATCGACTCGGCACAGTTGGGGAGCTGCCAGACCACGGCGGCCCGGCGGCGCACCCCCCTGGCCCTGAGCGCCCCGGCCACGCCGGCCACGGCCCGGTCGAGGTCGTCGGCGTCGAGCCGCCGCTCGCCGTCGACGACACGGAGGCCGGTGCCGCCGCCGGCCCTGCCGGTGCCGCCGGTGCCGCCGCCGGCCCGGCTCAGATCGTCGAGGGTGGCCCCGTCCCACGGGCCGCCCGGGCGGCGGTAGCGCGGTGCCTCCGTGGCCCGCAGTGTCGCCCTCACTCGTCGTCGCCTCCCCTCGGCTCGGCCGGCCGGTCCGGCGTCCGGCGTCAGGTGTCCAGCGACCGGTCCCGCCCGGACCTGACGTCGGCGTCCTTCCGCGTCCGGTCCAGCAGTGTAGGCCGGGTACACCGGGGCCGGTCGGCCTCCACGGGCGGCCGGTACCCACCCCGCAGGGAGTGGGGTTCGGGTGTTACCCCGGGCGGGGCGACGCCGGCCCGGGCGTGGGCACCCACATGGGGGCCCATGCCATACTCGCGACATGACACCGGTGTCTCGGCACGCCGGGTGCACCACGGGGAGGATGCCGGATGGCCACGACGACAGCGACCGACATCGACCCGATCACGGCCGAGGTGGTCCGCTCGGCCATGGAGACCGTCTGCTTCGAGATGGCGACCTACGTGTCGAGGACAGCCACCACCCCCATCCTCAACCAGTCCAACGAACGCAACGCCACCATCCTCGACGCGTCCGGCCGGCTGGCCGCCCTGTCGGTGGGCATCCCGCAGTTCATGCTGTCGAGCACGCTGCCCGTGCAGTACGCCCTGGAGCTGTTCGGCGACGAGCTCTCGCCCGGCGACGTCATCGTCGCCAACGACCCGTACCACGGTGGCGGGCACCTGCCCGACTTCAACGTGTTCGCCCCGGTCTTCGACGAGGACGGCGACCTCCTGCTCATCGCCTCGATCCAGTGCCACCACGGCGACACCGGCGGGGCCATGGCCGGCGGCTACAACGTCTTCGCCAAGGACATCTGGTCGGAGGGCACCCGCTACCCGGCCCTGAAGATCATCGACGGCGGCCGGGAACGCAAGGATGTCGTCTCCCTGATGCGGGCCAACAACCGGCTGCCCGGCTTCATCGGCGACCTCCGTTCGCAGGTGGGAGCGGCCCAGCTCGGCGTCGCCCGCCTCGAGGAGATCGCCCGCCACCACGGTGCGGACACCGTGCGGGCCACGGTCGAGTTCTCCATCAACGAATCGCGGCGGCGGCTGCAGCGGGAGATCGAGCGCTGGCCCGACGGCGACTACGAGGCCGACGTGTACTTCGACGCCGACCCGGCCGGCAACACCGACATCGTGGTCCACATCCGGGTCACCGTGGACGGCAACCGCCTGGTGGTCGACTTCACCGGGTCGGACGACCGACCTGAGATCCAGGCGTGGTCGACGTTCGGCAACACCCGCGGCAACGTCGTCTCCCAACTCGCCAGCATGGTGGACCCGACGATCCCGAAGAACGAGGGGTTCTTCGACTCCATCGAGATCATCGCCCCCCTGGGCTGCTGCGTGAACCCGACGGAGGGCAAGCCCGTCTCCAGCGGGACCCACCACCCCGGTGTGGAGGTGAGCGACGCCATCGCCGTGGCCCTGAGCGCGGTGATCCCCGAGCGCTGCAGCCCGCAGACGTACAAGTTCGGAAGCCCCCGCCAGATGTGGGGCGATGTCGACCCCCGCACGGGCCGGTCCTTCTTCGACCATGGCGGCGAGGTCGCCGCCGGCTGGGTGAACGCCGTAAAGGGCGTCGACGGGTGGGGGGCGCTGTCGGCCTCCTCCGGCAACCTCATCAAGGCGACGGCGGAGATCAACGAGGGGCTGTTCCCCCACTTCATCCGGGACCGGAACTACCGCACCGACTCGGGCGGCCCCGGTCAGTGGCGGGGCGCCTGCGGGAGCCTGTTCGTCAAGGAGGTCCGGACCCCGACGTACGTCAACCAGTACGTGGTCAACCGGCACCACCTCCATCCGGGCATCGCCGGCGGCAGGAGCGGCGCACCCGACCGGTGCATCCTCAAGGGGTCGATCGAGGTGGCGCCGTCGGTGGCCAACGTCCTCCTCGACACGGGCGAGGAACTGGTCTACGAGTTCGGGGGAGGCGGCGGCTGGGGCGACCCGCTCGACCGCGACCCCCAGGCCGTCCTCGACGACGTCTGGGACGAGTACGTCTCGATCGAGGGGGCGAGGCGCGACTACGGGGTCGTCGTCGTCGGCTCGCTCGAGGACATGACCGTCAGCGTCGACGAAGAGGCCACGGCGGCCGAGCGCAACCGCCGCCGCGGGGATCGCTGACGCCGCACTCCGATGCCGGCGCCGACGGCGGTGCCGGCATCGTGCCACCGCCGTTCGCCGTGGCGCCGGAGCTGGTGGAGCTGCCGGGGGACGCGGCGGCGCGCCACGCCGCCGTCCTGGCGGCCGGCGGGCACCTCTTCCAACAGCTGTCGCTCCGCGACGTGGCCGACGACAGCGCCGATCTCGCCATGGAGATGGACGTGGACGACCGCTTCACGAACCCCCGGGGCGGCCTGCAGGGAGGCCTGGTCGCCACCCTGGTCGACGTGGTCGCCGGGCGGGCCGTGCTCGAGGGCTCGCCCAAGGGCCAACACGTCTCCACCGCCGACCTGTCCATCCACTTCCTCCGCGGGGTCACCCGGGGACCGGCCCGGGCGAGGGCGACCGTGGTCCGACGGGGCCGCAACCTGGCCGTGGTGAGGGCCGAGGTCGTCGACATGGGTACCGGGGAGCTGGCGGCCATCTCCAACCTCACCTTCGCCGTGCTGCCGGCGCGGCGCGACGACACCGGACCCGGCACGGGACCCGCCATCGACCACCCGATCAACGATCGACAACCCGATCAACGGCAGACCGTCGGAGATCTGACCAAGGAGAGTGATCGAGCAACGAGTTCGTGACCTACGAGACCCTCGAAGACGGTCGGATCGCCCGGATCATGCTCAACCGGCCCGACGCCCGCAACGCCCAGAACCGCGGCCTGCTGGTCGAGCTGGATGACGGCCTTCCTGCGAGGCCGAGGCCGACGACGAGGTCCGCGTGGTGATCCTCGGCGGCATGGGGCCGATGTTCTCCTCCGGCCACGACATGGGGTCGAAGAGTCGCCACGGCCGAGTGGAGCCGGGACAACCCGCACCCGACCCGGCGGATCAACGGCGGGACCCGTACCGGGCGCCGAACAGCGGATGCTGCAGGAATGGCACTACTTCTTCGAGAACACCCGGCGGTGGCGCAACCTGCGCAAGATCACCGTCGCCCAGGTCCACGGCACGGTCTACGCCGCCGGCCTCATGCTGATGTGGGCGTGCGACCTGATCGTGGCGGCCGACGACGTCGCGTTCGCCGACGTGGTCGGTACCCGCCTCGGTATGTGCGGCGTGGAGTACTTCGCCCACCCGTGGGAGTTCGGGCCGCGCAAGACCAAGGAGCTCATGCTGACCGGCGACTCGATCGACGTCGACGAGGCCCACCAGCTCGGCATGGTCTCCAAGGTGTTCCCGGCGGCGGAGCTGACGGAGAAGACCCTCGAGTTCGCCCGCCGGATCGCCGAGCTGCCGACGATGACGGCGCTGCTCATCAAGGAGTCGGTCAACCAGACGGTCGACAACATGGGCTTCTACAACGCCCTCAACGCCTGCTTCACCCTCCACGAGCTGAACCACTCCCACTGGGCCGAGATCCACGACGACCGCATGCCCATCGCCACCGCGGCGGACGGCATCGCCGACTGGCGAAGCGCGCCGCCCGTCAGGCCGGCCGTCAAGACCGACGCCTGAACGGGGCCCTCAGAGGAAGGAGTTGTCGGCGGTCAGCCCCAACTCGGGGAAGGCGCCGACCATCATCGTCTCGATGTTGCCGAGCCCCGAGCCCCCTCCGACGGGATCCTCCACCCGGACGAGCACGTCCCGCAGCTGGTGCACCTGGCGGGCCACCTCGGGAGTGTCCACGCCCACGAGGTGCTCGCCGTCGACCATCAGATCTCCGGCCCAGTGGCCGAGCACCCAGCCCTTCCAACCGAAGTATCCACCGGTGCCCAGGTGGAAGCCGGTGTCGGCCACCGGGGTGACCGTGAGGGGGCGCGTCGAACCGTCGGTGTCGTGGAGGGTGACGGTGCCGCCCTTCAACCGCCGGTTGGCATCGTGGAAGGCGAGGTCCTGGGTGACCGAGGCGAACCGGTGGTGGTCGCCCGAGGCCAGCCGTTCCTCGGCCTGGGACCGGCACAGGTCGAAGCCGTCACCAACCTTGCGCTCGTAGTAGGCGAAGAGCGAGTACAACGAGCCGTCGCCGCGCACCATGCGCATGGGGAACCAGGAGAGTGCGGTCTGGTGCTGGCGGTGGGCGCGGGCCAGGCCCGGGATCGGCATCCCCACCCCGGGACGGATCCCCCACGAGTGGTCGCGGATCGAGATCCATCCCTCCGGGGTCACCTCGGTGCGGGCCCCGTCCACCTGCACCCACCCTTCGGCCACGCCCACCTGGTGGTAGCGGAGCAGGTCGTGGGTGACCCGGTAGGTGTCGGGGCTGCGGTCCGGCCAGGGCTCCTCGAGCGAAGCCGGGACGTCGCCGTGCCAGGTCACATCGAAGCTGATGTCGGCGTGGTCGTTGGGCTCGAGCACGCACCGCACCGCCCGCAACGGCTCGACGATCTGGTAGTGCAGCGGGCCCACGTCCGTCCCGTCCGGATCGGCGCTCAATCGGCGGCTGCTCCGCACCGTCCACTGGTCGGTACCCCGCGACACGCCGGCGGCCCCGTCGAAGACTCCCCGGTTCGTGTACTTGCCCACCCCGAACACCACCTGGAGCGAGCCGTCGCGGGCGTGGGCGATGGCCCACACCTTCTCCGTCCAGGACGGGTCGGACTGGGCGACCGACCCGAACGTCTCGACGATCTGGTGGTTGAAGGTCTCGTCCGCCGCCACCAGGGAACCGCCGTAGGTGTCCACGGGCTGCATGTTTACATCCCCGGCCCGGGGCCGTGCGCCGTCCGCCGACCGCCCGACGGCGGGAACGGCGGGAACGGCGGCGCCCCGCTAGCGGATGGCGCCCGAGGCCCGGGCCGCCGCGATCTCGTCCGCCCCGAGGCCCCACTCCGCCAGCGCCTCGTCGCCGTGCTCCCCGGGCGCCGGCGGGGGGCGGCGGACGCCGCCCGGGGTGCGGTCGAAGCGGGGCGCCGGGGCCGGCTGGACGACGCCGGCCACCTCGGTGAAGGTGCCCCGGGCCCGGTTGTGGGGGTGGCCGGGTGCCTCCTCCATCGACAGCACGGGCGCCACGCAGGCATCAGTCGCCTCGAAGGCCGCCGCCCACTCGTCGCGGGTGCGGGTGGCGAAGACGGCCGCAACGCGTGCCTTCATCTCGGGCCAGGCGTCCCGGTCCATCTGGGCGGGCAGGTCCTCGCCCTCGAGGCCGAGCACGGCGAGCAGCTCCCCGTAGAACTGCGGTTCGATGGCCCCCACGCCCATGAAGCCGCCGTCGGCCGTCTCGTAGACCTCGTAGAAGTGGGCACCGGTGTCGAGCAGGTTGGTGCCCCGGGGGCTGCGCCACATGCCGGCCGCCCGCATGGTGTGGACCATGGTGGTCAGGGAGGCGGCACCGTCGACCATGGCCGCGTCGACCACCTGGCCCCGGCCGCTGTCGCGGGCCGACACCACCGCGGCCAGCAGCCCGAAGGCGAGCAGCATGCCCCCGCCGCCGAAGTCGCCCACCAGGTTGAGAGGCGGCACCGGGGCCCCGCCGGCCCTGCCGATGGGATGGAGGGCGCCGGACAGGGCGATGTAGTCGATGTCGTGCCCGGCGGCCTCCGCCAGCGGGCCGCGCTGCCCCCACCCGGTGGCCCGGCCGTAGACGAGACGGGGGTTGCGGGCCAGGCAGTCGTTCGGACCGAGCCCGAGCCGCTCGGCCACACCGGGACGGAATCCCTCGATCAAACCGTCGGCGGCCGCCACCAGCCGCAGGACCAGTCCGGGGCCGTCGGCGTGCTTGAGGTCGACGGCCACCGACCGCCGGCCGCGGTTCATCAGGTCGAGGCGGGGCTCGTCGATCGGGGGTGCGCCTGCCTGACGGCGCGGTCGATCCGCACCACGTCGGCACCGGCGTCGGCCAGCAGCATCCCGGCGAACTGCGACGGGCCGAGCCCGGCCAGCTCCACGATGCGCAGCCCGTCGAGTGGTCCGGTCGCCCCGGGCCGCCCGGGCGCCCTCACCACCCCTTGAACTGCGGCGTCCTGCGCTCGGCGAACGCGGACAGGCCCTCGGCGCAGTCCTCCGTCCCCACCACCAGCTCCTGCGCGGCCGCCTCCTCCCAGAAGGCGGCGGCCCGGTCGGACTCGAGGGCGTGGTTGGTGAGCGCCTTGGCCGCGGCGATGGCCTTGGTCGGGCCGGCGGCCAGCCGGGCCGACCACTCCCCGGCGACCTCGGCCAGCCGCACCCGCGGCACCACCAGGTTGACCACGCCCAGCCGCTCGGCTTCGGTCGCCGGGAGATCGTCGCCGAAGAAGAACAGTTCCTTCGCCTTCTGGGGCCCGATCAACCGGGTCAGCAGGTAGGCGCCGCCGGCGTCGGGGGCGATGCCGCGCCGCACGAAGACCTCGATGAACTTCGCCTCCTCGGCCGCGATGACCAGGTCGCAGGCCAGGGCCAGGTGCATCCCCCCGCCGGCGGCGGTGGCGTTCACCGCCGCGATGACCGGCTTCTCGCAGTCGAGGACGGCCCCGATCAGGCGCTGCCATCCGGTGCGGATCAACCGCGCCGAGTCGCCCACGGCGAAGCGGGGGGCGCCCTCGGGCCGGGCCGGGCCCGCCACCGGGGACCGCAAGTCGGCGCCGGTGCAGAACCCCTTCTCCCCCGCCCCGGTCAGCACCACCGCTCTCACGGCCAGGTCGGCCGAGGCCTCCTCCAGCCACACCACCAGCTGCTCGCGCATGGTCGCCGTGATGGCGTTGCCGGCCTCGGCCCGATTGAGGGTCAGCCAGGCCACCCCGCCCTCCAGCCGGCGGACGACATCCGGGCCGTCGTCGTCGCTTCCGGGGGCCATCAGATCCGGTGGATCAGGTTCATCGTGGAGGTGCACACGGCCTCCCCGGTCTCCTGATCCGTCCACTCCGTCTCCACGACGATGAAGGTCATCGTCTTGCCCTTCGACTCCTTGCGGTAGGCGTCGACGATGGTGCCCTTTCCCTCGAGCACGTCGCCGGCGTAGACGGGGCGCGTGTAGGCGAACGACTGCTCGCCGTGGAGGATCAGGCCTCCCTTGCCGAGGAGCGGTCCGAGGGCCAGCATGAGGGCGTTGGTCGCGCCGCCGTCCTCCGGCTGCAGCTCGGGGAACTTCCCGAAGTTGTCCATGGCGAAGGGATAGGTCGGCGGGGCCGGGATGCCGTCGAGCCCGGCGGCGGCAGCTGCCCGGGGATCCCGGTAGATGGCGTTGCCGTCCTTGACCGCGTCGGCGAACAGCCCCAGATGGCCGCGCTCCACCGTGATCACCGATCGGCTCGTCTCCGTCCCGATCAGGTCCTTGAGCACGTCGTCGGCCACAGCGGCCCCTCCCCTTCGTCCGCGGCCGGCCCACCGCGAGCCCACCAGAAGGCCCGCCGCCGCGGGCCGACCCTCGTTAGGGTGCCCGCTGCGCGACCCCGCGCGCGCAAACCGGTCGCCGGCGGGACCGGCACGGCCCTTCCGACCCGGGAGGCGGCCTCAGGCACCCGGCAGGCCGGCGGCGGCCGCGAACCGCCGTGACCGGCTGGCGTACCCGCCCTCCCCCGACGGGGTGGGCGCCGAGGGGGAGAACAGGACCACGCCACCGTCCGGCGTCGCGGACCGGGCGGCGTCCACCGCCGCTTCGAGGTCGGGGGCGACCTCCACCTTCCGGGGTGACCCGTCGCCGCCGCCGGTCAGCCGGTCGGCCAGCCGGTCCGGATCGGGCGGGATGACGATGATCCGCGCCGGCGGGTCGCGGTCGTCGAGCTCCTCGACCAGCGGTGTCGGATCGACGCCCCGGTCGGCGCCCCCCACGATCAGCGTCATGGGCCGGCCCGCGAACGCCGCCACCGACGCCGCCGTGGCGAACGGGTTCGACGCCGAGCGCGTCGTCGACGAACTCGAGGCCGCCCACGGTGCCGAGCGACGCGCACCTCGACGGCAGGCCGCCGAAGCCGTCCACGGCCGCGCCCACGGCCTCGACGGGTGGCGCCTGACCGTGGAGCAGCATGGCGCCGGCGACGGCACCGCAGAGGTTGTCCACGTTGTGGGCACCGGGCACCCGCAGGCGGGCCACGTCGATCAGGGGCGAGCCGGCCAGCGTCACCTGCCCGGCGGTCACCGTCACCACCCCCGAGTTGCCGTACAGCACGCGGTCGGGGTGCCAGCCGGTACGGGCGACGGCCTCGCGGCTCGAGGCGTTCACGGCCAGCCGGCCGGGCGGCCCGGCGGAGATGAGCCTGAGCTTGTCCCTGTAGTAGGCCTCGGCGTCGCCGTGCCAGTCGAGGTGGTCGGGTGCCAGGCTGGTGAGCACGCACACCCGGGGCGTGACCGTCACCTCGGCGGCCTGGAACGACGACACCTCGATGACGTAGGCGTCGTAGTCGACGTCGCCGTAGAGGTCGGTCACCGGGACCCCGATGTTGCCGGCCAGCGCCACCGTCAGGCCGATGTGCCCGAGGATGGCGGCCGCCAGGGTGGCGGTCGTGCTCTTCCCCTTGGTGCCGGTCACCGCCAGCACCGGGCGGCCGGCCATGTCGTCGAGCCACACCGCCATCGGCGTCGTCACCGTCCCGCCCCGGGCCTCGACCGCGGCCAGCTCCGGCCGGTAGCGGCTGACCCCCGGAGCCCGCACCACCACGTCGACCCGGTCGAGCGCCCCGCTGTCGGGGCGCACCACCTCGGCCCCACCGTCCGCCGCCCCCGCCCCGGCCGCCCCCGCCCCTGGCCCGGCCGCCCCTGCCGCCACCGGCGCCACCGCCGCCGGGTCGTCGTCGACCAGCAACGGCGGCGCCCCCCGCTCGGCCAGCAGCCGGGCGAACGCCGCCCCCTCGGCCCCCACCCCCCAGACGGCCACGCCGCCGCCCGGCCAGCTCGTCGAGGGTCACGCCGGCGGATCCAGGTCGGGTGCGAGGCGCTCGTCGACCGCCCAGGCGACGCCGGGTCGGGGAACTCGATGCCGGGTCCGGGGCGAGGAGCGCCTCGACGTCGGCCACGCCGACCATGGCCCCGGCCTCGGCCTCGAGGGCGGCGACGACCGGGTCGCCGGCCCACGAAGGGTTGGCGGCGAGCAGACGGATGCGCGGCCGTGGACTCGCGCCGCTCGCCGACGCACTCGAACGGTTTCGACGCCCCCATCAGCTCGGCGAACCCGTCGATCTGACCGGGATCGGCGAACAGGTCCCGGCCGATGATGCCGGCGAGCGCCGCCGGCGTCATCCACGGCGCCAGCATCAACGCCACGAACCGGCACTTGGGACAGTGGCCGCACCACCGCTGGCCGGGCCGGGCGTCGCTCCTGAACGCCGCGTTGCAACTGCAGAAGGTGCCGTGGTAGCGGTCCATGGCCGCGAACGACCTGGCGATGGCCAGCTCGGAGTACGGCCGCAGCGCCGAGCCGTAGGTGAACGACGGATCGACGGCGTCGGCCAACAACCGGCGGAGCTCGCGCTCCAGCTCGAGGCTCTTGGAGAACTGGTGGTTCACGTCGACGCCGTCGACGACGGTGGTCGCCTCGCTCGCCGTCCGCTCGATCGCCATGGCCACGGTGTCGTAGCCGTAGACGGCGCCTCCGGCCACGGCCAGCAGCGACACGATGGCGGTGATGGGCACGTGGCCGTTCATCCCGCCGGCGGCGGTGAGCCTCGCCAATTCCGGGTCGAGTCGGCGCCGGACGACGAGCAGCTCCAGTCCGGCCAGGTCGGCCAGCTCGACGACCAGCGGATGAGGATTGACGGCGAACAGCCGCGGCCGGGGATCGAGGCCGCGGACGGCCTCGATCAGGACCATCGAGTCCTTCCCGCCGCCGATGGGCACCACCAGCCCGTGCCGACTGCCCGCCCGGCCGGCGGTGGGGACGGCCGCCCCGGCCGGCCCGGCCCCTCCGGCCGGAAGGGCCCCCCGGGCCGGAGGGGCCGTGATGGCGACCGGCCTCGGCACCTCGAGCCGGTTGCGCACGGCGAACTCACGGAGCCCGTCGTCGTAGAGCCGTCGGTGGAATTCGACGGCCACCGGCGAGAGCGGCGCCTCGACGGTCACCTCGGCCGGCGCCGCCAGCTTGTAGTAGCTGGTGCCGGCGGCCACGTGCAGGTGCGGAAGCACCCGGTCGAGGAGCCCGACGTCGACGGGGTCACCACCGGCGGCCGGCTCGAACGTGATCGTCTCCTCGAACCGGTAGCGGTCGTCCAGCGCGTACCGCAGGCGTGCCGTCGAGGTCCGCTCGTCGAACTCGCTCCGGGTGACCCTGAAGGCGGTGACGGACGCCGGGTCGAACGTCGTGGGGTCGTCCATCGCGCCGCACATCGTACAGGTCGACCCGTCGGATTCGGCCTCCTACGCCCGGGTGCCGTCGGCCACACGCGGCCGCCGGCCGCGACCCTCTCAGGCGTCGAGCGCCACCTCGCGGGCCCGGACCACGCCGGCGAGGGTGTCCGTCCCCGGCCCGCCGGCGGTGGGCACGTCGTCCGACCGGTGGTCGCTGCCCACCAGGGTGCCCACGGTGGCCGACATCGACGCCCTGAGCGCCCCCAGGTGGTACCCGCCTTCGAGGAAGAGGACGAGCCGGCCCCGACCGGGCACCATGCCGGCCACCGTGGCGGCCAGGCCCGAGAAATCGGCACTGCTCAGGGCCAGATCGGCCAGCGGATCGTCACGGTGGGCGTCGAATCCGGCCGAGACGAGCACCCACGTGGGCCCGAACGCATCGACCACCGGGGCCGCCACCTCCTCGAGCGCCCGGCGCACGACGTCACCGGTGGCACCCGGCGGCAGCGGGACGTTCACCGTAAGGCCGGCCGCCTCCGGGCCCCCCACCTCGCGGGCGCGCCCGTCCACGGGATAGAGGGGGGACTGGTGGGTCGACACGTAGAGCACCCGGGGGTCGTCCCAGAAGATCTGCTGGGTGCCGTTGCCGTGGTGGACGTCCCAGTCGACGATGAGCACCCGCTCGCCCCGGTCGGCCAGGGCGGCGGCCGTCACGGCCACGTTGTTGATCAGGCAGAAGCCCATGGCCCGTGTCCGCGTCGCGTGGTGACCCGGGGGCCGGGCGGCGACCAGTCCGATCCCCTCGCCCGACGCCGACAGCATCTCGACCACCCGCAGGCCGGCGCCCGCCGCCAGCAGGGCCGTCGACCACGAGTCGGGGAGCACGAACGTGTCGGCATCGACCATCCCACCGCCGGACAGGGCCAGCGCCTCCATGGCTTCGAGGTGGGCGGGGGCGTGGACCCGTTCGAGGTCGCGCCGGCACGCGGGGACCGGTTCGACGACGGTGCAGTCGGACCCCAGGTGGAGGTCGGCCACGCCGTCAAGGGCGGCCGTCACCCGGTCGGGGTGCTCGGGATGCTCCCGGTGCTCGTGGGCGTCGTGACCGATCGGGCCGGCGAGGACGAGGGCGCTCACTGCCGTCTGCCTCCGCCGGCGATGTCGAAGCGGACATCGACCACCCCGGTCGAATGGGAGGTAGTCACGTCGTAGCCCGAATCGAAGAACACCCGGAGCATGTCCCTGTTGTCCGAAAGGGTGGACGCCACGAACGTGACGATGCCCCGCGCCCGCGCCGCCCGGGCGAGCTCGTCGAGCAGGAGCTTGCCGATGCCGTGGTGCTGGTAGGCGTCGGCCACGACGAAGGCGACCTCGGCCTCGTCCGTCCCCGGCAGCCGGTCGTAGCGACCCACCGCCACCAGGTGGTCGCCGTCCTCCACCACCAGTGCGAACCGATCGACGTAGTCGACGGTGACGAACCGCTGTGCCTCCTCGGCCGACAGGCGCGGATGGGGACCGAGGAACCGGCGGTAGATCGTCTCGCTCGACAGACCCTCGTGGAATTCCTGCAGCGCTCCGGCGTCCTGCGGGGCCACCGCCCGCAGGCGGAGGTGGTTCCCGTCGACGTCGACCGGGCGGTCGACATCCACCGGCGGGGCGGTCACCGCGTTGGGTCCGCTCCCCGGGCGACCTGCCTCCATTCGGGCTCCCTCCGCTCACTCACGGGCGCTGCGGCCCTCGCGCCACCGTAGCGGGACGCCGTCGGGCCCCCCCGGCCGGGGTCGACCCGTGCCTCCGGCCGCCGCCACCAGCGCCGCCTGCACGTCGGCGGCGTACAGCACACCGGTGATCCGTGCGGTCGAGCCGACCAGCACCGCCGGGCGGCCGGACTCGGCCAGCCGCTGGACCCCGTCCGGGTAGAGCGGGGTCGACGGATCGAGGATGGGCGTCTCGAGGTCGCCGAGGTCGCCGTCGTCGGGGGCGCCGAGGTCGGGCCCAGGCGGGCGGGCCAGATCGGCGACCGTCCGTCCGTCGAGGGCCACCCGGAGGAGCTCCCCACGGGCCTCGGCCGTCCCGGCCATCAGCACGAACACGCCGATGACGGCCAGCCAGAGGTCGACGAACAGCCCGGCGACGATCATGGCGACGGCGAGGATGCGACCGATCCGGACGGCGGTCGCCGTCGCCGTCGGTCGGTCCCGGGTCCGCTGAGGAGGGCCCGGAGCACCCGTCCGCCGTCGAGCGGGAAGGCGGGGAGCAGGTTGAACAGGCCGAGGACCAGGTTGGCCCAGGCCAGGCGGGCCGCCCACCCCCCGACGAACATCGTCGGCGGCCACAGGTGCTCGCCCGTGGCCAGCGCCACCACGGCCAGAGCGGCCGCCAGGCCGAGCGACGTCGCCGGCCCGGCGACGGCCACGGCCAGTTCGTCGTCGGCCGTTCGGTCCATGCCGGGGATCTCCGACACCCCGCCGATCGGCAGCAGCACGATGTCGAGCACCCGGAGCCCGCGGCGCATGGCCACCCTGGCATGGGCGAGCTCGTGGATGACGACGGAGGCGAAGATGGCGGCGATCCACACGGTCGCCTCGACGGCGGCCGCACCCCCCCGGCCGGCCGAGGCGGCCGCAATCAGCACGAAGAGCAGGGGGAAGCTCCAGTGCACCCGCACCGGGACCCCGCGGAGCGTCCCGATCCGCACGGAGCCCTTCATCGGTCCCGTCCTCTCTTCACGGTCCGGTCCACCTTCCCCGGGTGCGGCCCTCGTCGCACCCGCACCCAGCTTGGATCGTCGCCGCCCGAAGAGGCAGGGCCGAAGGTCACAGGGCGGGGGCTGGCGCGACCCGCCCGGCGGCGTGGGACGATGGAGAAAGCCGCGGCACGCAGCGACCCTGGGTGGCGCGGCGCGAGGAGGAGACGTGCACGACGACGACCGGCCCGATCATCCGGTGATCGACGCCGACAACCACTACTACGAGGCCCTCGACGCCTTCACCCGTCACCTCGATCCGGGCCTCGGGTCCCGGGTCATCCAGTGGTGCGAGATCGACGGGCGCCGCTACCACGTCCTGGGCGGGCGCGTCAGCCGCGGTCGTGAGCAACCCCACCTTCGATCCGGTGGCCGAACCCGGCGCCCTCTACGACTACTTCCGCGGCAACGCCGAAGGGCGCAACCCGCTCGACCTGCTGGCCCGCCGTGGGCCCGTCCGGGCCGAGTACCGCCATCCCGGGGCCCGGCTGGCCGTGCTGGACGAGCAGGGCCTGGCCGGCTGCATGCTGTTCCCCACCCTCGGGATGATCTACGAGCAGCCGCTGGCCCACGATCCCGGAGCCGTCTGCCTGCTGTTCGCAGCGTTCAACCGCTGGCTGCTCGACGACTGGGGCTTCGCACACGCCGAGCGGATCTTCGCGGCGCCCTACCTGACCCTGGCCGACCCCGAATGGGCCGCATCGGAGCTGCGCTGGGCGCTCGACAACGGCGCCCGGGCGGTCGTGATGCGACCGGCGGCACCGGTGACCGCCACCGGCCGGATGAGCCCGTTCGACTCCACCTTCGACCGGTTCTGGGGACTGGCGTCCGAAGCCCGGATCCCCGTCGTGCTCCACGCCGGCGACTCCGGCCTGTCGTCGAACGGCATGGCCGCCGACGGCTTCGCCGCCACCTTCGCCGGCGGCTACAAGCCCACGATCATGTCCTTCGCCATCGAGCAGGCCATCCGTGACTACCTGCTCACCCTGATCTTCGACAAGCACCTGGAGCGGTTCCCCGGGCTGCGCCTGGCGTCGGTGGAGAACGGCGCGGAGTTCCTCCCGGAGCTCTTCCGCGAGGTGCGCTCCACCGTCGCCCGCACCCCCGGCTATTTCGCCGAGGACCCGATCGAGACATTCCGGCGCCACGTCTGGGTGAATCCGTTCTGGGAGGACAACGTCTACCGGGTCGTCGAGTTGATGGGCCCCGACCGGGTGCTGTTCGGCTCGGACTGGCCCCACATCGAGGCGCTGCCGCAGCCGCTCGACTTCGTCCGTGAGGTGAAGAACCTGTCCGACGCCGAGCGCCGGATGGTGCTCCACGACAATGCCGCCGAGCTGCTGGGCCTGGCGGCCGCGGTCAGCTGAGCCCGCTGCCCCGGCATGGCCGGGGCCTCCGATCGAGGATCGCCGGGGCCGCCATGGCCGTCGTCGTCGGACTCCTGGCGGCGGCGTGCTCGTCGTCTTCCCCGTCAGCGGCCCCGACGACCACGCGTGCGCCGTCGACTGCGGCGCACGCCACCTCCACGACCGCCGTGCCGTCACCGGTGGTGGGTGAGCCGTGGCCGACGTTCGGGCTCAACGCCGCCCGGACGGCGCAGGTCGACGACGGGCCCGCACCCACGGTCGCGGTGGCGTGGCGGGTACGACTCGACGGGCAGGTGTACGCGCAACCCCTGGTGGCGGACGGCCTGGTGTACGTGGCCACCGAAAACGACACCGTCTACGCGTTGAACCCGTCCACCGGCGCCATCCGGTGGTCGGACCACCTGGGCACTCCCATGCCGGCGTCGTCGCTGCCCTGCCCGGGCAACATCGATCCATCGGGCATCACCGGCACTCCGCTGGTCGACCAGTCCGACGGCACGTTGTGGGTCACCGGCTTCGTCATGCCCGGCAACCACGTGCTGTTCGGCATCGACCTGCACACCGGGCAGACGACGTCCTCGCGCACCATCACCTTCACCGGGGTCGATCCGTTGGCCGAGCAGCAACGCTCGGCGCTGGCCATCTCCGGTGACAACGTCGACGTGGCGTTCGGCGGCCTCTACGGCGACTGCGGCAACTACAAGGGCATGGTCGTGGCCTTTCCGACGAACCCCACGGGCACCCAGCTGACCTACGTGGTGCCGGTCACGAGGGAGGGCGGTATCTGGGCGCCGGGGGGCCCGGTGACCGAACCGGACGGCACGGTGCTCGTCGCCACGGGCAACGGCGGCGCGGGCTCGGTCGCAGGCGGCGGCAGTGCCGTGATCGCCCTCAGCCCCAGCCTCCAACGGCTGGACTGGTTCTCCCCCTCGAACTGGCGGGCGCTCAATTCGGGCGACCTCGACCTCGGCTCCACCGCCCCGGCACTGGTGGCCGCCCAGGTGTTCATCGCCGGCAAGTCCGGCACCGGGTACCTGCTGTCCCCGAGCCACCTGGGCGGTGTCGGTGGCCAGCTGGCGTCCGCGGAGGTCTGCCCGGGCCAGGCCGTCGGCGGTGACAGCGTCGACGGTGCCATCCTCATCGTCGGGTGCACCCACGGCCTGACCGCGCTCGGCGTGGGTGACGGGACCATGAACGTCAGCTGGCAGGCCACCATGTCGTCCAGCCCGGGCCCACCGGTCATCGACGGTTCGGTGGTCTGGACCGTCGACCGCGTCGGGCACCTCCAGGCCCGGTCGGTCTCGAGGCGGGAAGGTGCTCTCCGACCTCGACATCGGCGCCGGGACGACCTCCTTCCCGTCCCTCGCCATCTCGGGCACGTCCATGTACGCGACGGCGGGGACGGCCGTCGTCGCGCTGGTACCGGTGGGACGGTAGCGTGATGCAGGGCGTGCCGACGCCCGCCGTAGCCCGACGCCGGACCATGCCGTGACCTCGACCTCCACGCAACCTTCCCCGCACGCACCCCCCGAGGACGGTGCCGTCATCGTCACCGAGCAGCTCACCAAGGTCTACGCCGGGACCGACTTCCGCGCCGTCGACGAGCTCGATCTGACGGTGGGCGCAGGAGAGATCTTCGGGCTGCTCGGCCCGAACGGCGCCGGCAAGACGACGACGGCCGGCATGCTGACGACCCGGGTGGTGCCGACGTCGGGTCGGGCGGTGGTGGGCGGCGTCGACGTCGTCGCCCATCCGGCGCTGGCCAAGCAGATCCTCGGCACCGTGAGCCAGCAGAACACGCTCGACCGGCAGCTGACGGTGTGGGAGAACCTCTACTTCCACGGGCGCCTGTTCGGCATCGCCTCGCGGGAGTCCCGCCAGATCGCCGACCGGCTGCTCGAACAGTTCCAGCTGTCGAAGTGGGCGCCGGCGTCGGTCTACGCCCTCTCGGGCGGCATGGCCCAGCGCCTGATGGTGGCCCGGGCCATCTTCCACCGGCCGGCCGTGCTCTTCCTCGACGAGCCGACCGCCGGCCTCGACCCGCAGAGCCGCCTGGCCCTGTGGGACATCCTCCGAGAGCTGAACGACGAGGGCCAGACCATCCTCCTCACCACCCACTACATGGAGGAGGCCGACCAGCTCTGCGGGCGGGTGGCCATCATGGACCACGGCCGCATTCTGGCTTTGGACACGCCGGAATCGCTCAAGCGGACCGTCGGCGCGGACACCATCGTGTCGGTGAAGGTCAACGGGGACACGGCCGGGCTGGCGGCCGAGCTCGAGTCCCAGATCGACGGCGTCACCCGCGCCCGCATCACCGAGACCGGAGTGGAGCTGCACGTGGCCGGGGCCGAGCGACTGGTGCCCCGGGTCGTGACGGTGGCCGAGCGGGGCGGCTTCGACGTGATCGACCTTTCGGTGACCCAGCCCACGCTCGAAACGGTGTTCATCAACCTGACCGGCAAGGACCTCCGTGACTGACGACCTGGCCACGCCGGTGGAGTCCCTTCTGGGGGCGGACGACGGGGCACCGCACATCGTCGCCCATCCGACCAGGACCGCCCTGGCCGCCAGTCGTACCGCCCTCGGGGCGCTCATCCTGCGCGACCTCGTCGTCCTGAAGAAGAACAGCGTCGAGTTCGTGATCCGGACGCTGGTGCAGCCGTTTCTGCTGTGCTTCGTCTTCCTCTTCGTCTTCCCCAAGATCGGCCAGGGGGTGGGCGGCGGAAAGGGTCCGGCGGCGGAGTCGGCGTTCGCGACCGTGCTCGTACCCGGGGTGGTGGCCATCTCCATCATGTTCCAGGGCATCCAGGCCGTCGCCATGCAGATGTCGCAGGAGTTCGGCTTCACCCGGGAGATCGAGGACCGCGTCCAGGCCCCGTGTCCCATCTGGTTGGTGGCCATGGCCAAGGTGCTGTCGGGTTCGGTGCAGGGCCTCATCTCCGCTGTCATCGTGCTGCCCATCGCCTCGGTCGTCCACGCCCCCGGCGTGGAGGCCCACCTCACGTTCCACTGGTGGATCATCATCACGATGATCCCGCTGTCGTGCGTGGCCATGTCCTCGCTCGGCCTGGTACTCGGGACCACGTTCGAGCCTCGCAACATCGGGCTGATGTTCGGGTTCGTCGTGCTCCCGCTGACGTTCCTCGGCGGGACCTACTACCAGTGGACCCGGTTGGCGCCGGTCACCGTGTGGGGCTTCCCGTGGCTGCAGGTCCTGGTGCTCGTCAACCCGTTGATCTACGTGGCCGAAGGCATGCGGGCGGCCTTCACCAATGCGGCCCACATGCACCTGTTCGTCATCTATCCCGTGCTGCTGGCCTTCTGCGTGATCTTCCTCGGCCTCGGGCTCCGGAACTTCCGCCGCCGCGTCCTCTCCTGAGCCGCGCCGCCGGCGGGCGGTCTCCTAGAGGTGGCTGAAGCCGCCGGCTTCCTCGCGGCTCATGGCCACGCTCACCGGGTGCTTGTCGAAGTGCGCGATCGACGCATCGAAGTCGTCGAGCAGGATGCGACGCCAGGTCCCGGTCGACCCCCTGGCGGACGAGGATCCGCTGCACGACGACGTCGGAGACGCGCCCCGTCAGCGGTGTACGCCGGCACCTGCCAGCCCCGGACGCGGAGCCGGTCGGCCAGGTCGAACAGGGTGTAGCCGGGATCCTCCCCCTCGCTGGATCCGCCAGGTCACGGCCGGTATGCCGGTCGCGGGGTCGCTGGCGCACAGCAGGTCGAACGGCCCCAGCTTGACGATCTCGGCGGCCAGGTGGGCGCCGACTGTCGTAGCAGGCCTGGTGGATCCGCCCGTAGCCCTCCCGGCCCAGCCGGATGAACTCGTAGTACTGGGCGATGATCTGTCCGGCCGGCCGGGAGAAGTTGATCTGGAAGTCGGGCATGTCACCACCCAGGTAGTTCACATGGAAGATCAGCTCCTCGGGCAGCTCGGCTTGTCGCGCCAGACCACCCAACCGACCCCGAGCGGGGCCAGGCCGAACTTGTGGCCCGAGGTCGAGATCGACTTGACCCGCGGCACGCGGAAGTCGAAGTCGACGTCGGGTGCGCAGAACGGCGCCAGGAAGGCGCCACTCGCCCCGTCGACATGGATGTCGACGTCGATGCCTCGTCTCCTCCTGCAGCCGGTCGAGCGCGGCCGACAGTGCGGCCACGTCCTCGTAGGCGCCCGGTGTAGGTGACGCCGAACGTCGGCACCACCAGGATCGTGTTCTCGTCGACGCGCTCGATCATCTGCTCGGGCTCCATGCAGTACCTGCCGGGTGCCATCGGCACCTCGCGCATCTCGATCTCCCAGTAGACGGCGAACTTGTGCCACACCACCTGGACGGGACCGCACACCATGTTCGGCTTGTCGAACGGTTTGCCGGCGGCCTTGCGACTGGCCCGCCACCGCCACTTGGCCGCCATGCCGGCGAGCATGCACGCCTCCGACGATCCCAGGGCCGACGCGCCCACGGTGTTGGCCGCACCGGGGGCGTTCCACAGGTCGGCCAGCATGTGCACGCACCGGCGCTCGATCTCGGCCGACTGCGGGTACTCGTCCTTGTCCATGAGGTTCTTGTTGATGGCCAGGTCCATCAGCGCGTGGACCTGGGGCTCCTCCCAGGTCTGGCAGAAGGTGGCCAGGTTCTGGCGGGCGTTGCCGTCGAGGAAGAGCTCGTCGCTGATGGCCTGGAAGGCGGCGTCGGGGATGCACTCGGACGTGGGGAAGCGGTACTTGGGCAGCTCGTGCTCGAGCACGGCCGAGGTGAAGACGCACTCGTCGATCCGGTGCCGGATCTCTTTTCGCTGGTGCAGCGGCATTGGTCGCTCCCTCTCGGTTGTTGCCGGCGCCGGTGGTCCGCGCCTGACCGGACGGTAACGGTCGAAGGGTCGCCCGTCCACCCGCCGCCGGCCGGCCGGCGCGTTAGCGTGCTGCGGCGGCGTTGCCGCCTCGAGACCGACGAGGGGGTGAGCACGGCGACCTGGCGCGTATCCGCTCTGCGGGGGATCCTCCCCATCGACCGGCGACGGATCCCCGTCGAGGCACTCGCCGGCCTGACCCTGGCGGCGCTGGCCGTCCCCGAGGTGATGGGCTACGCCACCATCGCCGGCATGCCGGTGGTGACCGGGCTCTACACCCTGCTCGTGCCGATGGCGGCCTTCGCCCTGCTCGGATCCTCCCGCCACCTCGTGGTCGGTGCGGACTCGGCCACGGCGGCCGTGCTGGCGGCCGGGCTGGCCCCCCTGGCCGCCGCGGGGTCGTCCCACTACGTGGCCCTGGCCGGGCTGGTGGCCCTCATGGCCGGGGTGCTTCTTGGTCGCTGGCCCGCCTGGTCGGGCTGGGCTTTCTGGCGAACTTCCTGTCGCGCTCCGTCCTCGTCGGCTTCCTGACCGGGGTCGGGATCAAGATCGCCGTGGGCCAGGTGGGCGGGATACTCGGCGTCCCCGAGGCCGCCGGTGTGACGGTGGATGGCCACCACTACTCGGGGACCGTCGCCGGCCTCATCGGCACCCTTTCGCATCTGGCCGACGTCAGTTGGCCGACGGTGGCCGTCTCGGCGGCGGTCATCATCGTCATCGTGGTTGCCAAGCGGGTGACGACTGCGGTCCCCGGCGCCCTGGTGGCCGTGGTCGGCGCCATCATCGTCAGCTGGGCGGCGGACCTCGAATCCCACGGGGTGGCCGTCATCGGCCCGGTCCCGCGAGGGCTGCCGTCGGTGTCGCTGCCCGATGTCGGCCGCCATGACGTCACCGCCGGTCCTCCCCACCGTGATCTCCGTCCTCGTGCTCATCGTCGCCCAGAGCGCGGCCACGTCGCGGGCGTACGCCGCCCACTACGACGAGGAGTTGGACGGAGACGCCGACCTGGTCGGCCTGGCTGCCGCCAACCTGACGGCCGGCTTCACCGGGACATTCGTGGTGAACGGCAGCCCCACGAAGACCCAGATGGTCGACAGCGCCGGGGGCCGCAGCCAGTTCGCCCAGCTGTCGGCGGTAGCCGTGGTCCTCGCCGTGGTGGTCTTCCTCACCAAACCGCTGCAGTTCCTGCCCGAGGCCGTGCTGGCGTCGGTCGTACTGCTGATCGGCATCGGCCTGGCGGACCTCGGTGGACTGCGGCGGATCTGGCAACTGCGCCGGGCGAGGCCGTCGTGGCCCTGCTGACGGCGGTCACCGTGGTCGCCGTCGGTGTCGAGCAGGGCATCGTGCTCGCCATCGCCGCCTCCCTCGTCGAGCACCTCCGTCGCTCATACCGGCCCGTCACGGCGGTGCTCTCGGATGAGGACGTCACCGGGCACTGGCACGCCGTACCGGTCACGCCCTCGGCACGCACCCGGCCGGGCGTCGTCGTCTACCGCTGGGCCGGGAGCCTCTACTACGCCAACGCCTCCCACTTCCTCGACGAGATCCGCGGCTTCGTGCCGGTCCGCGCCGGGATCCCCCGCTCAGGTGGCTGTGCGTCGACGCCCAGGCCATCCCCGACATCGACTACACGGGTGAGCTCGCGCTCCGCCAGGCCAGGGACCTGCTGGCCGCCCATCAGGTCCGGTTGGCCGTGGTCGAGCCCATGCATACCGTCCGACGCGAGCTCGAGCACTACGGCCTGACCGAGCTCCTCGGGCCCGACGCCATCTTCCCGACCATCGGCGCCGCGGTGGCCGCGCTCGAGGAGTCCTGAGCCGCACGCCCGGACCGGTCGAACCCGTCCGGGTCGGACTCGAACCGGGCGAGGCAGCGGTCCGAGCAGAAGAAGTGCCCGGTGCCGCCATGGACGGTCGAGGCCGGGGCGTGTTCCGTCTCCACCTGCATCCCGCACACCGGGTCGAGGGCACGGCCCCGCCCGCCGCCGAGGCGCGCACGGTGCCGGTAGGTCCAGTAGAGGACCCCGAAGATGGCGAGGAACACCAGGTTGAGGTAGGTCGTGGCGTTCCACCGGATCGTCGCCGCCGCCGCCTTGGCCGTGCGGTCGGTGGGAAGCAGCCCGGCCGACCCGAAGAGCAGCTCGGTGGCCAGCCCGGCGACGGACATCACCGCCCAGAAGATGGCCAGCATCCGCAGCATCAACCGGGTGCCGTAGTACCGGCGGTAGATGAGCAGCAGCGGGAAAGTGATGAGGTCGGCGAAGAGGAACGACACCACGCCACCGAAGGAGATGCCGCCCTGCCACAGCGCGGCCGCCAGCGGCACGTTGCCGATCGAGCACACGAAGCTGACCACCGCGATGAGCGGGCCGACGACGACGTTCTCCACGCTCGTCCAGAACCCGTGCCCCTGGAGGAAGACGGCGTGCCATACGGCAACGGGTACCACCGCCGTGAGCAGCCCTGCCACCGTGTAGCCGATGAGCAGCTCCCTGCGCACCATCGTGAGGTCCGCCATCGTGTACGTGGCCGCGTCGGCCCATCCACCCCGGGCGCGGAGCCGCTGCGACCACGGGAGGGCCTGGAGCTCCACGTCCTCCGGCGGGCGGACCGCCGGGTCGTCGTCGGCCGCCTGCAGCCGCGCCCTGGCCTCGACCACCAGGCGTCCCCGCAGCCACAGGCCGCCGCCCGTGGCCAGCAGGACGATCATGATGGCGCCGCCGATGAACTCGCCGGCGGCGAACTGCCAGCCCATCAGCACGACGAGGACGATGCCCAACTCGATGACCAGGTTGGTCGACGCGAACATGAAGACGACGGCCGCCACGAAGTCGGCGCCCTTGACGAACAGCGACTTGGCCATGGCGGAGGCCGCGTACGAGCACGACGACGAGAGCATCCCGTAGCCCGAGGCGCGGGCGATCGCGGCCGGCCGGTCGTCGCCCAGCCGGGCGCGGATCGAACGGCGGCTGGCGAACACCTGGACCATGCCCGACAGGGTGAAGCCCAGTAGCAGGGGCCACAGGGTCACCCAGAACATGAGGAACCCCTGGCGGAGGCCCCGCCCCACCACCGCCGACCATCCAAATCCGGCGAGGACGGCCGTCACCCCACCCGACCCCGGGGGCTCACGACTGCACCAGCCGGGCCACGGCCGCCGAGGCCTCCTTCAGCTTGGCCGCCGCCCCTTCGCCGCCGCGAGCGGCGGCATCGGCGACGCAGTGGGCCAGGTGGTCGTCGAGCAGCGCCAGGGCCACCGACTGGAGCGCCCGGGTGGCCGCCGCCACCTGCTGCAGGACGTCGATGCAGTACCTGTCGTCCTCCACCATCCGCTGGAGGCCCCTGACCTGGCCCTCGATGCGGCGGAGGCGTCGGAGGACGGCGTCCCTGTCGTCGGCGTAGCCCGGACGGGTCGTGCGGTCCTGTGCCATCTATACCCCCTACCAGTAATGAGTATCTTCCGAGGGCGATGGTAGCGCGGCGACCGGCCCGGCCCGGCGTCGGCCACGGCACGCCCGGTAACCTGCCAGCCACTCCCCGACCCACTCCAAGACCCCCACATCCCCGACCCCCGCCGACGAACGCCACCGCGACCGGTGCGACCCACGAGGCAACATGACGGACGAAGCCGCCCACTCCCCCATGCTGTTGGCCACCCTCACCGTGCTGACGGTGGTCAGCGGCATGGTGGACGCCGTCAGCTACCTCGGTCTCGGTCATGTCTTCACCGCCAACATGACCGGCAACATCGTGCTGGTGGGCTTCGCGGTTGCCGGTGCGCCCGGGTTCTCCATCACCGCCAGCCTGACCTCCGTCGGCGCCTTCCTCCTCGGGGCGGTGTGCGCCGGCCGGATCTGCCTGCACCTCGCCTCCCGGCGCCGCTGGCTGGTGGTCGCCATGTTCGTCGAGGGCACCATCACCGCGGTGGCGGCCGTGGTGGCCGCCGTGGCCGGAGACCGCGTGGGTGACGGGGGGTCCCGGTACGCGGTGATCGCCCTGCTGGCACTGGCCATGGGGGTCCGCAACTCGACCATCCGCCGCCTGGCGGTGCCCGACGTGACCACGACCGTCCTCACCATGACCCTCACCGGGCTGGCCGCCGACTCGTCGCTGGCGGGCGGCCACAACCCCAAGTTGGCCAGGCGGACCTCGGCGGTCATCGCCATGTTCGCCGGTGCCTTCGCCGGAGCCGCTCTTTTCATCCACCAGGGGGCGGCCCTGCCGCTGGGGCTGGTGGCGATGGCCGTGCTCGCGGCCGCCAGCGTCTTCACGGCCAGCGCGTCCTCACGGCTCCTCGACAGCGCACCCTGACCCCGCCGTTACCCGGGGCCGGCCGGCGAGCCGTAAGATGGGTGGGTCATCTTCGCTTCGGTCCGACCCGCGGTCATCCGCGGATCATCTGGCACGCGGTTGACGGGCTCCCTGCACGCTCCGAGCGGTGCACGAGTGGGGGGTCCAGATCCCATCCGAATGTCAGCACCGACCGAAGGCGACCTCATGGACCACGACGGCGAGACTGACCACACCCAAGCGACGCATCGTGCCGATTTCGCCGAGCTGTCCCGGGCGCTGCGGGAGCGCGGGCTGTTCGCCCGCCGGCGGGGGTACTACGCAGTGAAGATCGCGGCCACGGCCACCGCGCTGGTCGTTCTGATCGCCGTGGCCGTCGTCCTGGGCAACAGTTGGTGGAACGTGCTCGTCGCCGTCGGGCTGGCCTTCGTCATGACCCAGATGGGTTTCATCGGACACGACGCCGGGCACCGCCAGATCTCCAGCCGCCGCGGGAGCAACGACCTCATCGGCCTGCTGCACGCCAACCTGCTCACCGGGTTCAGCTTCGGGTGGTGGCTGTCGAAGCACAACCGCCACCACGCCCACACCAACCTCCCGGGCAAGGACCCCGACATCGCACCCGGGGCGCTGGCCTACACCCCGTCCCAGGTGGACGGGCGCGGGCGGGTCGGCAGGGTGTTCGCCCGCTTCCAGGCCGTCCTGCTGCTGCCCCTCCTCTTTCTGGAGGCGGTCAACCTGCACGTGAACAGCATCGTGGCCCTGGCCCGGCGGCGCGACCGGCCCGCACTGGTCGAGGTCGGGTTGCTGACCGTGCACATGACGGTGTTCTTCGCCGCGCCGTTCCTTCTCCTGTCGCCCCTGAGGGCCGTGGTCTTCATCGCCATCGTGCAGGCGCTCTTCGGCTTCTACCTGGGCGCCAGCTTCGTGACCAACCACGTCGGCATGCCCACGGTGGCCGGCACCGACGACCTCGGGTTCCTCCGCCGGCAGGTGCTGACGTCGAGGAACGTGTCGGGACGCTCGCTCACCGGGTTCTTCTTCGGAGGGCTCAACACCCAGATCGAGCACCACCTGTTCCCCACCATGCCCCGGGCCAACCTCCGCCGGGCCAGCGACCTGGTCAGGCCGTTCTGCCACGAGCACCGCATCACCTACGCCGAGCGGAACGTGTGGCAGGCCTACGGCGACGTCCTGCGGCACCTGCGCGCCACCGGCATCCGACGAGTCACCCCCGCCGTCGGCTGATCACCGGTCGCCGGTGCCGGTAGGCCCCGGTCTCAGCCGGCCGGGACACACCGGCGCTCCAACTCCAGCAGCTGGCGTTTGCGGTCGAGCCCCCCGCCGTAGCCGACGAGGTCGCCCGATGCACCCACCACGCGGTGGCACGGGATCATGATGGCGATCGGGTTGCGGCCGTTGGCCAGGCCCACGGCCCGCACCGCCCGGGGCCGGCCCACCCTGGAGGCGATCTGCCCGTAGGAGGCGGTCGCCCCGTAGGGGATGTCGCGGAGCGTGCCCCAGACCTGCTGCTGGAAGTCCGTCCCCGCCGGTGCCATGTCCACCTCGAAGGTGGTCCTCCGGCCGGCGAAGTACTCGTCGAGCTGGTCCACGGCCTCGGCGAACGGGCCGGCGTCGCGACGGCCGAAGGAGCCGTCGTGGGGACGGTGCCGCTGTCCGTCCATGTGCAGCCCGCACAGGGTGCCCCCGTCGGCCACCAGGGTGAGCGGGCCGATCGGGCTGTCGATGGTCGTGTGCGACCGGCGGACGGTGGTGGTGGAGGGGTTACTGGTGGGGGTCATGACTGCTCCTTCGGTGGTCGGATCGGGGGCGGGCACCGCCGGCCGGGCTCACGCGCACCGGCGGTCCCCGGGGTCGGTGGCGGTCGGCAGCCGGTTCACCGCATGGTCACCGGTGGCCCACAGGTGCTGGACGGCATAGGCGCGCCACGGTCGCCACCGGTCGGCCCGGCGCACGAGGCCGGCCGGGCCGCCGGGCAGGTCGAGTGACCTGGCGGCCAGGCGCACCCCGAGATCGGTGGCGGGGAACGCATCGGGATCGCCCAGGGCGCGCATGGCGATGGTCTCGACCGTCCAAGGGCCGAGCCCCCGGAGCCCGGACAGGCGGTCGCGGGCCTGCTGCCAGTCACTGCCGGCTCCGAGATCGACCCGGCCTCCGGCCAGGGCGGCCGCCAGGCCGGCCAGGGCGTCGCGGCGCGACCGGGGGACGGCCAACGCCGCCAGCGCCGGCCCGGTGAGGGCGGCCGGCTCAGGGAAGAGATGGGTGAGCCCACCGGCGGGGTCGTCGACCCGGCTGCCGTGGGCGGCGACCATCCGGGCCGCGTGCCGGCGGGCCGCCGCCGTCGACACCTGTTGGCCGAGGACGGCCCGGACCGCGAACTCGTCGGGGTCCACCGTGCGTGGCACCCGCCGGCCGGGGGCGGCCGCGACCGCACGGGCCAGCACCGGATCGCCGCCCAGCAGGTCGTCGACGGCCGTCGGGTCGGCATCGAGGTCGAGGAGGCGCCGGCACCGGCTGACGGCGGCCGACAGGTCGCGCAGGTCGGTGAGCCACAGCCGGCACCCGACATGCCCGTCCGCCGGCCGCAGGGCGACCACACCGTGCCCGCGCGGCAGGCGGAGCGTCCGGCGGTAGGCGCCGTCGAGCCACTCCTCCACCCCGGGGATGCCCGTGGCCACCAGGTGGCCGAAGAGGTTGTCGGGGGTCAGGGGCCGCCGGTAGGGAAGCCGCAGTGCCACCGTGCCGGGCGCGGGGGGCCTGCGACCGTGGGCGGACCGCCGGCGCAGCTCGCCGGGTGCCAGTGCGAAAACCTCCCTGACGGTGGTGTTGAAGGCGCGGATGCTGGCGAACCCGGCGGCCGCGGCCACGTCGGCCATCGACAACGTGCTCGACTCGATCAGCACCCGGGCCGTCTGGGCCCGCTGGGCCCGGGCCAACGACAGAGGCCCGGCCCCGAGCTCGGCCCGCAGCTGCCGCTCGATCTGGCGGACCGAGTACCCGAGGTGGTCGGCCAGTCCGGGCACGCCATCCCGGTCGACGACGCCGTCGGCGATCAGGCGCATGGCCCGGGCCACGACGTCGGCCCGACGGTCCCACTCGGGGGACCCGGGGCTGGCGTCCGGGCGACACCGTTTGCATGCCCGGAACCCGTGCTGCTGGGCCGCGGCCGCACTGGGATAGAACCGCATGTTCTCGGGCTTCGGCGGCACCGCCGGGCAGCTGGGCCGGCAGTAGATGCCGGTGGTGAGCACGGCCGTGAAGAACCACCCGTCGAACCTGGCATCCTTGGACTGCACCGCCCGTACGCACTGCTCGGTGTCCTCGTGCACCCCGACAGCATGCACCGGGCGCGGCCGGTTGTCTGGCCGAATTGCGACATCAAGATGACGCCCCGGCCGCCCGGGGTCGGCCCCGCCAGGGAAAGGACCACATGCGCTTCGCCATCTCGCTGGGACAACTCAACCCGAACAGCTGGGTCGACGTCACCGAAGAGGCGGACCGTCTCGGATTCGACTCGGTGTGGATCCCCGAGCACCTGGTCCTGCCCCTGGCCGCCACCGGCAGCCCGCACCACGGACAGGACCACCCTCCGATCCCCCCCGACATCCCGGTCTTCGACGCGCTGGGCTATCTCAGCTTTCTGGCCGCCCGCACCACGCGGATCCGATTGGGCACCCAGGTGTACAACATCGGGCTCCGCCATCCCTTCGTCACGGCACGGGCGGTGGCCACCCTGGACGTGCTCTCGCGGGGCCGGGTCGACTTCGGTGTCGGGGCCAGCTGGCTGAAGGCCGAATGGGACGCCGTGGGACTCGACTTCGAGCAGCGCGGCTCCCGTGTCGACGAAGCCATCGACGTCTGCCGCCGGCTGTGGTCGGAGGACGTGGTCGAGCACCACGGCCGATGGTTCGACTTCGGGCCCGTCATGTTCGAGCCGAAGCCCGTGCAGCGGCCCGGACCCCGGCTCCACATCGGAGGGGACGGGCCGGCCGCCCTGCGCCGGGCGGCGACCGTGGGCGACGGGTGGGTGCCGATGAACCACGGTATCGACGAGCTCCCGGCGGCGGTGGCCCGGATCGCCGAGCTCCGGCACCGCGCCGGCCGGGAGGGCCGTACCGAGGTGACCGCGGCCGCCACCGTCGACAGCCCGGCGGACATCGACCGCTGCGCCCGGGCCGGCGTCGACCGGCTGTTCGTGAAGCCGTGGCGGCGGACATCGGACGCCATCGACGGCCTGCGCCGGTTCGCGGAGACCTTCATCCACGGCTGAGGATCCGGCCGGACCCGCCGCGCTGGGCGCCGACCCGAGGATTTGCCACCATGGTCCGGTGATGACCGTCGCCCTTCCCTTCGTGGACCGGGCGTCCGCCGGCAGGCTGCTGGGCGCCCGCCTGGCGGAGGTGGCCGCACCCGATCCGGTGGTGCTGGCGCTGCCGAGGGGGGGCGTGCCCGTCGGCTACCACGTGGCGCTGGCCGTCGACGGGCCCCTCGATGTCGCCGTGGTCCGCAAGCTGGGCGTTCCCTTCCAACCGGAGCTGGCCATGGGCGCCATCGGGGAGCACGGGGTGCGCGTCCTCGACGTGGCCACGGTGTCGGTCGCCGGCGTCTCCTCGAGCCAGATCGACGCCGTCGACGCCCGCGAGCGGTCGGAGCTCGAGCGACGCGTCCGCCTGTACCGCGGTAGCCGCCCGTCGGTCCCGCTGGCGGGGCGCACGGCGCTCATCGTGGACGACGGGATCGCCACCGGTTCCACCGCCAGGGCCGCCTGTCTGGTGGCGGCGGCCCGTGGCGCCGCCGGGGTGATCGTGGCCGCTCCGGTGGCCTCCCGTCAGGCTGTGATCGAGCTGGGCGACGTCGCCGACCTGGTGGTCGTGCTGGCCCGGCCGGAGCCGTTCGTCGCCGTCGGCCGCTGGTACCGCGACTTCACCCAGACGTCCGACGACGACGTGGCCGACCTGCTGGCGGCGGCCGCCGGCCGGTCGCGGTCCCCGCCGCCACACAGTTGACCGTCACGTCTCAAGAAATTGCATCGCCGTGCCGACACTTGCCCTGTGGGTGTCGCCCTGTGACATCCAGCAAAGGGGAGACGGTGAGCACTAGCGAAGAGGTGACCCAGGTGCGGGACCTGGAGCCGGCGGTCCAGACCTTGCTGGCCCGATTTCCGGAGTCGTACGTCGTCGCCCTGAACGACATCGGCACGCCGGTGCCCATGCCTGATCACCTGCCCGTCAACGGGCACCGGCCGGTGAGCTCCACCTTCGACGTCGTCGTGCAGGAGGATCAGGCGATGATCCTCGACCTGTTCGGCCGGGCACGGACCAGCGGTGCGTCCACAGGTGCCGTCCACCTGATCGAAGATCCCGAGCAGACGGTGTCCATCTACATGATCGATTGCCGCCAGAATTACGGCGTGCTGCTGGCCGTCATCGGCGACAGGTTGGACGAGTCAACGGATGCGCTCGATCAATGGGAGGTATCCCTGCCGCCGCCCCGGTTGGCCCGGGCCCACAAGGACGGCATCGCCCTGTACACGGAGATCGACGACGCCTTCACGCAGATGCTGGGGTGGACCCCGGAGCAGGTCGTGGGCGAGCGGGCGCTCGAATTCATCCACCCCGACGACTGCGACACGGCCATCGCCAACTGGGTGGACATGCTGGCCGCGCCCGGTCCCGGGCGCCGGGCCCGCCTCCGCCACCGCCACGCCGACGGGCGCTGGATCTGGCTCGAGATCGCCAACGTCAACCGGATCGACGATCCTGAGCACGGGGACGTCGTGGCCGACATGGTCGACATCTCCGAGGAGATGGCCGCCCACGAGGCCATCCGGGCCCGCGAGCAGCTCCTCACCGAGCTGGCCCAGACGGTGCCGCTGGGGCTGTTCCACGCCGACCAGAACCGCGAGCTCCTCTTCGTCAACCAGAAGCTCCACGACATCCTCGGTGTCGCCGAGTTCGCCTCGCTCGCCGATCTCGTCACCGCCGCCGACGAAGCCGACCGGCACCGCGTCACCGACGCCCTGACGGCCACCATGACCCTCTACTCCGAGACCGACCTCGAGTTCCGCTTCTCGTCGCAGGGTGACAACCGCTACGGTGCCCTCAGGCTCCGCGCCCTGGTGAACCCGAGCGGGGTGCTCACGGGGATCGTCGGGTGCCTCGAGGACGTCACCGACGGTGTCGTGATGCGGAAGCGCCTCGAGATCCAGGCCACCTACGACTCGCTGACCGGGTGCCACAACCGGGCCTCGGCCATGCGCGCCGTCGAGCGCGTCGGTGGCCGCCCTCAGCCCCGATCACGACACCGGTCTCGCCGTCATCTACATCGACATCGACCAGTTCAAGGCGATCAACGACGCCTACGGCCATCCGGCCGGCGACCTGCTGCTGAAGGTGGTGGCCGAGCGGCTCCGACAGGCGGTGCGCAACGACGACGTCGTCGGCCGCATCGGAGGCGACGAGTTCGTCGTGATCTGTTCCCGGGTGGGCTCCCCGTCGGTGGCGCTCCACATCGCCGAGACGATCGCCGCCAAGCTGTGCACCGACACCGAGTTGGGCGACAACGAGGTCCCCGTCCGGGCCAGCATCGGGGTGGCCTGGACCGACGAACCCGAACTGGACGGCGACCTACTGGTGGCGTCAGCCGACGCCGCCATGTACGCGTCGAAGCACGGAGGCCACTGTCAGGCAATCCTGGCCGACGCCGTCAGCACCACCGTCCGGCGCGCACCCATTCACTGACCGGGACGGCGCCGTCGGCGCCGTCGGCCGTGCGCCGTGGGCGGCCCGCCCACGTGGGAGCGCCGGCTGCTACGTTCGCCTGGTTCGGACATCGATTGACGACGCGGCGAGGCCGGCCGGATGGCGGCGTGGGCGACGGCGTGGCCTGACGGGAAGCGAGGTCGTCGCCATCGCCGTCGCCATCTTGGCGATGGCCGCGTGCGGGTCGGCCCCGCCGGCCGCACGCCCGCCGGCGGCCGCCACCCGGGTGATCATCGACACCGACCTGTCCCTGTACTGGGACGACGTCACCGCCGTCGGCATGGCCAACGTCCTGCAGCAACAGGGCAGGGTGCAGGTGCTCGGCATCATGTCCGACATCCGCAATCCGGTGGCGGCCGCAGCCATCGACGCCATCGACACCGCCTACGGCCACAGCCAGATCCCGGTCGGTGTGGTGGCCGGCACCGGGGAGGACACCGCGCCCCACGGCTACAGCGACGTGCTTGCGGCCAGGCTCCCCCACCGGGTCGACGGGGCCACCGCCCCGGGTGCGGTGGCGCTCGACCGCCGCCTGCTGGCGGGCCAGCCCGACCACAGTGTCACCCTCGTGGCCATCGGTGCCTACACCAACCTGGCCGGGCTGCTGCGGTCGCCCCCGGGCCAGGGCAGCCCGCTCAGTGGGCGGTCGCTGGTGGCCGCCAAGGTCCAGCGGTTGGTGGTCGAGGACGGGCTCTTCCCCGGTGGTGGACCGCCGCTCACCAACACCGCGCTCGACGTGGCCTCGGCCCGGGCCGTCGTGGCCGCGTGGCCCACCCCGATCGCCTGGGTCGACGGGACCACCGGCATCGCCACCAGGGTGGGCGCCGGATTGTGCAGCACCACTCCGCCCGCAAATCCCATGCGCATCGTGTACCAGTCGCTGTTCGGCTGCGGGCCGCCCGGGGACGGCGACTGGGACGGACCCACGCTGCTCTACGCCGTGGGCGCCGCCCGGGGCGACTTCACCGAGCTCGGCCGGGGCGGCACCGCCGTCATGTCCCCGGCAGGCGGGCTGTCGTGGCGGGCGGTGTCACCGCGCTCCAACGACGTGTACGTCCACGTGGCCGACCAGCAGGCGCTGAACCAGCGGATCGACCAGCTGCTGGACACTCAGTGACGGACGGCGCGCCGTCTAGGCCAGGCGTTCCGTCAGGGCGGCGCAGCAGCATCGCCGGTGGTGCCCTCGTGTCCGCTCACGGCGGCATTTCCGGGGACGGCGACGGCTGCCCGGGCTCACCCCCGGTGTCACTCGATGCCGGGATCGGCTGCCACCCCGTCTGCTCGATCACCGGGAACAGCGTGGGCTCGACCTGCTTGCGCACATCGTCGGGAAGGCTCAGATCGCCACCGGTGTGCGCCGTGGAGAAATCGCGCTCGGCCCGGCTGCGGCCGATCATCGAGCGGAGCCACCGCAGCATCGTCCCCAGGCGGTTGCCGAAGCCGGTGAGGAAGGCCAGGTGGATGAACATCCACACCAACCAGCCCGGGAACCCGCTCAGCCGCACGCCCTTCGCGCTGACGATGGCCCGGAACCGACCGATGGTGGCCACACTCCCGAGGTCCCGGTAGCGGAATTGCTTGGTCGGTTTGCCGTCGAGGCGCCGGAGAATGGTGTTGGCGGCGTGCAGTCCACCCTGCATGGCCACCTCGGCCACACCGGGCAGGTGGTTGATGCTGGCCATGTCGCCGACGGCGAAGACCTCGGGATGCCCCGGCAGGGTCAGGTCCTCGGCCACCTCGATCCGACCGGCCCGGTCGACGGTGGCCCCCGAGGCCTCGGCCAGCATGCCCGCCAGCGGCGACGCCTGCACCCCGGCCGCCCAGATGACGGTCCGGGCGTCGATCCTCGACGTGCCGTCGGCGCCCTTGACGTCGACTCCGCCGGTGTCGATCCCCACCACCTGCGCACCCATGTGCAGCTCGATGCCCAGCTTCTCGAGGGTTCTGGCCGCCTTGCCCGAGAGCTGGTCGTCCGAAGGTCGCCAACGGCTCCTTGCCCCCGTCGACGAGGATCACCCGCACCGAGGAGGCCTCGAACCTGCGGTACTCCCCGCGCAGGCTGCGCGTCGCCAGTTCCCTGATCTGGCCGGCCAGCTCCACCCCGGTGGGGCCCGCCCCGACCACGACGATCGTCAGCCAGAGCTCCCGCTCGGCGGCGTCGGTGACGAGCTCGGCCATCTCGAAGGCGCCGAAGATGCGCCGTCGCAGCTCGAGTGCGTCGTCGAGGGTCTTCATTCCCGGTGCGAAGAAGGCGAACTCGTCATGGCCGAAGTAGGACTGGCTGGCCCCGGCGGCCACGATCAGGCTGTCATAGGGGTACTCGACGGCCACCCGGTCCGCCAGGTGGGCATGGACCACCCGCTTGTCGAGATCGAAGCCGTCGACCTCGGCCAGCTGCACGGCCACGTTCTTCTGGCGGCGCACGACGTGGCGCAGCGCGGGGGCGATCTGTCCGGGCGACAGCATCCCGGTCGCCGTCTGGTAGAGCAGCGGCTGGAACAGGTGGTGGTTGCGCCGGTCGACCAGGGTCACATCGACGGGCTCACCGCCGAGGTACCTGGCGGCGGGCAGGCCCCCGAACCCGCCGCCGACGATGACCACCCGGTGGCGGCCGGACCCACCGGCGGCACCGGCAGCCGTGGAGGTGGGTGCGGGCTGCTCGGCCATGGTCGACCCGGGACGCCGCCCGCTACAGTCCCGGGCTGCTCTGCATGATGCCGCCGTCGGCGAAGATCGTCGTCGCCGTCAGGTAGCTGGCGCCCGGTCCGGCCAAAAACGCCACCACGCTGCCGATCTCGGCCGGCTCCGCCAACCGCCCGATGGGGATGGCGTCGTCGAGCTTCTTCAGGGCGGCCGGATCGTTGACGGTGGCCGTGTTGATCGGGGTGTTGACCGCCCCGGGACCCACACCGACCACGAGGATGTTGTGCGGGGCCAGCTCCACGCCGGCCGTGCGGGTGAGCATCCTCATGCCGCCCTTCGACAGGCAGTACGGGGTGTTGCCGGGCATCGGCCAGTCCTCGTGGACCGAGGTCATGTTGATGATCCGGCCGCCGTCGCCCTGCTTGATCATCTGCTTGGCCGCCAGCTGGGTCCCGAAGAAGGCGCTCTTCAGGTTGATGTCCATCACCCGCCCGAACTGTTGCTCGGTGGTGTCGAGTATCGACGTGCGGGTCTCGATGCCGGCGTTGTTGACCATCACGTCGAGGCGCCCGCACGAGCTCACCGCCGTGCGCGATCAGCCGCTCGAGGTCGTCCACCTTGCTGACGTCGGCCTCGACCGCTGTCACCTGGTCGCCGAGATCCCGGACCTTCTGTTCGAGCTCCTCGGTGGCCTGCTCGTTGCTGACGTAGTCGATGACGATGCTGGCACCCTGGTCGGCCAGGGCGAGCACGCACGCCTTGCCGATGCCGCTATTGCCGCCGGTGACGATCGCGACCTTGCCCTTGAGTGACATTGCAACCTGCTTTCGGTCGAACCAACACTGCCCGGCGGACCACGATCGCCGGAGGTTGGCCGACCGACAGCGGGCGCCTGTACTCCACGGCATCCTATGTAGCCGGACAACTGTTTGCTCAGCGCAATTTGCGTCGAAAGAAAATCGCATCACCAATGCAAGGAGAACGGGCGACCGGCGGGCGGCGCCGGAGGGACCCGGCTCCGCCACTGCCCGGTGCCCCCCTCGACCGCTAATGTCCGTGCAGCGCGGGCACCGGAGCCGGTGGCGAGGGCAGAGGAGGGAGCACGCGACGATGAACGGCTTTCCCCCGATCGCCGACTACGGCTTTCTGTCGGACTGCGAGGTCAGTTGCCTGATCGCCCCGAACAGCGCCGTCGAATGGCTCTGTCTGCCCCGGCCGGACTCTCCGAGCGTCTTCGGCGCCATGCTCGACCGCCGGGCCGGTTCGTTCCGATTCGCCCCCGACAATGTGTCCGTCCCACACGACCGCCGCTACATCCCGGGGACCATGGTGCTCGAGACGACGTGGCACACGCCAACGGGGTGGCTCGTCGTGCAGGACGTCCTGCTCATGGGTCCGACCGACCAGCACGCCCGCGCCCCCGAGTACCGCCGCGCCCCCGGGGACACCATCGCAACGGGCGTGCTGCTCCGCCTGGCCACGTGCATCGACGGCCACGTCGACGTCACTCTCAACTGCCTCCCGGTCTTCGACTACGGGACCGCGCCGGGACACTTCGAGTACTCGGGCGACGACTACGGCTCCATGACAGCCCGCCCTGCGGCCGGCGAACCGTCACTGCGACTGACCAGCAGCGTGCACCTCGGCGCCATCGGGCAGCGCTGCATCGGGCGCACCACCCTCGGCCGGGACGAGAGTGCGTTCGCGGCGCTCTCGTGGGGGGAGCAGTCCGTCGAGTCGCTGGAGCAGGCACAGGCGTCCCTGCAGACGACCGTCCAGTCGTGGCGCGACTGGCTGAGCACCGCGAAGATCCCCGATCACCCCTGGCGCAGGTACATCGAACGGAGCGCGCTGACCCTGAAGGGACTCAGCTACGCCCCGACCGGGGCGATCATGGCGGCGGCCACCACCTCCCTGCCCGAGACCCCCGGGGGCGAGCGCAACTGGGACTACCGGTTCACGTGGATCCGCGACTCGTCCTTCCTGCTGCGCTCCCTCTACCGGTTGGGGTTCGATTGGGAGGCGATCAACTTCTTCGCCTTCGTCCTCGACGCCGTCATGGAGCCGAGCGGAATGGTCGACGGAAAGCCCCTGCCGCTGCAGATCATGTACGGCATCGGCGGCGAAAAGGACCTGACCGAGCGCACGCTCGACCATCTCACCGGATGGCGGGGATCGCGACCGGTGCGGGTCGGCAACGGCGCCTTCGACCAGCGCCAGCTCGACGTCTGGGGGATGCTGCTCGAAGCCATCTGCATCGAGGTCGACCGCAGCGAGATGGAGCTCGCCACCCCCGTCTGGGAGGGCATCGCGTCCCTCGTCGACCAGGCGGTCGCCCATTGGCACGACGCCGACCAGGGGATCTGGGAGGTCAGGGGAGAGCCCCAGCAGTTCACGGCGTCGAAGGTGATGTGCTGGGTCGCCATCGACCGGGGCATCCACCTGGCGCAGGAACGTGGTGACGACGATCGGGCGACGGGTTGGCAGAAGGTGGCCGAGGAGGTCCAAGCCGAGGTCCTCGACAGGGGGGTGTCCGCCCGTGGCGTCTTCCGCCAGCACTACGGGACCGACGACCTCGATGCCGCCCTGTTGCTCATCCCCCTGATGGGTTTCCTCCCACCCGACGATCCCAGGGTCCGCGCCACCGTGCTCGCCATCGCCGATGAGCTGACCGAGGACGGGCTGGTGCTGCGCTATCGGACCGACGCCACGGATACCGGCTTCGAGGGCAAGGAGGGCACCTTCACGATCTGTTCGTTCTGGTTGGTGACCGCACTGGCGATGGTCGGCGAGACGGACCGGGCCCGTGCGCTGTGCGAGAAGCTCCTGTCGTTCGCCGGACCCTTGTCCCTCTACGCGGAGGAGATCGACGTGGAGACGGGACAGCACCTCGGCAACTTCCCCCAGGCGTTCACCCATCTCGCCCTCATCGAAGCGGTGTCACAGCTGATTGACGCCGAGCAGGCCGCAGGAACCCGGTGACGCCGGACGACGGGCGTCCCCCCCGCCGCAGCGCGGGGGCCGGCTAGGGCGGCCGCCGCCACGGTGGGCGGCAAGAGCCCGGTGCCACCGGCACAGCCGGCACACTCCAAGCGCCCGATCGGGACCCGGGGATCGCGTTCCTTCGATCCCCGTCTGCTGCACTACGCACGGGGCACCCGGCGCCACCTCGTGCTGTCGGTCGCGCTCGGCGGGGCCACGGCGCTGCTGGTGGTCGCCCAGTCGTGGCTGCTCGCCGATGCCGTTGCGGCCGCGTTCGGCCGCAACGAGGGCTTGGCCGAGCTGCGCCGTCCGGTGCTGCTGCTGCTCGCGGCCGTCCTCGGGCGGGCGGCCGTCGGCTGGGGGACCGAGCGGACGGCGCACCGTGCCTCCGCCCGGGCGAAGTCCGACCTCCGGACCGCGCTCGTCAATCGCATCGCCGCCCTCGGCCCGGCCGGACTCGACCGGGAACGCAAGGGAGGGCTCGCCATTCTGGCCACCAGCGGCATCGACGCCCTCGACGGCTACTTCTCGCGGTACCTGCCCCAGGTGCTCCTGGCGGTGATCGTGCCGGTGGCGGTCGTCGCCGTCGTGGCCGGGCTCGATTGGCTGTCGGCGGCTGATCATCGCCGTCACCGTGCCGCTCATCCCGGTGTTCATGACCCTCGTGGGCGCCTCCACCCGCCTACGCGTGCAGCGCCAGATCCGGACGCTCCAGCGCCTGGCCGGCCACTTCCTCGACGTCGTCGGACGGCCTGCCCACCCTGAAGGTGTTCGGTCGGGCCAAGGCCCAGGCCGCCGCCATCCGGCGACGTCACCGACCGGTACCGACGGGCCACCATGTCCACCCTCAAGGTGGCCTTCCTGTCCTCGCTCATCCTCGAGCTGCTGGCCACCATGTCGGTCGCTCTGGTGGCGGTGGCCGTCGGGCTGCGGCTGATGGGGGGACACCTCGATCTCCGCACGGCGCTGTTCATGCTGGTGCTGGCACCCGAGGCCTACCTGCCCCTGCGCCTGCTGGGCACGAACTATCACGCCAGTGCGGAGGGCATGGGCGCGGCCGAGCAGGTCTTCGACGTCCTCGAACGCCCCGCTGCCGGCCGCCGGCACGCGAACGGCGGTCCCGGACCCGGCGACGGCACCCATCACCGTCGCGCGACCTCGCGCGTCACCTACCCGGGGCGGAGCCGGCCGGCGCTGTCCGGGGTCAGCCTCGACGTCCGTCCCGGCGAGATGCTCGCCATCGTGGGCCCGAGCGGGTGCGGCAAGTCGACCCTGCTCGGCGTCCTGCTCGGCCTCGTCGCACGCCGACAGCGGGTCGGTCGTGGTCGGCGAGGTGCGACCTCCCCGATCTGGACACGGATGCCTGGCGGGCCGCGGCTGGCCTGGGTGCCCCAACGCCCGCACCTGTTCGCCACGTCGATCGCCGACAACATCCGGATGGGCCGGTCCGGGCGCGACCGATGACGCACTGCTGGCCGCCGTCGTCGCCGCCGGGCTCGATGACGTCGTCGCCCGGCTGCCGGCCGGGGCTCGAGACCCGTGCTCGGTGAGCGGGGCGCCGGACTGTCGGCCGGGGAGCGCCAGCGGGTGGCCCTGGCGCGGGCGTTCCTGCGCGACGCGCCGCTTGCTCGCTCCTCGACGAACCCACCGCCAGCCTCGACGGGGACACCGAGGCGGGGATCCTCGACTCCGTGCCGCCACCTGACCGCCGGTCGCACGGCCATCATCGTCGCCCACCGCCCGTCGTTGCTCGGCCCTGGCCGACCGGGTCGTCGATCTCGGGCCGTGCCGGTGGGACGATGACCGGGCCGTCCGCGCCGACCGGGCCGTCCGGGCCGCAGGGCACCGGGGTGGACGACGATCAGCGGGCCCCGCTCCTCCGCACGCTCGGCCTCGCCCGGCCGGCGGCACGACGGCTCGGTCTGTCGACCGTGCTCGGGGCCGGCGCCGTCGCCGCCGGCATCGGGCTCATCGGCACCTCGGCCTGGCTGATCTCCACGGCCGTCCGAACGACCGCCCGAGTCGGCCCTGGCCCTCGCCATCGTGGCCGTGCAGTTCTTCGGGCTGTCACGGGGATTCTTCCGCTACGGCGAGCGGCTGGTCGGCCACGACGCCGCCTTCCGGATGCTCGCCGACCTGCGGGTGCAGCGTCTACCGCCGGCTCGAGGCGCTGGCGCCCGCCGGCCTGCCCGCCTTCCGCAGCGGCGACCTGCTGGCCCGGCTGGTGCACGACGTGGACTCCCTGCAGGACCTGTTGATCCGGGTGTCCCGCCGTTCGCCATCGCGGTCGTCGTCGGTGCGGCCACGGTCGCCGTCGTCTGGTGGATCCTCCCGGCCGCCGGGCTCGTCCTGCTGGTCTGCCCTGCTGCTGGCGGCCACGGTGGTGCCCTGGCTCACCGGGCGGCTGGCCCGACGGAGCGAGGCCCGCCAGGCCCGCGTCCGCGGCGAGCTGACGCGCGTCCGTGGTCGACCTCATCGAGGG
The DNA here is from genome assembly GCA_963838005.1 of uncultured Actinomycetota bacterium. Classification (GTDB taxonomy): domain Bacteria; phylum Actinomycetota; class Acidimicrobiia; order Acidimicrobiales; family RAAP-2; genus CAWIPW01. The sequence goes on from CAWIPW010000003.1 coordinate 320,462, forward strand.
CGCCGCCCGATCTCGTCGTCTTCGGCGCCGCCCGGGCCCAGGTCGACCGGATCACCGCGACTCGACGCCGAGCTGACCGGGGTCGGCCGGGTCGGCGGCCGGCACCGCCGGGGTCGGGCCTCGGCCTGACGACCCTGCTGGCCGGCCTGGCCATGTGGGGCGGCCTGTGCGTGGGGATCCCGGCGGTGCACACCGGGCAGCCTGGACGGCGCGCTACCTGGCGGTCATCGTCCTCGATCCCCCTGGCCGCCTTCGAACTGGTCGCCGGGCTGCCGGTGGCCACCCAGGCCCTGCAGCGGGCGCGCCGGGCCGCCGCCCGGCGTCTTCGCCGTGACCGACGCCCGGCCGCCGGTGGAGGAGCCGCGCACCCCGCCGCCTGCCCGCTTCCGCCCGTGGCCTTTTCGGGCCGCGCGGCATCGGGACCCGCTACCCCGGCGCCGACCGCCCGGCCCTCGACGGCGTCGACGTCGACCTCCGGCCCGGGCAGCGCATGGCCGTCGTCGGGCCGAGCGGGGCCGGCAAGTCGGCCTTGGCCGCCGTCATGCTGCGCTTCCTCCCGTACCCGGCTCGGCCACCCTGGCGGAGATCGAGCTCGACCACCTGGCCGGCGACGACGTCCGTCAGCTCGTCGGGCTGGTCGCCCAGGACGCCCACCTCTTCGACACCACCCTCGCCGAGAACCTGCGCATCGGGCGCAGGGACGCCACCGACGACGAGCTCCTCGACGTCCTCGGCCGCGTCGGGCTGGCCGACTGGGTGGACGGACTGCCCAACGGCATCCTGACCGAGGTCGGCGACCCGTGGGAACCGCCTGTCGGGCGGGCAGCGCCAGCGCATCGCCGTCGCCCGGGCCCTGCTGGCCGACTTCTCCGTCCTCGTGCTCGACGAGCCCGCCGAGCACCTCGATCCGGTGGCGGCCGACGCCCTCGGCGCCGACCTCCTCGGCCTGACGAGTGGACGATCCACCGTCCTGATCACCCACCGGCTCGCCGGACTGGAGGCCGTCGACGAGGTCCTGGTGCTCGACGCCGGTCGGGTGGTCGAGCGTGGAACCCACGACCAGCTGCTGGCCGCCGGTGGCCGCTACGCCGACCTCTGGCGGCAGGAGCTGCAGCCCAGTGGAACCGGGGTCACGCACTCGCTACAGTCGCCACGACCGGTTGGTGACCGCTTCACCCCCACCCCCCACAGCGGACAAGGGCGACACCCCGTGAACACAGACCTGGCCCGCTGGCAGTTCGCGACCACCAGCATCTACCACTTTCTCTTCGTCCCGGTCACCATCGGGTTGGCGTTCCTCGTGGCCGTGCTGCAGACGGTCTGGTACCGGGACGGCGACCGACCTCTACAAGCGCCTGACCAAGTTCTTCGGGACGCTGCTGCTCATCAACGTGGCCGTGGGGGTGGTCACCGGGCTGGTCCAGGAGTTCGAGTTCGGCATGAACTGGTCGGCGTACTCGCGCTACGTCGGCGACGTCTTCGGCGGCCCGCTGGCCATGGAGGGCCTGGCCGCCTTCTTCCTCGAGTCCACGTTCCTCGGACTGTGGATCTTCGGCTGGGACCGGCTCTCCAAGCGCGTCCACCTGGCCTGCATCTGGATGGTCGCCGTCGGGACCATGTTGTCGGCCGATGTTCATCATGGCGGCCAACTCCTGGATGCAGCACCCGGTCGGCTACACGATCAACCCGAACACTCACGACCCCCAGCTGAACAACATCTGGGCCCTGTTCACCAACCCGGTGTTCCTCTGGGGCTACACCCACGTGATCCTGGCCTCGCTCGTCACCGGGGCCCTGGTGATGTTGTCCGTCTCGGCGTGGCACCTTCTCAAGCAGCGCCAGGTGGACGCGTTCAAGAAGACCGCGACCGCGTCGATCCTGCTGCTGTTGCCGGCGATCGCCGTTCAGCTGTTCGTCGGCAGCGAGCTGGGTGTCCAGGAGGGCACCTACCAGCCGATGAAGATCGCCGCCGCCGAGGCGCTGTGGAACACCTGCGACTCGCACTGCCCGTTCTCGCTCTTCCAGATCGGTGGCGGCCCCAACGACGAGACACCCGACGCAGATCCTCGAGGTCCCCGACCTGCTGTCGATCCTCGCCACCAACCACGTCGACGGCGAGGTCCAGGGTATGAACAAGCTGCAGGCCCAGTACACGCAGGAGTACGGGCCCGGCAACTACATCCCCAACGTCTTCATCCAGTACTGGTCGATGCGGGTCATGGCGTATCTCGGCGCCCTCGTGCTCCTCTTCGGCCTCTGGGGCGCGTGGCTGGTGCACCGCAAGAAGCTCGAGCGCTCGAAGTGGTTTCTGCGCATCGCCGTCTGGGCCGTGATCAGCCCATTCCTCATGAACACCGCCGGGTGGCTGCTCACCGAGAGCGGCCGGCAACCGTGGATCGTCCAGGGCCTCATGAAGACGGTGAACGGCGTATCCCCCAGCGTCTCCTCCACCGACATCTGGATAAGCCTCATCGTCTTCGTCCTGATCTACATCGCCCTCGGCATCGCTGACGCCTATCTCATGATCAAGTACGGCCGCCAAGACCTGCCCGAGGAGGCACCAGGACCGGGCCCGGACGCAGACGCCGGCAGCGGCGGGGGGTCCGACGAGGATGAGGACGACCGTGCCCTCGCGCTGGTCTACTAGGAGCCGGGCATGAGCCTTCGCACCCTCTGGTTCATCGTCGACGCCATCTTCTGGATCGGGTTCTTCGTCCTCGAGGGCTTCGACTTCGGCGTCGGCATGCTGCACTCCTTCGTGGGCAGGAACGACGCCGAACGCCGCATCGCCGTCAACAGCATCGGTCCGGTCTGGGACGGCAACGAGGTGTGGCTCATCGTGGCGGGAGCGGTGATCTTCGCCGCATTCCCGTCGTGGTACGCCACCATGTTCTCGACGTTCTACCTGGCCATGGTGCTCATTCTCGTAGGGCTCTTCATGAGGGGGGTGTCCTTCGAGTACCAGCGCAAGATCGACGACCCGAGATGGCGGAGCACCTGGCGGTGGTGCCTCACCATCGGCAGCGCCCTCATCCCGTTGCTGCTCGGCGTGGCGTTGGGAGACCTGCTCCACGGGCTCCCGATCAACCAGGGGCACCAGTACACGGGCAGCTTCTGGGGACTGCTTGTGCCGTTCGGGCTCTTCACCGGGCTCACGTTCCTCGTCCTGTCGCTGCTCTCCGGCGCGACCTTCCTTGCCCTCAAGACCACCGGGGAGCTCCACGACCGGGTGATGCGCTTCACACGACCGATCTCGATCGTCGCCGTCCTCGCAGTGTTCGGGTTCATCACCTGGTGCCATGTCGGACTGGGCGAGGGATTCCTCCCGAATCCCTTCGAGGTGCTGGCCTTCGTGGCCGTGGTGGCCGCCGCCTGGCTGGCGACGAGGGGCGACCAGGGCTGGGCCTTCGCCGCCGCATCGGTGGCCATGGCCGCCTCGGTCGCCACCATCTTCATCGAGCTCTACCCCAACGTGATGATCTCGACCACCAACGCCGCCTACAACATCACCGTGGACAACGCGGCCGAGCGGTTCCTACGCCCTGAAGGTCATGACCGTGGTGGCGGTGATCTTCTTCCCCCTGGTCCTCATCTACCAGGCGTGGAACTACCACGTGTTCAGGGGTCGGCTGTCCTCCCCGTCCCAGTCCGACGATCCGAAGGCGGGGTCGCACGCCTCGGCCGGAAGCCGGGAGGCGCAACCCGAACCCTAGGTCGTTTCGGGCCGTCATCGGCCTCAGGGGTCGGACGTCCGAGTACGATCGGGTAGCTCAAACTGGTGCGCCGGGAAGTCTGGTCGGCAATGTGTGCTCTCTCGAGGAGGCCCCGTGCCCGACCCAGCGCTGCCCGAAGTCGATCCGCCCGCCACCACCCCGGTGGCATCGCGTGGCCGGAGGCTGCCCGGCCGGCGGTGGGAGGAGCTGCGCACGACGTTCTGGTTGCTCCCCTGCATCCTGGTCGTCGTCGCCTTCGTCCTCTTCGCGATCACCCTCACCATCGATCTGGCCGCCTACTACCACCACCTCGGGCTCCCGTTCTGGATCCGGGCCGGCAGCGCCGATGCCGGCCGCCAGGTGCTCATCGCCATCGCGGCCGCGGTCATCACCGTCATCGGGGTCGTGTTCTCCATCACCATCCTGGCGCTGACCCTCGCCTCCCAGCAGTTCGGCCCGAGGATGATGCGGAACTTCATGCGCGACCTGGGCAACCAGGTGACCCTCGGCGTCTTCGTGGCCACGTTCGTGTATTCGGTGCTGGCCCTCGGATCGATCAGTTCGACCCCGAACGGCGACTTCATCCCCCATCTGTCGATCACTGTGTCCGAGGCGCTCCTCCTCGTCGACCTCGGCGTGCTCATCTACTTCATCCACCACATCGCCCGGTCCATCCAGCTTCCCGAGGTGATCGCCCGCATCGCCGACGACCTGCTGGTGGCCATCGACACCGAGTTCCCCGATGGGATCACGGAGACGCCCGATGTCGCCTCGGAGGAGACCGGTCGGAGCGTCACCGAGCTCAACCGCCTCCTCGACGAGCGCGGGGCCACCATTCCGGCGGCGGCCAACGGCTATCTGCAGTTCGTCGCCTACGGCCAGCTGGTGAGGATCGCCTCGCGGCTCGATGCCGTCATCCGGCTCTCTCACCGCCCGGGACACTTCGTGGTCGCCGGCCGTCCCCTGGCCTCGGTGTGGCCCGGCGGCGCGGCCCCTCAGGTCCGGGCGGCCCTGACCGAGGCCCACCTCACCGGTCCGCACCGGACCCTCGGACAGGACCCGGTGTTCGCCATCGATCAGCTCGTCGAGATCGCCATCCGTGCGCTGTCCCCGGCGGTCAATGACACGTTCACCGCGCTGACCTGTATCGACTGGCTGTCGGCCGGACTCAGCCAGGTGTCGGGCGCGTCCTCACCGAGGGCGTCTACCGCGACCAGCACGGCCGGATCAGGTTGATCGAGCACGACCCGAGCTATGCACGCATGGTCAACCGCGGCTTCGACAAGGTGCGCCAGGCCGGCCGGGGCATGCCGGCGGTCATCATCCGCCTCCTCGACTCGTTGTCCCACATCATCGAGTACACGAGCACGCCGGCACAGCGCACCACCCTCACACGGCAGGCCGACATGATCCTCCGGGGCGCGGTGCTCGACCTCGACGAGCCCGAGGACATGGCCGACGTACGGCGGCGCTACGACGCCCTCATCTCCCGGGCGCAGCGGATGGCGGGCCGGACCGATGTCGCCCACGGCGCCGACGCATCGACATGACGGTGGCGACAGCCGCCCGGGATGATGACCGGCGACCTCAGCGGAGCGTCGCCAGGGCCTCGTTCAGCTGCAGCACGACGATGTAGCTGCTGCCGAGGAAGCCGAGCTGGGCACCGTTGGTCTCCCGGGCGACGAGTGACCGCAGGGCGGCCGGCGAGGCGCCGGTGGCCCTCGACACCATGGGGATCTGTGCGAGCGCATCCGCCGGGCTGATGTCGGGGTCGTACCCGCTGCCCGACGTCGTGACCAGATCGGGGGTCGGGTCGACGCCCCGGGCCTTCCAGTAGGCGACGAGGGCCTGGGTGTTCGACAGAAGGACGCTGGATCGCGGCCCCAGGTTGGAGGCGCCGGACTCGCCGCTGTTGCCGTTGGCCTCGAGCGGGTTGTCACCGCCGGAGACGGGGGGTGTGGCCTTGGGATTGGCGGCGTACGGCCCAAGATCGTCCGGCCGGCCCTGGAAGACACAGCTGCCGTCCGGGTGTCCGGGGCATTTGGTGGCCGACCAGTTCTGGCCGATGAGCGTCGAGCCGTCAGAGGTGATCGACCCGTCGGCCTGATGCTTGAAGAAGAGCTGCGAGACGCCCACGCCGGCGAGGGCGTAGGCGAACGTCGAGCACGAGGAAGACCACGGCGATGACGACCGATCGGCGGAGGTGGACGAGCATCAGACGGGCTCCATCAGTAGGCGTGCAGCGCGACCAGCACGAGATCGATGAGCTTGATGAAGATGAACGGGACGATGATTCCGCCAACCCCGTAGATCCACACGTTTCGGCGCAAGATGGCGGCCGAGCTGGCCGGGCGGAACTTGACGCCCCGGAGGGCCAGCGGGATCAGGGCGATGATGACCAACGCGTTGAAGATGACCGCCGACAGCACGGCGCTCTCGGGGCTGTGGAGCTTCATCACGTTCAACGAGTTGAGCTGCGGATAGGTCGCCACGAACAGGGCCGGGATGATGGCGAAGTACTTGGCCACGTCGTTGGCGATGGAGAACGTCGTGAGCGATCCCCGGGTGATGAGCAGCTGCTTGCCGATTTCGACGACGTCGATGAGCTTGGTGGGGTTGGAGTCGAGGTCGACCATGTTGCCGGCCTCCTTGGCCGCCGTGGTCCCGGTGTTCATGGCCACCCCGACATCCGCCTGGGCCAGGGCGGGAGCGTCGTTGGTCCCGTCGCCGGTCATGGCGACCAGCTTTCCCCCCTCCTGCTCGGTCCGGATCAGCGCCATCTTGGCCTCGGGGGTGGCCTCGGCCAGAAAGTCGTCCACACCGGCCTCCTGGGCGATGGCCGCCGCTGTGAGGGGGTTGTCACCCGTGATCATCACGGTGCGGATGCCCATCTGACGCATCTCGTCGAACTTCTCACGGATGCCCTGCTTGACGACGTCCTTGAGCTCGATGACCCCGAGGATGTCGCCGCCGTCGGCCACCACCAGCGGCGTGGACCCGGCCCGGGAGACGCGCTCGACGATCCCGTCGAGGTCGGCCGGCACCGTCCCGCCCAGCTCCCCGGACCAGCGCTTGACCGAGTCGGCGGCCCCCTTGCGGATCTGGCGTGCACCGACGTCGAGCCCGGACATCCTCGTCTGGGCGGTGAAGGGCACAAAGGTGTGCTCGCCTTCGAGCTGCCGTTCCCTGATGTTGAAGCGCTCCTTGGCCAGCACCACGATGGAGCGGCCTTCCGGGGTCTCGTCGGCCAGCGAGGCGAGCTGGGCGGCGTCGGCCACCTCCTGCTCGCTGTGGCCGCCGACGGGGAAGAAGTCCGACGCCATCCGGTTGCCGAGGGTGATGGTGCCCGTCTTGTCCAGCAGCAGTGTCTGCACGTCGCCGGCGGCCTCGACGGCACGACCACTCATCGCCAGCACGTTGCGCTGGACGAGGCGGTCCATCCCGGCGATGCCGATGGCGGAGAGCAGGGCCCCGATCGTGGTCGGGATCAGGCAGACCAGCAGGGCGACGAGCACGGTCACGGAGACGGCCGCCCCCGAGTAGTGCCCGAACATCTGCAACGACACGACCACGGGGAGGAACACGATGGTGAGCACCGCCAGCAGGATGGTGAGGGCGATCTCGTTGGGGGTCTTCTGCCGGTTGGCCCCCTCCACCAGGGTGATCATCCGGTCGAGGAAGGTCTGGCCGCGCTCGGCGGTGATGCGCACGACGATGCGGTCGGACAGGACGCGGGTCCCACCGGTGACCGCGGACCGGTCGCCACCCGACTCGCGGATGACCGGCGCCGACTCCCCGGTGATCGCCGACTCGTCGACCGAGGCGATGCCCTCCTCGATATCGCCGTCGGAGGGGATCAGGTCGCCCGGCCTCGCAGACCACCAGGTCCCCCCGGGCGAGCGACGCCGCCGGTACCAGCTCCTCGGAGCCGTCGGGGTTGAGGCGCCGCGCCTCGGTCTCGGAGCGCATCCGCCGAAGGGTGTCGGCCTGGGCCTTGCCCCGTCCCTCGGCCATGGCCTCGGCGAAGTTGGCGAAAATGACCGTGAGGAACAACCAGATGGTGATGGACCAGGTGAAGATGCCCGGGTGGGCGAGCGCCTCGAGGAAGGTGATCACCGTGCCCACCAGCACGACGAACATCACCGGGTTCCGGACCTCGGCCGCCGGGTTCAGCTTCTTGAGCGAACCAACGAGGGCCATGCCCAGGATCTCCCGGTCGAAGAGCCCGCGCGCTTCGGCGACGCCATGCGCATCGACCGGTCGGCTGCGGCTGCTCCGGTTGGGTGGTGGTCACCGTCATCAGAAGAACTTCCCGTGGCTGAGCTGCTCGACGATGGGGCCGAGAGCGACGGCGGGGAAGAAGGTGAGCCCGCCGATGATCACGATGACGCCGATGGTCAGTCCGACGAACATCCCGTTGTCGGTGCGGAACGTGCCGAGCGACTCGGGGACGACGTTCTTCGCGGCCAGTACCCCGCCGAGGGCCAGGGCGGGGATCATGATCCCGAAGCGGCCGATCAGCATGTCGATCGCACCGATGATGTTGTAGAAGGCGGTGTTGCCGGTCAGTCCGGCGAAGGCCGAGCCGTTGTTGTTGCCCTGGGACGTGAGGGCGTAGAGGATCTCGCTGAACCCGTGTGGACCGGCGTTGAGGGGACCGGCCCGCCCGGCCTTCACCGACACGGCGATGGCCGAGAGGATGAGCACGATGATGGGCATCACGAGCGCGCCCAGCCCGGCCAGCTTCACCTCCGTCGCCTGGATCTTCTTGCCCAGGTACTCCGGCGTCCGCCCGATCATGAGACCGCCGATGAAGACGGCGATGATGGCGTAGATGAGCAGGGTGTACATGCCGCTCCCGACACCACCCGGGGTCACCTCCCCGAGCATCATGCCGGTCATCAGTCCCATCCCGCCGATCGGTGTGAACGAGTCGTACGAGGCGTCGGCGGAGCCGGTGGAGGTGCTGGTGGACGCCACGCCGAACAGGGCGGGGGTGGTGTCGCCGAAGCGCACCTCCTTGCCCTCGGTGTTGCCGACGGTCGAGTGGACGCCGGCGGCGGCCACGGCCGGGTTCTGCTGATGCTCGGCGTAGCTGGTGAAGCCGACCCAGACGCCGAAGATGATCACCATGGCGGCGAGCAGGGCGGCACCGTGGCGGATGCTCCCCACCATCTTGCCGAAGGTGTACGTGAGGGAGAACGGGATCGCCAGCAGCAGGAAGATCGACAGCCAGTTCGTCAGCCCGGTCGGGTTCTCGAACGTGGTGGCCGAGTTGGCATTGAGGAAGCCCCCGCCGTTGGTGCCCAGCTGCTTGATGGCCTCCATGAAGCCGATCGGGCCGCGGGGGATGGTCTGGGTGACGCCGTTCATGGCGTTGTGGATGCTGAGCGGTGCCCGAGAGCGTCTGCACCGCCCCCTGGCCGACGAAGATGATCCCGCCGACGAAGGCGATGGGGATCAGGACGTAGAGGACGGCGCGGGTGATGTCGACCCAGAAGTTGCCCACCGTGGGCGAGCTCTTGCGGGCGAATCCCCTGATCAGCACCAGGGCCACGGCGATGCCGACGGCGGGTGTGACGAACTGCTGAACGGTCGAGCGCGCCGATCTGCGAGAAGTACGACATCGTCGTCTCGCCGCCGTAGTTCTGCCAATTGGTATTGGTCAGAAACGATGCCGCCGTGTTGAAGCTGAGCGCCTGGCGGGACCGCACCGAGGTGCTGGGGATTGAGCGGGAGCGATCCCTGGATGCGGATGATCACATAGGTGAAGACGCAAGGAGACCGCCGAGAAGATGATCATCGCACTGGCGTAACGCGTCCAGCGTTGCTCTTGTTCGGGGGCGGTGCCCAGCAGCCGGTAGACGGGACGCTCGGCCCACCCGAGGAAATGGACCCGACCGTCGAAGACGGCTGCCATGTACGACCCGAGGAACCGCCACGCGATGCCGAGGGCGATGACCAGGGTGATGATGGTCCAGCGTGAGGCCCATCTAGAACTTCTCGGGCTTGAACATGGCGACGCCCAGATAGATGAACATCGCCACGGCCACGCCGAGGAGGATGCCCTGGGTGACCGTCATACCCGGTCCAGGGCCCAGATGAGACCGAGCATCGCCACCGTGAACCCGATGATGCCCAGTGCGACGAGGAAGTCTGCCATGGGTGCCAGTTTCCGCCGCCGGTTCTTCACACGATCTGAACATCCGCCGATTCCCCTTAATAAGTTCTCAACAGTGCCGTCGGATGTCACCGCCGGACCGGTTCCGTATGACAATGGGACCGTGCGACGAGGAGTCATCGGTGCGATCGTGGGGGTGGCCGCCTCCGTGGGTCTGGCGGCCGTCATGCTGCCCTTCCGGCCCCACCTGAGCGTCGCCACCGCCGCGCTGGTGCTCGTCGTCCCGGTGGTGGTGGGCGTGATCATCGGCGGTTTCGGCTCCGGCGCGGTGAGCGTCGCCGCCGGATTCCTCGTCTACGACCTCGCGTTCCTCCAGCCCTACTGGCGCCTCAGGGTGGCCGGCCCCCAGGACTGGGTGGTGCTCGCCGTCTACGCCGTCGTCATGCTGGCGGTGGCCCGGGTCGTCGCCGACCTCGACGCGGCGCGCTCGCAGGCCCAGCAGCGGGCGGTCGAGACCCGACGCCTCTTCGAGCTGTCCGAACTGCTGGTCGAGGACACCTCGGTCGAGGAGCTGCTGAAGACCACCGCCCGCGCCGTCAGCTCCGTCTTCGACCTGCCCGGGGTCACCGTGCTGGTGCCGGACGCCGACCGCCTGGTCGTGGCGGCGTCCTCCGGCCAGAAGTTGACGCCCGACGAGCTCCACCGTCTCGACCCTCGCTCCGGCATCCCGGTGAGCCTCGGCACCGCGCCGGGCGACCCCGACGATCCCGAGGAGGTGCGCGCCGTGGCGCTGACGGCCGCCGGCCGGCCGGTGGGCATTCTGGCCATGCGGGGCGTGCCGGCGTCGGAGGCGGACAGGGCGCTGCTGCGCACGTTCGCCAACCATGCCGCCCTGGCGCTCGAACGGGCCCAGCTGCGGGAGCAGGCGTTGCGCTCGGAGCTGCTGGACGAGGTGGACCGGTTGCGCCATGCCCTGGTGGGATCGGTCTCACACGACCTCAGGACGCCGCTGGCCAGCATGAAGGTGGCGTCGTCGATCCTCTCGGACCCCGAGCTCTCCCTCACCGAGGCGGACCGGCACGAGCTGCAGGTCCTCATCGGCACGGAGATCGACCGCCTGACCCGCCTGGTGACCAGCCTGTTGGACATGACCCGCTTCGAGGCGGGCGCCATGGAGGTCCAGCGTCGGCCGACAGGCGTCCTCGACCTCGTGCCGCGAATCGGTGGCCGGCCTCGGGTCGGCGCTGGAGGACCGGTCGGTGGAGCTCGCCATTCCGAGCTCGCTGCCCGACGTGGACGTCGACGCCGTCCTCATCGGGCAGGTGCTGGCCAACCTGATCGAGAACGCCGACCGTCACGCGCCCCGGCCAGCCCGATCACGCTGTCCGGCGAGCTCTGTGGTGACCGGGTCGCCATCTCGGTGATGGACCGCGGACCGGGGGTCCCGCCGGACGAGCGTCACGCCGTGTTCGACCGCTTCGTGCGCTTCGACACCGGTGGGCGGCGCCGGCCTGGGTCTGGCCATCGCCAAGACGTTCGTCGAGGCGCACGGCGAGCGGCTGTGGGTCGAGGATGCGCCCGGGGGTGGGGCCAGTTTCGTCTTCACCCTCCCGGTGCCGGCGTGCGGCCACAACGGGCACTGACGACCATGGCAACCGTGCTCGTCATCGACGACGACCCGTCGCTCCTCCGTGCGCTCAAGCTCGGCCTGCAGTCAGGTGGGCACTCGGTGGTCACCGCCATGAACGGGGAACAGGGACTGTCCCAGACGGCACTCACCTCACCGGACGTCGTCGTCCTCGACCTCGGGCTCCCTGATATCGACGGGCTCGAGGTGTGCAAGCGGATCCGTCAATGGAGCGAGGTCCCCATCATCTTCCTGTCGGCCAGCGGTACCGAAGGGCGCAAGGTGGCTGCCCTCGATGCCGGGGCCAACGACTACGTGACGAAGCCGTTCGGCATGGGTCGAGCTCGAGGCACGCATCCGCGCCGCCACCCGGCACGTGAAAGGGGCGACCGACCACCAGCTGCCCCCGACGTTGACGGTGGGCCGGCTCGACCTCGACCTGGTCCATCACGAGGCCCGCCTCGACGGCGACCCGGTCAAGCTCACGTCGAAGGAGTTCCAGGTCCTGTCGTTTCTGGCCCGCCATGCCGGCAATACGTGCACCCACGAGATGATCCTGACTGCGGTCTGGGGGCCCGGCTACAACCGCGAGGCGCAGTACCTCCACGCCTATGTCCACCGGCTCCGCCAGAAGCTCCACGATGCGTCCGGCACGATGCTCCGATCCGTGCCGGGCATCGGCTACAGCCTCGCCGACGGCAGTGCCGACGCCGGCAACGACGGGTAGGGTGCGACCATGTCCACCGGGTGGCCCATGGTCTCCTACGAGGCGTGGAGCGCCACGTGTGACACCCTGCACGCGCACACGCAGGTCCTGGGAAAGCTGGCGGCCGTGCTGGCGCCGCCCGAACCCCAGCTCCAGCATGCGGCCCTCCGTCTCACGGCCAGGGGGTGGGAGACGGCTCCGCTGCCGGCACCCGACGGCTCGGGGGCCATCGTGGTGGCGCTCGACCTGCGCGCCCACGACGCCGTCGTCGAGCACAGCGGCGGTGCCACCCGGCGCAGCCCGCTCACCCCTCACCGGTCGGTGGGCGAGGTGACCCGCGAGGTGCTCCAGGCGGTGGGCGACCTCGGTGGTGCGGTCGAATTCGACCCGTCGCCGCAGGAGGTGACCTGGACGGTGCCGCTGGACCAGGACGACGAGCACGCCCATTACGAGCCGGGCGAGGTCGCGTCCTACTTCGAGGCGGCCACCCAGGCCGCGCTGGTGCTGGCGGCGTTCCGGGCCCCGTACCGGGGCGGTCGACCCCGGTCAACGCCTGGTGGGGTTCGTTCGATCTGGCGACCAACCTGTTCTCGGGTGAGCCGGCCGCTCCCCCGTCGAACGACTTCATCATGCGCAACGCCATGGACGCCCAGGAGGTCGCCGTCGGCTGGTGGCCCGGCGACCTGCGCTATCCGAAGGCGGCCTTCTACGCCTACGCGCACCCGGCGCCGGAGGGCTTCGCGGGCGCCGCGCTGTCACCCCCGAGCGCCCACTGGAACTCGGCCCTCGGGGAGTACGTGCTCGACTGGGACGACGTCCGCGCCGGCCCCGACCCGCGTGCCGTCGCCGTCGAGTTCGCACGCTCCGCCTTCCGCCATGCCTGCGCGGTGTGCGCCTGGGACCCGGCACTGGCGGCCAGCGCCGACGGCGTACCCAAGCCCGTCAGATAGGCCACGGCGGACCCGGTGGGCGACCGCCCCGACCGACGGGCAGTGGTGCCGTCTGTCCGAATTCCCGTCGGCCGGGTAGCCGGCGCATCGAGAGGAGAGGCCCATGACATCGATCGATGCACCCGAGGTGGTGGTCAGGTACCTGCAGGCGGCTCCCGGGGGTGACGTCGACACGCTCGTGGGCTGTTTCACCGATGACGCCGAGGTCATCGACGAGGACCAGACCTTCCGGGGCCACGACGAAATCCGCCGGTGGCGGGAGACCGTGGCCTCGAAGTTCACGTACACCATCGACGTGGAGGACGTGGAGACACTCAGCGCCCACGTGCACGTCGTGACCGCACGGTTGGAGGGCGACTTCCCCGGCAGCCCCGTGCAGTTGGATTTTCGCTTCATTCTGCAGGAAGGGCTGATCTCGGCCCTCAGCATCACGGCGTGAGCCTGTAGGTAAGGTGCAGGGTCGCGTGCTCGCAGACAGATCGGTTGGACCATGACTTTCGAACTCGTCCTCATCGGGTTGGTGATCACGCTCGAGCCGATCCCGCTGACCGCCTTCCTTCTCATCCTGGCGTCGAAGGGCGGTGTCCGGAAGGGGGCGGCCTTCATCTTCGGATGGTTGGTGTCACTGGCCATCGTGGTCGCCCTCACCGTGGTGGCGACGGGCGACAAGCCACCGAAGCCGAGTACGGCACCGTCACTGGCCGCGCTCGCCGTGAAGATATTGATCGGCGTGGTACTCGTTGCCATCGCCGTCCGGCAGTGGCGCAGGATGGGTCGACCCAGGAAGCCGAAGAAGACCCCGAAATGGCAGACGGGCATCGACAGGATGTCGCCCTGGTACGCCATGGGGCTCGCGTTCCTCGTACAGCCGTGGGGCCTGGTGGCCGCCGGAGTGGCGGTGATCACGGCGGCCAAGCTGTCGTCGTGGGAGAGCTACATCGCCCTCTTCCTCTTCTGCGTGGTCTCCGCCCTCGTCTACATTGTCATGGAGATCTACGCCGGCTTCCGCCCCGAGAAGACCCAGGCGCTCGTGACCCAGGTGAGAGCCTGGATCGATACCCACACCGACCAGGTCATCATCGTCATATCGCTGGTGCTCGGCTTCTGGCTGATCGGCAAGAGCATCTACCAGATCGTCAGCTGAGCGGATCCCGCGACCCTCGGGGATCCCCCGGGGCCCCGACTGCACCCCGGCTCGCACCGAAGGCTGCAGGCCCACGCCGGGGGAGCCGACTCCCCCGTGTCATTTGCGTGACGGCGAGCTCGGGTGACAGCTGAGGCCTTCCTCGCTACAGTGAAAACGACCTGCGGGATGAGCCAACCGAGTGGAGCGCAGATGACATCCCCGAATCAGCACCCGGAAGAATGGCTCTCGATCGATGTGGACCGGCTCACCATGGCGGGCGTGGTGGCGCTCATCGGCGCCGTCTTCCTGGGAGCGGCCGCCCTGATCGGGTCGCACGCGCTGCTGTCCGCATTCCGTCAATGGGTGAATCAGCAAGAGGAATCACCCACCGAAACCGCCAAGGCGATGATGAAGCAGTTCCACGATGCTGCGTTGGCCAGCACCTCAGCGGCCACCGACGCGTGGCGGAGTACGGTGGCCTCGTCCTCGACCGACTGACGAGGCGACGCTCGAACTCCGCCGCGCTGCGATGACGGACCGGACCACCACGCGCTGACCGGCTACTCCCCCGGTGGGAGCCCTCGTCCCGCAACGCGTCGACCTCGGCCAGAAGCGTCGCCGCCATCCAGGCCGGCAGCACGGAGGTGTCCACGTCGACACTGGCCAGGGACTTTCGGATGGTGTCCTCCCTGTCCGGGGTGAGACGTGGATGCTGCCAGGTGAACGGTTCCGTGCCGGGGCCCTCGCGAGCTCCCGGGCGTCCGGGCCCGCACGTAGGTCTCGATCAACGTTCGATAGTTCTGGGCGATCAGCGCGACCGGCTGACGACCGATCGAGGCGACCAGCGAAAAGGTCTTCGAGCGGTCGTTCCCAGTTGCTCCTTCCCACCGCGAATCCGGCATAGCCCTGCAGCGGGGCGGCCACATCGATCCAGTGTTCGACCCTCGACAAGGGTGCGTTGCGGCCGAGCACGATGCACTCCGCCGGGTGCTCGCTGCCGTCCGCCACCGATTTCAGGACGGCCCGGGCGCCCTCGGCGGTCTCGTAGCCCTCGAGCTTCCAAATGGTCGGACGTACCCCGGCCGCCTGCAGCTGGGTGAGGACCTCCGCCGTGAGGGTGGGCCGGGCATTCCGGTCGAAATGGTCTTGATCCTCCCATTCCGAGAGCTGCGCTCGCGTCGGCGGCACCAGAAGTTCGAACAGCCATCGGCGCCCGGTGCGCTCGGCCCAGTCGGAGACCCTGGCCAGACGCTCGAGCTGGGCGTTGCGGTCATCCTCATCGTCGGCGGGGTTGTAGCGGACGAGCACCTTGAAGAAGTCGGGATCGAACCGCTCCACGTGTTCGGCGAATCGATCGCCGTAGTCGAGCTCGAACAGTCGGGTGCCGCTTCGCTCGATCGGCATGGCCAAGACGAGTCCGTCCGATTTGACGGCCTCCGCAACCTCCGACCCGAACTTCTCGTCGACGAGGACGCCGATCCTTCCGAGGGGGATCCCCTCCGCAGCCACCTGGCGCGCCCCGTCGTAAATCACCTCTTTCGCATCCTGCAGGCGGCGGAGCTCCGCCGCCGTGGGTTCGGCGGAAATGCCCACGAAGGATCGTACGAACGATGCCCGGTGGTCCATGGCCATGATGAAGAGCGGGTCGCCAGCCGATGGTTGGTAACGAGGCATCGTCGCCATCAGCTGCCCGGGCGCCCATGGTCGACGTGGGTGGGGAACGTCATGGGACTCCTCCTCTGTCAGGTCGCCGGGGTGGAACACGCCGCCGTCCTTCTTCCGACTGTGTCGCAGCTATCGACCATCGTGGGCGACCCGACTGCGATCGCTCGATCATCGGGCTTGGAGCCGTCAGCCTGCCTGGGATGTCCGGCACGGGCCGCCTCCGACCGACACGACCCCTTCCGGCAGTCACAGTTTGCGGCCGTCAGCTCTCGTGGTCAACCGCAAACCGCTGTCGGGCCGGATGTGCGGGCGAGGGGGCACCCATCGCACTGTTCCGCCCCAATGGACAGGACAACGCCCATCGGAGCCGTGCCTCGGGAGCGCGCACCGGCCTCTCCCCTACCGGAAGAACTTCTCGAACGACCGGGGCAGAATGGCGAAAACATCCGGCCATTCGAGCGAGATAGGGCGTGCGCATGCAACCGGTTGACGCTCATGGAGGGGATGATCGGCCGGTGATGGCGGGCTCGGCGTGGGCGCCGTTCCGTTATCAGACATTCGCCGCCATGTGGGGTGCGCAGTTCGTCAGCAACATCGGCAGTTGGATGCAGACCGTTGCCGCCCAGTGGCTCATGCTGACATTGACCAGCTCCGCCACCTACGTCGCCCTGGTCCAGACGGCGATGAGCCTGCCGGTCGTGCTCTTCGCCGTGGTGGCCGGTGCGGCGGGCGATCTGGTGGATCGCCGGAAGTATCTCCTCATCACCCAGGGTCTGATGCTTGTTGCCGCCACCGTGCTCGGGTTTCTGGCCCTCGACGGGTTGGTCACGCCCTGGGTGCTGTTGGCACTGATCTTCGCCCTGGGCACCGGCCAAGCCCTGACCTCTCCCACCTGGCAGGTACTCCAGCCCGAACTCGTCCCGCCGGACGAGCGTCAGCAGGCGATCTCCCTCGGTGCCGTGAACATGAATCTCGCCCGCGCCGTCGGACCCGCCATCGGCGGCATCGTGCTGGCGGCAACGAGCGCCGGCACGGTCTTTCTCATCAATGCGGCGACGTTCCTCGCCGTCATCGGCGTGATCGCCTGGTGGAAGGGCTCACGGACCAGCCAGACGGTCCCACGTGAGCATGTCGGCACTGCCATCCGGGCCGGGGGCCGCTACGTGGCAGCCAGTCCGGCACTCAGGGTCATCTTGTTCCGGGCCGCGCTGTTCATCTTCTTCGCCAGCTCAATCTGGGCACTGCTTCCCCTCATTGCCAATGCCGATCTTCATCTTGGCTCGGGGGGCTACGGCCTGCTGCTGGCGTGCGTCGGGATCGGCGCGGTCGGCGGCGCCGGACTCCTGCCACGGCTGCACGCCCGTCTGACACCGGGCGCCCTCTTGACGGCCAGCTCAGTTGCCCTGGCAATGGTGGCGCTCGTTCTCGGCTACGTCCACGTGACGGCCGTCGTCGCCCTCGTTCTGGTAGTCGGCGGTCTGGGGTGGGTCCTGGCCCTCTCGGTCCTCAATTCGCTGTACCAGCTGACATTGCCGGGGTGGGTCAAGGCCCGGGGGATGTCCTTCTACCTGATCGTGTTCCAGGGCGGCAACGCCGTCGGCAGCGCCGTCATGGGCGTCACCGCCGAACGCATCGGACTGTCCCCGACGATGCTGGTGGCCGCGGCCGCCCTGGCGCTCGGCCCGCTCGCCGGTCTGCACTACCACTTCCGGTCGATCCCCACGGAGGAGCTCATGCCTGCAGGCGACTGGCCTCAACCGTTGTTGGTCGGGGACGAAGCGCCCGGGGGTCCCGTCATGGTGACCGTTGACTACCGGCCCCGGGAAGGACTCACCGACGATCTGCTGGCCGCCCTCGAAAAGGCCCGGTTCAGCCGGCGCCGCACCGGCGCGATCGACTGGCGGGTCTGGATCGACGCCGCCGATCCACGCCGGATCGTCGAGCAGTTCGTCGTGGCGTCGTGGACGGAGCACCTCCGTCAGCACGAGCGGGTCACGGTGCGCGACCAGGGGCGGCTGGACGCCGTCCGCGCCATGACCGACCCCGACCACCCGGCGACGGTCACCCACTGGCTGACGCCCCGGTCGGGCACCACCGCCGATCCCGTCGTGGTCCAGCCCCCACCGCGCCCCGATCCGGCGTCGGACGGAAGCGGCGATGCCTGAGCGATGCCGGCTCCGCCTACAGGCCGGAGACGAGCTCGTCCACGATCTCTGCCGCCGATTGGGGCTGCGTGGCCAGGGCGACACTCTGTCCGGCCCACATCGAGAGCGCTTCGATGTCACCGGTGGTACCGATCATCGGCGCCGCCGTCGCGTACCGCACGATCGGTTCGCCGGAGGCGAAATGGGCGATCACGTCGCCCTCTCCCGGTCGGCTCCCCGGCGGAGGCCGGCCGGCGGCCTCCCAGGCCTCGGCCGTCGAATTGCGCAGGACGCGGTGGGGCGCATCCGGCCACCCGACCTCGTACAGATTGGGGTACCACTGCGCCTCGGTCTCGGTCGCGTCCATCACCCGACGGCGATACTCCTCGTGGACGGGCATCTCCCGGGCCAGCAGGAACCGGGTCCCCAGCCACGCCGCCTGCGCGCCCAGCGCGAACACGGCGGCCACCCCGCGGGCGTCCCCGATTCCTCCGGCCGCGATCACCGGAAGCGGTGCCACTGCATCGACCACGGCCGGCACCAGGGGAAGCGTTGCCACCCGACCCCACACGTGCCCGCCGGCCTCCCAACCCTGGGCCACGACGACGTCGGCGCCGCCGTCCACTGCCCGCCGAGCCTCTTCAGCACTGCCGACCGTCTGCAGGAGGATCCCATCGGCGTCGTGGACCTGCTCGACGTAGCCGGTCGGATCTCCCCACATCAGCGACACGATCCGCAAACCGGCCTCGAGGGCCTGGTCGAGCCGGCGGTGCTGATCGGTGTTGAGAATCAGATTGCCGCCGAACGGACGATCGGTGAGCGCCGCCGTGTCGCGCACCGCGTCTCCGGCGGGCGTGGACCACGTCAGGGCCAACATGCCGAGGGCACCCGCGTTCGAGACGGCTGCCGCCAGTTCGGGCACCGCCGACATCGGCGCCTGCACGATCGGTTGTGCAATCCCCAGCAACTCGCAGACGGGCGTTCTCACGGATGCCACCTACCCTTCCACTCCGGCTGGCAGCGCCCGCAACCAGCCTCGACGCGCTCTCGCCCGGCGGGCCCAGGCAGCACCACGTGCAGCTACGACTGATACGACGTCGGCATCGACTTCGCGGCCTGCTTGTTCCATCCGTGGAACTTCGAGTAATCGCCCGCCTCCCAGGCCTCCCGCAGACCGGGCGTGCTCAGGTCCCAATCGGGGCGGATCTCGCTCGACGCCGTACACAGGTCGCGCCAGAGGTCGTAGAACGATGGGCGTCCCCAGAACCAGTACCCGTCGTAGATGCTGTGAATCACCAGTCCCGGCTTGAGCACGAGCGTGTGGGGAACCATCGGGTCGTGCTCGGGGTCGGTGTACTCCTGGATCTCGAGGTCCCGCTGCACCGTGCGCTCCGGATCGGAGAGGAACGGCCACTGGGCGCCAACGGATGCGCGGAACTCCTGGGAGGCGTGGTGGTCGTCCGTCGAGATCGTGACGATCTGGGTGTAGGCGACCGCGATCTTCGGATAGTTCGCCGCCAGCTCGAGGTGTTGCTGGTGCTCCTTCGGACAGTAGTTGCCCCGCGCCAGGGTGAGGATCAGCGGGTCGTCGCCCTGGAGCTCGCTCAGCGTGCGCACCGTGTTGGTGTGATCCGGCAGGGCGTAATCGGGCAGCGTGCCGCCGGGTCTGATGTCGGATCGCATGGATCACCGCCTCTTTCGTTGCTTCACGTCTGCACATTTCACGGTGGAGCCGAGCCCCTCCCGCCCGGCGGCGCGCCGGCGCCTCGCCACGAGCGTACCGTTCGCGGCCGCGGCGCCACCCCCCTGTCGTCCACATCGCCGTCCACTCGAGAAGGCATCCATTACTGGTTCCGCGGATCGTCGACGGGGTCGAGGTAGTCGAGACCGAGGGGCCCGATGGCCGACACCTGGGTGACGTAGGCACCCGACCTGGCCCAGTGGAAGTGAGGGGTACCGCCGGGGAGCACGATGACGGCACCCGGCGGATACGCCTGCAGGTGCTCGTCGTCGAACCGGCTCCCCAGACCGATGTAGAAGACGCCGGACATGACCGTGTAGACGCGGTCCTCGGGATGCCGGTGCGGCATCAGCTTGACGCCCGAGGGCACCATGACCCTGATGACGTACGGCCCCGGTTCGGATGGCTCGCCGACGACGATCGCCAGGCGCGCCGGCGGCGGGAACGCCGGAAACGGCTTCCAGTCGATGTCCTCGGGCAGGACCGATCTGAAAGTGGCCTGGTCTGGTTGGTGGATTCCCATCGTGGATGGACCTCCGGACTCGGTACGGGAGTGATCTGACCCCGCCACGGCTCCAACTCCGACGTTCTTAGCACCTTTGCCCAGCGCGCCGTCGGGGTGACGAATGGCACGATCACCGACGGTTTACGATCGGATCCGCGGTCGGATCTCATCCGACCTCTCAGACGGTCCGCCACTGTCGTCCCAGTTCAGGGACTCATTTGGGATTCCCCATGCTGCTGCCCGGGGCGGCACAGAAGGGTTTCAGATTGCACGGTGAGTGGTCGATAGTCAGAGGGTGGGGAAACGGGCACGGGGGGGTGCGCACGTTGCCGCCATCGAGCGGCGTGGTAAGGAGCCGCCCGGTGGCCCGCGGCGCCTACGTCTGTCAGGTACCAAATGCCTTCTGGCGCTCCTACTCGTCGTAGGTGCGGTTGGATCGGCGGCGGCCGCATGGTCCTGGAAGAACGCGGTGCAGACCGAGAACCAGCGGGCGTTCGATGCCACCGCCACCAGCGTTGCCGGCACTCTCGGCGCGTCCCTCAAGAGCTATGCCGACGCGGTGGCCACGGAACAGTCACTGATAGCGAACGACCCCACCATCGACAATGCAGCCTTCAGCCAGTGGTTCACGTCGATCGACTCGGTACGTCGTTTCCCCGCATCCTTCGGCTTCGCATATATCGCGTCGGTGACGCCGGCAGAGGTCCCTGCCTTCGTCAACGCGGTCAACGCCGACCCGTCGCTCGGGATGTCGTTCCCGTTTACTGGCCAGCTGAACCCACCGGGCACGCGGGTCCAGTATTGCCTGATGAGGCTCGTCACCTTGCAGGTCGCGCCGGAGGTACCGATCGGGCCTTCGCAACTTCCGGGCATTGAAGAGCTCTTCTCCAGCTACGTGGATCCCTGGAACGATGAATGCGCCGGCCCAGAAGGTGCGAACCTGCAGGAGGCAGCCACAAATCGGCAGCTGACGGTGACGTCGTTCTCAGACGAGCTGGCTGGGATCTTCCACGCAAACCCGGGGGCTCGGACAACGCTCGATCGGGTGTTCGGTGGGTTGGCGCCCATCGTGATCGGTCTCCCGGTCGAATCGATCGCCACGGCGGGCTCACCTTCGCATCTGCTCGGTTGGGCCGTGAGCGTCGTCGACGCCAATCTGCTCTTGGACCCGATTCTCAACGTCCAGCGGGGCATGGCCTTCGTGTTGTCCGCTCAGGGGCCGAACGGCGTGCAGGTGCTGACCAAGGTGGGGCACCTCGGGTCGGGCGGCCCTGTGAAGATGTTCAACCTGGTGGGCGATGGGCACTGGACCCTCCAACTCTCTGGAAGTCCGATCGGCGGCGTGTCGCCGGACACGCAGGGCATACTCGTCTTCGCCGGGGGCCTGCTCGTGACACTGCTGCTGTTCCTGCTCGCCCGCTCTCGATCGTTCGCATTGGAGCTCGTGGACGAAAGAACGAGAGAACTGCGCCACCAGGCCGCCCATGACGCGCTGACCGATCTGCCCAACCGGGCACTCATCCTGGAAGAGACCGATCGTGCTCTGGAGAGGGCAAAGACGAACGGCACCTCCGTGGCGCTGTTGTTCATCGATCTCGACGGCTTCAAGGACGTCAACGACGCCCACGGTCACGGTATCGGCGACGTGCTCCTCAAAATGGTGGCCAGCCGGTTCGCCGAGATGCTCGGTGAGAGCGACTCCATGGGACGCTTGGGCGGCGACGAATTCATCGTGTTCGCCGAGGGTTCGTCGGCCGCCAATCCCGAGCACCTCGCCGGCCGCCTACTCACTGCGTGCGAGGCACCCTTCCACATCGATTCGATGCCCGGCGTCCCTCTGACCGTCTCGGCCTCGATCGGTATCGCCGTCGAGGAGGACGAGTCGGCCGAGGACCTGCTGCGCGACGCCGACATCGCCCTGTACCGGGCGAAGACGGCGGGGAAGAACCAGTTCGTCCGGTTCGAGCGCCACATGCGAGACGCGGTGTGGCGCCGGGTCGACCTCCGGAACGACCTGAACGCAGCGATCGCCGAGGGGCAGTTCTTCCTCGTCTACCAACCAACCTTCGAATTGACGACTATGGCGGTCACCGGTGTGGAGGCGCTGCTGCGCTGGCAGCACCCCACCCGAGGAGTGGTTCCGCCTCTCGACTTCATCCCCGCGCTCGAGGAATCGGGGCTCATCGTCGACGTCGGCCGGTGGGTGCTTGCCGAAGCGTGCCGGCAGGCCAAATGTTGGCATGACCTCGGACTCCCCATCGAGATGTCGGTCAACGTGTCCGGCCGCCAGCTCGGAGTCCGACGCCCTCATCGTCGATGTCCTCGGTGCCCTCGGAGACTCCGGTCTCGACCCGCACGCCCTGGTGGTGGAGGTGACCGAGACCGCGATCATGCACGACGCCGAGAGCGCAGTACGCCAACTGGCGAAACTGAAGGACATCGGCGCCAGGGTCGCCGTCGACGATTTCGGAACCGGGTACTGCACCCTCGCCTACCTCCACCAGTTCCCCGTCGACACGTTGAAGATCGACAAGTCGTTCGTCGACCAGATGATCGTCGGCAACGAGGGCGTGGCCCTGGTCCGTGCCACGGTGCAGATGGCCAACGCCCTCGGCCTGAAGACCGTCGCCGAGGGCATCGAGGAGGTGGAACAGCTCGACCTGCTGCGTGTCGAGGGCTGTGAGTCCGGCCAGGGATTCTTCTACGCCCGTCCCATGGATGCGGGCGCCGCCGAGCAGTTCATGGTCAGCCATCCGGTGGTGGGTGCAACCATGGGAACAGGCGAAAGGGCGGCCCGGACCGCCTCGTCGAGCCTTTGATCGCGGGCGTCTGAGCTCGCGAAGGCCGGTGTACCAAGATCGTCCGGCTCGGGGAGGCTCCCGGCGGCGGCCGGCTCTCTCGATTCCTCCACTGTGGTCCCCTTGGTGACCGCCGCCCTCGCTCCACTTCGATCAGGGCGACGATCCGTCGGTCTACACCGCGAATCCAGGCCGAGGTCTGCCAGTCGGTCGTCGTCTCGTACTTCTCGTCCCGGATCGTCCAAGCTCACCTTGCCTGCTGGGTAGAGATACCCCGGGTGCCGTAGGATTCGGCACGTGTACAGCGAGATCGCGAGCAACAAGCGACGCAGCGTCATCTTCATCGCCCTGTTCTTCGTGGTCTGGCTGGCCATCGGAGCCGCGTGCGGGTTTCTCTTCAAGGCTCTCTACCATCACACGGCCAACAATGGCTTCGGTCCCACTCCGCCGACCAACTACGGCTGGACCCCGGTCATCGTCGGTATGGTGATCGCCGGTCTGCTGGCTCTCTGCGGGATCCTCTACTCCCTGACCTCCGGGGCAGCACTGGTGCTCCGGGTCTCGGGGGCCGTGCCCGCCGATCCGGCCCAGTATCCGCAGTTGCACAACCTCGTTGAGGCTCTGGCCATCGGCGAGGGGATCCCCAAGCCCGCCGTGTACGTGATCAACGACCCTTCGCCCAACGCCTTTGCCACCGGGGTCAGCCCGGACAAGGCGGCCATCACCTTCACCACCGGGCTGCTCTCCATGATGAACCGGGAAGAACTCGAAGGTGTCACCGGACACGAGATGAGCCATATCAAGAACCACGACATCCGCCTCCTGCTGATCGTGGGCACCATGATCGGCATGGCCGCCCTTCTGGCCAGCATCCTGTGGCGGAGCGCATTCTTCGCCGGTGGCGGACGGGGCAGCGGTCAGGGCAACCAGCTCGTGTTCGTGATCTTCGCCGCCGGGGCGCTCCTCGCCGTCGTCGGTTTCATCTTCGGCCCACTCATTCGCCTGGCGCTCTCACGGCGGCGTGAGTCGCTGGCCGACGTGAGCGGCGTCGAGCTCACCCGAAACCCGGCAGGGCTGTTGAGCGCCCTCAAGAAGCTGCAGCAGAACGACAAGCCGTTCAAGAAGATGAACCACGCCACCGCGGCGATGTGCATCGACGATCCGTTGCAGCACCACGATGCCTGGTATCACCGCCTCTACGACACCCACCCTCCCATCGAGGAGCGGATCGCCGAACTCGAGAAGATCGCCTCGGGCCAGTCGGTCTGACCGGCCGTGCAGCCGCACCGGTTGGTCAGCTGGCCGGCAGGCGGTCCCTCCGGGCCGGCGGCGGGCGGAAGTCCCTCGGCGCCACCAGCCGAGCGGGGGTCCCGAGGGTGCCGGGCCGGCCGCAGCTGGACCGGTGACCGGAGAAGTTCACCTGGGGAACGGCGCGGTCCTCCTCGTCGGTGGCGAAGAACGCCACCGCCTTGAAGCCGAAGGGCCCCGCGATCAGGTTGCGCGGAAACGTCTGCAGCGCGATGTTGTAGTCGCGGGCGCTGGTGTTGTAGTAGCGACGGGCGTACTCGATCTTGTCCTCGGTGGCAGTCAACGTCTCCTGCAGTTGGAGGAAGCTCTCGACCGCCCGCAGCTGTGGGTAGTTCTCGGCGACCGCGAACAGCGAGCGAAGCGCCCCGGTCAGAGCGTTCTCAGCGGGGGCGATCTTGAGCCGGGTCGCCTGTCGCTCCCGCGGTGACCGCATTGGCCCGGGCCTGGGTGACCGCCTCGAAGGTCCCCTGCTCGTGGGCGGCATAGCCCTGCACCGTTGACACCAGGTTGGGGATGAGGTCGTGGCGGCGCTTGAGCTCGACGTCGATCTCGGACCACGCCTCTTGGGTCCGGTTGCGCTTCTTGACGAGGCCGTTGAAGGCGGCCCACAGGCCGAGGGCGAGCAGAACGACGATGACGATGACGATGATCAGCACAACCATTGTGGAGCGGACCCCCTCGGAGCTGTCGTGACGCGAACTCTATCGGCTATGCTCCCTGAGCAGTCAGGGCTCGGCCGCGAGTGTCTCGGCGGCCCTCCACCACCAGCGACCTGAGAGCGGACGACGGGATTCGAACCCGCGACCCTCACCTTGGCAAGGTGATGCTCTACCACTGAGCCACGTCCGCGTGAGGCTCCGACATTAGCAGCCGCGGCCGCGCTCCCCGGTCCCGCAGTTGCCGCCGGTGTGGCCGCGGCAACCGGAGTCGACTCGTCAGCCGGCTACGACGCCGCCCGCAACCGGGCCGCCCGGCGCTCGGCCCGCACCACGATCCAGGGCGGCACGACCACGATCGGCTCCCGGCCTCGTCCGCCTCCGACCCGTCGGCCCCGGACCGGCCCACGCCCACCAGCACGTCGCCGTGCCACCACGGCACCGGCCGCTCGCGGTCGAGCTCGGCCACCAGATCGGCCAGGCAGCCCTCGATCCCCCTGGCGATCACCTCGACGTCGGGCACCAGGTCCCAACAGCCCTGCACGCCGAAGAACACTTCGCCGCTGTAGGAGGAGACGGTGATGTTGACGCCGACCCCCTCCGGATGGGGCCCGACCGGGTAGAGCGCCTCGAGGCGGGCACCGGCCAGATCAGAGGTCGAAGTCGGGGCCGGGCACGTTCGACACGATCAGGTTGAAGGGCGGGCGGACCTTGTCGAACAGCCGGAGGTTGGACATCGGCCGCGACGCCCTGGTGGCCACCGCCGGAAGCAGGGTCCGCACCCAGCCGTCGATCACATCGGTGCCGAGGACCTCGTGCTGCTGCTTCGCCTTCTCCACGCCGTCGCTGACGAGTCCCAGCCGGGCCACCGGGTCTGCCACCCCTGACGCCAGCGACACGAGCATGGCCGACAGCCGATTGCCGAACTCGCCGTGCTCGTCCTCGGTGCGGATGGAGACGGGTACCATCGCCACCAGTGAGCTGTCGAGGTGCTCGCCCCGGCGCTCGAACAGCTCCCGCATCCCGCCGGCCGCCGCCGTCAGGATCACGTCGTTGACCGTGCCGCCGAACGCCGTCTTCACCCGCTTCACGTCGCCGAGATCGACGCGGGCGAACGAGACCCGCCGGTGCGGCGAGATGGACCGGTTGATCGAGGTGTGCGGTGCGTCGAACAGCCCCGGTGGCAGCGTCCCGGTCGCCTGACGGTTCCGGCCACCCAGCTCACGGGCGGTCGAGATCGTCTTGCCGATGGCGCGCACCGCCCGCTCGGCCATCGTGGGCAGGGACCCGATGGCGTCGCGCACCATCGACAGATCGCCGGGGCGCCCCTCGACGCTGGCGTTCCGACGCCGGCACCACCTCCTGCTCCACCTCGGCCGGTTCGGGGCCATATCGAGGAACGCCGCCAGCACATCGGCACCGGCCACGCCGTCGATGATGGAGTGGTGGATCTTCGACACCATGGCCAGCCGCCCACCGGCCAGTCCCTCGATGACGTGGAACTCCCATAGGGGCCGTCGGCGGTCGAGGGGGCGCTCGACGATGGCAGCCACCACCGCTTCGAGCTCGGCCTTGTCCCCCGGAGGCGGCACCCCAGTCCGGCGGACATGGAAGTCGAGGTCGAAGTGGGGATCCTCCACCATGTAGGGATGCTGGAGACCGAAGGGCACCTCCACCACGATCGACCTCAGCGGGGGAACCCGGTGCAGCCGACGGCCGATCTGGTCGCGGATCTCGGTGTATCCCACCGGGCGTCCCGCCGTTTCCGGGTCCAGCACCAGGACGCCCGTCACGTGCAGGTGGGTGGTCGGCGACTCGACGGCGAGGAATGCTCCGTCGAATCCAACCAGTCGCCGCGTCACGCCACGAACCTAGCGCCCCGTCGACCCGAAGCCGCCGGTGCCGCGCTGGCTCGGGGGCAGGCCGTCCGCGTCGACCTCGAAGAAGGCCACGTGCTCCACCCGCTGCACGACCAGCTGGGCGATCCGGTCACCCCGGGCCACCTCGTAGGGCACCTCGGGATCGGTGTTCACGAGCACGACGGCCACCTCGTCGCGGTACCCGGCGTCGATGAGGCCGGGCGAGTTGAGGCAGGTCACCCCGTGCCGGATGGCCAGGCCGCTCCGGGGCTGGACGAAACCGGCGTACCCGGGCGGGATGGCCAGGGCGACTCCCGTGGGCACGGCGGCCCGGCCGCCGCCCGGAGCCAGCACCGTGCCCGTACGGGCCACCAGATCGGCGCCGGCGTCGTCGAGGCGGGCGTAGGACGGCAGGTCGAGGTCGGGATCGAGCCGGACGACAGCCACCACCAGCCGCCCACCGGGGTCCCGGCCGGTCGGGGGCGCCTTCGTCCCGAGTGTTCCGCTACCGGGCGACCCGGTCACCGGAGCTGTCCTACTGGGTGCCGTCACCCGTACCTCCCTCTTTCGCCGACGTGGACGCTACCGGGTGGGACGTCCGCCGGCACCATGGAGATACCCGGGACGCACCCGGTCACACCTCGGTATCTGACGCGGTGTCACGTCTCTTCTTGGTGGCCGGGCCGCCAGACGGTAGCGTCACCATTCGTGCTGGTGTGGATGGACCTCGAGATGACCGGGCTCGATCCGGCCCGCCACGCCATCGTCGAGATCGCCACCATCGTCACCGACGACGACCTGACCACCGTGGCCGAGGGGCCGGACCTGGTGGTGGCCCAGCCGCCGGAGGTGCTGGCCGGCATGGACGACTTCGTCCGCAAGATGCACGTGAAGAGCGGGCTCCTGGATGAGATCTCGGCGTCCACGTGCAGCCTGGCCGACGCCGGCACGCAGACCCTCGACTTCATCCGCAGCCACGTCCCCGAGCCCCGGACAGTACCGCTGGCCGGCAACTCCATCGGCATGGACCGCCGCTTCCTCGCCGCCCACCTGCCCGAGATCGAGGAGTACCTCCACTACCGATCGGTCGACGTGTCGACCCTCAAGGAACTCTGTCGCCGCTGGTATCCCGACGCGCTCGCCGGCGCCCCGAAGAAGGCCGGCGGCCACCGTGCCCTCGACGACATCCGTGAGAGCATCGCCGAGCTCGCCTACTACCGCACCGCCATGTTCGCACCCGCCGTGGCGGCACCGGCGTAACGGTCGTGACGCTCGAAGGGGAGATCATGACCGGGGAGGCCGGGGGGACCCGAGGCCGTGCCGAGTGTCGAGGAGGCGACGGCGACGCTGACCACCCCGGGTGCACTCTTCGAAATGGACGAGGCCGAGATCCGGGGAATCACCACCCGAATCTGGAAGCACGCCCCGGCGACACTGCGGAACATCCTCGAGCTGTCCGCGTTCCACGGGGACAGCGACTTCCTCGTCTACGAGGACGAGCGGATCACCTTCGCCGAGCACTACCGGCTGGTGGCGACGCTGGCCAACGCCCTCGTCGACCGGTTCGGCGTGGCCCCCGGGGATCGGGTGGCCATCGCCATGCGGAACCTGCCCGAGTGGGCCATCGCCTTCTGGGCCATCGCGGCCTGTGGCGCCGTCGTCGTGCCCCTGAACGCCTGGTGGACCGGGGACGAGCTGGCCTACGGCCTGAGCGACTCCGCCTGCACGGTCGTCTTCGCGGACGAGGAGCGCGAGGAGCGGCTCCGCCCCCACGTGGCCGAGCTCCCCGACCTCACCGCCGTGGTGGTGGTGTCCGAGCGACGCGACGGCGACCGCCGGGCGGTCGTCGAGCCGGCCACCCTCGACCGGGCGGGCGTGGAGCCGCTGCCGATCGTGCCGTTCCCCCAACTGGTGGACGGGCCGGCTGAGGACGCGACCCTGCCGGCGGTCGACATCGCCCCCGACGACGACGCCACCATCTTCTACACGTCGGGGACGACGGGGCGCCCCAAGGGGGCCGTCGGCACCCACCGCAACACCTGCTCCAACCTGATGAACCTGTTCTTCGTGTCCTCCGTGGGTTCGCTCCGTCGCAGCGGCCAGCTGGCCGACACCTCCGGGGGCGGCCAGAACGCCAACCTGCTGTCGGTGCCGCTCTTCCACGCCACCGGCTGCCACGCCGTGCTGATCACGAACACGGCGGCCGGCGGCAAGCTGGTCATGATGCACCATTTCGACCCGGCACGGGCCCTCGAGCTCATCGAACGCGAGCGCATCACCATCTTCGGCGGGGTCCCGGCCATGGTCATGGAGATCATCGACGCCCCCGAAATTCGCCAGCCGCGACACGTCGTCGGTGCGCTCCATCTCCTACGGCGGGGCGCCGGCGCCGCCGGACCTGGTCCGCCGGATCCGCGAGCACTTCCCCGTCGGCCTGCCCGCCAACGGCTACGGCCTTACCGAGACCTCCGCCATGACCACCATGAACTCCGGCGATGACTACCTCGCCCGGCCCGACAGCGTCGGCCGGCCGGCCCCGGTGTGCGACGTGGCCATCGTGCCGGCCGGCTTCACCGGTGACGAGCCGCCGACCGGGCCCCCCGACCCCGTGGCCACGGGGGAGTTGTGGATCCGGGGACCCAACGTCGTGCGGGGCTACTGGAACCGCGCCGAGGACACCGCGGCCGTGTTCACCCGCGGATGGCTCCACACCGGTGACGTCGGCCGCATCGACGCCGACGGGTTCGTCTACATCGTCGACCGGGCCAAGGACGTCGTCATCAGGGGCGGCGAGAACGTGTACTGCGTCGAGGTCGAGACGGCCCTGTTCGAGCACCCGGCCGTGGCCGACTCCGCGGTGATCGGCGTGCCCCATCCGGTACTCGGCGAAGAGGTGGGCGCAGTCGTCGTGCTCCAGCCCGGTGCCGAGGTCTCGGCCGACGAGCTGCGCCGCACCGTCGCCGAGCGCCTGGCCGCCTACAACGTACCCACCCGGATCTGGTTCCGTGACCGGCCGCTCCCCCGCAACCCGGCGGGCAAGGTCCTCAAGCGGGAGCTGCGCGCCGAGCTGACCGGCGGCTAGGCCGGGTCAGTCGAGCCCGGCCAGCACGGCCCGGGTGGCGGCCACGTCCCGCTCGATCTGGGCGACGAGCGAGGCGACGTCGTCGAACCGCTCCTCGTCGCGGAGCCGTTCGACGAAGTCGACCCGTCCCTCCTGCCCGTAGAGGTCGCCGTCGAAGTCGAGCAGGTGGGCCTCCACCAGCAGCCGGCCGTCGGCGTAGAACGTCGGGCGGCGCCCCACCGAGATGGCGGCGGGCCGGCGCATACCGCCGACGGTGGTGAATCGGCCGGCGTAGATCCCGAGCGCGGGCAGGGCGATCCCGGCGGGCACGTCGACGTTGGCGGTGGGGAAGCCCAGGGTCGAGCCGCCCCGGGCGTCGCCGTGGACGACCGGCCCCCGGACCTGGTGCGGGCGCCCGAGGAGCCCGGCGGCCTCCGCCACCCTCCCCTCGGCGACCAGGCGCCTGATCCGGGTGGAGGACACCGGTCCGGCCGGGTCGTCGCTCCCTCCGGCCGCTTCGAGGGCGACCCCGTCGACCTCGAAGCCGGCCTCGGCCCCCATCTCCCGCAGGAGGGCCACGTTCCCCTTGCGCCCGTGGCCGAAGTGGAAGTCCTCCCCCACGACCACCAGCCGGGCGCGGAGCGCCTCCACCAGCACGGTCCGGATGAAGTCCTCCGCACTCTCGTTGGCCCGCTCCTCGTCGAAGTGGATGACCACCGTGCGGTCGACGCCCGCCGCCGCCAGCAGCTCGAGCTTCTGTTCGAGATCGCAGAGCAGCAACGGTGCCGAGGAGGGGCGCACCACCGTGGCCGGATGCCGGTCGAAGGTGACCACGACCGTGGACAGTCCTTCGGCGTCGGCCCGCCGGGCCAGCTCGGCCAGCAGGGCCTGGTGGCCCAGATGGACGCCGTCGTAGGCACCGATGGTCACCGCCGCCCCTCCGTCGGGCGGGCGGCAGCGCGCCAGGTCGGTGACGGTCTCCATCAGCGCCCGAGGATACCGGCCGTCGCCGGCCCCGCTTCCCGGGACGCGCCGGGGTGCCGGTCAGCCACCGGCCACGAGGACCACCGCCGGGCGGATGCGGTCGGTGTCGGTCGCCTCGTACACGGCCAGCAGGTGGTGGGCCGTGTCGACCAGGCCCCACGGGCCGTCCCCGGCGGCGCCGAGGGGCACCCTGTCGAGCGCCAGGCCCCTCGACACCATCCGGGCCACCTCGGGCGCCACCTCCACCTGGTCGAGGTCACGCAGCGCCTGGGCCGGCGTCAGGGCCACCGCCGGGCCGAGCTCGTCCAGCGGGTGGGCCTCCTCGACGCCGAACGACCCGATGCGGGTGCGGCGGAGGCTGCGGAGGTGGGCCCCACCGCCCAGCGCCGTGCCCAGGTCGGCGGCCAGCGTGCGCACGTAGGTGCCCGACGAGCACACCACCTCGATGCGGAAGACACCCGGACCGAGCGCCGGGTTGACCTCGAACCGGCGCACCGTCACGGGCCGGGGGGCCCGCTCGACCTCGATCCCCTCCCGGGCGAGCGCGTGCAGCCGGCGGCCGCCCACCTTGAGCGCGGACACCATCGGCGGCACCTGTTCGATGTCGCCGGTGAGGCCCTCGGCGGCCGCCCGGACCTCGGCCAGCGTCACCTCCGCCATGTCCCAGGTGCCGGTCACCTCGCCCGAGGCGTCGAGGGTGGTCGTGGTGGTGCCCAGGACGACCTCGGCGGTGTAGGTCTTGTCGAGCGGGGTGAGGAACCGGAGCAGGCGGGTGGCCCGGCCCAGGCCGACCAGCAGGACGCCGGTGGCGTCGGGATCGAGGGTGCCGGCATGGCCCACCCTGCGTTGCCCGAAGATGCGGCGGCACCTGGCCACCACGTCGTGGGAGGTCCATCCGGCCTCCTTGTCCACCACCACCACTCCGGTGACGCTGCTGTCGACGCCCCCGGTCGACGTCACGGTTCGGGCCGGTCGGCGCCTCCGGGCGCGCCCTCGCCGTCTCTGAGCCGCCGGATGGCGTCCTCGATGCGCCCGCCGGTCACGATGGCCGGATCGACGGCGAACTCGAGGTGGGGCGTGCGCTTCATCCGCACCTGGCGCCCCACCGTCCGCTGCAGGTGGGCGCGTCGCTCGGCGAGGGCCTCCGAGGCGTCGTCGGAGAGCGACGACAGGTAGACGGTGGCCCGCCGCAGATCGGGCGCCGTGTCGAGAGCGGTGACCGTGACCAGCCGGAGCCGCTCGTCGGCGTCGGCCAACCGCTCGATCTCCTCGGCCACGATCTGCCGGAGCACCTCGTTCACGCGCAGGGCCCGAGGGTACGGGGCGGTGCCGCGGTTGTCGTTCCTTCGTGACGGCATGTGCTGCTGGCCGGAGCCGGTCCTCAGACCCGGGGGATCTCGCGTTCCTCGTAGGTCTCGATCACGTCGCCCTCTTTGAGGTCCTGGTAGTCCGAGAGGCCGATGCCGCACTCGAACCCCGACTGCACCTCGCGCACGTCCTCCTTGAACCGACGCAGGGAGGTGACGGCGCCCTTCCAGATCACGACGCCGTCGCGCAGGAACCGCACCTTCGATCCCCGGGTGATGACCCCGTCGCGCACGTAGCAGCCGGCCACGGCGCCGACGCGGGGACCCGGAACACCTGGCGGACCTCGGCCTCGCCGGTGACGATCTCCTCGAAGACCGGGGCCAGCAGGCCCAGCATGGCCGCCTCGAGGTCCTCGAGGAGCTTGTAGATGATCTCGTAGGTGCGGATCTCGACATCGGACTTCTCAGCCAGCTCCCGCGACCGCCGGTCGGGTCGGACGTTGAACCCGATGATGGTGGCGTTGGAGGCCTGGGCCAGCTGGACGTCGTACTCGGTGATGCCGCCGACACCGCGGTGGACGAAGCTCAGCTTGACGTCGTCCCGCTCGAGCTTCTTCAGGCTCTCGGTGACGGCTTCCAGCGAGCCCCGCACGTCCGCCTTCAGGATCAGGTTGAGGGTGGCCGTCTCGCCCCGCTGGATCTGCTCGAAGAGGTCCTCGAGCTTGGCCCCGCCCAGGGCCGACGCCGCCGGGGGTACGTGGCCGGCCACCCGGTAGCGGTGCGCCCGGGCCTCGCCGATGGTGCGCGCCTGCGCCTGCTCGATGGTCACCCGGAACTCGTCGCCGGCGTCGGGCGGCTCGGAGAAGCCGAGCACCTGCACCGGCGTCGACGGGGGCGCCTCCTTGATCTGGTCGCCGTTGTCGTCGATGAGGGCCTTGACCTTGCCCCAGGCGGCGCCGGCCACGACGGGGTCCCCGACCCGGAGCGTGCCGCCCTGGACGATGACCGAGGCGACCGGACCCCGGCCCACCTCGAGCTTGGCCTCGAGCACGAACCCCGGGCGCGGCCCTCGGGGGAGGCCACCAGCTCCTCGACCTCGGCCACCAGCACGATCTGCTCCAGCAGGCGTCGACGCCCAGGTTCTGCAGGGCGGAGACCTCGACGGTGATGGTGTCGCCGCCCCAGGCCTCGGGGACGAGCCCGTGCTCGGAGAGCTGCTGCAGGACCCGGTTGGGGTCGGCTTCCTCGCGGTCGATCTTGTTGACGGCGACGATGATCGGCACGTCGGCGGCCTTGGCGTGGTCGATGGCCTCGATCGTCTGGGGCATCACGCCGTCGTCGGCCGCCACCACCAGCACCACGATGTCGGTCACCTCCGCACCGCGGGCCCGCATGGCCGTGAAGGCCTCGTGGCCCGGGGTGTCGATGAACGTGATGGGGTGGCCGTCCCATTCCACCTGGTAGGCACCGATGTGCTGGGTGATGCCACCGGCCTCGCCGGCCACCACGTTGGAGGAGCGGATGCGGTCGAGCAGCAGCGTCTTGCCGTGGTCGACGTGGCCCATGACGGTCACCACCGGCGGGCGGGGCCGCAGCGTCGTCCTCGTCCACCTCCTCCTCGTCGTCGAAGTACCGGGCCAGGAGCTCGGCCTCGTGCTCCTCGCCCGGGGTCGACCAGCCGGACGGTGGCGCCCAGCTCGGCCGCGAACAGCTCGATCATGTCGTCGGTCAGCGACTGGGTGGCGGTGACCATCTCACCCTGCAGGAGCAGGAAGCGGACGACGTCGCCGGCGGAGCGGTTGAGCTTCGGACCGAGGTCGCGGGCGGTGGAGCCCCGCTCGATGATGACCTCGTTCTCGGGCACGGGCGCGGTCGACGGCATGTACGCCGTGAGCTGCGTGGGCTCGAGCTCCTCGAGGTTGCGCCGCCGCCGACGGGGGCGTCGTTGGTTGGGACGGCCACGGCCGATGCCGGGGCCGCCACGCCCACCGGGTCCACCGCCGGGGCCACCGCCGGGACGGCCGCCGAAGCCACCACTGGGGCCGCCGCCGGGACCGCCCGGCCGGCCCGAGTACCCTCCACCGCCGCCGGGGCCGCCGCCGGGCCTGGCCCCTCCCCGCCGGGTCGCCCGGTGAAGCCCCCCGGTCCGGCGGGACGTGCGCCTCCCGGTGCCGGGCGGCGGCCACCCGGGCCGGGCGGGGGTGGGATGGGTCGACCACTCGACGAGCGGGGCGGACCTCCCGGAGGCGGGGGGATCGGCTTGCCGCTGGAGCTGACCGGTGGCGGGGCCGCCGGGGCCGCGGCCGGGCCACCTCCCCCGCCGGGGGCGACGGTCCTCGGTGCCGGTGCGGGGGCCGGAGCCTGTGCCGCCGGTGGAGTCGGTGGTGCAGCCGGGGCGGGTGCCGGGACGGCCGCGGCCGGGGCGGGGGTCGCCGGCGGTGGTGCCGCCGGAGGTGCGGCCGCGGGGGCGGCCGGGGCCGCGGCCGCCGGCTGTGCCGGGGCCGGGGTGGCGGGCCGGGCCGGGGCGCTCGGCCGATCGGGCGCGGCGGCCGCCGGTCGTGGAGGTGCCGCCGGGCGCGGGCGGGGGCGGCCGCCGGGCGCGGCGGCGGAGCGGGGGCGTCGTGGGTCGAGCGGCTGGTGACCAGGCGGGGACCGGAGGAGCGGACCGGGGACGGCGGCGCCGGCGTCGGGGTGGTGGAGCCGCCGGCGGTCGACGTCGCCCGACGGGGCCGGTGCCGGAGTGCGGTGCGGGCGCCTTCTTGGCGGCCGTCTTCTTCGTGGGCTTGGGCTCCGCCGGCTCCTCGGGCTGGACCGGCCGCCTGATGCCGTCGGCGTCGGCCTTGCGGCGGGCGCGGTCCGCCTGGGCGTCCTCGATGGAGGACGAGTGGCTCTTCACCCCCATACCCAGGGACAGGCAGAGGTCGAGCGCCTCCTTGTTGGTCAAACCGAGCTCGTGGGCGAGCTCGTAGACGCGGATCTTCTTCGGCAACGGCTCCTACAGCCCTTCGTTCACTCCGTAACGGTCGGCTCGCACACACGAACCCCCATCCTCGCACATCATGGCGCCCCGCCTTCCCCGCCGGCGAGGCCCGCCCGCAACCGTTCTACCTGGACGGCATCGACCCGCGACCGCAGCGCCCGGTCCAGCGCCCGCCGTTCGACGGCCCGATCGAGGCAGGCGCCCGACCCCCGGCACAGCCATGCGCCCCGGCCGGGGAGGGACCGACCCGTCACCGGCTGACCGTCGGCGTCGAGCACCACCCGCACCAGTTCGTCCCAATCGGCCCGCCGCCGGCATCCGACACAGGTGCGGACGGGCGCTATGCGCTCCCCTCCGGGATCTCCTCCGCCTGGACGGCCACGCTCTCCGTTCCGGCCGCGGCCTCGGCCTCGTCCGACGCCGGCACGGCCTCGCCCGAGGCGGCGGCCCCCGCGCCCTCCGCCGGCGCGGCCCCGGCGGCGGTGTCGACGTCAGCGGTCGTGGTGGCGCCCTCGACGCCGTCGGCGCCCTGGGTCCACTCGGTGGCCGAGACGGCCTCGCCTCCCTCGGCCGGCTGCCAGACCATCTCGCCGTCGGCACCCTCGACCCACTCGCCCTCGGCCCACTCCTCGCCGCCGTAGCCGGCCTCCTCCTCGGCCAGCTGGGTCTCACTCTTGATGTCGATCCGCCACCCGGTCAGGCGGGCCGCCAGCCGGGCATTCTGGCCCTCCTTGCCGATGGCCAACGACAGCTGGTAGTCGCTCACGATGACCGTGGCCGTGCCGGTCAGGTCGTCGAGCCTGACCTCCCGCACCCGGGCCGGTGCCAGCGCGCGTCTGGATGAGCTCGACGGGGTCGTCGGAGAACGGGACGACATCGACCCGCTCACCCCGAAGCTCGTTGGTCACCATCCGCACCCGCGACCCCCGCGCCCCCACACACGCCCCGACGGGGTCGATGTTGGGATCGTTGGACCACACGGCGATCTTCGTCCGGTGGCCGGGCTCACGCGCCGCCGCCTTGATCTCCACCGCGCCCGACGAGATCTCGGGCACTTCGAGCTCGAACAGCCGCTTGATCAGGCCGGGATGGCTCCGGCTGACGACGATCTGGGGGCCCTTGGTGGTCTTGCGGACCTCGACGATGTAGGCCTTCAGCCGGGCGCCGTGCTCGTAGCGCTCGTAGGACACCTGCTCGGCCTGGGGCAGCAGCGCTTCGACCTTGCCCAGATCGAGCAGCGTGTAGCGGTTGTCGGTCTGCTGGACGATGCCGGTGACGATGTCGCCCTCGCGGCCGGCGTACTCCTCGTACTTGAGGTCGCGCTCGACCTCCCGGATCCGCTGGAGGATGACCTGCTTGGCCGTCTGGGCGGCGATCCGGCCGAAGTCGTCGGGCGTGTCGTCCCATTCGCGGACGACGTTGCCGTCCTCGTCGAGCTCCTGGCCGTAGACGCGGATCTCCCCGGAGTCGGGATCGATGGTGACCACCGCCTCCTCGGCGGCGTCGGGACGGCGCTTGTACGCGGCGACGAGGGCGTTGGCCAGGGCGTCGAGCAGCGTGTCGACCGAGATCCCCTTGTCGCGGGCGATCTGGCCGAGCGCGTCGAGGAACTCGAAGTTCGTCTTGCTCATGGCGTGGTGACCTGCTTCCTCTCGTGCGTCGTGCGGGCGGGCGCGGCGGCCCGTGGGCCGGCCCGGCCCGGCTTGGGTGCCGGCCCCCACTCGAACACCGTGCGGACGCGGTCGACATCCCCGTAGGCCAGGCGGAGCTCCCCGTCGTGACCGTCGCCGGTGCGTACGGTGAAGCCGTCGTCGTCGGCGGAGGTCAACACCCCGCGCACGCGCCGCTCCCCGGGCACCTGCGGCCGCGTCTTGACCGCCACCACCTCACCGATCGCCCGCCGGAAGTGGTCGGGGCGGCGCAAGGTGCGCTCGACCCCCGGGCTCGAGACCTCGAGTGAGTAGCGGCCCGGAATCGGATCGGCTTCGTCGAGGACGGTGGACACCGCCCGGTTCGCCCTCGTCAGGGCATCGAGGTCCACGCCGTCGGGCCCGTCCACGGTCACCGTCAGGATGCCGGACCGCAGCTCCACGTCGACCAGCTCGAGTCCGGAGGCCGTCACCGCCGGCGCGACCAGCCTGTACAGCTCGTCACTCATGGGCACTGCCTCCTTCCGGTGTCGCGTCGCTCTGCTGCTGGCTGCCACCCGGTCACGCCGGCATGACCGCCAAAAGAAAAGCGTGGGCTGTCCGCCCACGCGTACCTCAGCGTCACTCCACTTCAACCGAACGGCAGGAAGAAAAGTATAGCAGCGGGCCCGTCCCCCGTCGGCCGGGTTCCGGGCCCCCGGGCCGTCACCGGCGGGCCTCCTGCACCTCCCCGAGGGCGGCCACCAGGCCGTCCAGTGCGACCTCCCGCTCCCCGCCGTCCCCACGTCGCCGGAGCTCGGCGATCCCCCGGGCCAGGCCTCTCGCACCGATGACGATCCGGAGGGGGATACCCAGGAGATCGGCGTCGGCCAGGGCCACCCCCGGCGACAGCCCCCGGTCGTCGAAGAGGACGTCGACCCCGGCCTCGACCAGCGCCCGGTAGGCCTCCTCGGCGGCCGCGGCCACCTCGGGCGAGCGGGCCGCGCCCAGGGCCACCAGGTGCACGGCGAAGGGTGCCACCTCCACCGGCCACGACAGCCCGGCCTCGTCGTGATGGGACTCGGCCACGACCGCCAGCAGGCGGCTCACGCCCATGCCGTAGCAGCCCATGCAGTACTGGGCCGTACCGTCGTCCTCGGTGGCGAAGGTGGCGCCGGGCAGCACCGACGAGTACTTGTAGCCGAGCTGGAAGGTGTGGCCGGCCTCCACCGACCGGACGAGCGACAGGGCGTGGCCGCAGGTCGGGCAGGGGTCGCCCTCGACGACCTCGGCGAAGGACCCCCACTCGTCCACCGTGAAGTCCCGGCCGAGCACCACCCCGGAGAGATGGTGGTCGGGCCGGTCGGCACCGGCGGTCCACGGTCCCGGGCGCCGCACCCCGAGGTCGGCGACGACCCGGAGGCCGGCGGCCGCCCCGGCGGCCGGACCGATGTAGCCCTTGACCAGTGCCGGGTGGCGCTCGAAGTCCTCGTCCTCGAAGAGCCGCCACCCCGACGGCAGCCGGGCCTCGCGGTCGCCGGGCAGGACGAGCAGGGCGGCCCCGCCCTCGGCGTCCACCACGGCCAGGCACTTCAGCAGGTCGGCGGCCGTCAGCCCCAGGTCGGCCAGCTCGTCGACGACCTCGTCGATGCCGGGGCGTCCGGGCGTGTGGTGCTCCACCGGCCCGGGGAGCCCGGCCGCGGATGCGTCGCCGTCGCCGTCGGGCGGCCGTCGCACGGCCGCCTCCACGTTGGCGGCGTACCCGCACGACGCGCACGACACGAAGTGGTCCTCCCCCACCGCCGAGGGCACCATGAACTCGTGGTTGACGTCCCCGCCGATGGCGCCCGACTCCGCCTCCACCGGGTAGACGTCCAGGCCGAGCCGGGGGAAGATCCTGAGATAGGCGTCGAAGACGTCGCCGTAGCTGCGCTGCATCGCCTCCTTGTCCACGTCGAAGGAGTACGCGTCGGCCATCAGCAGCTCGCGCGTCCGCAGCAGGCCGAAGCGGGGCCTGGCCTCGTCGCGGAACTTCACCTGCACCTGGTAGACGGTCAGCGGCAGCTGCCGGTAGGAGTCCACCTCGGCGGCGACGGTGACCGTGACCACCTCCTCGTGGGTCGGCCCGAGTACGAAGGTCCCGCCGCGGCCCTCGACCGTCATGGCCGGCAGGGCGTCCGTCCCGAACATGGCCGCCCGGCCGCTCTGCTCCCACAGCTCGATCGGGTGGAGGGCGGGCAGCAGCACCTCCTGGGCCCCGGCGGCATCGAGCTCCTCGCGGATCACCCTCTCGATGCGGTGGAGCACGCGCAGGCCCAGCGGGAGGTAGGTGTACACGCCCGAGGCCAGACGGCGGATGTAGCCGGCCCGCACCAGCAGGCGGTGGCTGGCGACCTCGGCGTCGGCCGGCGCCTCGCGGAGCGTGCGGACCAGCAGACGGGACATGCGCATGGCCGGCGATCCTATCGGTCGAGGGCTCC
Source organism: uncultured Actinomycetota bacterium (assembly GCA_963838005.1). Taxonomy (GTDB): domain Bacteria; phylum Actinomycetota; class Acidimicrobiia; order Acidimicrobiales; family RAAP-2; genus CAWIPW01. Next base: position 359,821 of record CAWIPW010000003.1, read on the forward strand.
GCCGCCGATGGGACCGGACGGCCCTGTGCCCGGTCTCGCCGCCCTCAGTCGGTGCCGGCGGCGCCGTAGCGCTTGCGGATGAGCTCGACCTTGGACTCCGACGCGTTCACGTCGTCACCACGGGCGTCGAGCAACTGCGCCCGGTCGGCGGCCGCCTCGGCCTCGGCACCCTGGTCGGCCGCGGCCAGGCGGGCCTCCACGCCCTCGGCCACCAGCCGCTCGGCCTCGTCGACGAGGGCGGAGACCATCTCGTCCTCGGGCACCACCCGCACGATCTTCCCCCGGATGAAGAGGTGGCCCCGCCGCCGTCCGGCGGCGATGCCCAGATCGGCCTCGCGGGCCTCACCGGGACCGTTCACCACGCATCCCATGACCGCCACCTGGATGGGCAGCGCCCGGTGCTCGAGGGCCGCCTGCGCCTGCCCGGCCACGGCGATCACGTCGATCTCCGCCCGACCGCAGCTGGGACAGGCGATGAGGTCGAGGCCCTTGCGCTCGCGCAGTCCCAGCGCCTCGAGCAGCTGGCGGCCGGCCCGGGCCTCCTCGACCGGGTCGGCCGTGAGCGAGTACCGGATGGTGTCGCCGATGCCCTCCGCCAGCAGGGTGGCGATGCCGGCCGTGCCCTTCAGCAGGCCGGCCGGCGGCGGGCCGGCCTCGGTCACGCCCAGGTGGAGGGGGTGGTCGAAGGTGGTCGAGGCCAGCCGGTAGGCCTCGATCATGAGCGGCACCGACGAGGCCTTGACCGAGATCTTGACGTCGTCGAAGCCGACCTCCTCGAAGTAGCCCAGCTCCATGCGGGCCGACTCCACCAGCGCCTCGGGGGTGGCCCCGCCGTACTTCTGGTAGATGTCCTTGTGGAGCGAACCGGCGTTCACCCCGATGCGGATGGGGACCCCCCGGTCCTTCGCCTCCGCCGCCACCAGCTTGATCTCGGACTCCTTGCGGAGGTTGCCGGGGTTGAGGCGCAGGCCGTGCACCCCGGCCTCGAGCGCCGCCAGCGCCATCTCGAAGTGGAAGTGGATGTCGGCCACGATCGGCACCGGGGAACGGGGCACGATGCGGGCCAGCCCCTCGGCGGCGGCCTCCTCGTTGCACGTGCACCTGACGATGTCGGCACCGGCGCCGGCCAGCGCGTAGATCTGGGCCAGGGTGGCTTCGGCGTCGGCCGTCTTGGTGGTGGTCATCGACTGCACCGACACCTGGGCGTCGCCCCCGACGGCGACCGGGCCCACGTGGATCTGCCTGGTGGGCCGGCGCTCCATCGACGTCCAGCCGGTGCGTGCCATGACCCCATGCTACGCGGCGTCCAGGACCGCAGCGCCGGCGGGGACGGCCGGCCGCCCTACTGGAACGGGTTGGCCACCGGATGGAGGATGTCGGTGAGCAGGGCCGTCGCGAACAGCACCACCAGAAACGTCACCATCAGGTAGGTGAGCGGGAGGAGCTTGGCCACATCGGCGTGGTAGGCCACCCTCCGGCGCGCCGAGCGGATGCGCTCGTAGACGGCGATGGCGACATGACCCCCGTCGAGCGGCAGCATCGGGAAGAGGTTGAACACCCCGACGAACAGGTTGATGGCGATGAGGATCAGCAACAGGTCGCCCGGGCCGGCGCGGGCGGCGTCGGCCCCGATGCCCACCACGCCGTAGACCGAGTTGACCCGGGTGCCGTCGGTCACAGCCTGGGAGGCAGCCTTGGCACTCGACGCCTGTTGGAAGCGGGCGGCGATGCCGGCCGGCGAAAACAGGTGGGCCACCCCGACGATCGACGCCCAGGTGATCGAGGCGACGGCCCGTCCGGCCTGGGCGACGGCACTGACCGGCCCGGCGGTGGCGGTCGGGTTCGTCAACTCGACGCCCACGACGCCGTAGGGGACCGTCCCGGCCGGCGGCGTCACTCCGGCCTCGTGGAATTTCCGGCCGTTGACCGGGGTCACCTCCAGCGTGACGTCATGGTGGTTGCGGTTGACGACCACGGTCATCGGCCTGCCCGCGCTGGAGCGGACGGCCGCAGAGAAGCGGTCGGGATCGCCGTTGACCGGCTTCCCGTTGACGGCCACCACCACGTCACCGGGTCGCAGGCCGGCGGCCCGGGCCGGGTTGGCGGTGCCGGTCACCGTGACGAGCCCGCCGACGGCGAGCCTGTCCGTCTGGGGCACGCCCACCACCGCGAAGAGGACACAGGCCAACACGAAGGCCATCAAAAAGTGCATGGCCGATCCGGCCAGGGCCACCGACAGGCGGGCCGGGAAGGGCCGGTTCCGGTACGCCCGGTCCTCGTCCTCGGGCGCCACGGCGTCGAGGTTCGTCATGCCGGGGATGCGGACGTACCCGCCGAGGGGGAAGGCCTTCACCCCGTACTCGGTCTCCCCCCGCCTGAACGACCACAGCCGGGGACCGAACCCGAGGAAGTACTCGGTGACCTTCATGCCGCCCCGCTTGGCCGTGAGCAGGTGGCCGGCCTCGTGGACCATCACCATGACGATCAGGCAGGCGATGAACAGCACGGCGTACTCGGCGCCGGTGGCGAACGACAGGACCACGACTGCCGCCACCACCGCGACCAGCTCGGCGATCGCCCGACGCGGGGAGCGGACCCGCTCGTCCTCGGGGCCGTCCTCGCGCCCGTTCACGCGGCGCGCCCCACGGCCACGACCGACTGCTCGGCGGCCCGGCGGGCGGTGGCGTCCGCCTGGAGGACATCCTCGACGGTTCGCCCTCCGCCGGCCGAGGTCGCTGCGGCCGTGTACCCGTCGAGGACCTCCGCCACCACGGCGGCGATCCCCGGCCACGGGATGCGGCCGGCCAGAAAGGCGGCCACGGCCACCTCGTTGGCGGCGTTCAGCCACGCCGGGGCCAGGTCGCCGGCCCGCCCGGCCGCGTAGGCCAGGTCGAGGCAGGCGAACACCGCCCGATCGGGCTCCTCGAAGTCGAGCCGGGCCAGCGTCGACCAGTCGATGGGGCCGTAGGCCACGTCGAGCCGGTCGGGCCACGCCAGCGCGTACCCGATGGGCAGGCGCATGTCCGGCCGCGACAGCTGGGCGATCACGGCGCCGTCGGTGAACTCGACCATCGAGTGCACGACGGACTGGGGATGCACGACGACGTCGATGCGGTCGTAGTCGACGCCGAAGAGCTCGTGGGCCTCGATGACCTCGAGCCCCTTGTTCATCAGCGTGGACGAGTCGACCGTGATCTTGGGGCCCATCGACCACGTCGGATGGGCCAGCGCCTCGTCGACGCCGACACCGGCCAGCTCGGCCGGCGTGCAGCCGCGGAAGGGCCCGCCCGACGCCGTCAGCAGCAGGCGGGCGACCTCGGCACGCGCCGGGTCGCCGGCGCGGAGGCACTGGTGGAGGGCGCAGTGCTCGGAGTCGACCGGCAGGACCTCGGCACCCGGCGTCGCCCGTGCCGGCCGGACCACCGGCCCGCCGGCGATGATCGACTCCTTGTTGGCCAGGGCCAGCCGGCGGCCCGCACCGAGGGCGGCCAGCGTCACCGACAGCCCGGCGAAGCCGACCACGCCGTTGACGACCACGTCGGCCATCGTCGCCAGGGAGGCGAGCCCCTCCTCGCCCGTCCGCACCTCGATGCCCGGCGGCAGGGCCCGGGCCAGCTCCGGCGCCAGCGCGGGGTCGCCGATGGCCACGGCCTGGGGGCGCACCCGCCGGGCCTGGTCCGCCAGCCGGTCCACCGAGCTCCGGGCGCCCAGGGCCACAACCTCGAACCGATCGGGGCACGCGTCGGTCACCTCGAGGGCCTGGGTGCCGATGGACCCGGTCGACCCGAGGACGGCGACGGTCGTCTGGTCGGTCACCCTCACAGCCTGCCCGAAGATCAGCCCAGGTTGAAGGCGCGGACCAGGTAGTAGGTGGCCGGCAGGGCGAAGAGCAGGCCGTCCACCCGGTCGAGCACGCCCCCGTGGCCCGGCAGCAGGCTCCCCATGTCCTTCAGGCCGAGGTCGCGCTTGAGCAGGGACTCGCACAGGTCGCCCACGGGGGCCACCACCCCGACCAGCAGTCCGAGCACGGCCGCCTTCCCCGGGGTCCACGGGTGGATGGCGCCGGTCACGGCGGCGGACGCCACCACTGCCAGCACCAGGCCGCCGACCGCACCCTCCCAGGTCTTTCCCGGGCTGACGTACGGCGCCATCTGGTGCCGACCGATGAAGCCGCCCACCACCAGCCCGCCGACGTCCACGCCCACGGTGGCCACGATGGCGCCCAGCAGGAAGGCGATGCCGTGGCGGTCGGGGAAGGCGGACGGTGCCAGCAACAGGCCGGCGTAGGAGCCGAGGAGGGCCACCCAGCCCACGGCCAGCATGGTGGCCGCCGATCCGGCCACCGGGGGGCCGTGCTCGATACCGGCCAGGTACCACACCAGCGTGAAGGCGACGATCAGGACGAGCACCAGCGGCAGGGCCGCCGGCCCCTTGGTGTAGGCGGCCACCATCAGCGAGACCGTGCCCACGAGTCCGAGGAGGGTCGCCGGGTGGTACCCGGCCCTGCCGCAGCACGCCGAAGAGCTCGCCGGCGGCGAAGGTGACGACGACCAGGCACAGCGCCAGCGTCTCGACGGTGCCGGCCGCGAAGCAGATCAGGGCCACCGCGGCCACCACCACCCCGGTGGTCACCCTGACCCCGATGCCGGCGGGGGTGACCTCTCGGCCGGGCTCGGGAACGGGACCGGTCGGAGGCTGTCCGCCGTCCGACGGCGGCCGGGGGTCACGCCGGCGGCGCGACACCGACGTGCGGCGGATGGTCCGGCTGGGCGTCTCGGTGGGCTCGCGGTCGGCGGCGGCCAGCTCGGCGACCCCGCCCCGGCCCAGTCCGACCCCGGGCACGTCGGTCACGGAGGCGCCCGCCGGGGTCGCCGCCCGGGCCGAGGGGGCCTCGCCCTGCGGGCGGCGGGCCCGCAGGCCACCGATACCGGGGACCTTGCGGCGGTGGCGCGTCGGCTGGGCGTCCACCTCCTCACCGGGGGGGCGCTCCTCCGACGCGGCCGCCACCGGCACCTCGTCGGCGGTCGGTTCGTCGGCGTCGTCATGGGCCTCGGCGTCGCGGGACACGACGACCGGCACCTGTCCCGTGTCGGCATCCACGGCCGCCACCACGCCGGTCACGTCCCCCCGCCGGGGAGGTCGAATTCCCACGGCCGGCGGTCCGGATCGGGCGCATCGGTCTCGTCCAGCGAGCCGATGATGGCGTCGTCCTCCTCCACCTCGACGCCGAACAGGTGGGTGCCCTGGTCCTCGTCGGCGGCCCAGTCCGTGGCGCCCTCGCGCCAGATCGGCGTCGACGCCGGCTCCGCCGGGGCGTCGTCGCGTGCCAGCACGGCCGGCACCTGACCGGTGGGGGGCTCGGTCCAGTGGGGCAGGGCGGTCTCCCCCGGCTGTGCGGGCTCCACCACACCCTCGGCGGGGCCCCCGTCGCCCTCGTCGAGCAGCCGGACCTCGGCGGCGTCGCCCGGGTCGACAGGTACGAGCGAGGGCGGCAGCGGCGTGCCCACGACGGGTACGACCGCGGTCAGGTCGCCGGCCTGCTCGGCCCCGACGATGCGGACCCGGCCCGAGCCCGCTCCCGGACCCACCGCCGGAGGGACGTCGTCGGTCGCGGCCGTGCCGTCGCCCTCGTCGTCATCGTGCCGGTCGTCGCCGTCTGTCACCCTTGTCCCTCCCCACGGGCCGCAGCACCGCCGCGACCCGTGCGTCAGATCTCGAGGAGCTCCTGCTCCTTGTGGACCAGCAACTTGTCGATGGCGGCCACCTGCTCGTGGGTGATCCGCTCGAGGTCCTTCTCGACCCGTTCGAGCTCGTCGTCCGACAGGTCCCCGTCCTTCTGCAGCTGCTCGAGCTCGTGACGGGCCCCCCGCCGGAGGTTCCGCACCGCCACCCGGCCGTCCTCCGCCTTCTGCCGGACCACCTTGATGAGCTCCTTGCGGCGCTCCTCGGTCGGCACCGGGAACGTCAGCCGGATGACCGTCCCGTCGTTCGACGGTTGGATGCCGAGATCCGACCCCTGCAGGGCCTTCTCCACCGCGCCCAGCGAACCCTTGTCGTAGGGGGCGATGACCAGCAGCCGTGCCTCGGGGACGCTGAAGCCGGCGATCTGGCGAAGCTCCGTCTCGGCGCCGTAGTAGTCGACCTTCAGGTGCTCGACGAGCGCCGGCGTGGCCCGGCCCGTGCGCACCGCCCCGAATTCGGACTGGGCGTGCTCGACGGCCTTCGCCATACGGTCGCGAGCCTCGGCCACGACCAGGCCGGTCAGTTCGTCGTCCATGGTGCTCCCAGCGTAGCGAGCAGGGCCGGACCCGGTCGGCTGCCGGCCGACGCCCACCCCAGACGGACGTCGTTCACCGTACGAGGGTGCCGATCTGCTGTCCACCGAGGGCCTTGCCGATGTTGCCCGGGCCCATCAGGTCGAACACCCGGATCGGGAGGTCGTTGTCCTTGCAGAAGGTGATGGCCGTCAGGTCCATGACCCGCAGGTCCTTCGCCACCACTTCCATGAAGGACACCTCGTCGTAGCGGGTGGCCGTCGGATCGGTCCGCGGATCGGCGGAGTAGACGCCGTCGACGCCGCCGTGGGTGCCCTTGCACAGGAGCTCGGCCTCAATCTCGGCGGCGCGGAGGGCGGCCGACGTGTCCGTCGTGAAGTAGGGGTTGCCCATGCCGGCGGCGAAGACGACCACCCGTCCCTTCTCGAGGTGGCGGATGGCCCGGCGCCGGATGTAGGGCTCGGCCACCTCGGCCATGTGCACGGCGGACAGCACACGCGTCGGCTGCCCGTGGTGCTCGAGGGCGTCCTGCAGGGCGAGCGCGTTGATCACGGTGCCGAGCATCCCCATGGTGTCCGACGTGGCCCGGTCCATGCCGGCCCCGGCGCCGGTGGTGCCGCGCCAGATGTTGCCGGCACCGACCATGACGGCCAGCTCGATGTCGAGCTCCTCGCGGGCCTTGGTGATCTCCGCCGCGATGTACTCGACCACGGAGGCGTCGATGGTCTCGTCGGAGGCCGAGGAGGCGAGGGCCTCACCCGACATCTTCAGGACGATCCGACGCAGGTCCCCCACCGGCGGCCTCAGTCGCCTACGACGACCTGGGCGAACTGCGCGACGCGGGCATCGCCGAGCAGAGCGCCGATGGTCCGCTTCTCGTCCTTCACGTAGGCCTGGTCGACGAGGACCCGCTCCTTGAACCAGCCGTTGAGGCGTCCCTCGACGATCTTGGCCAGGGCGGCGTCGGGCTTGCCCTCGTTGCGGGCGATCTTCTCGACCGTCTCCCGTTCGGCGGCCACCTCGGCCTCGGGCACCTCGTCGCGGGTGACGTAGAGGGGCCGGGCGAAGGCGATGTGGGCGGCGATGTCGTGGGCCAGCTCGGCCGTGCCGCCCTCGAGGGCGACCACGACGGCGTTGACCCCACGGCCCGCCTGCACATGGAGGTAGCTGTCGACGGCGATGTCCGGGCCGCCCTCGACGCGCACGACACGGCCGACGGAGATGTTCTCCTTCAGGGTGGTGTTGAGGCGTCCGATGTCCTCGGTGCGCTCCTCCACGGCGTCGGCGCCCTTGGCCGCCACCAGGTCGGCCAGGTCGCCGACCAGGTTGACGAACTCCTCGGACTTGGCCACGAAGTCGGTCTCGCACTTCAGCTGCACGATCGACACGGCGTCGCCGGCACGGCCGACGGCCACGGCCCCCTCGGAGGCCTCGCGGTCGGCCCGCTTGGCCGCGCCCGAGAGACCCTGCTCGCGCAGCCACCCGACGGCCCTGTCGAAGTCCCCGTCGTTGGCCTCGAGCGCCCGCTTGGCGTCGAGCATCCCCACACCGGTCGACTGGCGCAGGGCCTGGACGTCCTTGGCGGTGATAGGGGGCATGGTCAGGCCTCCTCGGCGGTGGGGGCGGGCGGGGCGGATTCGGGGACGGGCTGTGGCTCAGGGACGGCCGGGGCCTCAGGGGCGGCCGGGGCCTCGGCGACGACCGGGACTTCATGTGCGGCCGGCGCGACCGGGGCGGCCGGAACCTCGGCGGCAACCGGAGCCTCGGGCGCGGCCGGAACCTCGGCGGCAGCGGGCACACCGGCGGCGACAGCGGCGGCCGGAACCTCGGCGGCAACCGCAGCCTCGGGGGCGGCCGCAGCCTCGGGGGCAACAGTCGCCGGTGGTGCAGCCGGCGGAGCCGGCGGCGTCGGCGCGGGCGACGGTGCCGCCGCGGCCGGCGGTGCCGGACGTTGCTGGGCGATGAATCGACCCTCGACGACGGCGTCGGCCACGACCCGGCAGAGGAGCGTGCCCGACCGGATGGCGTCGTCGTTCCCGGGGATGACGTGCGTGATCACGTCGGGGTCGCAGTTGGTGTCCACGACGGCAACGATCGGCAGCCCGAGCTTGTTGGCCTCGGTGACGGCGATGTGCTCCTTCTTGGTGTCGATCACGAAGATGGCGTCCGGTAGCCGGTCGAGGCCCCTGATCCCCCCGAGGTTCCGCTGCAGCTTCTCGAGCTCGCGGGTGTGGCGGAGGGCCTCCTTCTTGGGCATGGCGTCGAAGTCGCCGGCCTTCTGCATGGCCTCGAATTCCTGCATGCGCTTGACCCGGGCGCTCACCGTCTGGAAGTTGGTGAGCATGCCGCCGAGCCACCGCTCGTTCACGTAGGGCATCCCGCAGGCCTCGGCGAACGTGGCCACAGGGCCCTGGGTCTGCTTCTTCGTGCCCACGAAGAGGATCGTGCCCCCTCCGGCCACCAGGTCACGGGTGAAGGAGTACGACTCCTCGATGCCCTCCATCGTCTTGCGGAGGTCGATCAGGTAGATGCCGTTGCGCTCCCCGAGGATGAACCGGCGCATCTTCGGGTTCCACCTGCGGGTCTGGTGCCCGAAGTGGACGCCGGCCCCCAGCAATTGCTTCATCGTGACGACTGCCATTGCGCATGAACTCCTTGGCGGTTGTGCTTCCCTGGCAGCAGCACCCCGTCTGGCGGGGCGACCGTCGGACGCGGCCAGGTGCGGTGAACGGACTGGATGGTTCCGGCCCCGCCGACCGGCAGGGCCCTGCCATGGTAGCCCGTCCCGTCGCCGGCCGTTCCCCGGGGAGCCGACCCTGGTGCCGGAGAGAACGTCGCCGGTTCAGCCGGTGGCGGCCACGTCGGACCGACCGCCGCGTCCCGAGCGGTTGCCGGGCCCCCGCCCTCGGCCCTGGCGCGGCGGAGCGGCGCCGTCGGACCGGTCGGACAGCTTCGCCCTGAGCTGCAGGACGGCCTTGGTGTGGATCTGGCACACCCGGCTCTCGGTGACCCCGAGGATCTCACCGATCTCCGCCAGGGTCAGGCCTTCGTAGTAGTAGAGGGTGAGCACCATCTTCTCGCGCTCGCCCATCTGGTTGACCGCCCTGACCAACGCCTCCTTGGTCTCCTTGACCTCGAAGGTGGCCAGCGGACCGGCCGAGGCGTCGGGCAGGTTCTCGCCGAGGGTGCCCCGGTCGGAGCGGTCGCCGCCGTGGAAGACCTCGTCGAGGGCCACCACCCCTACGAAGGAGATCTTCCTGAGGACGGTCTGGAACTCCTCGTCGGTCATGCCGAGCTCGGTGGCCACCTCTTCGTCGGTGGGTGTCCGCCGGAGGCTGGCCTCCAGCTTGGCGTAGGCCTGCTCGACGGCCCGGGCCTTGGCCCGCACCGACCGTGGCACCCAGTCGATCGACCGCAGCTCGTCGATGATCGCCCCCTTGATGCGGGGGATGGCGTACGTCTCGAATTTGACGTTCCGGACGGGATCGAAGCGCTCGATGGCATCGATCAGCCCGATGATCCCGTAGCTGGCCAGATCGGCCTCGTCCACGTGCCGGGGCAGGCCGACTGAAACTCTTCCGGCAACATACTTAACTACCGGCGAATAGTGGACGATCAATTGATCACGCAGGGTGCGCTCGCCTGAGCGCTTGTAGTCGGACCACAGTCGTTCCATGCCGTCGTCGAACCGAGGAGCCGAACGGCTCCCCTGGTCCTCGACTACGACACCGGCGTCCGTGGCCACGGCTCTCCCCTCACGCCCTCGGGTGTGTTCGCTCATGGACCGCTACCAGTCGATCCTTGCTCACATGAGTGTAGACCTGTGTGGTGGTCAAACTGGCATGTCCCAGCAATTCCTGGACAACCCGCAGGTCAGCGCCACCGTCGAGCAGGTGGGTGGCGAAGCTGTGGCGCAGGGCGTGGGGGTGGCTGGGCGCCGGGGCCCGCCGGTCGATGATCCGGCGAACGTCCCGGGACCCGAGGCGCCGGCCCCGTGAATTGACGAACAGGGCCCCGTCGGGCGTCTCCCCGGTGACCATCCCCGGCCGCCCGTCGGACACCCATCGCCGGAGCGCCCGGGCGCAGCGGCCGTGCATGAGGACCCGCCGCTCCTTGTCGCCCTTCCCCACCACCGTGACCGTCAGCCCGTCGAGGTCCACCCCGTCGAGGTCGAGCGCGCACAGTTCGGCCACCCGCAGGCCGCTGGCGTAGAGGAGCTCGAGCACGGCGTCGTCACGGAGGGTCCGGGGTCCTTCGGACCCCTCCCCGCCGTCGAGGAGCCGGTCGAGCTGGCCGCGGTCGAGGACGCGGGGTAACCGCGAGGCCGGCGAGGGGGCCGAGAGGCGGGCGGCCGGATCGGCGGCCAGCAGGCCGCGCCGGTGCAACCACCCGAAGTAGCACCGCAGGGCGGCCGCCTTGCGGGCCACGGTGGACCGGGCGTACCGCCGGGTGCCCAGATAGGCGAGGTACCGGCGCAGCTCCATTCGGCCGACGTCACCCGGACCGGCGGCACCGAGGCGGGAGGCCCACTCGACGAAGGCGTCGACGTCGTTGACGTCGGCGCGGCGCGTGGTGGCGGCCCGTCCCCCGAGTGACTGTGCGAAGCCCTCCCGCTCCCACGACATCGCGCAGAGCGTAGTGGCCCCACGTCACCGGGCGCGGGTCGCCGGGTCGCCGGTGGGTGCGGCACACGGCCGGCCACACCTGCGACACTGGCAGGCATGTCGGGTTCGGGGGCACGCGGCCACCTCAGGTCACGACGGCGCGGTGGTCGCCGGTGAACCTCATCCTGGTGGTCGAGGACGACGAGCGCATCCGGTCGTCGATGCGGCTGGCGCTCGAGGACGAGGGCTACGAGGTGGACGACGTGGCCAGCGGCGAGGAGGCCGTCGAGCACTTCACGGCCCGGCCGGCCGACCTGGTGCTCATCGACCTCATGCTGCCCGGCGTCGACGGCTTCGAGACCTGCCGCAACCTGCGCCGCCTGAGCACGGTCCCGGTGATCATGGTGACGGCCCGGACGGACACCCACGACGTCGTGGCCGGGCTCGAGGCCGGGGCCGACGACTACGTGACCAAGCCGTTCGTGGCCAAGGAGCTGGCGGCCCGCATCCGGGCGCTGCTGCGCCGGACGCGGCCGGCGGAAGGGGACACCCGCAACCTCGCCTTCGGCGACGTGGAGATCATCCCCGACGCCGGCGAGGTCAGGCGGGCCGGCGAGGAGGTCCACACCACCCGCACCGAGTTCCGCCTGCTGTGCGAGCTGGCCGCCAACCCGGGCCGCGTGCTCAGCCGCGAGCACCTCCTCGAACAGGTGTGGGGCTACGACTACTTCGGCGACGGCCGGCTGGTCGACGTCCACGTCCGGCGGCTGCGGACCAAGGTCGAGGCCGACCCGGCCAACCCCCGCCACATCCTCACGGTCCGCGGTATGGGCTACAAGCTGGCGGAGTGAGGGCCGGGGACGGAGCGGTGCCACCCCCGGACGGGACGGCGGTCGCCGCCCGCCGCCGGCGGCCGCTCCGGGCCAGCCTCGGGCTCCGGGCCCGCGTCACCTTCATGTTCGCGGTGGGGGCGCTGGTGCTGTCGGCCGTCATGGCCGGCATCACCTACTTCACCGCCAGGGCCAGCTTCATCAACGAACGCCAGACGGCGGTGCAGCGCCAGGCGTTCGTCAACGCCTCCCTGGTGCAGAACGCACTCCGCGTCCCGGGGACCGACGTCAACCAGCTGCTGGAGTCGGTGGACACGCTCCCGGGCTCGCGCTCGGTGCTCTTCGTCGGGGGCAAGTGGTACGCCACGTCGCTGTCCGTGGGCCAGAGCGCCATCCCGCTGGTCGAGCGGACGACGGTGCTCACGGGGACGCCGGCGTCGCAGACCTTCCTGCTGAACGGCTCCCCCGAGCTCGTGGTCGGTGTCCCCCTTCCGGGCGTGCGCGCCTTCTACTTCGAGGCCTTCTCGCTCGACGAGCTGAACGGCACCCTCAGGACCCTCGCGCTCACCCTGGGACTGGCCGCGCTGGTGACCATCGCCGCCGGCGCCGCCGTCGGTCGTTGGGCGGCCGGCCGGGCCCTGCGGCCCCTGGCCGGGTTCTCCGAGGCCGCCGGGGCCATCGCCGCCGGCGACCTGTCCACCCGGGTCGAGGCGGCCGACGACAAGGACCTGGCCGACCTGGCCAACTCCTTCAACCGCATGGCGACCAACCTCGAGGACCGCATCGAGCGCGAGGCCCGGTTCACCTCCGACGTCAGCCACGAGCTCCGCTCGCCCCTCACGACGCTCTCGGCGTCGGCGGGCGTGCTCGCCACCCACCGGGCCGACATGCCACCGAGGGTCGGCCACGCCGTCGACCTGCTCGAAGCCGACCTGGTCCGGTTCACCCGCATGGTCGACGACCTGCTCGAGATCTCCCGGCTCGACGCCGGGTCGGCCGAGCTCTCGCTCGACGACGTCGACCCCTCCGAGCTGGTGCGCCAGGCGGTGGTGGCGGCCGGGCGGGGATCCGAGACCGTGCCCGTCGAGGTCGGGCCGCAGGTGGAGGGACTCCGGCTCCGCGTGGACAAGCGGCGCTTCGAGCGGGTGATGGCCAACCTCATCGACAACGCCCGGATCTACGCCGGCGGGGCGACGGCGGTGACCGTCACGACGGGACCGGCGACGGCCGACGGCGTCGCCACCATCAGGGTGGCGATCGACGACCACGGCCAGGGGGTGCCCGTACCCGAGCGCGAGCGCGTCTTCGAGCGCTTCTCGAGGGGCAGGCGGCCGGACGTCGGGGCTCGGGGGACGGGACCGGCCTCGGGCTGTCGCTGGTGGCCGAGCACGTCCGCCTCCACGGCGGCCGGGTGTGGGTCGAGGACGCCCCCGGAGGCGGGGCCCGGTTCGTGGTGGAGCTGCCGATCGAACCGTCGCCGGTCGCCTCGAGGGAGCCGGTGCCCCCGCAGGGCCGCGGCCGGCCCGGTGGGGAGGTCCGGCGGTGACCCGGGGCCGGTGGCGCCGCCGGCTGGCCGCCGTGGCCGTGGCCGCCCTGGCCGCCGCGGCCGGGTGCGGCATCCCCACCCAGTCGACCCCCGGGCCATCCCCCGCGACCAGGTGCCCTTCCACCTGCTGGGCCCGCCCTCGCCCGCCCCCACCACGACGACGGCGCCGGCCGTGGCCGTGCCCGAGACCGTGTTCCTCGTCGGACCGGACCAGCACGTCATCGGCGTCCGCCGCGACGTCGCCGTGCCGGCCACCCTCACGGCCGTGCTGGGCGCGCTCCTCGAGGGCCCGACCGCGGCCGAGCAGTCGGTGGGCATCCAGAGCTTCCTCACCGGGCGGCCCAACTCCGCCGTGGTGACCGTGGCCGCCGGCGTGGCCACGGTCGACTTCGCCACCAACCCGGTGCAGGTCGTCGGCCCCGACCAGACCCTGGCCGTGGCCCAGGTGGTCTACACCGTCACCGAGCAACCGGGCGTGGTCGGGGTGCAGTTCCAGATCGCCGGCCAACCGACCCAGGTGCCGAACGCCGCCGGCGTCCAGTCCTCGGGTCCGGTGACCCGGGCCGACTACCTTCCGCAGGCCCCCACCTGACCCGGGTGGCTCCGCTCAGGCGGACGCCGCGATCTCCACCGGATCCGGGGTGCCCCCGCCCACAGGTGCTCGAGGTCGTAGTACTCCCGGGCCTCGTCGAGGAAGGCGTGGACCAGAAACTCGCCGTAGTCCATCAGCACCCAGCGGGCGTCGTCGAGACCCTCCACCCTGAGGGGCGACGGCCCCCCGGCGGCCTTCAGGCGCCGCTCGACCTCGTCGACGATGGTGCGGACCTGGCGCGGGTTCGACCCGCTCGTCACCACGAAGGCCTCGGCGATTCCGAGCAGCTCGCCCATGGCGAGCACCACCGTGTCCGCGGCCCAGCTTGTCGGCGGCGGCCCGGGCCGCGGCGATGCACGCCTCCGGCACGGCGGGGGCGTCGACGGTCAATGGGTCCTCCTCATGTGGTGGGTCGTCGCCGTCAGACGACGCGGTGGTCGGGAGTGGTGGTGCCGGCGCGGACGTCGCCACCGGACCGGACGGCGCGGGCACCCGGGCCCGCACGACGATCAGGATCGACACGGTCACCGCCAGCAGGGCCGCCAGTACCAGGGCGCACACCGCCATCGTCACCCGCCGGCGGTGGCGGGCCGCCCGTCGCAGGCGGCGGTCGACGGCTTCCGGCTGTGCGGCCGGGGACGGCACCGCCGGGGACGGCGCGACCCGTGACGGCTCGGCCGGTGCCGCCGGCTCCTCCGGAGCCAGGGTCCCGACATCCACGTACGCCGTCGGTGCGGGGGCGATGTCCACTGCAGTGGAGCCGTACCCGACCGGCGACATCCGCATGCTCATCTCCCCGTAGCGTACAGACCGGAGCGCCGGATGTAACGCATGACGGGTTCGGGGACGAGGCCCTCGACGGATCGGCCCCCGGCCAGCCGCTCGCGCAACTCGGTGCTCGAGATGTCGACCCGGGGTGACGGCACCGCCACCCACCGCCACCCCTCGGGAGGGCGCACGAAGGGCGATCCCGGCCGGTCCACAACGGCCAGCCGCACCAGCCGCGCCAGTTCCGCCGACCGCTCCCAGCGTGGCCAGCTCGGGCACGATGTCCGCCCCGACCACCACGGTGAGGTCCGGTGCCGGCTCGCCCGCCAGCAGCGCCTCGACGGTCTCCACCGTGTAGGACGGGCCGCCCCGGTCGATCTCGATCGGGCTGGCCTCGATACCCGTCCGGTCGGCCACGGCCGCCTCCACCATGGCCAGGCGGTCGGCGGCCGGGGTCACCGGCCGCACGCCCTCCTTCTGCCAGGCTCGTTGGCCACCACCAGCAGCACCCGGTCGAGCCCAGGGCCTCGCCGACGGCCGCCGCCGTCTCCACGTGGCCGACGTGGACGGGATCGAAGGTGCCGCCGAAGATGCCGAGCGCGCGGCGCGGCCCGCGCCGTCAGGTCCCGGCCAGGCGGGCCACCACCGGGGCGAACGCCTCCATCTCCCCCTCGTGCACGACGACATAGGAGAACCCGAACTCGTCCCGGCGGGCCCGCAGCGTCTCGGCCATACCGTCGACCGACCCGATCAGGGCCACCGGCGACTCCAGTACCTCGGCGGGCTCGAACCCCATGAGCTGGGACAGCCGCCCGGCGGCGCCGGCGACGTCGTCGGTGACCTGGACGAGGAACGTCAGGCACTGCAGCTCGATGTCGCCGAACCGAGGCCCGGCCGCCTCTCGGACCCAGTCATCCGCCGGCGGAAGTGCTCGGCGGTGACCGTCCCCACCACCTCCGGCCCGATGTAGCCGGCGGTGAGGCTGGCGTTGACGCCGACCACGTCGGCCTCCCGGGCCGCCAGCGTCAGCACCCGGCGGCCCCCGCCACCGATCACGATCGTGGGGTGCGGACGCCGTGCGGCGGCGGCGTCCCGACCAGCCCGTCGATCCGGTAGTGGGCCCCCTCGTACGTCGTCGGTGCGCCCGACCACAGCGACTTCAGGACGGCGAGGCTCTCCTCCAGCCGGTCGATCCGGACCCCCGGCCCTTCGAGGGGGATGCCGGAGGGCGCGTAGTCGGACGCCATCCAGCCCGCGCCCAGCCCGAATTCGACCCGGCCCGACGACAACAGGTCGAGGGTGGCGATCTCCTTGGCCAGCACCACCGGATGCCGGTAGTCGTTGCCGAAGACGAGCGAGCCCACCTTCAGCGTCGTGGTGGCCTCGGCGGCCACCGTGAGGGCCACCAGCGGACCGAACTGGTCGTCGAAGTGGTCGGGCACGAAGAGGGTCGAGTACCCGAGATCCTCGATCTTGGTCGCGACCGCCCGCCACGCCGGGCCGTCGACGGCCCTGGACAGCTGGACCGCGAACCGGAACGGTGCCATGTACGGACACTACGTCCCGGCACCGTACGCTGGTGACGTGACCGCGCCGGGCCCGGAGGCAGCCGGCCCCGCCAACGGGGGGGGCATCGGGTGGACCGCCGGGTCGTGGCGCGCCCGGCCGGCCCTGCAGCAGCCGGCGTGGCCCGACGAGGCCGCCCTGAAGCACGCCGTCGGCCGGCTCTCGTCGCTGCCGCCGCTCGTCTTCGCGGGCGAGGCCCGCCACCTGACCCGGGCGCTGTCGGACGCGGCCGCCGGTCGGGCGTTCCTCCTGCAGGCCGGCGACTGCGCCGAGTCCTTCACCGACTTCACCGCCGATGCCATCCGCGACAAGCTGCAGGTCATCCTGCAGATGGCCGTCGTGCTGACCTACGGCGCCGGCGTGCCGGTGGTCAAGGTCGGACGGATCGCCGGCCAGTTCGCCAAGCCCCGCTCCGCCCCCACCGAAAAGGTCGGCGACACCGTGCTCGCGTCGTTCCGGGGCCACATGGTCAACGACGACCTCCCGACCGAGGCGGCCCGCACCCCCGACCCCGAGCGCCTGCTGGCCGCCTACCAGCAGTCGGTGTCGACGCTCAACCTCCTGCGGGCCTTCACCAAGGGCGGCTTCGCCGACCTCAGCCAGGTCCACGCCTGGAACCAGCAGTTCGTGGCGTCGTCGGCCGAGGGCCGCCGCTTCGAGGACATCGCCGAGGGATCGACCGGGCCCTGCGCTTCATGGCGCGCCTGCGGCATCAACCTGGGTGCCGAGGAGGCGCTCCACCAGGTCGACTTCTGGACCAGCCACGAGGCCCTCATCCTCGACTACGAGGAGGCGCTGACCCGGCAGCGACTCCCTCACCGGGGAGTGGTACGACTGCTCGGCCCACATGCTGTGGGTGGGCGAGCGCACCCGCCAGCCCGACGGCGCCCACGTCGAGTTCCTCTCCGGCATCCGCAACCCGATCGGGGCCAAGATCGGACCGTCGGCCACGCCCGACGAGGTCGTCGCCCTGTGCGAGCGCCTCGATCCCGGCCGCGTGCCCGGGCGCCTGACGCTCATCACCCGCCTCGGGTGCCGACCGGATCGACGGCTCCTGCCCCCGCTGCTCGCCGCCGTGGGCGACGAGGGGCACCCCGTGGTGTGGGCCTGCGACCCCATGCACGGCAACACCTTCTCCACCGACGGCGGCCGCAAGACCCGCCGCTTCGACGACATCCTGGCCGAGCTCAGGGGTTCTTCGCCGCCCACCGGGAGGTCGGCACGTGGCCGGGCGGCGTCCACGTCGAGCTGACCGGCGACGACGTCACCGAGTGCCTCGGCGGCGTCGAGGACATCCTCGAGGACCAGCTGCACCAGCGGTACACCACCACCTGCGACCCCCGGCTCAATGCCCGCCAATCCCTCGACCTGGCCTTCGGGTCGGCCGAGCTGCTGCACGCCTGACCGGCCGGGGTCGTTGACCTGGCCGCCGCCGGCCGGAAGAATGGTGCATCGGGTGGCACGCTCACCACTGGGAGCGGTCACCATCAGTTGCCAGGCCGCAGCCGACCGCCAGCTCGCCGAACCGTCCGGGACCCGACTCCATGCTGCCTCACCCCATCCAGCTCCCCCGCGCCCGCCGACTCGTGAGCGCCCTGGCGGTGGCGGTCGCCCTCCTCGCCGCCGTCGGCACCGCCGTCGCCGTCCGGCCGGCCACGGCCGCGACCACCCGCGCCGCGACCATCGGTGCCGGTCTACTGGATGGCGGCCGCCGACGGCGGGGTGTGGCCGCTCGGGGGGCGCCCCTCTACGGCAACATGGCCGGGAGGCTGGCTGGCAAGCCCGTCGGTGGGGATGGTGGCCACCCCCGACGACAGGGGCTACTGGATCGTGGCCGCCGACGGCGGCGTCTTCTCCTTCGGCGACGCCGGCTTCCACGGCTCCACCGGCGGCATGCGGCTGAACCAGCCGGTGGTGGGCATGGCGCCGACCCCGTCCGGGCACGGCTACTGGCTGGTGGCCTCGGACGGGGGCGTCTTCGCCTTCGGGGACGCCGGGTTCTACGGCTCCACCGGGCGCCATGCGCCTCAACCGGCCGATCATCGGGATGGTGGCCACCCCCACCGGCCAGCGGCTACTGGCTGGTGGCCGCCGACGGCGGCGTCTTCTCCTTCGGCGACGCCGCCTTCCACGGTTCGCTGGGGTCCCTCAACCTGGTCGGCGCCGATCGTGGCCGTGCGCCGCACCCCGGACGGCCGGGGGCTACTGCTGGTGGCGGCCGACGGCGGGGTGTTCGCCTTCGGCGACGCCCGCTTCGAGGGTTCGGCGGGCGGCACCCCCATCGCCCGTCCGATCGTGGCCATGACGGTGACGCCGACGGGCGACGGGTACTGGCTGACGGACGCCGACGGCCTCGTCTACGCCTTCGGCGACGCCGGCTACTACGGGCTCCGCCACCCGACCTGACTCGCCCTGGTCGGCATGGCCACGGCTCGGGCAACGGGTCCCTGCCCCCGGACCCGCTCTACCCGCACGGCGCCTACGGCTACGACATCTCCAACTGGCAGTGCGGCGGCTTCCCGCCTGCCCCCGCACCAGATCGGCGTGGTCGAGGTGGCCGGGCCCCCTCGGGGACAACCCGTGCCTGGGGCCGAGGCGGCCTGGGCCGGCGCCGGCCTGAACCTCTACATCTTCCTCGCCGACAACGCCACCGGCTGCGGCCCCGACCAGACCTGCTTCTTCAACTACGGCTGGCCGCGGCCCAGGACGCCTTCGCCAAGGCCCGGGCCGCCGGCGTCGACACCAACGTGACGTGGTGGCTCGACGTCGAGGACGCCCAGGACTACTGGACGGGCGTCCGCTGCTCAACCAGAACCTCGACTTCGGGGCCGTCACCGGCCTCAAGGACAAGGGCGTCGTCAACGTCGGCCTCTACACCAGCTCCTCACGTCTGGGACGGCATCGTGGGCCAGTACCAGCCCGCCGTGGCCGGTGTGGGCCGCCTGGTACACCGGCAACCCCCAGGCCAACTGCAGCGACGCCATGTCCTACGCGGCCGCCAACGGCGTCCAGCTCCCGACGGGGGGCGTGTGGATGACCCAGTACGACTCGACCGACTTCGACCTCGACTACGCCTGCTGATCCGCCCCCACCGGTGCGGGCACCGGCACGGCCCCGGGGATGGAGAGGTGGCCGGCGTCGTTGAAGCCGAGCAGCCGCCAACGGCCGTGGTCGATCTCCCATCCGGTGATCGAGGAGTGGTGGGTGCGGAGCTGCAGGCGGGCACCCTCCCACCCGCCGGCCACCGGCAGCATGGCCAGCATGGCGGCCTCGATGACGCCTGCGTGGCAGGCGGCCACCACCAGGCTGCCGGGATGCCGGGCCACCACCGCCTCGAGGGTCTCGGCCACCCGGGCGACGAAGCCGGTCCAGCTCTCACCGCCCGGGGCGATGACCCGATCGGGGTCGACGTCCCAGTCCGGGTCCCCGAACTGGCGGGTGAACTCCTCCCACGTCAGGCCGTCCGCCTCCCCGGGATGGAGCTCGCACAGCCCGCAGTCGAGCTCGACGCGGGGCACGGGCCCGGCCGTGCCCTCGGTATCCCTCGGCGCCAGCGCGGGCGCCACGATCTCGGCCGTCTCGATGGCCCGGGGCAGGACGCTCGAGTACAGCACGTCGGCGCCGGCCAGTTCGCCGGTGACCAGCAGGCGGTTGCGGAGCGCCTCGACCTGGCGGATCCCGTGCGACGTCAGGCCCGTGCAGCCCTTCGGCCCTCCGCAGACTCCCCAGACGTTGCAGGCCGCCTCGCCGTGGCGGATGAGGATGAGCCGGGTCGCCGTGTGCGACGACGGCGGGGGGACGGTGGCCACGCCCGACGGCACGCCGACGACCGGCGGCTCGGAGAGGACGTCGGGGTGCTCGCTGTCGGCACCGGTGAGGGCCTCGAACCGGTTCTCCTCTTCCGTCACGCCAACTCCCCCACGAACCGCTCCAGCTGGCGCAGCGTCCGGCACTCGACCACGTCGTCACAGTGGACCGCGTACTCCCCGACGATCGAATCGCCGGAGTCCCAGTAGGCACGGGGCTCGGGGTTCAACCAGTAGACGTGGCGGGCCCGGTGGGCCAGCTCCTTCACCACCCAGGCATTGGACGCATGGTAGTTGTTGCGGGCGTCGCCGAGCAGCAGCACGCTCGACCTGGGGGTGAGCTCCTCGCCCCACCGCTCCCAGAACACGGCCAGGGCGTGGCCGTAGTCTGAGTGCCCGTCGACCCAGATGACGTCGGCCTCGGCGTTCACCCGGCGTACGGCCTCGGCCGGATCGTCGGCCCCCTCGAAGAAGGCGGTGACCTCGTCGATGCCGTCGATGAAGACGAAGCTGCGGACCT
Source organism: uncultured Actinomycetota bacterium (assembly GCA_963838005.1). Classification (GTDB taxonomy): domain Bacteria; phylum Actinomycetota; class Acidimicrobiia; order Acidimicrobiales; family RAAP-2; genus CAWIPW01. The sequence continues at coordinate 380,328 of CAWIPW010000003.1, forward strand.
TGGAGAACTGCGAGCTGATGGCGTGGACCAGGTGCAGGGTGAAGCGGGCGAAGGACGCCACCGACCCGGAGATGTCGGCGATCACCACGATCTCGGGCTTGGCCGGACGCGGGTACCGGAAGCGCGGGTCGACGGGCACGCCCCCCGTCGACAGTGACCGGCGGACCGTGGCCCGGAAGTCGAGCGGTCCCCGGCGCCCGTGGCGGCGCTTGCGGGCCAGCCGGACGGCGAGCTTGCGCGACAGCGGGTGGAGGGCACGGCGCAGCGCGGCCAGCTCCTCGCGGCTGGCGTGCATGACGTCGACGTCCTCGGGCAGTGGCGACCGCACCGACCGGGCCAGTGCCTCGCTGCCCCGGTCGGCCACCAGCCGCCTGCGGATCTCGTCCTCGATCTCCTTGCGCAGCAGGTCGACGCGGGCGGCGAGCTCGTCGCGGAGGAGGCGCTCCTCCAACGGCGTGAGGGGCGGTGCCCCCGGGTCGTCACCGCCGTCCCCCTCCTCCCCGCCCGGCGGCCGGCCGGCCCGGGCCGCGGCCACCAGCCGCTCGGCCACGCCGTCCAGGTCGAGGTTCCGCAAGGTCCGGTAGAGGTAGTAGGTGCCGCCCACGGGCCGTCCCGACTCCATGCCGGCGTAGCGGGCCACCGCCTGGCGGGCCACCGCGGCCATCAGGGACGCCGACCCGCCGGCGAGGGCCTTGGTCAGCAGGTCGGCCAGCTCCTCGGGCGTCATCCCCTCAGAGCCGCCGCCGGGTCCCCCGGCGGCGCCGCCGGCGCCGGCCTCGCCGCCGGCGTCCTCGGCATCGCCGGCCTCGGCGTCGCCGTCGATGGCGTACCCGGGACCGCGCAGCGCGAAGAACACCTCGAAGGCCGTCTCGAAGGTCCGCCAGTGCGACGACGACTTCACCATGGCGGCGCCCAGTGCGTGCTTGAGCGCCGGCCGGTCCTCGAGCGGCACGTGCCGCAGCACCTCCACGGCGTCGAGGTGCTCGCTCAGCGAGACCGGGACCCCGGCGGCCCGCAGCTCGGCCACGAACGACGCCATCAGCCCGAGCATGGCGTCCCCGGCCGCCCCGGTGGCCGTGGGACCGCCGGGGACGTCAGCTGCCGGGGCCACCGTTGGCCAGTTCCTTGGCCGCCCGCTCGATGTCCGACTGGTACTTCAACAGGATGTGGAGGGTGTCGCGGGCGGCCTCGGCGTCGATCGACTCGATCCCGAGCACGACCAGGGTCCGGGCCCAGTCCAGGGTCTCGGACACCGAGGGGGCCTTCTTCAGCTCGAGGGTGCGGATCGACCGGACGATCCGGGCCACCTGATCGGCCAGCTGGGCGCTGATGCCGGCGACCCTGGCCGTCACGATGGCGCGTTCCCGGTCGATGTCGGGGTAGTCGATGTGCAGGTAGAGGCAGCGGCGCTTGAGGGCCTCGGACAGTTCGCGGGTGTTGTTCGACGTGAGGAAGACGAGCGGGAGCCGGGTGGCCCGCACCGTCCCGAGCTCGGGGATGGACACCTGGTACTCGGAGAGCACCTCGAGCAGGAGGGCCTCGGTCTCGAGCTCCACCCGGTCGACCTCGTCGACCAGCAGCACCACCGGCTCGGTCGACCGGATGGCCTCGAGCAGGGGCCGGGGGAGCAGGAATTCCTCCGAGAAGATGTCCCCCTCGAGCTCGCTGCCACTCGCGGCCGGACTCCGCCTGGATGCGCAGCAGCTGCTTGCGGTAGTTCCACTCGTAGAGGGCCTTGGACTCGTCGAGGCCCTCGTAGCACTGCAGCCGGATCAGCCGGCTGCCGGTCAGGCGGGCCACCGACTTGGCCAGCTCGGTCTTGCCGGTCCCGGCCGGTCCCTCGACCAGGACCGGCTTGGCCAGCCGGTCGGCCAGATAGACCACGCCGGCGATGCCCTCGTCGGCCAGGTAGTCGATACCCGCCAGCCCGTCCCGCACGGCGGCGATCGACTCGAACCTCGGCTCGCCGGCCACGGGGAAGCCGGTGGCGGGCACCGTCACGGGCGCACCTGCCCGTTGCCGTGGACCACGTACTTCACGCACGTCAGCTCGCGCACGCCCATCGGGCCGCGGGCGTGCAGCTTCTGGGTCGAGATGCCGATCTCGGCGCCCAGCCCGAACTGCTCGCCGTCGACGAACCTGGTCGACGCATTGACCAGCACGGCGGCCGCGTCCACCTCGGCCGTGAACCGGTCGGCGGCGGCCAGGTCGCCCGTGACGATGGCCTCGGAGTGACCCGAGCAGTAACGTGGCGATGTGGTCGATGGCGTCGTCGAGGGAGTCGACCACGGCCACGGCCATGCGTGGCCCCAGGAACTCGACGGCGAAGTCCTCCGTCGCTGGCCGGACCGATGGCGCCGACGACGGCCCGGGCGGCCTCGTCGCCGACGAGGTCGACGCCGGCCAGCGCCGCGGCCACCCGGGGCAGGAAGGCCGGCGGCCACCTTGCGGTGGACCAGCAGGGTCTCGGCCGCGTTGCAGACACCCGGCCGCTGCATCTTGGCGTTCACCACGATGTCCTCCGCCATCGACAGGTCGGCGGCGGCGTCCACGTAGACGTGGCAGTTGCCGTCGCCGTCCTCCACGAAGGGCACGGTGGCGTGCTCGCGGATGGTGGCGATGAGCGAAGGACCGCCTCTCGGCACCAGGCAGTCGATGTAGTCCGCGCAGCTGCATGAACGCCACCGCCGAGGCCCGGCTGGTGTCCTCCACCAGGCCGACGGCGTCCTCGGGCAGACCGGCCTTGGCCAGGCCGCGCCGCAACAGGCCGCAGACGGCCGTATTGGTCCGCACCGCCGTCGACGACCCCCTGAGCAGGGTGGCGTTGCCCGCCTTCAGGCACAGACCGGCGGCGTCGCTCGTCACGTTCGGGCCGGTTCTCGTAGATGACGCCCACCACTCCGAGGGGGACCCGGACCCGCTCGATCCGGAGCCCGTTGGGACGCACCCAGCCGTCGACCACCTCGCCGACGGGGTCGGCCAGGTCGGCCACCTGGCGCAGGCCGGCGGCCATCGCCTCCACCCGCGCCGGCGTGAGGCGCAGCCGGTCGAGCCCGCCGGCCGCCATCCCCGAGCCCTCGGCCGCATCGACCTCGGCCCCGTTCACCGTCAGGATGCGGTCGCCCTCGTGCCCGATGAGGTCGGCGGCATGGCGGAGGGCGTCGTCGCGTGCCGACGACGACGACCGGGCGACCACCCGGGCCGCAGCCGATGCCCGACGGCCCAGGTCGGCAAGGGCGTTGGGCGCAGACGTCATCGGCTCAGCGTACCGCCACCGGTCAGGACGGCCCCGGGCCGGGTCGGCGCGGTCACACCAGCACGACCAGGTCGTCGCGGTGGACGACCTCGTGGGGGACGTCCTCGGGGAGGCGGTCGGTCCGACAGCCGGCCAGGTCGGCCAGGCGGCCGGACGCGTACCGCACCAGTCCCTTGGCGAACACCTCGCCGCCGGTGGCGGCGATCTCCACGGCGTCGTCGGGACCGAACGTCCCCTCGACCCCGACCACGCCGGCCGGCAGCAACGAACGCCCGTCGTCGGACAGGGCCCGCCGGGCGCCGTCGTCGACCACCACCGTGCCGGTGGCCCCGACGGCGAAGGCGATCCAGAGCTTGCGGGCGGGCAGCCGGCGGCCGCGCGGGCGGAACCGGGTCCCGGCGCCGGCGGTGCCGGAGAGCACGTCGGCGAGCACACCCGGCCGGCCGGCCTCGGCGATGACCGCCTCGATCCCCGACCAGGTGGCGATCTTGGCCGCCGCCAGCTTCGAGGCCATGCCACCGCTCCCCACCACCGTGCCGGCGCCACCGGCCAGCCGCTCGAGCTCGTGGTCGATCTCCACCACCTCCTCGATGAGCGAGGTGTCCTCGGTCCGGCGGGGGTCGCCGGTCAGCAGGCCGGCGGTGTCGGTCAGCAGGACCAGCAGATCGGCCCGGACCAGGTGGGCCACCAGCGCGGCCAGCCGATCGTTGTCCCCGAAGCGGATCTCCTCGTCGGCGATGGCGTCGTTCTCGTTGACGACCGGCACCACGCCCAGTTCGAGGAGGCGGGTCAGCGACTGGCGGGCGAGGAGGTACCGGCCGCGGTGGACGAAGTCGCCCCCGGCCAGCAGCACCTGTCCGGCCAGCAGACCGCACGCCTCGAACGCCTGGCTCCAGTGCCACATGAGGCGCGGCTGGCCGAGGGCGGACACCGCCTGGAGGGTGGCCGCGGTCCTCGGGCCGCCGGCGCCCCCCGGCGAGCGCCGTCCACCCGGCGGCGATGGCGCCCGAGGTGACCACCACCACCTGGGAGCCCCGACCGACCTCGGCGGTCACTTCGACGGCCAGGCGGTCGATGACGGCCGTGTCGACGTCGCCGTCCGGGGTCGTCACCGACGACGACCCCACCTTGACGACCAGCGTGCGCGGCCCGGCGGCGGTCACGCCCGCCGCCGGCCGCGGGGCGTCACCGTCAGCTCGGGCTGGTCGCGGTACCAGGTGAACGTGAGCGGGCCGATGGTAACGACATCGCCGTCGCGGGCACCGGCGCGGGCCAGCGCCCGGTCGACGCCGAGCCGCCGGAGGCGCTCCTCCACGTAGGCGGACGCCTCGTCCGTGGTGACGTCGTTCAGGGCCACGGCCCGCTCCACGCTGCGCCCCGAGACGGCGAACCCGCCGTCCACCCGCTCGACCCGGATGCCCTCGGGCGCCGGGCGGTGCACGACGACGGTGCCGTCGCCGGCCTGTTCGCCGCGCCGGGAGGCGTCGACGGCGGCGGCGATCCGTCCCAGCAGGGCCGGAAGTCCCTCGCCGGTCACCGACGAGATCCGCAGCCCGTCGAAGGGGTGGCCGGCACCGCCGGCGGCGGCGTCGGCCTTCGACCCCACCACCACCCGGGGCCGCGTCGAGCAGCTCGGGCTGGTACCGACCGAGCTCGTCCAGCAGCACCCGCTCCTGGTCGGCCGGAGCGACGCCGGTGACCGGGTCGAGCTCGAGCAGGACCACGAGCACCCGGGCCCGCGTCACGTGCCGGAGGAAGCGGTGACCGAGGCCGCGGCCCTCGGCGGCACCCTCGACGAGCCCGGGGATGTCGGCCAGCACCAGCTCGGTGTCCCCGTGGCGGACCACCCCCAGGTGCGGCTCGAGCGTCGTGAACGGGTAGTCGGCGATCTTCGGCCGGGCCGCCGACACCCTCGAGATCAGGGTGCTCTTGCCGACGTTGGGGAATCCGACCAGGGCGGCGTCGGCCACCAGGGCGAGTTCTAGGTCGTACCAGTACTCGGCGCCGCGCTCCCCCTGCTCGGCGAAGCCGGGGGCCCGGCGCCGGTTGGAGAGGAAGCTGGCGTTGCCCCGCCCGCCCCGCCCGCCGGTGGCCGCCTGCCACCGGTCCCCGGCGTCGGCCAGGTCGGCGAGCACGGTGCCGTCTCGGTCCCGCACCCGTAGGCCCACGGGCACCGGCACCTCGAGATCGGCCCCCCGGGCGCCGTGGCGCTTCTTGCCGCCGCCGTGGCCGCCGTCGCCGGCCCGGCGGTGGGGGTGGTCGCGAATCCCAGCAACGAGGCCTGGTTGGTGGTCGCCACCAGCCACACGCCGCCGCCGTGGCCGCCGTCTCCACCGTCGGGGCCGCCCCGGTCGACGTGGGCCTCGCGCCGGAACGACACCGCTCCGGCGCCGCCGTCGCCCGCCTTCACATGGAGCTGGGCCTCGTCGACGAAGCTGGACACCGTCAGATCCTACCGACCGGTCCCGTTGACCACTGCCCGTGGCGGCGCCACCGTCACCCACTCCGGGATGATCGGGTGGCCGGGGCATGCCGCGACCTGGCGGAAGTTGACACACAGTCGGTTAGGAATATCACTATTTGCGCGCAACTTGCTGGACGTTTACCGAAATTCGAACAGCTGCTTTTCCCGATGTGACTGTGCGTGTTAGAAAAAGCACTACGAACCGGCGCTGGCGGCAGCGGCGGTTCTACCTGCCACTGCGGGGAGAGCATTGATGCGCAAGTTCCACCAGGTCCTGATGGGTGTCGCTCTGGCACTCATCCTCGGGCTGTCGGCGGCGGCCCTGGTGCAGACGCCGTCGTCGGCGACCTCGTCGACACGGGACTCGGGACCGAAGGAATGCGGTGCGGCGTTGACGGTCACCGCGCCGGCCGGCGCGACCGCGGTCACCACGACGTTGATCGGCGGCGGCGGCTCCAACGGGGCCAACGGCTACGTGACCAGTTCCAGGGGCACCGGCGCCGCCGGGAGCCAGGTGACGGCCACCTTCCCCATCTCGGCCGGACAGAAGGTGACGCTGATCGGCGGCTGCGCCGGCCACGGCACCGGCAGCGGATCTGGCGGCAAGGGGTTCGCTGTCGGCGGTAATGGCGGGACCAAGGGCGGCGGCGGCGGCGGCGCCGCCGCCTTCTGCCTTGGCAGCACCTGCACCACGGCGACCGGTCCGGCGGACCTGCTGGCTGTGGCCGGCGGGGGCGGGGGCGGGGGCGAGTCGGTCTGCATCAACACCTCGGGCGGAGCCGGCGGGACGGCCGGGTCGGGTGCCACCACTTCGGACGCGGGCGGATCGGGTCCGAGCGGGCCGCCGGCAAGCCGGGCGCCTCCACGGGTGGCTCGGGCGGAGCCGGCGGCGCCAACTCCGGCGGGTTTTCGCCGGCCGGCGGCGCCGGTGGCTCGGCCACGAGCGGCGGCGACAGCGGCGGTGGCGGCGCCGGCTATGCAGGCGGTTCCGGTGGCGGCGACCAGGCGACCGGCTGTGGCGGTGGCGGGGGCGGGGCGGTGGCTCCGTGTGGGCCGCCGGCTCCGCCACCAACGTCAAGGTAGGCAGCTCCACCGGCGCCCCCTGCAACGGCAGCAACGACGCCCTGATCTTCACCCTGGGCGGCGGCACCGAGGTGCCGGTCGGCGCCATCGGCGGCCTGGGACTGGCCGTGGTGGCCGGCGGTGGGCTGGCGGCCTTCACCGTCTACAGCCGCCGCCGGCGGTACCTCCGAGGCCTGACCGGCCACCGGTCGGGCCCGGTCCGAGCCGGCCCCGTTCAGGCCGGCTCGACCAGCAGCTCCCGGAGGCGTCCGGCCTCCGGGACGATCCCGAGATGGGCGGCGACGCCGTCGGGGCCCCCGTAGGCCCGGCTGAGGGCGTCGAGGAACTGCGTCATCGTCCCGGGGGCGGCGTGCAGGACGGCGGGTGCGTACCGGTCGAGGGCGTCGCCGGCCTCGGGGTGGTCGAGCCGCAGCCGGGCGAGCAGCAGCTCCATGGCCGGCCCCGACCGTGCGTAGTCGGCGGCGATGTCGTCCTCGGCCACGCCGGCGAACCACAGCACCAGGGCGGACACGATGCCGGTGCGGTCCTTTCCCGCACTGCAGTGGACGACGGCCGGCATGGCACCGGCCGCGGCCACGGCCGCGACGTGGCGGCGATGGCGTCGCGTCCCCCCTCGACCATCTCCACGTACCTCTCGGCCACGAACCTGTCTCCTTCCACTCGGCAGCTCCTCCGGCGCCGGGCAGCACGTCGGTGAGGGGAAGGGCGACGAACGTCACCGGCAGCCGGTCGACGGGGAACGTCCCCCGTCTCGGCCTCCGACGGGGTGCGGAGGTCGACCACGGTGCGCACGTCCAGGGCCCGCAGCGTGTCGATGTCGCGGTCGCTCAGCCGGTTGAGCCCGTCGGCCCGGTAGAGGCGGCCCCGGCGGACCCGGCCGCCGTCGCCGTGGCGTACCCACCGATGTCGCGGAAGTTCACGCAGCCGTCGAGATCGACGGTTCCCGTCCCAGGTGGGCGCTCGTGGCCCCCGGGCCGGGTGGTCGCATCCATGGTGGGAGATGGACGGGCGGGCGGGCCCGACCGGCGTCAGCCGTCGACGACGTCGACGAGCTTGCGGCCCTTTCTGGTTGCGAACCGCACGACACCGTCGGACAGGGCGAAGAGCGTGTCGTCGCCGCCCCGGCCGACGTTGTCGCCCGGGTGGAAGTTGGTCCCGCGCTGGCGCACGATGATGGCGCCGGACCGCACCTGCGTGCCGCCGAACGTCTTCACCCCCAGGCGCTGCGCGTTCGAATCGCGCCCGTTGCGGGTGGACCCGCCACCCTTGGTCTTCGACATGTCCGTGCTCCTCGTCTCGCCCCCGGCCTCAGCCGGCGGGGGTGATGGACGGTGATCTCGATGGTCGAGTAGTGCTGGCGGTGCCCCCACCGGCGGCTCTCGTGGGACTTCGCCTTGTAGGTGAAGCCCCGGATCTTCGGCCCGAGCTCCTCCCCCACCACCTGGGCCGTCACCGACGCGCCGGCCAGGGCCGAGGGGGTGGCCAGCACCCGTCGCCCCGTCCACCAGCAGCAGGGGCTGAGCTCACCACCGCACCGGGCTCCTCGCCCAGCCGATCCACGCGGAGCTGCTGGCCCTCGGCCACGCGCTCCTGCTTGCCTCCGGTGTCGATGACGGCGTACATAGGGGCGAGAGCTCTACAGGCCCACGTCGTCGAAGACGATTCCCCGGCCGCCGCACGACCTCGCAGGTGGTCGACAGGGACTCGACGAGCCCCTCCGACACCCGCTTCCGGGTCATCTCGACCAGGCCGAGCTCCGAGATGTCGAACGCCTGGGTACGGGTCTTGTCCCTGGCCAGGGCGGCGCGCAGCGCGCTCGACACCTTGGCCCGGTTCTCGCGGATCTCCATGTCGATGAAGTCGATGACGATGATCCCGCCGATGTCGCGGAGCCGCAGCTGGCGGGCGATCTCCTCGGCCGCCTCCAGGTTGTTCCGGTAGACGGTCTCCTCGAGGTTGGAGGTGCCGACGTTCTTGCCCGTGTTGACGTCGATGACGGTGAGCGCCTCGGTGCGGTCGATGACGAGCGACCCGCCCGACGGCAGCCACACCTTGCGGTCGAGGGCCTTGTGGAGCTGCTCGTGGACGTGGTACCGCTCGAACAGCGGCAGGTGCTCCTCGTCCGGGTCGTAGTACTCGACCCGGTCGGCCAGCTCGGGGTTGACGGCGGCGACGTAGTCCCGCACCTGCTCGAAGAGGGTCAGGTCGTCGATCACGACTCCCCGGTAGTCGCGGTTGAACTCCTCGCGGATGACGCGGACGCGCCATGTCGGGCTCCCGGTAGAGGAGGGCCGGGCGCCGTGCCCTTGCCGGCCTCGGCCGTCGATGGCCTCCCACTGCTGGACGAGCCGGCTCGACGTCGCCCGGAGCTCCTCCGAGCTGGCCCCGGCGGCCGCCGTGCGGACGATGAGCCCGTGCCCCTTGGGCTGCACGGCGTCGAGGATCCGGCGCAGCCGCTTGCGCTCGTCGTCGTCGAGGCGCTTGGAGATGCCGTAGGTCGTGCTGTCCGGGACCAGGACCACGAAGCGCCCGGGCAGCGAGACCTCCTGGGTGAGCCGGGCACCCTTGGCGCCGATCGGGTTCTTGGTGACCTGGCAGAGGATCGATCTGACCGGCCTTGAGCAGCTGCTCGATCCGGGGCTGACCCGACGACGGCGACTCGACGTCGTCGGTGTCGTAGCGGACGTCCCCCCGGTAGAGGACGGCGTTCTTCGGGGTGCCGATGTCGATGAAGGCGGCCTCCATTCCCGGGCAGCACGTTCTGCACCCGGCCCCGGTAGATGTTGCCGTCGATCTGGTTGGAGTCGTCGGCCGGCCGCGACACGTAGTGCTCGATCAGGGAGCGGCCCTCGAGGACCGCGATCTGGGTCGCTGCGGGCTGGACGTGGACGGCCATCAGGTAGCGGCCGACGGCCGGCCCCCCCGCTCGCGACCGCGCCTGACGGGCCGCGGCCTTGCGGCTCCCTCGATCGGCGGCCTCCCGGGATCGGCCGGCCGAGGGCACCACGGCCGTCACCGGCGTGCGGACGACCTGGTCGCGTCCGCCCCCGCCCTTGCGGTCACCGCCGCCCGAGCGACGGCCGCCGCCGCGACCCGCCCTGGCTCCCCTGGTTCCCCGGCCGGCCCTGGCCGCCCGGCCGCCGCGACGCTGGCCCTGGCTGTCGGGCCCGGTCGCCGGGGCGGCACCGGCCGGCGCCGGCCGGCGAGTCGCCGATCTTGGGCCGCGACCCGGCCGGATCGGGCAGTGGCCGGTGGCCCTCGGCACCGGGAGCGTCCTCGGGGCCGTCGGTCCCCCCGGTCTCGGCCTCACGCCTCGCCGCCGGCGGCGTCGACCGGCGGCGCCCCCGGCGGCCGACCCGGTGCCGACGCCCGTCCGCGGCCGCGCCCGCCCCGCGAGCCGCGTCGGTGGCGCGTCCCGGTGCGCTCCCCCCCGGTGGTCCCGTCGGCTGCTTGCGGCCGACTACCGTCCTGCTCGCCGACGGGTGGAGCGCCTTCGGCTCCGCCCGCTGCTGCATCGACCGGCTGCCCGGTCGTCGCTTCTGACATCGATGGATCCCTTCCGTCATGTTCACGACGCACGCTCCAGGGCGTGCACGGCGCCGGCGGCGGGTCCGGCTCGCCGGCCAATGCCAGGGGCTCCGTCCGGACGCCATCGCGCTCGATCCATTGTTGCGTCCTGCACACCCGGTCGAGGACCGGATGCATGCCGAGCATCGACCACGCCCGGGGCGCGCGAGCACTCCCGCCAGTCGGCGGGCCGCACGCCGCGCCGGATGGTGGCCAGGCTCGGCGAACACGACCGCCCCGCCGGGGCCGGGCGTCCGACCCGGTGGCAGCGACGCGGCCGACCGGCCACCTGCAACCGAGCAGCGCCGGCCGGAGGTCGTCCGTCGACCGGTCCGGCCCTTGCGCTCCCGCACGACCGTCAGCGATCGGCGCCGCCAGCAGCCGCCCGCACCTGGCCCCGAGCGTCGGCCTCGCGGCCACGCCCGAGAACGCCATGGCCCACGAACACGACGTCCACCTCCTGCTGGAGGGAGCCGATCCGGGGATCACCGGCCGCGGCCGCCGTCACCTCGATCCCGTCGGGCAGCAGCGGGCCGAGCATGGCCGCCAGGCCGTCCACGTCGATGGCGGCCGTCTCGGCCCGGGCCGGGTCGAAGGCCACGTCGAGGTATTCGGCCAGCGACTCGGCCCCGTGGGCAGGGCCAGCCCGAAGCTGACCTGGGGCCGGGGCGAGAAGCCCTCCGTGTAGGCCACGGGCAGGCCGGCCCGCCGCAGCGCCCGCTCCCACATCCGGGCCACGTCGCGTGGCTGGTGCAGCGGACCTTGCCGAGCTTGGAGAACCGGAAGCGGACCCGCACGTCAGCCCTCGCCTCCGCCCGCCCGGACGGCAGGCTCCCGGTCGTCCCCCCGGGCCGGGGCGGCGCCGGAAGGCGCCGCTGCCAGGAAACCGGCACCCGGCCGGCCGCGGTCAGGTCCTGCCCGGTCCCCTGGCTCCCGCCCGCCGGCGGCGACGGCCGAGGCCACCACGTGCTCGAACCCGAAGCCGGTGCAGGCACCGCAGTCGTAGCAGGGGGTCCAGCGGCAGTCCTCGAGGCCGTGCTCGGCCAGGGCGTCGAGCCAGTCCTGCCACAGGAAGTCCTCGTGCAGCCCGGCCGAGATGTGGTCCCAGGGCAGCACCTCGTCCGCGGCTCCGGTGGCGGTGCACGACGTCCGTCGAGCGACAGGCCGGGCGCGGCCATGGCCTCGGTCCACAGGTCGAGGTCGAAGTGCTCCGACCACTCCTGGAAGGTGCCGCCCCGCCGCCAGACCTCCTCGATGACCGCGCCGACCCGCCGGTCGCCCCGGCTGGCGATGCCCTCGGCCGCGTGGCCTTGGGGTCGTGCCAGCGCAGCTGCACGCCCCGGACCCGCCGGGCGGCGTCCTGCAGCAGGTTGACCTTGCGGCTGCAGCTCGTCCACCGTGTTCTGGCCGAACCACTGGAACGGGGTCTGCGGCTTGGGCACGAAGCCGCCCGACCGACGCGGTGACCGAGGCACCCCGGTGGTAGCGCCGGCCGATCGCGACGCAGTTGCGGGCCAGCTCGGCGATGCCCAGGGTGTCCTCGTCGGTCTCGGTCGGCAGGCCGGTGAGGAAGTACAGCTTCACCCGCCGCCAACCCTGGGAGAAGGCGGACTCGACCGCCCCGTAGAGGTCCTCCTCGCGGATCAGCTTGTTGATGACCTGGCGCATCCGCCACGTGCCGGCCTCGGGGGCGAAGGTCAGCCCGGTGCGGCGGACCTTCTGGATCTGGGCGGCGGTGCCCACCGTGAAGGCGTCGACGCGCAGGCGACGGCAGGCTGACCGACACCTGGCCGGCGCAGGCCGGGTCCTCGATGATGCCGGTGACGGTGTCCTCGATGCCCGAGTAGTCCGCGCTGGACAGCGAGGTCAGGGCGACCTCGTCGTAGCCGGTGCGGGCCAGGCCGTCGCGCCACCATGGTCCGCACCTGGTCGGCGGGGCGCTCCCGGACCGGCCGGGTGATCATGCCGGCCTGGCAGAACCGGCAGCCCCGGGTGCAGCCCCGGAAGATCTCCACGTTGAGCCGGTCGTGGACGACCTCGGTGAGCGGCACCAGCTGCTGCTTGGGGTAGGGCCACTCGGCCAGGTCGGCGATGGTGCGCTTGGCCACCACGGCCGGCACGCCGTCGAAGCGGGGCCGCACGGCCGAGAGGCGGGGGACGCCGGGCGACCCGCCGGTGCCGGCGGGGCCCCGTAGACGGGCTCGTAGCACGGACGGGACGTAGACCCCGTCGAGGCGGGCCAGCGCCCGCAGCGTCGGCCGTCGCGGCCGGCGTCCCTGGTGGCCGCCACCACCTCGGTGATCTCGCCGACGACCTCCTCGCCGTCGCCCAGCACGAAGACGTCGACGAAGTCGGCGAGCGGCTCGGGGTTGAACGTGCAGTGCCCGCCGGCCACCACCAGCGGGTCGTCATCCGCCCGGTCCGCCGGCCCGCACCGGCACGCCGGCCAGGTCGATCAGGTTGAGCAGGTTGGTGTAGACGAGCTCGGCCGACAGGTTGAAGGCGAGCAGGTCGAAGGCGCGGGCCGGCAGGTGGCTGTCGACCGAGAAGAGCGGGAGCCCCTCCGCCCGCAGCAGCGCCTCCATGTCGGTCCACGGGGCGTAGGTCCGCTCGGCCAGGGCGTCGTGCGCGCTCGTTCAGGATCTCGTAGAGGATCTGCAGGCCCTGGTTGGGCAGCCCGATCTCGTAGGTGTCGGGGTAGATGAGCAGCCAGGCCACCCGGCCGGGGCCGTGCTCGGGCCGCTGGGCGCCCAGCTCGCCCCCGATGTAGCGGGCCGGCTTGGTGACCTGGTTGAGCAGGGGCTCGAGGCGGGGCCAGAGGGAGTCCATCGTCCCCCCCACCCTACGGCCGCCGCCCGGCCGCCCGATGTCGCTACCCACTCTGGGTGGTGGTCGTGGTGGTCGCGCCGGGGGCGACCGCCGGCGCCGCGACCGGGAGCGGGGCCGGCCCGGTGGCGTCCATGGTGGCCGCCGGCGGCGGTACCTGGACCGGGCCCACCGGGTTGGCGGCCAGATAGTCGAAGATCTGGCGGACGACGGGGGCGGAGGCGGCTGCGCCGTAGCCGGCCTGGTCGATCACGCACACCACCAGGTAGGTGGGGTCGGCCGTGGGTCCCCAGCCCACGAACCAGGCCGTGGGCTCCTTCTTCGCCTCCGTCGTGGCCGTTCCGGTCTTGCCGGCCAGCTCGCTGACGGGGAACTTCGAGCCCGTAAAGGCGCCATAGGCGGTGCCGCTGGGGTTCTGGACGACGCCCTCGAATCCGGCCAGCATGGGCTGGAAGGTGGACGGCGGCAGGTTGACGTGCCCGGTCACCTGGGGGGTGATCCGGGTCACCACCCTGCCGGTCGGCGTCACCACCGCCGAGCCCAGCTGGGGCGCGTACCGGGTGCCGCCGTTGGCGAAGGTCGAGTAGGCCACGGCCTGCTCGATGGGGGTGATGACGGTCGTCCCCTGGCCGAACGCCATCTCGAGGTTGTCGCCGGTGTACCACGTGGTGTTGGGGAAGGCCGCCGGCGCCTCGGCGTGCAGCTTGGCCCGCTCGGCCGGGCTGTCCACCCGGCCCTCCGACTCGTCGGGCAGGTCGATGCCGGTCTGCTCACCCAGGCTGTACTGGGCGGCCTGATCCTGGATGGGGGTGATGCCGAAGGCCGGGTTGCCCCGGTCGTTGTAGAACCAGTCGCCCAGTTGGTAGAAGAAGTAGTCGCTCGACTCGGTGAGCGCCCCCGTGACGTTCAGCTCGCCCAGGGCGCCGTCGGAGTCGTCGTTGTGCAGCGAGCACGTGCCGCCGGTGCAGTCGGGGATTTTGAAGGTGCCTACGTCGTCGATGTAGGTGCCGGCCGTGATGAGGCCGGTGTCGAGGGCGGCCGTGGCCGTGTTCAGCTTGAAGGTCGATCCCGGGGTGTAGAGCCCGTTGATGGCCCGGTTGATCTGGGGGTCGTTGTTGGCCGGATCGGTCAGCGCCGCGTAATCGGCATCGGAGATGCCGTTCACCCAGATGGACGGGTTGTAGGTCGGGTACGACGACATGGCCAGCACCGCCCCCGTCTGGGGGTCCATCACGATGACGGCCCCGCCGGTGGCCGCCGGCGTGCACCCCGACGAGCCGCACTTGGGGTCGAAGGAGTGGCGCAGGTTGATGATCTGGGTGGCCAGGGCGTTGTCGGCCACCTGCTGGAGCCCCAGGTCGAGGTTGGTCACCAGGTTGTTGCCGGACACCGCCGGCATCGTCTTCAGGGTGCCGACCACCTGGCCCTTGGCGTCGACCTCGAGCTGCTGGGTCCCGGGTGCGCCCCGCAGATCCGACTCGTACTGCGCCTCGAGCCCCGACTGCCCGATATCGTCGCCGGCCTGGTAGCCCTTGGCGGCGAGGGTGGTGAGCTCGTCGGAGCTGATGCTGCCGACGTAGCCGAGCGTCTGGGACGCCGGGTAGCCCATCTGCGCCGGCCCGGGCAGCTCCCCCTGGGGGTATGACCGCTCGGTGGTCTCCACCGCGTCCACGCCGGGGAACTCGTCGGGGTGCTCACGGATGTAGAGCACGTCGGCCAGGGGCGCGTCGGAGAGCACCGGCACCGGCTTGTAGAGGCTGTAGCGCGGGTCGGACAGTGTCGCCTGGACCTGGGCGTTCGTCTCCCCGATCAGGGCGGCCAGGTTGCCGATCACCGTCGGGTACTGCTGGGCGGCCACCCGCGACAGCGTGATCTGCTGGGTGACCACGTTGGCGACGAGCGGGTTCCCGTTGCGGTCGAGGATGAGGCCCCGGGTCGGGGGATCTGCACGTCCCGGATCTGGTTGGCCGACACCGCCTGGACGGCCGCCGGCGCCTGCAGGATCTGCAGCGTCCACAGCCGCAGCCCGAGCAGGGCGAACAGTCCCAGCACCACGATGCCGGTGATCCGGAGCCGGAGGTTGGGCCGGGCCGCCGTCGAGTCGGGCGCGTCCAGCACGGCGGCCACGGTGAACCGGCTCTGGCGGAGCTTGGGCTGGCGGGGCGGACGGCGGCGCGCCGGGCGCTCCCGCTCGGGCCGGAGGTAGTGACGCGGCCCGCCGAAGGGGTGGCGCAGGGAGCGTCTCACGGGCACCCATCATGGCGGCCGGCGGCGGCCGAGTGGCCGCGGGCCGTCACCGGATGCTGCCGAGCGGGGGCGCCGAACCCGGCATCCCCTCGGTGGAGGCCGCCGGCAGGGCCCAGCCCACGACGCGCACGGCCGGGATGGCCAGGACGGCGTTGACCACGGCCACCAGCACCACGATCACCCCGAGATCGGCGTGGAGCATCTGGGGCTGCCCGAGCACCGAGCCCAGCACGGCGTAGGTCACGACGTAGGCGGCGCTGCCGAAGAGGGCGGCCACCGGCGGCAGCCACCACGCACTGCGGTCGAGGGCCGTGGTCGCCAGCCCCACCGCGTAGCCGACCAGGCAGCCCACCAGGGCCGAGAGGCCGAAGGGCGTCACCAGGAAGAGGTCGGCCACCAGGCCGGCGGCGAACCCCATGACGGCACCCCGTGCCGGTCCGCCGACGATGCCGGCCGCGATCGGCAGCAGGACCATGACGTCGGGGTGCAGCCCGGCCACGTGGATGTCGAGCATGATCGTCCCCTGCACCGCCACGAAGCAGAACACCACGAACGACAGCTTGACGGCGTCGCGTGCCGTCACGACGTGCCCGGGCCCCACAGGACGACGGAGACGTAGCGGAGGTGGCCGAGGTCGGCCGCCGGTTGCAGCGTGACCGTCTCCTGCGAGGCAGCCGAACCGGTCTGGGCCCGCACCACAGTCGCCACCGGAATGCCGGGTGGATAGGCGGCCCCGTCGAGCCCGCTGGTCACGAAGACGGTACCCGCCGGCAACGGCGTGTTCGGCGGTACCAGGTCGGCGGAGAGCGGCCGCGACCAACCGTTGCCGCTGACGACGGCCAGCGAGCCGCTGGCGCCGTAGCGGGCACCCACCGACGACTGCCCGTCGCTGAGCAGGCGGACGGTGGCGGAGCCGTGGGCGGCCGCCACCACCTGGCCGACCAGGCCGTCGGAGCCGACCACCGGCATGCCCACGGCCACGCCGTCGGCCCGGCCCATGTCGATGTCGACGGTGGCCGCGAAGTCCGAGGTGTTGTAGTCGGTGACCTCGGCCGGGACCGTCTCGAGGTTGGCCACGAACGGGAGGTTCGACAGGGCGCTCAGCTGCCGGAGCGCCTGCGCTTCGTCGCCCTGGGCCTCCAGCTGCTGGCGGAGCTGGCCGATCTCGCTCTGGAGCTTCTGGTTCTGCTGGCGCACCGACCCGTAGTGCACGGAGCCGGCCAGGAAGCTGCCCACCGGGCGCACGATGCCGTCGAAGGTGCCCTGCACCGGGGAGAAGGCGTCGGCGGCCACCGAGCGCAGCCCGGACGTGACCCGGTGCAGCCCGCCGCGGGCGTCCAGCGTGATGATGCTCACCGACACCAGCACGAGCACGATCAACGTGGTCCTGGGGCGGCGGGAGCGCCGCGGCTTCGCCACGCGTGCGTCGGCGGCGTGCCGGTCAGCGAGCCGAAGAGGTGATCAGCACCTGCTTGAGCGCCTCGAACTCCTCGAGGCACTGCCCGCTGCCGATGGCCACGCAGTTCAGCGGGTCGCGGGCCACCACGATGGGCATGCCCGTCTCCTGCTGGAGACGGCTGTCGAGGCCGTGGAGGAGGGCGCCCCCACCGGTCAGCACGATTCCCTGCTCCATGATGTCGGCGGCCAGCTCGGGCGGCGTGCGGTCCAGGGTGACCTTGACGGCGTCGACGATGGCCGAGACGGGCTCGTCGATGGCCTTGCGGATCTCCTGGGTCGAGATGACGATGGTCTTCGGCAGACCGGTGACCAGGTCGCGACCGCGGATCTCCGCGTGCAGCTCCTCCTCGAGCTCGTAGGCGGACCCCAGGGCGATCTTGATCTCCTCGGCGGTGCGCTCACCCAGCGCCAGGCTGTACTCCTTCTTGACGAAGGAGACGATGGACTCGTCGAGCTCGTCGCCGCCGATGCGGATCGACTGGCTGGTGACGATGCCGCCGAGGGAGATGACGGCCACCTCGGTGGTGCCGCCGCCGATGTCGACGACCATGTTGCCGGTGGGCTCGTGGACGGGCAGGCCGGCACCGATGGCGGCCGCCATCGGCTCCTCGATGATGAAGGCCTTGCGGGCACCGGCGTACTCGGCAGCCTCCATGACGGCCCGCTGCTCGACACCGGTGATGCCCGACGGCACGCAGATCACCATCCGCGGCTTGGCGAAGCGGCGCTGGTGGACCCGGTGGATGAAGTAGCGCAGCATCTTCTCGCAGATCTCGAAGTCGGCGATGACGCCGTCCTTCAGCGGGCGGATGGCCTGGATGTGGCTGGGCGTGCGGCCGATCATGCGCTTCGCCTCGGCACCGACGGCAAGCGGCCGGCCGTCCTTGACGTTGACGGCAACCACCGAGGGTTCGTTCAGGATGATCCCCCGACCGCGCACGTACACCAGGGTGTTGGCCGTGCCGAGGTCGACGGCCATGTCGCGTCCGAGCAGGAAGAACCGGTTGTCAGCCATCAGGGGTGCACCCTCCGTAGGTGGGGGTCGGGACTGGCGCGTCCGCCGCGCTCCTCCCCCGGTCCAGTCCGTGATCCACGGTCGGGGCCGGGCAAGCACGAGGACATCGTGGCCACAAGGGTAGGGGACCCCCGACCCGGACACAAGGCGACCACTGGCAGCCCCGTCCGGTTCTCTCGCACAGTGGCGTCAGCGCCACGATAAGGGGTCAGGAGAGTCCGGGGAAGAAGATGTCGATCTCGCGGGCGGCCGAGGACGCCGAGTCCGAGCCGTGGACCAGGTTCTCCCCCGTCTCGAGGGCCAGGTCACCACGGATGGTGCCGGGCGCGGCCTCGACCGGGTTGGTCGCCCCCATCAGCGTCCGGACCACTTTGTAGGTGTCCTCGGGGCCTTCGACCACCATCACCAGCGCGGGCGACCGGGTGATGAAGGCCACCAGCTCGCCGTAGAAGGGCTTGCCCTCGTGCTCGGCGTAGTGCCGGCCGGCCACCTCGGCCGTGATGGTGCGGAGCTCGGCCGCCGCCAGCCGGAGTCCCTTGGCCTCGATGCGGCGGACGATCTCGCCCGTGAGCCCCCGCTCGACGGCGTCCGGTTTGCAGATGACGAGGGTGCGGGCCACGGGTGGGGCAGGTTAGCCGACGGGCTCGGCCGCTCCGGCGGCGGCGCACCCGGCCGGCGCGCGCACGACGCCCCCGCCAGCAGCACCCGCCGGGCCTCGGCGACGACGTACAGCGAGCCGCACACGATCACCCGGTCGTCGGGACCCGAGCGGCCGAGGGCCTCGGCGACGGCCTCGGCCGGATCGGCCGCCACCGTCACCGCCATCCCCAGGCCGGCGGCGGCCTCGGCCACGACCTCGGCCGGCATGGCCCGGGGGGACGCCGGTGCGCATGCCACCACTGACCGCACCCCGGCGGTGAGCAGCTCGTCGAGCATGCCCACCGGGTCCCGCCCGCGCAGCATGCCGATCACGGCGACGGCGTCACCGTCGACGGCGAACCCCTCGATCAGGGAACGGGCCAGCGACCGCATGCCGGCCACGTTGTGGGCGCCGTCCACCACCACCAGGGGGTGGCGCCCCACGACCTCGAGCCGGCCCGGCACCTCCACGGTCGCGAACGCCTCGTCGACCAACTGCTCGTCGAGGGGGGCGCCGAAGAACGCCTCCGTGGCGGCCAGGGCACAGGCGGCGTTGTCACCCTGGTGGGCGCCGTGCAGCGGCACCAGCACCTCCCCGTAGGCACCCCCGGGGGTGCGCAGGTCGCACAACCGCCCGCCCACGGCCAGGCGGTTGGACGTGCACTCGAAGTCCACCCCGGCCAGCCAGGCGTCGGCGGCGCCGGCCTCGCGGGCCCGTGTCATCAGCAGCGACGCCAGCGACGGGTCGCGCTCGCCGATGACGGCCCGGGAGCCCGGCTTGAAGATGCCCGCCTTGTCACCGGCGATGTCCTCGAGGGTGGGGCCCAGCACCTCGGTGTGGTCGAAGCTGATGTTCGTCACCACGGCCACCTCGGCGTCGACCACGTTGGTACAGTCCCACCGGCCGCCCAGACCGACCTCGACCACGGCGACGTCGACGGCCTCGTCGGCGAAGTAGAGGAAGGCGGCCGCCGTCAGGAGCTCGAACCTGGTCGGGCGGTCGTCGAGCAGGGGCTCGACCCTCGCCAGCGACTCGAGTACCTCCACGAAGGCGCCGTCATCGATGGGCCGGCCGCCGACGGCCAGGCGCTCGTTGACCCGGGACAGGTTGGGGCTGGTGTACGTGCCGACGCTGAGCCCCTTCGCCCGCAGCAGCGCCGTGACCATGGCCGCCGTGGACCCCTTGCCGTTCGTGCCCGTCAGGTGGACGGCGGGCGCGGCGTCCTGGGGGTCCGCCAGCACCGCCATCAGGGCGCGCATCCGGTCGAGGGTCGGGATGGCGCGCCGCGTCGGCATCACCGACTCGAAGTCGATGTGGCCGTCGAGCCACGCCAGGGCGTCGGTCAGATCGTCGAAGGCCACGGGTGGATGGTCGCCGCCCGGTCGCCGCCCCCGGCGCGGGCGCTCAGGACGCCGCTCGCCGCGTCCGCGTCGTCTTGGCCGGCGGGCTGTTCAGGGGTACCAGGGTCGGGTGGACCTTGTCGAGGACCACCGCCCGGTCGATCACGCACTTCGACACGTCGGTCCGGCTGGGGAGGTCGTACATGACCTCGAGCAGGACCTCCTCGAGGATGGCACGCAGTCCCCGGGCACCGGTGCCGCGCAGCAGCGCCTGCTCGGCCACGGCGTCGAGAGCGTCGTCGGTGAACTCGAGCTCGACCTTGTCGAGCTCGAACACCCGCCGGTACTGGCGGGTCAGCGCGTTCTTCGGTTCGACGAGGATGCGGATCAGGGCGTCCCGGTAGAGGTGGGACACCGCCCCGACCACGGGGAGGCGGCCAATGAACTCGGGGATGAGCCCGAACTTCATGAGGTCCTCGGGCAGGACGTGGCGGAGGATCTCCGAGCCGTCGCGCTCGGTCGTCTTGCGGACCTCCGCCCTGAAGCCGATGCCCTTGCGTCCGATCCGGTTCTCGATGATCTTGTCGATGCCGGCGAAGGCACCGCCGCAGATGAAGAGGATGTTGGTCGTGTCGATCTGGATGAACTCTTGATGGGGGTGCTTGCGGCCGCCCTGGGGCGGGACCGACGCCGTGGTGCCCTCGAGGATCTTCAGCAGCGCCTGCTGGACGCCCTCACCCGACACGTCGCGGGTGATCGAGGGGTTCTCCGACTTCCGCGCGATCTTGTCGATCTCGTCGATGTAGATGATGCCGGTCTCGGCCCGTTTGACGTCGTAGTCGGCCGCCTGGATCAGCTTCAGGAGGATGTTCTCGACGTCCTCCCCCACGTACCCGGCCTCGGTCAGGGCGGTGGCATCGGCGATGGCGAAGGGCACGTTCAGCATGCGGGCGAGCGTCTGGGCCAGCAGCGTCTTGCCGCAGCCGGTCGGTCCGAGCAGCAGGATGTTCGACTTGGCCAGCTCGACCTCGCCGTCGTGGGTGGAGGAGCCCGACTGGACCCGCTTGTAGTGGTTGTAGACCGCCACCGACAGGATCTTCTTGGCGTACTCCTGCCCGATGACGTAGTCGTTCAGGAATTCGTAGATCTCCTTCGGCTTCGGCAGCTCCTCGAAGGTGAGCTCGGAGGTGTCGGCCAGTTCCTCGGCGATGATGTCGTTGCAGAGCTCGATGCACTCGTCGCAGATGTAGACGCCCGGACCGGCGATCAGCTTTTTGACCTGCTTCTGCGACTTGCCGCAGAAGCTGCACTTGACGAGATCGCCCCCGTCTCCGAACTTCGCCACGTCGGTTCCCCTTGCTCCTCTGCCGTTGGACCTGTTCCGTACCTAGATCTGCTTCGCAGCGACCGTTGCCGACATGACCAAACCCTACCGCCCGGGGATCGTGCCCCCGGCGACGGCCGGCATGGTCGGCCCCGTCAGGCCGCGCCCA
Organism: uncultured Actinomycetota bacterium; assembly: GCA_963838005.1. GTDB lineage: Bacteria > Actinomycetota > Acidimicrobiia > Acidimicrobiales > RAAP-2 > CAWIPW01. Next base: position 401,717 of record CAWIPW010000003.1, read on the forward strand.
CCGCTTCTATCGACACTTCGTCCCTGGCACTCAAGACCTCATCGATGAGGCCGTAGGCGACGGCCTCGGTCGCCGACATGATGAAGTCGCGGTCGGTGTCCTTCGACACCTTCTCCACCTGCTGGCCAGTGTCGTGGGCCAGCATGGTGTTGAGCAGGTCACGCATGCGGAGGATCTCCTTCGCCTGCAGCTCGATGTCGCTGGCCTGCCCCTCGACACCGCCGAACGGCTGGTGCAGGAGGATGCGGGCGTGCGGCAGCGCGAACCGCTTGCCGTGGGTACCTGCGCCCAGCAGTACCGCCGCCGCCGACGCGGCCTGGCCGAAACAGAACGTCGACACGTCGGGCTTGATGTACTTCAGGGTGTCGTAGATGGCGAACAGCGCCGTGATGTCGCCGCCGGGCGAGTTGATGTAGACGTGGATGTCCTTGTCGGCGTCCTCCGACTCGAGGAAGAGGAGCTGGGCGCAGACGAGGTTGGCCACGGTGTCGTTGATGGGCGTGCCCAGGAAGATGATCCGCTCGATCAGAAGGCGCGAGTAGAGGTCGTGGTAGCGCTCCCCCCGGCTGGTCGACTCCACCACGGTGGGGATGCTGTAGGCCCGGGCCTCGGGGCCGCCGATCGCTGTCGTGGGGCTCACGCGCCCTCCTCCTCCTCGTCGTCGGCCTCGAGCGCCTCACGGGGAACGGCTCTCCCCTCGTCGTCGACGAGCTCGACATGGTCGAGCAGCCAACTGAGCGCCTTGGCCTTGCGCTGCTCAGAGCGTACCGCCGGCAGGCGGCCCGCCTGATCCAGCCGGGATCGGACCTGGTCCGCAGGGATGTCCAGCCGCTCCCCCATGGCGGCCAGCTCGGCCTCGAGATCCTCGTCGGCGAGCTCGATGTCCTCGGCGTCGGCCAGCGCCCGCAGGGCCAGGTCGGCCCTCACGGCGTGCTCGGCGGCGCTGCGGAGTCCGTCGACGAACTCCTGCTCGCTCTGGCCGGTGGCCGACAGAAACTGCTCGACGGAGATTCCCTGCTGCTCGAACCGGTGGGTCAGGTCGTGGATCCGCTCGCGGAGCTCGTCGTCCACGAGCACCTCGGGGACGTCGTCGCTCACCAGTTCGACCAGGGCGTCGAGGGTGTTGCGCCGGAGCGCGGCCCGGGCCTGGGCCAGCCTGAGGCCGGAGAGCCGGGTGGTGATGTCGGCGACGAGCTCGTCGACGTTCGAGAACTCCGACGCCTCGGCCGCCCACTCGTCGGTCACCTCCGGCAGCACGAGCTCCTTCACCTCCTTGACGTCGACGCGGAAGGCCACGGTCTCCTCGAGGTTGGGGACCTTCGACTCGAACTCGACGACGTCGCCGACCTTGGCCCCGACCACGTGCTCGTCGAGCTCGGGTACCACGGCGGCACTCCCCACCTCGTAGAGGAAGTCCTGGGTGGACAGGTCGTCGTCGGCCCCGTCGCCCCCGGACCGGCTGCCGGTGACGTCGATGGTGATCTGGTCGCCCGTCTGGACCGGCCGGGCCACCTCCACCAGCTCACCGGCCGTGGCCCGGAGGCGGTCGAGCTGCCCAGCCACGTCCGCCTCGGGCACCTCGAGCGACGGGATGGTGACCACCAGTCCCTGGTACCCGGCGATGGACACCACCGGCCGGACCTCCACGACGGCGTCGAAGGTGACGTCGCCACCGGCCTCGCCGGCGGTGATGTCGATCGAGGGTGCCGCGATGGGATCCACCTCGGTGTCGACGACGGCCTTGGCGTAGAAGTCGGGCAGGGCCTCGCGCAGGGCCTCGCCCCGCAACGCCGAACGCCCACCCATGCGGGCCTCGATCACCTTGCGGGGGACCTTCCCGGGGCGGAACCCGGGAACCTTCACCTCGCGGGAGAGCCGGCGGAGCAGCGCGTCGAGGGCGGTGTCCACCTCGGCCTCGTCGACCTCGACGGACAGGCGGACCATGTTGCCCTCTTCAGGCGCTGCCGTTGCACGCATACGACCCGGCACTCTACCGGTCCGGGCACCCGCCGGTCTCCGGAGGAGCCGGCCGCGCGGCCGGTCACCGCCCTCCGGCCGGGCCGGCTCCCCGGCCGGGCGTCACGGGTGGGCGGTGAGGTCGGCCTCGAGGTTGGCGAGCAGCACCACCGACCCCTCCTCGCGGGAGCCGGCATCGTCGAACCCGTCGAGGAAGACGGCCTGCTCGGTGAAGGAGAGGCTGGTGCCGGTGCCGTCCGGCTCGAGCTCGACGGTGGTCAGGGACACCGAGATGCGCTCCCCGTCGAGCAGCATCTCGTAGGCGAAGATGACCCGCTGGTCCTCGACGATGTCGTGGTAGGAACCGTTGAAGGTATGGATCCGGCCGTCGGGCGACACCACGTCGAGGTGCTCGTGCCCGCCGATGCGGAAGTCGACGTCGTGGGTGGTCTTGCCCCACTCGGCCGGTGGCACGAACCAACGGGCCTTGACGACCGGGTCGGCGAAGGCGGCGAACACCCGGGAGGGTGAGGCCGGATAGGTGCGCTCGAGCGTGAACGAGGCGTGGTCGGCGGATCGGTCGGTCATGGTGTGCTCCTTCTCTTCGGTCGTGACGGCTGTGCCGGTGTGCGGCCGGTGCCGGTGGGAGAGGCCGGTGGGTGCGACGGCGGCCCCCCGGCCGCCAGCACGTCGCCCAGGCGGTCGAGGCGGAGCTCCCAGCCGGCCCTTCTGGCCGCGGCCCACCCCTCGACCCGGCCGATGGCCTCGGGGTCGAGCCGGCACGTGCGCACCCGACCCACCTTCTCCGTGCGGACGAGTCCGCTCGCCTCGAGGACCTCGAGGTGCTGGACGACCGCCGGCAGGGTCATGGCGAAGGGCGCCGCCAACTGGCTGACGGTGGCCGACCCGCCGCTCAGGCGCTCGACGATCTCGCGCCGGGTCGGATCGGCCAGGGCCTTGAACACGACCTCGAGGGGCACCGATTGCTTAACCATCTACTTAAGTATTATCGAACGGGGCGGCGGGTGCAAGCCCCCGCCGGCAAGCTGGCCGCCCGGACCGACCTCACACGGCGACCACCGTGAGCAGCCCGTCGAGGCCGGCGAAGTCGTCCGCGTTGCGGGTGTAGAGGGCGAGGCCGTTGGCATGGGCCGTGGCCCCGACGCACAGGTCCGCGAATCGGGAACGGTGGGAGCGACCCCTGCCGGCCGCAGCCGCGACGATCAGGCCGAAACTCCGGGCGGCGGCCGCGTCGAACGGGTACGGGTCGAACGTCGCCTCCACGATCTGCAATCGGACCTGGCGCCTCGATCGCTCGGCCCGGGTGGACGCCAGGTGCGGACCTGCGGCCAGTTCCGCCAGGGTGACCGCACTGATGGCGACCTCGTCGGGAAGCCGGGCCGCCACCGCCGGATCGTCCCCGTCGATCACGACAGAGGTGTCGAGGAGCCCGGCCGCCACCTACAGCTCCTGGTCGATGACACCGTCGAGGTCGGACCGGAACCGGTCCGCATCGACGCTCGGACCGGCGGCACAGAGCTCGACGAATTCTGGCACGCGGCACCAACGACCGGCGACGGGGACGCACCGGGTGCAGGGCGGCGACCACCACCCCGTTCCGGGACACGAGAAAGCTCTCCCCCGCGACCACGGCGTCGATGACCCTGGCATTGTCGTTTCGGAGCTCGCGTTGGGGGATGATCCGGCTCACGGCTGTATTGTAGCGCTGACTGCTACACCGTGCTACGCGGTCCCGGCCTCCCCGCCGCCGCCGCTCGGCGCGGTGGCCCGCGCCGCGAGCAGCTCGAACTCGGCCGGATCGGGCCGCAGCGTCCGCTGCCAGTACTCCTGCAGCGAGAACGGCCAGTTCTGCGAGACCCGGCCGGTGGCGTTCTTGTACCAGCTGTTGACCGTGGAGGCCCCCCACGCCCGGGCCGAGTTGCCCCGGTCGACGGCCTCGTTGTAGCGGGCGTGGACCTCGGGGCGGACGTCGAGCGCGCCGGCGCCGTCACGGATGAGGCGCTCGAGGCACGCCAGCACGTAGCGGACCCCGCACTCCGAGAAGTAGATGATGCTCCCGGACACGACGATGTTGGTGTTCGGACCGTAGAGGCAGAACAGGTTGGGGAATCCCGGCACGCAGAGCCCGAGGTACGCCCGTGCGTCGCCGTGCCACATCTCGTGCAGCTCGACCCCGCCCCGCCCGGTCACCCGCACCGGGGCGAGGAAGTCCGACGCCTCGAAGCCGGTGGCGTACACGACCACGTCGACCTCGTGCTCGCCGCCGGCGGTCACCACCCCCCGGGGCCTGATCCCCACGATCTCGTCGTCGACGAGGGTGACGTTCGGCCGCGTGCAGCGCGGCGGCCCAGCCCCCGTTGTCGAGGACCATCCGCTTGGCGAACGGCGGGTAGTCCGGCACGACCCGGGCCAGCAGGTCCGGCCGCCCCCCGAACTGCTCCTCGAGGTAGGCCGTCATGAACTGCCGGGCCAGGTCGTTGACGGCACCCACCGCCCGGTGGTCCTCCCAGTCCGGGTCGACCTCCGTGGCCGGCAGCAACCCGTCGGCCAGCCGGTAGAAGAGCCAGAACCGGTACCACTGGTGGTACGCGGGGACGTGACGGAACAGCCACAGCTTCCCCGGGGGTATCGGCGCCTGGTAGTCGGGCGCGGGCAGGAGCCAGTTCGGCGTCCGCTGGAAGACCAGCAGGTGTGCCGCCTCTTCGGCGATGCGGGGAACGAGCTGGGCGGCGCTCGCACCGGTGCCGACGACGGCCACCCGCTTGCCGGCCAGGTCGACGCGGTGGTCCCAGCGTGCCGAGTGGAACGACGGCCCGGCGAACGACCCGATGCCGTCGATCGGGGGCAGATGGGGTCGGTTGAGCTGTCCGACGGCGAAGACGACGGCGTCGGCCTCGATCCGGTCGGCCCCGTCCGGCGTGATGACCTCCACCGTCCACCGGCACCGGTCCTCGTCGAATCGGGCCGCCACCACCTCGGTGCCGAAGCGGATGCGGTCGCGCAGCCCGAGGCCGTCCGCGCAGTCACGGAAGTAGTCGAGGAGGACCTCCTGGGACGAGAAGTGGTCGGGCCAGTCATCCTTCTGGGCGAACGAGTAGCTGTAGAAATGGTTGGGGATGTCCACCCGGCAGCCGGGATAGGTGTTCTCGAACCACGTCCCGCCGACATCGGCGTTCTTCTCGAGGACGACGTGCTCGATGCCGGCCTGACCCAGCCGGTGGGCGGCGATCAGCCCCGACATCCCGGCGCCGACGACGACCACCCGGAACGGGCGGCCCGGGGCGAGGTCGGACACGGTCCAAGCGGGCGCCCTGGGGTCGTCGCCCTCCCCACCGAGCTCCTCGTAGAGGAGCGGGAGGTACTCGTCGCTGAGCGGGCCGCCGACGCTGAACTCCATCAGGGGCCGCAGCTGACCGATCGAGGGGGGATCGCCCGACGGACAGCCGGCGTCACGCCACCGCAGCAGGGCGTCCCCCGCCACCTCCACGGCCTCGGCCCGCATGTCGGGGGTCCAGCCGTTGGCCGGGTCGAACGGCAAGCTCAGATCGGGCCGGAGGCCGTCACGCAGCACCGAACGGTCACCCGTCGCCTGCGCAAGGGCGGCCAGCAGTGGCGGGTCGACGAACTCGGCGGCCGCCCGGAGGGTGGCGTCGTCCGAGCCGGCGGGGTCGCCCCGACCTCCCCTCGAACCGTTCTGCTCCACGCCCGCAACCTAGGCCAGGGTCGCGCCGCCGTCCCGGGCCACCGCGGCCGGCACCGGCCGCCGGTCACCGCCCCGGTCAACCCGCCCGGGTCGGGGGAAGGATCCCCGCTGCCGAGGAGCCCGGACCCTCCACCAGGTGGCCGGCCCGGGCGTGCAGGGTCTCACCACACGCCGCGCAGGTCGGCACCACGCTCGTCACCGCCCCGCACCCGTCGTGCACGTACTCGACCGGCGGCCCGTCGGGCGCGGCCCACCGGTCGCCCCACTGGCGCATGGCCGAGAGCACGAACCACAGGTCGCGACCCTTGTCGGTCAGCCGGTAGTCGTGGCGCAGAGGGTGCTCCTGGTACGGGCGGCGCTCGAGGATCCCTTCGTCGACGAGGTGGTCGAGTCGCTGGGTCAGGACGTTGCGGGCGATGCCCAGCCGCGCCTCGAACTGGTCGAAGCGCGACACCCCCATGAAGGCATCGCGCACGATGAGCAGGGTCCACCACTCGCCGACCACCTCGAGGCACTGGGCCACCGAGCACTGCATGTCCTTGAAGCTCTTTCGTCGCACGCCGCCACTCTAGTGGGTTGCATAACAGAACTCAATCCGTTACCTTGTCAGTTGCACGACACAACCCACGAGAGACGGGCAGGTGACCATGACCGGTGCCACGACCACCACGGACATGTCGACCACGGGGAACACAGCGGCCCCGGGCGTGCGGCCGGGCGCGGTGCTGGCCGTGGCGTGTGCGGCCGTGGTGCTGGCCGGCGTCGACCTCTTCATCGTCAACGTGGCCCTGCCCCAGATCGCGCGGAGCTTCCACGAGACGGACCTGGCCGGCCTGTCATGGGTGCTGAACGCCTACGCCATCGTCTTCGCGGCCCTGCTGGTGCCGGCGGGGCGCCTCGCCGACCGGGCCGGTCGACGGGGCGGGTTTCTGCTCGGCGTGGCCGTCTTCACCGTCGCCTCCGCACTCTGCGCCGCCGCCACCGGCGTCGACATGCTGGTGGTGTTCCGCATCGTCCAGGCCGCCGGCGCCGCCCTGATGGTGCCGACCTCGCTCGGCCTGGTGCTGGCGGCCTACCCGCCGGAAGGCCGCGGCGGGGCCGTTCGGCTGTGGGCGGGCATGGGCGGCCTGGCGGCCGCCATCGGTCCGGTGGTGGGCGGGCTGCTCGTGGCGGCCGACTGGCGGTGGGTGTTCCTCGTCAACGTCCCCCTCGGCATCGCCGCCCTGGTGGCCGGCCGGGTGGTGCTGCCACCCACCCCCGGAGAGGGCGGCCCGCTCCCCGACCTCGCCGGCGCGCTGCTGCTCTCGGCGGGCATCGCCACCGTCACCCTGGCCCTGGTCCAGGCGAACGCCTGGGGATGGGCGTCGGCCGCCTTCCTCGCGACCGTGGCACTGGGCGCCGGTTGCCTGGCGGTGTTCGTCGTGCGCTGCGCCCACCACCCGAGCCCCGTGCTCGAACTCGACCTGCTGCGTCAGCCCGCCTTCGCGCTGACGACGGGCGTGGCCGTGCTGTTTTCGTCGGCGTTCGGGGCCATGCTGCTCTCCGTCGTGCTGTGGGCCCAGGACGACTGGGGATGGTCGGCGCTGCGGACCGGGCTCGGCATCGCCCCCGGACCGCTGATGGTGCCGATCTTCGCGGTGGTGGCCGGCCGCCTCATCCCGAGGATCGGGCCGGGCGGGACGATCGCCACCGGCTGCGCCGCCTTCGCCGCCGGGGTCCTCTGGTGGGCGGTGGCCGTCGGCAGTCGACCGGACTACGCGGGCGGCTTCCTCGGCGGCATGCTTCTGACCGGCATCGGCGTCGGTCTCACCTTTCCGACGCTCTTCTCCACCGCGGCCGCGTCGCTGACACCCGAACGGTTCGCCACCGGGTCCGGCGTGATCAACATGGCCCGGCAGCTCGGCTTCGTTATCGGCGTCGCCCTGCTGGTGGCCGTGCTCGGGAGCCCCACCACCGCCGGCGGCCGGCTCGCCTCGGCCCGCCACGGCTGGTTCCTCGTCGTCGGGCTGGCCGTGGCCGGTATCGTCGCCGCCCTGTTCCTGCCCCGCCGGACGGCCCGACCGGAACCGCCGACATGACCGCGACCCTCGGATCAGCCCGGGTCGTCGAGGTCCTCGGCCAGCAGGTCCATCAGCAGTCCGTCGTGGAATCCGTCACCATCGACGTCACGCTCGTACCGCCGGAGCACACCCACCGGTCGGAAGCCGACGGCCGAGTAGCAGCGGATGGCGGCCGCGTTGTCGGCGGCCGGATCGATGACCACACGGTGGTGGCCCAGGGTGCGCACCAGGTGGCGGGCGAGCAGCCCCACGGCCTCGCGTCCGACACCTCGGCCGTGGACGGCCGGATCGAGGAAGATGTCGATCGACGCGTGGCGGTAGCGGGGCTCCTCCTCCTCGCCGTACTGGACCATGCCCCGCACCTCTCCCCCGGTCACCACGGCGAACCGGGTGGCGGACGGGTCGTCGAACGGCCACCCGGGCTCGACGGCCTCGTCCCCCCAGCGATGGCGCACCTCCGGGGTGCCGAGGATGCGCCGCAGCTCGGCCACGTGCTCGGCCGCCACCGGCACCAGCGTGACCCTGCCGCCGGCCAGTGGTTCAGCGGTGCCCACGGGCACCATCTTGGCCGACCGCCGGGGTCAGGCGCCGGGTGCCGGCGCCCCCACCGGATTGGGCACCGGGAACTCGCCGGCGTCGACGATCGCCCGGCTGAGCGGACCGACGAGCGCGGCCAGTCGGGCGGACCGGGCCGCGCCGAGGCGGTGCCACGGCGCCGCCGCCAGCTCGTCGGTGGCGGCGTCGATGCGGTCGAGGAGGTCGGTCCCGGCGCCGGTGATGTCACCGGCCCCGTCGACGAGACCCCGCGACCGGAGGCCTTCCTCGGCCGAGGACCACTGGTCGTCGGACCACCCGCGCACCGGCTGGATCAGGTCCCGCGGCAGGGTGCCCGCCCCGACCCGCAGCACGTGGGCCTCGCACCCCCCGACACCGTGGCCCAGGAGGGCGGCCACGTGACCGTCGCCCCGGTACTCCCGCAGAAGGGTGGCGCCGTGCCACAGGGCCAGGTGGGGCTCGGCCGGCCACGGCAGCGACGCATGGCCGGCGAAGAGGGGCCGGCCCTCGAGCGTGCACGCCTCGACGGCGCCCCCGGCCAACGCCACGGCCTCGGCCGTCCCGGGACCGTCGAGGCGGGACCCGAGCACTCGTGTGAGCGCGGTGTCGGCCACCTCCAGGCGGGCGGCCCGGATCCGCTCGACCGGGGCGAACGACCAGGCGTCGGGGACGGCCCGGGCGACCATCGCCGGGGCGAAGTTGTAGAAGGTGGCCGTCACCACCTCTGCGGCCACCGGGCCCATCGGTGCCGCCCGGGTGGCGAAGTACCCCATCCAGTAGCCGCGCAGCCCGGCACCTCCGTAGACGTCCCGCGTCTCGGGGGCGAAGTACACCAGGGCGTGATACGGCTCCATGGCCGCCCACATCCGCCGGGCCAGCCCGGTCTCCACGTCGGCCGTCACCGGCGGGCCGGGCTCAGCCCGCTATCGGATGAGGTCGGCCGGCACACGGTCGAGGGCCTCCACGATGGCGGCGGCCAGGGCCCTGGCCGACACCGGGTCGAGCTCGACCGCGACCCTGGCCCCCGGCCCGCGGGCCGGATTGCGCAGGTCGATGTTGAGCGTGTGCTCGTCGGCGGCGTGGACCGGATGGTCGAAGTACACGGTGGCGTCCGAGAGCGGGAACCATCCGTCGGCCCCCTTACCGCTCCCGCGGATGACGACGCTGGTCGTCTGGTAGGTACACATGGTCGTCGGTCCTCTCGTGTCGGTCGTCAGGTGCCGAGGTGGCGGCCGAAGAACGCCCAGATGCGCTCCCACCCGTCGTTGGCCGCCTCCGGTCGGTAGCTGACGCGGTTGGTGGCGAAGAACGCGTGGCCGGCACCCTCGTAACTGTGGAATTCGTACATCTTGCCGGCCCGGGTGAGCGCCTGCTCGAGCTCCCCCACCTCTTCGGGGGACGGGAACTTGTCCTCGGCCCCGAAGAGCCCGAGGAGCGGGCAGGACAGACGGTCGACCAGGTGCACGATCGGGCCGACGTGCAGCGGCGAGCCTTCCGGGGGCGTGGCCACCACAAAGGCGCCGTAGCAGTCGACGGCCGCATCGAGCTGCAGGCTGCAGGCCGCCAGCAACGACTGCCGGCCGCCCGAGCAGTACCCGATGGTGCCCACCTTGCCGTTGCTGCCGTCGAGCCTCCGCAGGTAGTCGGCCGCGCCGGCCACGTCACCGACCAGGCGCTCGTCGGGGACGCCTCCCTGTGCCCGGACCACGGCGGCGGCATCGTCGGGGCTGGCGCCCGGGGCCTCGCGCCAGTACAGGTTCGGGACAGATGGCGAGGTAGTCGTGGGCCGCGAACCTCCGGGCGATCTCCTTGGTCTGCTCGTCGTAACCCGGCAGGTGGTGGATCACCACCACGCCGCCGGCGGCGGCCACCCCGGTGGGCCTGGCCAGATAGGCCTCGATCTCATCGCCGCCGGCACCGGGGATCATCACCGTGCCCGCTTCCATGGCGTCGATCATCTTCGTGCGGCTCCTCTCGCGGCCGGTACACTCCCGGCGGCCCCGCCGGTCCGACCGAGCTCCTCCTCCACCTCGTCCCGCCGGGCCCGCAGGCGCTCGGCCACCTCGGCCCGCTCGACCCGGAACGCCCGGATGCGCGACAGGGTGTCGTCGAGGCGCCCGAGCAACTGGTCGTTGGCGGCCACGGCTTCGTCGAGGAGGTCGCGGCGCCGTTCCGGTGAAGGGTGGCCGGAGTGCAGCTCCGACCGGACACGGTCGAGGACGCCGACGTCCTCGGTGTCGAGGACGACGCGCACCTCGGCCAGTGAGAACCCCAACAGGTCCTGCAGGTCCCGGATGCGCGTCGCCCGGGTCACGTCGGCGGGCGAGTACCGCCGCTCCCCGTTGCCGGCGCGGGTGTCCGGCGTGACCAGGCCGAGCTCCTCCCAGTAGCGAAGTGTCCGGGTGGTCAGGCCGACCGAACGGGCGACCTCCCCGATACGGAGACCGGCCGGCCGCGGTTCGGCCGCCGGGCGGCGGATCGGCATCAGGCCTTCGCCTCCGCAGTGGCGGCCGCCACCGGGGCCGGTACGGCGGGACCGGCCGCCACCAGGTCGTCGCGCCCGGCCGGTGCGGCGTCCTGGTGGACGTACTTTCCACCGCGGGTCCACGACGCGGCCGCCGCCAGCAGGCTGGTGACGATGGCGAAGTCGAGGGCGGCGTGCAGCCCGGCCTTGAACGGTGCGGAGATGAGCGACGGGAAGTAGCTGTGCCCGAGCAGGGCGGCCCGCTGGGCCGGCGCCAGCTGGGCCAGCGCCGACGCGCCCACCAGATGCTGGATCGGGTTGTAGCCCAGGAACGCCGCGAAGAGGGTGGTGACCGGAGGCAGGTGCGCCGCCTGTGCCGCCGTGGACGGGGCCACGCCGTGCTGCACGAGGCCGGCGTAGAGGCTGCCGGACAGCGTCGTCGACAGACCCACGATGATGAGGGAGAAGAAGATGCCGATCGAGAACACCTGGGCCGAGTTCTGGAAGGTCGTGTTCATGCCGGATCCGGCCCCCCGGTGCTCGGCCGGGAGGCTGTTCATGACGCCGGTGCGGTTGGGGGAGCCGAAGGCCGCCATGGTGATCCCGGTGACGAACAGCAGCACCCCGAATACCCAGTAGGGGAAGTCGACCGGCAGCAGACTCGAGTAGGGCGAAGCACACGGCGGCACCGACCATGCCACCGGTGGCGAAGGGGCGCACCCCGTAGCGGTCCGAGAGGATGCCCGCGATAGGCCCGGCGATGAGCAGCCCGACGGTGAGGGGGATCATGGCCAGTCCAGCCCATAGCGGCGTGCGTTCGAAGTCGTACCCGTGGAGCGGCAGCCAGATGCCCTGCAGCCAGATGATCAGCATGAACATCAGGCCGCCCCGGCTCAGCGCGGCCAGAAAGCTGGCGAACACGCCCGCACTGAAGGCGCGGATCTTGAAGAGCTGGAGCCGGAACATGGGCTCGGCCACCCTGGTCTCGATCACGCAGAACGCCGCCATGAAGGCCAGCCCGGTGCCGATCGACGCCAGCACCAACGGGTTCGTCCATCCCATCGAGTGGTGGCCGTAGGGCTCGATGCCGTAAGTGATGCCCACCATGATGAGGATCATGCCCAGGGCGAAGGTGACGTTGCCGGGCCAGTCGATGGACGCGTGGTGGCGTTGGCCGAGCTCGCGGAGCCGCAGGTAGCCCCACAGGGTGGCGAAGAGCCCGATGGGAACCGACACCAGAAAGATCAGCCTCCAGTTGATCGGTGCCAGCAACCCGCCGAGGACGAGACCGATGAAGGTCCCGCTGAAGGCGGCGGCCTGGTTGATACCGAGGGCCATGCCCCGTTGGTGGGGCGGGAAGGCATCGGTGAGGATGGCCGCCGAGTTGGCCATCAGCATGGCCGCCCCGACGCCCTGGCCGATGCGCATGGTGATGAGCCAGATGCCGGCGGCATGGCCGGACATCCACGTGACCGTGAGCAACAGGGAGAAGAGGGTGTAGACGGCGAAACCGAGGTTGTAGATCCTGACCCGGCCGTAGATGTCGCCCAACCGCCCGAGGGTCACCACCAGCACGCTGGTCACCACCAGAAAGCCCAGGATCATCCACAACAGGTAGAAGCTGTTGCCCGCCTCCAGCGGGTTGATCCCCACCCCCCGGAAGATGTCGGGCAGCGCGATGAGCACGATGGAGGCGTCGATGGTGGCCATCAGCATCCCCAGGGTGGAGATGAACAGGGCCGTCCACTTGTAGCCGTCCCCGGGCGCCAGCAGCGCCCGGCTCCCCACCCTGTGCTCGGTGTCGTCCATATCGCTCCGGGGGCTCATATCGACCTTACGTCAACGTCAACCTATCTTAACGTTGACGTCAGACCGGTGCCGGAGCGGGTGGGCGGTGCCGGCGGTGGACCCGAACCGCATGCGCCCTGCGGCGTCCCCGCGGGTTCCGCGGCGCACCTGCCGACGTCGCAGGACATCGGTCTCCGATGTCTCGAGACAACACAGCGCGCCCCCGGCAGGATTCGAACCTGCGTCCGCGCGGATTAGAAGTCCGCCGCCTGAATCCAGCTCGGCTACGGGGGCCGGAGCTAAAGGCTATCGCTGTGCCGTCGATCGACGACCTCCGCGTCGGCGGCGGTCACGACGGCCGTCCCGCACGGTGTCCGGGCGGCGGCCGCAGCGGACTTGGGCGCTGATGACGTGTGCCACACTGGTTGCTCCTTGGTGGCCGTAGCTCAGTTGGTTAGAGCGCCAGGTTGTGGCCCTGGAGGTCGGGGGTTCAAGTCCCCTCGGTCACCCTGACTCCGTGGTGGAGGTCCCGGCAAACCACGCGTGGTCATAAGATGCCGGGGCGCCTCTAGCTCAACGGCAGAGCAACGGACTCTTAATCCGCAGGTTCCGGGTTCGAATCCCGGGGGGCGCACCAGGTCAGGGGCACCAGGTCAGGGGCACTTCCTGGGGCCCGAACGGTCGATGGGTCGGCGTCATCCCTTATGCCGTCTTGTTGCCGGTGTTCTGGCCTCCGGCGGTGTTCCCGGATCCAACGATGCCCGGTGAGTCGCTCTGGAGCTGGCAGTTTCCCCCAGCACTATTGTCGGTAAGGGTCCCACCGCCGGTGTTGTTGTTGACCTGGATATTGCCCTTGACAGTATTGCCGTAACCGGTCCCGCCGATTGTCACCTTGCCCGTGTTGTCCTGGACCTGCAGGTTGCCTCCCACGCTGTTTCCAGAGCAGGCGATGCTTCCGCCGAAGACCCCCGGAGCGGCGTCGTCCTCGTAGAGGAAGTTGCCACTCACGGCGCTGTCGCAGATCGTCGTCGGGTTGGAAGAAGCTCCCAGTGACTCCACCTGAAGATTGCCGGCGATCTGGACCGAGCCCTGCTGGGTGTTGCCCGACGAGCAGAGTGTCGCTCCCCCCGTGACTTGGACATTGCCCTTCACGTGGGTAGTCGGTCCCAAGGCCAAGGAGGCGCCCTGAGTCGTGACATTGCCGTCCACCGTGGTCCCCTGCAGGGAGACCGGGCCCCCGCTGGATTGCACGTTGCCCCCGACGGTCCCACCCTGGGCGAAGAAGCTGCCGGTGGCACCGACGGTCACGTTGCCGGAAACGGTGCCGCCCTTGAGGTAGAGGGTGGTCCCATTCGCGACTACGTAGTTGCCGCTGTAGGTGCCGGTCACAGTTGTGACGCTCGAACCGACGGTCGAAATGCTCATGCAAGCGGCCGGCCAGGTCACGGTGATGGATTGCTGGACCTGGGTAGCTGCGATGTAGTCGGCGTTGCCGGCCTGGTTGGCGTCGATCACGCAGGTACCCCCGGTCACGAAGCTGACCGTCTTGTGATCACTACCCAGGCTGCAGACCCCTGAGCCTGAGGATCCGTCAATACTGAAGGTGACCGGATTCCCCGATCCTCCCCCATTGGCACTGAGGGCGTACGTGGCGCCCACCACGGCCGGTATGGGTGGAGTCGATGTGAGGGTGACGGCCTGCGCCGCAGCGCCGACCGAGAAGGGGGCTGTTCCGGCGCTCGGGGATGCCGAAAGGTCGGGGCCACCGCCGTACCTGGCGCTTGCGGTGTAGGGCGAGCCGACAACCCCGAGTGCGGTGCTGCCGATGGTGCAAGTCCCCGAGCCGCCGTTGCCGCCTGGAGTCAACGTGGCCGTGCAGTTGGCCGTTCCAACGGTGACGGAGACGGTTTCACCGGTCGACGGGATCACCTCGCCGTTGCCGGTCGTGACCTTCACGGTGAAGGTGGTGCCCGATTCGTTGCCGTAGACCTCGGATGCCGGTGACGCTTTGAGGGACGTGGTGGTCGAGTCGTTGCTCACCACGAAGCCGTTGGTGGCGCCGGCGTAGCTGAGGGTGTAGCCGGTGGGGGCGGTGAGGCCCGAGCAGCTGGTGCCGCTGACGGTGTACGGGCCGGCGGGCAGGCCGGCGCCGATCGTCGTCCCGCCGTTGACCGTGGCGCACGAGAGTGTCCCCGAAAGCGCGACGACCGCTGACGAGCTGTAGGTGAAGGTGGGCGTCGTCGACCCATAGGTCTGCGAACCGGACACGGTGACAACGAGGGGGACGGTGGCAGGGAACACAGCGGACACGGCCCCGATGTCACAGGGGGTCGGCCACCCCACGCCGGTCTGGTCGGTTCCAGTGCAGTCCGATGCGTCAGTCACGGCACCGATGGCCGGGCTTCCTGCTTCTAGTGCGACGGTCTGAGTGGAGCCACCGTTGTTCTGCAGGCCGACGGGGTCGAGGTCCGCCGGAGTGTCGGAGAGAGATCCGTTGGCGCTGCCGAAACCGCAGGACCCGTCGTCGTCGAGGTTGTAGCCGTTGTCGGTGACGGGTGGGGCCGTACCGGCGCAGTCCAGTCCACTCCCACTGTTGGCGACGATGGTGGCTACGAGGGTGACCGACCCTTGGGCGGAGAACGGAGGTCCACCAGGCGAGTTGTAGATTCCGCCGCCGGCGCCATAACCGGCCCCGGCGGTATTGCCAGAAATCGTGCTGTGGATGACATTGGTCGTGGTGCCATCGTCGTAGATCCCGCCGCCGTACTCGGTGGCGCTATTGCCAGAGACCGTGCTGTCGGTGAGGTTGAGCGTTCCAGCGCCGTACTGACTGCCGTTCGCGACCCCGGCACCTTCTGAGCCGCTGTTGTCCGACACCGTGCTGCCGGTGACGGTGAGCGTGCCGCCGCCGTTGAAGATCCCGCCGGCGCTGTTCTCCGACACCGTGCTGCCGGTGACGATCGCAGTGGCGCCCTCGATGTTGCCGATCCCGTAGTCGGCGAAGTTGTTGTACACCGTGACGTCGGTGGCCGTGAGGGTGGTGGCCTGCGTCGTGTCACCCTGGTCGTTGACGATGCCGCCGCCGTAGTTGTTTGACACCGTGCTGTCGGTGACGGTCGCCGCGCTGCCGGGCAGGTTCACGATCCCGCCGCCGTCGGGGCCGCTGTTGCCCGAGACAGTGCTGTCGGTGACGGTCAGGACGGTCGGCGGGAGAGCGCCCCCACCGCTCGAGATCCCGCCGTCGATGGCGGAAGTGTTGTTGGACACCGTGCTGTCGTTGACCGTGAGGGTGCCACCGTTGAAGATCCCGCCGCCATACCCGCTGTCGGCGGTGTTGTCCGACACCGTGGCGCCGGTGAGGGTGAGGGTGCCGTCGTTGTGGATCCCGCCGCCGGCCGGACCCTCGCCGGGGGCAGTCGTATTGGCGGCGCCGTCCTCGATGGTGAGCCCTGAGATGGTGGCGGTGCCTCCGAGGATGACGAAGACAGAGTTGACGTTGTTGCCGCTCACGGCGGTAGTGCTCTGGCCGTTTCCATCGATGGCCAGGGTGACACCCGAGGTGGTGTTGTCAACGTCCGTAGGCGTGCCCACAGTGAAGGTGGCGATGGCGGAGCTGAAGACGATGGCGTCGGCGTCGCCGGGAGTCGTGTCGGCGTTGAAGGCGGTGATGGCGTCGTCGATGCCGCAGTCGGAGTTGGTTGCTACAGCGCAGTCGGTGGCGCCGGTATCGATGGCCGAGTTCACGTAGTACGTCTTGCCCGTCGGGGTTGCGCCGGACATTTCCGTGGGGAGGACGGCGATGCCGAACACCGCAAGCACGGTGGCCAGGGCGAAAATGCCAGCAACGGAAAGGACCGATCGGGACCGTCGGCGTTCTTCGACGGCAGAACATTGCGAAAGTGACGGCTTCCGGCTCATGACGCTGACCCTCTTCCTCGGCGTTCGCCCCTGGTCTGAGGAAACGTCAAATGCAATCCCCGTTCGGGTGACCAACTGCGAGGCAGGGTATATCTGGACTTCAATAATAAGAACCCCTCTTTTTGAAGGCAGCAACCCCTACGTTTAGGGACCGGGGATCCGAACTGCATCAAGAGGTGGGACGAGATGGACGGTGCCGAACGATTCGACAGTAGAGGCCGGTGGTGGGATGGCTGCGAGGCACCGTCTGTAAACACACTCGGCTGAGCCGGGTACGGACGAGGCGGCCGATCGACGAGCAAGCGCTATCTGAACTTGGGACAGAAGTCGGAGATGCAACCGGACGGTCCGCTTTGTCGTCTGTACGTCGTTTCAACGCAATCCGGCCTCCTCTAGATCGCTCCGAACGGTCAACCAACCTCGGCGCCTGATAGTGGATCTTCTTACCGACCACCGTTCAGGACCTTCACGTTCCCCCAAATCTTCGATGGCCAGCCCCCAGAGATGCCCCCGAGGATTCGTTGTGGGCGCACGCAACCTGCGCGAGCACGCCGTTGACCGACGCGCCACAGGCCGCTTGTTTCCGCAGAGCGTCAGCAGGGTGGAGCGGCTGGGTGGAGAAGCACTCCCCGCCCCGTTCTGGTCTTCCAGCTGAGTGACGGGCTGTCCGAGGCGAGGCCCGAACCGGCTTGCCACCCCGCCGCCGGCCCGCGGGGCCCCAACCGGTTCTCCGGCCTCACCCTCCCCGCGGACCCCGGTGCCGGACCGCCCCTTCCGGGTCCCCTCAGGTGACGGCGGCGCCGGTTTCAGGAAGGCGGGGATCGCGCCGATGAGGAGAGCAGGGTCTGGCTGCCGGTCACGGGTGGCCCGATCCCGTCGCGACCGGCGATGTACCCGCCGGCCCGGCAGGTCGTCATGTTGCAGATGTGGGAAATGGTCGACAGCCCGACCGGGGTCACCCGTGGACGGGTCGGGCTGAACTGAATGAGGCGAGTATGAGCAGTCACGAATGCTTCTGCTTCCCGGCGCGAGTCTCAGGCAGGGTCCGGGGGCCTGCGCTCCGCAGCCGCGGTGCGCAGGCCGGTCGCGACGGTGCCGTGACCGGCGCGGCGCCATGGGGGGTGACGGTCCGGTGACGGTCGCGGAGACCCGGACGACCCGATGGGGGGTGCTGGGCGCCTCGGTCTTCGGCACGGGACCCGTGGCCGACCCGTTCCTCGGCTACTCGCTGCGCGCCATCAAGACCGCCTCGATCGCGGCCCTCACGCTGCTGACCCTCATCACCGTCTACGTGGCCCTGCCGAGCAACCACGTCCACCACAGGCTGGCGTGTTTCGTGATCCTCGCCATCGCCCTGTGCGTGAGCATCTTCATCGCGTTCGTGCCGTGGGCGAGCGTGCTGACGCGACCCAACGGCCGTGTCGGCATCTGGATGTGGACCGTGATGATGCTCATCCTCATCGAGTTGGGGATCGGCATCACCGGTGCCGGCCAGTCCCAATTCTTCGTGCTGCTGGTGGTGGCCATCACCTTCCTCGCCGGACCGTTGTTCCCCATCGGCCTCGAGGTCATCCTCGACGCGGCGGCCATCGCCGGCTATGCGGTCGTGGTCAACGTGGCCGGGCAGCCCATCTCCACCGCGACCCTCGTGATCCGGATGTTCGTCATGGCCGCGGCCGCGCTCGGCGTCGGGTTGCTGGCCTACGAGGTCGGCAACGGTCTCACGAAGCAGGTGGCGGCACGGGAGGCCTCCGAACGCCGGGTCGAGCTGTGGCGGACCGTGGCCGCCCTGATGCAGCGCATCGATGCACCGGCGGTCGACGAGGTGCTCACCGCCGTCGTCCAGGCGCTCGGCTCCCTCGGGTTCGAGTCAGCCGACATCTGCGCCGTCGATGCCGAGCACGACACCTACGAAGTGCTCCAGTCGACAGGCATGCCGGCCGCCTATACCGGGACCGATCACCGGGCCTCGACCGGCATCGTGGGGCTCGTCCTGGCGGAGCACCGGACGATCGTCTCCGAGGACTACCAGTCCAGCGAGGGCGCCGTCCCCGAGTTGCGCGACGCCGGCTTCCGAACGGTCATCGCCGGACCTGTCTGGTCCGACGGTGAGCTCGCCGGTGTCCTCGAGGCCGGCACACGCGACCTCAGGTCGCTCGAACCCGAAGAGGTGGCCGCCTTCGACACCCTGGCCGCGCAGGCGGGACGCGCCCTCGGTCACGCCAACCTGTTCGAACACCACCGGGCCGCGGCCGACCAGTACCGCCGCCTGATCGAAGCGTCGCCGGATGCCACTCTCGTCTCCGACGTACAGGGCACCATCCTCCAGGCCAGCAAACAGGCCGCGGTCCTCTTCGGCATGCCCGAGGAGGAGTTGGTCGGCATCAACATCACGCAGCTGATGCCCGAGCACGTACGTGACCGGCAGATGGCCCTCGTCCAGGAATGGGCCGAGGGCATCGGACCCAACGTGATCGGGGTGGACCACTCCGTGCTGGCCCTGCGCAAGGACGGACGCGAGGTGCCGGTGGAGGCCACGTTCTCCACCGTGGACGCGCCCGACGGCAGGGTCTTCGTCGTCGCCATCCGCGACGTGACCGAGCGCCGCGAGTTCGAGACCAAGCTCGCCTACCAGGCCACCCACGACCGGCTCACCGGCCTGCCCAACCGTGACCTCTTCCTTCAGCGCCTCGAGCACGCCCTCGAGGGGCGCGACCCGGATGACTCCCCGGTCACGGTCTTCTTCCTCGATCTCGACCATTTCAAATACATGAACGACAGCCGCGGTCACCGTGTGGGCGACGTCCTGGTGAAGTCGGTGGCCGAGCGGCTGTCGGTCATGGCCGACGGCAACCTCGTGGCCAGGCTGGGCGGCGACGAGTTCGGCCTGCTGGCCGAGGGCCTGGCCGGCCAGGGCGACGCCATCGGGTTCGCCGAGCACTTCCTGTCCGCCTTCGACCTGGCATTCCGGGTCGACAACATCGACTGCCACATCGCCGCGTCGGTGGGCATCGCCTTCGGCGACGCCGGCGACGCCGCCGACGTCGTGGTGCGCAACGCCGACGCCGCCATGTTTAGGGCGAAGCGCAACGGTCGTGGTCGGATCGAGTTCTTCGATCAGCGCCTCACAGCCGAGGCCGACGAGCGGGTGGCCACCCAGTCCGCGCTCCACCTGGCACTCGACCGCGACGAGTTCAAGCTCGTGTACCAACCCGTCGTGTCGCTGACCGACGAACGGATGGTGGGCATGGAGGCCCTCATCCGGTGGCACCGTCCCGACGTCGGGATGGTGCCACCCGACAAGTTCATCACCCTGGCCGAGGAGACGGGGCTGATCGTCCCCATCGGTCGCTGGGTGCTCAACGAGGCGTGCCGGCAGCTGGCGGACTGGCGGTCCCGCTTCGGGGGCCTCCCCGACGTGTCCGTGAGCGTCAACGTGTCGGGTCGCCAGCTGGAGAACGACCGCTTCATCGAGGATGTGGATGCCGCCCTCCGCCGGACCGGTCTCCCCCCGTCCCTGCTCGTCCTCGAGATCACCGAAAGCGTCTTCATCCACAATGTCGCCGGGGCCGTGCGCCGCCTGAACACGCTCAAGGAGCTCGGCGTGCGCCTGGCCATCGACGACTTCGGTACCGGGTTCTCGTCGCTCTTCTCCCTGTCGCGCCTCCCGGTCGACATGGTGAAGATCGACAAGGCATTCATCGACGGCCTCGGCACCCGCTACGACGCGGTCGTCTCCGCCGTCGTCACCCTCGGCAACGCCTTCGACCTCGACGTGGTGGCCGAGGGCATCGAGGAGCAGGCGCAACGCGACCGGTTGATCGCCCTCGGTTGCCGGTACGCCCAGGGCTACTTCTTCGCCAGGCCCCTCGACGTGGCCGACGCCGAGTCGAAGCTGCAGCCGCTCACCGCGGGACGATCCCCCATGCGCCCGTCCAACGGGCGCCTGGGCGCAGTCTGATCAGTCCGGCACCGGATCGGAATGCGTCCGGGGCACACGACATCGGCTCCACCGCCACCGCCCGCCGGCGGGCATCGCCATCGAGCGTGTCGCCGGTGAAGATCATCACGTAGCCATACCGCTCGTCGGCCCACAGGGTCGCCCCGGCGGCGCCCGGCGCGTCCAGATCGACGCGCACCCTGACCGTCCCCGTCGCGGAGCAGTCCGGTGTACGCGGTGTCGAGCCTGGTCGACCCGAGCACGAGCCCGGCACGGAGATCGAGCTCCGTGCCGGACACCGGCACTTCGCCCGTGGGCAGTCCCCGGTCGTCGGTGACCAACGTGCGCTCGGCCGGCACCCGCAGCTGGGCCGAGTCGACGGTGGGTGTGCCAACGGTCAGGTACGGATGGAAGCCGATGCCGAACGGGAGCGGAACCCCGCCCAGGTTCTCGGCCTCGGCCACCACCGTGAGCCCGTCCCGGCCCAGCCGGTACTCGACCTGCAGGCCGAGCGCGAACGGGTAGGCGGGCGACGGACGGAGGTCCGTGGCCATCGTGACCCGGTTCTGCGCCCGGCTGGCCATCTGCCACGGTCGCCACCGGACGAGACCGTGGATGGCGTTGCCGCGTGCGGGCTCGTCCAGGGCGGCCTGGGCGTCGACGCCCTCGAACGAGTAGCGGCCGTCGCCCAGCCGGTTGGGCCACGGCGCCAACACCTGTCCGCGCCCGCCGTGGCTCCACTCCTCCGGTCCGAAGCCGTCCACCACGGCGCGCTCGCCCACGGTGAAGGAACGCAGCGTGGCCCCCGTCTCGGTGACGACCGCCCGTTGGTGGCCGTGCCCGATCACCCACTGGTCGCCGGTGGCGGTGGTCGTCTCGGCCGGACGCTGGTCGTCGTTGCGGGTGGTCATCAGGGGGAGACCGGGCCGTGCCCGGTGGCCCGGTATGGTAGGCGACCCGGTGGGCGAGGGCGGCCGGACGCCGCCCGTCGCCCGGAGAGGTCGTGGGGATGCGCATCCTGGTGACGAACGACGACGGGGTGTTCGCGCCGGAATCGAGGCGCTCGCCCGGGGCGTCGCCACCCTGGCCGCCCACGAGCTGGTGGTGGTGGCCCCGCTGCCGCGACCACAGCGGCGCCGGGGCGGCCGTGGGGCCCGTCTACGAGCGCGAGTCGATCCCGTTCGAGCACGTCGACATCCCGGGCCTCGAAGCACGTGCCGACCTACGGCATCGACGGCCCGCCGGCCCTGGCCGTCATCCTGGCGTGCATCGAGGGATTCGGGCCCCGACCCGACGTGGTGATCTCCGGCGTCAACAACGGGGCCAACGTGGGACGCTCGGCGCTCCACTCGGGCACGGTCGGGGCCGCCCTGACCGGTGCGCAGTTCGGGCTGCGGGGTCTGGCCGTGTCGACGACCTGGGGGAAGGACCCGGTGCCGTGGGAGACCCCGGTCGGCATGGCCGTCCGGCTGGTCGACGTGGTCGCCGGGGCGCCGGCCGGCACCGTGCTCAACCTGAACGTGCCGTCGGTGGCACCGGCGGACCTGCCCGGCGTGCGGCACGGGACCCTCAGCCGCACCGGCCTCATCCGTTCGGTGCGCTCGGAGCGCCCCGGCGTCGTCGACCCGGCGTCGGGCCAGGACGGCGTCATCCGCCTCTCCCTCCGGGACACGTCGGCCGGTGCACCTCCGCAAGCGGCCGGTGACCTCGACCCGGCCTCGGATGCCGGCGTGGTGGCGGCCGGTTGGGCGTCGCTGACCCCGATCGCCGGCGTGCGGGAGGACACCGCCGAGGCCGCAACGGCCATCCTCGACGCCGCCCTGGCCACCCTGTCCGCCACTCCGAAAGGCAGCCGCTAAACCACGCACAGTGGTTTCTACATCACGGATAACATTCCATATTGCGCGGTGGACGGAGGCGGTCTACCGTGGTCGGACTGATCAGCCTCCAGCGGACGGGGGCCATGGCGGCAGCGCGGAGGCTGTCACCGGTGCGGAGGAGCACCGAAGTCGTGGCCCGCGCGTGGCGTCGTCCACGTGGATCGCGTTCTTTTGGGGAGAACGCCCGTCGCCGGGAGCATGGCCGGTCACGTCCTTGACCCTTCCTCTTTGCGACCGCTCGTAGAGCATCGGAGCCGCCTCACGCCGACCGTTCCCGGGACACCCCGTCAGCACCTCGTACGGACCACCCATACCGTCCAGGGTCGGCCGCCCTTCCCGGCGCCGGTCTGCGAGTCGAATGCACCCACGACGGCTGCCCGCATTCCCTGCCCGCCTCGAAGCCCTCCGGGCTTCCGCGACTTTGAGGAGGCGCGAGATGCGCAAGCACCGCTCACTGCTGTTCACGATTGCAGGACTCACGGCCGTCGGCATCGCCCTCGGCCACCCCACACGTTCACAGGCATCGTTGGCCCCGCCGTCCGGTGCCACCACGGCCGACGCCGCCACCCGGTTGGCCGACGCCGACCTGACCGTCGTCATCCCGGACGGGGCGGCGGCCACCGCCGACGACCCCCGACCGGTGGACATCGCCCTGGCGGCGCTGGCCCTGCCCGCCCCGGACCCGACCACGACCACCACCGTCCCGACCACGACCACCACCACCGTCCCGACCACGACGACCACCACCGTCCCGACCACGACGACCACCCTGGCGGCGGCGGCCGCCACGCCGTCGGGCGGGGTGTGGGCGGAGCTCCGCCAGTGCGAGTCCGGGGGCAACTACGCCGACAACACCGGCAACGGCTACTACGGCGCCTACCAGTTCTCCCTGCCCACGTGGGAGAGCCTCGGCCTGTCGGGCCTGCCGAGCGACGCCTCGCCGGCCACCCAGGACGCCGCCGCCGCCGAGCTGCAGGCACGCAGCGGCTGGGGGCAGTGGCCGGCCTGCTCCGCCCGCCTGGGTCTCTGAGCCGTCACCCGTGCGGCCGGTTCACCCGGAGGCCGGCAGTCAGGGCTCGAGCCCGTCGAGCCAGTCGAAGGTGACCTGGGCGGACAGGCGCAGGTTGTCGGCCTGGCAGTGGGCAGCGGCCCCCTCGGCCACCCGGAAGCGACGTTCGGTCACCGGCCCCGCCACCTGCGAGACGAGCTCCTCGAACTGCGCCAGCGGCTCGGGCCCCTCGCGCTCCCCCACCATGGCCAGGACCGGGCAGGTGATGGCGGCGGCCATGTCGCCGAGGCGGTAGGCGGCCAGGGCGTCCCGCCAGGCGTGGAACGACCGGACGCCGAACCGTCGGCAGATGGCCTCTATGCCCCACTGCATCTGCCGGGGCATCAGGTCCTCGGGTACACCGGTGACGTCCTCCGGGCGGATGTCGCGGCTCATGTGGAAGACGTCGGGGCCCACCCAGGCCTCCATGTACCGCCGCATGTCGACCACCGGCGGGTTGGCCACCAGGGCCGACACCCGGTCGTCCACGGCCGCCGCCCGGGCGGCGAAGTACCCGCCGAAGCTCTGGCCGACGAGCGCCACCCGGCCGCCCTCGATGCCGCCCCGGTGGCCGAGGGCGTCGAGCACGGCCGCCACCGGTACCTCGTAGTCGGGCCGGAACGGCAGGTCGGGGCTCACGCGCATGCATCCCTGCTGACCGGGCCCGTCGAAGACGTAGACGTCCCAGCCGCGCTGGGCTCCCGGTGCGCCGTAGTGGAAGTAGAGCTCCTCGGCGCTGGAGTCGAAGCCGCCGACGGCCACCAGGGTCCGGCGGGGGCCCGCACCCCCGCCCCGCACCAGGTAGCCCGGCAGGGTCCCCGTCCCGAACGGCACGTCGAAGGGTTCCACCGGTGGGTCGCACAGGGCGGCCGCCTCGGCGAAGCAGCCCCGGCCGCGTGCGCCGAACTGCCGGTCGCGCTCGGTGTCGGCCCCGCTGTAGTACTCCGCCGTCCGGTAGTAGGTCGACGCCCGCAGCAGATGGTCGCGTCCGCTCACCTGGTGGCCGCGGGCCAGGCTCTCCCGGGCGGCCGCCTCCACCCGCTCGCCCAGGCCGCCGAAGCCCCGCGACCAGCTCAACGGGCTGCCGTCGGTGATCTCCTCGGCGATGGCCAGGCACTCCCCGACGGTCGACCCGCCGTAGTCGGCCACGCCCATCGCCCGGATCAGCTGGTAGTCGAACTCGACGTCGCGGAAGCCCTCGACGCGGGTCGCGCTGCGGACGATGGGTGAGTCGTCGAAGGCCACACGCCTTGTTAGCCCGGCGGGTGGGGACGGTCCAGTCGGTACCGACTCGGCCTACCCTGTCGCCATGCGCGCCGCCGCCGTGCAGACCACGGCCACCGCCGACATCGACGCCAATCTGGGACGGGCCGCCGAGCTGGTCGAAGCGGCCGCGGCCGACGGCGCCGAGCTCGTCGTCCTTCCCGAGTACTTCGCGGTGGCCGGTGACGCCGACGACCTCAGAGCCGGCGCCCAGGGGGCCGGGGGGCCGGTGGCCGCGTGGGCGGGCGCCCTGGCCGGTCGGCTGGGCCTGTGGCTGGTGGCCGGCAGCGTGCCCGAGCCCGACCCGGGCGTCGCGCCCCGCCTCTACAACACCAGCACCGTCTACGACCCGACCGGTGCACGGGCGGCGTCGTACCGCAAGATCCACCCCTTCGACGCCCCCGGGGCCGGTGTCCGCGAGTCGGACGTCCTCGCCCCCGGGAAGGACGTGTGCACGGTCGCCCTCGGTGGCGGCACCGACGGGCCGGTGCTCGGCGTCACACTCTGCTACGACCTCAGGTTCCCCGAGCTCTATCTGGCGTGCGCCCTGGCGGGCGCCACCGTGATGGCGGTACCGGCGGCGTTCACGGCACGCACCGGACCGGCCCACTGGGAGGTGCTCGTCAGGGCCCGCGCCATCGAGACGGGCAGCTTCGTGGTCGCCGCCGACCAGGTCGGGGCGCTGCCGGGGAGCATGCCGGCCTGTCACGGCCACTCGCTCATCGTGGATCCGTGGGGAACCGTCGTGGCCGATGCCGGCGGCGAAGGAGACGGCTTCGTCGCCGCCGAACTCGACCCGGCGGCGGTGGCACGGGCCGCGCCGTGCCCTTCCGGTCCTTCCCTCGCGGCGTCCCGACGCCTACCGTTTGGAGTGATGGGGCAGGGAGTCACCGAATCCGGAGAGCCGTTGTCGCCGCCTCCCTATGAGGTCGGCCGCTTCGCGGACGGTAGTGCCGAGCTGTACTACGAGATCCACGGCCAGGGGCCGCGCGTGCTCGTCTTCATGCACGGCATCCTGCTCGACGCGCAGCTCAACCGCGGCCTGGCCGCCGACCTGGCCGCCGAGGGCAACCGGGTGGTCCTGCTCGACCTGCCGGGGCACGGGCTGTCCGACAAGCCGCGCCGCGCCTCCGCCCACCGCATGGACACCTACGCCGACCACGTGGTCGCCCTCCTCGATCATCTCGGCGTGGAGCGGGCGGTCATCGGGGGGGTGTCGCTGGGCGCCAATGTCGCCCTGCTGGTGGCCGTCCGGGCACCCGAACGGGTCCAGGGACTCCTGATCGAGATGCCCGTCCTCGAGTGGGCCGTGCCGGCCGCCGCCGTCACCTTCGTACCCCTGCTGCTGGCGGTGCACTTCGCGCGGCCGGTCGTGCGGTTCGTGGCCGCCGTCGTGCGCCGGCTTCCCCGCTCCGGCAACGGGCCCTTCGACAGCGCGATGGGCGCCCTGTCGAACGATCCGGTGGAGACGGCGGCCGTGCTGCACGGCATCCTCGCCGGGCCAATCGCCCCCACGGTCGAGGAGCGGGCGGCGCTCACGATGCCGACCATGGTCATCGGCCACAAGGCCGACCGCGTCCACCCGTTCGCCGATGCCACCCAGCTGGCCAGGCGCCTGCCCAACGCGTCGCTCGTCCAGGCCGGCTCCATCTTCGAGCTGCGCTTCCGCCCGCAGCGCCTGACCGCCGAGATCGCGGCCTTCCTCGACCGGACCTGGCCGGCGCGGCGCCGGCTGACCGACGCCGGCTGACACGCGACGGCCCGGCGGTCAGTCGTCGGTACCGGGCCGCCGCGACCGCTTCGTCTCGGACCGCCGCCGTTTCGACGCCAGGCGGCGCTCCTGGGATCCCTTCGTCGGCCGCGTCGGCCTGCGCGGGCGCTCGATGTGCAGGGCGGCGGCGACCCGGGCCGAGAACCGCTCGACGGCCGCGGCCCGGTTGCGGGCCTGGGAGCGTTCGTCGTCGACCACCACCCGTATCTCGGGTCCGAACCGATCGAGCAGGCGCGCCCGTTGCCGGGGGCCCAGCGACGGCGAACCGGCCACGTCGAAGCGCAGCTCCACCCGGGTCGCCGTCTTGTTGGCGTGCTGCCCGCCCGGTCCCCCGGACGGCGTGAAACGGAGCTTGAGCTCACTCGCCGGCAGGACCAACGACGGCGTCACCCGTACCCGGTCCTCGCTCACCGACCGGCGTCGCCCTCGTCGACCACGGGATTTTCGATGGTGCCGACGCCACCGACCTCGATGCGCACGACATCACCGGCCCGCAGCCAGCGGGGCGGGGTCGACGCCAGGCCCACCCCCGCCGGCGTCCCCGTGGAGAGCAGCATCCCCGGCACGAGGGTGAACGCCGCCGACAGGTGCTCGATCATCTGCGCGCAGTCGAAGATCATGTCCGCCGTCGACCCGTCCTGGCGGAGCTCGCCGTTGACCCATGTGCGCACGGTGAGGTCGCGGGGGTCCTCCACCTCGTCGGGGGTGACGATCCACGGACCGGTGGGCCCGTGGGTGTCGAAACCCTTGCCCATCATCATGGTGGGGCTGGCCAGCTGCCAGTCGCGCACGCTGACGTCGTTCACGACGATGAAGCCGGCCACCAGGTCGAGGGCCGCCGACGCCGGCACGTGGCGGCCGCGCCGGCCGATGACCATGCCCAGCTCCCCCTCGTAGTCCACCATGTCCGAGACGCGCGGGACCTCGATCGGGGCGCCGGGTCCCACCACGCAGGTGGGCTGCTTGGCGAACCAGGTCTGCACCCCGGGGGGCTCGACGCCGAGCTCGCGGCTGTGGTCGGCGTAGTTGCGGGCGATGGCGAGGAATGACGGCGGGACGGGTACCGGGGCCACCAGTTCGACCTCGGCCAGCGGGGTCCGGGGCGCCGGACCCGCCGGAGCCCGCCCGGCCGCGGCCAGGCCGTCGGCGCCGGCACGCAGCAGGGCCACCATGTCGGCAGGGAGTCCGACCGAGGGATGGCAGAGATCGACGACCTCCTCACCGATGACCACGCCGGTCCGGATCGAGCCGTTGGAGCGGAAGCTGACGAGGCGCACGCTGCGACCGTACGCGACGGGCGGGCGGGGCGTACGGACCCGTGAAGATCGGGCCGGGAGGCGTAAAGAATGCGTGAAGGCCGCATGGCGGCCGGCCGCGGGCGTGCAACGGTCTGGGCGACGCGCCCGGGCGCCCGGCGGTGCAGTTCGACCCGCGTACCCCGGCGCCGGCGGATCCGTTGCGTAATCTGGCACTCGGCCCGGTGACGCAGACAGCAGGCCGGGCAACGACCACAAGGGGGCGCGACGGTGGCCAGAGGCAAGCTCCGCCTCTATCTGGGTGCAGCTCCCGGCGTCGGCAAGACCTACGCGATGCTGAACGAGGGGTGGCGGCGGCGCGAGCGCGGCACCGACGTCGTCGTGGGCTGGGTCGAGTCGCACGGGCGTCCCCACACCGAGGCCCAGCTCCGGGACCTCGAGGTCATCCCCCCCGCCGAGATCGAGTACCGGGGACAGACCTTCCGCGAGATGGACGTCGACGCCGTGCTGGCGCGCCGGCCCGAGCTGGTCCTCGTCGACGAGCTGGCCCACACCAACGTTCCCGGGTCACGGCATCACAAGCGCTGGGAGGACGTCGACCAGCTGCTCGACGCCGGATGCAACGTCATTTCGACAATCAACCTCCAGCACCTCGAGTCGCTCAACGACGTGGTCGAGCAGATCACCGGTATCACCCAGCGCGAGACGGTCCCCGACCGCGAGGTAAGGGCCGCCGACCAGATCGAGCTGGTCGACATGGCCCCCGAGGCCCTGCGCCGCCGTCTGGCCCACGGCAACGTCTACCCGGCCGAACGGATCGACGCCGCCCTCGGCAACTACTTCCGCACCGGCAACCTCACCGCCCTGCGCGAGCTGGCGCTCCTGTGGGTCGCCGATCGCGTGGACGACGAGCTCAACGACTACCGGGAGCGCCACGGCATCGCCGTGCAGTGGGAGACGAAGGAGCGGGTGGTGGTTTCGCTGACCGGGGCGCCCGGCAGTGCCGTCCTCATCCGCAGGGCGGCCCGGATGGCGATGCGCACCAAGGCGGAGCTCGTCGGGCGTCCACGTCCGCTCCGACGACGTGCTGGCCGGTTCGGGATCGGAGGGCCTCGCCCGCAACCGCGAGCTCCTCGACGAGCTGGGCGGGCGGTTCGTGGAGATCGTGGGCGCCGACGTGGGTCCGGCCCTGGTGGCGGCGGCCCGGGCCGAAAACGCCACCCAGCTCGTGCTGGGGTCCACCAACCGGTCGCGGGTGGCGGAGCTCTTCCGGGGATCGGTGGTCAACTCGGTCGTCCGCCATGCCGGTGGCGCCCTCGACGTGCACGTCATCGCCACCGACGCCGCCCACGACCTCGAACCGGGCGAACCCGACCAGCGCCGGCAACGGCGGCAGCATGCCACCCCCGCCCGCGGGCGCGCCCTCCTCTCCCCGCTGCCCGTGCGCCGCCGGATCGCCGCCGTCCTCGTGGTCGTGGTCGCCTTCCCCCTGGCGACGGTGGCCATGACGGCCGCCCGGGCCCACGTCGACCTGTCGACGGCGCTCAGCATCTACCTCATCCTGGTGATCGCGGTGGCCACCGTCGGCGGGGTGTGGCCGGCGGCACTGGCCGCGCTGGCCGCCTTCCTGCTGTCCAACTACTACTTCGCGCCGCCGATCCACACCTTCACGATCTACGACGCCCGCGACGTCCTGTCGCTGGTGATGTTCGTCGTGGCCGCCGGGGCCGTCTCCGTGCTGGTCGATCTGTCGGCTCGGCGCTCGGCCGCCGCCGTGCGGGCCAAGGCCGACGCCCACATGCTGGCGAGGATGGCCGGACGGGTGGTGTCGCCCCAGGAGGACCCCCTGCCCGATCTGCTCGACGACCTGCTGGTCACGTTCCGGCTGGAGTCGGCGGCCGTGCTCCGGGGGGATCCGACGGCGAGCGGGCCCGGACCGCCGGGTGGCACACGGTGGTGGCCGCCGGAACGGACCCGCCGGACGATCCGGACGCGGCCACCGTCGTCCTCCCTCTTACCGGCGCCGACGTCCTCGCCCTCCGGGGCCCGGGGCTCACCGCCGATGACCGCGACATACTGTCCGGCTTCGCCGCACAGATGGCGGCGGCCATCGAACGCGACCAGCTGCGGGTGGAGGCGTCCGAAGCGGAGACCCTGGCACCGGGAACGAGCTGCGCTCGGCCCTGCTGGCCGCCGTCAGCCACGACCTCCGCACACCGCTCGCCTCCATCAAGACCGCGGCGTCCAGCCTGCTGTCGGAGCAGCTCGAGTTCGGCCCGGAGGAGACGGCCGTCCTGTTGCGGACCATCGACGAGGAATCGGACCGCCTCTCCACCGTCGTGGACAACCTGCTCGACATGAGCCGCCTACAGGCCGGCACGGTGGATGTGACCGACCGGGCCGTCGACGTCGCCGAGGTGATCGACGCCGCCCTGGACGCCCTCGGTCCCCGGGCCGCCGGCGTGGACGTCGACGTCCCTGCCGACCTTCCGAGCGTCGGTACCGACCCCGGGCTCCTCGAGCGGGCCGTCGCCAACCTGGTCGACAACGCCCTCGTCCACGCGGACGGCAACGGGCTGCGGGTCGAGGCCGGCGCCGTCGCCGGACGGGTCGACCTCCGCGTCGTCGATCACGGACCCGGCATCGGCCGCGACGACCGCGAGCGGGTGTTCCGGCCCTTCCAGCGGCTGGGCGACACCGACAACGGACAGGGGGTCGGGTTGGGGCTGGCGGTCGCCCGGGGCTTCGTCGAGGCCGTCGGCGGGGACCTCGACATCGAGGACACCCCCGGCGGCGGGACCACCATGGTCATCCGACTGCCCGTCACGGTGCCGCCCCCGTGACCGTTGCCGGCCGCAGGGCCCCGTCCCGCGTGCTCCTCGTCGACGACGACGTCTCCCTGTTGCGGGCCCTGACCGTGAGCCTCCGGGCCAGCGGCTACGAGGTGGTGGTGGCCCGCAACGGGCGCGAGGGCCTCGACCTGGCCGCCCACCGCCATCCCGATGTCGTCCTGCTCGACCTGGGGCTGCCGGACGTCGACGGCGTCGAGGTGGTCACGGGCCTGCGCGGCTGGAGCACGGTGCCCATCATCGTGCTCTCCGCCCGCCACCAGGGGTCGAGCAAGGTCGTCGCCCTCGACGCCGGCGCCGACGACTACCTGACCAAACCCTTCGGTATGGACGAGCTCCTGGCCCGCCTGCGCGCCGCCCTCCGGCGGGCGGGCGGTGTGGACGACCGGCCCCGGATCGAAGCCGGGGAGCTCGTGATCGACCTGGCCGCCACCCGGGTGACCCGAGGCGGCAAGGAGGTCCATCTGACCCCGAAGGAGTGGCGGTTGGTCGAGGTCCTCGCCCGCAACGCCGGAAGGCTGGTCAGCCGGCAGCAGCTGCTGGTCGAGATCTGGGGACCCGGTTACGGGTCGGAGTCCGAGTATCTCCGGGTCCTCATCGGCCGGATCCGCAAGAGCTCGAGTCGGACCCGTCGCTCCCCCGCCACTTCAGGACGGAGGCGGGCATGGGCTACCGCTTCGAGCTCTGAGCGGCCCTACCATCAACGCGTGCACCGGCCCACCGTCGACGTCTACGACGACCGCGGCCTGGCGTGGGCCGCGACCCACAGCCGGGCCGGGCGGCGGCGGGAGGCCGAGGCCTTCGCCGCGGCCGCAGCCGGCTCGGCCCGGCTCGACCTGGGGTGCGGCGCCGGCCGGTACGCGCCCGACCTTGGCGCACCGCTCATCGCTCTGGACGCGTCGCCGGTCATGCTCGCGGCCTGTCGGCGCGCCGTCCCGGCCGCCGGCTTCGTCCTGGCCGACGTCGAGGCGCTGCCGTTCGCCCGGCGATCCGTCGGCGGTGCCTGGTCGTGCATGACCCACCTGCACGTGCCCCGGGTGCGCCTACCCATGGCCTTCTGGGACCTCCACCGGGTCCTCGACGTCGGCGCGCCCCTCGACCTCCAGTTGCTCTTCGGCCGGGGGGAGACCGACGCCCTCGCCGGTGACGACGTAGGCGGACGGTTCTTCGCCGGGTGGCGGGAAGAGGAACTGGAGGACGTGGTGGGAGGCGCAGGGTTCTCCGTCGACCCGGCGTCGGTGCGGGTGGACGGCGACGAGCTGCGGTTGACGGCCCGGAGGGCGTGGACACTGGCCGACACGGTGGGCGCCGGCATGCGCCTGCTGGTGTGCGGGCTGAACCCCAGCCCGGCGGCGGCCGACACCGGTGTGGGCTTCGCGGGTCCGGGCAACCGCTTCTGGCCGGCAGCCCTCGGGGCCGGACTGGTGGGTCGCGACCGCGACCCACTCGGACGCGCTCCGCTCCCACGGCGTCGGCATGACCGACGTGGTGAAGCGGACGACGGCGGCCGCGTCGGAATTGGACACGGCGGAGTACCGGCGCGGGCTCGGGCGGGTCGAACGCCTGGTGGCCTGGCTACAGCCGGGTGCGGTCTGCTTCGTGGGGTTGGCCGGCTGGCGGGCGGCCGCCGACCGCGCCGCCGTGGCCGGGGTCCAGCCACGGGCCCTGGGCGGTCGGCCCGTCTATGTCATGCCCTCCACCAGCGGGTTGAACGCCCGGTCCTCGCTCGACGAGCTCACCGGGCACCTCCGCGCCGCCGCCGACCTCGCCGACGGTCGCGGCGAGCGTCCCCGTCCCCACCGACCCGGCAGTCCGGCCGACCGCTCCCGGGCAGTAACCTCCCGCACATGCTCATCTGGATGCTCATGGCCGTGGGCCTCGTCGTCATCGCCATCATCACCTTCACCGGTCGGCGCCGCTATCGCGACAACCGCTCGGGTTCGTCCGCGAGCCACACCACGCACACCACCCACCACGGAAAGAACGCCCACAACCACCGGGGTCGCGGCTCCCACTGACCGGCGACCGACCGGGCCGGCAGTGCCGGTCGCCCGCGCCGTCGACGCGGTCGATCGCGCCGGTACGTCGTGGGTGCCTCGGGTGCGGCGCCGCTGCTCGTGGCTGGCATAGCGCTCCTCCGCCATCGACACGAAGCCGGTGAGGACGTCCTCCACCTGGCAGCTCGGCAGCAGGCTGCCCCCGTCGACGGGGATGTTCACCCCCGTCACGAACGACGCCAGGTCCGAGCAGAGGAAGGCGATCACGGCGGCCACTTCGTCGGCACCGCCGGGCCTGCCCAGGGGTACACGTCCGCCCAGCCGCTCACGGGTGGCCGCGTCACCGAGCAACGCCACCGTCAAGGGAGTGTCGATCAGCCCCGGGGAGACCGCATTGACCCGGACCGAGGGTCCGTACTCGAGCGCCGCCGACTGGGTCAGCGCCAGCACCCCGGCCTTGGCCGCCGCATACGGCGCCTCTCCCCTCGTGGGCCGCATCCCGCTCACGGATGCGACGTTCACGATGGCACCGCCGCCGGACGCCACGAACCTCGGGGCCAGCATGCGGATCCCGTGGAAGGTCCCCCGCAGATTGGCGTCGAGCACCCGGTCGTAGTCACCGTCCCTGTAGCGGTGGAACGGCTTGACGTCCCCGACACCGGCGTTGTTGACGAGGATGTCGAGCCCCCCGAGGGAGGCCTCGGCCGTCGCCGCGGCCGCCTCGAACCCGTCGGTGTCGCCGACGTCGGCCACCACGGCCACCCCGCCCACTTCTGCGGCCACGGCCGCGGCCGCCGAGGCGTCCACATCCAGCACGGCCACGTCGGCTCCCTCGGCCCGCAGGAACCTGACCGTGGCCCGGCCGATGCCCGATCCGCCGCCGGTGACGAGGGCCCGACGCCCGGTGAGCAGGCCGCTCACGGTGCCGTCCCCGTCACCTCGAAGTGCTCCACCGCCGGTTGGGCGGCGAAGTACGGGCCGATGAGCTCCCGCCACCGGCCGAAGGCGGGCGAGCCCCTGAAGCCGTCCAGGTGGTCCTCGAGCCGGTCCCACTCGACCAACAGCACCAGACGGTCACCGTTCTCGATTCCCGACAGCAGGCGGGCGCCCCGGAAGCCGACCGAGTCCATCAGCTCGCGGTTCGGCCTGAGCGAAGGCGGCCGCGAAGGCCGCCGCCTGCCCCGGCCGCACCGTGATGTCGGCCAGTTCGACGATCACCGGACACGTACCTCCATACGCCCGGGCGCACCCTGCCTGTTGATGTCCACGGCGCCAACGTAGCGGGTGGCGTCGTCACCGGTCCTGCTCAGTCGACGCGGAACGTTCCGGCGTCGACCCGGCCGCGGGTGCCCACCAGCTCCTCGCGGGTGGCCGACAGCGCCAGTTCGGCGTCGGTGGAGAACCCCACGCACCGTCGTCCGTCCTGCGTGTCACCCACCACGATCAGCCCGGCGGGATCCATTCCCTCATAGGTCACGGTGTAGGTGGCCACCGTGACCCCGCCGGTGTGGTCCCCCGGGATCCTCCACCACCTCGACCACATCGGTGGCCGCTCGCACCTCGGTGGCCAGATCGGCGATCAGGGCCGGCCCGGGTCCCGGCGCCGATCCCCACAGGCCGATCCCCGGCTTGGTCAGCAGGCCGCTCACCGTCGTGACCACGCCCGTGCCGGCGCCGGCGACGCGGAGGCGGCGCGCCACCTCGGCGGTGGACTGGAGCACGTAGTTGTTGAACGGACCCCCGGCGAACGCCATGCCGCCCGTCACCGTGGGCACCCGCGCGGCATCGACCGCCAGCTCGCGCTGCTGGACCTGGACGGCGGACGGGAAGCAGCTGTAGAGCTCCACCACCTCGGCGGCGTCCACCGGCCGGCCGGCCGCGCCGTAGAGGGCGCGGCCGAGCACGGCCATGGCCGGCCAGCGGTGGATGTCCCGGCGGCGCAGCAACGAGACGGCGTGGCTCGACACCAGGCCGGCCAGCGGGAACACCCACCGGTCGGGCCCGATCCCGAACGCGCCGGGCCGCTTCGACGGAGCACAGCACGAGGGCGGCGGCCTGGTCGACCGTCCACTGGCTGGCGTGCCACTTGTTGTACGGAAACGCCAACGGTCGATTCTCCGCCGACGCGGTGGCGATCTCCCCGGCACTCCGGGGCGCCGGGAAGGCCGCCCGTGGGTTGGCCCGGGCCACGACGTTCATCGTCGCCCACAGCTCGGCCGTGCGCGCCCGGTCCTCGTCGATCGCGGCGCTCCTCGGCATGGCGACGCGTGCGTTGGCGATCATGGCGTACTGCAGCACCGGCTGCCATATGCGCGGTCGTCCTCTCGATCGGCTCCACCGGGGGACCGTCGTGGGCCAGCACTTCATCGGGGACGCCGTCCGGGTCCGGACCGACCGTCCCGGTCCCGGTCTCGGCGGTCCGGGCCCACCGCCTGGCCTCGCCGCCCACGACGGCGACCACGTCGGACCGGCCGGAGGTGACGGCGTCGATGGCGTCGTTGAACAACAGCTGCTGGGGGACCCCCAGCTCCACGAACACGGTCCGGGCCCCGGGCGCCCCCACCCCGGCGGCCACCAGGCGACCGGGGTCGCCAGACGACCAGCTGCCCTGGGGCACGGCAATGCGGTCGATGGCCCCCAGCAGTGCCCTCGAACCGGCGTCGTCGACGGCGGCGACGAGCGCCTCGGTCATCAGTGCCACCGGCCCGGCGGAGGACGACGCACTCCCCCACCCCGACGAGCACCGGGGTGCGGGGGTCGAGCCGACCCGGTCCCGGCGTGGGCACCGTCAACGGGTCGACGGCGATGCGTGCCGGGCGCGCCGGGCGCGGAGGATCCGGCCCATCTGCCGCCAGGTCACGGGCACGGCCCCGAGCGCGATGGCCTCCGGGCGGGCGCGCTCGGGGAGGTCGTAGTGGTTGCGGTGGGGTCCCCGCGCGGTTGACCTGGAACCACGACCGCCGCATGCCGAGCCGGGCGGCCAGCTCGTGTACCTCCTCGTCGGTGTCACCGACGAGGTGCGACCACCGGTCGTCCACCCACCCGAGGCGGGCCGGCTGCCGCCAATCGTCCAGGTAGACCGTCATGGCCGTGATTCAGGCGACCGTGCCCGGGCCACCGCCGTCGGTCACCACCGGAAGACCGGCGGCCTGCCAGGCCTGCATGCCACCGTCGAGGTTGCGGGCGTCGTACCCGGCACCGATCAGCGCCCCGGCCACTGTGGCCGACCGGGCCCCGGCCCGGCAGACGCAGACGACCGTCGCCGTCTTCGGCACCTCGTCCAGTCGGTCGGTGACGAGTCCCATGGGGACGTGCACGGCCTCGGCGGCGTGCCCGGCGGCCCACTCGTCGTCCTCGCGCACGTCGAGGAGGAAGGCACCCGATCCGAGGAGGCCGACGGTCTCCAACGGGCTCACCTGCGGAACGGCCCCTGACGACGCTGCACCGGACATGGCCGACACGCTAGCTGGCGCCTGTCGGGGATCGATCGCTCAGGGGCCGAGCCGCATCAATTCGATCCGGGTGCCGTCGGGATCGGTGCAGTACACGAAGTCGATACCGGGCCCGAGGTTGGTGGAGGTGCCGTCCACGACGGTCCCGCCGAGGCGGACCACTTCGGCGGCGGCCGCGGCGACGTCGTCGACGCGGAAGCACAGATGGGTCAGGCCGGGAAGGTTCATCGGGCGGCGACCGGTGGACGCCAGCGTGCCGGGGGCCGCGAAGTACAGGAGCTCGACGGTGGTGCCGCCGTTCACCAGCATGCGCGAACTCGAGGGCGACCCCGTCCAGTTCGAGCAGCCCGGCGAACTCCGGACCGACGCCGAAGGCGGCCGACTCCTCGAAGCCGAGCGCCTCCCGGTAGAAGGTGAGCGAGCGGTCGAGGTCGCTCACGCACACCCCTACGTGGCTGAACACGGTCATCTAGGGCCTCCCTGCTCACGGCAGTGCGGACCACGTCGCCGATGCCGTCCCTGAGTCTGCACCGGACCACGGGCCGGGGGCAACGCTGTGGCGACCCGTGTCGGCTCGACGATGACGGAATCCCCGAACGTCGGGCCCGGCCGTCAGCGTGCAAGACTTTGGTCGTGGGGAAAACCAACGGTCGTGGAAATGACGACCCGGTCGCGGACCCGCGATCGTCGGTCCAGGAGTTGCTGGCGTTGCTGGCGCTCGACGCCCTGCCGGAGACGAGCGTCCTCGCGTTCGATGCTGATTTCCGATTCGTGGTGGCCCGGGGCGGGGCGATGCTGTCGTCCGGCGTCTCACCCGCGGAATTCGAGGGAAAGCTTGCCCGTGAGACGCTCGATCCTGAGCGATGGAAGATCTACGAGCCCCATTACCGAGCGGCGCTGAACGGCGAATCGTCGAGCCTCGAGGTGCTCTCGCCTGACGGGGATCGCACCTTCCTCATCCACATCGGTCCCCTCGGTCTCGACCGGGTGGTGGGGGGCATACTCGTGGCCACCGACATCTCCGCCCTACGGAAGGCGCAGCAGTCGGAGCGCAGATTGGCTTCCATCGTGCAGTTCAGCGAAGACGCCATCCTCAGCATCGACCTCGAGGGCAGGGTCACGAGTTGGAACGCGGGTGCCGAGCGCCTCTTCGGGTTTGGGGCCGAGGAGGTCATCGGCACATCGATACTGAGGGGGCTTCCGGATGATCGTGCGGAAGAGGCCACTCGCATATGGGAGGACGTCTCCAGTGGCAAGCGCGCGCACCCAGTTGATTCCCAGCGACTGCACAAGGACGGTCATCCGGTGGACATTTCCGCCGCCGTGTCGCCCATCTTCGATGGCAACGGAGCGATGATCGGCGTTTCGGCCGTCGTCCGCGACATCGGCGACCGTCGCTCGGCCGAACTTGAGCGCGCCAAAGCCGAGCAGTCCCGCGACGAACTGTTCTCCAGGGTGAGCCACGAGCTCCGCACCCCGCTGCACGGCATCCTCAGCTCGGCTGATCTCCTCGCACTGGACGACCTCACGTCAGAGCAGACCGAGGGGGTCGAGCACATCCGCGCGGCAGCCAGGGTACTCGCCGACCTGATCGATGAACTACTTGACATCTCGGTCTCCGAATCGAAAACCGCAGTACTTGCGCTTGAACCGGTACGTGCAGGAGATGTCATCGATGACGTCGTCGGCATCACCGGTGCCACTGCACATGAACGCAACGTCAGGCTTGTCGTCGGGACCATCGAGGCGCCACCGCTGCTCGGCAACCGGAAACGACTTGAGCAGGTCCTGTTGAATCTGGTCTCCAACGGCATCAAGTTCAGCAGTGACGATGGCATCGTCACGGTGTCGTGCACACCGTCGGCCTCCGGCGCGATCCGCATCGACGTCTCCAATACCGGTCCTGGCATCGCCCCGACCATGCTGGACAGGGTCTTCCAGCCATTCGAACGCCTGGATGCCGGCATGCGTGGCATCCCCGGGACCGGAATCGGGCTTACGTTCACGAAGTCGATGGTCGAGGCCATGGGAGGCACCATCGCCGTCACCAGCGAGATCGGCAGGTGCACCACCTTCACCGTCACGCTGCCCGCCGCCCCGGTCTGAGTACCAGTAAGAGCTTTGGGTCGAAGGAACCGGGCATTCGTTCTCCAGCCCACCAATGACACCGTGACCGAGCGGCCGACCGGCATGCTCAGACCTGATAGGACCGCAGCAGCACCGCGTACTCGCAGCCGGCGGCCATGCCGCCGAAGCCGGCCATGTCCCGCAGGAACTCGTCGGGGTCGAAGCCGGTACCGAGGCCGTCGATGTAGGCCCGGTGCTCGCGCAGCGACGCCACTCCGCGTTCGATGGTGTCGCCCACGTCGACGTAGTGGGTGGGGTGTCCGCTGCCGCCGATGAAGGCGCCGCCGATCCCGTCCCAGGGGTCCCCGGCCTCCGGGAAGAGCCACCGGTTGGCGGCATCGCGGCAGGCGTCCAGCGTGGCCAGGCCCACCGCCCGGTGGTCGGCGTGGTTCACCGACCCCCCGTCGCCCCAGGTGAGGTCGAAGTGCATTCCGAACACGACCTGGGGTCGCAGGCGCCGCAGCGCGCCGGCGATGTCGCGTCGCAGCGTGACGCCGTACTCGACGACGCCGTCGGGGTGGCCGAGGAACTCGACGTGCTCGACACCCACGGCGGTCGCGCTCCGGCGCTGTTCCTCCTCGCGCAGCGGACCGCTCTCGGCGGGGGCCATGCCGTCGATACCGGCCTCGCCGCTGGTCACGAGCACGTAGGAGACGGACTTTCCCTGCCCGGTGAAACGGGCGACGGCGCTGGCCATGCCGTATTCGAGGTCGTCCGGGTGTGCGACCACGGCCACGGCCCGCTCCCACGCCTCCGTCACCGGCTCCATACCCGACCTCCCGTCGTCCTCTGACGAAGTCTGTCCGGTGCCGGGGCGACCCGCACGCACCAGGGGTTCTGAGGCCGCAAATGGAAGGCGCCCGCCCCGCAGGTCCACGGGGTCGGGCGCCTCACTTCACTTGTGCTCCCGGAGCCAGTCGAATGGGGGAAATGGCACTCAGGGGAGCGTCCTTGCTCCCGTGTGTTGCAACGCTCAACCGCCGAGCTGCTTGCCGTCAATTCACCTGAGCCTGCGGAAGACCTCTCCGTACAATCCCCTGCGGCTACCTCTCAGGACGAGCCACCTCGCTGACATCGCATAGGCGCCTCCTTCCGGATCATCCCTGATCCTTCAATCCAAGTATGAGGGAACGGGGCCGGTGCGAACAGAGGCCGAAGGTCCAATTCGCGTGTCCCGGACCCCCGAGATGCCATGGCACACCATGCAATCCCACGACATCTGCGAGGTGGACGAGGTGTGCGAATGACCCCGCCGGTCCGGGCGGACGCGGCCGCGGCGAGGGGAGCTGTCAGGTCCGCTGGGCCGACGGCAGGGCGTAGACGGTGTCGTGAATGAGCATCCACCGCATCGACCAGAACCCCGGCCACGGATCGTGCGGATCGTGCCGGGCTCGGAGGAATTCCGTCAACGTGACCGCTGCGGCGGCCAGCCACGCGATCACCCCTACGGCCAGGACCCACGGAGTGGGCCCCGACAGCATCACGATGGTCCCGGCAATGGTGACGGCCAGCCGGGCCCGTGTGCAGGTGGCGACCGGCAAGGTGCTCAAGCGCGGTCCCCTCTCCAGCCGATAAGAGGAGTGTGGCGGCAGGGACGTGGACACGCGAGCAGCTGTGTGACCTTGTTCGTGGCAAGGGGGTCCTGGTACGCGACGCCAGTGCGAGGGACCTGCCCGTGCCGGACTGGATGGCTGAGGCCGCCGACAGGCTCGTGGAGAACGATTCGGCCGACTCCATCGCGGCCACCTATCCCGCCGACCGCCTCCTGCTGATCGACGTTTTCAGCCGCTCACTCGAACAGCCCGGTGAGCTGCAGTCCGAGCGGATAAGGATCAAGGTCGACGGCGAATGGATCCACGAAGAGGTCTCGTGGCTGAACCTCATCGGCTGCGAAGACGTCGACGGGATCATCTGTACGGTGCGACAGGTCGACGGCCCGCCGATCACCCCACCCTCCGACGGCGACGCCGGAGACCACGATGCCGCCAACTGGATGGTCATGACGCTCGACAGCGGCGCCACGATCGTGAGCGTCGAAGGTCGGCTCGAGGACATGCTGGGCTACCGGTACGACGAGGTCGTCGGTCACCGACCCACCGACTTCCTCCCCGTCGAGAGCGCCGGTGACTCGGTCAGGCTCTGGTTGGAACTGCGATCCAGTGTGGGGAACGTCAACACCAGTCGGCGGCCGTGGCTGCGCAAGGACGGTACGTCGATCTGGCTCGAGTCGTCCTACCTGAACCGCGAAGCTGAGGGCGACGCCCCGGTGATGGCGGTGGTCTGGGACATCACCCAGCGGATGGTCCAGGAGCAGGCGCTCCGCCAGCGGGAGGCCGAGGTGCGCGCCCTGGCAGAGGATTTCCGCCTGCTCGCAGACGAGGTCCCCTCAGCCGTGTTCCGCTGCTCGGCCGACGGCACGGTCGAGTTCCACAACTCCCGATGGAGCGAACTGCTCCAGGAGCGGGACGGCATCTCCAGGCTGCACGATTTCGTGTCGGTGGACGACTGTTCGGCACTCGACGACACGCTGAGGGAGCTCGCCGTCGCGCCGCGGGCCAAGCAGCGCACCGTGGAGCTCCGCGGAAGCGACGGGACCTCCGTGTGGCGTCTCAGCCTGCGATCCATGGGCGACACCCGGGGAGGCGCCCGCAGCTTCGTCGGCTCGCTCTCCGAGGTCTCCGCCACGCTCCGCCTGCACCGTGAGGCCCGGCAGGACCCGCTCACAGGACTTCTGAACCGCCAGGGGCTGACCGAGCGGCTGCAGACCGCGCTCGACACCGATCCGACGGGTACCGTCGTCCTCTTCGTCGACCTCGACGGATTCAAGTCCGTGAACGACAGCATGGGTCATCACGCCGGCGACGCCGTGCTGCGGAAGGTTGCGCACCGCCTCCAACTGGGACTGCGCCCCGGAGACGCCATCGCCCGCTACGGCGGTGACGAGTTCGTCGCGGTCTGCACCGTGTCCGACCCCGCCCGCCTCGGCATCATCCAGGACCGGCTCATCCTCGCCCTTGGCGGGCCCATCGAGCTGGACGGTGGGAGTTGGCAGCCACGCGCGAGCATCGGCTTCGCCCGGCCGGAGCCCGACGACACCCCGGAATCGCTGGTGCACCGTGCCGACCTGGACATGTTCCAGATCAAGCGGGCACGCTCGTCGTCACGGGAGCGCTCGGATCTGGGTCCTCCGTTTGGCTCGACGCTGCTCTGAGCGGTTCACGGGGACGCCCGAAGGCGGGCGTCCCCGACCGACGCCTACGAGCAGCCGCTGGTGGCCCCGCAACTCGCGCACACGTAGCACGACCCCGCCCGTTGCATGACGTTGCCGCACTGGTAGCAGTACGGGGCGTCACGCTGCTCGGCCCGGGCCAGGGGGGCGTCCGCCGCCCGGGGGGGTGCCGACGCGGCCACCGGTAGGGGGCCGGTGGGCTCGCCCGTGTCGACACCGTCGGGCACAACGGCGTAGTCCACGATGCCCTTCGACTCGGTGGCCGTCTCCTCCACGCCCGGGAGTGTGGGCTGCATCCGCTCCGCCGTGGACAGCACCCCGAGGTCGGCCCGCTCCGACTCCGGCAGGTAGTCGAGGGCCAGGCGTCGGAAGATGTAGTCGACCAGGCTGGTGGCGATGCGCAGATCGGCGTCGTCGGTGATGCCGGCCGGCTCGAACCGCATGTTCGTGTACTTGCGGACGTAGGTGGCCAGCGGCACGCCGTGCTGGAGGCCCAGGCTCACCGAAATGGAGAAGGCGTCCATGATGCCGGCCAGGGTCGAGCCCTGCTTCGACACCTTCATGAAGACCTCGCCCGGACGGCCGTCCTCGTACTCGCCGACGGTCACGTAGCCCTCGCAGTCGGCCACCCTGAAGGCGAACGTCGACGACTTTCGCCGGCGGGGCAGGCGCTCGCGCACGGCGCCGACCACCACGGCGCCGTCCGTCCGCTGCCGCTCGTTGACGAGGGCGCGCTCGAGCTCCTCGATCCTCGCCGCCAGCTCGCGGTCGTGGGCCTCCGCCTCCGACCCCGGAGGGGCGCCGTCACCGCTGTCGACCTGTCCGCCTTCCTTCTTCGTGGTCGACAGGGGCTGCCCGACCTTGCAGTTGTCGCGGTAGATGGCGATCGCCTTGATCCCCATGCGCCATGCATCGATGTGCAGCTGCTCCACGTCCTCGACACCGACGTCCTCGGGCAGGTTCACCGTCTTGGAGATGGCGCCCGAGATGAACGGTTGTACGGCGCCCATCATCCGGACGTGCCCGAGGTAGTGGATGGTGTTGTCGCCCATCGAGCAGGCGAAGACCGGCAGGTGCTCGGCCGCCAGGTGCGGCGCGCCGACGATGGTCTTCTGCACGTCGATGTGGGCCACGATGTCCTCGACCTGCTCGGGCGAGTAGCCGAGCCGGGCGAGGGCGCGGGGCACGGTCTGGTTGACGATCGACATCGTTCCTCCGCCGACGAGCTTCTTCGTCTTCACCAGGCCGAGGTCGGGCTCGACGCCGGTGGTGTCGCAGTCCATCAGCAGGCCGATCGTGCCGGTCGGCGCCAGCACGCTCGCCTGCGAGTTGCGCACGCCGTAGCGCTCCCCCAGCTCGACGGCAGAGTCCCAGGCCTCCTGGGCCGCCGACAGCAGCTCGTGGGGGACGAGCTCCTCGTCCACCTCGGCCACCTTGTCCCGGTGCATCCGCAGGACCCTCTGCATGGGCTCGACGTTGTCGTGGTAGCCGGCGAAGGGGCCCATGCGGGCGGCCGTGCGGGCCGAGGTGGCGTAGGCGTGACCCGTCATCAGTGCGGTGATCGCCCCGGCCCACGCCCGGCCCTCGTCGGAGTCGTAGGGAAGGCCCTGGGCCATCAGCAGCGCGCCCAGGTTGGCGTACCCGATCCCGAGCTCGCGGAAGCGCCGGGAGTTCTCGGCGATGCGCTCGGTCGGGTAGTCGGCGTTGCCCACGATGATCTCCTGGGCGGTGAAGACGACCTCCACCCCGGACCGGAAGCCGTCCACGTCGAAGGCGCCGTCGTCGCCCATGAACGTCAGCAGGTTGAGGCTGGCCAGGTTGCAGGCCGAGTTGTCGAGGTGCATGTACTCGCTGCACGGGTTCGAACCGTTGATCCGACCGGTGTTCGACGCCGTGTTCCAGTTGTTGATGGTGGTGTCGAACTGCATCCCGGGGTCGGCACACTCCCAGGTGGCGTGGGCGATCTGGCGGAACAGGTCGCGGGCCGGTACGGAACGGATCTCCGAACCGTCCGACCGCGAGGTCAGCTGCCACTCGTCGCCGGCGACCACCGCGTCCATGAACTCGTCGGTGACCCGCACCGAGTTGTTGGCGTTCTGGTACTGCAGGCTGATCGAGTCCTTGCCGTCGAGGTCCATGTCGAAACCGGCGTCACGTAGCACGCGCGCCTTGCGCTCCTCGATCGCCTTGCACCAGATGAAGTCCTCGATGTCCGGAT
Organism: uncultured Actinomycetota bacterium; assembly: GCA_963838005.1. GTDB lineage: Bacteria > Actinomycetota > Acidimicrobiia > Acidimicrobiales > RAAP-2 > CAWIPW01. The sequence continues at coordinate 445,212 of CAWIPW010000003.1, forward strand.
GGTCGATGTCGAGGATGACCATCTTCGCCGCCCGGCGAGTCTTGCCACCCGACTTTATGGTGCCGGCCGACGCGTCGGCACCGCGCATGAAGCTGACCGGTCCCGAGGCCGTGCCGCCCCCCTTGAGGAGCTCGGCGGACGACCGGATCCTCGACAGGTTGACGCCGGCGCCCGACCCTCCCTTGAAGATGGTCCCCTCCTCCGTGTACCAGTTGAGGATCGAGTCCATCGAGTCGTCCACCGACAGGATGAAGCACGCCGAGCCCTGCTGGGGCACCCCGGCCACCCCGATGTTGAACCACACGGGCGAGTTGAAGGCCGCCTTCTGGTGGACGATGAGGTACTTGAGCTCGGCCCGGAACGTCTCGACCTCCTCGTCGTCGACGAAGTACCCGTCCTTCGCCCCCCACGCCGTCACGGTGTCGACCACGCGGTCGGCCACCTGCTTCAGCGACCACTCGCGCTCGGGCGTTCCCGGCGTGCCCCGGAAGTACTTCTGCGCCAGGATGTTGGTGGCGTTGAGGCTCCAGGTGGAGGGCACCTCCACCGCCAGCTGTTCGAAGGCCACGCTCCCGTCCCGGTAGTTGGTGATGCGGGCGTCTCGACGCTCCCAGGTCACGGTGTCGTAGGGATGCACCTCGGGGGAGGTGAACGTCCTGCGGATACCGATGCCGAGCCGCTGGGGAGCGATGGCCATGGTGTGCACCTCTTTCGTTCGGTCGTGCCGTTGGCAGGTACGGCACCGGTTCCCCCCGTGCCGCCGTTGTCTCGTCGTGGGGCGGGAACCCTCCGTAACCACAATATCTTGTGGTACACCGTCCTACAGACACGAGATAGTGGGTTCATTACAGCAGCGTAGTTACACCCCTGTCAACCACTAATTCCGCGGCCGGCGGCACCGCCGGGTCACGCCGTCTGCGGACGGCTCCGGCGGAGGAGGTCGATCCCCGAGGACGAAGAGAACGCCGAGAACGGCCGCGTGGCCGCCCACTCCAGCAACCCCGATCGTTCCTCCTCGCCCACCTGCGACTCCGGTACGAGCAGGCGGAGCGACCGGTCGTGCAGGGCCACGTCGACGGCCACCGTGGGCCCGGCATCGCCCTGCGGCTCGCCCCGGGTGACCAGCAGCCCCACCACGCCCGACCACTTCAGGGTCCGGGGCGTACCACCCGGTGTCTCGATCGTGAGCCCGCCGACGTCGATGCGGAGTCCGAGCCCGCCGACCGCCCGGCGTCCCTCCGTGGTGGAGCCGGCCAGCACCACGTCGTGGAACTCCAGTGGGGGCAGCGCGTACTCGTCCGTCTGTGTCATGCGGCCCTCCAGCGGGACAGCCCGACCTCCGTCGGCGACACCTTCAGCCTAGGGGCGCGGGCGTCGACATCGGACGGACCTCGACCGGTGCTCCCACCCCTGCGCCGCACCCGCGGTGCACCGTGGTGGCTACAGTCCGGACGTGCCCGTCGCCCGGCCGGCCGTGATCGCCGTCGATGCCGGCACCACCGGTGTCCGAGCCGTGGTCGTCGATGCCGGCGGCCGCATCACCGATCTCGCCTACCTCGAGCTGACCCAGTTCTTCCCCGGGCCGGGGCGGGTCGAGCACGACCCCGACGAGATCCGCGACGCCGTGGCCGCCACCCTCGCCGAGGTGGCCGCCCGCCTCGACCCGGACGTCACGGTGGCGTCCATCGGCATCACCAACCAGCGCGAGACCGTGGTGGCCTGGGACCGCCGTACGGGACGACCGCTGCACCGGGCACTCGTCTGGCAGGACCGGCGGACGGCCGGGCGCTGCGCGGCCCTCGATCGGGCCGGGCACCTTCCGACGGTCAGGGCCCGCACCGGTCTGGTGCTCGATCCGTACTTCTCCGCCACCAAGCTCGCCTGGCTGCTCGAGGAGGGCGGCGTCGAGGTCACCCCCGACCTCGTCCTCGGCACCGTCGACAGCTGGGTCCTGTGGAACCTGACCGGGGGCACCTCGGGCGGTGTCCTCGCCACCGACACCACCAACGCGTCGCGTACGCTGCTCTTCGACATCGACGAGCGGACCTGGTCGGAGGAGCTCTGCGACCTCTTCGGCGTGCCGGGCGACGCGCTCGTGCCGGTGGTGCCGTCGTGCGGCCGCGTCGGCGTGCTGTCGCCGTCGGCCGTCGGGGCGCTCGCCGGCACCCCGATCTCCGCCTTGGCCGGCGACCAGCACGCCGCCCTGTTCGGCCAGGCCTGCTTCGCCACCGGCATGGCCAAGGCCACGTTCGGGACGGGCACGTTCGTGCTGGTCAACGCAGGTGCCGCCCGACCGGGCCCGGCCGAGGGCCTGCTCACCACGGTGGCCTGGGACCTCGGCGACCACGCCGGAGGCCAGGTCGGCGCCCCCTATGCCGTGGAGGGATCGGTCCTCGTGGCCGGGGCGGCCGTGCAGTGGCTCCGCGACGGCCTCTCGCTCATCGACGACGCCGCCGAGCTGGGCCCCCTGGCCGCCACCGTCGACAGCGCCGAGGGGGTGGTCTTCGTCCCGGCCCTGGCCGGCCTGGGCAGCCCCTACTGGGATCCCTACGCCCGCGGGGTGCTCACGGGCCTCAGCCGGGGAACGGGCCGGGGCCACATCGCCCGGGCCACCGTCGAGGCCCTCGCCCACCAGGTCGCCGACGTCGTCGGCGCCATGGGCGCCGCCGGCACACCGGCGACCGACCTCCGCGTCGACGGTGGCGCCTCGGCCATGGACCTCCTCCTCGCCACCGCGGCCGACCTGTGCGGGGCCACCGTCTCGCGTCCGGTGTCGATCGAGTCGACCGCGCTCGGGGCCGCCCACCTGGCCGGCCTGGCCGAGGGCGTCTGGGCATCGTTCGACGAGCTGGCGGCACTGCGGACCGACGACGTCACCTTCACCCCCACGACCGCGCCCGGCACCGGCACCGGCGGCGGCGACGCCTGGCGGCGGGCCGTCGACCGGGCGCGCCGGTGGGCCCGACCGGAACCGTCGGAGGGCGACCGGGTACCCGGTTAGGACACCGCCGCCGTCGTCGACAGCTCGTGCCACCGGTGGTCGGCCAGTTCCGCCATCGTCTGGATCCGGCGTTGCTCGTGGTGGCGGAAGGCCAGGTCGGCCCGGCCCACGACCAGTACCACGCCGGCTCTGTTCATGGCCGCGGTGACCACGGCGGCGGGACCGTCGGCCTCCCCGGGGCCGTCGGCGGCCAGCGGCGGACAGCTCGGCTCCGCCCGGGGCGGCCCCGGCGACGGCCACGGGCCCGGCGATCTCGGGATGCACGGCGGCGGCGAAGTCGGCGGCCATGGTGGCCCTGACCCGCGAGGTCAGGTACTCGATCACCGCCGTCGGCGACTTCTGGCGGAAGAGCTCGGTGACCGTGTCGAGGAGCTCGGAATGGCGGTCGGGGACGGGGCCCTCGATCTGGCGCACCGCCTCGACCGAGACCCCGTCGACCTCGAGGATCTCGGCCACCAGCAGCTCACCGATGTCGTCCTCGTCGAGCTCGACGCCGAGCTCGTCGATGACCGACCCCCCGTCGCGCTGGAGGATGTCGATGGAGATGACCGAGCCGCGCAGGGCGCCGATCCTCGACGCCACCGCCCCGAGCGCCCCCGGTCTGTCCGGGAGCTGCAACCGGATCAGGTAGTTGGCCACACCATCACGCTACGTCGTCCACGTGAACGTCCCGTTTCGTAATCTATCTACAGAATTTCTCCGGCGGGTTCCGCCTGTTGGGGGGACGCGGCGGCGGCGGGTGGCGTACTCGTCCACGTAGTCCTGGCCCGACAGGCGGGCGATCTCCTGCATGAGCCGATCGGTCATCCGTCGCAACCCTTCGGGGGAGTCCGTTCTTCCGGTCCCATCGTGAGCGGCGGGCCGAAGCGGACCGTGACCGTGTGGAACGGCCGCATCCACTGGCTGCCCGGGCGGCTGCACGCGCCGGGTACCCACGATGCCGACCGGTACCACCGGCAGTCCGCAGGCGGCCGCCAGCCTGGCCACGCCGGTGTGGCCCCGGTGCAACCGGACGTCGGGCGAGCGGGTGCCCTCGGGGTAGATCCCGAGCAGCCGGCCGCCCTCGAGCACGTCGCGGGCCGCCACCAGGGCGCGCTCCGAGGCCGAGCCCCCGTCGCGGCGCATCGGGATCTGGCCGGCGGCCCTGAAGAACCACGACGTCCTCCAGGTGTCGAAGTACTCCGCCTTGGCCACGAAGGTGACCTTCCGCCTGAGCACCAGCGGCAGGAAGAACGAGTCGCAGAAGGACTGGTGGTTGGCGGCCAGCACGGCGGCGCCGCGGCCCGGCACGTGCTCACGACCCTCGACGCGGACCCGCCAGAAGAGGACGAGGAACGGGGTGAGGATCGCCTTCAGCACCCAGTAGGCCACGGAGTCACGGTATCTCTCGTTGTGCTGTACTGCTGCCCATGTCCTCCGCCTGGTCGGGGCCGCCCGAGGCCACAGGGGGCCGGCGGTACGGTCGACGTCCTCGGCCGCACCCTGACCCTGCCGGTGAGGGTGCGCGCCGCCGCCCAATGGTCGGTGCAGTACCTGGTCCCGGCGGCCGCCGCCCAGCGCATCGTGGCCCCCACCGGGCTCGAGGTCACCGGGCCCGTCCCCGGCCGTGCCCTGGTGGCCCTGGCCGTGTGCCGCTACGACGACACCGACCTCGACCCCTACCACGAGGTCGCGCTCAGCTTCGTGGTCCGCCCCCACGGCGCCCCTCCGGTGACGGTCGCCGGCCGGCTGGCCGAGCTGGCCCGCAACCGGATCGGCGTCTACATCCACCGGCTCCCCGTCGACCAGGAGTTCACGTGCGTGGCCGGTCGCGACCTCTGGGGCTTCCCCAAGTGGATGGCCACCATCGACATCGACGAGGCCGACGGTCCCGGTGGCGGCGGTGCCACCACTGTGCGACTCTCCGACGGCGACCGGGGCCACGTGCTGACCCTGGCCATGGCCCCCGGCGGACGGATCCGGCTCCCGCCCCAGGCACCGCCCACCTACGCCTTCCGCGACGGCATCCTCACCAGGACCACGTGGACGACGGAGAACCGGGGCGCCACCGGACGCCCCGGTGGCGCCCGGCTGGCGCTGGGCGCCCACCCCATGGCGGAGGAGCTCCGGTCGCTGGGCCTGCCCCGCCGGGCGCTGTTCACCTCCGCGGCCGCCCGGATGTCGGCCGCCTTCGACGCCGCCGAGGTGGTGGCCGTCCGGGACGCGCCCGGTCATACGTGACCGTCGACGAGCGGCGCCTGACCCCGAGAGGCGCCCGGAGGCGCCGGCAGCTCCTCGAGGCGGCTGCCCGCCGGTTCGCCGCCGAGGGCTACCACACCACGTCGGTGGCGAGCATCGTCGACGACCTCGGTGTGGGCAAGGGCGTCTTCTACTGGTACTTCGAGTCGAAGGACGACCTCCTCCGCCAGATCCTCCACGACGCCCAGCAGGCCCTGCGGAGGGCCCAACTCGAAGCGGTGGCCGGCGAACCCGATCCCGCCCGCCGCATCGACGCCGGCATCCGGTCCTCGATGCGGTGGCTGGCCGCGCACCGCCACCTCTACGCGGTCATCGAGCTGGCCCGCACGGACGAGCGGTTCGCCCCGCTCGTCCGGGCGGGTGAGCAGCGGATGGTGGCCGAGGCCCTCCCCCACATCGGGGCCGGCATCGCCGCCGGCATCCTGCGCCGCGAGGACCCCGTGGTGGTGGCGACGGCCATCCTCGGGGTGACGGACGCCCTGGCGAGGTCGATGGTGCTCGAGGCCGGTGCCGACCCCGACCGGGCGGCCGACGCCGCCATCGCCTTCTGCCGGTCGGGCGTGGTGGCGGCACCGGGCCGGGCCGGCGGTCGCTAGCCCGGGCGGTCAGCGCAGGCGGTCGAGTACCCGACGGAGGCTGCGGACGCCCTGGCCGATGCGCTGCTCGTTCTCGATGAGGGCGAACCGCACGTGGCCGTCACCGCCGGGGCCGAAGCCCACCCCCGGCGAGGTGGCCACATCGGCCTCGCGCACCAGGAACTTGGCGAACTCGAGCGAGCCCATGTCCGCATAGGGCTCGGGGATCGGCGCCCACACGAACATGGACCCCTTGGGCGGCGTGATCTCCCACCCGATCCGGTTGAGCCCGTCGCAGAGGGCGTCCCGCCGGGCCTGGTAGCACTCGTTGATGAACTTCGGGTAGTCGGGGGCCTCGTTCATGGCCACGATGGCCGCGATCTGGATGGGCTGGAACGTGCCGTAGTCGAGATAGCTCTTGAGCTTGGTGAGCGCCTGGACGATCTCGGCGTTGCCGAGGAGGAACCCCACCCGCCAGCCGGCCATGGAGAACGATTTCGTCAGCGTGTACAGCTCGACGGCGACGTCCTTGGCCCCGGGCACCTGGAGGATGGACGGTGGCGTGTAGCCGTCGAAGGCGATGTCGGCGTAGGCGAAGTCGTGCACGAGCACGATGTCGTGCTCGCGGGCGAATTCGACGAGCCGCGTCATCCACGCCAGGTCGACGCACTCGGTGGTCGGGTTGTGGGGGAAGGACAGCAGGATGACCCGCGGCTTGGGCCACGCCGACTCCCACGCCTCGATCAGGTTGCCGAAGAACGCCTCGCCGGGTTCGCCGGTGTCGCCGCCACCGGGGGCGTCCAGGCGGACGTGGCGCACGTCGGCGCCGGCGAACAGTGGCGCGTAGATGTGGATCGGGTACGAGGGCGAGGGCACCAGCGCGGTGTCGCCCGGTGCGACCAGCACCCACATCAGGTGGGACAGTCCCTCCTTGGCCCCGATGGTCGTCACCACCTCCGTGTCGGCGTCGAGCTCGACCGAGAACTTGCGCAGGTACAGGTCGGCGACGGCCTGGCGGATCTTCGGGATGCCCCGGCTGGCCGAGTACCGGTGGTTACGGGGGTTGCGGGCCGCCTCGGCCAGCTTTTCGACGGCCACGTCCGGCGACGGCAGGTCGGGATTGCCGAAGCCGAGGTCGATGACGTCCTTGCCGTCGCGCCGGGCGGCCGCCTTGAGGTCGTTGATGGTGGCGAACACGTACGGCGGCAACCCGTTGATCCGGCGGAAGTCCATCGACGAAGGTTACCGCCGGCGTTCAGCCCCGCCTCGCGACCTCCGCCGCCTCCGACAGGGCCGCCAGCGATCCGGGCCACGCACACACCGCGTGGGAGGCACCTGCGCCGGCCAGCTCGACGAGCTGGTCCGCCATGGCCCTGACGCCGCCCGTCACCGGGCCTCCCCAGGTGACGTCGAAGCCCTCCACCACCAGCTCGCGCACCCGGGCGGGCGACCCCTCCCACAGGTTGACGGCGCAGCCCAGCTCACGGGCCAGGCCGTTGGTGGAGGGCCGCCCGCCCCCGATCCACACCTCGATGCCGGCCGAGGCGACCGTGGTGGCCACGTCCACCAGGTGCTCGTGGCGGACGGCCACATGGTCGAACTCCACGCCGAAGGCCTCGTTCTCGGCCCGGCTCTTGGCGTCGCCGGTGCCGATCCCGGCGATCAGGCGGCCGTGGGACAGCTCCGCCAGGGTCGAGAGCACCGCCACCAGGACGTCGTCCGGCACCAGCCCGATCCGGGCCACCAGGGTGCCGATGCCGATGGTCGACGTCGACGCGGCCACGGCGCCGAGGAGCGGGGCCATCGACAGCGCCGGCCGGTCCGGCCGGCCCATCGGCCAGAGATGGTCGAAGCAGAAGACCCCGTCGAGCCCGGCCGCCTCGGCGGCGGTGGCGGCCGCCAACGCGGTCCCGGCGTCGTCACGGAACTGCGGCAGGGTCACCCCCACCTTCATCGACGGCCGGACCCCACCCCGCTCACGCGCCCGACTCGACGCGGGCCTTCAGGTTCCGCAGGGCGATGGACATGATCCGGCTCTGGGCGCGCATCTTGATGAAGCTCGGCAGCGGCACCTTCATCTCGACTTCGAGGTGGTACGTCACCTCGGTGCGACCGTCGGAGATCGCGTCGAACACGTAGCGCCCGTCGAGCTTGGAGGTGATGTCCCCCTGGGTCTGGACCCACGCCAGCACCCCGGGGGCCTCGGCATAGTCGTAGGAGAGCGTGTAGCTGGTGCTCCGGCCGAAGGCGGCGGCCCGGAACGTCACCAGCAGCGGCCGGCCCTCGTCGTCGCGCTCGTGGACCGTGACCTCTTTGATGTCCGCCGCCCACTCGGGGTAGGCGTCGATGTCGCTGCTGACGGCGAAGCAGCGTTCGGGGGTTGCCGCAACGACCATCCGCTCGGTGGCCTGGTCAGCCACGTTCAGCCCTCCTCGTCAGGTGCCCGCGCGCTGGCGCGTGCCGCAACGGCGTCGTCAATGTCCGGCTCAGCCTTCCATGCGGGCGAGCGCGGCAGCCAGCCTAGGGGCGAGCAGGTCGTAGTCGAAGGATGCCTCCGCCCGCCGCCGCGCCGCCGCGCCCAGGCGCGCCCGCCGCGCGCCGTCACCGAGCAGCTCCCTGAGGGCCCGGGTCACCGCGCCGATGTCGGCGGGCCGTCGTACGACGATGCCGGTCTCACCGTCGGCGACCGCCTCGCGGGCACCGCCCGAATCCCCGGCGACCTGCGCGACACCGGCCGCGGCCGCCTCGAGGAAGACGATGCCGAACCCTTCGCGCTCGAGGCCGAGCCACCGGTTCCGGCACGCCATCACGAAGACGTCGGCCGCTCCCACCAAACGGGGGAGGTCGCGGTCGGGGACCGCGTCCAAGAGCCGGGTGGGCGAGCCCGTCTCGGCGATACGCGAGGCCAGGCGGTCGCGGTCGCGCCCCCGGCCGGCGATGGCCACGGTCAGTCCGGGGAACGCGTCGGCGAGGCGGGCCCCGGCGTCGATGACGACGTCCATCCCCTTGCGGGGCACCAGTCGGCTGACGCTCACCACCAGCGGGCCCTCGGCCGGCAGGCCCAGGTCGCGCCGGGCGGCGGCGCGCTCGTCCTCCGTGAGCGGGTGGAACCGGTCGAGGTCGACCCCCGGGGGGATCTCGACGACCGGGGGCAGGTCGCGCCCCGGGCGGCCCGCCGGGCCTCGGCCGCCGGGTACCCGCCGGCCGACACGATGAGGGCGCTCCGGCGGAGGACGGCCGACATCGCCTGGCGGCTGAGAGGGAGCCGACCGGGGACGGCCACCTCGGCGCCGTGGAGGACGACGGCGTAGGGGAGGCCGACGAAGGGGCCCACGGCGGCCAGGGGGAACGCCGGATCGAGCACGACCACCCCGGCCCCCGTCCTCGACGCCGTCTCCCGGATGCGGCGCTGGAGACCCGGACCGGGCACGAGCACCCGCCCCGGGACCCGTTCGATGTGCACGCCCCGCTCGGCCTGGCCACCGTCGAACGCGGCCGCGCCCGGGTCGGAGGACGCCGTGAGCACCGTGAACGTCGACGGGTCCAACCTCCGCCACAGCTCCCACAGGTACGCCTGGATCCCACCGATCTTGGGCGGGAAGTCGTTGGTCACCAGCAGGTGGCTCACGCCACCCCGCCTCGGGCGGCGCGGGCGGCCAGGCGGGCCAGCCCCCACCGGCCGTGCTCGGCCAGCAGCGGATCGGCACCGGCGGCCGCGGCGGCGAGTGCGGCCAGGGCCTCGCCGTCGTCGGGCCGGGCCGTGTTGGCCAGCGCCACCAGGGCGTTGCGTCGGAGGTGGCGGGGATCGCGACCGGCCACGTACCACCGTCCGAACCTGGCCAGCAGGTCGTCGTCTCCTGTGCCCAGCAGGTCGAGGAGGTCGATCCGCTCGCCGGCGGCCCGGCCGAGGGGGCGCCCCGCCGGCCCCCGGCGGTCGGCCGTCCGGTTGTGGGGGCAGCTGGTCTGGCAGTCGTCGCACCCGTAGATGCGGTCGCCCACGGCCACCCGCCACTCCTCGGGGATGGCCCCCGGCGCCTGCAGCAGCCACGCCAGGCACCGCCGGGCGTCGAGGACGCCCGGACCGACCAGCGCGCCCGTGGGACAGGCGTCGAGGCAGCGGGTGCACCGGCCGCAGCCGACGGCGTGGGACGCCGGCGCGGCCGCGGGGACGGGCAGCGGCGCGTCGGTCACCACGCTGCCGAGCAGCACCCACGACCCGTGGCCGGGGACGATGACCATGGCGTTGCGGCCGTACCAGCCGATGCCGGCCCGCCAGGCGGCCGCCCGGTCCACCAGGGCGTTGTCGTCGCAGACGATCCGGGCCCGCCAGCCGCCCGCCTCCAGCTCGGCGGCGACCGCCCCGAGCGCCTCCCGCAGGGGTCCGTAGTGGTCGGCCCGGGCGTACCGGCCCACCCGGCCCTCGCCCGGGCGGGACGGCCCGTCGTCGCCGGGGCCGGGGAAGGCCATGGCCCCGACCACCAGGGCGCGGGCCCCGGCCAGGATGCGGGCCGGCTGGGTCGATCGGGCCGGGTTGCGGTAGGTGAACTGCATGCCGGCGGCCAGACCCTCGTGGCGCCGCCTCTCGAGGGCGGTCCGCGTCTCTTCGAAGGCCGGGACCCCGGCGATGCCGACGGCGACGAGTCCGGCGGCGCGGCCGGTGTCGTGGACGGCCGCCGCCAGCCGGGCCGGCTCGGCGGCGGGGCCGGCCGTGCGCCGGAGGGAGACGGGGGTACGCACACCACATGGTGCCACGGGGGCCCTCACCGGCCGGGCGGTGCCGCCCCGTTCAGCCGGCGGTGCCGGACCCGGCGTCGTGGCGCACGCCCGGGACCAGGCCGGCCCCGGCCAGCAGGCGGACGGCCCGGGCCTCGGCGGCGTCGACGATCACGGCGTCGCCGGGCTCGCGGTCGACGATGAAGGTCACCACGCAGTCGTCGCAGACCGGGGTGGCCCGGTGGATGCAGTCCGCGCAGTCGATGGTCACGTCGGCGGTTCCGGTCATGTTGGGGCCTCCTCGTGGCTCGCCCGGGTGGGCTCGCCCAGCTGCCCGTCATGATGGACCTCGGGTATGACAGGGACTCCCACCTGGGACGACGACGGCAACCGGCCCCGGCGCCCGGTCAGGGCACCAGCACGAACGACCCCCGTACGTCGCCCGCCTCGAGCCGGGCCAGGGCGACATTGGCATCGGCCAGCGCCACGACCTCGGTCGTGGTCCGGATCCCCGCGTCGGGGACGACCGCCAGCAGCCCGTCGACGTCGCCCCGGGTGACGTTGGCGACGGAGCGCACCCCCCGCTCCCACCACAGCCGCCGGTAGTCGATCTCGATGGGGCCGTCGAGGTGTATGGCGTTGACCACGACCGTGGCCCCCCGGGCGAGCGCCCCCAGGGCGGCCGTGACCACCGAGGCCGACGGGGCGAAGGTGATGGCCGCGTCCAGGGGGACGGGCGGCACGTCGCCCTCGGCGCCGGCCCAGGTGGCGCCCATCTCCCGGGCCCTCTCCACGTCGGCCTGCGAACGGGTCACGACGTAGGTGTCGGCCCCCCAGAACCGGGCCAGCTGGATGACCACGGTGGCCGACGCGCCGAACCCGTAGAGGCCGAGGCGCAGGCCGTCGGCGCCGGGGCCGGCGCCGGTCATGCGCAACGCCCGGTAGCCGATGACGCCCCCGCAGAGCAGCGGGGCGATGTCGGTGGCGGCCGAACCGATGCCGGCGCCGAGGTCCGGCAGCACGTGCGCGTGGGCGGCCGACGCCACGACGTGGGTGGCGTAGCCGCCGTCGACGTCCCAACCGGTGAAGGTGGCCGCCTCGCAGAGGTTCTCGTTGCCGCGCCGGCAGTACCGGCACGTGCCGTCGGCCCCGGCCAGCCACACCAGGCCCACCCGCTCGCCCAGACGGGACGGCGCCACGCCGTCGCCCACGGCGGCGACCGTTCCCACCACCTGGTGCCCCGGCACGACCGGAAGGCGGTGGGCCTCCAGATCACCGCGGGCGAGTTGCAGGTCCGTGCGGCACACCGCGCACGCCTCGACGGCCACCACCACCTGCCCGGGACCGGCATCGGGCACGGCACGGTCCTGCCGGCGGAGGGGACCGTCGGCGGCGTCGCCGGGTGCGGTCAGCACCATCGCCCACGACGCGTCCGGGATGTCCGGCGGGGGCACGCCGACCATGGTGGCCCAGGCGCGCACCGGCCTGCACGCCAGCCGGATTGGTACCATCCGGTGGGGACGGGACCACCGGCACGGGAGGGGCGATGTATCGGCTGCGCGGCACGGACGCCGGGTTCCTCTACGCCGAAAGCGCCACCCAGCCGTCGACCAGCGTGCACCTGGTCGATCTCGGCCGTCCGGCCGCCGGCAGGCCGCCGGTGGACCTCGACACCCTGCGCGGGTGGATGGAGCAGCGGATCGACCTCGTCCCCGCCTACCGGTGGCGGCTGGCGGGCGTGCCCTTCGGGCTGGGCCACCCCGTCGCCTACGACGATCCCGACCTCGATGTCGGGGCCCACGTGCGCACGGCGCGCCTCGAACCGCCCGGCGACGACGACGCCCTCAACCGCCTGGTGGCCCCGATGTTCCGGTCGCTCGACCGCCGGCGCCCGTTCTGGCGGGTGACGCTGGTCGACGGGTTCGCCGACGGCCACCAGGTGCTGGTCTGGCAGTTCCACCACGTCTTCTGGGACGGCGCCGCCTGGAGGGCGTGCTTCGGCCGGCTGTTCTCCTCGCCGGGCGCCCGGGAGGGCGCACCACTCCCCCGGGACGCCGGGCCACCGACCCGCCGGTGGCTCCTCGGCCAGGCCGCCGCCCGCTTCGGCCGCGGACTCGCGGGGTTCCCCCGCCTGCTCCGGGCGTCGATGGCGGCGTCGAAGGCGCGCCAGGACCGGAGGTCCCGGGCGGGCGTCCGCGTCCCCGACAAGGACGACACACCGTGGTGCGTGCTCAACGACTCGTTCGACGACGCCCGGGCGTACCGCAGGGTCACCGTCCCCGTCGCCGGCGTGACCAGGGTGCGCGGCGCCACCGGTGCCAGCTTCAACGACGTCATCCTGGCCACCGTCTCGGGCGCATTGCGCGACCACCTGGCGGCCACCGGCGACCTGCCGGCGCGGCCGTTGACGGCCATGGTGCCGATCACGACGGAGCCGCCGGGCGCGCCCGAACGGGCCGAGGGCAACTGGGTGGCGAACTTCCTCTGCGGCCTGGCCACCGACGTCGACGATCCCCGGGCGCGCCTCGACGAGATCTCCGCCGGCACTCGCGAGGCCTACGCCCAGTGCCTGGCGGGGCGGCCGGAGCTCACCGAGCACTGGCTCGCGCTGGCCGTGCCGGCGGTGGCGGAGCCGGCCATGCGCGCCTGGGCGCGCCGCCGCCGGGCGAAGCCCGACCGCCCCGAGATGAACGTGGTCGTCTCCAACGTCCGGGGGCCGGACGGTCCGTGCCTCCTGGCCGGCCACCCCGTCGACAACATGGTGACGTGCGGCCACCTCTTCGACGGCGTGGGCCTGAACTTCACCGTGACCAGCTTCGGCGACCACCTCACCTTCGCCATGGACTCGAACCCGTCGGCCGTCCCCGATCCTGACGGACTCGCCGTCGCCGTCCGACGGTCGTTCGACACCCTGGTGGGGCTGGCCGACCCGGTCGGAAGGGCCGGATGAGCCGCCGGCGACGGGATCGTGGCGCCACCGGCGCCGGCGCCCACGTGCGGCGCATGGGCGGCGAGGATGCCGGGTTCCTCTACATGGAGCGCCCCGAGCAGCCGCTCAACACCCAGTGCCTCGGCATCATCCGCCCGCCGGCCGGGGCCGACGGCGCTCCCGTCCCCATCACCATGGACGACCTGCGAGGCCACGTGCACGACCGTCTCGTGGTGCTCGAGTCCTTCAGGTGGCGGGTGGCCCCGGTGCCGTTCGGCCTCCACCATCCCGTCTACGTCGACGATCCCGACTTCGACATCGACAACCACCTCCGTCACGCCACCCTCCCCGCCCCCGGCGGCTCCACCGAGCTGGACGCCCTCTTCGCATCGGTCGCCGAACGCACCCTCGACCGCCGGTTCCCCCTGTGGCAGGTGGTGCTGGTCGACGGATTGGCCGGCGGCCGGCAGGCGGTGATCGTCCGCTACAACCACTGCATGGCCGACGGCGTGGCCGCCCTGGTGATCTTCTCGACCATCTTTTCGGCGACGCCGCCGGCGGAGGTGCCGGGACCGTGGAAACCGCCCGCTGTTCCCCGGCCCACCCGACTGGTGGTCGACGCGTTGGCCGACCGGGTGCGGATGGCCGGATCGGTCCCCGGTCTGCTGCGGGCCGTTCGGTCCGAGCGGGCGGCGGCACGCGCCTTCGACGCGGCGGCCACGTTCCCGCTGCCGGTGGCAGCGGGCGCGGCCCCGGCCTGCTCGCTGAACGACGCCTACACCGCCGGCCGCGTCTACACCCGGGTCCGCCTCCCGCTGCGTGACGTCCGCACCGTCAAGGACGCCGCCGGTGTCAGCGTGAACGACGTCGCCCTGGCCGTGGTCGGTGGGGCCCTGCGCCGCGTCCTCGAGGCACGGGGTGAACACGTGGACGGCCCCCTCACCGCCAGCGTGCCGGTATCGACCGAACCAGCGGGGGCGCCGCCCCGTCAGTGGGGCAACCGGTTCTCCGCCCTGCTGACGTCGCTGGCCACCGACGTCGACGATCCGTGGGACCGCCTGGCCGCCGTCCACGCCGTCACCGCGTCGGCCAAGCGGCGCTTCGACGTCTCGGGGGCGGCCCGCATGCCCGAGCTGGTCGACCACGTGCCGCCGCTGGTGGCCCGGCCCGCCCTCCGTTCGGTGTGGCGGGCGATGCGCGACGGCAACCGCCGGCCCGACGCCAGCGTGCTGGTGTCCAACCTGCGCGGACCCGAGGATCGCTGGCACCTGGCCGGGGCCGAGGTGGAGGAGCTCTACCTGAGCGGGCCGCCGAGCGGTGGCGTGGGATCGAACGTCATGCTCTGGAGCTACGCCGGCGACCTGGTGCTGTCCATCCTGTCCTTCGCCGACTCGCTGCACTCGCCGTCGCTGTTCGCCGGTGCCCTGCGCGCCGCCCTCGACGAGCTCGTCGAGGCTGCACAGCCGGTGGCGGGGTGACGGCCGCGCCTACGACGTGCGGGCCGACATGGTGAAGAAGTCGCGCGACCACCACGGCTCGAAGTACCTCCCCGGCGTACCCACCATGTCGGTGAGCAGGTCGGTGCCGTTCGTCCCCGATGCCTGCACGTCCGGCGCGACGGGTGCGTACGTCGCGAACGCCACCCAGTCGGTGTTGATGTCGAGCTCCATCGCCCGGACACAGCCCGCCCGGGCCAGCAGGGTCGCCAGCGTCGTGATGTTGAGCCCGGGCCCGCCGACGTAGACCAGCGCACCGTCGGCCGTGACCCCCACCCCGGAGCGCCACACGTAGACCTTGTTGCCCAGGGTGAAGCCCCACCGGGAGGTGTCGTTGGCGTTCAGGCCCGGTACCGGCTGACCGCCGTCGACGATGAGGTCGAGGTTCTGGCGGACCGAGACGACGTTGGGGCCCATGGCCACGTCCCTCCCCCACACCCCCACCGTGGCCTTGCCGTCCCTGGAGATGACGAAGGAGGCGGCCCCGTCCCGCAGCGGGACGACGACACGGCTGTCGGTGAAGTAGCCGCCCTCGGCCGAGGACATCTGGAACCCGGCGTTGAAGGCCGCCACCAGCGAATCCGCCGTCGCCGGTCTGATCGGCGCCGTGTGGGTGAACGGCCCATGACCGGGGATGAAGCTGCCCGAGTACAGGGTGGCGCTGAGGAGGGTCGTGTCCATCCACGCCAGGCCGACCACCAGGCTGGTGTGGACGGGATCGGGGCGCATCTCCGTGGTGTAGACGGCCGGCACCCCCTCGACGTAGCGGCCGGCGGCCGACCACTGCCCCTCGCCGGCGATGGCCGGCGACGCCAGCGGCGCGACCGGGTCCGGCGGGGGCAGGTGCGCCGGACCGGTGGCCACCGGTTGCAGCGGTGGCAGCGGCACCTTGATGGCGCCGGCCGGGGGCCGCCCCCCACCGGCGGTTGGTGATGCGAGTACCACAGGTTCTCCGCCCAGTTGACGACGGAGTTGGCCCCGTGCGAGCGGGCCCACTCCGCGAACCGTGCACTCACCGAGGAGCCCAGGGCCGGATCGGTCAGCGCACTGCCCAGGGACGGCCCGACGACGGCGGCCACCACCACGACGAGGGCGGCCGCCATGAGCAGCACCCGCCGTCGCCGGGGATGGCGGACCCTCACCTTGTGGTCACGGAGTTTGGCGCCCAACCAGTCCCCTCGGAGTCGAAGCCACGCCGGTCGGCTCCAACGGTATCGGCCGTTGGTGACGATTCCATGAAGGGGGTCCGTGCCCGGGCCGGGCGGACGGGCGGTGGCGGCCGCTCCTCCCACCGGCGACCGCTACCGTGCGCCTATGGCGCCGTTGCCGTACCACCTGGACGACGCAGGCGGCCCCCGGGCGGAGGGGCGGCATGGCTAGCGCGCCCACCCACCGCCCCCCGGTCCCGGTGACCACCTGGGCGGCCCGCACGGCCGACGTGGCCGGCACGACCGTGCACCGCCTCCTTCCCCGTCGCGCCGCCCGCACGGTGGGCGCGTGGTGCTTCCTCGACCATTTCGGCCCGGCCACCGTCGACGGGTCGGCCCCCATGAGCGTGGGGGCCCACCCCCATCTCGGCCTTCACACGGTGACCTGGCTCTTCGAGGGGCGGCTCGTCCACGCCGACAGCCTGGGGACCGAGCAGCCCATCCGACCGGGTCAGCTGAACCTGATGACCGCCGGCAACGGGGTGGCCCACGCCGAGGACGGGCGGGCCATGGCATCGGGCACCGTCCACGGCGTGCAGCTGTGGGTGGCACAGCCCGACGCCACCCGGCGGGGCCCGGCCGGCTTCGCCCACCACGCCGAGCTGCCGTCGGTGCGCCTGGCCAGCGGAACCGCCACCGTGCTGCTGGGCGAGCTCGACGGCCACGCCTCCCCGGCCGGGGTCGACACGCCCATCGTCGGCGCCGACCTCGCCCTGGACGGCCGCGTCGACCTGACCCTGCGGCCCGACTTCGAGCACGGGATCGCCGTGCTCGCCGGGGGGATAACCGTCGAGGGGACGTCGGCCGGCGCCGACGAGTTCGCGCTGCTCGGCTCGGGCCGCCACGGCATCGCGGTGGAGGCCGCGCCGGGGACGAGGGCCCTGCTCCTCGGCGGCCGGCCCTTCGAAGAAGAGCTCTTCATGTGGTGGAACTTCGTCGGGCGCGACGCCGGCGACATCGACCGGGCCATCGCCGACTGGCAGGACGGCAGCCCCCGGTTCGGCGAGGTGGCGACCACCCTCGACCGGATGTCCGCACCCACGCCGGTGTGGCGACGGTGAGCGCCCCGGCGGTCGAGGTCGTCGACGACGCCGAGCGGTCGCGGTTCGAGGCGTGGGTGGACGGCGCGCTCGCCGGTGTGGCCGAGTACGAGAGGAGGCCCGACCGCATCGTCTTCACCCACACCGAGGTCGACCCGCCCTACGACGGCCACGGGATCGCCACCCGCCTCGTCCGGGACGCCCTCGACGCCACCCGTGCAACCGGCCTGCCCGTCGTGGCCCGGTGCCCGTTCGTGGCCCGGTTCATAAGGGAGCACCCCGACTACGGCGACATGGTGCGCGCCCGGGGCAGGTGACGGTGGCGCCGCTCAGCGCAGGCGTCGCACCGTCCGGTAGGCGTCCCACGCGTGCTCGACGGCGTGCCGGCACCCCGGTGGACCCAGGTGGAAGCGGCTCCACGCGGCCACGTAGCGCCGGTAGGCCTCGTCGATCGGCACGGCCCCCCGTCGGGGATGGCGGATCTCGGCGTCCATGCTGCACCTCCCATGGGACGGTCACCCTCGAATACCGCAGACGGTAGTGACACCGGCCACTTGAGTGGTGGATGCACCCGGGGGCCGCCCGGGTGGGCGGCCCGGGCGTCAGACGGGTACGTCCTCGCCCACCGGCAGCGAGGTCCCGGCCAGCTCCTCCGGCGACAGGGACCCTTCCGGATCGACGGAGAGGTGGGGGAGGATCCGGTCGAGCCAGGACGGGAACCACCAGTTCCACCTGCCGAGCAGCTGCATGATCGAGGGGACGATGGCCATGCGGATGAAGACGGCATCGACCAGGATCCCGGCGGCCAGGCCGAGGCCGAACTCCTTGATGATGCGCTCGCCGCCGAGGATGAACGACCCGAACACCAGGATCATGATGAGGGCGGCCGCCGTGATCGTCTTGCCCGTGGCCGCCAACCCGTTGCGGACGGCCACGGTGTTGTCGCCCGACTTCAGCCACTCCTCGTGGATGCGGGTGATGAGGAACACCTCGTAGTCCATCGACAGCCCGAACAGGATGGCGAACAGCATCACCGGGAGGAACGACTCGATCGGGCCGGCTCTGTACACCTCGAACAGCGAACCCGCCCAGCCCCACTGGAACACGGCCACCAGGATGCCGAAGGCCGCCCCGATCGACAGCAGGTTCATGATGGCCGCGGTGACGGGGATGACGATGCTGCGGAAGACGATGGCGAGCAGGATGAACGACAGCAGGACCACCAGTCCGATGAAGAGCGGCAGCTTCGAGGACAGCACGGTGGAGAAGTCGGCGAACAGGGCGGTGTCCCCGCCCACGTAGACCTGCAGCCCCGAACCGGCGACGGCGGCCGGGATGGTCGAACTTCGGAGGTGGTCGATGAGGTCGGTCGTCGCCCCGTCCTGTGGAGCCGAGGTCGGGTACACGGTGACCAGGGCCACCTGGGTGCCGTCCTTGCCCGTGATGACCTGGGGCGGTACCACGCTGGCCACGTCCGGCTGGACGGCCACCTTGTCGTGGAGCGTCGTGAGCGCGGCCTCGTCGACCTTCCCCGAACCCTTCTCCACCGCCACCAGCAGCAGGGGCCCGTTGAACCCGGGACCGAAGCCCTTGGCCAGGAGGTCGTAGGCCTGGCGGGTCGTCGTGCCCGAGGGGTCGTTGCCCTGGTCGGAGATGCCCAGCCGCAATGAGAAGAACGGGGCCGCCAGCAACCCGACCACCACCAGGGCCACCACCATCGGCACCACCGGTCGCTGCCGCACGAAATCGGCCCACTTCGCCCAGAAACCCTTCGAGCCCGAGCCCACGATCCGGGGGCCGTGCTCGGCCAGGCTCTTCTTCTGGCGGCGGCTGAGCACCCTCGGCCCGATGAAGCCGAGCATGGCCGGCAGGAACGTCAGGGCCGCGAACATGGTGAAGGCCACGCCGATGGCGGCCGCCACCGCCAGCCCGTAGAAGAACGTGACCCCGAGGGCGAACATCCCGAGGAGCGCGATGCACACGATGATGCCGGCGAAGAGGACGGCCCGGCCCGACGTGTCGACGGCGGTGACGATGGACGATTCCGTGTCCCCGCCGGCGAGGAGCCCCTGGCGGTGACGGGTGACGATGAACAGGGCGTAGTCGACGCCGACCCCGAGGCCGACCAGCAGCACGAGCTCGGTGGAGAACACCGGCATCTTCAGCACGTTGCTCAGCACCCCGATGACGCCGATGGCCGTCCCCAGGGAGGCGAGGGCGCTGAGCAGCGGCAACGCCGCCGCGAAGACCGAACCGAACACGACCAGCAGGACGACGGCCGCCAGCAGGATACCGAGGCCGGTGCCGCCGATGGCGGCCTTGTTGGCCTGTTCGGCCACCTGGCCGGCCACCTGGATGTTCAGGTTGTCGGTGGCGCCGGCCTGGGCGGTGGCCACGAACTTCTTCGAGGCGGCGTCGCTGATGAACTGCGACTGCCGGTCGAAGGTGACGGTGGCGAAGGTGATCGTCCCGTCCTTGCTGATGCGGGCGGTCGCCGAGGGCGTGAAGGGGTAGGGCGCGATGGTCGAGACGTGGGGCAGCTTGTCCAGGTGCGCGAGGGTGGCGTTGATCCTCGCGACCACGTCCGGATCGGTGACCTTGGCGCCCCCGGTCGCCTGGAAGACCACCTGCTCGGTGTCGCCCGACTGGGCCGGCGACACCTGCTGCAGGAGCTGGATGGCCTCGGTCGACTCGGTGTGGGGAAGGGCGAACGTGTTGTTGTAGTTGGTGCCGATGGCCCTGGAGAGGAAGGTGGCGAGCACCAGCACGAGGATCCACAGCAGCACGACGATCCGCCTGTGCCGCACGCACCACGTGGCCATACCTCGCATGTCGATCTCCTCGGTCGGCATCGGCGTGCGCAGGAGGGGCGTCGCGGCCGCTCGGAGCGGCCGGCGGAAGGCGCTGCCGGCGGGGCTCAGTATGCACGATGAGGACCCGCCGGTCCCAGTCGGGCCCGCCACCGGCGGTGGGTGCGGCCGCCACGCCGGAGCCGGGACCGCCCGGTGCGGGCCACGTCTAGCCTGGTGCCATGACCAAGCCGTACGCCACGCCGGCGGCGGGGGTCGCGCCGGCCACGGTGGACGAGGTCCTGGCGCTGCTGCGGGCCCAGGGCGGGCGGGCCACGCCGTCCCGGCGGATCCTCCTCGAGGTCCTCTTCGACAACGACGGCCACCTGACGGCCGACGAGCTCACCGAGGCCGTGCGCTCCCGGGCGCCCGACGTGCACATGTCGACCGTCTACCGCTCGCTCGAGGACCTGCAGCGGCTGGGCGTCGTCGTCCACTCCCACCTCGGGCACGGGCCGGCCACCTACCAGCTGGCCACCCTGGCCCATGCCCACCTCATCTGCCAGGAGTGCGGCACCACCATCGAGGCCCCCGACGACCTCTTCCGCGGGCTCGCCCGCCAGACGAAGCGGGAGCTCGGCTTCACCATCGATCCCCATCACTTCGCCATCGTGGGCCGCTGCGCCGACTGCTCCGCCTGACCGGCGCCCTCACCACACCGGTGCGGCCCGCACCTTGTCCAGACGGAAGACCGTCACCGCCAGCCGCTGCGAAGGTCCAAGGCCGGCCGACACGGCGGCGACCGCCGGCCACGGCGCGTCCACGGTGGCCACCGACGTCTGCCGGCGGGCACCGGACCGCAGGACGACGTGGGCGGCGACGACGGGCCCCGACGGCCGCCCGTCACCGGCGGCGGCCGACGGCGTGAAGAAGACCGTCACCGTGGCGGCCGCGTGGCGGGGGCCGGTCAGCGATCCCTGCACCGTCACCGCGAACGTGCCCGCGCCGGTCGCCGTCAGCACGATGGGGGCGGTGACGAGCGGCGCGCCACGGGGCGAGGTCCAGGGGCTGCCGATGGCGGCCGGGGTCCATTGCGCCGCGGCCGCCGGCAGCGTCGTCGTGGGGGCGGCCACCGCCACCGCCACCAGCAGGCCGGCGACCACGGCCGTCCGGGTGCCCACCCGGCGACGGTCGAGCGGGCCGGGGCGGGCCAGCACCACCAGCACCGCCACCGACGCCACGAGGACCCCGGCCACCAACGCGATCCCCCACCACGTCGAAGCCGAGTGCAGCGACCGGCCGAAGCCGTACATGACCGGCAGCACCCGGTCGGCCCAGCCCCACCAGCCCGGGTACAGGGTCGGGTCCCACGGTGCATAGGGCGGCATGGCCGCGTTGAAGTACTGGTGGTGATCGGCGGCGACCGGCACCCACTCGGCCAGCGACGCCAGCACCACGGCGGCGCCGACGGCGGCCAGGCGCCGGGCGTGGGGCTCGATCCTCACGAGCACCATCGGCGCGAACGCCAGCAGGACGGGCACGGCGCTCCATCCGTACCTCCCGGCGAAGGACAGGTTGCCGAACGCGTCGACGGCGGTCGTGCCCTGCAGGCTGGTGTAGGTGGCGTTGAGGACCAGGACGCTGCCCACGGCGGCCAGGGCGGCGACGGTGGCGACCGCCACCGACCGGAGGGCGAACCACATGCCGGCGATGCCGAGCACGACCGTCGGTACCTGGACGGCCAAGCCCTGCTGGCGGTCGACGACCAGGGCGATGGCGGCGGCGGCGCCGTTGGGGCCGAGATCCGGCGGCGGCTGCGGCAGTCCGAGCACGTGCCCGAGGAAGTACGCGTTGTAGGCGGACTTGAGCGCCAGCAGCACGACGGCGACGGCGACGGCCGCAACGGCCCGACCGACCGGCAGCCGGCCACGCACCGCCACGACCACGAAGGCGACCAGGCCGAGGGCGGCGGCCACGATGTACTTCTGGTGGAGCCACGGCAGCAGCCCGAGGCCGACACCGACCACGGCGGCGCCGTAGTACCCGAGCCGGCGTGACCGCTCGGCCACGGCGATCTCGACGACGGCCACGGCGAGGACCACCCCGGCGATGAGATCGGGGTACAGCTGGGTCGCCGCCAGCCAGAGCGCGGGGCCGGCCATGGCCAGGGCGAAGACCACCTGTCCCCGGCCGCCCAGGCCGGCGAGGCCCGACGCCCGCCGGTGGAGGGCCACGAAGCCGACGGCCAGCACGAGCTGGTAACCGAGGAGGGCGGAGGTGACGCCGCCTATGGCGAAGAACGGGGCCAGCAGCACCGGCAGCCCGATGTCGTGGACGCTCACCGTGCCGTGGGGTCCGGCGAACGTGTGGGTCACGCCCGCCGACAAGACCGCCGGCCACGACGTGATCTGTCGGGTCAGCTGGTCGTGGTGGTACGCGGCCAGCGGGTGGACGTCGAAGTGGGTCAGGGCTTCGGCGATCACCAGGTAGTGGGGCTGGTCGCCCGAGAGCCCGATGCCGCGGGCGTGCACCAGGGCCAGCACCAGCTGCTCGGCGACGGTGACGGCGACCACCGCCGCCGCCAGCAGCCACCAGTGCCCCGCCCTGGTGGCACGGGCGCCACTGCGGCCGGCGGGCGGCTCCGCTCTCGGGGACGTGCGCCGGGGCGCGGCAACGCGGTTCGGTATGTCGAGAACCTAGTGCCGGGCGGCTCCCGGGCCGATCGGGGGCGCCGCGTCAGGCCAGGGTACGCGCCGCCCGCCAGGCCGCCGGCAGCCTGACCGGCAGCCAGACCTGGCGCCCCACCGGGTCCCAGGGGCCTCGCCACCACACCGTCACCAGGTGACGGGGGGTGCCGCCGTGGCGGATGTCGAGCCGGCGGTGGGTGGCGATCACCATCCAGACGAGCAGGCAGGTGGCGGCGAACGAGATCACGCCCATCCCGATCTCGAGCTTCGTCGAGCCCAGCACGCTGACGGCCACGAGGATCCACAGGGAGACGTGGACGACGGTCAGCAACCAGGCGCCCAGGTACGCGACCCCCTGCGCCCGGTTGGTGAAGATGGGGTCGTCCGACGGAGGGGGGAACTTGACCGCCCCGTAGAGCCGGCGGAGGCGTCCCGGGTCGTCTCCGCGGAGATCTTCGGGCTGGTTTGGGGTGCGCTGATGTCCCTGCTCCCGGATCGGCCGCGGCCGTCGCGGCGTCCTTCCTGCAGACGGTAGTGCAGGCAGCGCCCGCCCGTGAGGTGGGCGGCCGCCGGCGGCCGGATCCGTGCCCGCCCGGTGGTGGATACTTGTCGGCGGGCTCGCCGGCGCGGCGCCGGGGACCACCGGGGAGGGGCCGTGGGGAGATCGAGGTCACAGCTGCGCCGGCGGGCCGTCCTCGCCCTGGCGTGCGTGGCGGCCGGCACGGTCCTCGTCGCCGCCGGCGGGGACTCGCCGCCGGCGGGCGCCGACGGGCCGGTCACGGTGGCGCCATCTCTCACCCCGGCCTACCCGCACGATGCGCCCGATCCCGACGTGGTGCGCGACGGATCGACGTACTACGCGTTCACCACCGGTACGACGTGGGGCAACCACATCGGCGTGCTCGTCGACCACGGGAGCAGCCCCCAGTCCGGATGGACGACCACCACCGGCACGAGCTACGGCTCCACCGCGCTGGCGGCCCCCCCGGCGTGGGAGACCCCGAACACCCAGACCTCACCGGGCGTCTTCTACTGGGGAGGGCGGTGGATCATGTACTACGACGCGGCCGCCACCCCCCATGCCGGCGACACCGGCTTCGACTGCCTGGCCATGGCCACGGCCGCGACCCTCGGTCCCTCCGCCCAGTTCACCCCGGCCGGGGGTGGCCCGTTCCTCTGCGACGGCGCCCACGGCGGCGCCATCGACCCCAGCCCGTTCGTCGACCCGTCGACCGGCAAGGCCTGGCTCACGTGGAAGACCAACGACGGCGGCTCGACCCAGCCCGGACGGATCTGGTCGGCCGAGCTGAGCGCGGACGGGACGTCGCTCGTGACCGCACCCGTGCAGCTCCTCTTCAACGACACGGTCGACCACCCGTGGCAGTCCACGGTCGAGGATCCCGACATGATCGTGGTGCAGGACACCTACTACCTTCTCTTCTCCGGCGGGATCTGGGACACGGCGGCGTACGGGCAGGGCTACGCCGTCTGCACGGGGCCGCAGGGCCCCTGCGTCCAGCCGCAGGAGGGGCCCATCCTCACCAGCTACGGGAGCGTGCTGGGGCCGGGCGGCGGGTCGGTGGTGGGCGACGGCTCCGGTCATTGGTGGCTGGCGTACGCCGGGTGGACGGCACCCTGCACGGACTACTCGTGCGGCGGGGCCCGCACGCTGTACGTGGCCCCCATCAGCCTGCCCCGGGTGTGGCCGGTGGTGGGCATGGCGTCCACCCCTTCGGGCGGCTACTACGTGGTCTCCTCCACTGGGGCGGTCGACGCCTTCGACGCGCCGCCGCACGGTTCGATGGACGGCATCGCCCTCAGCCAACCCGTGATTGGCATGGCCACCGACACCGCCACGGGCGGGTACTGGTTGGTGGCCCACGACGGCGGCATCTTCGCCTTCGACGCACCGTTCTACGGTTCGACCGGCAACCTGACGCTGAACCAACCGATCGTGGGTATGGCGGCCGCGCCCGGCGGGACGGGGTACTGGCTGGTGGCCGCCGACGGCGGGGTGTTCGCGTTCGGCAGTGCGAAGTTCCACGGTTCGATGGGCGGGATTCCCCTCGACCAACCCGTCGTCGGCATGGCCGCCGATGCCGCCACCGGCGGGTACTGGCTCGTGGCCCGCGACGGCGGCGTGTTCTCCTTCGACGCGCCGTACCACGGCTCGATGGGCGGCATCCCCCTGAACCAACCGATCGTGGCCATGGCGGCCGCGAGCGACGGGTCCGGCTACCGCTTCGTCGCCGCCGACGGCGGCGTGTTCTGTTTCAACCAGCCCTACTCCGGATCTCTGGGAGGGGTCCCGCTCGACCAGCCGATCGTGGGCATGGCCACGTACGGCCGGAGCGGGTACTGGCTCGACGCCGCCGACGGGGGCGTCTTCTCGTTCGACGCGCCCTTCCACGGCAGCGCCGCCTGAGGGCGCTACCCGTCGACGAGACGCTGGAACTCGGCGTCGTAGACCCCGGACGCCTGCTTGTCGGCGAGCTGCTCGAGCCACTGCCGGGCGGCGGCGTTGCCGGCGCCGTCCACCATCCGCTTCGGGATGGCGGTGATGGCGTACCCCTCGGGCACGGTCTCGTCCCGGCCGGGCCGACGGGCCATGGCCGCCTCGATGATCGGCTCCCATCTGGCCGCCTTGGCGGCGGCGGCCGCCTCGTCGCGCTCGACGAACTCGGGTAGGACACTGCGTGCCGAACAGCTCGAGCGCCTCCATGATGTGCTCGTGGCGGTTGCGTCCGGCCTGGAGCACGAAGATCAGCTGGTCCACGCCGGCCTCCTCGTAGCGCCGGAGGAACTCCCGGAGCTGGTCCGGGGTACCGACGGCCCCCCTGAGGCCGGTCGTCCCGCCCGACGCCACGGTGGCGCCGAGGGTCTGGCGGCGCGCCGCCAGGGCGGCCGCCGGCGAGTAGCCGGTCCGGCCCCGGCGCTCCTCGAACTCCGCCCATACGTCGGTCGCCGCCGGGACGTGCTCACCGAAGACGTAGTAGTGGGCCAGCGAATAGCCGAAGAAGTTGGCGCCCTCGATCCCCCGGCGGATGGCCTCGTCCTCGTCCTCGGCGCACATCATGGGGGTGACGCAGGCGACCTGGGGGTTGACGTGCCACCCGACCGGCACGCACCGGTCGCGGGCGGTCGCCTCGTAGTCGTCCACCCAGGCCCTGGCGTCCTCGGGTTCGACGAAGGCGAAGGCCAGGGCGCCCATCCCCTTTTCGGCCGCCAGCAGAATGGTGTCGCGCCGGCTGCACGCCACCCACAGGGGCGGATGCGGCTTCTGCACGGGCTTGGGCACGACGTTGCGGGGCGGCATGGCCACGAACCGGCCCTGCACGCCGGCGAAGGGCGTCTCGACCATGCACCGCAGCGCCACCTCGAGCCCCTCGAGCCACGCTGCCCGCTTGTCGGCCGGG
This sequence comes from uncultured Actinomycetota bacterium, assembly GCA_963838005.1. GTDB lineage: Bacteria > Actinomycetota > Acidimicrobiia > Acidimicrobiales > RAAP-2 > CAWIPW01. Next base: position 471,304 of record CAWIPW010000003.1, read on the forward strand.
TCGAGGAGGAACCCGCCGAGCTCCGCCTCGGAGCCGGACTCACCCGAGCCGAACTCGACGCGGCCGCCGGAGACCAGATCGAGCATGGCCACCCGCTCGGCCGTCCGGGCGGGGTGGTTGTAGGCCGGTGCCGTCTGGATGATGCCGTGGCCGATGCGGATGCCGCGACGTCCGCTGGCTGGCGGCGGCCAGAAAGACCTCGGGTGCACTGGAGTGGGAGTACTCCTCGAGGAAGTGGTGCTCCACCTCCCACAGGTACTGGATGCCGAGGCGGTCGGCCAGCTCGACCTGGTCGAGGGCGTCCCTGATGAGCCCGCGCTCGTCGCCCTCCTCCCACGGCCGGGGGAGCTGGTGCTCGTAGAAGACGCCGAATTTCACCCGCGGACCCCCTCTGCCCTTCCGCCCCGACCATGGGCGACCGTCCCGCCATCTTTGTCCATGATGGGTGGTCCGCGAGCGGGCCGGAGCGGCCCGGGAGGGAGAAGGACACGGAGATGTCACGGATCGTGATGGTGCACGGAGCCGGTAACGACCTGTGGGGTCCGGCCTCGATCAAGTCGAGGTGGTTCCCGGCATTGGCCGACGGACTGGCGTGGCACGGCGTCCACGTGGACGCCGAAGACGTCACGGTGGCGTTCTACGGCGACCTGTTCCGGGAGGACCCGCAACGGGGCTACGAACCGCCGGTGGATGCGGCCGCCGCCATCGCCTCGATCGAGGACGTCGTCAAGGGGATCGACCCCACCGTCGACCTGCACGAGCTGACCAAGCTGCTCACCGAGCACCACTTCGACCGCCTGCTGGCCCAGGCGGCCGCCTACCTGCAGCGTCCCGAGGTCCGCAGCGCGGCCCGGGCCCGGGTGGAGTTGGCCGTCGGCCCGGACACCCAGGTGGTCGTGGCCCACTCCCTCGGCACCCTGGTGGCCTACGAGACCCTGTGTGCCCGTCCCGACTGGGCGGTCACCGACTTCGTCACCATCGGCAGCCCGCTGGCCGCCGACCTGGTCCACGCGCAGCTCGACCCCGGTCCCTCGGCGGGCGTCGGCAGGTGGCCCGGCTCCGTGCTGACGTGGACCAACGTCGCCGACCCCGACGACCCGGCCGCCCGGGCGCCCTTGACGGGGACGTTCGACGGGACCATCGTCGAGCGCAAGGTCGACAACGGCCACCGGGTGCACGATCCCGAGCCCTACCTGAACAATCCCTGGACCGGCCGGGCCATCGCCGACGGGCTGGCCCGCACCTGATCCGGCTCGCCGGCCGCGGCGGCGGGCGGCCGACCTACAGTGCGGGGAGAGCCGGCATCCAGGAGGAACCATGAGCCCATCCGCACACCTCGGCGGTACCTCCCACCTCACGTCCGAGGAGCGCAGGGCCGTCGGCAAGGCGGCCCGCAAGGCGAGCCCGCGCGCCGCGCACGGGGAGTGGTCACCCTCCCGCCGCACACACGACCCGCTGGCCCTCCTCACCGAGCAGGAGAAGACACGCGTCGCCGAGCTCGTGCCCATCCGGCACGGCCGCATGGCGGCGTCCCCGTTCTCCTACTACCGGGGCGCCGCCCTCCCCATGGCCGCCGACCTTTCCACCGTTCCCGCGACCGGCCTCACGGTCCAGCTCTGCGGGGACGCCCACCTCATGAACTTCGGCGGCTTCGCCTCCCCCGAGCGCGACATGGTCTTCGACGTCAACGACTTCGACGAGACGTCCCCCGGTCCCTTCGAGTGGGACGTGAAGCGGCTGGCCGCCAGCGTGGAGATCGCCGCCCGCAGCCGCGGTTTCGACGCCGCCACCAACCGCCAGATCGTCCTCCGCGGCGTCCGCACCTACCGCCAGGCGATGCGGACGTTCGCCGGCCAGCACAAGCTGGACATCTGGTACGCCAAGCTCGACATGGGGAGCATCCTCGAGTTCTGGGGCGCCGACATCGGAGGGAAGGCGATGAAGCGGTTCCGGTCGAATGTGGCCAAGGCCGAGTCGAAGGACCGCCTGAAGGCCCGGGACAAGCTGACCGAGACGGTCGACGGCGAGCTCCGGTTCCGGAGCGACCCGCCCCTGCTGGTACCGGTCGAGGACGTCTTCGGCGACCTGGCCCAGGCCGAGGCGTTGGAGGGGGCGATCCACGGGGCGCTTCGGTCGTACCGGCGCACCCTCGCCTCGGACCGCCGGCAGCTGCTAGGCGAGTACCGCTACCTCCACCTGGCCCGCAAGGTGGTGGGCGTCGGCAGCGTGGGGACGCGCTGCTGGCTCGCCCTGCTGATCGGCCAGGACATGGACGACCCGCTCTTCCTCCAGGTGAAGGAGGCCGAGGCCTCGGTGCTCGAGCGGTTCACCACTTCCAGCACGGTCGGCAACCACGGCCAGCGGGTGGTCGAGGGCCAGCGGTTGATGCAGGCCGCCAGCGACATCTTCCTGGGGTGGGAGCGGCTCACCGGTGTCGACGGCGCCAGCCACGACTACTACGTCCGCCAGCTCTGGGACTGGAAGGCCTCCGCCGCCGTCGACATCATGGAGCCTTCCACCCTCGGGGTGTACGCCGGCATCTGCGCCTGGACCCTGGCCCGGGCGCATGCCCGTTCCGGCGACGAGATCGCCATCGATGCCTACCTCGGCTCGGGTCAGTCCTTCGACCCGGCCGTCGCCGACTTCGCCCGCGCCTATGCCGACCAGAACGAGGTGGACCACGGGGCGCTCGTCGACGCCATCAAGGACGGCCGGCTCGAGTCCGAACCGGGCGTCTGAGCCCGCCGGCGTCAGCCGGGCGCCGGTCCGGCGTCGGCGACGGCGTCGGGGGCCGACTCCTGCTCGAGCCGGCGGTACCACAGGGTGGCGTTGAGCCCGGCCGAGCCCACGATGAACCGGCCCAGGACGTAGACCCAGAACAGCACGGCCAGGGCGATGCCGACGGCGCCGTAGGTCTCGGTCTTCCTCGCCACCAGGTGCCCGATGTAGTAGGTGGTGAGCAGGTGGAGCACGTCCACTCCGACGGCCATGAAGACCGCCCCGGGGATGAGGGCGGTCGCCGGCGTGGCCGGGTGGGGCAACCTCGACGACACCCACCACCAGACGGCGAAGGACATGGCCGTGATCACCAGGATGACGGCGGCCGCACCGGCGATCCCCCAGGCTGCCCGTACGTCGTTGAGCGCGATGCCGAGGACCGTCATGACCAGGGCGAGGCCGATGACCACGAACATGGGGCGGACACCGGTCGGCTTCACCCGCGGTTCGTGCCAGACGAGCCAGTGCACGATGTAGAGGCACTTGGTGAAGCTGCGGGCCGTGATGAGCAGGGCGAATATGGCCCCGACCACCACCACCAGCTGGGTCCAGACGCTGCGTTCCTGCGTGTTGACGACGGCGCTGGCCAGCAGCCCGGTGACCCCGACCGTCTTGGCCAGGTGGGAGGGATCCTCGTGGGCCGCCCTGGCGGCCAGACCGAAGACGGTGAAGACGACGTACACGAAGGGCACCAGGAAGAGGAACATCCGAAAGGCGATGGCCCCGGCGAGGATGCCGCCGCCGACATGGGAATCGAGATCCTGGACACGGAACCCGGCGTCGACGAAGCCCGAGCGCTGCCGCCGGGTCTGGAGCACCTCGTCGACGTGGTCGCGCTCGGCCAGGGCCCACTGCCGGCCCCGGTCCACCGCCCTCCGCGTCCGCCCCGGGGACCGGCCACCGGTCGTGCCGCCGCCGGGCGACGGCTCGGCCGCGGCTTCCGGGCGGGCCGGCGGGGACGCCGCAGGTGGCGGGACGGCGGCTGCCGTGGCTTCGACGTCGTCGGACACGGCACCAGGTTAGGCAGGTGGTCGCCACCGCTCCGGTGACGCGCCCCCACGGGACCGTCGGGCCCGCCGGCCGCTACCATGCGGCCAGGGCCTCCCGCACGCGGGTGGACCGGGCGGAGCCGAGGGGGGTCGCGTGACCGTGGTCAACACCGTACTGGGGCCGATCGACGGCGCCGATCTCGGGTCGACCCTCATGCACGAGCACGTCTTCGTGCTCAGCCCCGAGATCGAGAAGACGGCGGCGGAGTGGGACGAGGCCGGGGCCCGGGACACGGCCGTACGGCGGCTGCGCGAGCTGAAGGCCCAGCGGGTCGACACCATCGTGGACCTGACGGTCATCGGCCTCGGACGGCACATCCCGCGCATCGTGGCGGTGGCGGCGCAGGTGCCCGAGATCAACATCGTGGTCGCCACGGGTGTGTACACCTACAACGACGTGCCCATGTACTTCCACTTCCGGGGCCCGGGCACGGTCCTCGGCGGGCCCGAACCCATGACCGAGCTCTTCGTGCGGGAGATCCGCGACGGGATCGGTGACACCGGGGTACGGGCGGCCATCCTCAAGTGCGCCACCGACAGGGCGGGCATGACCCCGGGCGTGGAACGGGTGCTGCGGTCGGTGGCCGCCGCCCACCGCGAGACCGGCGTGCCCATCACCACCCACACGCCCACGCCGCCGGAACCGTGGGGACTCGAGCAGCAGCGCATCCTGGCCGAGGAGGGCGTCGACCTGACCCGGGTCGTCATCGGCCACTCGGGCGGCACCCTGGATGCCGCCTACCACGAGGCCCTGCTGGCCAACGGTTCCTATCTCGGGTTCGACCACTTCGGCATCGGCACCTTCTCGCTGGCCGAACGGATCGAGTCCGTCAAGGTGCTGTGCGACCGCGGTCACGCCGGCCGCATCGTGCTCTCCCACGATGCCATGTGCCACGTCGACTGGTTCCCGCCGTCGATCACCGGCGCCATGAAGGACTGGCGGTGGACCCACATCCCCGAGGACGTCCTTCCCCAGATGCGACGGTCCGGCATCAGCGACGCCGACATCACCACCATGATGGTCGACAACCCCCGCCGCATCCTCGAGGGCGGTGCACCGTACTGACCGGCGGCGGCCGAGCGCCCGACCCGGTGGCCACCGATGGCCGGGGCGCACCCCGAAGCGGTGGCCTGGCGCAACCTGGCCGACGGGTCCGACCTGACGTTCGGCTACTGGGACACCACCGCCGACCGCCTGGCCCGGTGGCTCGTGGACCGGGGTGTGGCGGCCTCGGACCGGGTGGTCGTGGCCGTCGGACCCGACGAACCGTTCCCGTGGCTCATCGCGTACACGGCCGTCCACCGGTCCGGCGCCGTGGCCGTCCCCGTCAACACCAGGCTGGCCGCCCCGGAGCTGGGGGCCATCCTGGTCCACGCCGAACCCACGGCCGTGGTGGTCGGCGACGACGTCGACCTGGGGACCCCCGCCCACCTGCTGGCCGGCCGGATCCCAGGACTCGAGGTGGTGGCCACCACCGGGGGGCCGGACGCCCCGGGATGGGCGGCCCTGCCCCATCCGGACGGCACCGGGCTTCCACGGCGCGACACCGGGGGCCCCGTCGACATCATGTACACCTCGGGCACCACCGGCGCCCCCAAGGCGGTGGTCGTCGGCCCCGGCCACGGTGGGCCCCACGTCGACCCGGCCCGGTGGTCCGGTCTCGGCTTCATGACCTCCTCGCCCTTCTCGACCACCAGCGGTGCCCTCCTCGTCCACGGTCCGCTGCAGGCCGGGCTGAGCGGGTGGTACCAGCCCCGCTTCGACGCCGGCCGCTGGATCGAGGTGGTGGAGGCCCAGCGCCCGGTGACGGCGTTCGTGGTGCCGGCCATGGCCCAGCTCATCGTGGCCCACCCCCGCTTCGCCCGCGCCGACCTCTCGAGCCTGGCCGCGCTCACCATCGGTGGGGCACCGGCGCCCAGGGCCACGTTGCAGCGGCTCGGGGAGCGGTTGGCGGGTGACCTGATCGTGGGCTACGGCATGACCGAGTTCGGGGCGGTGACCCGATCGCCCTCCGGGGACCGGGGCCGCCACCTGGGCTCGGTGGGCCGCCCGCTCCCGGGGGTCGAGGTGCGGATCGTGGACGAACAGGGCCGGACGGCGCCGGTGGGGACCGCCGGTGAGGTCGCCGTGCGGGGGGAGGCGCCGGCCCGCCGGTACTACCGGGACGAAGCGGCCACCGGGCAGACGTGGCGCGACGGCTGGCTCCTCAGCGGGGACCTCGGGTACCTGGATGCGGACGGCTTCCTGTGGATCACCGGGCGCTCCAAGGAGCTCATCATCCGGGGCGGGCACAACATCGTGCCCGGCGAGATCGAGGAGGTCCTCCACTCCCACCCGGCCGTCGTCGAGGCGGTGGTGGCGGCCGTCCCCCACGACGTCCTCGGGGAGGACGTGGCGGCCTGGGTCGTGCTCAGGGAAACTGGCAGGCGTCTCGGTGGCCGACCTGCGCGCCTACCTGCTCGAGCGGCTGGCCGACTACAAGGTGCCGAGGAGGATCGGCGTCCTCGACGCTCTGCCCCGCAACGCCGCCGGCAAGGTGGTGACCCGGGAGCTCCCGCCGCCGGACGCCGTCCCGCCGAACCCCTCCGGTTAGTGCGCCTGCCGGCGGGCGGCCCCGAGGGCGGCGGCCCACCACAGGAGGTCGTCGACCAGGAGCTCGAGCCGGGGGTCCAAGGACGCGAACAGCTCCGGAGAGGGCGTCTCGGCCCCCATGGCCTCGATCATCACCGCCGGCAGGATGTGCACGGCGTGGCGGAGGGGCGCCATCTCGAGCTCCACCGCCACCAGGCGCAGCTGCTCGATGGCCCGGGCGCCACCGACGTTCCCGTAGCCCACGAAGGCCACGGGCTTGCGGTTGAACTCCGGAAAGAGATGGTCCATGGCGTTCTTGAGCGCGGCCGGGTAGCCGTGGTTGTACTCGGCGGTCACGACGATGTAGCCGTCGGCGGCGTCGATGACGCCGCCGAGACGGGCGACGGCCTCCGAGGGGTAGTCCCGGAGCGATCGCGCCGGGGACATGGCGCCCTCGAAGAACGGCAGCGGGTGGTCGCGCAGGTCGACCAGCTCGACTTCGAGGTCGTCACGGGCGGTCAGGCGGTCGACCAGCCAGGCCACCGGCTTGTCCGCGAACCGGTCGGGACGGGTGGTGCCGATGAGGACCTGGATCCGGGGTGGCATCAGGCGACCGTCCCCGGGGCCCCGGTCGGCCGGGGCCCACGTGCCGCCGGGTGGGTGGGCGGTTCGTCCATCGGTGGTTCCTTCCTGCGGTGCGGGCACCCGTACCCGATCGACCATGCCACGTCCTAGAACAGTCCGGTGGCCACGGCGATTCCGACGGCGAAGAGGACGGCCCCGCTGATGAGCTCGCTGCCCCGCCCGAGTCGCTCCCCCAGGCGGCTACCGAGCTCGAGGCCGACGAGCGAGAGCGCCACGCTGATCACGCCGATGACGAGGGCGGCGACCACCAGATTGACCTGGTAGGTGCCGAGGGCGAAGCCGATGGCCAGGTTGTCGATGCTCAGGGCGGCGCCCAGCACCACCAGCCGCGTCGTGCTCGGACCCGCGGCCCGGGTGGTGGGAGGTCGGAGGACGAGCTCGCGAAAGAGGGTGTAGGCGCCGGTCAGGCACAGGACGCCCCCTGCCACCAACTTGGCGGTGCCGCCGAGGTCGTGGGCCACGGAACGCCCGACGAGGAGGCCGACGATCGGCATGGCGGCCTCGAAGGTGCCGAAGATGAGGGCCACCCGCAGCCGCAGGTTCCGCTCCACGCCCGAGACCCCGATGGCGGTGGCGGCACCGAAGTTGCTCAGGCCGACCGAGACCGCCACCAGCACCAGCGCGAGCACCCCCGAACGCTAATCGGTCGGCCCGGCCCGACCCCGGCCGCCCACCACCCGGGCGGTACACTGCAGGCGTCCCGACCGGTAGGCGGGAACCCCTGACGACACCTTCACCACCAGCGAGATCGACGGATCCGCGAGCCATGAACCAGCCAGACGTGCGATCCGGTCGCAACCGTGCCCTCGACGGCATCAGAGCCGTGTCGATCATCGGGATCATGGCCAACCACTCGCTCCTCGGGTGGGCGACCGGCGGGATCATCTCGGTCAACGTGTTCTTCGTGCTGTCGGGCTTCCTCATCACCGGGCTGCTCGTCAAGGAGTGGACCAGGTCGGGCACGATCAGGCTCCGGGCGTTCTGGGCGCGGCGGGCGCGGCGGTTGCTGCCCGCCCTGCTGGTACTGCTCGTCGGGATCGGGCTGTTCGCGTGGTTGCTGGCGCCGCCCGACCAGCGCGCCGCCATCCGGGGCGACGCACTGGCCACGCTCCTCTACGTCGCCAACTGGCACCAGATCCTCTCGAACCAGTCCTACTTCGCCCTGTCGGCGGCGCCGTCCCCCCTCCTGCACACCTGGACGCTGGCCATCGAGGAGCAGTTCTACCTGGTGTGGCCGCTGGTCGTCCTCGGGACGCTCAAGGCGACCGGTCGCCTCCGTCCCCTGCTGGTGCTGGCCGTGGTGGCGGCCGTCGCCTCGGCGGTGTGGATGGGCGTCCTCTACCACCCCGGCATCGACCCCAGCCGGCTCTACTACGGCACCGACACCCGGGCCCAGGACGTCCTCGTCGGGGCCGTCCTGGCCATCGCGTTGGCGCTCCGGCCGCAGTGGACACCCTCGACCCGGGGCCGGCGCTGGTTGGCCGTCCTCACCGTGGCCGCCGCCGGCGGTTTCGCAGCCGTCTGGGTGCGCGCCGGGGTGTCTGCCGCGTTCGTGTTCCGCGGCGGGTTCTTCCTCGCCGATGTGCTCGTCGCACTCGTGATCTTCGGCGTCGTGGCCGCACCGCGCGCCGTCCCGGCCCGCGCCCTGGGTTGGCGGCCGCTCGCCTACATCGGCACCATCTCCTACAGCCTCTACCTCTGGCACTGGCCGGTCTTCCTCGTCGTCAACACGGCCCGGACCGGTTTGTCGGGTTGGCAGCTGTTCGCACTCCGGTCGTTGATCGCCGGCGCCATCGCGGCGGCGTCGACCCACTTCATCGAGCTGCCCATCCGCCGGGGGACCTTCCGGTCGTGGCGGATCTGGGCCGTCACGCCGGTGGCCGTCGTCGCCGCCGTCGCCGCCATCCTGGGCGGGACCGTCGTCCCGGCGGCGGCCAGCGTGGCCAGCCCGACCACCGGCCTGACGGTCGCCCAGTCCCAGGCCCTGGCGGGCCGCGGGGCGTTCGGACGGTCGCCGACGAAATTCCTGCTGCTGGGGGACTCCCAGGCGTTGACCCTCGGGATCGGGCTGTCCGTGGACGACCAGCGGTGGGGTGTGGCCCTGGACGACCAGGCGCAGATCGGCTGCGACTTCGACCAGGGCACGACCGGGCACGACCCCGTCGAGATCCGCGGCGGCGGCAATCCGCCGGGCCCACCCGAGGGCGGCTGCCTCGACTGGCCGGCCTCCTGGGCCGCCATGGTCGACGCCAAGCACCCGGCCGTCGTCGGACTGCTGATGGGACGGTGGGAGGTGTTCGACCACCGGTTGAACGGCCGGTGGACGCACGTCGGCGAACCGGACTGGGACGCCCACCTGCTGGCGGCCATGAACCTGGCCGTGGATGTCCTGTCGTCGCGGGGGGCCGCCGTCGTGCTGTTCACCACGCCCTACTGCTCGCCGACCGCCGGCGACGACCCGAACGGCATCGAGTACGTCGAGGACCAGGCGTCGCGCGTGGACGCCTACAACCAGCTGGTCCGGAAGGTGGCTTCCGAGCACCCGCGCACGGTCACCCTCTTCGACCTCAACACGGCGCTGGACGTGTCGAAGGACGTCTACTCGCCGATCGTCGACGGCGTCGTGGTGAGGTCATCGGACGGCATACACATCACGACGGCCGGCGGCGAACTGCTGCGGAGCCGGATCCTCCCGGTCGTCGACCGGCTGGCACTGGCCCGGTAGGGCCGGCCCGGCCGGGCGCGTCGGCCGCGGTCGCCCGACGCCGTTCAGCGCGACGACGACCCCCGCCGGCGCGCCGGAATCACCACCTGGGGCCGCTCGTAGACGAAGGACGGGGCCCCTCCCGGTCGCCGCTGCGGCGGCCGCCTCGGCTCGACCACACCCGATCGGAGATGGCGCCTCGGTCCCGACCACGGCGAGGGCGGGGCCGTGAGGCGGTCGGCCAGGCGGTAGACGTGGTGCTCGTAGTTGACCCGCCATCCACGGAAGTCCGGCCAGGCCTCCTCGGCCGAGCGCTCCATGGCGAACCCCACGGCCGCCAGCATGCGCACCGCCGACTCGAACTCCTCGAACGTCAGCTCGATCGGGCCTTCGGGGTCCGGATCGACGTCGACGGCCCACCCCAGTGAGGTGGCGATGCGGTTGACGAGGGTGAAGCCCATCCGCAGGCACAGCCGCGCCTGCGACGTCGCCGTGCCCGGGGCCAGCGCCAGGTGCATGGCCGCGCCGTCGAGCACGGCCAGCAACCCGATCAGCCACGAGTACCAGGGCTCAGGCGAGCGGAAGAGCAGCAGGACGGGGTAGGTCGTGTGGCTCTCGGCCACGTCGGCCGCCCACTCCTCCCACGCCGAGTACAGCTCGGGGAGCGTGTCGGTGATGCCCACGAGCTGGTGGCGGGCGAGCAGTTCGGGTCCCCACGCCGGCACACCGGCCCGGCTCTCGAGCAGCGACACCAGTCCCTCACGGCGGTTGAAGGCGCCGTAGAGGGCGGGGAGGTAGGCGATCTGCAGGGCGACGATGACCACCCAGATGGCGCCGACGGCGATGTCGATGCCGGCGTTCGCCTCCCCACCGATGTGCACGGCCCCGACCGTGAACAGGGCGGTCAGCGCCTGCAGCAGCGCGTCGGGGAGGGAGTGCACCGTCGGCAGCAACAGCAGGGCGAACCCGACGACCAGGCTCGCCGCCCAGAAGATCAGCTGGGCCACCAGGGCCACCGGGGCGGTCGGCGCCAGAATGGCGTCCTTGCCCTCGTACGTCTTGGCCAGGCGCGACAGCCCCACGAACACCAGGCGGACGATGCGGTTGATCACCAGGGTGAGCCGTTCGATGCCCGCCGGACGGCGCGGCAGGACCATGGTGAAGAGCACCTCCGCCAGCGTGAGGCACACGATGACCAGCCCGACGACGAAGAGGAACTGATCCATCGAGGGCCTACCGACCGGCTACCGGTCGGCCGGGTGCCCGCACGGACGCGTCCCCCGGGCCGCACAGGGGCGTCAAGCCGGCAGCGTGAGCGCCACGGCGGCGTCCGGCTCGATGGCCCTGAAGCTGATGCTCTCCTCGAAGTACAGCCTGACGCTGTCGGCGCTGTGGTCGTAGTAGCCGATCGACAGGTCCTCGCCGCAGTCGAGGACGAAGTCCCCTCCCCGCAGACTGAGGGCGATACCTCCCCGGACGCCCGGCGCCCACACCAGGGGCCCGCCGAGGATCTGGCGGAGATGATCGAGGAGGAGATGACCGCCGTGCTCCGCCGACTCGGCGATCCGCGTGTAGATCTCGGGGCCGATGACGAGCCCGTAGGGCCCTTCGATCCCCGACCGGCGGAGGACGTCCGTGGCCATGGCCACGGACGTCGGATACCGGGCGGCCTCGCTCCCGAGGGCGATGGGCTCGTGCGAGGTGCTCTCGGAGATGCCCCTGATGCCCGCAGCCTCGTAGCCGTGGAAGACCGCCGCGTTCTCCCCCACCGCGATCTGCCGGGCCGCTTCGTCCAGCTCGGCCAGGTCGAGGTCGGCGGCGCCCCGGTCGGCATCGTCGACGTCCACCCGCGAGATCCGGAACCCGACCCGGAGCTCCACCAGCGGCAATACGCACCGCTGCGCGGCCGCCACGCCTTCGGACGGCCCCGAGATGGTGGTGATCCGGCCGAGGTTGGTGGACGAATACGACCAGCCGTTCGGGCCGCGAGAAGTCCACCACCCGCCGGGCGGCCAAGAGGGTGGTGAGGCGGGACTTGGCTTCTGCGTCGATGGCGTCCCACCCCGCGTCGGAGATGGGAGCCAGCTCACGGCGAAGGTGGTTCATCACGCCGTCCCCTTGAGGCTGCCGATGCCGAGCGACCCCGACCCGGCGCCGGCCGGAGCCGGTGCCGCACCCTGGGCTTCCTCCATGACCTCGGCCTCGAGCTCCGTGATCGGCTCGGTGGTGAACAGGTAGGTGCGCAGATGGCGGTCGAGAACGGCGTCGCGGCGTCGCAGCCATTCGAGGGTCATCGACGCGTGCTCCTTCTCCTCATCCCGGTTGTGGGCCAGGACGGCGGCCAGCGTCGGATCGAGGGTGGCGGTCACCCGCTGGTCGTACCAGTCGACCGCCTCGAGCTCCTCGCACAGTGAGGTGACGGCCCGGTGACGGTCGACGGTCTCGGCATCGAGCACCTCGGCGGGCTCGTGCAGTCCTTCGCTTCCCATTGATGGCTCCTCCCGTCGTCGCCGATCATCCGCGCCGTCCGGGCCTGGCCCGGCGTCCACTCCGCTGCACCGTCGACCGGCCCGCATCGGCGGATCCGGTTAGCCGGCTTCGTCGGGAGTCTACCGGCGCGATCCCGTCAGATCACCAGAGGGGATACCCCCAGGCCAACCGGGGGCGGCCCGCACACCGGCGCGGACACGGTGGCGGCTCCAATACCATCGGTGCACGACCGCCGGGTACACCACCCTCGGACCCGGCGGCGGGGAGGCAGCCATGAGTGACATGTCCGGTCGGGGGGCCATCCGGCTCCTCGTCTTCTCGGCATCGCTTCGATCGGGGTCGTTCAATGAACGGCTGGCCCGGCTGGCGGCGTCCACCATCGAGGCCAACGGCGGGGAGGTCGACCGCGCCACGATGGCCGAGTTCGACGCCCCGTCCTACAGCGCCGACGTCCAGAGCGAGGGGACCTGGCCGGCGGGCGCCATCGAGTTCTGCCGCCACCTCGAGGAGTGCGACGGGTTCGTGATCGCGTCACCCGAGTACAACGCATCGATGCCCGGCGCCCTCAAGAATGCCGTCGACTGGGTGTCGCGCTGCACTCCTCAGCCCTTCAATGAGCTGCACGGGCTGTTGCTGTCGGCGTCTCCGTCGATGGTCGGCGGCAACCGCGGCCTGTGGGCGCTCCGGGTCCCCTTCGAGCACCTGGGGGCCAGGGTCTACCCCGACATGTTCTCGCTGGCCCAGGCCCACCAGGCCTTCGACGCAGCCGGGCGCCTCATCGACGACGAGTTGCAGCGCCGATTCGACGCCACCATCGTCGGCTTCATGAACCTGGTGGAGGCATCCAAGCACTACCCGTGCGTCAAGCAGGCATGGGTGGAGTACCTGGGCGAGCACCCCGATCCGGTCCTCGACCGGGTCGAGTAGCGCCCGTCACCCCGACAGGCTCACTGCTGGTAGCCCTCGACCACCCCGGCCGGCCGCACGGCCACGTCTTCGGGGTCCTGCCCGGCCACACGACGGGCGCGGCGCTGCCGGAGCAGGTCCCAGCACTGATCGAGGGCGACCTCGATGTCCCTGACCCTGGCCAGCTCCTCGTCGGAGAGTCCCCGATCGCCCTTGGAGCCGCTCGAGGCGGTGCTCCTCCTCGACCAGGTCGTTGATCTGCTTCGTGAGCTCGCCGTCATCCATCACTGCCACCTGCCAGGGTCTAGGTCGAATCTGTCACCACCGCCCGCGGTCGCACCCGGGCCGCAGGCCGGCGACCGCCGTGTCCGGCTCCTCGCCATGGTGGCGCCTCCGAGCCCCGTCGGGCAACCCCCTACGTCCGACCCCGTCATGCCACGTCGTGCGGATGGCCACCTGAGAACATCTCGATCCGCCACCCGAGCGGCGGTGCTGTGGATGGTCTAGGTTCCTCTCTAGGCGGTTCTCCCGGAGGGGAGAAGGCCATTGACGACGCCCATGGCACCGACGCCGCCAAGGAATGGACGGCGTCCCATGCAGTACCCGGCACCCCCGGCACCATCGGGCCTGACCCAGCGGATGGCCGCGGCCTGCGCCGGGCATCCCCGCCGCACACTCGCCATCTGGGGCCTCGTCGTCGTCGTGGCCCTGGTCTTGGTGGGTACGTCGCTCAAGGGCTTGTCGACCAGTGCCCACGTTGTCGGCACGACGGAGTCCAGCCAGGCCGAGACGCTCTACGACCAGGCCATCGGTGCGGCCGCCGGACAGAAGCCGACCGATGTCATCGTGGTGAGCTCTTCGGGATCGACGGTGAACGAGGCGAACTTTCATGCATTCGTCGGACAGCTCGAAGGCAGGGTCGGTAGCGACCCCGGCGTCACCGATGTCGCAACCGATCTCACTCCGGGGAACCCGCTGGTCTCGTCCAACCTGCACGCGGCGCTGATCGCACTACGGGCGGACAGCGATACCGCCATCAAGCCGGTGGTGCAGGAGGTGGAGGCTGCGAACGGGGGCGACGGGTTCACCGTGGCGGTCACCGGTGATCACACGGTCGGCAACGACTTCACCACCCTGTCCGCCAGCGACCTTCGTCACGGGGAGGTGGAGTTCGGCCTACCGATCGCCATCGTCGTCCTGTTGCTGGTGTTCGGGGCGGTCGTGGCCGGGCTGATGCCGGTGCTCATGGCCCTGCTCGCCATCGTGGTCGGATTGGGCATCGCCACCATCGTCGGGGAGGAGTTCCACCTGTCGGTCTTCATCGTCAACATGATGACCGGCATGGGCCTGGCCCTCGGTATCGACTACTCGCTCTTCGTCATCTCACGGTTCCGAGAGGAACGAGCCGCCGGTCTCGACAAGGAGACGGCCATCCAACGGACGTCCGCCACCGCCAGCCGCGCCGTGCTGTTCAGCGGCTCCACGTTCGTGATCGCGCTGTTCGGCATGTTCCTGGTGCCGACGAACATCCTTCGCAGCCTGGCCGCCGGGGCGGTCATCGTCGGCATCGTGTCCGTGGCGGCGGCGCTGACACTTCTGCCGGCGATGCTCCACCTGTTGGGCGATCGGGTGAACGCCGGACGCCTGCCGGTCGTCGGGAGGAACATCGGCGGCACCGGCTCCGGCGAGTCCCGCATCTGGCGGGCCTTCATCGAGCGGGTCCTGCGCCACCGCGTGGTCATGCTGACGGTCACCGTCGGCCTGTTGTTGGCCCTGGCGGCGCCGCTGCTCGGCATCCACATCGGTCAGAGCGGTGTCGCCACCCTGCCCAACAGTGTCCCGTCGAAGCAGGGCTACCTGGCCGTGCAGCGCTACTTCCCCAACCAGGATCCCTACCCGGTGGAGATCGTGGCCGAAGGTGGCGGTCCGGGGACCCGGGGGGACATGTCGACGCTCGAAGGTGTTCTCGCCGTCGACCCCAGGTTCGGACCCGGGGAGATCCAGTCCTCCGCCAACGGCAGGCTGCTCGCCCTGACGGTGCCCATCCGCGGTGACGCCGTGTCCAGCGCGGACGTGGCCGCCGTGCGCCATCTGCGCCAGACCGTCATCCCCTCGACCTTCGCGGGATCCGGTGCCACCGTCCTCGTCGGCGGCAAGACCGCCGAGACCGCCGACTACTTCGAGCGCCGTGTCGGCGCCGACCCCCTATGTACTGCTGTTCGTGCTCGGCCTCAGCTTCATCCTGTTGCTGCTCGCCTTCCGGTCACTGGTGGTCGCCATCGTGTCGATCCTGCTCAACCTGCTGTCCGTCGGAGCGGCCTACGGCTTGTTGACCCTGGTGTTCATCCACGGCGTGGGTGCGGGCTTCTTCGGATTCCAGCGGGTGACGGCCATCGACGCCTGGGTCCCGCTGTTTCTGTTCTCGGTGCTGTTCGCGCTGTCGATGGACTACCAGGTCTTTCTGATGAGCCGCATCAAGGAGCGCTACGACCAGACGGGCTCCACCGACGAGGCCGTGATCGGCGGAGTGTCCTCCACCGCCAAAATCATCACCGGCGCCGCCCTCATCATCGTGGTGGTGTTCTCGGGGTTCGCACGGGGCCAGCTCGACATGTTCCAGCAGATGGGATTCGGAGTCGCCGTTGCCCTCCTCCTCGACGCCACGCTCATCCGCTCGATCGTCCTGCCGACCACTCTGAGCCTGCTGGGCGAGCGCAGCTGGTACCTCCCGAGCTGGCTCGACTGGATGCCGCACATCGAGATCGAGGCGCCTGACGTCGCTGCGCCGACAGACGACTCGGAGCCGACGCTCGTGTCGACATCGGCGTAGGTGACGACGTGGGCGCGGGCACGCCGCTGACGATCGAGGGTGCCCCGCCCGCGGTCGACCGGCCCCCGGGCCGATCCTCCGCTGGCGCTGTCGACGCGTTGCGAGCGGTGATGCGACCTCGTGTGGCGGGGGCACGGCGCTGATCTCATCCGCCCGGTGCGGTGGTCCCCTCTGGACGTAATAATGGCTCAGGTGGAGGAGATCCTTCGACGGGCGAGCAAGGCCTGATTGTGCCGGACGCCTTGCCGGACCTGCCCTTTCCGACCGAGGGCTTCATCGCGACGCACTTCGTTGTTGCCGCCGATATCGAGGTGACAGACGCGCTTCTACAGCGAGGTAGTGGGCGGCACCGTCGAATGGAGGGGTCGGCATCCGGGGGCACCCACGTATGTGAAGTTGGCCAATATCTGGGTGTGCATCAATTCCGGCGGTGGCCCGACCCCGGACAAGCCGGAGATACTGCTCCAGACCCGCGCCGCCCGCGCACCGTTCGACACGTTTCTCAATCTCCGGGTAGCGGACGTCTGGGCCCTCTACCGTGAATGGAGCTCGAAGGGCGCACGGTTCCTGACGCCACCGATCGACAACGACGGATATGAGATCCGCTGTTACGTCATGGATCCGGATGCACGCATCATCGAGTTGGGGCAGCCCACCGGATACGTCAAGGAAGTGGCCGACATCACGGGGACAGCGAGCGTCGAATGATTCCGGTCGCCACCCCGGCCGGCTGCATCGTACGGAATGCACTACGTCGCGGCCAGGCCCTTTGGGCACGGACTGTGCCGAATCCGCGATGGCACCCGCATCGCTGACGACGACCCTCGCTGGTCCCGACCGGTCCGGGCTGCCAGGCCCCGTCGGCCGGCACGATCTCACTCCAGGGGCCGCGACCGACATCGGCGAGTGGTACCTCCGCGCTCGAAGTGCGCACCGCGACGACGGGGTGATCGGGGCGTACCGGGAGCTCCAGACGGAGACGGATCGTCTGTTCGTCCGGCTCACCCAGGCCGGAGAGTCCACGGCGGTGCGGGTTGCGTTCACAGGCTGTCTGGAGCCCTATTCGAGTGACCAGGAGCTCATTGCCGCCGTTCGTACCCGTCGAACCCTCGAGGTGACTTCGGCTGCTGTGCATCGATGCCGCCTTCACCCTCTGCTCGATTGCGACTTCGGCGGCGGCTTCGACCGATTCCGAGCGGTGCACGACCTCGTCGGTCATGCGTGGTGCGGCTTCGGATTCGCGTTCGCCGCCGAGCGCGCCGCCTGGCTCGTGCAACACGGCATGCACGGGCCGCGTGCCCGATTGGCGCTGGCCGCTGAACTGCTGGGAGTGAACGCGGCCCGCTCCATCCTGGGTGAGCCGCCCGAACTGAAGGCACTCCTGCTCGATCCTGACCCGTACACGACGACGGAGTGACCGAAGGGTCGTTCACTTGCCTGCTGCACTCCGATCCGGGCACGGCGGTCCGGACTTCGGACGCTCGCCTCGGCCGCACGCCAAATGACCCTGCCGCGATCTCGCCGTTGAGAATGATGCGCAATATGCTCCTCGACGTCGGCGCGACCCGGAGCGCTTGGACGAGGAGGCGGGATGAGCGAAGCATCCCAGGGTCCTGATTGGTGGTTGGCCGCCGACGGCCGGTGGTATCCGCCGGAGGCGATGCCTGCGGCGCCAACTCTTGTGCCCATCGGTGCCGCGACCCCTCTCGGACCGGGCTGGTGGCAAGCCTCCGACGGCAGATGGTACGACCCGAGTCTGGCCACTTCTGCCGGCGCAACCGCAACCGTGCCTGCTCCACGGGGGCCGAGAATGCCCGTGTATCGGCGCAGGTGGTTCTGGGTAGGTGCAGCGGCCGCGCTGCTACTGGTCGTCGTCGTCGTCACTTCAGCCGTCAGTCCTTCGAAGGCCAAGACTGCCGACGGCACGGCGACCACCACGTCGGCGGCCGCCGTGGCCCCGACGACGACGCATCCCCACCCTCCTCCGACAACGAATCCGCCGGCGACGACCTCCACAGTCCCTCCCGCAACCCCAGCTCCGACGACAGCTCCTCCACCCGCGCCCGGAGCAGCGACGGTGCCCCCGACCACGGCAGCAGTGGCGCCGACGTCGAGCTGTACTCCCCTGAACGACGAACGGACCTGCTACGAGCCGGGTGACTATTGCCATGACGCCGAACATGGATCGTCGGGTATCGCAGGCAATGGAGAGCACATCACCTGTGTGGACGACGACGGGTGGCGATGGGAGCCATCGTGACGTTCCGGATGTTCTGGAGCACGGTGGGCGCTGAGGCACTCGAACCCCCCGACCTGCTGCTTGTCAGCCATTGGGACCTGAGCGCTGTGCTCTCCAGGGATACTGCAGGTGATTGTTGACCGAATACTGCAGACGTATCTGCTCTCTCGCGGGCCGTCTTGAGCATTCGTCACCGAGCCCGCCGACCGGGGCGAGACCCTTCCGCGGAAGATGGGATCAGCGAGAGAAGGAACACGTCGCATGCCGGAGCTGCGGGCACCTCGGATTCCGTACCGGCCGCATTGGCTTGATACCGGCAAGGCTGTCAGTCTCGACCTTCCCCAACGACGACAACCTGTCCGGGGCGTCACTCGTGCCGAGGTCGGTGACCGCCAGCGTCGAACGCCTTGCCACGACGTAGAGGTAGGTGCCCGATGGGGCCGCGGAACCGGGTGGACCAGGGCCGTCGACGTAGAAGCGGCCGCGGATGTCCATCGCGTAGACCAGCACGGAGGAGGCACCAGAGCCCACACCTGCTCCGATGATGGCGTTGGCCGCTTCCCTGTTGGTCGCCACCCAGGTGACGGAGATCGGCGTCGCGTCACCATTTCGAGCGGCCACGTTTACCGCGAACTGGTCGATTCTGACCGTCGTCGGGGACTTTGGAGGCTGGACTGTGCCTCCAAGAGAGGGCACCAAGATGATCGCTGCTGCCGCCACCCCGGGGCGACTGCCGTCGCGGCGAACCACCAGTTCTTCAGCCCAGCCACCTGGTCGACTACCTCCTCGGCGCAGCAGTTGACGCTATCAATGTCAGAGCCGAAGCGACCGCGACATACTGGGCACCGGGCGGTAGCACCCAGACTGCAGTGAGTCCCTCCGCATCGCAGACAGAAATTAGTTGCGGACCGCACTTTCGCGAAACGTTCATCTTCATGACGCGGATCGGTAACTCGTGTTCTGCTCCCCGTTGTTACCTTCGGTTCCGAATCCGATCGGACGGAGGCACGGTGGAGCGTCAGGTTGAGATGCCCTGTGAGTTTCGGCGCTCAACGTGAAGAACCGCCAATCAAAGCGCGTCGTGCGAGGTAGGAGCGCCACGGCACGGCGGGTTGCAATGACGCTTGCGGTGACCGTGTCCTCCGTCATCGGCTTGCTCGGCGTTTCGGCGTCGGCCGGTGCCGCCGAAGCGGTCAATGGAGCGGGCTCCTCCTTCGCGGCACCTGCCATCGAGGCATTCACGAAGACCGTCGGGCAGACGCCGTACAACCTGACCGTCAACTTCTCGTCGACAAGCTCGAGCGATGGTCGATATGGGTTTGCCTCCGGTTCCACCGATTTCGGAGTCACCGACACTCCCTACGGACTCGGGACCGTGGCCGTCACGCCCCCGCCCTTCCCCTTCGCCTACATTCCGATCGTGGCAGCCGGTATCGCCTTCATGTACAACGTCCCGGGCCTCACCAAGACCTTGCAGCTGTCGAGCTCCACGGCCTGTGCACTTCTGACCGGTGGAATCACCAACTGGGATGACCCAGCACTGGCAGCCGACAATCCGGGGGTGTCGCTTCCCAATCTCCCCGTGCGCCCGGTCACCGAGAGCGATTCCGCCGGCACCAATTTCGGCGCTCGAGAAGTGGTGTATCGCCGAGCAACCGAAAATGTGGGCTGCCTTCGCCGACCAGCAAAACACACAGCCTGGGGGGCCCGGTGGCGGCGTCATGATCAGCGCCACGTCCGCCGAGTCGAACTGGCCTGCGCTGAACTACGGATTCAACCAGGACAGTACATCTGGAGTGGCCGGAACCATTGCCACTTCCGCCGGCGCGGTCGGCGGGGTGGAGACCAAGTATGCCTCTGACCTCGGCTTCGGACCCACCACTCCGGCGAAGGGAGTCGCGTCGGTTCTGAATGCCAGTGGCAAGTACACCCAACCCACTCCCATCGACATCGACTCGGCACTCGCATACGCCACACAACTCGCCAATGGAGAGCAAGAGTTCGACTTCAACGGACTCGGCCCGAACGTGTACAACCCGTCGACCTACAGCTACCTCCTCACCCCGACCAAGGGGTGGAGCCCGGCCAAAGGTGCAGTCCTCAGTGCCTTTGTGAACTATGCCCTGACCCTCGGCCAGCACGAAGCGCCAGAGTTCGGCTACGCCTCCCTGGGCCTGCCGCTCGAGCGGTACGGGATCGACGCCGTGCTGGCCGACGTCCCCGGGGCGGTCGCGCCGACTCAGGCCGAGCTCGCTGCCTACGCCTGCGGGGACCTCACCCCTTCTGAAGTGGCTGCGGGACAGACGACACCGTCGTGCACATCCGCCAGCCCCGCTCCGCCGACGACAATTGCCGGTGGCGGATCCGGCGCAACCGTCCAGACCGATTCTTCTGCTTCAGGCGGCTCGGTCACCGCGGGGTCGGACTCGGGATCGGTCACCGGCTCGTCCGACACGTCGGGGTCATCGAGCTCAGGCTCGAGCGGGGACTCGTCTGCGGCGGTCCAATCGGAGTCGCCGTCGACGTCCGGTCTGGCATTCACCGGTGGAGATCCGCTGCCGCTCGGCGCTCTCGGCGTCGTCATGCTGGCCAGCGCATGGTTCATCCGTCGTCGCCTCATCCGCCATTTGGCAACCCCCCGAACGGCCTGTCCGGTCGGTAGTCGTTGTCGCCTCCACCGGAATTGACTGTCGGCGGAGCTGGGCTGGTGAGCATGCCCGAGGAATGAGCGTCACTGCACCCCTGTGTCCCTACCACCCCCGATTTCGCGACGCGCGGCCCTTGTGGGAGTAGGAACTACGCGGGCAACTATGACTACGCCGGGTTAGGAATTGGATGATGGCGGTGCGCCTGCACCTCGCCGTGGGGCTGTGAAGCGCCAAAGGCGTTCGACACCGTCACATAGGCGGCGGTCGAGGTTGTCGAGCCGCTTGCAGAGGCGCGACAGATGCCGAAGCCAAAGCCTACGAAGATGAGCGCGGCGGCAACGGTGAACGCCGCGAGCCAAGTCTTGCTGTGATCGGCCACCTGGTCGGGGTGTATCTGAGTCATGCATTGCCTGTCGACATGTAGCCCGAGTGTCTTGAGCATCGGATCAAGACATCCAGGTCGGGGTCGGGGAACGGTTCAGGTCCGTCGTAGAGAGCCAGAATCCGGCCGGGTCGTCGGCCAGCAGGTCATCTACCGATCGTGGCGCCGACCGTGCTGGAGTATCACGCCAGATCCCGCAGTTTCGCAACGTCAGTGACAGTGAAATTGGGGATGAAATCCCAGGTAGTGGGCGCTGAGGAACTCGAACCCCCGACCTGCTGTTTGTAAGCCATTGGGGCCCGAACGCGGTGCTCATCGGGGACTTTGCCGGCCACGTTCGAGCAATGGCGCCAAACCTCTCTGCTCTCCTGCGATGGACCGGCGAGGAGTACCCGAACGGCTCTTCAGCAAGCCAGAAGTCCCAGATCGTGGCAGAACCGACGTTTCCTGACTGACAACTCAGGAAAGTGGTCACGCGTCGCTCACACGACCGTCACGAAAGGTTTGGTTGTATCGACGCAAGGCAGCCGAAACACTGGCCGTGGCGGAACGCGCCAGCGAACACTGCGATGTGCCGCCAACGACAGTCTGAGCGATTGGAGGCCCGATGGAGGGAATCCGGCGTGACAAGTTCAATTGGTCGGTCATTCGTCGGGATGCTTGCAGCGGGATGCTCGAAGGCGTCGGCACCAAAGCCGAGCCTTCCGGAGATGGGTGTCGTTACAGGGGTCGCATCTTCGTGCTGGCCGTTCGCCGCCGCGATCGCAGCCGAAAGTTCGGTTCCGGGCATGGTCGAGGCCCCTCTCACGCACCCGTTGCACACACTTGAAAGGTGTGAGAGCGTCCGTCCACACCGGACTGCGAACCACCTTCGTCGTCAGCGCCCTCTGGACCCCGGGCCACTGATCCCGACCGAGGATCGCCCAGTGGAACGGAGCCGAGATGAGTGACGTATGGCAGGAAGGCGCGTGTTGGACCGCACCTGACGGGAGGAGCCATGCATCGGGGAGGAACTCCGAGAGGCAGGTCCCGAATGCGGTCCGCACCCGAAAGACCCGAAGGGTTCCTCGGCATCTGATACCGGGTCTTCTTGTGGGAGCGCTCATTGCCTCAACCGCTCTCGTAGCGACAGGGCGTGCGCCTTCTGCGGCAGCGTCCACCACCAGCTTCGGCCCACCGGCCGTGGTACTCGCTGCCAACGATGCCCCTGTCGTCGGCAGCTTGGAGGGCGTGAGTTGCACAGGCAGCGGGGACTGCACCGCGGTGGGGTCGTACAGCGACGTACCGGTGTACGCCACTGAGACGAACGGAACTTGGAGCTCTCTCACGCTGATCCCGGACCCCAGTGAGCTTCAAGGAAATTTCGCAAGCGTGAGTTGTAGCGACGCCTCGGATTGCACCGCAGTAGGGGCATCGTCCGCCGGTGACGCGGTGGCCGCCACCGAGACGGACGGCACCTGGGGCGCCGAAACCGCCCTCAGTGAACCCGCACTACCGGCGGGTGCAACGGCGGGCAGCGCATTGTATAGCGTCAGTTGTGCTGGAGCAGGGGACTGCACCGCGGTGGGGCAGGAGAGCTACTACGGGGAGGCGCAGTACGCCACCGAGACCAACGGCACTTGGGGCTCAGTGTCGGGTGTCCCTACGACCCTCGGAGCGGGCACGTTCTATGGCGTGAGTTGCACCGGCATCGAGAACTGTACCGCGGTGGGAGAGGACGCCTCCGGTGGCGTGGACGGCGTGGCCTACCCGATGTACGCCACCGAGTCCAACGGTACCTGGGTGGCATCCAACCTCGAACTTGCGTCTGACGAGGACTACATCTTCTACGGCGTGAGTTGCACGGACGCCACCGACTGCACGGCTGTCGGCGACTCGGGCATTTATCAGACCGAGTCGAACGGAATCTGGGGCCCACCTCTCACCGCCCCAGGCACGCTCGGGCAAGTAGCTGACACGTTCCGGGGCGTGAGTTGCACGGGCCCCACCGACTGCACCGCTGTCGGCGACGGGGGCATTTATCAGACCGAGTCGAACGGAATCTGGGGCCCGGTCGCCGAGGACCCCAGCGTTCTCGAGTTCTTTAACGTGAGTTGCACGGGCCCCACCGACTGCACCGCCGTGGGGTACGCCGGCCCAACGTTTGTGCAGTCAGAGCCAATCTACACGACCACCGAGAACCCCAGCGACACCATCAGCTTCAACAGCGACCTCGGCGCCGCGGTCGCCTCGATGAGCGGCCCCGACGGCAGCTCGATCACCCTGCCGAGCGACACCTACGCCGGCTACACCTTCAACGGCTGGTTCACTGCAGCGAACGGTGGCACCGAGATCGGCGGTGCCGGCTCGTCCTACGCCATTCCGCCAGGCGGGGCCACCCTCTATGCCCAGTGGTCGGCCAACGCCACCGAGACCATCACCTTCGACTCCGAGGGCGGCAGCGCGGTCCCCTCGATGAGCGGCCTCGAGGGCACCACGATCACGTTGCCGGGTGCTCCCACCTACGCCGGATATACCTTCGACGGCTGGTTCGCCGCACCCTCGGGGGGCAACGCGTTGACCTCGCCCTACGCCATGACCGGCTCGATCACGCTCTACGCTCAGTGGACGGCAACGACCGTGACAGCGGCGTCCATCGCGGCCCTGGCCAAGTCCGACGTCCAGAACTCAGCCAACTACAACGCAGCTCCGCCATTGGGGAAAGCCATTGTGAATGGCGTTCTGGTTGCCATGGCCAGAGTCCTGGCGGCCATCGGTCCAAGCAACTCCCCGGCAAAGAACACTCCACTCATCGATGTTTACAGAGGCGTCGTCACCCTTCTGCGAGCTTTCGGATTGGTCACCAGCTCCCAGGCCGCGACACTCACCACCGACGCGTCAGAACTCTAGAAGCCGCCTTTCGACATAAGGAGTGGGCGGTCCGTCTTCCCAGCGGCCGCTGGGCAACCGACAAAAACCACATATCCCCAGGTAGTGGGCGCTGAGGGACTCGAACCCCCGACCTGCTGGTTGTAAGCCAGCTGCTCTGGCCAACTGAGCTAAGCGCCCCACGCCGCGGCGTCGCCTGCACCTCCCGGTGGGCGGCGCACCCTCGGCCGAGCGGCCCCCATCGTAGGGCGGCGCCACGGCGACATCGGTGCCCCGCCCGGTTCCGGGGCCGAAGACGTTGCCTCCCGGGGTCATGTCCAGCACCCCGGGGTCAGGCGGCCCCGTCCCCGACGGCCTTTCGCAGCGCGCCGAGGAGCGCGGGCGTGGCCGCGGCCACCGGGCCCCGGCGGGCCGAGTGCTCCAGCACGACCAGTCCCCGGCCGGCGGCGTCCTCGACGACGGCCCCGGCTTCACCGCAGACCAGCAGGCCCCCCAGGTAGTCCCACACGCCGAGCTGCGACCCCCCGACGACCGCATAGGCGTCGAGGACGCCATCGGCCACGGCGCAGAGATCAAGGGCGGCCGCCCCCAGACCGCGGTACTGCGACCACCCCAGGTAGGCGGGCGGATACCCCGAGAAACCCACGATGGCCTCGGACAGCTCAGAACACCCCGACGGATGGAGGGGCTCACCGTCCCGGCGGGCACCGCCGCCGCGCACCGCCTCGAAGCGGACCCCCGAGGCCTGGTTGACGACCACCGCCGCCAGCGGGCCCTCGGCGTCCACCGCGCAGGCGCTGGTCGCGTACCAGGGGATGCCCCTGGCCGCGTTCGTCGACCCGTCCACCGGATCCAGCACGACGATGACGTCACGGTCGCCATCGGTCAGGCCCGACTCCTCCGAGAGCACCCCCAGTCCGGCCCGATCGAGCACCTCGAGCGCCGCCCGGTCCGCCGCCAGATCGGACCGGTACTGCCCCGGGATCGTGTCCGCGAGCCCCCAGTCGGCCAGGCCGGCGAGGGCCACGGCCACGGCCGAGGCCACGTCGTGAAGCACTCCGAGCAGCGATTCCTCGTTCACCCCCGCCGACGCTACCGGAGGGACCGCCGGCCCCCGGGATCGGGGCGGCCGGCCGCCCGGGCCCTCGGCGGTCGCAGGCGTCCGCGAGCAGTCGCGTCACAGGTCGGCGATAGCCTGTCCGGTTGTGGCAGTCATCGACGTGGCCGGATACGTGGCCGATCTCAAGGACCACTCCGTCGACCACGGATTTCACGTGCACGACGAGCGCCATTTCGTCGAGACCTACTCGCTCCGACAGGTGTGGGAGGTCGACCTCCACCCTGAGGAGGGCTGCGGCGGCCCCGTCGACCTCCACCTGGCCCTCGAGGTCGACCCCCGCACCCTGCTCGCCTTCGAGGACGCCGTCTTCGGCCTCCCCGAGGACGAGGATCCGCCCGACGACTACCACTTCCCCCTGACCTTCACCTGGGCGCTCCCACCCCTGCCCAACGGGCCCGACCTGCTGCGCCTGGCCATCGACCTCGCCGGTATCGGCGGCATCGAGTTCCCGCTCGAGGTGTCGGCCATCGACTCCTACGCGTCGGCGACCGACGCCGCCGAGCGCCGGCTCACCATCGTGGCCAGAACGCCGGTTTCGCTCACCCGCATTCTCGCCGGTGAGGAGATGCTGTGCGACATCTTCGAACGCTGCCTGTCCGTGAGCAAGTTCCTGCTCGAGGCGGCGGGCTCCTGGTTGGTGTGAACCGTCGACGGTGGCTCGCCGGGGCCGCCGTCATCGCCGTTGCCGTCGGTGCCTCGGCGTGCACGGGAGAGGCCCACGGGCTGTCCCTCGCCCGCCAGGCCTGCGGACACGTCGACAGTGCCGCCGCCTATACGGCCACAGCCGACTCGAGCCCCGACGCGGCCACCGCGGCCGCCCTCAACCTCCGCGCCTACGACGAGCTGCGATCGGCCCTGCCCATCGCGGCCCAGGCCGCCTATGCCGACGGGCGCTGGCAGGCCCTGATGACCGCACTGTCGGAGACGAACCGGGTTCCGGTGGCCCTGGTGCTGCCGGCGCTCACGGCCGAGTGCCGGCAGGCGAACAGCAACACCCCCGACCTCGGCGCCACCACCATCCCTCCGCCGGCCACCTCCACTGTCCAGACGCTGCCCACGACGTCGCGGTGATGTCGGGTCGGACCCACGGACCCATCCAGGCGGCCCCGGTCACGGAGACGAACCCCGTGCCGGCGACGCGCCCCCGAGGTGGAGGTGGCCGGGACGGCCAACGGCTGGCCCGCCATCTGCAAACGGCCGACCCGCACCACCTCGGGCAGGAGATGGGCGGCCACCCACTGGCCGGCGCCCACGGTCTGGGGGACGTGCACGCCGTCGGGTTCGCGGATCTGCACGCCGCCGACGGACTGTTCGTAGGTGCCGCCGGGGCAGAACTGGCCACCGAGGTCGTACACCTCCGCCTTGGTGGGGTACTCGGCCGCCACCTCCCGCAGCAGGTTGTTGTAGTCGGCCCGCCGGGCCGGGTCGTCCTCGGGCCAGGGCTGACCGTTGTCCTGCTCGCCCGAGGCGAAGCACGGCGCGGTGTCGAGGATCATCAGCGCGCCGTCGGACGTGTTGGTCACCACGGCCGTCTCGAGCGACTGCTTGACGAAGGCGTCGTAGGCCGGCTCGCCCATGTGCTGCCACCGGGCGTCGACCAGCTGATCGGTCACCTCCCACCGGCCGGCCTGGAGGACGACCACGTTCGGGTGGAACTGATCGACCTGGGCCTTCCACACGGCCGGCAGCTGCTGCGCCGGCGGGGTGTCGGTGTTGCACGGACCGTTGGTGCCGATGGGCCCGTCGTGACCGTTGTACTCGGTCGTGATGATGACACCGCAGCCGAGGATCCCCTGGCCGTCGATGTCGACGTCGTAGGCCTGCTGGGGCTGGGCGAGCAGCATGGCGAAGGTCATGGTGAAGGCCACCGAGTCGCCGATCACCATCACCTTCACCGGCGGTCCGCTGTACTGGGCACCGGTCGGGATGAATCCGGGGACACCGGCCTCGGCCGTCGAGGGAAGGGTGGCCATGATGATGGCGGCCACCACGCACAGAAAGGCACCCGAGGTCACCAACCACGCACGCCATTCGGTCAGCGCCCGCATCCGGCCCCGCCGGATGGGCTCCTCGACCAGGTAGAAGGACGCCGTCGCCACCAGCAGCGTGACCCCGATCCGCACGAACAGCAGCGGGTAGCCGTAGAGATGCATGCGCTCGGCGTCGAGGATGGCGAAGAGGGGGAAGTGCCACAGGTAGGTGCCGTATGAGATCTTGCCCACGTAGACGAAGACCGAGTTGCCGAGCGCCCGCGACACCGGGCCCAGCTGGTTGGTGACCGCGCAGAAGATCACGATGGCGACCCCGATGGCGATCAGGTAGTACCCCCCGTTGTAGAAGAACGAGGTGGGCTGCCACTGCAGGTGGGTCCACAGGTAGGCCATCACCGCGATCACCGACCATCCGGCGACCTGCAGGGCGATCCGGGCCGGACGGGGGGTGATCTCCCACGCCTCGATCGGCCGGATGCCCGGCCCCCGCTTCCGGCGCACGTCGCGCCGGTGGCGTGCCGCGGCGTCCCCGGCGGCGCCCGCGGAGGGGTGGGGACGGGCCGCCCGTCGCGACAGCTCCTCGGTGGCCGCCTCCGGCAGTGCCTTGCGGTGCCGCGCCCAGATGGCCATGCCGATGGCGAGGGTGGCCCCGACCAGCAGGTCCTGCGACCGGGTGTCGGTACCCTCGTAGACCCGCATCACCGTGGAGCCGTTGTTGTAGAGGAAGGCCATCAACGCCGCCGAGGCGATCGAACCGGCGAACGCGGTCACCAGCACCGGCCACAGCTGACGGCTCGGGCGCAGGCGCCGGCCCAGCCGGAGCATCAACAGGACCACCGGTGGCCACACGAAGTAGAACTGCTCCTCGATGGACAGCGACCACATGTGGTCGAGGGGGGACGGGGTGCCGGTCATGTTGAAGTAGTTGGTGCTGCCGAAGATGAAGTGCCAGTTGGACACGTAGAAGAGGGTGGACAGCGAGTCGAGGCGGAGGTTGGCGAACTGCCCGGGTGACGCCAGCACCTTGGCGTAGATGGCCACCCCCACCAGCAGCACCAGCAGCGCGGGCAGCAGCCGGCGGGCCCGGCGGGTCCAGAACTGCCCGAGGTGGATGGTCAACGCCTTCCTCCACTCCCCCACCAGCAGCGAGGTGATGAGGAAGCCCGACAGCACGAAGAAGACATCGATCGTGAGGAAGCCGCCACTCATGATCGGCGCACCACCGTGGTAGAACATCACGCCCAGCACGGCCAGGGCGCGCAGGCCGTCGAGGGCGGGGATGAAGCCGAATTTGATCGTGCGGCCGCGGGCCACGGGTGACGCGGTGGTGCGGTGCCTGGGTCTCTTCGCGGCCGCGTGGGCGGCGGAGCTCATCTCGGTTCGACGCCTCCGGGCATCCCTCTGCGGACCGGCCCCCTGACCGACCCCGGAAGAATGCTGCACAGTTTCGCAGACCCCGGACCCGGGGTGGCACCACCGTGGGCGCGTCCACGGACCGGGCCTTCGGCGCCGGATGGGAGGTACCCTTCCTAGCTGGTGTGGCGGGATCGGCATGCAGGCACGAGGTGGCGCTCACCGCCGGTCGGCCGTGGCGCCGTCATCGACTGGGTGCTGCAGGACGCCCTCGAGCCGCCGGACGGCACGGCGCCGCTGCTCACCCGTCGCGAACTGCTGGCCGCCGGGGCGGCCGGCGCCACGGGCCTGCTGCTGGCGGCGTGCAGCTCGGCCACGTCCAAGGTCGTCTCGACGGCGACGACCACCTGTCCGGCCGGCCCGCACCTCGCCGACATAGACCACGTCGTCGTTATCGTGCAGGAGAACCGCTCGTTCGACCACTACTTCGGCCGCTATCCCGGTGTCCGCGGCTTCGACGACCACCCGGCGGACGGCCCGGGTCCCTTCGCCCAACCCGATCCCCGCCACCGCTACCGCTCTGGCGTCGTCCTCCCCTGGCACCTCGACACGGCCACCACCACGGCCGAGTGCGTGGTCGATCCGGACCACGACTGGGCCTCCCAGCACGCCTGCTGGAACGGCGGCGCCATGGACGCCTTCGTCGCCACCCACGTCCGCGAGCCCACGCCCGACCGTCCCTGGGGCGAGGGCGACCCGAACGGCTACGCCGTCATGGGGTACTACGACCGGACCGATCTCCCCTTCCATTACGCGCTGGCCGACCGCTTCACGGTGTGCGACAGCTATCACTGCTCGGTGCTGGGCCCGACCGACCCCAACCGGCTCATGTCGATGTCCGCGTACATCGACCCCGCCGGGACGTCCGGCGGCCCCGTGATCCACACCGGCGGTGGCGAGACGCCGGCGTCGCCCAAGTTCTCGCGCACGTGGACGACGATGCCGGAGCGGCTGAGCGCGACGGGCGTGTCGTGGAAGATCTACAACCAGGGGGGCATTCAGAACGGCCCGTACTCCCTGCTCGTCTCGAACAATGTGATGGGCTACTTCGCCCAGTGCCGGGATCCGTCCACCGAGCTGGCCCGCAACGCCTTCGGCTACGAGTGGCCCGGCGACCTGGTCACCGACGTCGCTCGCCACCAGCTGCCGCAGGTGTCATGGGTGCTGGCGCCCCTGGGCGCCGACGAGCACCCTCCGTCGGCGCCGGCGGTGGGTGCCGCCTTCCTCTCCCAGGTGCTGGCCACCCTGTCATCGGACCCGGTCGCCTGGGCCCGCACCGTCGTGTTCATCACCTACGACGAGAACGGCGGGTTCTTCGACCACGTGCCGCCACCCACCCCGCCCGAGGGCACGCCGGGCGAATGGATCACCGCCGACCCGCCGCCGGCGGGGATGGCCGGCGTCCGCGGTCCGATCGGGCTGGGTGCCCGCGTCCCGATGCTCGTCGTCTCGCCGTTCGCCACCGGTGGCTACGTCTGCTCGGACACCTTCGACCACACGTCGTTGCTGCGCTTCCTCGAGTCGCGCTTCGGGGTCGAGGTACCCAACCTGAGCCCCTGGCGACGGTCGGTGACCGGTGACCTGACCACCGCCCTCGGCCCGTCCACCCCGTCCCCTTCGACGGCGTCGACACCTCCGGTGGCACCGGACCAGGCCGCCCTGGTGGCCGCCGAGTGCCCGGCCGACCAGATCTCCGGCACCCCGGGGGTCCTGTTGCCGCCGAGGATCCAGACCATGCCGGCACAGGCCCCGGGCGTCGCCAGGCGGCGGCGCCCGGCCTGCCCCTGAACCCTCCGGCCGGCGCCGGTCGGGCCCGGCGCGGCCTCAGGCCGACGGGGTGTAGCCGGCGGGCAGGTTGACCGTCTTCTTCTCCAGGAAGAGTTCGAGGCCGTCCTCGCCGAACTCGCGCCCGATCCCCGACTCCTTGTAGCCACCGAAGGGCGACGAGAAGTCGATGGGGATGCCGCTGTTGACCATGTAGGTCCCGGTGCGCACCTGGCGGGCGATGCCGAGCCCGCGGTCGTTGTCGCCGGTGTAGACCGATCCGCACAGCCCGTAGGAGGAGTCGTTGGCGATGCGCACGGCATCGGCATCGTCGTCGAATGGGATCACCGCCAGCACCGGCCCGAAGATCTCCTCCTGGGCGATCTGCATGTCGTTGTCGACGTCGACGAACACCGTCGGCTCCACGAACCAGCCCCGGTCGATGCCGTCCGGGCGCCCGCCGCCGATGGCGACCTTGGCGCCCTCCTTCTGGCCGATGCGGATGTAGTTCTCCACCCGGTCGCGCTGGCGCTCGGCCACCAGGGGGCCGACCGTCGTCTCGGCGTCGAGCGGGTCGCCGACCTTCATCGCCCTGACCTGCTCGACGAGCGCCTCGGACACCTCGGCGTAGCGGTCGCGGGGCACCAGGATCCGGGTCTGGGAGATGCAGGCCTCACCGTTGTTCATGATGGCGTTCGGCATCAGCATGGGCAGGGCCTCGTCGAGGTTGACGTCGTCGAGCAGGATGGCCGCCGACTTGCCACCGAGCTCCAGGCTGAAGCGCTTGAGGTTGGCGCCGCAGGCGGCGCCGATCTTCTTCCCGGCGACCGACGACCCGGTGAAGGAGACCTTGTCGACGCCGGGGTGGTTGACGAGGTGCTCGCCGGTCTCGCGTCCGGCCGGGACCACCGACAGCACGCCCTTCGGCAGGCCGGCCTCCTCGAAGAGCTCCGCCAGCCGGTTGGCGTCGAGCGGCGTCTCCGGTGCCGGCTTGAACACGACCGTGCTGCCCGACAGCAGCGCCGGCGCCAGCTTGGCCGCCGCCAGAAACAGGGGGACGTTCCACGGCGTGATGGCGGCCACCACGCCGATCGGCTCCTTGGCGACGAGCACCGGGCCGAGCAGCCCGTCCTTGAACTCGTCGAAGGCGAAGGTCGACCCCAGGCCGGCGTAGTAGTCGAGGATCATCGTGGGCGCGAGCACCTGGGCCAGCAGGCCCCAGCCGACCGGCGACCCCATCTCGCCCGAGATCAGCTCGGCGTAGTCCTGCATCTCGTTGCGGATGGCGTCGGCCACCTTGGTCAGCACGGCGCCGCGCTCGGTCGGGCTCATGCGCGGCCACGGTCCGTTGTCGAAGGCGTCGCGGGCGGCGGCTACGGCCCGGTCGATGTCGGCGTCGAGCCCCTCGGGGACAGTGGCCACGACCTCCTCGGTCGTCGGCGAGATGACCTCGATGGTCGAGGACGACGAGGGTGCGACCCACTCCCCCCCGATGTACAGACGGTCGTACGACTTCACGGTCCCTCCCTTTGGCTTCGCCCACCGGCCGGGGGCGACGTACCGGTACCAGGCATCGTACCCACCCGATCCGGCGTGCGTTCAATCACGCCGGTACGCTCCGGGCGTGACCACGTACCGCACCCCCTTGTCGCCCCTCGACGACTACCCCGTCCACCAGATCTCCGAACCGATGCGACACGTCGGCACGTCGGATCGGAATTTCTACGACCGCTACTACTTCAACATCCACGGCTGTTCGGGTGAGCTCTTCGCCGTGGTGGGCGTGGGCCAGTACCCGAACCTGTCGACGGCCGACGCCTTCATCTCGGTGCTCGCCGGCGAGGAGCACCGGGTGGTGCGCTCGTCACGGGTGCTCGCCGGCGACCGGATGGACACCACCGTCGGTCCCATCCGGGTCGAGGTCGTCGACGGTCTGCGGACGGTGCGGGTCGTCGTCGAGGAGAACGAGTGGGGGGTGACCCTCGACGCCACCTTCGACGCCTTCTCCCAGGCACACCTCGAGTCGCGCCACTTCGACCGGCAGTTCGGCCGGGTCACCTTCGACTCCACCCGGTTCGCCCAGGCGGGCGGATGGACGGGGTCCCTGCAGGTGGGCGGCACCGACGTCGCACTCACCCCGGACCGGTGGTGGGGGACCCGGGACCGTTCGTGGGGGGTGCGACCGGTGGGCGAGGCCGAGCCCCCCGGCATCCGGGCGACCGACACGGAGGGCGGGTTCTTCTGGATCTACGCGCCCGTCTGGTTCGACGACCACGCCCTCATCACCATCATCCAGGAGGAACCGGACGGCCGTCGTGTCATGCAGGAGGCGAACCGGATCTTCGGGGTCGGCAGCGACCGCGAGCCCGAGTGGCTGGGCATCCCCGAGCACGAGGTGCGGTTCGTGCCCGGCACCCGCAAGGTGGAGGGGGCCACCCTCACCTACTGGGGCCGCCACGGCACGCGGACGGCACAGGTGGAGGTGGAGCCGCTGGCCGCCTTCCCGTTGATGATGGGCACCGGGTACGGGCTGGAGCCGGACTGGCGCCACGGGATGTACCAGGGTGACCGGGTGGTCCAGGGCCAGATCTACGACATCGCCGACCCGTCGTACGTGCCGTGGGGGCTCATCGAGCACCCGGCCCGGTTCACCTACGACGGCAAGGTCGGGTACGGCATGTTCGAATTCGCCGCCCTCGGCCCCCACCGTCGGTACGGCTTCGAGGGCTGGTAGCCCGGGCGGGGCGCTACGACACCGGCCTGACCGCGTCCACCTCCCAGAACGCCCTGAGGGCGGCGATCCGGTCGTCGGCGGCGCGACGGTAGGTGTAGACGCCGTCGACCTCGATCGCCGATCCGCCGGCGAACGTAATGCGGATGACGCCGACGTTGGCCGCCTCGTCGCCGCAGAGGAACGACTGTCGGATGTCGAAGCGGATGGACTCGTTGGCGGCGACCACCGAGTCGTAGAAGGCGGCGATGGCCTCGGGACCGCGGTGACCCCTGCCTTCCGGGTCGAACGGCGACGGACCGATCGGGTCCTCGACGACGGCATCCTCACTGAAGAGCGCGAGCCACGCCTCGCGGTCCTTGGCCTCGACGGCGGCCATCGACAGCGCGCCAAGGTCGCGGGCGGTCCTCATGCCGCCACTTCGGCCATGACGTCGTCGGCGAACCGGCGGAGGTTGTCGAGCTTGGCCTGCAGGGGCTCGGTGTCCCTGGCCACGTCGTAGGGCCACCGGAAGCCGACGATGACATCGGTGACCCCGTGCTCCTCGAGGCGCCGGATGCCGTCCACGCTGTAGGCGTCGGCGGAGATCACATGGACCTCGAAGGGCCTGTCGGCCGTGCCCTCCTCCTTGCGGAGCTCATCCAGGCTGGCCAGCAGCGCCGGGAGGTCGGCGGGATCGCCGCCGCCGTGGAGCCAGCCGTCGCACCGTGCCGCCCGGCGGAGGGCGGCGGGCGCGTGCCCGCCGATGAGGATCGGCAGGGGCTCGGTCGGCACCGGCGACATCTTGATCTCGGGCAGGTCGAACACCTCTCCGTGGTACTCGAACCAGCCCCCGGCCGACAGGCCGCGCACGATGTCGACGGCCTCGTCCATCCGCCGCCCCCTTCCTTCCCAGGGCACGTCGCACAGCTGGTAGTCCTCCGGCCACGGGCTGGTGCCGACCCCGAGGGCCAACCGGTTGCCGGTGAGCACGGCCACCGAGGTGGCCTGCTTGGCCACCAGCAGCGGATGGCGCATGGGCAGCTTGAGGACGAAGGTCGTGAAGCGGATCCGCTCGGTCACGGCCCCCATGGCGGGGATGAGCGCGAAGGGCTCGATGAACGGTTTGTCCTCGAGGAACTCGCGGGAGTGGTCGGGGGAGAACGGGTACTTCGAATCGGACACCCGCGGGTAGCAGATGCTGTCGGGCACCACCATGCTGTCGTAGCCGGCGTCCTCGACGGCGGTGGCCAGCGGCAGGTAGTAGGTCGGGTCGATCATCGACTCCGCATAGGAAAACCGCATCAGCTCCGCTCCCATTCGACGTGGGCCCGGATGGCCCCGTCCTCGGCGATCCATCCCTTGGTGCCCGCGTAGGCCAGCATGTCGCCGAAGCCGGCCTCCCAGGTGGCGTCGACGCCCGGGGACCCATCGGGGCCGTCCGTCCGGGCCAGGCGGCGGACGGCGTCCGGCAGGATGAGGGCATCGCCGCCGGGCTCCACCCGTCCGGTGTGGTGCACGCTCAGGGCGGCCGCCAGCGCACCCAAGGCGCCGCTCTCGCGGCTGTCACCCGGGCCCGACGGCAGGACCCGCACCGAGAACCGCTGCAGGTCGCGAGGGTCCGCGAGGGTCACCGACGCGGCCGTCAGGTCCACCACCAGCACCATGTGACTCCCCCTCAGGCTCACCCGTTCGCCGCCGGTCGGCAGACCGGCCCGACGGGGACGATACTTCGGTATGCCCGAGACGACGCACAGGGACCCAGCGACAACCGCCGCCGCGCTGGCCGGATGGATCGAGGAGACGGTCGACGGCGCCGCCGCCGTCGTCGTCTCCGGCCTCGACTCGCCGCCCACCAACGGGTTCTCCAGCGAGACGATCCTGTTCGAAGCGGCATGGGACGGGGCCGGAGGCCGCGTCCGGCGGGAACTGGTGGCCCGGGTGGCCCCGACCGGCCACACCGTGTTCCTCGACCCCGACTTCAGCGCCGAGTGCCGGGTGCTCCGCGCCCTTTCCGACGGCAGCGACGTCCCCGTCCCGGGTGTGGTCGGCATCGAGGCCGGAACCGACGCCCTGGGGGCACCGTTCGTGGTGATGGAGCGCGTCCACGGCCAGGTGCCCACCGACAACCCTCCCTACGCCGCCGGGGGATGGGTCGTCGACGCGTCGCCGGAGGAGCAGGAGCGCCTGTGGTGGAGCGGTATCGAGGCCATGGCCCGCATCCACCGCCTCGATTGGCGGGGGCTCGGGCTCGACTTTCTGGCCACCCCCTCCCACGGCGCGCCCGGCGTCGACCACCAGCTCGCCTACTACCGGGAGTTTCTGGCCTGGGCCACCGACGGACGCCCGCAACCGGTGGCCGAGCCCGCGCTGGCATGGCTGGAGGACCACCGGCCGGCCGAGGCGGCCCCGCTCTCGCTGCTCTGGGGCGACAGCCGGCTCGGCAACGTGATGTACGACGACTTCGAGTGCGTGGCCGTCCTCGACTGGGAGATGGCAGGACTCGGTCAGCCGGAGATGGACCTCGGCTGGTGGCTCTACTACGACCGGCAGTTCACGACGCCGATCGGTCTCGAGCGGCCGAAGGGCTTCCCCAGCCGCCAGGCCACCATCGACCGGTACGGGGAGCTGCTCGGTCGCGAGATGGTCGACGTGGAGTACTACGAGGTGTTGGCCGGCTTCCGGTTCGCGGTCATCCTGGCCCGGCTGGCCGGCCTGCTCATGGACAGCAACATCCTGCCGATGGACTCGGACTTCGAGACCAACAACCTGGCCACACAGCTGCTGGTCGAGATGCTCGACCTGCCGGCGCCCTGACCGTCCGCCCCGGGGTCGGGCCCGGGTTCAGTCCGGCACGACTCCCCCGATGCCGTTCTCGCGGAGCCGGGCGGCCACCCACGAGATGCCGTCGGGGAGCCCCATCTCGGCCTCCCAGCCGTCGAGAACGCGTTCGACCTCGTCCAGGGCGGGGATGACGGCCACCACGGACACCACGACGTCGTCGACTGACATGTGGTCGACCTCGATGTCCCCGAACGGGGTCCACGACCCGGCCTCGGGGACCCGCTCGAGCATGATGTACAGCTCCCCGGTGTCCTCCACCCAGCTCAGCTCGTAGCGGCTGCCGGTGGCGTCGAACCAGTCACTGCCGAACTCGTGTTCCGACGACTGTCGGCGCCGCTCGTCGGCTTCGTAGAACTGTTCGATGTTCATCGGCCTCCCGTCGGTGGTCTCAGAGTCCGCGCCGGCGCCCTGGTCCGGTGCGAAGGCTACCGTGCCGCCCGCCGGCGGCCGGGCCCGGCTGTACGTTTGGTCCGTCCGTACCCGAGGGGGAGCCGCCCTGCACCCCGGGCGGTCCGAGCGTTGAGAGGACTCCCATGACCGATGTGAACGGCAGGATCGCCCTCGTGACCGGGGCCGCCAGCGGCATCGGCCGCCAGGTGTCGCTCGAGCTGGCCGACCGGGGCGCCCGCCTGGTCGTGTGGGACCTGACCGGGGACCGCACTCGCGCCCCTCGTCGACGAGCTGACGTCCCGGAGTGGCGCCAAGGCCCACGGCTACGCCTGCGACGTCGCCGACCGCACCGCCGTCTACGAGACGGCCGGGCGGGTCCGGGCCGACGTCGGTGACCCGGAGGTCGTCGTCAACAACGCCGGCGTGGTGAGCGGCGACTACCTGCTGGACATCCCCGACAACGAGATCGAGGCCACCTTCGCGGTGAACACCCTCGCCCTCTACTGGGTGACCAAGGCCTTCCTGCCCGCCATGATCGAGCGCAACCGCGGGCACGTGGTCACCGTCGCCTCGGCCGCGGGCCTGCTGGGCGTGGCCAAACAGACCGACTACTCGGCCTCCAAGCACGCCGCCGTCGGGTTCGACGAGTCGCTCCGCAACGAGCTGCGCCGGCTGGCGCCCGGCGTGATGACCACCGTGGTGTGCCCGTACTACATCGACACGGGGATGTTCGAGGGCGTGCGGTCGCGTGTGCCCTTTCTGCTGCCGATCCTCAAGCAGGAGCGAGTGGGTGCCGCCATTGCGCGGGCGATCGAGACGGACCGCCGACAACTCCTCGTCCCCCCGCTGGTCCGCCTGCTCCCGGTGGTCCGCATCCTTCCGGTCCCCGCCTTCGACTGGCTGATGGACCGCTTCGGGATCAACGTGTCTATGGACGAGTTCACAGGGCGATCGGCGGACCCTGACGCCTGACCACCGGCACTCACTGATGGTGGTCAATTCACCACTTTGAGACTACCCTTCGGTGCCGGTCCACCGAGGGGAGAGGTCAACGGATGAGCGAGACCTCGCAGGGTCCGGGGTGGTGGATCGCCTCGGACGGCCGTTGGTACCCGCCGGAGCTGCATCCCTCGGCAACCGCACCGCCGCGCCCGGTGCCAGCCGAGGGGATGCCTCCGGGGGCACCGGGCGCCGATCTGCCCGGCTTTGGACCCGTGGGGACAGCCCCCGGTGGGCACCCGACGGGCGCAACCGCCGACGCCGTTCCAGCGGCGGGACAGGGTCGATATGTCAATGGGCGCCAGACGACCCGCACGCGGTCGCACATCGTCCTTCTCGTCGGCGCGGCCGCCGTGGTGCTGGTGCTCGCCGGCCTCACGCTGGGCGGTGTGGTGTTCGCCCGTACCGGCGGGATCCCGCTCGGATCGGGCACGGCCGCCGTCACCTGGTCATCGGCGTCCTCCAAGGAGTCCTCCTCGGGACTGCAGAACGGTGCCGCGGCCTTCTCGGGCACGGTCGCCGGACGATCGGTCGACGGGTCCGGGGGTCCGGCTCCCCTCTCCAACCAGTACAGCCGGCGGGTGCAAGACGGACGCTTCCGCGGCCTGCCGGCCGAGCTCCCCGTCCTCAACATCTCCGGCACGTTCGGCGGCACTGAAATTCGCGGTGACGATCTACGTACGGACCGCCGACCTCAAATCCGAGTTGCAGCAGTTGCCCTCGGGGACCGACGGTCAGATCACCGCTACCTACGACGTGAGGGGCTCCTACGGCACCGAGGCCGTGGTCGGCACGGTCACCCTCGCCGGCACGCTGTCGAATGACACGGTGCCGCCGTGCCGACTCGACGCCCACATCGGAGCACTGCACGTGACGGGCACGATCCGCTTCGATGAACAGCCCGACGGCCAGACGAACTCAGCCAGCGCGACTTACAACGTCAGCGCGTCGTAGTTCAACCCGACCGGCGATGCGGCCGGAGGATCTGGTGGGGCAGGCTGGGATCGAACCAGCGACCAAGGGATTATGAGTCCCCCGCTCTGACCACTGAGCTACTGCCCCCGGTTCGGACGCCCGCCTGCACCTCGGGGTCCCCGGCGGGACCGCAGGCCGGGGCCGCCCTGAAGGAGGGTAGCGCCAACGGCGACCGTTGTCGGGGGACGTCGGCCGCGGGCACGTGGGAGCGGGGGAAGGTGCTCGTCCCTCAGTGCTCCGGGGGTGAGACTCGAACTCACAACCTAGCGGTTAACAGCCGCTTGCTCTGCCGATTGAGCTACCCCGGAATGTGACGCCTCCGACCGGATTCGGTGCCGGGCGCGCAGAGGACACTAGCCGTTCGACCCGCCCTCCCCGATGACCGGCGCAGCCGGGGCGGGTGCCGAGCCGCCGGACGGCGACGGGGATGCGCCCGCGCCGCCGGGGAGCCACAATGAGGGCATGCGCCTCCGCACCGGTACCGTGATCGCCTTCGGCGCGGGCTTCCTGCTCGGGACCCGGGCCGGGCGGGAGCGCTACAACGACCTCGTCCGGGTGGCGTCCTGGGTCCGCAGGTCGCCCCCCGTCTCGGGCACGACCACCCTCATCGGTGACAAGTCGAAGGCGGTGGCCATCCTCGGGGCCGAGCGGGCCCGCGACGCCATCGGCACCAGAATGGGCTGGCGCGACGGCGACGAGGCGGCCGACGCCCTCGCCGTCAGACCTGGCCTCCGCCATCAACGGCCGCTCCCGCTGGAGCGGAGGCCGGCGTCAGGCCTCGTCGAGGTAGTCGCGCAGCAGCTGGGCGGAGTCGGGCCGGCGCAGCTTGGCCAGGGTCTTCGCCTCGATCTGGCGGATCCGCTCGCGGGTCACGCCGAACTCGCGGCCCACCTCCTCGAGGGTGCGGATCTTTCCGTCCACCAGTCCGAACCTGAGCCGGACCACGTCCTGCTCCCGCGGGGAGAGGTGACCGAGGGCCTCGCGCACGGCCTCGTCGAGCATGATGCGGGCGGCCGCGTCGTCGGGCACCACCGCCTCGCGGTCCTCGATCAGGTCGGACAGGCTGAAGTCGTCCTCGTCGCCCATGGGCTGCTCGAGCGACACCGTGTCCTGGTTGATCCGCTGGATCTCGCGCACCCGCTCGATCGTGAAGTCGACCCGGTCGGCCACCTCGTCGGCCGTGGGCTCGCGCCCGAGCTCCTGGAGGAGCTGGCGCTGTGCGCACACCACCTTGTTGATGGTCTCCACCATGTGCACCGGGATGCGGATCGTCCGGGCCTGGTCGGCGATGGCCCGGGTGATGGCCTGGCGGATCCACCACGTCGCGTACGTGGAGAACTTGAACCCCTTGGTGTGGTCGAACTTGTCGACGGCCCGCATCAGGCCGAGGTTGCCCTCCTGGATGAGGTCGAGGAAGGCCAGCCCGCGGTTGCGGTAGCGCTTGGCGATGGACACCACCAGGCGCAGGTTGGCCTCGATGAGGGCCTCCTTGGCCGCCTGGCCCCTGCGCACCAGCAGGCGGTCGGCGGCCCGGGCCCGGTCGGAGCGTGACGCCTCCGCCCCGTCGACCAGCCGGGCGGCGGCTTCGTTGCCGGCCACGATGCGCTCGGCCAGCTCCACCTCGAGGGCGGCGTCGAGCAGCTTGACCTTGCCGATCTCCTTCAGATAGATGTGGACCGGGTCGGCGCCGGTCCCGCCGAAGCGGTCCGAGGAGTACCCCGACGTGGTCGACGCCGGCCGTTTGGCGGCCTTGTCGCCGGGGCCGCCTTGGCCTTGCCCCGGCGCCGGACGGCCGCCCGGGCGGCGGCGCCGGCCGCGGCCGTGTGGCGCGCGTCGGCCCTCCGGGAGCCCGGCGCGGTCTTCCGGCAGTCGTCGGCGGAGCGACGCGGCGACCGGCAGGTGGTGGACCGCGCGGTCATCGGCACGAGGTCGTTGCGGTGTCCTCGACGAACTCGATCCCGGCGTCGCGGATCCGCCCGACGACCTCGACGATCAGGTCGTGGCTGAGCTCGACCGACTGCAGGACGGCCATCAGGTCGTCAGGCGTCAGCCCGCCGCGGGTCCGCCCGAGGGCCAGCAGCACGTCGAACTCGTCGGCGGCGAAATCGGCCGCGGCCAGGTCGCCGGCCGGTGGGATCGCGCCACCGGCGGGGCCGGCGGGGCCGTCGCCCTCCGCGCCCGACGGTGTTGCCATACCTCCCGACGGTACTTGCACCGGGCGCATCGTGTCCTCCGAGGTCACCCTCTCATCCCCGACATCTATCCTGCCACCTCCCCGTCCCTGCCAGCCAGGCTACCAACCGATCGATGGCACCCGCCGCCGTGGCCGGATCGTCCAGCTCGTCGATGGCCTTGCTGACGTCGACCACGGTGCGGTCAGGTCGGCGGCGTAGGGGCCGTCTGCGCCCCGGGCCGTCCGTACCAGGGCGGCCAGCTGACGACGGGCGGCTTCGCGCACCAGGGGCACGAGCACCCCCTCGACCTCCCCACGGGCTCCTCGACGGCGAGGCGAACCAGCAGGTCACGGACCTCGGGCGGCGCCCCGTCGATGGCCTCGTGCAGGTCGACCGAGGTGGCCAGCGCCTCGTAGGCCGCCCGCTGAAGGGGTCGGAGAACAGCGATCCGTCCAGCCGGTCGGCCACCTCGGCCGGGCCGGTGGATGGCCAGGCGGAGGGCCTCGAGGCCGGAGCGGGGCCCGGGGTCCCGCTCGCCGGGCCCCGGTGGCCGCCCCTCCCCCCGTCGGACCCGGCCCACTCTTCGGGGTCCCGCACCCACGACTGGTCGCCCCCGCGGGGCCCTCCCCGCCGGCGGGCGCCGGGCGCCCTCCGCCGGCCGGCCGGGGCCGGTCTCGGCCCCTCCCTCAGAATCTGCGCCAGCCGGTCCCGAAGGGCCGACGGCTCGAGGCGGCAGGTCTCCGCCACCTGCATGACGTAGAGGTCCCGTACCAGGTCGTCGGGGTGCTCGGCCACGGCCACCAGGGCGGCGTCGGCCGCCTTGGCCCGGCCCTCCGGCGTGGACAGGTCGGCGGCGCCCAAGGTGCGCTCCAACCGGAACTGCAGAAACGGCTTGGCCCCCTTGACCGCCGCCTGCAACGCCGCCGGGGTCGCGGCGGGCCAGGTCGGCCGGGTCCGCCCCGGCAGGCAGATCGGCCACGGCCACGTCCACCTCGTGCCGCCGCTCCCACTCGTAGAACCGGGTGGCGGCGGCCTGCCCGGCGCCGTCGGCGTCGTAGGCGAGCACCACCCGCTTGGCGAAGTTGCGGAGCAGCCGGAAGTGGTCGTCGGCCAGGGCGGTGCCACACGTGGCCACCGCCCTGGGCACCCCGGCCTCGAAGAAGCCGATCACGTCCGTGTAGCCCTCGCACACCACCACTTCGCCCGATCGGATCACGTCGTCCTTCGCCCAGTTGAGTCCGTAGAGCACCCTGCTCTTGGAGTAGATCGGCGTTTCGCGGGAATTCTTGTACTTTGCCGGGTCGCCGGCACCGGGCAGCACCCGTCCCCCGAGCGCCACCGGACGCCCCGAGGGGTCGCAGATCGGGAATATCACCCGGGCCCTGAAGGCGTCCTGGAGCCGGCCGCGCCGGTTGGTGAACCCGAGCCCGGTGCCCTCGGCCAGGTCGCCGTCGAGGGAGAGGGCCGCGGAGAGGGCGTCCCACTCGTCGGGGGCCCACCC
The DNA here is from genome assembly GCA_963838005.1 of uncultured Actinomycetota bacterium. Taxonomy (GTDB): domain Bacteria; phylum Actinomycetota; class Acidimicrobiia; order Acidimicrobiales; family RAAP-2; genus CAWIPW01. Next base: position 513,296 of record CAWIPW010000003.1, read on the forward strand.
CAGGCGGAAGCGGCGGACGACCTCGCTGTCGTAGCCGCGGGATCGAAGGTAGTCACGGGCCAGGCCGCCGTCGGCCCCGGTGAGGAGGCGCTGGTGGTACCACTCGACGGCGGCCTCCATGGCCGCCATCAGGGCCTTGCGACGGTGGGCGTCCCGCCCGGCCTCGGCGTCCTCGGTGATCGTGACGCCCGCCCGGTCGGCCAGCCGGCGGACGGCGTCGACGAAGTCGAGGTGCTCCATGGCCCGGACGAAGCTGATGGCGTCGCCCTTGGCCTGGCAGCCGAAGCAGTAGTAGAAGCCGTCCTCGGCGTTGACGCTGAACGACGGGGTCTTCTCCCCGTGGAACGGGCACAGGCCCACCCAGCGGCGGCCCTGCCGTTTGAGGGCGGCGTGCTCGCCGATGAGGGCGACGATGTCGGTGGCGGCCCGCACGCGTGCGATGTCCTCGTCGGGGATGCCCACGGCACCGAAGGTACCCGCTCGGTCGGGGCCGTCCTCCCCGGGGCGGGGACGGGTCGCCCGCCAGGCGATTTGGCCGATCCGCGGGCGGTGACCGGTCCGCGGGGCGCCCCGGCCGGCCGGCCGCGACCGGCTAGCGGCCCTTTCGGCCCCGCCCGGCACCCGCCTTCGGGGCCGGCTTCCCGCCGGCGGCGGCCGCGCCCGCGGCCCTGGTCGACCCCTTGCCCGCCGCCCTGGGCGAGGGCGGGGTGGCGGCGCCGTCCCGGGCCAGCACGGCCTGGGCGGCGGCCAGGCGGGCGATGGGCACCCGGAAGGGTGAGCAGCTCACGTAGTCCAGGCCGGCCTCGGCGAAGGTCCCGATGGACTCGGGATCGCCACCGTGCTCGCCGCAGACACCGATCTTGAGGCCGGGCCGGGTGGCCCGTCCCCGCTGGACGCCCAGGCGCACGAGCTCCCCCACCCCGTCCGGATCGACGACCTCGAAGGGATTGCGGGTGAGGAGGCCCTCTTCGAGATAGGCCGCCATCATCCGACCCTCGACGTCGTCGCGGCTGAACCCGAAGGTCATCTGGGTCAGATCGTTGGTGCCGAAGGAGAAGAAATCGGCGTACTCGGCGATCTCCCCGGCCCGCAGGGCCGCCCGCGGCGTCTCGATCATGGTGCCGATGCGCACCTCGACGGAGCCCTTGGCCCGCTTCGCCGAGCCTGCCTTGGCGCCGGCCCGGGCGCCGGCCCTCGGCAGGGCCTGGTAGTCGGCATGGGCGGCGGTCACCGCCCCCTCGACCCACGACCGGGCCAGGGCCAGCTCCTCGCGGGTCACCGTCAGGGGGATCATGATCTCGAGGACCGGGTGGCCTCCGGCCGCCTCCCGGTCGAGGGCCGCCTCCATCAGGGCGCGGACCTGCATGGCGTAGAGCCCGGGCTTGATCACCCCCAGACGCACGCCGCGCGTGCCGAGCATCGGGTTGACCTCGTGCCACGCCCGGGCGGCCTCGAAGAGCCGTTGCTCCTCGGGCGACAGGCCCACGGTGGCCTCCTTGAGGGCCAGCTCCTCCGTCGACGGCAGGAACTCGTGCAAGGGCGGGTCGAGCAGGCGGATGGTCACCGGCAGCCCGTCCATCGCCTCGAGGATCTCGAGGAAGTCCGACTTCTGGGCGATGCGGAGCTCCTCGAGCGCCGACTCCTCCTCGTCGGGCGTCGCCGCCAAAATCATCCGGCGGACGATCGGCAGGCGGTCCTCGGCCAGAAACATGTGCTCGGTCCGGCACAGGCCGATGCCCTCGGCACCGTGGCGGCGGGCATTGGCGGCGTCGGGCCCGTTGTCGGCGTTGGCCCGCACCCCGAGGGCGCCGGGGCGGATGTCGTCGGCCCACGACAGCACGGTGTCGAACTCGGGCGGGGTCTCGCCCCGGATGACGGGCACCTGGCCGAGCACGACCGACCCGGTGGTGCCGTCCACCGAGATCCAGTCACCTTCGTGGACCACGGTGCCGCCCACGGTGAACGAGGACCCCGTGATCCGCACCGCCTCGGCGCCGACCACCGCCGGCTTCCCCCAACCGCGTGCGACCACCGCCGCGTGGCTGACCAGCCCGCCCCGGGCCGTCAGGATGCCCTCGGCCGCCAGCATGCCGTGGACGTCCTCGGGGGACGTCTCGCTGCGGACGAGGACCACCGGCTCACCCCGCTCGGCCGCGGCCTGGGCGTCGTCCGCCGTCAGGTACACGCGGCCCACGGCCGCGCCCGGGGAGGCCCCGAGGCCCTTCGCCAGCACGGCGTAGCCCGAACCGGCGAACTGGGGGTGCAGCACCTGCTCGAGGTGGTCCCCGGTCACGCGACCGACGGCCTCCTCCCGCGTCAGCCGGATCTTCGGCTCCGAGGTCATCTCGACCGCCATGCGAAGGGCGGCCCGGCCGGTCCGCTTCCCCACCCGGGTCTGCAGCATCCACAGCTTGCCCTGCTCGATCGTGAATTCGGTGTCGCACATGTCCCGGTAGTGGGCCTCGAGCCGGCCGAAGATGTCGAGCAGCTCGCGGTGGATCTTCGGGAACTTCGCCTTCAGGGCGGAGAGCGGCTCGGTGTTGCGGATGCCGGCCACCACGTCCTCGCCCTGGGCATTGATGAGGAAGTCGCCGTAGGCCCCCTTGGCCCCGGTGGCCGGGTCACGGGTGAAGCCGACCCCGGTCCCCGACGTGGCGTCCCGGTTCCCGAACACCATGGCCTGGACGTTGACCGCCGTGCCCAGGTCGTGGGCGATGCGTTCGCGCACCCGGTAGGCGATGGCCCGCGGTCCGTTCCACGAGGCGAACACGGCCTCGATGGCCCCCCGGAGCTGGTCGTCGGGGTCCTGGGGGAACGGCGCGCCCGTGTGGCGCTCGACGATCTGCTGGTAGGCGTCCACCAGGTACTTCAGCAGCTCGACCGGGATGCCGGCGTCGGAGGAGGTGTTGGCCAGCTCCTTGGCCGCCTCGAGCAGGCTGTCGAACTCGTCGCCGGGCACGTCGAGGACGATGCGGCCGTACATGGCCACGAAGCGACGGTACGAGTCGTAGGCGAACCGCTCGTCATCGGTCTGCTTGGCCAGACCGATGACCGACTGGTCGTTCAGCCCCAGGTTGAGGACGGTGTCCATCATGCCAGGCATGGAGAATTTGGCGCCCGAGCGGACCGACACCAGCAGCGGGTCCGCCGGGTCGCCGATGCGCTTGCCCATCTTCTTCTCGAGCCGTGACCGGGCCGCCGTCACCTCGGCCGAAAGCCCGTCGGGCCACCCGGCGTCCATGTACGCCCGGCAGGCGTCGGTGGAGATGGTGAAGCCGGGCGGCACCGGCAGGCCCAGCACCGAGGTCATCTCGGCCAGGTTCGCACCCTTGCCGCCGAGGAGGTCCTTCATCTCCATGGGGGGCTTGCGGTGGGCGTGGTCGAAGTCGTAGACGAACGGCATGGGGTGGGGTCTCCCGGAGGTGGCGACGGTCAATTCGTGGGCGGGCGCAGGCCGTCCACACTACTGCGGCCTGCATCCCGCCCACCTCAAGGAACAGCACCGATGTGTCGAAACCCCTAGCGTGCTGGTCGCCGTGGCCACGCGCGACCCCAATCACGAAGGCGGAGGTACGTGACACGCCGGTCCCCGGTCACCGGGCACACCCGTTCGATGGCGCTGGTCGCCATCCTCGCCCTGGCGGCCGGACTGGCCGCCTGCGGTTCCGACAGCGCGGCGTCGCCGACCTCCACCGCGCCCACAACCACCACCTCCACCGTGGCGGGCCTCACGCCCGGGGACACCCCGGCGGCCAGGGCGGCCGCCGCCGACGGCGCCACGCCCTCGAAGACCGATGCTGCAGGCGTCGAATGGCTGTGCATGCCAGGCACGGCGGATGACCCCTGCACCCAGGACCTCACCGCCACCGTCATCCCGGCGTCGGGCCCGACCACGGTGCAACACGCCACGGTCGCCTCCGATCCGCCGGTCGACTGCTTCTACGTCTACCCGACGGTCAGCACGCAGCCGACCACGGCGGCCAACCTCGCCATCGACCCGCAGGAAACGGACGTGGCCCGGGTCCAGGCGTCCCGGTTCTCGCAGGTGTGCAAGGTCTACGCCCCCATGTACCCGCAGCTCACGATCCAGGCGCTGACCGATCCCAGCGCGACCGCCATCGGCGATCTGGGCACTGCCTTCGCGGCCGTGCAGACCGCGTTCGAGGACTACCTGGCCCATTACAACGACGGCCGCGGCGTCATCGTGATCGGCCACTCGCAGGGCGCGGCGATGCTCATCAAGCTCCTGCAGAACGTCGTCGACGACAGCCCGGCGGTGCGGGCCAAGCTCGTCTCGGCGATCATCCCGGGCGGCAACGTCACGGTCCCGGTGGGCAAGACGGTCGGCGGAAGCTTCGACCACATCCCGGCGTGCAGCACCGCCACGCAGACCGGTTGCGTGGTCGCGTACCTCGAGCTTCGATCAGACGCCGCCGAGCGACACGTTCTTCGGCCGTCCCGGTACCGGCGTCAGCCTGCTGTCGGGCTCGCTCGCATCCGCGGGCCTCCAGGTGCTCTGCGTCAACCCGGCGTCCATCACCGGAGGGACCGCTCCACTCGTCCCCTACTTCACCACCTCGTCGGCGACGACCGGACTCGGCGCCGGTTCGGCCTCGGCGAAACCGGAATCAGCAACCCCGTGGTTCACCGAACCCGAGCTCTACTCCGCCCAGTGCATGTCGCAGAACGGGACGACCTGGTTGCAGGTCAGCGCCCCCATCCACCCCGGGGACCCCCGCCCGGTCGTGCAACCGACCCTCGGCCCGGCATGGGGGCTGCACCTGGACGACGTCAACATCGCCCTCGGCAACCTGGTCGACCTGGCCCGCAGCCAGGCGGCCGCCTACAAGGGCTGACCGGCCCGGCCCCGGAGCTCGGCCACGACGTCCGCGATTCCCACCCGCACCTGCTCCGTCGTGTCCCGGTCGCGGACGGTCACCGCGCCGTCCTCGAGCGAGTCGAAGTCGACGGTCACGCACCACGGGGTTCCCACCTCGTCCTGGCGCCGGTAGCGCTTGCCAATCGACTGGGTGACGTCGTAATCGCACATGAAGTGGGGCTGCAGCCCGGCGCAGGACGTCGCGGGCCAGCGGCTCGAGTGTCTCCTTCTTCGACAGTGGCAGCACGGCCACCTGGTAGGGGGCCAGCCGCGGGTGGAGCCGCAGCACCGTGCGGGCCTCGCCGCCCACCTCGTCCTCGTCGTAGGCGGCCAGCAGGAACGCCATCATCGTCCGGGTGGCCCCGGCGGCCGGCTCGATCACGTAGGGCACGTAGCGCTCGCCCGTCGCCTGGTCGAAGTACTCGAGCCGCTCGCCCGACGCCGGCGGCGTGCGCCTTCAGGTCGAAGTCGGTGCGGTTGGCGATGCCCTCGAGCTCGTCCCATCCCCACGGGAAGAGGAACTCGACGTCGGCGGTGGCCGCCGAGTAGTGGGACAGCTCGTCGGCGTCGTGGTGGCGCAGGCGCAGCCGATCCTCGGGGATGCCGAGGTCGAGGTACCAGCGGAAGCGTTCGGCCAGCCAGTAGTCGAACCACGTCGGGCGCCTCCGCCGGCGGTACGAAGTACTCCATCTCCATCTGCTCGAACTCGCGGGTGCGGAACACGAAGTTCTGGGGCGTGATCTCGTTGCGGAACGACTTGCCGACCTGGGCGATGCCGAACGGGGGCCGCTTCCGGGTGGTCTGGAGCACGTTGGCGAAGTTGACGAACATGCCCTGGGCCGTCTCCGGCCGCAGGTAGGCGACGGCACCCTCGTCCTCGACCGGGCCGGCGTGCGTCTTGAACATGAGGTTGAACGCCCGGGCCTCGGTGAGCTCCGTCGATCCGCAGTTCGGGCAGACCCCGTCGATGTGGTCGGCCCGCCACCGCTGATGGCACGAGCGGCAGTCGACCAGCGGGTCGGTGAAGTTGGCCAGGTGGCCGGAGGCCTCCCAGACCGCCGGCGGCGGCAGGATGGCGGCGTCGAGGCCGACGACGTCGTCGCGGCGCTGGACCATCGCCTCCCACCAGGCGTTCTTGACGTTGCGCAGGAGGTTGACGCCCGAGCGGGCCGTAGTCGTAGGTGGAGCGGAACCCGCCGTAGATCTCCGCCGACGGAAAGATGAGGCCCCGCCGCTTGCACAGGCTGACGACCTTCTCCATGAGGTCGCCGGCGGCACGGGCGCGCCGCCGTCGGCATCGTCGGTCAGGCATGGGCAGGCATCGTACCGGTCCGCCGGTCGGCCGCCTGCGCCCCGGCCCGGGCCGCCCCGACCGGCTCCGACCACCGGCCCACCTCCTTGGCCAGCAACCGGCCCCGGACGGTGAGCACGGCCCGTCCCTACCCGCGCCACCAGCCCGCTCGAGCGCGGGGTCGTCGGGCAGGGCGGCCGCTCGGCACCCCGGCCGGTGTGCGCAGTGCCAGCCCCAGCCGCTCGAATCGCCTGGCGTTCGGGGGTGAGCACCTCGCTCGCCGGCCACCGGTTCGCGCCCGGCGTCGACGGCGGCCACGTAGCGGTCGGGCGTCCGCACGTTCCACCATCGGCGACCGGCCCGGTGGGAGTGGGCGGCGGACCCGATGCCCCGGTAGTCGCCCTGGCCCCAATACAGGCGGTTGTGCCGGCACCCGTGGCCCGGCAGCGCCCAGTTGGAGATGTCCTCCCACCGGTAGCCGGCGGCCGACACCACCTCCTCGGTGCGTTCGTAGCGGCCGGCCGCGGCGTCGTCGTCGGGGTGGCGCCCGGGTCGGCGGCCAGCGGGGTGCCGGGTTCGACCGTCAGGCGTAGGCACTGAGGTGCGGCGGCGGCGATGCCAGGCCCAGCACGTCGGCGAGGTTGCGGTCCCAGTCGGCGTCCGTCTCGCCGGCACCCCCGATGATCAGGTCGACGTTCCACGACGCGAAGCCGGCCGCGGCCACGGCCGCGGCCGCGGCGGGGACGGCGCCGGGCGTGTGCCGGCGGCCCAGCCCCGCGAGCACGTGGGCGAGGTCGACTGCACCCCGAGGGAGATGCGGGTGACGCCGGCGGCCCGGTAGGCGGCCAGTCGGGCCGGGTCGGCGTCCTCGGGATTGCACTCCACGGTGACTTCGGCACCACCGGCGCGGGGCACCGCCGCGAGCACCGCGCCAACAGGTCGGCGGCGAGCCGCGACGGGGTCCCCCGCCGAAGAAGACCGACGTCGCCGGGGGGATGCCCTCGCCGTCGACGGCCCGGCCGAGCTCGGCCACGCACGCCCCCACGTAGGCCTCCATCAGGTGGTCGCGGTCGGTGTAGGTGGCGAAGGCGCAGTAGTCGCAGCGTGACCGGCAGAACGGGACGTGGACGTAGACGCCGAACCGGGCGCGGCCCGGTCCGGCCCCGGACCGGGCGCCTTCACTGCACCGGCCCCGAACGCACCGATCTCAGGCGCCGGTCGAGGTGCACCTCCATGGCCTCGGTGGCCAGGGCGGTGACCTCGTCGGTGGCGGCCGACCGGGGCTCGGCCAGCACGCCGGCCAGGTCGCCGCCGAGCACCCGCCGGGCCAGCTGCAGGGCGGCGGGCGACACCGGACGCCCCCGCCGGCACGAGCGGCAGAGGACGCCCCCTCGACCAGATCGAACGCCACCAGCTCGGACGGGTCGTCCCGGCCGCACGACGCGCAGGCGTCGAGGACGGGTTCCGAGCCCTCGAGGGCGAGCACCTTGAGGAAGAACCCGGGCACCACCATCGGCGACCCGCCGGCGTCGAGGACCCGCAGCGCGCCCACCAGCATGTCGTAGAGGCGGGGATTGGCGTGACGCTCCTGGGCGACCTGGTCGCACACCTCGAGCATGGACATGGCGGCCGCCATGCGGTCGAGGTCCCCGCGGACGTGGCGGAAGGTGTCGATGGCCTCCACCTGGTTCACGGTGTCGAGGTCGCCCCGTCCCTGCCAGCCGAGCAGCACCACGTGGCTGAGCGGTTCGAGCCGGGCGCCGAACGCGACCCCGTGCGCCGCACACCCTTGGCCACCGCCCGCACCTTTCCGTGCTCGCCGGTCACCAGCGTCACGATCCGGTCCGCCTCGCCCAGGCGGATGGTGCGCAGCACCACGCCGCGGTCACGGAACAGCGTCACGGTGCGGTGCCCTCGCCTTCGGACGGCGTACCCGCATCCGGGGTGGTGCCGGAGGCGCCGGCCCGGCCGGAGGCACTCCTCCCGTGCTGGCCGTTGCCGAGGAGGACGCCGCCGGCGATGAGCGCCACCAGCACCGGCGGGACGACGACGAAGGGGGCGACGGGGGCGAAGCCGGCGATCAGCAGCAGCACGGCCCCGGCGTAGACGAGGACGCCGCCGACCACGGCGACCCGGACGGCCGTCACGTCACCCCGCCGTAGCGCCGCTGCCGGCGCTGGTACTCGGCCACGGCCTCGAACAGGTGGTCGCGGCGGAAGTCCGGCCACAGGACGTCGGTGAACACCAGCTCGCTGTAGGCGATCTGCCACAGCAGGAAGTTGGAGATGCGGTACTCGCCCGAGGTCCGCACCACCAGGTCGGGGTCGGGCTGATCGGGGAAGTACAGGCGCGATCTGATGGCCTTCTCGTCCACCTTGGGCGCGGCCACGCCGTCGGCGACCAGCCGGCGGACGGCGTCGACGATCTCGGCCCGGCCGCCGTAGTTGAACGCCATGGTCAGCGTCATCCGGCGGTTCCGCTCCGTGAGCGCGATCGACTCGTCCATCCGCCGCAGCACCCGCTTCGGGACCCGCCAGTCGCGCCGTCCGGCGAAACGGATGCGGACGCCCTTGTCGTGCAGTTCGTCTCGGCGACGCACGAGGAGGCTCTCGTTGAAACCCATCAGGTACCGGACCTCGTCGGCCGGCCGGCGCCAGTTCTCGGTCGAGAACGCGTACATGGTGAGCCAGGGGACGCCCATCTCGAGCGCGCCCTCGACCGCGTCGAGGAGGGCCTCCTCGCCGGCGGCGTGGCCCTCGGTGCGGGCCAGGCCGCGCCGGCTGGCCCACCGCCCGTTGCCGTCCATCACACATGCGATGTGGGACGGCATCCGTCCATCGGCGACATCGGCCGCCGTCGCGACCGGTTCGTTCGCTCCCGGCTCACCCGTCCCCATCGTCGCGAAGCTACCCCTTCGGGCCGGACGGACCGGCTAGACCGTCACCATGTCGCCGTGGACCGCACTCGTCATCGCGGCCGCGGGCCTGGCCGCGGGGTTCATCAACACGGTGGTCGGATCCGGCTCGCTCATCACCTTTCCGACGCTGCTCGCCGTCGGCGTCCCGCCGGTGGTGGCCAACGTGTCCAACACCGTGGGTCTCGTCCCCGGCTCGCTCAGCGGCACCATCGGCTACCGCCGGGAGCTCGCCGGCCAGCGCCGGCGGTTGGCCGTACTGGCCTCGGCGTCCGTGGTGGGCGCGCTGGCCGGGGGCATCCTGCTGCTGGCCCTGCCGGGGAGCGTCTTCAAGGCGGCCGTGCCCGCGCTGGTGGCCGCGGCCGCCGTCATGATGGCCCTGCAGCCCCGCCTGTCCCGGCGCATGGAGCGCCTCGAGGTCCGCCGCGTCCACGGCGGCGCCGGCCTCTACGTCGGCGTGCTGCTCACCGGTGTCTACGGCGGCTACTTCGGCGCCGCCCAGGGCGTGATCCTCATCTCGCTGCTGGCCATCTTCATCGACGACCACCTGCAGCGGCTCAACGCCGCCAAAAACGTCCTCGCCACCGTGGCCAACGGCGTGGCCGCCCTCCTCTTCATCGCCGTGGGCCACGTCAACTGGGCCGTCGCCGGGCTCATCGCGGCCGGCGCGATCGTGGGCGGGCAGCTGGGGCGCGCGGCGGCCGCCGGCTGCCCCCCGACGTCCTCCGCGTCGCCGTCGTCGTCGTCGGGCTGGTCGTCGCCGTCGTGCTGGCGGTCCTCTGGCACTAGACCGGTCGGTAGGGTGCCGTGATGGGAGACGCGGCCACGGGGACGACCGGCGACGTGGAGGCCGCCCTGGCCGTGGTCACCGCCGGCCTGCCCGGCGGCGGCGAACCCCGGCCCGGTCAGGTCGCCATGGCGACCGCGGTGGGACGGGCCATCGAAGGGCGCCGGCACCTGGTCGTCCAGGCCGGGACGGGGACGGGCAAGTCCCTCGCCTACCTGGTGCCGGCGGTGCTGTCCGGGCGCACCGTGGTGGTGGCCACCGCCACCAAGGCCCTCCAGGACCAGCTGGCCGGCAAGGACATCCCCCTCGTCGCCGAGGCCCTCGGCGACGTCGACTTCACCGCCGCCCTCCTGAAGGGCCGGTCCAACTACCTCTGCCGCCAGCGGGCCGCCGAGATCGGGGGCCGGGGCGAGCAGCTGTCGATCACCACCGAGGCCGGGGCCGCCGGGCTCACCGATGCGGGCGACGAGCTCCCGCCGCCGGTGCCGGAGGACCGCGGCTCACTCGGCGACCAGGTTCGGCGGTTGCTCACCTGGGCGGGCACCTCGTCCACCGGCGACCGGGCCGAGCTCGAGTTCGAACCGACCCCCGCGCCTGGGCCATGGTGTCGATGACGGCGAGGGACTGCCCGGGCGCCTTCAGGTGCCCGTCGGGACACGACTGCTTCGCCGAGAGCGCCCGGGCGCGGGCCGCCGAGGCCGACGTCGTGGTGGTCAACACCCACCTGTACGGGGCCCATGTCGCCAGCGGCGGCTCGGTGCTCCCCGACCACGACGTCGTCGTCTTCGACGAGGCCCACGAGGTCGAGGAGGTCATGACCGACAGCCTCGGCCTCGACATCGGCCCGGGCCGGTTCCGGTCGCTGGCCACCGCCGTCCGACCGCTGCTGCCGACGGCGGCCGCCGACCGGGTGGCGGGCCTGGTCGAGGTGGCCGAGGCGCTCGAGTCGGCCCTCCGGCCGCTCGCGGGCCGGCGGGTCCCCCCGGGCGGCCTGGACCCGCCCGGTCCCGATGACGGGTCCGGCGCCGGCGACCCGCTGGCGCGGGCCCTGGCCCTGGCCGGCACCCGGGTGGCCCTGGTGGCCGAGTCCCTCCGCCGGTCGGCCCGGGAGGGGGACGCCGGGGCGGGACCCGACGGCGGCGCCCGGCGGGCCCGCCTCGACCGCGCCCTGCTGGCCGCCGGCCACCTGGCCGACGACCTGGCCCGCCTGCCGGGTCTGGGCGACGACCATGTGGCCTGGGTCGAGGACGGCGGCAACCGCCCCCCGTCGCTGCGGATCTCGCCCATCGAGGTCGGTCCGATCCTCGCCGGGGCCCTGTGGGAGCACGTCACCTCCGTGCTCACGTCGGCGACCGTGCCGCTGCACCTGGCCGGCCGGCTCGGCCTCCCCGACGAGGACACCGACGAGGCCGACGTGGGCAGCCCCTTCGACTACCGCACCCACGCCGTGCTGTACGTGGCCGCCGACCTGCCCGACCGGCGTACGCCCGCCGCCGAGCCGGCCATCCTCGACGAGATCGAGGCGCTGATCACGGCCGCCGGGGGCCGGACCCTGGCCCTGTTCACGAGCTGGCGGGCCATGCACGCGGCCCGGTCCACCCTGGCCGAACGGCTCCCCTTCCGGGTGCTGGCCCAGTCCGATCTGCCCAAGCCGGCCCTGGTCGAGGCGTTCGCGGCCGACGAGGCCACCTGCCTCTTCGCCACCCTAGGGTTCTGGCAGGGCGTCGACGTCCCCGGCCGGACCCTCAGCCTGGTGACCATCGACCGCATCCCCTTCCCCCGGCCCGACGACCCCGTGCTCGAGGCCCGCCGCGAGCGTGCCGGCGCCGGCGCCTTCCGGCTCGTCGACCTTCCCCGGGCCGGCACCCTGCTGGCCCAGGGGGCCGGGCGCCTGATCCGCTCCGCCGCCGACCAGGGGGTGGTGGCCATCCTCGACAGTCGGCTGGCGACGGCCCGCTACCGGGGCGAGCTGCTGGCGCGGGTCCCCCCATGCACCGGAGCATCTCGCGCCCCGAGGCCGAGGCGTTCCTGCGGAGGATCGCGGCGGGCGGATGAGCCCGCCGGCCCTCCACGCTCACAGTCCGAGGCGGTCGAGGGCGTCGTCGCGGTGCTGCCACCGCTTCTCCACCCGCACGAACAGCTCGAGGTAGGCGCCCGGCTCCATCTGGGCGCGCACGGCCGTGCCCACCGCCTTCAGGGTCGACCCGCCCTTGCCGATCACGATGCCCTTCTGCGAGTCGCGCTCCACCACGATCTCGCAGCGCACCCGGGGCCACTCCCACTCGGTCACCCGGCAGGCGATGCTGTGGGGCAGCTCGTCGGTCACCCGGGCCAGCAGCTGCTCGCGCACGAGGTCGGCCACCCAGAACGCCTCGGCCACGTCGGTGATCATCCCCTCGGGGTAGTAGCGGGGACCTTCGGGCATGCAGGCCACCACGGCGTCGACGAGCGCGTCGACGCCGTCCCCGGTCCACGGCGGACACCGGGAAGTAGTCGACCGGCGGCCCGGCGGTCGCCTCCGGCGCCAGATCGGCCCACACGGCGTCGACGGCGGCGGCCACCGTCGCCAGCCGCTCGACGACGGTGTCCCGGCCGGCCAGGTCGATCTTGTTCACGACCACCGCCAACCGGTCGGGCCCCGGGTCCTCCCCCGCCTCGCGTCCGGCCGCCCGGGCCCGGCGCAGCCCCCGGGCGATGACCATGCGGTCGCCCGGACCCACGGCCGCGGTGGCCTCGACCATGGCCACGACGGCGTCGACGTCCTCGAGGCCGGCCCGCCACGGCCTCGTTCAGGCGCTCGCCCGAGCTGGCTGCGGGGCCGGTGCAGGCCGGGGGTGTCGACGAAGACGACCTGGGCGCCCGGCCGGTGCAACACCCCGCGGACCTGCGTGCGGGTGGTGTTGGGGCGGGGGGAGGTGATGGTCACCTTGGTCCCGACGATCCGGTTGACCAGCGTCGACTTGCCCACGTTGGGCCGCCCGATGACGGCCGCGAACCCGAGCGAAACCCGCTCATCCGTCCGCCGGGGACCGGCTGTCGTGGGGGGCCAGGATGCGCGACCCGCTCGATGCGCCGCCCCCTGCACCCGGTCGGCGACCAGGAGGACGCCGTGGACGTCGACGGACTCCCCCTCGGAGGGCACGTGCCCGAGGTGGTCGAAGAGCAGACCGCCGACCGTGTCCCAGGCGCCCGACGGCAGGTCGATGTCGAGCAGGTCGTTGGCGTCGTCCACCACCATCCGGGCCGTTGACCCGGATCTCGCCCGAGGCCAGGCGCTCCACCGGCGGCTCCTCCACGTCGAACTCGTCGACGATCTCCCCGACCAGCTCCTCGATGAGGTCCTCCAGGGTCACCAGCCCGGCCGTGCCGCCGTACTCGTCGACCACCACGGCCAGGTGGAACTTGTCGGCCTGCATCTCCCGCATGAGGTCGGCCACCCGCTTGGTCTCGGGGACGAAGTGGGCGGCGCGCACGTGGTCGCGCACGGCGTCGCCGCCGCCGCCGGCCCGCACCGTCCGGATGAGGTCCTTGGTGAAGGCCACCCCGATCACGTCGTCGATTCGCCGGTCGACGGCGGGCAGGCGGCTGAAGCCGGCGTCCATCGCCTGCCCGAGGGCGTCCTCCACGGCGGCGGTCGGCGTCCACGGTCACCATCGTCGGCCGGGGCACCATGACCTCGCGCACGACGGTGTCGCCGAAGTCGATGATCGAGTGGATGAGGGCGCGCTCGTCGCGCTCGATCACGTCCTCTTCGCGGCCACGTCCGCCATGGCCAGCAGCTCCGACTCGGTGACGTCGCCGCCGCCGTTTGCCACCGTGGCCGCCGATGAGCAGGTTGGCCAGCCCGATCAGCCCGCTCGACAGCATGCGGACCGGCCAGAACCCCACCACGGCGGCCACCAGCGGCGCGCTGAACAGCGCGGCCCGTTCGGGATGCCGGACGGCCCAGTTCTTCGGCACCGCCTCGACGAGCGACGAAGATCACCACGATCTCGAAGACGGTGGCGGCGAAGACGCCCCAGGCGCCGAACCACTCCGAGGCCAGCACGCCCACCAGGGTCGCCACCACCAGCTGGCACACCAGCACCAGCAGCAGGACGGGGTTGAGGAAGCCCTGCGGGTCGTCGACCAGCCGCACGAGGACCTTCGCCCGCGCCGGCCGTCGTCGGCCAGGGCCATGGCCTTGGCCCGGCTCATCCGCACCAGGCTCGTCTCGGCCAGGGCCAGCACGGCCGAGGCCACGAGGAGGACCACGATCACCGCCATCAGGATGGCGTCGGTGGTGGTGAACTGGGCGGCGAGGGGTGCGGGCATCATGGGCGCGACGGTGGTACCGGTCGAGGAGCTCCTGCTCCCGCCGCTCCATGCGCGCGGCCTCCTCCTCCACCTCGTGGTCCATGCCCAGCAGGTGGAGGACGCCGTGGACGACCAGCAGGGCCGTCTCGTCCTCGTCGGTCACCCCGTGGGCGGCGGCGTTGCGGGCGGCCACCGCCGGGCAGATGACCACGTCGCCGAGGAGCACCGGGTCGTCGCCCTCGGGCTCGGTGGCCCCCGGGCCGGTACCGCCCTGGTCGGGGAAGCGGCCGCCCCGCTCGATCTCGTCCTCGATCGGGAACGCCAGCACGTCGGTCGGGCCGTCCTTGCCCAGGAAGCGCCGGTTGAGCGCGGCGATGGTGGCCTCGTCCACGAAGAGGAGCGACACCTCGGCGTCGTCCGTCACGCCCTCGGCCGCCAGGACCTTGCCCGCCAGTGCCGACCACCGTTCGACGGGCACCGCCACCTCCGCCTGCTCGTCGGCGGCGAAGACGTCAACCGGCACCGGGGGCCGCCTCCGCCGGGCCGGCCCGGCCGGTCGGGCCCGGGGCCGCCCGTTCGTAGGCGTCGACGATGTCGGCCACGATGCGGTGGCGCACCACGTCCCGGCGGCCGAGGTGGACGAAGGCCAGCCCCTCGATGCCCGACAGGACCTCCTCGAGGCCGGTCAGGCCCGAGCGGCCGCCGGGCACGTCGACCTGGGTGACGTCCCCGGTGATCACCGCCTTGGACCCGAACCCGATGCGGGTCAGGAACATCTTCATCTGCTCCGGCGTGGTGTTCTGGGCCTCGTCGAGGATGATGAAGCTGCGAATTGAGGGTGCGGCCCCGCATGAAGGCCAGCGGGGCCACCTCCACGGCCCCCCGGTCGAGAAGGCGTTGGGCACCCTCCGGTTCGAGCAGGTCGTAGAGGGCGTCGTAGAGGGGCCGGAGGTAGGGGTCGACCTTGGCCATCAGGTCGCCCGGAAGGAAGCCGAGCCGCTCGCCGGCCTCGACGGCCGGCCGGGTGAGGATGATGCGGTTGACCTCCCGGGCCTGGAGGGCCTGCACGCCCAGGGCCACCGCCAGGTACGACTTGCCGGTGCCGGCCGGCCCGATGCCGAAGGTGACGGTGTTGGCGGCGATGGCGTCCGTGTAGCGCTTCTGGCCGGCCGTCTTCGGCCGGACCGAGCGGCCCCGGGCCGACCGCAGCACCTCGGCCGTCAGCACCTCGGAGGGCCGGACGTCCTCCTTCACCATCTCGATGGTCCGGCCCACCTCGGTGGTGTCGAGGCCCTGGCCCGACTCGAGCAGGAGGACCAGCTCCTCGAAGAGACGGCCGATGCGCTCGGCGTCGTCGCCCTCGATGGAGATCTCGTTGCCCCGGACCACGATGCTGGCGCCCCCGAACGCGTCCTCGATCAGGCGCAGCAACTCATCACGCTGGCCCAGAAGGCCGGCCATCAGGTGGTTGCCGGGGACGAGGATCTTGACCTGGGTGGACGACACGTGCGCTCGGCAGCGACCCTACCAGCGGGCCCGGCGCGGCCGTGTCCGGCGGCGGGCGGACGCCCTCACCCGGGCGGCCACGACATGGGCCGGCCGCCGACCACATGGAGATGCAGGTGGGGAACGGAATTGGCGGCGTCCGCCCCCACGTTGAACACGAGGCGGAAGCCGCGCTCGGGCCCGTCGATGCCCTCGGCCACCGCCACCGTGCGGGCCGCGGCGAACAGGGCGGCCAGGTCGGGGGCGTCGGTGTCCGACAGCTCCGACGCGTTGACGATGTGGCGCCGCGGCACCACCAGGACATGGACGGGCGCCGCCGGGTTGATGTCCCGGAACGCCACCGTCAGCTCGTCGGCGTGCACGATGTCGGCCGGCACGTCCCCGGCGACGATCCCGCAGAACAGGCAGCCGTCCACGTGCGCCCCGCCCCGGTCAGGACGCCGAGTCGGAGCGCACCGGTTCCGAGCTGCCCCCGCGGGACCCTTTGACCTCCGGGTACAGGTGGTCGAGGCTGCCGGGCTCGATCCGGCTGGCGGCGATGAACCGGTCGACGTCGGCGGCCTGGAGGCGGATCACCCGGCCGAACTTGTAGGCGACCAGGTGGCCCTCATCGATGAAGCGGTAGAGGCTCCGCAGGGTGACCCCGAGCCGCTCTGAGGCCTCACGCGTGCTCAACCATTCGATGTGCTCGCTCATCGGGCCAGTTATACCCTCCGGCGACCGATGTCCTGCATCGCCCCGCCGGCCGAGAGGCCCTCCCGGACCGGATCAGCCGTTGACCAGCAGGCCCAGCTCGTCGAGGCGCTTGCCCATTGCGTCCGGCGTGACACCGAACAGACAGGCGATGGCCCGCACGTCCTCCGAGCGGATGGTGATCATCCGGCCGTTGAAGTCTTGCCGGTGGACCTGGATCATCGAGAGGAACCGACGCAGGAGATCGCGTTCGGGCCCGCTCACGGTGTGGAGCTTGGTCAGGTCGATGGTGACCTTCTCGTTGGCGTCGCGCCCCTGCAGCGCCCGCCGGGCGCTCAGCGGGGCCGTCTCGGGCCCACCGCCGGAGGATCCCCACCGGGTCTGGGCGTCGTCGTCCGGCGGCAGCAGCTGGTCGACCGGCACGTCGTAGAGACGGGCCAGCCGCTGGAGGCGCGGCACCGAGATGGCCCGCTCGCCCCGCTCGTACGCGCCCAGCACCGACGCCTTGAATTCTTGTTCGGACATGGCCTCGACGGCCTGCAGCGACAGACGCATCTGCTTGCGCATGGCCCGCAGCCGTGCGCCTACCGCCCGTGCATAGGCGATCCGGGCTGCCTCTTCTTGCTCGTCCTCGAACTCGTCATCGAGTTCGGCACGCCGCTCCACCACAGTCATGGTCACCTCTGGAATGGTCTCATCGCCCGGGAATCCCCGAGACGTCAATCATCCGACTGCAAGTGGCGAGGTCCCCGTGGCCGGCTCGGCCGGATTCGGGTGCCCCCACCCACTTCCGTCATGAAGAGTCTTGCTCACTCAGCGTGGTTATGCAAGGGGCACGATCTGGCGCCGTCCGCGACCACCCGTCGGCATCGACCAGTTATCGCCCAGCAGGCTCCACGGTTCCGGCACGGAGCGCGCACAGCACTGCACCGATCGTCACAGCCGCGGTCTCGGCCCGCAGCACGGTGGGGCCCAGCCCGACGGTCGCCGGGACGGCGTCGAGCTCGGACGGCTCCCACCCGCCCTCGGGCCCCACGGCCACCACCGGGAGGTCGAGCGACGGCGGCGGCCCGCCCCGCTCGGCCAGGGCCGGCCCCCCGGCCGGGGCCAGCACGGCCAGCCCGTCGAGGGTCACGACGTCGGTGACCTCGGGCAGCCAGGCCCGGCGCGCCTGGGCGGTGGCCTCCCGGGCGACCCGTCGCAGCCTGGCCAGCGCCCGGGCCGCCCGGTCGCCCTCCCAGCGCACCACCGACCGGGCCGTCCGCAGGGGGACGATGCGGTCCACCCCCAGTTCGGTCAGCTTCTGGACCACCCACTCGGGACGGTCGCCCTTGACCGGCGCGAAGGCGACGGTGAGGGCCACGTCGGGCGCCGCCTCGACCACGACCGGTCCGTCGGGGACCAGCAGCCCGGCCCCGTCCGCCCCCGGCGTGCTCCCGGGGGTGCCGGCTACCCGGCACCGGGCCCAGGTCCCGCGCCCGTCGCCGGCGAGGACCGTCTCGCCACCCCGGATCCGCAGCGACGAGAGCAGGTGGGCCACGTCGTCGGGCCCGACCACGGGCGCGGCCGGATCCTCGACGAGCACCATGGCGGTGGCGGCCACACCGGCCGGGCCGTCCCCGGGGAGGGACGGCGCCGCGGTCACGACAGCGCGGAACGGAGCTTGTTGAGCAGGCCGCCCTGGGCGGCCGAGGCGATCTCCTCGCCGCGCAGGGCCGCGAACGACGCCAGTACCTCGCGCTGCTGGTCGTCGAGATCGGCGGGGGTGTCCACCACCACGTGGAGGAACAGGTCGCCCCTCCCCTCCCCCGCACATGGGGGACGCCGAGGCCGCGGAGCTTGACCACCCGCCCGCACTGCGTGCCCGGGTCGATGGTGATCTCCCGGACGTCGTCGAGCGTGGTGAACGACACCGTGGCTCCCAGGGTGGCCTGGGTCATGGCCACGTGCAGGGACGCCCGCAGATCGTCGCCCGTCCGTTCGAAGACGTCGTCCGGGTCCACGGCCAGGTGGACGAAGAGGGAGCCGTTGGGACCGCCGCGGAAGCCCGCCGGCCCGTGTCCGGAAAGGCGCAGCGTCGAACCGGAGTCCACCCCGGCGGGCACCTCGATGGTCAGCGTGCGCTCGGCGCGGTGGCGGCCCTCGCCGCTGCACTCGGCGCAGGGCTGCTCGATCTCCTCGCCGAACCCCTGGCACCGGGGGCACGGCGACGCCGTGACCATCTGGCCCAGGATCGACTGGCGCACCCGGCGGACCTCGCCCGTGCCCTGGCAGTTCCCGCACGTGACCGGGGACGTCCCGGGCGGGCCCCGGTCCCCTCGCACGTGTCGCAGTGCACCGGCGTGTCCACCTCGACGTCCCGGCGCACGCCGAAGACCGCCTCCCTGAAGGACAGGCGCACGGTCATCTCGGCATCGGGCCCGGGCATGGGGCCCGACCGCCGCCGGCCCGGACCGGCGGCACCGCCCGAGAAGAACGCCTCGAAGAGATCGCCCAGGTTGCCGCCGAAGATGTCCCCGGCGAGCCGAAGCCGCCCTGGCCGGCCGCCGGCCCGAACACGCCCTCGGCCCCGAACCGGTCGTAGCGGGCCCTCCGCTCGGGGTCGCGGAGGACCTCGTAGGCCAGGCTGACCTCCTTGAACCGCTCTTCCGTGGCCGCGTCGCCCCCGGTGGCGTCGGGGTGCAGCTCACGGGCCTTCTGGCGGTAGGCCCGCTTGATGTCCTCCTCGGCGGCGTCGCGGCCGACGCCGAGGAGCTGGTACAGATCCGTCTCGGTCACCGGGACTGCTCCCCCAGGCGCTCACCGAGGCGCTCGCCCACGACACGGGCCGCCGCCAGTGCCTGCGGGTAGTTCATCCGCGGTCGGGCCGAGCAGCCCGATGGTGCCGGCCTTCTCGCCGGCGACCGACACCGGCATGACCACGATGGCGCACGACGCCAGGGGCTCGTACCCGTGCTCGGCGCCGATGGCCACCGACAGGCCGCGCCCGAGGACGTCGCGCAGCATCGACACCACGACCAGCTGCTGCTCGAGGATCGTCAGCACCGACCGCACCGTCTCGACGGCGTCGAACGCCGCCGCCATACGGGACGACCCGCCCACGAAGACCTGGTCGTCCCGGGCGGCGTCCCCGAGCTCGGACAGGCCGGCGAGCCCGGCGGCGGCCACGGCGTCCACCACCGGCTCCGACGTCGCCACCAGCGACGGCGGCAGGTCGGCGATCGACCGCCCCTGGACGGCCGTCGTCAGGTGGACGCCGGCGGCGGCCAGGTGGGTGTCGGTGGTCTCCGCCGACAGCTCGAGCGAGTGCTTCTGCACGGCCCCGTCGGACAGGACCACCACCAGCAGGGCGCGGCCGGCGGAGAGGCCGACCAGCTGCACCGAACGGACCGTGGCCGACTCGTGGGAGGGGCCGACGACCATGGCCGCGCAGTCGGTGAGGTCGGCGAGCAGGCCCGACGTGCGGTCGAGCATCTCCTCGATCTCACCGTGGGCGTCGTCGAAGAACCGCCGGACCTGGCTCCGCTGGGCCGGGTCGAGTGGGCCGGGGCCGCCCAGGTGGTCGACGAAGAAGCGGTAGCCCTTGTCGGTCGGGATCCGACCGGCGCTGGTGTGGGGCTGGTCGAGGTAGCCCTCGTTCTCGAGGGCGGCCATCTCCGACCGGACGGTGGCCGACGACACCTGGACGCCGGGCGCGTCCGCCACGTGCTGGGAGCCCACCGGCTGTGCGGTCCCGATGTACTCGGCGACCACGGCGTTGAGGATGGCCGCCTTGCGGGCGTCGAGCACCTCGGGCTCGCCGTCGTCGATCCTCGATGTCGCGGTGGTCATGGTCGTACCCGCCGTCGCGGCCCCGGTGACCCGGCCCCGCAGACGGTCCCCTAGCCGTTGGCACTCCAGTGTACCGAGTGCTGACCCGGGGCTGCAGCCGACCCGGTGGCGCCGGTCAGACGGCCTCCACGAACAGCTGACGGGTCATGGCCGCGCCCACGGCGACGGTGTCGCCGTCCACCTCCAGGGTGAGTGTGCCGTCGGGTGCTCTCGTCCGCACGGCGGCCGTCGTCCCCGGGACCAGTCGGTGACGGCTCAGGTAGGCGAGGGAGGCGGCGTCGTGCTCGACGCTCTCGGTGATCCGCTCCAGCCGGACGCGGTCGCCGGGCGCCACGTCGGCCAGGCTGACCTGGGTCACCTGGCGCGACGGCGAACCCGGGATGGGGTTGCCGTGGGGGCAGGTCGAGGGGTCGCCGAGCAGGACGACCAGGCGGGCCTCGACGTCGTCGGAGATCACGTGCTCCCAGCGCCCCGCCTCGATGTGGGCCTTCTCCCAGTCGAGGCCGATGACGTCGACCAGGAGCCGTTCGGCCAGGCGGTGCTTGCGGACGACGCTGCGGGCCAGCGCCCCGCCGGCCGCGGTCAGCTCGATACGGCGGCCGTCCCGGGCGATCATGCCGTCGGCCTCGAGGCGGTCGAGCATCTCGGACACCGAGGGAGGGGCCTTGTCGAGCCGTTCGGCGATGCGGGCCTGGATGACGGGCACGCCCTCCTCCTCGAGGGAGAAGATGGTCTCGAGGTACTCCTCG
Source organism: uncultured Actinomycetota bacterium (assembly GCA_963838005.1). Classification (GTDB taxonomy): domain Bacteria; phylum Actinomycetota; class Acidimicrobiia; order Acidimicrobiales; family RAAP-2; genus CAWIPW01. Next base: position 534,242 of record CAWIPW010000003.1, read on the forward strand.
ACCGGTGGGTGGAAGCGGTCGAGCACGACGCCCATGCTACGTGGCCGGCCGGCGGGCGCGACCGGGGTTGACACCGACACGACTTTAGGCTTACCTAATGTCGTGGTGAAGCCGAGCCTGCGGACCGTGACGCCGTGATCCCGACGTTCGTGATCTTCCTGCGGGAGGGCGTCGAGGCCTCGATGATCGTGGCCATCCTCCTCGCCTACCTGGACCGGACGGGCCAGCGCCGGCACTTCCGGGACGTGCTGCTCGGTGTGGCTGCGGCCCTCGTGCTCGTGACGGTGGGCGGCGTGGGCGCCTACGTGGCCATCAAGCAGTACGACGGCTCGACCGCCCAGACGGTCTTCGAGACGGTGACCTTCCTGCTGGCGGCCACGGTGCTCACCTACATGACGTTCTGGATGCAGGCCCATGCCCGCACCATGTCGGCCGACCTCGAGCGGCGCTCGCGAGGAGGCCCTCGACGGCAAGGCCCGGCTCGGGCTGGGGCTGCTGGCCTTCCAGGCCGTCGGGCGGGAGGGCCTCGAGACGATGGTCTTCACCCTGGCCATCGTTTCGCCTCGGCGCACCAGGCGCGCCACCGCTCGCACGGCAAGGCGCTGCTCGCGGCGCCGCTCGCCGGGCTCGCCGTCGCCCTCGCGCATCGCGTACGTCGATCTACGAAGCTCGGCCGCGCGGCTCAACCTCGGCCTGTTCTTCCGGGTGATCGGCGTGGTCCTCATGGTGTTCGCGGCCGGACTCCTGGCCGACGCCGTCGAGAACATGCAGGAGCTCGGCTGGCTCCCCTTCGGCGGCCACGTCCTGTGGGACATCGACCTCGTTCCTGAGCGAGGACAGCTCGCATCGGCGACGTCTTCCACAGCCTGCTGGGCTACGCCGACCGGTCCGAGCGTGCTGCAGGCAGCGTGTGGGTCAGCTACGTGGCCGTGCACCGTCACCCTGTTCGTCCGGATGGGGCGGCGCCGCTCCGCCCCAGCCGCCCCGCCGGCCGCCGGGGCCGGGGATGCCCCGCCGGTGGCCACCGGGGCCGGTCCGGCACCGGTGGCGCCCGTGGCCCCTCACATGGCGTCGCGGATCAACGGGAACAACCTGGGGGCCAGCCACCAGTCACCCGGATAGGTCCAGTGGATGCCGTCGGCGGCGCGCAGCTGCACGGGCCCACGGTGAAGGTGAACCGACCGTCGGGGTCGGCGATGCGGTTGAGGTCGATGACGGTGGCGGTGCCGGGGAACGCCGCGGCCGCCTTCCGCAGCAGCGAGTTGTAGGTGGCGACGCGTGCCGGGTCGTCCTCGACCCAGGGTGAGCCGTCCGCCTGCTCACCGCTGTCGTAGTACGGCGACGTCAGCAGGGCCACCTGGCCGCCGCCGGCGGAGAGCACGGTGATGGCCCGCTCCATCTGCGAGAGCAGGTAGGCGTCGAAAGCCGGATCACCGACATGGGTCCACCGGCCGTCGAAGAGATGGTCCATGATGTCCATCCGGCCGAGGAACACCGACACCCGCGGGTGGTACCTGGCCACCAGGCCGGCCCAGTAGGCGGGCCAACCGCCCGACGTCGAGGTGACCTGGCAGGGGAACCCGGCCTGCTGCGGGGCGGCGCTCTTCACCCGGAACTCCCCGGCGGTCAGGATGCAGTCGGGTTGCCCGGCGTCGATCACGGCCAGGCCGTAGTCGTCCCCCACGCCGGCACCGATGCCCCACCCGAGGGTCTCGGCCATCGAGTCGCCGACGAGGAGCATCGGCGAGGTGTTGTCGGGGACGGTGACCGGGGTGTCGTGGGGCTGGCCGGGCGCGGGCGTGGTGGAGGGCACGACGACGAAGGGGGCGTCCGCCCCGGCCCCGACCCCGGCCGAGGGGGCGGCCGCGGCGGTGGCGTCGGCGGCCACGCCTGCGCCCCGCGGGACGAGCACGGCCAGCGCCAGCAGCACCACCACCGCCAGCACCCCGGCGGTCAGCGGCCGGTACCCCAACCTCCCGCCGAGGCTGGGCCGGAAGGCGCTCCGCACCGGCCGTTCGACGAGCACGTAGGAGGCCGTGGCCACCACCAGGCACACCGCCGTCCGCAGACCGAACAGCGACCACCCGGTGAGGCCGGTGCGGCCGTGGTCGAGCCACAGGAACAGGGGGAAATGCCACAGGTAGAGCCCGTAGGAGATGATCCCCAGTCCCCTGAGCGGGGGCGACGCCAGCACGAGGCCGATCGGTGACCGCTGGGAGCAGACGACCGACAGGATGACGCCGGCGGCGGCCAGGGCGGCCACGAAGAACCCACCGTGGTAGAGGAGGCCCTGGAACTCGCCGGCGAACACCCACGCCACCCCGCTCACGGCCACGCAGACGGCGCCGACGCCGAAGAGCACCCATTCCGACGTCGGGTTGGCCGCCACCCACCCGGCCTCCCTCCCCGGCGCCGGCCGGATGGCGAGACGCCGGTCGAAGCTCGGGTCCCGGGCCACCTGTGCGCTGCCCACCATGGCCAAAGCGGCGGCCAGGGCCGCCCCGACCAGCATGCTCTGGGCGTGCGTGTCCGTGCCGTAGTACAGCCTCGTCTGCGACACCCCGTTCGACGCCAGCACCGCCATCTCGACGGCCGAGGCCAGTGCTCCCGCCACGCTGACCACGAGCACGGCCCGCACCTGCCGGGTGACCGCCAGCACGCCCAGCACCACGAGCGGCCAGATCACGTAGAACTGCTCCTCGACCGACAGCGACCACATGTGGGTCAGGGGCGAGACCGGGCCGGTGGCCGTGAAGTAGTTGGCACCGGCCGCGATGAAGTGCCAGTTGGCCGAGTACAGCACCGTGTAGAGCACGTCGCCGCCGAAGCCGGGGTAGGTGCCCGAGGTGACGAACCACCGCACGAAGACGGTCACCACCACCAGCACGACGGCGAGGGCCGGCAGCAGGCGCCGGGCCCGGCGCGACCAGAACGACACCAGTCCGATCCCGCCGCGCCGGCGCCACTCGGAGATGAGCAGGGTGGTGATGAGGAAGCCCGACAGCACGAAGAAGGCGTCGACGCCGAGGAAGCCGCCGGTCAGGTGGGCGGCACCGCCGTGGTAGGCCATGACCGCCAGCACGGCCAGCGCCCGGATCCCGTCGAGCGCGGGGATGTACGTGATGCCCGGCCCGTACGGGCTCCGTCGTGCCGCCGAACCGCCGTTCAGCCGGTTGCGCCGCTGTGCGCGCAGTTGCTCCGTCCCCTTGCTCCATGCCCCGTCCGCACGGACACCGTACCCCGGTTGCCGGTAGCGTCACCAGGGATGGAAGACGTCGAGGACGACGGTCAGGCGAGCGGCGGGGAGGACGGCGGGGACGCCGTCGACGGCGAGGACCCGCTGAAGTTCGACCGCTGGCGCCGGCGGAGCGCCACCGGTGCCGTCATGACCGGCATCGCCCTCGGGCTCCGCGAGGCGTTGCAGGCGCCCCGGGAGGAGGCACCGATCGTGGAGCAGGCCGCGGGCGACCCGCCCGGACCGCCGCAACCGCTGGAGGTCCACCTCGACCCGGACTCGCCGGGCTCGGCCGTCGCCGTCGTCCGCCCGTGGCTGATGGAGCCCGAGCAGACCGCCGACACGTCCGAGCGGGCGGCGGAGGGCGACGGTCCCGATCGTTGACGGCACCGTGCCGCCGCGGCGTGCACGGCCCCGGTCGTCCGCTCAGACCACGGAGAAGCCGTCGGCGCCGGGGTCGATGGCCGCGGTGACCACCCTGTTCCGGCCGGCGGCCTTCGCCCGGTAAAGCGCGGCGTCCGCACGCTCGATCAGACCCGTGGCCGACTCCGTGCCGTCCCATTCGGCGATCCCGATCGAGAGGGTGGGGATGTCCAGCCCGTCCACGGCCGCCCGGATGCCCTCCATGAGGGTGGCGGCCCCGGACGAGCCGGTGTAGGGGAGGACGACGCAGAACTCCTCGCCCCCGTAGCGGGCGACGAGATCCTGTTCGCGCACCTTCGACACCATCTGCGACGCCAGTGCGCGCAGCGCCGTGTCCCCGGTGACGTGGCCCCGGGCGTCGTTGTACTCCTTGAAGTGATCGAGGTCGATCATGGCGACGCACAGGGGCCGGCGGACCCGGGCGGCCCGTCCCATCTCGTCCGCCATCCGTTCGAGGAGCGACCGGCGGTTGGCGAGTCCGGTCAGCGGGTCGGTCCTGCTCTCGTGGCGCAGGGTGGAGACGAAGGCGGCCCGGTTGGTCATGGCCAGCAGGATGCCGGCGATCGCCTTGGCCACCTCGTGCACCTCGGCGTCCGTCTCTTGGTACTCCCGCTCGTGATGGATCAGCAGCACCAGCAGGCGACCGTCCTCGAATCCGACGGGGAGGGCACACCACTCCCCGTCCACCGCGACCTCCCCGGTCGCCCGCGCCTGCCCCAATGCCGGCAGGGTGGCGAGTACGTCCAGGGAGGGGACCTCTCCGGCCGGCCACTGCGCCGCCACCTCCTGGGTGCCGGCCTCGTCGCCGGCCACGACCACGACGGCGTCGCTGGGGAGGACGTCGGCGACGACGGGAAGTGCGTCGTCCAGCACGGCGTCGTGGGAGGCCAGGGTGTCGGCCAGGGTGCGCAGCGCACTCCGTGACTCCGCCTCGCGCTCGATGTTGCGGGCCCAGCGCTCGGTCATCCAGGCCACGGCCACGAACGCCCACCCCCACACGACGACGAGGGTGGCGTAGTCCCCGCCGCGTATCCCCTCGAGCCAGGCACTGGCGGCCACCAGGACCACGGCCACCACCGTGACGAGCACCCGCATCGTCCGGTCGCCGACGAGACCGACGAAGACGACGCCGACCAGCAGGGCCGGCTTGAAGAGCCCCAGGCGGCTACCCGTCGCGACCTCGGCCAGCTCGGCGGCCACCAGCGACAGGCACGCCATGATGAAGGCGGCGACCGGGTCGACATCGAACTGGCCGCGCCGTCGGACGCGGAGCACGCTGACGAGCACGAAGGCGAGGGCCACGACGATGCAGCCGATGGCGGCCGCCACGTAGCCCCACCGCAGCTCACCCCGGTAGACGGTGAGCGTCGCAACCGCGATCGGGAGCGTCAGCGATTCGGCGATCACCGCGATGATCAGTCCACCGCGGATGAGGTAGGGGCTGGGGTCTCGAGTGTGAACCAGCGCATCACGTGAGGATCGACGGACCGGACCGAACACTTGAACCTTCCGGTCCTGCCCATTGGCGAAGAACCGCAGGCAGCGCCCGGGTTCCCGACGGTCGGGCCCGTCCGTTCGCACACGCCGGCGGGATGCCGCACGGGAACCGTGGTCACGGTAGCCCTCGCCGTGGCCGCCGGTCACCCGGTCTGCCCGACTCCCCCGCCGGTGGTGCCGGCGTCCGGGACAGGTCGGTTCCGCTCCGAAGTTCGCCGCATCTGAAGCTTTCGACCGGCGGCGGCGTAAAAGTGACGTGCACTCTCGCCGGGCGGCCTCCGGCGGACCGTCCTGTCCCACCACCGACTGATTCGAGGTCTCCCGTGAGCAATTCCCTCCTGCAACGACCCGCCCCCGCTGTGGCCGCCACCTTCGACGACCGCCGCGAACCGGAGCTCGCCCTGCGCACCGTGACCGTGCTCGCCCTGTTGAGCATCGCCCTCATCCACCTGCTGGACCTCCCGGGCACGATCGGGAGCGACCCAATGCAGAGGACGCTCTACCTCCTGCTGATAGTGGCCTGCGGGGCCTCGGGCTTCGTCCTGCTGCACACGGTCGCCCGCAGCGCGTGGCTGCTGGCGGGGGCGATCGCGGCATCGACGGCGGTGGCCTACGTCCTCACGCGGACGGTGGGGCTCCCGTTCGACCACGCCGACATCGGCAACTGGGGCGATCCCCTGGGCATCGCGGCCCTCTTCGTGGAGGGCGTCGTCGTCCTCGCCGCCGGCTACGGGATCTGGCTGGGACGGTCCCGGTTGGCACCGGCGTAGGTATCGGGCCGGGGCCAGGGCCGGCGAAGGTGCCGGTCGGCGTCGATCGGTACTGTACGGGTCACTGCGGCTCTGCATCGCGGCAGCACGGAACAGCGCCGGGGCATCCCGGCGCCACCGACGGGAGCACCATGTCCTCGAACGACGACGAGCTCTGGGGCCGGGTCAGCGACGCCCTCGCGGTGCGCCCCGGCTGGGCCATCGAGGCGTCGTCGACCCCCGGGGCCCCTCCGGCATGGTGCTTCGGTTCGGGAGGCGAGATCGACCTGTGCGTGAGCGTGGACCGTGGCGCCATCACCGTCTACGTCATGGCATCGGACGCCGAGATCAGGCTGGCCGACGTGCCGGACGTGACGGCCTGGCTCGACGCCAACGAGCGGGCCGCACTCAACGACCCCATCGAGGCCGGCGAGGTCGTCGACGACATCGTCCACGGCCGGATCACCCACTGGGGTGAGCCCGGAGCCTGACCAGCCGGCGGCCCGGCGAACGACGGACCATGACCAGCGACCGGTGGACACTCAGTCGTCGAGTCGCAGGGCCGAGACGAACGCCTCCTGGGGGACCTCGACGCGGCCGATGTTCTTCATCCGCTTCTTTCCCTCCTTCTGGCGCTCGAGCAGCTTCCGTTTGCGAGTGATGTCGCCGCCGTAGCACTTGGCCAGGACGTCCTTGCGTTTGGCCTTGACGGTCTCCCGGGCGACCACCCGTCCACCGATGGCCGCCTGAATGGGCACGTCGAACAGCTGGCGGGGGATCAGCTCACGGAGCTTCTCGGTCATCCGCCGTCCGTAGTACTGCGCCTGGGATTTGTGCACGATCGTCGAAAAGGCGTCGACCGGCACGCCGTTGATGAGCACATCCACTTTGACCAGGTCGGCGGTCTGATACTCGGTCGGCTCGTAGTCGAGGCTGGCGTAGCCCTTGGTGCGGCTCTTCAGCTGGTCGAAGAAGTCGACCACCACCTCGGCCAGCGGCAGCACGTAGACGAGCTCGATGCGCTCGGGTGACAGGTACTCCATCCGCTGCATCTCCGCCCGCCGGGCCTGGCAGAGCTCCATCACCGTGCCCGTGTACTCCGACGGGGTCAGGATGGTGGCGGTCAGCATGGGCTCGTCGACATGGTCGAGCTTGCTCGGCTCGGGCAGGGCGCTCGGATTGTCCACCTCGACGGATGTGCCGTCCGTCAGAAACGCCCGGTACTCCACCGACGGAGCGGTGGCGATGAGGGACAGGTCGAACTCCCGCTCGAGGCGCTCGCGCACGATCTCCATGTGCAGCAGCCCGAGGAACCCGCAGCGGAACCCGAATCCGAGCGCCTGGGACGACTCCGGCTCATAGGTGAAGCTGGCGTCGTTGAGCTTCAGCTTCTCGAGTGCGTCCCGCAGTTCGGGCAGCTGGTCGCCGTCGATGGGAAAGAGCCCGCAGAAGACCATCGGCTTGGGGTCGAGGTACCCGGCGAGCGGCTGGAGGGCCGGACGGACGGCCGTGGTCACCGTCTCGCCCGAGCGGGCCGACCCCACGTCCTTGATGCCGGCCACGAGGTAGCCGACCTCGCCAGGACCGAGCTCGTCGACCGCCACCGTGGTCGGGGTCCGCACGCCGATCTCCTCGATGTCGTGCTCGGCCCGGGCGTGGACGAAGCGGAGTCGGTCCTTCGACCGCAGCACGCCGTCGACCACCCTGAGCGAGCTCACGACCCCGCGGTACTGGTCGTACGCCGAGTCGAAGATGAGGGCCCGCAGCGGCGCCTGCGGGTCGCCGACGGGCGGGGGGATCCGCTCGACCACTGCGTCGAGCAGGGCCGGCACCCCCTCGCCGGTCTTGGCCGAGATGGTCAGGATGCTCTCGGCCTCGATGCCGAGGACCTGCTCGATCTCGGCCGCGCACCGGGCCGGATCGGCGGCGGGCAGGTCGATCTTGTTGAGCACGGCCACGATCTCGAGGTTGTGCTCGATGGCCTGGTAGCAGTTGGCCAGGGTCTGGGCCTGGATGCCCTGCGACGCGTCGACGAGCAGGACGGCCCCCTCGCAGGCGGCCAGCGAGCGGCTCACCTCGTAACCGAAGTCGACGTGGCCGGGAGTGTCGATGAGGTGCAGGGTGTGGCCCGACCAGTTGACCCGCACGTTCTGGGCCTTGATGGTGATCCCCCGCTCGCGCTCGATGTCCATCGAATCGAGGTACTGCTCGCGCATCAGCCGGGGGTCGACGGCGCCGGTGAGCTCGAGGATCCGGTCGGACAGCGTCGACTTGCCGTGATCGACGTGACTGATGATCGAGAAGTTGCGGATGCGGTCGGACGGCAGCACGGGGCATCGAGCGTACCCGTGCGCCGGGGAACGCCGGTGGCCGGCCCACCCGACGGGACGGCGGCGGACCGGCTGCTACCCTGTACGGGCTCGACACCGCGCCGGCGCACGCTGCGAGGCGACAGGGTGGCGACAGGGCACAGACTGAGGAGCGTTCGTGGCGAATATTCGCAGCCAGATCAAGCGGAACCGGCAGAACGAGAAGCGCCGCGTCCGCAACAAGGGCGTCCGGTCGGAGATGCGGACGCGGTCCAAGCGGGCCACCGAGGAGATCGAGTCCGGCGCGGACGGCGACGCCCTCCGCCTGGCCATCAAGCGGATCGACAAGGCCGCCGCCAAGGGCGTCATCCACAAGAACCAGGCGGCCAACCGCAAATCCAAGCTGATGACGAAGGCACACAGGGCCTCGGCCTGAGGAACCTCCGTCGTACCCGCCGGCCCGGGAGGCGGGGCGGCACCGCCTGAAGCGCCGATCAGTCCGAGTCCACCGGGTCGATCAGCTCGGGACCGTCGTTGCGGACGTTGCCGACCGCCGCCGACACCGGGTGGTGCACGAGCGTCCCCGGGACCCCCGGCACCAGCATCGACTCCAGCAGCTCGCGGTCGGCCTTGCCGTCGGCCTCCGACCAGACGTCGATGGCGTCCGGATCGAGCACCACCGGCATGCGGTCGTGCAGGCCCGCCATGTCGGCCCCGGCCGCCGACGTGATGATGGTGCACGTGCGCAATGGTCGGGCGGTCCCGTCCGACGCCGGGCCGTGCCACTCCTCCCACAGGCCGGCGAAGGCGAGCGGGGCCCCGTCGGCGCGGGTGAAGTAGTAGGGCTGGCGGCGGCCGTGCTCGGTGTGCCATTCGTAGAAGCCGTCGGCGAGCACGGCCAGCCGGCGCCGGGCGAAGGCGCTCCTGAAGGACGGCTTGGTGGCGACGGTCTCGGCCCGGGCGTTGAAGAGGCGCGACCCGATGGTCGGGTTGTCCGACCACGACGGCACCAGCCCCCACTTGTACAGATCGATGACCCGGCCGCCCTCATCGGCGGCGACCTCCGCCAGCCCGGGCACCATGCGGGTCGGTCCCACGTTGGCGCTCGGTCGGCCGGCGGGGTCCACCCCGGCAGCCAGCACGGCGTCGAAGATCCGTGCCAGCCGCTCGGGTGGTGTCAGCAGTGATATCCGGCCGCACATCGGCGGGTCGTCCCTATCGGTGCACGGCCGTCGCTGCCCGGTCCGACGTCACTTGACGTAGAAGTACGCCCCACACCGGAAGCCGTTGGTCGGGCCGTTGATCGGCGGATCGTCGAGTCGGTTGAGGGTGCCGTTGTCGAACCGGGAGATGATGTAGCACGACGGCGGGATCCGGTTGGCCGGGTCCGAGGTGGCCACGATGTGGTTCCCGGTGAACGAATGGATGTCGCGGAGCGCCTCGAGTACCGACCCCCTGGTCGGATTGGGACCGGCGGCGTTAAGGGCCTGGGTGAACAGCTCCGCCGAGATCCAGCCGTAGAGCGTGTACAGATCGGGCGACCAGCCGGGGTCAGTCTTCTGCACCCACGTCAGGAACGTGTCCACCGCCGGTACGTCCCCACGGTCCTCACCGAGGTAGAGGGTGTCCGCCTGCTCGAGGTAGGCGTCCTGGACGTTGGCGGCCCCGCCCGAGTCGGTGACCAGCAGGTTGCTGTAGGTCGACGCGCCGAACACCACGGTGGGGTGGAAGTCCTGCTGGGCGAGGGCCTTCATCACCGGGCCGGCGTACATGGCCGGCATCTGCTCGAGGAACAGGATCTGCACGCCCGCGCTCTTCATTTCGATGATGTTGGCGTTGAAGTCCGTCTGGGTGATGGGGAAGGTCTGGTCGTAGATCACGTTGTAGCCCAGATGACCCATGGCGGCCTTTTCTGCGGCCCACTGGACCTCGGCCGACGTCTCGTCGGCCACCAGCACGCCGACATGGGAGATCTTGTCCGGGTACATCGTCTTGAAGTACGTGAGCGGCCCGAGCATCCATCCGTTCACCGCCGGCTGGGGGCTGAACGAGTTGGGGAGGCTCCCGGTGGCCAGGTCGAGGGAGACCGTGACGTTGGGCACCTGCGGGTTCTGGGCGAGCACGTGGCCGCCGAAGTTGTCCTGCAACGAGAAGCCGCCGACCGTGGCGAAGTTGTCGGCGATGGCCGCCTGCGTTTCCTGCTGGTTGGTCTGGCCGCTGAAGTTGTCGTCGTAGGTGTTGACCTTCAGCATCCTGCCGTGGACGCCGCCCATGGAGTTCACGTAGTTCGCGTAGGCCTGGGTGCCGACGGCGGCGCCGGTGAACAGGTTGCTGAAGTGCGTCGACACGTTGCCGATGGACACGGTCGACGCCGTCAGCCCGGTGGTGTCGCTGAACGCCGACTGCGGGATCGGTGCCCTGGCCGTGCCGCCGGACGTTGTCGGTTCCGGTGTCTTCGTCGACGAGCACGCCGTCGCCACCACCGCCAGTGCCGCCCCCGCCAGAAGGGCCGCACGCCTCGTGCCGCTCCGCCGTTCCCCCTGAAATTCGTATCATCTGATCTCCCTCCGGTTCGCCCGGTGTAGTGGTACTGGTGCCCCCCAACCTCAGTGGCGACGGCAGCTGCCGTCTCAGACCTTCCCGTCACCTCCGTTCGTTTGCCCGGCCGTCGACGGCGCCCGGCGGGCCATCTTGTGCATGGCGTCGAGGCTCGACCGGTCGAGGGCCACGAACTCGCCCTCGGACTCCACCGTCACGACACCGTTCTGCGTCAGCGTGCCCCGGCTGCGGACCCGGCGCCCCTCGACGGAGATCACCTCCGCCTCGAAGACGGACTCGTGACCGATGAGGGTCGGGCGAAGGTACCTGGCCGTCAGTTCCACCGTGGGGCCGGCCGCGCCGGCCACGACATTGGCGCCCGTCAGCACCACGTCGAAGGCGCCGATGATCACGGCACCGTGGACGCACCCCGGGGCGCCCTCGTACTGGGCGTCGAAGGTGACGGTGCCGATGGCCCGGGGCGGGTCGAGATGGAGCTCGATCGGCGGGGCCAGGGGGTTGCACACTCCGATGATGACGTCGAACGGCATGGCGTCGGCCATCGTGGCGGTGGCGCTCTGCTCCGAGAACCGGGGCCGGGGCACGTCGCCGACCTCGGGCACGTGGGCCTCGAGGCGCGACACCACCCGTTCGAGCTCGGCCGTGGCCGCCCTGAGGTCGCCCTCGGGCGCCATCGAGGTCACGGTGGCCTCGATCAGGCGACGGACCACGGCCGTCAGCTCGTTCCGCCCGCCACCGGACCACGGCCGTCCGGGTGGACCGCCACCACCACTGCCACTTTCACTGCCGCTGTCAACCATGCCCGCTCCCTACGGATGTCACGAAGCGATCGTAGGAGTCGAGCGTGGCCCACATGGTGTCACGGGTGCCCGACGGCACCCGCAGCACGACCTCGTCGATGCCGAGGGACGCGTAGTGCTCGAGCTTCCCCTCGGTGGGAATGGTGCCGAACGGGACGACCCGCAACGACCCCGGGTCGCGGCCGGCGGCCTCCATGGCCCGCCGGAGCGCCGGGACGGCCTCCCCCAGCCCGCTGCCACCGACGGGCAGCCACCCGTCGCCGTACTCGGCCACGGCCGCGAACACCTTGGGCGTGGCCCCTCCTCCCACCAGGACGGGGAGGGGATTCTGCAACGGTTTCGGCCAGCTGTAACACGGCGGCAGATCGACATGGGCGCCGTGGAACTCGGCCACCTCGTCGGTCCACAGCGACCGCATGCACTCCACATGTTCGCGGGCCACCGCCCTGCGGGTGGTGAAGTCGACCCCATGGTCGGCCGCCTCGAGGCGGTTCCAGCCGAAACCGATCCCGAGGTCCACACGGCCGCCGCTCAGGTGGTCGAGGGTCGCCACCTGCTTGGCCAGCACGATGGGATCGTGCTGGGCGGCCAGCACGACACCGGTGCCCAGGCGGAGACGGTCGGTCACCGCCGCCGCCATGGCCAGGGACACGAACGGGTCGAGACTGCGCCGGTAGTCGGTGAGGTGCACGCCGTCGACGAGGTCCGGGGGCTCGGACGCGGCCACCGGAAGGTGGGTGTGCTCGGGCAGGAACAGCGAGTGGTAGCCCCGACCCTCGACCTCCCGTGCGAGCTCGGCGGGGCCGGCGGCCTCGTCGGTGAGGAAGGCGGTGATCCCCAGGCGCAAGGCGCTCACCCGCCCAAACGCGACGCCAGCGCGGCGCCGGGGTTGGCGGACGGGTCGGCGAACAGGGCCGCGTAGGCGGCTTCCTCCCGGGCGCGGGCCTCGGCGGCCGCGTCACCGGCGGCCGCCCGCATCAGGCGCTTGATCCCGGCCACCGCCGCCGGCGGGTAGGACGCGATGCGCCGGGCCATCGCCAGGGTCTCGGCCACCACCGTGCCCTCGGGGCACGCCCGCAGCGCGACGCCGGCGTCGACGGCGGAGCTGGCGTCGAGCCACTCCGATGCCAACAACACCGCGGCCGCCCGCTGCCAACCCATGCGCGCCGGCAGAAGGGCACTGCTGCCCGCCTCGGGCGGGACACCCATCTCCGCGAACGGCGCCCGAAACCGGGCACGCTCGTCGACGAGGACGACGTCGACGTAGCCCAACATGGTGAAACCGAGACCGATGGCCACGCCGTTGACGGCGGCCAGCACCGGCTTCTCGATGGTCGTGAGCTCCCCGAGGAGGTCCCGGAACCCTCGCTCGGCACCCGCGGGCGCCTGGCCGGTGGCGATCAGGGCCATCTCCTTCAGGTCCTGGCCGGCCGTGAACGCCGTGCCGGCACCGGTCAGGACCACGGCGCGCACGGCGACGTCGGCGGCCGCGTCCCGCAGCGCGTCGGTCACGGCCGCGTACAGGTGGCGGTCGAAGGCGTTGCGCGCCTCGGGACGGTCGAAGGTGACCAGCCGGGCGCCCTCGGCGTCGTCGATGCGCACCCGCGAGGGGGTCAACGGACCTGCCCGGTCACGGGCGCACGATCTGGCCGCCGTCGACGTTGAAGACGTGGCCCGTGATCCACGACGCCCGGTCGGACAGCAGGAACAGGCACATCCCCACCAGGTCGTCGGGCGTCCCCTGCCGCTTGATGGCCAGCGAGTCGAGGATCGGCTTCATGAACGCCTCGGGCACGACGGTCCGTGACGCCTCGGTGTCGATCGGCCCGGGAGCGATGGCGTTGACCCGGATCGACTGGCCGCCGAGCTCGTGGGCGAGCTGTTGGGTGATCGAGTTCACGCCCGCCTTGGCCAGGCCGTAGAAGCCGGCGTACAGGTAGGCGGCCGTCGACGACTGGTTGACGATGGCACCACCGCCCCGGGCCTTCATCGCCGGGTAGCACGCCCGGATGCAGTTCAGTGCGCCCGTCATGTTCACGGACAGAAACCGGGTGAGGTAGTCCCAGTCCACGGTGAGGAGGAGGTCCAGCTGCATGCTGCCGAAGATGGCGGCGTTGTTGACCAGGTAGTCGATGCCGCCGAAGGCCTCGACGGCGGTATCCGCCATCGTCTTGGCCGAAGCCACGTCGGCCACGTCGACCCGGACCGACCGGGCGATGCCACCGCCGTCGCGGATGCCGGCGGCGACCGCGTCCGCCTTCTCCCCGTCGATGTCGGCCACGAGCACCGACGCGCCCGCGCCGGCCAGGGCCTCGGCGTAGGCCCTGGCCGATGCCCCCGCCCGAGCCGGTCACGACGGCCACCTTGCCGGTGAAGTCGAACGCCACCGTTGCGGACACCGGCTCGCTCATGGTCTCCCTCTGTCGTTCGTGTCGGTTCCGGGGCGCGGCGGGCGATGACCTTCTCGGCGGCCTCGTTGACGCCCGTCGACAGCGGCCAGCCGACGTAGTGGGCCAGGTGGACGATCATCTCGCGGACCTGGTCCTCGGTCGAGCTCGCCGCGGTCGAGGCGCGCTGGAACTGGATGTCGAGGAGATCGGTCTGCCCCAGCGCGGCCAGCACGCCGATGGTGAGCAGCCGCCGGTCGCGCACGTCGAGCCCCGGCCGGGTCCACACCGCGCCGAAGAGGTGGTCGACGGTATACGTCGACGTAGCCGCCGGGGACGTCGTCCGGGTCGACGCGTGAAGCCGTAGACCTCCTGCATCTTCGCCATGCCCTGTTCCCGGGCGCTGCGCACCTCGCCGTTTCCGGCGCTCACGCCGGCTCCGCGATGGACTTGGTCTCGAGGTACTCCTCGAAGCCGGCCACGCCCATCTCGCGTCCGATGCCCGACTGCTTGTAGCCGCCGAACGGCACGTCGGGGCTGTACCAGAGCCCGCCGTTGACCCCGACGGTGCCGGTGCGGATGCGGTTGGCGACGGCCACGGCCCGGTCGCGGTCGCCGGACCACACCGAGCCGGAGAGGCCGTAGGCCGAGTCGTTGGCCAGTGCCACGGCGTCGTCGTCGCCGTCGTGGGGGATGACCACCAGCACCGGGCCGAAGATCTCCTCCTGGGCCACCCGGGCGTCGTTGGCCAGCCCGACGACCAGGGTGGGCTCGACGAAATACCCGCGGTCGCTGACCGGCCGGGCGCCCCCGCCGACGACGATGGTGCCGCCCTCCTCGCCGGCCAGGCGGATGTAGCCCTCGACCCGGTCGCGCTGGCGGTCGCTGATCAGCGGCCGCACACGGTGCCCGGGTCGGTCGGGTCGCCGGCCGGCAGCTTCGCCAGCGTGGCCGCCGTCGACGGCCACGGCCTCGTCGAACGGCGGCCCGGGGCACCAGCAGCCGGGTGGTGATGGCGCAGCCCTGTCCGGCGTGGGTGCAGACGGTGAAGGCGGCCGTGCCGCAGGCCGCCGCGCAGGTCGGCGTCGTCGAGGACGACGAAGGCCGACTTGCCGCCGAGCTCCAGGAAGACCCTCTTCAGGGTGGCCGCCGCCGCCGCCATGACCTCGCCGGCCGGTCGCCGTCGAGCCGGTGAAGCTGACCTGGTCGACCCGGGGGTCGGTGGCCAGGGCGGCGCCGACGCGCGTGGTCCGACGACGTGACGATGTTGACGACGCCCGGCGGGATGTCGGTCTCCTCGGCGATCAGCCGCCCGAGCACGGTGGCGCACCACGGGGTGTCGGGCGCCGGCTTGAGCACCACCGTGTTGCCGGCGGCCAGGGCCGGGCCGATCTTGGCCAGGTTGATCTGGTGGGGCACGTTCCACGGCGTGATGGCCGCCGACCACACCGGTCGGCCTCGCGCCGCACCCAGCGGTGCGAGCGGCATGCCGAGCGGGGCGGCGTTGCCGAGGTCGCGTCTCCCACTCGTAGCCCTCGGCCAGGTCGGCCACCCACGCCGAGCGTCGCCACCGGGTCGTCGAGCTGGGCCGAGCCGGTGAGGAGACGGGCGAGCCGGTCTCGGCGACGGTCAGCGGCCCGCAGCTCGTCGGCGTGCGCCACCATGGCGTCGTGCAGCTGGCGCAGGCAGCGGACCCGCAGGGCCAGGTCGGTGGACCAGCCGTCGTCGTCGAAGGCCCGCCGGGCGGCGCCGATGGCGGCGTCCAGGTCGCCGGCGGTGGCGTCGGCGGCCACCCCGAGAACCTCTTCGGTGGCCGGGTTGACCGTCTCGAAGGTGGCTCCCCGACGAGGACGCCCGGAGCGTGCCGTCGATCAGCATGCGCTCCTCGCCCACGATCACGGTCATCGTGCCCTCCTCCGGCGGTTCCCATCCCGAACGACGTCGTCGCAGTAGGCCTCGGTCATGGCGGCCAGCGGCAGGTCGACGCCCGAGGCGGTCGCCAACGGTCAGGGCGGCGCGCAGGTCCTTGTGGGCCAGGGCGGCCGCCGCCCGCATGGCGGCGACGATGCCTGCGTCGTCGTCGGCGGCCGAACGGCGCCACCGTCGGTCCGGAACATCAGCGTGGACGCACCGCCGATCTGGGCGTCGCTGGCCTTGATGACCTGGGCCAGCTTGGCCAGCTCGATGCCGGCCGCCTCGGCCAGCACCTGGGCCTCGTAGGCGGCCAGCCACGAGCCGTACTGCACGAGATTGCGGGCCAGCTTGGCCGGCAGGCCGGCGCCGAGCGGACCCATGCGCGACGACGAGGGAGCTCGATGGCGTCGAGCACCGGGCGGACCCGCTCGACGACGGCCGTCGTCGCCGCCGACCATGCAGACGAGCTCGCCCGACGGCCGCCGCGGCGGGCCGCCGCTGACCCCGCAGTCGACCATCGCCACACCGGCGGCGACGGCCTCGGCCGCCGATCGCCGCCACGCGTGCTCGGCGAGACCGTGCTGACACGATGACCGACGGCCGCGGCCGGGCGGCCGCCAGCGCCCCGCCGGGCCCGGTCAGCACCGCGCGCACCTGCTCGTCGTCGACCACCGCCACCACCACGACGTCGAGCCGGCCGGCCAGCTCGGCCGGGACGCCGGCCACCCGGCGCCTGCTCGGCGAACGGGTCCGTCGCCTCGGCCGGACGTCGCAGACGACCAGCGCGAGGCCGGCCGCGGGCACGCTCGGCGGCCACCCCGCCGCCGATGTCGCCCGAGGCCGATCACCCCGACCGACGGCCCGCCGCGGCGCCATCGACTGGCTCGCGTTGTCTCCGTCGGTCATCTGCGCTCGTCCCCTCCCTTGGTCCGCCGTTCTCGACCGGCGTGCACACCTGCCGTCCAGGACCCGCTCGTCCGCCCACGAGGCGAGCGCTGTGCCTGGACAGGTGTCTGGACTATAGATGGACACATGACCGACGCCAATGGGGAGGACGGCGGCCAGCGCGGCACGCCGGTCGACCGACGACTACTCGGGGCCCTTCGACCCCGACTTCCGCTACGAGGACCTCTCCAAGGAGGCGCTCGTCCGGCTGGTGCGGGAGTTCGCCCTGATCGTGCACATCCTCGACCGCTCCATGTGCGCCGCCATCGGCATGCGCTACGGGGGCGAGGAGATGAAGAGGCTGGCCATCGAGGAGTGGCGCGGGGCCAGCCCCGTCTACGGCGAGCGCCTGCGCAAGATCATGGACATCGAAGGCGACGGCGTGCCGGCCATCTTCAAGGTGCTCCAGCTCGACCCCGGCTTCCCCCACCACTACTGGACGTCCACTACGAGGTGGTCGACGAGAACCACGGCTACTTCGAGCTGGCCTACTGCGGCGCCCTCATGGACGCCGAGCCCTGGGGCGACAAGATGGTCACGAGCATGTGCCACCACATCGAGGACGGCACCTTCGACGTCACCGCCCAGGCCGTGAACCCGAAGGCGCGCATCCGCCACGTGCACCGGCCGCCGCGGGTGCCGACCGACCGCTCGCCCCACTGCCGGTGGGAGGTCATCATCGACGACGACACCGAGACGCTGCCCGAGGCCGACATCACCAGGATCATCCGGCGGCACCACCGCCGCCACCTTCGAGTTCCCGCCGATGCGCGACGGCACCCCCCACGTCCCCGAGCCCGAGGCGCGCCTCGTGACCGATATGGCCGGATGGCCCTGCCGAGTGACCGACGCCCGTCGTCGCCGAGACGACCCGGCGGCGGCTGACCGAGCGCAGGCCGGACGTGGTCGTCCAGCGGCTGGTCGACGCGGCCGCGGACGAGGTCGCGAACCGGGCTACGACGGCCTGTCGGTCCGCAACGTGGCCCGACGGGCCGGCGTGGCCCCGGCCACCGCCTACACCTACTTCACCTCCAAGGACCAC
The DNA here is from genome assembly GCA_963838005.1 of uncultured Actinomycetota bacterium. Classification (GTDB taxonomy): domain Bacteria; phylum Actinomycetota; class Acidimicrobiia; order Acidimicrobiales; family RAAP-2; genus CAWIPW01. Next base: position 552,102 of record CAWIPW010000003.1, read on the forward strand.
CTGCTGGCCGAGGTGCTGTGGCGGCGGTTCCGCGCCCGTCCCGCGCCGCCGCCGGTCGCGCGGCGCCGCTCGAGCGGGTCGCCTGGGGACGCCGTCGGCGACCTCGGCTGTTCATGGCCGGCGATCCGGTCCTGGCCGCGGCCTGCACCACGGCCCTGCTCGGGCTCGGACCCGACGTCCGCGCCCTGCGCGTCCGCTTCGGCGCCGAAATCCACGACCGGCTCGCCTCGGCCCTCGGTGCCGACGCCGACCCGCCATGGTGCTCGGGCCTCGACCTGGCCTATTCGGGCGCCATGTTGTTGGCCGGCATGGGGCACCTCCCCTACGGCCGTCCCCGAGTTCGTGCTGAAGCGGCCGGTGCTCATGGCTCGGACCCGTCGGGACCACTGACGGCGCCACGCCACGGAGGCGGTCGATGACAACGCCGTCAGGTCCCGCTGCGGTACAGCCCCTACGACTACGAGATCCACGAGGACCCCTACCCCACCTACGCCCGCCTGCGCGACGAGGCCCCCCTCTACCGCAACGACGAGCTCGACTTCTGGGCGCTGTCGCGCCACGAGGACGTCCTCGCCGCCTTCCGCAACCCGGCGCGCTACTCGAACCGCTTCGGCGTCTCCCTCGACCCCGCCGCCTACGGCCCCGACGCCCACCGGGCCATGTCCTTTCTGGCCATGGACCCGCCCGCCACACCCGGATGCGCTCGCTCGTCTCCAAGGCCTTCACCCCCCGACGGGTGGCCGAGCTGGAGGACGGCGTCCGGGAGCTCGCCGTCGAGCACCTCGAGCCCGCCCTCGAACGCGGCGCCTTCGACTTCGTCGCCGACTTCGCCGGCAAGGCTGCCCATGGACGTGATCTCCGAGATGATCGGGGTGCCCGACGGCCGACCGGGCCGAGCTCCGGCGGCTGGCCGATCTGCTCATGCACCGGGTCGAGGGGCTCAACGACGTCCCGCCCGAAGGGGCATGGAGGCGGCCTTCGCCATGGCCGGCTACTTCGCGGAGATGGTCGACGAGCGCCGGCGCCCGCCCGGCGCGACGACCTGACCTCCGCGCTGCTCGAGGCCGACCTCGACGGCGACCGGCTCATCGACGACGAGATCATCTCCTTTCTCTTCCTCATGGTGGTGGCCGGCAACGAGACCACCACCAAGCTGCTGGGCAACGCCTGGTACTGGGGGTGGCGCTTCCCCGACGAGCGGGCCAAGCCCCTCGCCGACCCGGGCCGGATCCCCGACTGGGTCGAGGAGACCCTGCGCTTCGACACCTCGACGCAGATGCTCCTGCGGGTGACCCGCGGCGACGTCGAGCTCCACGGCCACGTCCTGCCCGACGGTGAGCGGGTGCTGCTGCTGGTCGGCTCGGCCAACCGCGACGCGGCCGTCTTCGACCGACCCCGACCGCTACGACATCGACCGCGACACCTCGAAGCTGGTCAGCTTCGGCAGCGGCCGCCACTTCTGCCTGGGGGCCGCCCTGGCCCGCCTGGAGGGCCGGGTCGGCCTGGAGGAGCTGCTGCGGCGGGTCGCCGGCTACGACATCGACCCGGCCGGCGCCGAGCGGGTGCACTCCATCAACGTCCGGGGCTTCGCCACGCCTCCCGATCACGGTCACGACTGCGCTGACATGGCCGGCCCGCCTTCAACCCCCATCCCGACCGTCGGCCGGCCGTCGTCACCGGGGCGTCGTCGGGCATCGGCCTGGCCACGGCCCGGGCCCTGGCCGCCGCCGGGCCACCCGGTCGTCCTCGGCGCCCGGCGGGTCGAGCGGTGCGAGGAGACGGCCGAGTCATCCGGGCCGACGGGGGCGAGGCCCACGCCTTCGCCCTCGACCTGGCCGACCGGGAGTCGCCGCCGCTTTCGTCGAAGGCGGCGGCCGGCGCCGTGGGCGACATCGAGGTCCTCGTCTCCAGTGCGGCCCGCAACCTGCCCGGCGCTGCCTCGACACCGACGCCGGGCGCCTTCGCCGAGCTGCTCGCGGTCAACGTGAGCGGCGCCCACGGGCTGGTGCGGGCACTCCTGCCCCGGGCATGGTCGAACGCCGCCGCGGCGACATCGTCTTCGTGACCTCGGACGTGGTCGAGCGCCCCCGGCCCGTCCAAGGCCGCCTACGTCGGCCTCCAAGTGGGGCCTCGAAGGCTACGTCCGCGACGCTGCAGATGGAGCTCGAGGGCACCGGGCGTGCGGGCCACCGATCGTGCGGCCCGGCCAGACCCTGTCGGCGATGGGCTCGGACTGGGACCGCGAGGCCACCGCCGAGATCCTCGAGCAGTGGGTGCGCTGGGGTCTGGCCCGCCACGCTCACTTCCTGCGACGCCGAGGCCGTGGCCAACGCCGTGGTGGCCGTGCGTGGCATGCCCCGTGGGCACCCACCTGACCATGATCGAAGTCCAGCCCGAGGCACCCGTCGTCGACCAGCGAGGAACGCATGACCATCAACGTCGAGCTACGGGAGCCGCCGCGGGTCTCGGGAGGCGAGGCCGAGCACGGCCATCTGGAAGAGCTGCGACCGATCCGATCGCGCTCATCGAGCGGGTCCGGGCCGAGTGCGGCGACGTCGGCCAGTTCCGGTCTGGCCGACCAGGACGTCGTGCTGCTGACGCGGGGCCGAGGCCAACGAGATGGTTCTTCCGGGCGCCCGAGGAGCTGCTCGACCAGGCCGAGGCCTACCCGTTCATGACGCCCATCTTCGGCGAGGGCGTCGTCTTCGACGCCCCTCCCGAGCGCCGGCGCGAGATGCTCCACAACCAGGCGTTGCGCGACAAGTTCATGCGGGGCCACGCCTCCACCATCGCCGACCGAGGTGGACGCCATGGTGGCGCGGCTGGGGCGACGACGGGGACCATCGACCTGCTCGACTGGTTCGCCGAGCTGACCATCTACACGTCGTCGGCCTGCCTCATCGGCAAGCGGTTCCGCGGACCAGCTCGACCAGCGGTTCGCCCGGCTCTACCACGACCTCGAACAGGGCACCGACGCCCTGGCCTACGTCGACCCCTACGCCCCCATCGAGAGCTTCCGCCGCCGCGACGCGTCGCGGGCCGGGCTGGTGGCGCTGGTCCAGGGGATCATGGACCGGCGGTCGGACGACCGGGCCGCCGCCCGACGACGAGCGCGACCTCCTCGACGTCCTGATGTCGATCCGCGACGAGGACGGCACGCCGCGGTTCACCGCCGACGTGGTCACGGGCATGTTCATCTCCATGATGTTCGCCGGCCACCACACGACGTCGGGCACGGCGGCGTGGACGCTGATCGAGCTGCTGCGCCACCCGGGCCAGCTCGGCCGCGGTCATCGCCGAGCTCGACGAGCTCTACGCCGACGGGGAGGAGGTCAGCTACCAGGCGCTGCGCGAGCCATGCCCCGGCTCGAGTCGGCCATCAAGGAGGCGCTGCGACTGCACCCGCCGCTCATCCTGCTGCTGCGGGTGGCCAAGGAGGACTTCGAGATCCGCCGAGTTCCGGATCGCCCGGGCCAGATGGTCGGGGCCGCCTGGCCGTGTCCAACCGCATCCCCGAGGACTTCCCCGACGCCGAGCAGTTCGATCCCGACCCGTTACCTCGAGCCCCGCGAGGACGACGGCCAACCCGTGGACGTGGATCCCCTTCGGTGCCGGGCGGCACCGCTGCGTCGGGGCCCCCTTCGCCATGATGCAGCTGAAGGCCATCTTCTCCGTGCTGCTGCGAGGACTGGGAACTGGAGCTGGCCCAGCCGGCCGAGACCTACCGGGCCGACCATGTCGAAGATGGTCGTCCAGCTGCAGCAGCCTGTGCCGCGTCCGGTACCGGCGACCGGACGAAGGACGCCGCCCGGTGAGGATCGAGGTCGACCGCGATCTGTGCCAGGGCCACGGGGTGTGCGAGTCCGAGGCACCCGACGTCTTCGCGCTGGCCAAGCGGGCCACCACCGTCACCGTGCTCGACGAGTCGCCGCCCGAGTCGCTCCGTGCCCAGGTCGAGGCGGCCGTCAAGTTCTGTCCCACGGGTGCCCTGAGGATCACTGAGGAGGACTGAGCGATGGCGTATCCCCGCCGCGAGCTCGAGGAGATGGTCGAGCGCTGGATCGAGATCAACAGAAGTGCGAGGCCGCGCTGGACTGGGCGCCCATGGCCGACTTCTACACCGAGGACGCCACCTACGGCTGGAACATCGGACCCAACGACGAGTTCATGGCCGTCGGACGAGACGAGATCCGCACCGTCGCCCTCGGCCCCGAGATGGAGGGGCTCGGCGGCTGGACCTACCCCTACCAGCAGGTGCTCATCGACGACGTGCAGGGTGAGGTGATCGGGCTGTGGAAGCAGGTCGCCGACGCCACCCGGGCCGACGGCAGCCACTACGAGATCGCCGGGCTCGGCGGCAGCTGGTTCCGCTACGCCGGCAACTGCCAATGGTCGTGGCAGCGCGACTTCTTCGACGTCGGCAACGCCACCGCCATCTTCATCGAGATGATCTCCGACGGCACGCTCACGCCCGGCATGACGGCGAGGATCGAAAAGGCCATGTCAGGCGAGCGCCAGCCCGGTCACTACCGGCGGGGCGGGGCGCCCGTCGGGCTGTGGGAGGGCTGACCCACCGGGGTCAGGCGGGCCTCAGGCCCGTGACCGGTTGCGGTAGGCCATGGCCTCGCGCCCGAACTGCCGCCACCTGAAGAGCGCCACCACGAAGACCACGGCCGCCGCCACCTGCAGCACCCGGACGGGGACCATGCCGGTGTCCGACGCCAGCGCCAGCTGCCAGGCGAACGAGAGGGCGACGAGGGCGACGGCCGCCACCATCCACGCGCCGGCCACCGCCATGTAGCCCATGGCCCGCGGCGTCTCGTCGTCATCGGGGCGCTTCGCGTGCGCCCGACGTGCGCTACGAAGCGCGAGGCGGCGCTCCGGCGGCGTCAGCAGGGCGTAGTCGCCCGGTCGCAGCCCCGTCGGCGCGGTGTCGGCCCTGTTCCCCGTGGTCATCGACCGCCACTGTAGGTGGGTGACCCCGGACGTCGATGGGCGGCAGTCGTCCGGGGCCGAGCCACACCGGCCACAGGCCGGCACCGGGCATGGGAAACTGTGGCCATGGCGACCGAGGCGTCGTGGGCCGGCTTCCGCCGGATGGAGGGCGTGCAACCCCTGGTGGAGACGCCGGTGACCAGCGGCCGGGAGTGGAGCCCATGGCGGCCGTGGCTGCGGAAGGCCGACGTGAACGGTCGGCAGTGGGAGTTCCGGCGGGTGTCAAACCGTCTCATCGGTTTCGTCTTTTTCTTGACTGGCTTCATATCAACGCGTTGCGCTGGTCCATCTGGGCCGACGTGACGGTCGGGGTCGACAGTGTTTGCGTTCGCGTTCGTCGGGCAGCGGTTCGGGCTCCACCGGCTGCGGGACAAGTAGTCCGCCCACCGGCAGCCGACCCCGGTGGCCTACGCCCAGCCCAGCTCTTCGAGGCGGGGATCGCTGATGCCGAAGTGGTGGCCGACCTCGTGGATGACGGTCTTGCGGACCTCCGCGATGACGTCGGCCTCCGAATGGCACACGCTGCAGATCGTGCGGCGGTAGATGGTGATCCGGTCGGGCATCACCCAGCCGTAGTTGAGGGGTGTGCGCCTGGTCAGGGGGATGCCCTCGTAGAGCCCGAAGAGGTTGCGACCGGGCGCCTCGTCCTCCACCACGACGGCCACGTTCTCCATCTTCGAGCCCAGCTCCGCGGGGATGCCGTCGAGGGCCTCGGCGACCAGCTCCTCGAACCTGTCGCGATCGACGTCGAACACCGCAGACCGGCCGCTCAGCCGCGGACCGGCACGACCGCGCCGGTGACGACCAACTGCCCGACCTGAGCGAACATCGAGGCCTCCCCCGGTTGCGTGCCAACCTGATGGTACCCATGTCGACCGCCCGAACGACCGTCGGACCCCGGCGAGGCGGCCTGCGCCCCGCTCCGTGACCACCGACACCTCCCCTCCCACCGACGACCCGTCCCCGGCCGGCGTGCTGCGCGCCCTGACCGGATCGCAGCGCGTCACCAACATCGAGCTCTTCTTCGACCTGGTCTACGTGTTCGCCGTCACCCAGCTGTCCCACGCCCTGCTGGCCCACCCGACGGTCCCGGGGCCCTGCAGGCGGCCTGCTGCTGGCCATGGTGTGGCTGGTCTGGGTGTACACGACCTGGGTCACCAACTGGCTCGATCCCGACGCCCTCCCTGTCCGGGTGATGTTGCTCGTGCTTTCCGGGGTGGCCCTGGTGATGTCGGCCGCCCTGCCCGAGGCGTTCGGTGCGCGGGGCCTGGCCGTCGGCGTGGCCTACGCGACCATGCAGATCGGACGCAGCATACTTCGCGCTCGCTGTGCCTGCGCGACCACGCCCTCGAACGGAACTTCCAGCGCATCCTGTCGTGGTGCGTGCTCAGTGGCGCCCTGGCGGTCGCCGGCGGCGTCGTCGACGGGCCGCGCCCGCGCCGCCTGCTGGCTGGCGGCGGTCGGCATCGACATGCTCGGGGGTGCCGTCGGCTTCTACACCCCCGGCCTCGGCCGGTCGCGTACCCAGGACTGGGCCATCGAGGGCAACTACTTCGCCGAGCGCTGTCAGGCGTTCATCCTCATCGCGGTGGGCGAGTCCGTGGTGGTCATCGGGGCCACCCTGTCCGACTCGGTCGCGGTCAGGGGAGCCGAGATCGTCGCCTTCGTCATCGCCTTCATCGGATCGATCACCTTCTGGTGGCTCTACTTCGACCGGAGCGCCGACGACGCCGCCCGGGTCGTGGCCGCGTCGCCCGACCCCGGCCGGCTGGGACGTTCCGCCTACCACTGGATCCACCCGGTGATGGTGGCCGGCATCATCGTGACCGCCGCCGCCGACCAGCGGTTCGTCTCGCACCCGACCGAGGTCGGATCGGCCTCCACCACCTGGATGGTGCTCGGCGGCGGCGCCCTCTTCCTCGCCGGCCACGCCGCCTTCGAGGCGACGGTGTTCCGGGTGGTCCCCTGGAGCCGGCTGGCCGGTATCGCCGCGCTGGCGGTGTTGGCCGCGCCCGCCGCCCACCTGTCGGCGGTGGCCCTCGGCGGGTGTGCGGCCGCCGTGGTGGTAGGGGTGGCCGTGGCCGACCGGCTGGTGCCGATGCGGGCCCGGACGGAGGCGCTCAGGCCGACGGGCGGGCCCGGTCCGGTCGCCACCGACTGACGTATTCGGGCACGGGCACGCCGTCGTCCAGGTCGGCGGCGGGCACCGCTGGTCCGGTCGATGCCCAGACCGGCAACACCCCGGCCCAGACGCCGAGGTCGAGGTCCTCCTCGTCGTCGACCGGGCCGTCGGTGCGCGCCTTCGCCGACCCGTCCGTGATCGGCAGGCGCACGATGAGGGTGGCCCTGAGCTCGGCCGGGGTCGGTGGCCGGGCGTCCTGGCTGCGGCCGGCGACGAGGTGCTCGAGCAGGGCGCTGACGGCGGCCCGCTTCTCGTCGTCCTCCGTGACCTCGGTGGCCGTGCCGAACAGCATCACCGACCGGTAGTTCATCGAGTGGTGGAAGGCCGACCTCGCCAGTACCAGCCCGTCGACGAGAGTGACGGTGACGCACACGTCGGCGCCGTCGGCGACGCTGCGCAGCAGCCGGTTCGCCCGGGCACCGTTCAGGTAGAGGACGCCGCCGATGCGGGCGTAGGCCATCGGCTCCACGAAGGTGGCCCCGTCGACGGCGATGCCCACGTGGCACACCAGGCCCTCGTCGAGCACGGCTTCCACCGTGGTGCGGCGGTGGGAGCCGCGCTCGCGCTTTCTCTTGAGGGTGGACCGGGGCGAGACCGGGAGCTCGCCGGCGGGGTCGGCTGTCGTCATCCCCCGAGTATGGCGAACCCGGACCGCGGGCGCGCGAGGGGCGCCCCTAGGGGCGCCCCTCGTCGACACTGCGTGCTGAAAGGCACTGGTTGACCGGTACCGCGCCGGATGGGACCTACGGTCCGGCTGGGTCGTCCAGTGGGTAACTGGCTGGGATTCGCCAGGTGGTACAGCGAGCCGCCTAGCGGCCAGCCACCTCCAGGGTCCCTAACGGTTGACTGCTCAGTTGGACCACCTCCTTCCTCTGGTGCGCACATCGTACCGATCACGCCGTCACCCGTGGCGAATTGCCGTCACACCTGCCACCGACCCGCCCGGCGTACGCCGGCTGCCGGCCACCGACTCCGGCGATTGACAGACTTACGGATTTTGTTAATCTGTCCACAATGCAGCAGAGCGGGTCGGTCCCCGAGCGCATTCTGACGGCGACGCTCGAAGCGGCCAGCCTCCACGGCATCGCCCACCTGTCGGTGGCCGACGTGGCCAAGCGGGCCGGACTCTCCCGCCAGACGCTCTACAAGTACTTCTCCTCGAAGGAGGACCTGGTGGCGGCGGCCGTCCGGCGCGAGGCGGAGCACATCACGGGCGAGGTGGTGGCCGCGGCCAACAGCCACGACGACCCCCGGGACGCGCTCGAAGCCGGTGTGCTCACCGCCCTGCGTGCCACCCGGGAGCATCCGCTCCTCGACCGGCTGGTGCGGTCCGAGCCCGAGGCCCTCCTCCCGCTGCTCACCTCGGACAGCGGGCCGGTGATGCTGCTCGTCCGGTCCGTCGTGGAGAGCGTGGTCGCCTCGAAGCTCCCCGGCGTGCGAGGGGTCGGGCTGCGCCGCCTCGCCGACATGCTGACGCGACTCCTCGTCAGCTACGCCGTGAGCGCCCCCGACGACCCGCCCGAGGTGGTGGCCGCATCGGTGGCCGACGTCCTCGTCCACGGCGCCCTCACCCCGTCACTGCCGCGCTGACCCGCCCACCCCCCGGGAGACCCCATGACCACCGACACCCCCGACACCCGCCGGCCCGCCGGCGACGCACCCGCGCCCGTCCGCACGTGGCGTGATCCGCAGCGCCACCTGTGGCTCCTCGGGATCGTCGTGCCCCTGCTCCCCCTGATCGGGTGGCTGGGTTTCCACCAGACCGGCTACGGCGTCTTCCTGTGGATGGGCCCCATCTGGATCCTGGGCATCATCCCCCTGTTGGACCTGGTGGTCGGGGCGGACACCTCGAACCCGCCCGACTGGGCCGTGTCCCAGCTGGAGGCCGACAGGTACTACCGCTGGTGCACGTACCTGTTCGTGCCGGCGCAGTTCGCCAGCCTGGTGTGGGGCGCGTGGCTGGTGACCCACACCGACCTGACCTGGCTGCAGACGGTCGGCTTCGCCGTCACGGTCGGCGCCGTCGGCGGCATCGGCATCGCCAACGCCCACGAGCTCGGCCACAAGCGGGACGGTCTCGAGCGGTGGCTGAGCCGGGTCGTGCTGGCCCAGTCGTGCTACGGCCACTTCTACGTCGAGCACAACCGCGGCCACCACTCGCGGGTGGCCACGCCCGAGGACTCGGCCAGCTCGCGGCTGGGCGAGTCGTTCTGGGTCTTCCTCCCCCGCTGCGTCGTCGGCAGCGCCCGGTCGGCCTGGGGGCTGGAACGCTTCCGCCTGTCCCGCACGGGCGCGAGCGTCTGGAGCGCAAAGAACAAGGTGTTGCAGGCCTGGGCCATGAGCGTGGCCCTCTTCGCCGCCATCGTCGCCCTCTGCGGCCCCCGGGTCCTCCCGTTCCTCGCCGTACAGGCGGTGTTCGCCTTCTCGCTGCTCGAGGTCGTCAACTACCTCGAGCACTACGGCATGCTGCGCCAGAAGGTGGCCAACGGCCGCTACGAACGCTGCGCGCCCGGCCACAGCTGGAACTCGAACCACGTCGCCTCGAACGTGTTCCTCTACAACCTCGAGCGACACTCCGACCACCATGCCAACCCGACCCGCCGGTTTCAGACGCTGCGCCACTTCGACGAGGCCCCCCAGCTGCCGTCCGGCTACGGCACCATGATCGCCCTGGCGTACGTGCCGCCGCTGTGGCGGAAGGTGATGGACCACCGGGTGCTGGCGCACTACGGCGGCGACGTCACCCTGGCCAACATCCAGCCGTCCAAGCGGGCGCGGCTGCTCGAGCGGTACGGGGCCGCTGCCGCCTGACCCCAGGCTCCGTCAGGGTGCGCCCGTCGCCCGGTAGCCGCCCCGCCGCACCGTCCGGTCGAGGATGCCGAGGGTGGCCCGCAGCGCCCCCTCGGAGATGACGGGGAAGATGCCGGCCTCCCGCCAGACGGGGTCGATGTCCGACCAGTCGTAGTAGGAGGTGACGAGCGTGCCGTCGTCGGTGGGCTCGAGCGTGTAGCCGTAGACGTGGCCGATGGGCGGGCGGATCTGGCCGAGGATCGTCCACGCGATCTCGCGGTCGGGGTCGAAGGCGGTGATGGTGACGGTCACGTCGTAGAGGCCCATCGGATAGTCGTTGAGCGCCTCGCGGTCCATGTGGACGACGAAGGTGTCGCCGGTGGCGGCGACCGGTTCGCCGGTGGCGTCCATCAGCATCCCCGAGCTGTCGATGGCCACGTGCCCCTGCGGGTCGCACAGGACGCCGAAGATCGTCGCCGGGTCCGCCGGGATCGTCCGCTGGACCTGCAGCCGCTCGGTGGTCGTCTCGTCGGTCATGGGGGTCATCTTGGCACCGGCCGGCCGGTCCCGGACCCGCCCCGGGCGTCCACCCCTCCGGGGGGATAGTGTGCGAACATATGTTCGATTCGCCGGATTCCGCCCGTGGCTCCCGGCAGGGCCGCGGTGACCGGGCCGCCCTGGCCCTGCTGGCCGAGCGGGTCCGGCCGGTGGCCGCCAGCGGCATCCGGCTGGTACCGGTGGCCCCGGCGCTCGCCGGTCTCCTCCCCGACGGTGCCCTGCGGCGCGGGAGCACGCTCGTCGTCGACGGCCTCTCCGGGGCGGCCGCCCTGGCCGTCGGTCTGCTCGGGGCGGCCTCCGCCGCCGGGTCGTGGTCCGCGGCCGTCGGGCTGTGCGACCTGGGCATGGTGGCCGCCCGCGACCTCGGCCTCGACCTGGACCGGTTCCCCCTCGTGCCCCACCCGGGTCCGGCGTGGGGCGAGGCCGTGGCCGTCCTGGTCGACGGCATGGACGTCGTGCTGCTCCAGCCCCCCTTTGCGCCGCGACCGGCCCTCGCCCGGCGGTTGTCGGCCCGGGCGCGTGACCGCGGCACCGTGCTCGTGGTCCTCGCCGACCGGGCCGGCTGGCCCGAGCCCCCCGACCTGCGGCTGACCGTCGGCGGGGGCGGCTGGGGCGGCATCGGCGACGGCGCGGGCCATCTCCGCCGCCGGCACCTGACCGTCACCGCCACCGGCCGGCGTTCGGCCGCCCGACCCCGGCGCGACCGGATATGGCTGCCCTCCCCCACCGGCGGGATCGAGCCCGTGGCCCCCTCCGCCGACGGCGCCCGGCGGGGCGCCGGGGAGAGCTGAGGTGGACCGCCTGCTCGTCGTCCGGTGCCCCGCGCTCCTCGACGAGGACGAGGGCGGCGCGGTGCTCCGCACCTTCGCCCGCGTGGTGGAGGCGGTCGAGGCCTACTGCCCCTGGGTCACCCCTGTCCGACCCGGTGTCTGCTCCCTGCCGGCCCGGGGGCCGGCCCGCTACTTCGGCGGCGAGGAGGCACTCGTCGGGCTGGTCGCCGCGGCGGCCGACGCAGTCACAGGCGGCGGCACCGCCGAGGTGGGGATCGCCGAGGGACTCTTCGCCGCCGTGCTGGCCGCCCGGTCCGGTTGCATCGTCGGGCCCGGTGCCACCACCGAGTTCCTGGCGCCCCTCCCCCTCGACGTGCTCGACCACCCCGAGCTGGACGGGCTCCTCGCCCGCCTCGGCATCCGCACCCTGGGGGCGTTCGCCGCGCTCCCCGAGCACCACGTGCTCGGGCGGTTCGGTGCGGACGGGGTGCAGTGCCACCGGGTGGCGGGCGGTGCCCACGGCGAGCTGGACGGGCTCCGCGATCCCGCCTGTGCCCGGCGGGTCGCCGACCTCCGGCGCGGACCCGCCGACGCGGCCGCACCCGGCAGCCGCCAGCCCGGGTTCTGGGGTGGCGAGACGGAGGCCGACACCCGGGCGGCCCGGGCCCTCCGCCGGCTCGGTGACCTCCTCGGCGCCGAGGCCGTGGTGGTCGCCCGGCTGCAGGGTGGCCGCGGCCCGGCCGACCGGGCCCGCTTCGTGACCTGGGACGGCACCGCCCCGGCGGACACCCCGGACCCCGAGGAGTCGGCCCCGTGGCCGGGGCGCATCCCGCCCCCCGCCCCCGCCCTGGTGCACGCCACCCCCGTCGCCGCCGAGGTCGTCGACGACGGGGGTGTCCCGGTCTCTGTCGGCGGCCGCGGCCTCCTCAGCGGCACACCGGCCCGGGTATCGCTCGCCGGCGGGCCGTGGGCACCGGTGACGGCGTGGGCCGGGCCGTGGCCCGTCTAGGAGCGGTGGTGGGCGACGCGCGCCGGAGGGCGGCGCGCCTGCAGGTGGTGACGGGCGACGGCGCCCGGCTCCTGTGGCCGAGCGGGGCCGGTGGTGGGTCGAGGCGACCTACGGCTGAGAAGCCGCGACCCATGGCCTACGCCGAGCTGCACTGCCACTCCAACTTCTCCTTCCTCGACGGCGCCAGCCATCCCGAGGAGCTGGCCGGCGAGGCCGCCCGCCTCGGGCTGTCAGCGCCTGGCGCTGACCGACCACGACGGCCTCTACGGCGTGGTGCGCTTCGCCGAGCGCGGCCCGCGCCCTCGGCCTGCCCACCGTCTTCGGCGCCGAGGTGTCGCTCTCGCCCGCCGGGCCCCGCACCGGTGTGGCCGACCCCGGGGGCACCCACCTGGTGGTGCTGGCCCGCGACCCCGAGGGGTACGCCCGGCTGAGCAGGGCCATCGCCGAGGCCCACCTGGCCGGCGGTGAGAAGGGGAAGCCGATCTTCTCCCTCGAGCACCTGGCCGCCGCCCACGACGGCCACTGGCAGGTGCTGACCGGGTGCCGGAAGGGCGCGGTACCCGCCACCCTCACCGCCGAGGGCCCGTCGGCGGCGGCCCGCCGGCTCGACCTGCTCGTCGACGCCTTCGGCCGCGAGCACGTGGCTCGGTCGAGCTCTGGGACCACGGCGACCCGCTCGACACCAGCCGCAACGACGCCCTGGCGTGGATGGCGGTGGCACGCGGCATGGACCCGGTCGCCACCAACAACGTCCACTACGCCACGCCCGGCCGGTTCCGGCTGGCCACCGCGCTGGCGGCGGTGCGGGCCCGGCGCCCCCTCCCCGAGCTCGAGGGGTGGCTGCCCTCCTCGGCCGGCGCCTGCCTGCGCGGCGAGGCCGAGCAGCGCCGGCGGTTCGCCCGGTGGCCCGGGGTGATCGACCGGGCGGCGGAGCTGGCGGCGGCCTTCTCCTTCGACCTCCGGCTGGTCGCCCCCCGGCTGCCCGACTTCCCCGTGCCCCCCGGCCACACCGAGCAGAGCTGGCTGGTGGAACTGGTCCGGCAGGGCGCCACCCGCCGCTACGGGCCCCGCCACGCCGAGCGGGTCCCGGGCGCGTGGGCGCAGCCTCGACCACGAGCTCGCCGTCATCGACGCGCTCGGGCTTCCCCGGCTACTTCCTGACCGTGTGGGACATCGTGACCTTCTGCCGGGAGCACGACATCTTCTGCCAGGGCCGGGGGTCGGCGGCCACCTCCGCCGTCTGCTTCGCCCTCGGCATCACCAACGTCGACGCCGTGGCGCTCGATCTGCTGTTCGAGCGGTTCCTCTCGCCCGCCCGCGACGGGCCGCCGGACATCGACGTCGACATCGAGTCGGGCCGGCGCGAGGAGGTCATCCAGTACGTCTACGAGCGCTACGGCCGCCTGCACGCCGCCCAGGTGGCCAACGTCATCACCTACCGGTCGCGCTCGGCGCTGCGCGACATCGGCAAGGCCCTCGGCCACGACCCCGATGAGATCGACGCCTGGGCGAAGGCCAGCGAGCGAGGCGAGCGCCCCGGCGACCGCGACGACCTCCGGCGGCCGTGGCCGAGCTGGCCGGCGAGGTCCTCGACTTCCCGCGCCATCTCGGCATCCACTCGGGCGGCATGGTCATCTGCGACCGGCCGGTCGTCGAGGTCTGCCCGGTCGAGTGGGGCCGCATGCCCGGCCGCAGCGTCCTGCAGTGGGACAAGGACGACTGCGCGGCCGCCGGCCTGGTCAAGTTCGACCTCCTCGGGCTCGGCATGCTCACCGCCCTGCACCACATGATCGATCTGGTGCGCGAGTTCCACGGCGACGACATCGACATCGGCCTCATCCCCCAGGAGGACGCCGTCTACGACCTGCTGTGCCGGGCCGACACCGTCGGGCGTGTTCCAGGTCGAGTCGCGGGCGCAGATGGGGACCCTGCCCCGGGTCCGGCCGCGCTGCTTCTACGACCTCGCCGTCGAGGTGGCCCTCATCCGCCCGGGGCCCATCCAGGGCAATGCCGTCCATCCCTACATCCGCCGCCGCAACGGCACCGAGGAGATCACCTACCTCCATCCGCTGCTCGCAGCCGGCCCTCGAACGCACCCTCGGGGTGCCGCTCTTCCAGGAGCAGCTGATGCAGATCGCCATCGACGTGGCCGGGTTCACCCCGACCGAGGCCGACGAGCTGCGCCAGGCCATGGGCGCCAAGCGGTCGGGCGAGCGCATGGCCCGGCTCCGTGACCGGCTGTTCGCCGGCATGGCGGCCAGGGACGTCGGTCCCGAGGTGGCCGAGCAGGTCTACACGGCCCTGGCCGCCTTCGCCAACTTCGGGTTCCCCGAGAGCCACTCGGTGGCGTTCGCCCACCTGGTCTACGCCACCGCCTGGTTCAAGGTGCACTACCCGGTGGCCTTCACCGCCGGCCTGCTGAACGCCCAGCCGATGGGATTCTGGTCGCCCCAGAGCCTGGTCGCCGACGCCAAGCGGCACGGTGTCGAGGTCCGCCGGCCCGACGTCGACCGGAGCCGTGCCGGTGCCTGCATCGAGTGGGACGGTCCCCGTGACGGGCCCGGGCCGGCGCTCCGGCTCGGGCTGTCGGCGGTGCGGGGCGTGGGGAGCGACGCCGCCGAGCGGATCGCCGCCGGGCGGCCGTGGGCGGGCATGGAGGACCTGGTGCGCCGGGCCGGCGTGACCCGGCCGCAGCTCGAGTCACTGGCCACCGCGGGTGCGCTCGACGGCCGGGGCACGCCGGCGGTCGGCACGACCGTCGGGCGCTGGTGTGGGCGGCCGGTGCCGCCGCCCAGGCCACGCCCGGACCGGCTGGCCGGGATCGTGACCGGCGCCGACCCGCCGCCGCTGCCGCCGCCCGGCCCCTGGGAGGAGGTGGCCGACGACCTGTGGTCGCTCGGGCATGGCCCCGGACACCACCGCCATGGAACTGGCCCGACCGGAGCTGGCCGCCCGGCAGGTGGTGGCCGCCGGCGACCTGGCGACCACCCGCCGCGGGACCAGGATCACCGTGGGCGGGGTGGTGACCCACCGCCAGCAGCCCGAGAGCGCCCACGGGGCCGTGTTCGTCAACCTCGAGGACGAGACCGGCATGGTCAACGTCGTCTGCTCGCGGGGCGCGTGGGTCCGGTGGAAGCCGGTGGCCGCGGTGTGCCCGCCCTGCTCGTCCGGGGCCGGCTCGAACGGGCCGAGGGCGCCATCAACCTCATCGCCGAGCGGATCGAACCGCTCGAGCTCGGACCCGTCCCGGCATCGCGCGACTTCCGATAAGCTGCACCACCAGACCACGGGGACGAAGGTCCTTGACTAGGAGGGTAGCTGTCGAACACTATGAGTAAACGCAATACAGACACAACGAGAAGTGTCTAGCCTTGCCGCCGACAGGCGGACCCACGGCAGTCGACCCGACGACATCCGGGGCACGCGATGGACAAGGATGAGGGGCGGAGGGCGACTGCGGGCGTCCACGCCGGGCACCGGGCGCCGGCGCCCGGTGCCATCAAGGTGGGAGAGGCCAGATGAACGGGCAGCTCGCGGCAGTCCTGAGCAGCCACGACCGGCATCGTCGTGGGTGTCGTCGGGTGCTGTCGTGGATCATCGGCTTCGTCGACATGTTCCGGCTTCCCGGCTGGGCCTGGCACCGGGCCAAGGAAAAGCGCGGCCTCTGGGTCGTCCTGCTGTCGTGCTCGGACCGTTCGCCCTGATCTTCTACGTGTTCGGCCCGACGGCCGAAGGTGGCGCCGATCGCGGCCGGCGGCAAGGCGGCCACCTCCAATTCGACGGCATGCAGGGCAGCGGCCAGGCCGGGCCGCCCCGGGCCCAGGGCAGTGCCAGCCCGCCCGTCGGCTTCGGCAGCTTCGGGGCGGCCAGCCCGCCGGTCGGCTACAGCCCGTTCGGCGCGGCCAGCCCGCCGGTCGGCTACGGCACCACCGGCGCCACCAGCCCGCCCCGTGGAGCCGACGGCCGCGTCCACCAACAGCCGGTGACCGTGACCCAGGCGTTCCGCCCGTCCCAGCCCGAGCCTCCGGTGGTGGTCGAGCGGCCGCAGCCGTCGGTGCCGGCCGGATGGAAGGCCGACCCGGTCGGCCGGCACCAGTTCCGCTACTGGGACGGTTTCAAGTGGACCGACAACGTCGCCGACGGCGGCACCAGTCCACGGACCCCGTCACTGAGGCCCTCCGCCGGTCGTCCCGCTCGGCGCGACGTCCGACCAGCCGGGACAGAGCGGGCCACCAGCACCTCGAGAACGGTCTCACCCGGCATGGCCGTGCCGCCCCGGAGATCCAGGTCGGCCGCGGCCAGCAGCCGGACGGCCCGGGCGATGCCGGCTGACGCCCAGCCGGCGCGCCCTGCGCCATCGCCTTCTTGGCCGGGAACGGCGTCGTAGCCCAGCAGCTCGGCCGCGGCCTCCTGGGAGGTCACGCCGGACGCCGTCGAGCAGCAGCATCTGCCGGTAGTGGCCGTGGAGCGACCGCCATCACCCGCAGCGGATGGGAGTCCCGCCCCAGGAGCCGGCGCAGCGCGTCGAGGGCCCTGGGGATGTCGCCGGCGTCGATGGCGTCGGTGAGGTCCCAGGGCGCCAGCCGAACCGGCGTCGCCCAGGAACGGCTCGAGCTCGTCGACTGGACGGTGGCGCCCGGGCCGTAGGCGGCGGCCAGCGTGTCGAGCAGTCCCTCGAGCCGGCCCATGTCCTCGCCCAGGTGGTCGCCGAGAGCAGGGCGGTGGCGGCGGCGTCCAGCCGCACCGGTCCGTCGCTGCAGGTGGTCGGCCAGCCACTGCGACCGGGCCCGCCCGATGCCCACCTTGGTGTCGACCAGCCCGCCGACCGAGGTGGCCAGCTTGGACAGCGCCTGGGGGACGCGTCCCCCCGCCGGCCACCAGCACCAGTGCGGTCGGTGGCCAGCGGGTCCGCCAGGTACGTCGACCAGGCGGGCGGCGTCGGCGGCCGCCAGCCGGCCGGCGTCGCGCACCACCACCACCCGGCGGGCCGACCAGAAACGGCGGCGTGGTGCAGGCGTCGACCACCGCGCCCACGTCGAGGGCATCGGCGCCCGGTCCACCGAACTCCTCCACCACCAGCGACGGGTCGCCCCCGCCGACCAGCGACGTCGACCAGGCGGTGGGTCGCCTGGGCGACCAGCGGCGGGGTCGGTCGCCCCGGACCAGGTACACGGGCGCGACGAGCCGCGTCCACGCCGGCGGCGGCCGGGCGGCACTCACCGGCGGCCCGATCACGACCCGACCGGCGCGGCGACCGACTGGCCGCCTCACCGCGGCAGCACGGTGCAGACCTGGCGGTGGGCGGCCACGTCGTGGACCCGCATGATCCGACAGCCGAGCGTGGCCCCGAGGGCGGCGGCGGCCAGGGACGCCGCGCGCCGTCGCCGATGTCGAGGCCCGAGCACCACGCCGAGGAACGTCTTGTTCGACGCCGAGAGCAGGAGCGGGTAGCCGAGGTCGGCCAGCCGGTCCGAGGCCCGGAGCAGGGTCAGCGACTGCTCGGCCGTCTTGCCCAGGTCGAGACCGGCGTCGAGCACGATCCGATCCGGCCGGTAGGCCGGCCACGGTGGCCCGTCCGGCCCGCTCGCAGCAGGAACGGCGCCACCGCGCCGACCACGTCGTCGCCTAGACGCGGCTCGGGGTCGGGGACCCGGGGCGCCAGCCGGATGTGGGTGGCCACGACCGTGGCGCCGGCGGCTGCCGCCGCCGGCAGGTAGTCGGGGTCGGCGAACCCGCTGATGTCGTTGCCCACGACCGCGCCGAGGGCGTAGGCCTCCTGGGCCACCGACGCCCGCCACGTGTCCACCGACAAGGGGCACGTCGAACCGGGCGGCCAGGGCGGCCAGGGCGGGCAGCACCCGCTCGATCTCCTCGGCCTCGCCGACCTCGGGTCCGGGCCCGGCCTTGACGCCGCCCACGTCGAGCAGGTCGGCGCCGTCGGCCACCAGCTCCCCGGCCCGCCGCAGCAGGGCGTCCAGCTCGTAGGTGGCGCCCCTGTCGTAGAACGAGTCGGGCGTCCGGTTGAGGATGCCCATGACCAGTGCCCGGTCACCGACGTCGAAGCGACGGTCGCCGAGGGCCAGTGTCCTCGCACGGCACGGAGCGACCCGGCGGCTAGTCGACAGCCGCGGCGGCGAGGCGTCGCCGGCCCGCCGGTCAGAAGAGCCGGGCGGTCAGCGACTTGCGGTAGGCGGCGGTGCGGGGGTCGTCGGGCCCGAGCGCTCGAGCACGTCGACGTACTCCTGCCGGGCGGCATCGTCGTCACGGACCCGGTCGAGCAAGCCCGCCAGCAGCTCGTCGACACCGTCGTCGGTCACGGTGACCCCTCCCCGGCCAGGCGGGCCTCGGCCAGCAGGCGACGGGTCTCCGCCGTCTCGGGGATCCGGTCGAGGAGGGCCATGGCGGCATCGGGATCGCCGGCGGCGACCAGGACGGGGGCCAGGGCCGTGATGGCCCCCAGGTGGTCGGGCTGGAGCTCGAGGGCCCGGCGCAGGAGCGGCTCGGGGTCGTCGGCCCCGGCCGCCTCTTCGACGAGCAGGTCGGCCTCGGAGCGCTGGGGAACGAGCCGCTCTACGAAGGCCTTCACCTCCGCCTCGGGCTGGGCCCCGATGAAGGCGTCGACGACCTTGCCGCCCGCTCAGGGCGAACACGGCCGGAATGGACTGCACCTGGAAGCTGCCGGCGACCGCCGGGTTCTCGTCGACATTGACCTTGGCCAGCTCGACCGCCCCGCCGGTGGCCTCGACGGCCCGCTCGATGATCGGCCCGAGCGTCCGGCACGGGCCGCACCACGGCGCCCACAGGTCCACCACGACGGGCACCTCGGCGAGCGCAGGAGCACATCGTGCTCGAAGGTGGCATCCGTGACATCGGCCATCACCGAGACGATACCTGCCGACCGCCGCGGCCACGGCCGGCACGGTACGCCGGCCCATGAGCACGAACCGAGCTGCGGGTAGCGTCGTAGGGCATGGACGCAGGGCCACTCCGACCAGATGAGTCGAGGGCATCGACCGCGCCGGGTGTCCGACTGGATGGCGCCACGTCCCGGTTCACGGCGCCGTTCACCTTCGACCTCGTCGCCGGGGGCCGATCCAACCTGACGTACCGGGTCACCGACGCCGCCGGCCGTCCGTTCGTCGTGCGGCGTCCACCGGTCAGCCACGTGCTCCCCACGGCGCACGACATGGGCCGCGAGTTCACGGTGCTCTCGGCGCTCGGACCGACGGCCGTCCCGGTACCCGAGACGTACGGCCTGTGCGAGGACGCCACCGTCACCGGCGCGCCGTTCACGGTCATGGAGTTCGTCGACGGGCACATCGTCCGCGACGAGGAGGCCGCCCTGACCGTTGCCGAGGACGTCCGTCGGCGGGCGGCCCACTCGCTGGTCGACACCCTCGCCGACCTCCACGAGGTCGACATCGACGCCGTCGGGCTCTCCGGCTTCGGGCGCCGGCGAGGGCTACATCGCCCGCCAGCTCCAGCGGTGGCACGGCCAATTCTCCTCGTCGCCGATGGGCGACCAGCCCGGTCCGGCCGTGGTCGACCACGTCCACGAGCTGCTGTCGGCCCGCATCCCCGAGCAGCAGGGCGTGGGCATCGTGCACGGCGACTTCCGCCTCGACAACACCGTGGTCGACGACAGCGGCACGGTGGCGGCCGTCCTCGATTGGGAGATCAGCACCATCGGCGACCCCCTGGCCGATCTGGGCCTCCTCCTCGTCTACTGGACCGAACCGGACGACGAGGCCAACCTGCTCGGTGTGGCCCCGACCCGGCTGCCCGGGTTCGGTGACCGTGCCGGCCTGCTGGCGCGGTACGCCGCCGGGTCCGAGCGCGACCTGTCGGAGATCGGCTTCTACCGGGCGTTCGGGCTGTGGAAGCTGGCCTGCATCCTCCAGGGCGTGGCCTCGCGCTACGCGGCCGGTGCCGCCGCCGGCGACCGCTCCGGCGTCGACCAGCTGGCGCCCCAGGTCACCCGGCTCGGGGAGATGGCGCTGGAGGAGGTCGAGGCGCTGTGAGCGACGCCGCTGAACCGCTCTACCGCCTCGACCCCGAGTGGGAGCACCGTCCCCCGCCGACCGGTCGCGGCCCGGTGCTGGTGGTGGCCCTCGAGGGCTGGGTGGACGCCGGCCTCGGCGCGTCGGGCGCGGCGGCGGAGATCCTCGACGACGGCGCCGTCGAGCCCGTGGGCGAGTTCGACACCGAGGTGCTGGTGGACCAGCGGGCCCGCCGGCCCATCGCCCGCATCGTCAACGGTGTGACGGAGGACCTCTCGTGGCCGGCGCTGACCATCGTGGCCACCCAGCGACCGCATCGGCGCCGAGATCCTGGTGATGACCGGTCCTGAGCCCGACTTCCGCTGGCCGACGTTCACCCGGTCCGTCGTCGAGCTGACCCGGCGCGTCGGCGCCCGCATGGTGGTCGGGCTCGGTGCCTTCCCCGCGCCCGCCCCGCACACCCGCCCGGTGCGGCTGGCCTCCACCGTGCCGCCGGCGGGGGCGGAGCTGGCCGGTCGGGTCGGCTTCGTGCAGGGGACCATCGAGGTGCCGGCGGGGGTGCAGGCCGCACTCGAGATGGCGCTGGGCGACGCCGGCATCCCGGTCATCGGGCTGTGGGCGCGGCGTCCCCCACTACGTGGCGGCCATGCCCTACCCCGAGGCGTCGGCCGCGCTGGTGGACGGCCTGGCGTCGGTCACCGGCCTGGTGCTCGACGCCGGCGGGCTGCGCGAGCAGGCGGAGTCCGCCCGCCGCCAGGTCGACGAGCTCATCGCGGGCAACGAGGAGCACGCCGAGATGGTCCGCCGCCTCGAGCGGTCGATCGACTCGGAGGAGGGCCAGCCGATCGGCTTCGGCGGGGCCGTGCCGAGCGGTGACGAGATCGCCGCCGAGCTCGAGCGGTTCCTCAGGGACGAGGGCGGCTGACGACCGCCGACGCCGGTGCCGCCCGGGCCGCCAGTCCCTGGTTGTGGGTGTGCACCAGGTGGGAGGCGAAGAGCGCCGTCACCACCACGACCACCACGAGCACGATGACCGTGATGATGAGGGCCCGCCACGGTGCGCGGCTTCGGGGCCGACGGGCCGGCCGCCCGCCTGGCCGCCAGGGCGGCGTCGATGGCCGCCACCGGATCGGCGGCTCCCACCCGGTCGGCGGCCGGCACACCCGTGGCCGGCGCTGCGCCCCCGTTCCTCGAACGGGACCGGCCGGACCGTGCCGGCGCCCTGGCCACGAAGACCGGCAGTTCGGTGACGATCCGGTTCATCTCCTCGATGGTGTCGGCCGCGGCCAGCTCGCGGAGACGGATCTCGTAGTCGTAGGGACCGAGGAGGCCGCCGCTCGGCGGCGCGGTCGAGGAGGACGCCGTAGCGCTGACGGTCCTCGTCGGAGACCTCGGGCCGCGTCTGCCGGCCCGGCGCCCGCGGTGGCGATCTCGGGGACCCGGCGCGGGGCACCGGCAGTCCCCGGCCCTGCGCCCCCCGGTTCGTCGACCACCGGGGAATTGTGCGCCACACGCCCCCGCTGGCAACCATCGCCGCCGCCGCCAGGCGGTACGGTGGTCGCGATGGAGGTCGACGGGGGCATCGGATTCGATCCGAGCGGGGTGACCGAGACGGCGATACGTCTCGAATCGGCCGGCTACGACGGCGTCGTGGACGGCCGAGACCAGTCACGACCCGTTTCTGCCACTGGTGCTGGCGGCCGAGCACACCGAGCGGCTGAAGCTGGGCACCGGCATCGCCGTGGCCTTCGCCCGCAACCCCATGAACCTGGCCATGGTGGCCAACGACCTGCAGCTGCTGTCCAAGGGCCGGTTCATGCTCGGGCTGGGCTCGCAGATCAAACCCCACATCGAGAAGCGGTTCTCCATGCCGTGGTCCCACCCGCGCCCCGGATGCGCGAGCTGGTGCTGGCCATGCGGGCCATCTGGGCCAGCTGGGCGGACGGCAGCCGCCTGGCCTACCGCGGCGAGTTCTACCGCCACACCCTGATGACGCCCATGTTCAGTCCCGGCCCCAACCCCTTCGGCAATCCCAAGGTCTTCATCGCCGCCGTGGGGCCGCGGATGACCGAGGTGGCCGGGGAGGTGGCCGACGGCGTCATCGTCCACGGCTTCACGACGGAGCGCTACCTCCGCGAGATCACGCTGCCCGCGCTCGAGCGGGGCCTGGTCGCGGGCCGCAAGAGCCGCGCCGACGTGGAGATCTCGTACCCCGGCATGGTGGTGACCGGCATCGACGAGGCCGGGTGGCGGGCGGCCACCAAGGCGGTCAAGGCGCAGCTCGCCTTCTACGGCTCCACGCCCGCGTACAAGCCGGTGCTCGACCTCCACGGATGGGGCGACCTGCAGGTCGACCTGAACACGCTGTCGAAGCGGGGCGAGTGGGCCCAGATGGCCGAGCTCATCGACGACGACATGCTCCACACGTTCGCGGTGGTGGCGCCCCTCGACGAGCTGCCGGCGAAGATCCTCGGACGCTTCGGCGACCTGGTCGACCGGTTCAGTTTCTATGCGCCCTACCGAGCTCGAGGCCGAGCAGTGGCGGTCGCTGCTGGCCGGGGTTCAAACGACCAGGTTCACCAACCGCGGCGGCCGGCTGACGACCCGGGTCGGCGTCCCCCCGGCGAGGGCGGCGCTGACGGCAGGGTCGGCGAGGGCCAGGGCGCCGGCCTCCTCGGCGGTGACCGAAGGCGCCACCTCGAGACGGGCCCGCACCTTGCCGTTGACCTGCACGACCATCGTCACCGTCTCCTCGACCAGCAGCTCCGGATCGGCCACCGGCCACGGGCGGGCGTGGATGTGGTCGCCGTGGCGGCGTTCCCAGGCCTCGGCGGTGACATGCGGCGTCATGGGCGCCAGCAGCAGCAGCAGGGAGTCGACGGCGTCGGCGACCACGTCCGCGTGCGCACCGTCGCGCGACGTAGGGGCCGAGCAGGTTGACGAACTCCATGCAGGCGGCCACGGCCGTGTTGTAGGACCAGCGTTCGTACTCACGGCTCACCCGGTCGATGAGGCGGTGCGTGGCCCTGCGGACGGCTACATCGGCCTCGGTCAGGGGGCCGCCCCGTTCCGGACCCCGATCACGCTCCTCACCACAGGGCCAGGCGCCAGACCTTGTCGAGGAACCGGGCGCAGCCTTCGATGACGCTGTCGGTCTGGGACGTCCAGTCGACGTCGTCGGCCGGCGGTCCCACGAACAGGTGGAACAGTCGCAGCGCATCGGCCCCGACGGTCGAGAAGTACTGCGAGGGCGCCACCAGGTTGCCCTTGGACTTCGACATCTTGGTGCCGTCCATGCGGATCATCCCCTGGGTGAACAGGCGGGCGAACGGCTCGCGGAGGCCGGCCGGGCCGAGGCCGGTGTCGCACAGCGCCCTGGTCATGAAGCGGGCGTAGAGCAGGTGGAGGATGGCGTGCTCGATACCACCGATGTACTGGTCGACCGGCATCCAGTGGGCGGCCACCTCGGGGTCGAACGGGACGCCCACGCTCCACGGATCGCAGAAGCGCAGGAAGTACCACGACGAGTCGACGAACGTATCCATGGTGTCCGTCTCGCGCTCGGCCGGTCCGCCGCAGATCGGGCAGGTGGTCCACCTGAACCCCTCGTCGGCGGCCAGCGGTGACTCGCCGGTCGGGAGGAACTCGACGTCGTCGGGCGCCAGCACCGGCAGCTGGTCCTCGGGCACGGGCACGATGCCGTGGACGGGGCAGGTCACCACCGGGATGGGGCAGCCCCAGTACCGCTGGCGGGACACCAGCCAGTCGCGCAGCCGGTAGTTGACGGTCCGGGCGCCCAGGCCCTCGGCCTCCAGCCACTCGCCGGCCCGCGCCTTCGCCGTGGCGATGTCCAGACCGTCGAGCCAGGCGCTGTTGATCTTGACGCCGTCGCCCGTATAGGCGCCCCCGGGTCCGCCGTCGGGTCCGCCGTGGTCGTCCCAGCCCTCGGGGGGCTGGACGGTGCGGACGATGGGCAGACCGTGGGCCGTGGCGAAGTCCCAGTCGCGGGTGTCCTCGGCCGGCACGGCCATGATGGCGCCCGTGCCGTAGCCCATGAGGACGTAGTCGGCCACGTAGACGGGGACGGCCGTGCCGGTGAACGGGTTGGTGACCTCGGAACCGGTGAAGGCGCCCCGCTTGGCCAGGGTGCCGCCCTCGGCCATCCGCTCCACGTCGGTGGCGGCCGCGGCCCGGGCGCGGAGCTCGTCCACCTCGGCCCGGTGCCCGGGCGTGGTGAGCTCGTCGACCAGCGGGTGCTCGGGGGCCACCACCGCGTACGTCATGCCGAAGGAGGTGTCCGGACGGGTGGTGAAGACCCGCAGGGCCAGCGGAGCCCGCCCGTCGCCGCCGTCGCGGCCCACCACCGACAGGTCGAACTCGGCACCCTCGGAACGGCCGATCCAGTTGCGTTGCATCGTCTTCACCCGCTCGGGCCAGTCGAGGCCGTCGAGGCCGGCCAGCAGCTCCTCCGCGTAGGCGGTGGTGCGGAAGAACCACTGCTCGAGGTCGCGCCGGACGACGACGTCGCCGGACCGCTCGCAGGTGCCGTCCGCCAGGACCTGCTCGTTGGCGAGCACGGTCTGGCACCCGGGGCACCAGTTGACCGGGGCGTTGGCCCGGTAGGCCAGGCCCGCGGCGAGAAGATGCTGGAAGATGACCTGGGTCCACCGGATGTACACGGGATCGTGGCTGCGGATCTCGCGGCGCCAGTCGTAGACGGCCCCGAGCTCGACGATCGACTCCTTCAGCTCGGCGATGCGGGCGTCGGTGAAGATGCGGGGGTGGGTTCCCGTCTTGATGGCGGCGTTCTCCGCCGGCAGGCCGAAGGAGTCGAAGCCGAAGGGCGACAGCACGGCGTCGCCGAGCATGGTGCGGTGGCGGACGAGCAGGTCGCCGAAGGTGTAGTTGCGCACGTGGCCCATGTGGGCCGGGCCCGACGGGTACGGGTACATGGTCAGCACGTAGTAGGGCGGGCGGGGATCGTCGGCGTCGACCTCGTAGGTCCCCTCGTCGGCCCAGATCCGCTGCCATCTCTTCTCGGTTGCGACGACGTCGTAGGCCCGGGCCATGGCGGAGATGGTACCGGTGGCACGGACGACGTCAGGGTGGCCCGGCCCGGCGACATCCCTGTTCGGGCCCCGGGATCGTCAGGGGACGGGCACGATGGCGACGGCGCGGTCGCTTCCCGGCAGCAGGCCGGAGGCCGATCCGAAGTAGCCGGCGTCGCCGAAGGCGAAGATGCCGCCGTCCGAGCCGACCAGCCAGTAGCCCTTGCCGTCGGGGGTGGCGGCCATGCCGACGATGGGCCGGTTGAGCGCCATCCCTCCCGTCGAACCGAAGTAGCCGGCGTCGCCGAAGGCGAAGATGCCGCCGTCCGAGCCGACCAGCCAGTAGCCCTTGCCGTCGGGGGTGGCGGCCATGCCGACGATGGGCCGGTTGAGCGCCATCCCTCCCGTCGAACCGAAGTAGCCGGCGTCGCCGAAGGCGAAGATGCCGCCGTCCGAGCCGACCAGCCAGTAGCCCTTGCCGTCGGGGGTGGCGGCCATGCCGACGATGGGCCGGTTGAGCGCCATCCCTCCCGTCGAACCGAAGTAGCCGGCGTCGCCGAAGGCGAAGATGCCGCCGTCCGAGCCGACCAGCCAGTAGCCCTTGCCGTCGGGGGTGGCGGCCATGCCGACGACAGGTGAGGCCAGCTGTTGGTTGCCCGTCGAACCGTAGAAGCCGGCGTCGCCCACGCTGAAGACGCCGCCGCCCGGGGTCACCACCCAGTAGCCCTTGCCGTCGGGGGTTGACGCGGCACCCACCGCCGGCGATGCCGGCGACGCCGCCCGTGGGCTCAGCGACGTCGCCGAGCCGAACACGTTCACGCCGCCGGCGGTGGTGACGACCCGGTAGCCGGCGTCGCCGGCCGGCGGTGCCGCCGGTGGTGGGGAGGGTGGTGCCGCCGCCGCCAGCGCCTGCAGGTGGGAGTGCAGCCCCGCCCCCATCCCCGACGGCGTGCCGGAGTAGTCGGTGATCAGGGTCGGGCCTCCGGTGCACGTCCAGTACTGGCTGGCGTCCCAGGTCCACCCGAGGTAGGACACGCCGTGGGCATCGGCCCAGGTCATGAAGGTGTCGATGAACGAGGACGCGCAGTCGTTCTCGCCCAGCTCGCCGGTGACGACGGGTACGACGGCCGCCACCGGGGCGATCTCGCTGTTCCAGCACGATGCCGTCACGCACCCGTTGAACGAGTACATGTGGAGGCTGGCCACCAGCTGGTGGTCGGGATCGTCCGGCTCGTGGGCGAGCCACCCCGACAGGTCGTTGGACCAGGCCAGCCCGCCCGCCATCACGGGCTGGGTGGCGCCCGTCGAGCGGACGGCATCGATGAGCGACTGCATGCCGGCCACCTGCCACCCCCCGTCGGTGCACCCGTCGAGCCAGCACGACCACGAGATGTCATGGGGCTCGTTGTAGAGGTCGAAGACGACACCGGGATCGGACCTGAACGTGGTGGCCACCGACGACCAGAAGGCGGGCGAGTGGTCGGCGTCGGCCATCACCTGCTGGCCGGTGGCCAGCTGGGTGCCGGGGGCGTTCCAGTGCAGGTCGAGGATGGCGACCAGGCCGAAGGAGTGGAGGAGATCGACGTAGTTGACGATCGCCGTCCGGTAGGCGGCGCCGCTGACGGCCGGGCTCACACCGTTGATGCCCAGCCAGCAGTCCTCGTTCAGGGGTACCCGCACGGCGTCGATGTGCCACGCGGCCATGGCCGACACGGAGGTCGCATCCGACGGACCGTCGAAGAATCCCCAGCCCCCGATGCACGTGTATTCCGTGCCCGACCGGTCGACGCCCAGCAGCCGTATCGGCTGACCTGCACCGTTGACCAGGTGGTTGCCGTCGACGCGGACCGTGACGGGCGCGGCCGACCGCGACGTGGCCAGGCGGGCCGTGGCCGGCGTGGCCGGGGCGGGGCCCGAGGCTCCCCGGGTGGAGGCGGTGGTCCCAAGTGCGGCCACGACCACGACCGCGGCCACGGCGGCCGAGCACCGGGCGGCGGTGCGCACCGACGGGCGCAGCGGACCGCGTCCGCGGCCCCTTTGGCTGCCCATCCCATTCACTGCCATCAGTGATGTTGTCGGCCATCATCGGTGGTGGCTGAAGGTCGGGCGGCCCGCCTGGCGGCCGCGGGGCGCCCGCCAGCACGTTCATGGTCCCGGGGTTGCGTGCTGGTAACGTGGCGCCCGCCTCGGGGGCGTAGCTCAGCTGGTAGAGCGCTTGACTGGCAGTCAAGAGGTTCGTGGGTTCGAGTCCCATCGCCTCCACCGAACATGCAGGTCAGCGACTTCTCCCTCGACCTGGCTTTCAGGGCTCATCGGATCTGAGCGGGGCCCCACCTCGTTATCGGACCACGATCGAACCCAGCACCCGCCAGTTCGGCTTGCCGGCGTAGAGCAGCGCTCGGATGCGGTAGTTCTCGAAGTTGCGGAACCCGTAGGCGATGCGCTTGATCCGCTTGATCAGGTTGTTGAGGGCCTCGGTGGGGCCGTTCGACACCCGGGCCAGGTGGTAGTTGCAGAGCTTGTCGAACCACCGCTTGATGGTGCGTCCGAGCTTCTGGACCTCTGGCGGCATGGCGCGCTTCGTGCAGTGGTGCTGAAGCTCGTCGAGGATGCGACGGGCCTCGTCGGGGTCGCGCGTCCGGTAGAAGTCCCGTAGTCGCTCCTTCAACCGATAGGCGATGGCGACCTCGGCGTGGGGGTCGCCCAGCTCGAGGAGGGACCGAAGTCGTTCGGCGGCCCCCTGGTCGAGCTTCTCCTCGCCGAGGAGCAGTGCCCGCCGTGCCCGATAGAGCGGGTCGTGTCTGCGCCCCCGGTGGCCGAGCTGTTGGGTCTGGACGCGGCGACGCACGTCGTCGAGGCAGTGGTTCGCCAACGACACCGCGTGGAAGGGGTCGACCACCTGGGACGCCTTCGGCAACACCACCGTGTAGACGGCCGCGTAGGTGGCCGACATGTCGAGGGCCCCGAATCGGACCCGCTGCTTCCAGGCCTCGGGCTGTTTGTCCAGCCAGCGGGCCACATCGGTGAAGCGGCGACTGGGGAGGATCTCGATGATCTGGTGGTGCTCGACGTCGGCCACCGTGGTGGCGAAGTCGCGCTGGCGCTTGGTGTCCAGTTTCACGAACGAGGTCTCGTCGAGCCCGATGGCGGTGGTCTTGTTCAGTCGCTTGCGGTCCGCCTCGAGGAGGGCACTCCCATAGGTGGTGACCGCGTCGTTCACGGTGTGCCAGTCGCACGCCAGCTCGCTGGCCACCTCCAACACCGTCCGCCCCGTGCCCACCTGGACCGTCGCCCACTTGGCCGCCCGGGTGGTGAGCAGGCAGGCCTTGGCGGCGATCCGGTGGTCCTGGAGGACGAAGGTCTTCCTCGGACACCTCGGCGCCAGACAGCGCATCCGGTGCTTCTTCCACGCCAGCCGCATCGGGACCCCGTACACCGGCAGATCGGTATACGTGGCCACCGGGCGCTCTTTCACCCGGGCCCGGCGGCCGCAGCTGGGACAGCGGACATCGCCGACCACCTGCTCGATCATGAGCTCGACCTGAGGGCCGTAGCGGGCGAGCTGGAGGACCCGAACATCCTTGAGGCCCACCAGGGCTCTGATGATCTCGCTAGGGTCGCTGATGACGTAGGTGCTTCTAGTTTGTTGGCTCACACCGCAAGCCTGAAGCACCTTCGTCGCGTTCTCGGGGACCTCGGATGCCGGGCAGCTCCCCGCTCAGATCCGATGAGCCGCTTTCAGGAGCGGCCGTTCACCTCCGCCCGGATGCCGGCTCGGGCAGCAGTCCGAGTTGCTCGAGGACGCTCATCTCGTCCCAGTACTGGCGGAGCGAACAGATTCGCTCGCCTTCGAACTCGGCAACCGTCACGCCGTGGATCGTGACACGGATGCCCCTCGGTTCCACCGTGATTCCGTCGCCGAGGGAAAGGGGTCCGGTGTGGGTGATGGAGAGACTCCACTCGACGCACGCCACGTCACCCGACACATCGAGGGGGGACAACACAAGCTCTGCGTCGGAGAAGGATGCATCCAGCCCGGCCACCGCCGCCAGCATCTCCCCCACGGACCCGGCGGTGAACGAAGGCGTCCACACGGTCACATCGTCGGTGTAGAAGTCGGGGACGGACGCGCCCAGTTCGAAGCGGCTGCGAAGGGCGCGAGCGAGCGTGGTCGCACGCTCCGCGTTGGTGGTCACGTCGCCGCCGGTCCCGCCAACAGCCTGGCCTTGGCCGCCTCGAACTCCTCGTCCGTCAAGGTCCCGGAGCTGCGCAGGCCGGCCAATTCCTTCAAGTGAGCCACGAGATCATCTTCCGGCGGCTGGGTCTCGGGGTCGTAGGGGGCCACCCGGCGGGTGGCGTCATAGGCAGCGTGCAACTCGTTATTTCGCTCCTGCTGCTGGACCGGGTCCCTCGGCAGCCCGTACCGCATCCAGGTCTGAGGAGGTCTGAGGAGGAACAGCAACCGACGCGGTCCGTTCGGTCAGGTGCCCAGGATCTTCGCCTTCTGGGCGGCGAACTCCTGCTCGGTGAGGATGCCCTGGTCCTTGAGCTCGGCGAGCTGCTTCAGCTGCGCGATCGGATCCACGGCCGCCGGCGCCGGTGCAGGGGCGGGCTGCACGTACTGCTGCTGCGGGGGGTACTGCTCCTGCTCCTGTTGCGACCAGCGGTTCGCCTGCCGACGGGATACACGGTTGGACACGGCCGTGGCCGTGCCGGCAACCACGGCCGTCCTGGCGACACCTCGGAGTAGTCCGGGCATGATGTGGTCCTCCCTCTCGCGTTGCTTCAGTGGTCGGTCGCGTCGAGCGACTCGAGCAGGACGTCCTGGGGGATATAGCCGGCGGCGACGAGTGCCGCGCTGCCCTTCCGCAGCGCCTGCACGAAACCGGTCGCCCACCTGTTCTCGAAGATGAGCACGCCCGCAGAGGAGCCCGGCTCGATCACCGAGGCGGCGTCGGCCAGGTCGCTGCTGTCCATGAGCCCCGACGACGCCCCTTCGAAGATCGCCAGGTCGAACTGGCCGTCCCGGTCCAGGTCGGCCAGCTGCAGGGTCTGAACGGAGCCATCCTGCTCACGACGGATGAACGTCAGGTCGAGGATGCGGATCGTCCCGTTGTCGACGAGGTCCATCAGCGCGGAGAACCCCTCTCCGGTCATCTTGCTGCCCGGGAACTCGACCACCAGGTAGCTGATCGGACCCAACGGGGCGTGTTCGTCTGGCAAGGCGGCTCCCTTTCGTCTCGGGCTGGGAATTCGGAGCGTATCCCAGATGGTGGATGGCACTTCGGGGGTGACCGGTGCAGAATGCCGCCTCCGGAGTGACGGCGGAACCGGCCCGTCAACGCCGAGAGGCGGGACCCTCGGCTCGCCCCGGGTTCAGCTTCCGAATACCCTTCAGTTTCAGCTCGATATCAGGCCCGGAGGGGCCGCTCCCGTCGCCGTTGCCGGCGGCATGACGGACCTGGCCGGTCACCTCGGCCGTTGGATCCACACCGTCGATGCGCACGAGGACGAGATCACCGGGGTCCGATCGAACCGGAGGCTGCACCATGACCGCTCGCATCGGATTCATCGGCATCGGACTCATCGGTCGGCCCCTGGTCGAGAGCATGTTGCGTGCCGGTCTTCAGCCGACCGTGTACGACCTCGACCCGGAACCTCTCCGGGCGGTGGTCGAAAAGGGAGCTGCCGGGGTCGAATCGGTGGCTGAGATCGCCCGGGCATCGGACGTCGTGGGCGTCTGTGTTCCTGCCGACGCGCACGTCCGTTCGGTACTCGAAGGGCCAGAGGGACTTCTCGTCAATCTGCCTGCCGGCGCCGTGGTGGCCATCCACAGCACCGTCCTTCCCGAAACGATCTCCTGGGCGGCCGACGAGGCCGCCACACACGACATCGGGATCGTCGAGGCGTGTCTGACAGGTGGGCACGTTGCCGCCGCGGAAGGACGGACGACGTTCCTCCTTGGCGGGGCCCCCGAGGATATTGCCGCCCTCGGCCCGATCCTCTCGGCCTGCGGCGAGACGCTGATCGAAGCCGGACCACTGGGCAACGCCAATCTGCTGAAGCTGTGTTTGAACCTCCAGACCTATGTGACCCAGCTCGCCGTGGCCGAGGCGGTCCGGTTGGCCAGGGACCTCGGACTGCCGGTCGCGGGGCTGAAGGAGGCGATGCGGGCCAATGGCCAACTGGGCGAGATTGGAGAGATGTTCTTCGGGCTCCACGAGCTCTCCGACGAGATCATCGCGGATCGGGACATCCTGCCGATGCGTCGCACCTCGGCGGCGATCATCATGAAGGACCTCGAACTCATGCGCCTGGTCGGGTCCCGGCACGGCATCGATCTGCCCGCTCGCGACCTGGCCGAGGACCAGTTCTCCCGGACCTACCGGCTGCCTGAAGAGACCGACGGCCCGGATCCCGCCGCCACGCCATGATCGGAACGTATCGGCACCGTCACGAAGGGAACACAACATGTCCGAGGAATCACGAGCACCCTATGACCGCGGACTCGAGGTCCTGCGCAACGTCTACGCCGGTGACGTCGTCACCCTCCCCGAGGGCACGATGGCCTTCAACGACGTCATGGTGCAGACCCTCTTCGACCAGGTCTGGCGGCGTGGCGTCCTCGACGTGCGGACCCGTCGTCTGCTGCTGATGGGGGTCATCGCCGCCAACGGGCAGGTGGACACGTGGAAGATCCAGGCACGAGCGTCGCTCA
This sequence comes from uncultured Actinomycetota bacterium, assembly GCA_963838005.1. GTDB lineage: Bacteria > Actinomycetota > Acidimicrobiia > Acidimicrobiales > RAAP-2 > CAWIPW01. The sequence continues at coordinate 584,172 of CAWIPW010000003.1, forward strand.
AGCGGGGTGAACTCACCCCTGATGAGCTCCGTGAGACGTTGGTGATGCTCGCCCCGTACGCCGGCTATCCCAACGTCGCCGGTCTCGTGGTGCCGTGTGAGGAGGTCATCGGAACGTGGATCGCCGACGGATCACCCCGATGGGACGACGACCAGGGAGCGGAATGAGCGGCCACACGATCCGAGGCCGGTGGGACGCCTGAGCATCACGTCTCCCCCCGTCCGCCTCGGGTCGAAGGCAGCGGCTCGCCGGTTTCGAGCAGCGTCTTCAGGCTGGACAGGAACACCGGCCAGCCGTTCCTCACCATGGTCGCTGCCGTGCTGCCGGGCTCGAAGTCGTCATGAATGACCGTCAGCTTGACCGTATCCCCTACCGGTTCGATGTCGAATGCGACCCGTGAACGTCGCTCGGCGGAGAGCTTGGCGAACAGCTCATCGCCGAGCTGGATGCGCTCGTTCAGCTCCGGCGTGAAGGTGTGCCAGCTGTAGGCCAGTCTCCGATACGGATCGGATTCGAGCACGATCTGCTCCGGGTCGGCGATGATGATCCCGTGGTTGTCCCAGGTCATGGTTGATCCCACCGCCCAGTCTGTTTCGAAGGTGGTCTGCCACCAGCGACGGGTGAACGACGGGTCGGTCAGGGCCTGCCACAGGCGTTCGGGTGTGGTCTTGATGTACGTCGTGTAGACGAATTCCGGCTTCTCCATCGGCGTGTCCTCCAGTGCTCGTTTGAGGTCCGATAGGGCTCGGACCCGGTCTGGTCGTAGCGGTTGATCCAGCGTTCGGCGATCTCGTTGATCGGTACGGCATTGAGGATAGTGGAGCTTCTCTCGACCCTGTCGGATGGTCGTCACGAGGTTGGCTGCCTCGAGGATGGCCAGGTGCTTGCTCACGGATTGACGGGCCATGTCCAGGCCTTCGGAGAGCTCCCGAAGGTTCTGGCCGTTCGCGGCGTTCAGGCGATCCAGCAGTTGGCGGCGACTGGGGTCGGCGAGGGCCCTGAAGACATCGACCATGTCCGGCTCCGCTCCGGCCGTCAGAACTTCAGGTCCTCGGGGAAGGGAGTGCCCTTGCCGGTCTCCATGTAGCTCTTGAGGCTCAGGAGGAAGTAGGCCCATCGTGCGCTGCAGTGGGCCATGAACTCGCTCGGGTCTCGCCAGTCGGCGTGCGTGAACAACACCACAGTCTCATCGCCGTTGTGGGTGAGGTCGAAGGAGAGCTTGGTCCCGACCCACTCGTCGGCACCCTCAACGCAGTTCCAGTTGCACATGCCCGTCGGGATCCAGCCGGGTGACCTCCATGACGGCGGCCGGTTCCGGCTGACCGAAGAAGAACTCGAGGTCGGACCCCTCGCTCGATTCCCCTCGAACACCGTCCCGGGTCCACCACTCGGAGATCCCCTCCGTCGTGGCCACCGCCTCGTACACGCTGTCGAGCGGGGCTGCGATGACCACACGATGTCTGATATCTGGCATGTGATCTCCTTTGCCGATTTGCGATCCGGGCTGATCAGGAATACGCAGCCGTTTGGATGCCTAAGAATAGGCAGCCGAATGGCTGCGTGTCAAGGGGACACAGGCCGGATCGACGCCGGCGACGGACGTCCGTCGGCCCACGATCTCGCCCCACGGGCGGGCCGCACCCGAACGGCGGTTGTCTTCAGGCGGGCGCGGTTGCCGGGGGCACGTCGACGGCCAGCCGGTAGAAGAGATACCCGTCCTCTTCGAGGAGGTGGAGCACGTCGAGGTCGAGCGGTTCGGGTAGCTCCGGACCGGCGAGGACACGGGGCCCGGACCCGGCCACGAGCGCGGCGAGAGGGTCAGGCAGAGCTCGTCCAGCAACCCGGCATGGACGACCTCGGCGTTGAGACCCGGGCCGCCTTCGAGGAGGACCGAGCGGAAACCCGACGCCTGCAGGTGATCGATCGCCTGGCGGGGGTCCACACGTGCGTCGCCGGCCACCACGAAGTCGGCGACCTCCTCGCAGCGACGCCGCGCTCCCCTGTCGTAGTCGCTCGTCGTCATGACGATCGGGCGTGCCTCGGCCTCGGTGAAGAACGGTGACGACCAGTCGAGGTTGGCCGACCGGGTCACGACGGCGATGGGCGGCACCGCCGACTGACCCCGATCGAGCCGCTGTCGCCGAAGATCCTCGCTGAGGACGGCCGGTCCGTAGTCCTCGGCCCGGAACGTCCCGGCCCCGACCAGGACCACGTCGGTCAGGGACCGCAGGGTGCGAAAGACACGACCGTCGGCCGGTCCGCCCAACAGGCCCGAACGGCCGTTGACGGCGATGGCGCCGTCGATGCTGGAGATCATGTTGCAGCGCACATAGGGGCCGGAGGAACCGGCGTCCGCCGAGATGGCGTAGGCGTCGACGACGTCGATGTCGGCGACCGGCTGCGGCAGGAGCGCCCTCAAGGGGTGCGGCCTCCGGCGGGATGACCGGCATCGAACCTGCCGCCCTCAGTCACGAGCCGGCTCGCCGTGGGGCGCGTTCGGCTGGTCGCGCCGCCAGTAGGCCTTGGACGCGATGGCGCTCGGCTCCACTCCGGCCGCCACGACGAGCCCGACCGCCCGGGCGACCAGGCTTCTCTCGCCCAGCACATAGGCGGCGGCACCATCGGGCACGGTGAGGCCCGCGAGGTCCTCGGAAAGCTCCGATTCCTCCACCCAGTGCACGTCCGCATCCGAGAGGTTCCCCGGCCCCGGACGCGACCCGGCGCCGTGTGGCGTGACCAGAACCGCCGTGGCGACGTCACCTGCCGGCCGGGCCTCGATCATGGCGAACGCCGCCGGCATGGCGGCGTCGTCGACCACGAAGAGATGGGACGTCGCGTCCGTGCGCAGCGTGACCGCGCCGCGGGGCCCGATGGCGTCGAGAACGCTCCCCTGGCCGGCGTCGGCTGCCCAGCGGGCGGCGACACCGTCGCCGTCGTGGATCTCGAACTCTATGTCGACGGTGCCGGCGGCCGGGCCGGCACGCCGGATGGTGTAGCGGCGGCGCACGGTGCGATCGGCATCAGGGAACTCGATCATCAGATCCTGACCGGGTGTGAACCCGAACCCGATGAGGTCGCTCGACGCCATGGTGAGGCAACGGACGTGCGGTGCGATGTCCTCGGTGTCGACCACCTCGAGGTCGAGGAGGAAGGCGTCGCTGAGGCGGCCCCCGAACAGGCTGTCAGGCACCGGTCGACGCCTGGGCCCGGGATCATCGGCCGCTGGCTGGCTCGTCACTTCGGACTCCTCCTGGACCCGGGCGGTCCGTTCCGGTCCGTCACCGTGCAGGGATCGACCGCTCCGTGGACCTGCGCCAGGGTAGTGGTCGGCGTCACCCGTACGGGTCCCAGCCGTTGCGGTGGCAGTCCGGCCGGTCGTCGATCCACCGGCAGATGCCGCCGCGACCGGGACGTTCGCGCACCGCGACGGACGACGTCACCCCCGAACGTTCACACCGGCCGGGCTATCAGCAGGAACCAGCGTGTCAATGCGCCGGGGATCCCGATCCCGGCCTCACAGCCGGGCGGACCGGCGGGACAGCTTCGTCTGGTACATGGCGATATCGGCGGAGTGCAGGAGGTCGCCCGGGCTGGCCCCGTTGTCGGGGAAGCAGGCCACGCCGATGGAGGCCCGGAGCGGAACCTCCTCGCCCCGCACCCGGACCGGGCCGGCCCCGAGGGCGGCCTCGATCCGATCCCGGGCCGCCTCGGCATCGACCGTGCCGACGAGGTCGGGCACCAGGACCACGAATTCGTCGCCGCCCAGCCGAGCCACCGAGTCCGCCTCCCGCACCGTCTGGCGCAGCCGGGCCGCCACCTCGCACAGCACACGGTCGCCGGCGGCGTGGCCCAGCCGGTCGTTCACATCCTTGAAGCCGTCGAGGTCGACGAACAGCACGGCCAGTCGCGAGTCGTTCCGCCGGCAGGCGGCCAGCGCCAACGTCAGGCGGTCCCCGAACAGCCGGGCGTTCGGCAGTCCCGTGAGGAGGTCGTGGTTGGCCTGGTGCTGCACGAGCTCCAGCAGTCGGGCGCTGTGGAGCGCGGACGCCGCCAGGTTGGCCACGCCGGCGCGCGCCGGGCCACGTCCTCGTCGATCTCCTTCTCGCCCTCACCGGCCTCGAGCACGAGGATGCCCAGCAGCTCGCGGCGGGCCACCAGCGGCACCACGATCCCCCGGCTGATGCCGGCCGCCTGGTGGACCGGCTGCAGCAGCGGGTCCTCCCACGCGGCCTTCGGTTGGCCGGAGGACTCCAGCGCCCATGCCAGCAGGGCCGTGCCGTCCACCGACATGGCCGCCATGTGCGGCTCCCCGGCCTCGTCGTCGGCCACGGGCTCCTGCCCGTCGCCGACCCAGCGGGCCACGGCCGAGCGCACCAGCAGGCCATCGGCGGGCTCCCACAGCAACACGGCGGCCCGGTCGGAGGCGACCACGCGCAGTGCCGCCTGGGCGATCCGGTCGGTCATCTCGCCGGTGGTGGCGATCTCCGCCAGCTGGGCTGAGAAGTGCAGGAGCTGCCGGGTCTCTTCGAAGGCCACCGCCGCCTCCAGGGCGGCGGCCGCATGCCCGGCGTAGGCGGCGAGCAACCGGGGGTCGTTGGGGAGGAACTCGTCGCCGGCGAAGGCGGCCAACCGTCCGAAGCGCCGACGGTTTGACGCCACGTCGACCGCCAGCATGACCCCGTCGAACGAGCGGGGCCCGGCGGGATCCATCTCCGCCGACAACGTTCGGCGGCGAACTCCTGGGCACGATCGGGTGACATGCCGACGGCATCGACGCGCGGCGTCCGCTCCCCGGGCAGCCGGACGGCCAGCGCGTGATGGGGTGCGTTCACGGCCACGCCGGCCAGGCGGACCACGGAGTCGAGGACGGCATCGATGTCATGCGTTCCGTTGAGCATGGCCGCCACCGACTGCAGTTGCTCGAAGCGGCCGGAGAGCGATTCGATGCGCTCCTCGAGCACGGCGATCTGGGCATCGGCGTCGAATGCGTTGGTCGACTCCGGATCCCAAGTGACGTGGTATACGCAGTGGGAGTCACCCTTGGTCTGACAGGCCACTTCGGTGATGTTGCCGAACTCGAGCCCGAACACCGTGGGGAAGCTCGACAGGACGCCGGCGGTGTAGCTGCACATCACCGCGTCACGGACGTGGGGTGGGCGGGTCATGTAGCGGACGACCGCATCGGTGTCGTTGATCTCGACGGCCTCGGCGTCGGTGACGGTGGTCACCCTGGCCGCGATCGGGCTGATCAGGCGCAGCAGCTCACCCGGGCTTCCGAGTGCCCGCAGCCCGTCGGCGAATTCGGCCGTGGCGACGATCCTGAAACTCCACTGGCCCGCCCGGAACGGCACCTCGGGGTCGCCGGTGACCTCGATGGCGCTACTGAGAAGGCCGACGGCCTGGTCGGTGTGCTCCAGTCCAAGAGGAAGGTCATGTCCTCGACGGACCGCTGCTCGCCGGCATGCACGCGCACCCGCTCGACGAGCTCGTCCCCGCCCATGTCGCGCAGCTCGGCGACGATATTGGCCATGATGGCATTGGTCAGGTGACGGCCGGCGGCCGCCTCCTCCTCGCGGGTCGGCTCCGGTGCGGAGGTTCCGTCCCCCGTCTCCTGCGGCTGGTCCTCGCTCATGCCTTCCTATCGACGCGAATCCGGGCTCCTTTATGCCTGGTGGCGCTCGGTTTCGGCCCCGCTCCGGCAACGCCGTCGGACCGGACGACGAATCGCCGGCGCGGCACGTGGCACCCGAGCTAATTACAGCACACGTGCAGCCGTTGGAGTACCGGCGAGGGATGCCGGCCCGGCCCGCCGGTCGTGGTCGGCCCGGCGCCCCCGGGCGACGGTTCATCACCACCCTTCGTGGCCGCCCATCCACGAATTGCCTGCTCATTGACACTTTCAATGCAACATGGGACATTTTCAGAACAGGTTGCATACATGCGTGACGGCCGGACACCGGTCCCGTCACGAGCGGGGGGATGCCATGAGGTTCCCGATCGGTGGGGAGGGCGGTGCCGACACGGCGGGCGGCCTCGCCGTGGCCCGGCGGCTCCGGACGGCGGCCGTCGCCGTGGTCATGGTGGTCGCCATCGGGACGGCGGCCGTCGCCGTGCCGGCCGCCGCGGGCGCCACCGCGGCCTCGGCCACCACCGCCCCGTCGTGCACCTTCAACGGCTCGTCCCTGCCGCTGGTCACCTCGGCCACGGCCGGTTCGACGGTGGCCATCGCCTGTAGGGGCGAGGCGGCCGGTCACTCGCTGCTGCTCGCCCAGACCAGCCTCCTCGTCGGGCTGCTCCCGGGGATCCCCCAGCTGGTCGGCGGGCAGTTGACGCTGCGCACCCTGCTCGAGTCCCTCCCGGCCCTCGGGGAGATCGACCTCGGTGCGCTCCATGTCCTGACCACGACCAGCACCGGGACGCTCGACTACACCTACACCGTGCCCCGCTTCTCGGCCGGGGACCGCAACGCCACCTGCCCGCCGTCCACGTTCCAGTACGACGTCGGCGTCATCGGGTGCGGCCTGGTGCTCCTCGACCTGAACACGTTCAAGGTGCTGCCCGGTGGCTACGCCCTGCTCTCCTCGGCCGCCAGCTTCCTCACCGCCGTCCCGCTGGCGCAGAAACCGACCGTGGTCGCGTCGACCGCGGATGCCGCACCCGGCGCCAAGGTCTCCCTCCGCGACGGGCCGCACGCCACCACCTACTGGTGGCTGGCCACCCTGGCGGCCCTGGAGGGCCTGCTCGCCGGGGGCTCGTCGACGCCGAAGGTCACCGTCACCGTCGACGGCATCAAGGCACAGAGCTCGGTGGAGGTCGCACCCGCGTCCTACAGCCACGGCAGGCTGACGCCTCCGAGGCTGTCGGGCTCGTTCACCGTGCCGGCCGGCACGCCGGCCGGTCGCCGGACCGTCTCGGTGACGCTGGCGGCCACGCTCCTCGGCATCACGCTGCCGCAGTCGGCGACGACGACCCTGAACGTCACGTAGCGGACCTGATCGGCCGCGGCGGTGCCGTCGGGGCGTCCGCCGGTGTCACGGTGCGGCCAACACGTACATAGCCGACGCGCCCCAGGTGGTCATGGCCCCTCCGGGCGGTGAGGTCATGGAGTTGGCGTCGATCCAGTTCCACACGAAGGTGATCCCCCGTTGAAGCCCTGCGGGATCGACACGTCTGTGAGGTAGGTGAGGAAGCTCGGTCCCCATGACACCTCCGGTGGCCCGTAGCCGTCGGAGACGCCGTACTCCGTTCCGACGAGCGGGTACCGGTCGGCGTACTGACCCACCGTCGACACCCACATGCTGCGGTCGGTCCCGCAGAACACTGGTTGCCGTTGGGGTAGCGGGGGTTGGCGATCATCAGGTTCGGGCTGCCGAGCAGCGCCCTGTCGTAACGGATGAGGGCGGCGGCGTACGTCGGGTCGAAGTCCCGCGACCAGTTCGGCGTGTCGGCGATGATCACCCCCCGGTAGCCGAGGGACCCCCTCCAGTACAGGAGCACCCTCTCGAAGGTCACGATCCACTGGTCCCACGAGATCCCGTTGGGCTCGTTGAACGGCTCGTAGATGACCCGCGGATCGTCACTGAACCGGTCCACCACCGCCTTCATCATCGGGAACTCCGCCGTGTAGTCGCCCGGGAGCGACGCGCCCTCGTTGAAGGCGTCCCACCAGCTGACGTCGACATAGAGACCGGCGCCGGTGGCGGCGTCGACGAACGCCTGCAAGCGGTCCAGGTATCCGCGCATGCCTCCGAGCCCGTAGGGATCGGCGGCGACCACCGATGCCTGCAGCGGAATGCGGACGGTGTTGTAACCGAGCGCCTTGAGGGTGGCGAACATCGAAGCCCGGTTGGCATAGGCGCTGTCGGTGACGGCGGCCAGCTGCGGATCCGGTCGGCCGTCGACGACGTAGAACGGAAGGGCGTAGATGGGACTCCCCGGATGACGAAGCGGTCCCCCGATGCGGTCGTGAGGAGGCCCCGCCACCGCCAACGCCGGCGTGACGGCGGCGCCGGGGGCGGGCGGGAGCGTTGCGGTGGTGGGCGGGGCCGGCACCGTCGTCTTCACCGGGGGGAGCCCGATGCTGCCGCGACCCCACGCGGCACCGATACGGCGGCCGCGACGACCACCGAGATGACGGCAACCGAGCCGGACCTCGAGGCCGCGTGGCGCCGGTCACCGCACCTCTGCTCGGACGGCGTCCGTGGCGCCCGCGCCCCGGAAGTGGCCCATGCGGCCACTGGTAATGTGGCGCCCGGCGGCAGGGCGGTCCGTCACCGGGCGTCCAAGGAGACCGAGTTGGCGACGTTGCTCGTGGCGAACGCCGGCGGCCACCTCGCGGAGCTCGTCGAACTCCTCCCCCGGCTCGACTCGATCGACCACACGCATCCGACGTGGGTGACCTTCGATACCGATCAGGCAGGCGCTCGCTGCTCGCGGGTGCCGACGTGATCCATGCGCCGTACTCACGTCCCGCGACCTCACGATGAACCTCCGCTATGCCGTCCTCGCCCGGCACCGCGTGTTACGGAACCGGCGGTTCACCCACGTGGTCAGCACCGGCAGTCTGATCGCGGTGCCGTTCTGGTGCGAGCGGTTCTGCGAGGTGCGTCGTGCCATTACATAGAGAGTGCCACGCGCCGGTCCGCCCCCTCGCTCACGGGCCGGGTACTGGGCACCGTGTCCCCGGCATCGAGCGCTATGCCCAGGTCTCCGCCTGGGGCGACCCTCCGTGGCACTTCCGGGGCACGGTCTTCGACGGGTACGTGGCTACGCCCCGGCCCACGGCGACCGATCGCCGCCGCGGCGGTGGCGGCCGGCTCGTCGGAGGTCTACGGGTTCCGGCGCCTCCTCGAGGCGGCCGCGGCGGTGCTGCCCGACGACGTGGACGTCGCCTGGCAGACGGGATCGACCCCGGTGGACGGGCTGGGGGTCACGGCCCGACCGGGTGTACCCAGCGATCGGCTCGGTGCGGAGTTCGCGGCCGCCGACGTCGTGATCATCCACGCCGGTGTCGGCCTCGCCCTCCTCGCGCTCTCCGCCGGCCGGTGCCCGGTGGTGGTACCCGCCGCGCCGAGCGGCACGAGCACGTCGACGACCACCAGTTCGAGATCGCCGCCGAACTCGACCGCCGTGGACTGGCCGTGGCGTGCGAACCCGACGACCTGACCCTGGAGGTGCTGGAGGAGGCCGCCGCCCGCACCGTCGGCCGGGTGGCATCTCCCCCCACCTTCCGGCTCGTCGACGGGAACGGCCGGTCGTGACCGTTCCCCAGGATCCGTCGTTCGAACCGACCGAGGCGCACATGGCCGCCGGCATGGAGCGTGCCTGGGATCCGCGAGCGGGCGATCCGCGGCGGCGCCTGGCTGATGGTCGGCGAGAGCGCGGGCCTGGTCGTCCGGTTCGTCGGCGTCGCCATCGTCCTCCGCATCATCGGGCCGTCGGCCTACGGCCTCTACGCGGGCTCGCTGGCATTCGTGACGGTGGCGACGCTCACGGCCCAGGGTGGCACGGAGGTCTTCCTCATCCGCCAGGAGGCCGACCCGGACCTGACCTGTACGCCCAGGCCTACACCTATCTCCTCGTCGCCTCCCTCACCGTCGTCGCCGTGGGCATCGGGCTCTCCTTCGCGGGCCGGCCGGCGGTCGTCCACTCGTCGACCCTGTGGATCTTCAGAGCGCTACTGCTGGTGGTGCCCGTCAACGTGTTGTGGGCACCGGCGCAGGCCAGCATCGAGCGCCGATTCGATTTCGGCGCCATGGGGAGGATCGAGCTGACCGGTGACATCGTCCTCTACGCGGTGGCCGTACCCCTCGCATTCGCCCACTTCGGTGCATGGAGCCTCGTCATCGGTACGCGGCCTGGCAGACCTGGCTCCTGGTCTCGAGCCTGGTCGTCTCGGGGCTCCGGCCCCGCCTCAGCTGGTCCCGCACGGCCTCGCGCCAGTTCTTCCGCCACAGTCTCACCTACACCATGTCCGACTGGATCTACTCCATCGGCAACCTCGCCAACCCCGTGATCGTCGGCACCTGGATCGGCGCGGCCGGTGTCGGCTACGTGGCGCTGGGCACGCGTCTCGTCGAGACGGCGAGTTTCGCCGAGCAGGCGCCGGATGGCGGGTTGGCATCGCCACGATGTCGCGCATCCAGGACCGGGATCGTCTCCGCCCGGTCCTCGAACAGTCATCGCTCCTGAGTTCCTGGGCATGGCCGCGCCAACGCGGCGCTGGCCGCCATCTCACCCGTCCTCATCCCCCATCTCTACGGCCCCAAATGGACGCCGGCCGTCCCGTTGGTCGCCTGGATCGGACTGGCCGCCGTGCTGTATTCGCCGGCCCTCATGCAGATCACGCTGCTCTACTCGAGGGGGCGCAACATTCCCACGGCCGTCACGGCGGCGATCACGAAGACATCCTCGTCATCGTGGCGCCCCTCCTCGTGCCGCACCTCGGCGTCGACGGCTACGGGATCGCCGTCGCCTGCGGGTTCGTGGGCATCGTGTGGATCGACCACACGGTACGGCGTGAGTTCGTCTCATTCGGCTACGCCCTCATCATCCCGTTCGCCATCGCCCTCGTGCCGGTGGTGGTCATGCCGCTGGTGCCCTGGCCGTGGTCGCTGCT
>CAWIPW010000004.1:0-104915 GCA_963838005.1 uncultured Actinomycetota bacterium
GGACGAGGACGGCGACGACGCCGGGGAGAAGGACGAGTAATGGGCCAGAAGGTCAACCCCTACGGGTTCCGGCTCGGCGTGACGACCGACTGGAAGTCCCGCTGGTTCGAAGAGCGCAACTACCAGGACTGCGTCATCGAGGACTGGCAGATCCGCGACTATCTGATGTCGCAGCTCGAGACGGCTGCCGTCAGCCAGATCGAGGTCGAGCGCACCCGCGACCGCCTGCGGGTCGACATCCACACGGCCCGCCCGGGCATCGTGATCGGCCGCCGCGGCTCCGAGGCCGACCGGCTGAAGAAGAAGATCGAGGAGATCACCGGCCTCAACAACCGGATACAGCTGAACATCCAGGAGATCAAGCAGCCCGAGCTCGATGCCGCCCTCATCGCTCAGGGCATCTGTGACCAGCTCGCCCGTCGGGTGGCGTTCCGCCGGGCGATGAAGCGGGCCATCCAGACGGTGCAGAAGGCCGGTGCCCTCGGGGTACGGGTCCAGTGCTCGGGCCGGCTCGGCGGCTCCGAGATGGCCCGGAAGGAGTCCTACCGTGAGGGGCGGGTGCCATTGCACACGCTGCGGGCCGACATCGACTACGGCTTCCGCGAGGCCCGCACGGCCATGGGCCGGATCGGCGTGAAGGTCTGGATCTACAAGGGTGACGTGCTGCCCTACAAGATCTCCACCGAGGAGAAGATCACCCGCGAGGCCGCCATGGCCATGGGGGAGACCTCGGGCCAGGGTCCCACGCCGGGACCCCGCCGTCTCATCACCGCCGGCGGCGGCCGGCGCCGGGCCGAACAGGGCGACCCGGGCAGCGTGGTCGTCGTCGACGGCACGACCGCACCCGAGGTGCCCGACGACCTGGTCGACACCTCGCCCGCCGACATCGTGGCCGCGCCGGCCGTGCCCGACGAGCTCGAGCGCATCCTCAGCGAGGACGAGGAGATCGAGCGCCGCACCCGCGAGCACCACGAGACGCCGCACTTCCGGAAGGAAGTGGACTGACCATGCTGATGCCCCGCAAGGTGAAGCACCGCAAGCTGCAGCGCGGCCGGATGAGCGGCGCGGCCAAGGGCGGTTCCGCCGTCAACTTCGGCGACTTCGGTATCCAGGCGCTCGAGCCCGGATGGCTGACCGCCCGCCAGATCGAGGCCGCCCGTATCGCCATGACCCGCCACGTGAAGCGTGGCGGCAAGGTGTGGATCCGCGTCTTCCCGGACCATCCGGTGACCCAGAAGCCGGCCGAGACCCGCATGGGATCGGGCAAGGGCAACCCGGAGCACTGGGTGGCCGTGGTCAAGCCGGGCCGCATCCTCTTCGAGCTGGCCGGCGTCGACCAGGGCCTGGCCCACGAGGCGATGGAGCGGGCCATCCAGAAGCTGCCGATCAAGGCGAAGTTCGTGATCCGGCCCGGATCCCACGGCACCCCGGAGCTGACGGTCTGATGGCGACCGCCGCAGAGATCGCCGGCCTCGACAGCGAGGAGCTCGAGATGCGCCTCGACGAGACGCGGCGCGAGCTGTTCAACCTGCGCTTCCAGATGGCCACCGGCCAGCTGGACGACCCCAGCCGCCTCCGTTCGCGAAGAAGGACATCGCCCGCATCCTCACGGAGCTGCGGGCACCGCGAGATCGCCGAGGCCGAGGGACTGGCTCTCGAGGAGCTGCCCTCCCACCGGGCCGCTGCCCGCCAGCAGGCCGAGGACACGGCGGCGGGGCGGACCCGGACGACGTCGGAGGAGAGGGCCGAGGCCCGCCGGGCGGCCGCCGAGGCCCGCCGGACGGTCGCTGATGGGGGCACCGACGACGTCGAGGACGTCGAGGCTCGAGGACGACGGCGAGGACGACGAGGACGACGACTTCGACGACGATGACGCCGACGACGCCGAGATCGAGGACGAGCTCCTCGAGGAGGACGACATCGAGGCCGAGGTGCTCGAGGCCGAGATGGACGACGAGGACGACGAGGACGACGAGGACGACGAGACGCCGGCACCGGGGACGCCGATGACGCCGGGGACGACACCGAGGAGAAGAGCTGATGGCTGCGGAACCGACGACCGACGACCAGCGGGCGAACCGGCGCAAGGTCCGTGAGGGCATGGTGGTGTCCGACGCCATGGAGGCGACCGTGATCGTGTCCGTCGTCGAGCGGGTGCGCCATCCGCGCTACCGCAAGACGGTGCAGCGCACCAAGCGGCTCTACGTCCACGACGCCGACAACAGCGCCTCGGTCGGCGACCGGGTCCGCGTCGTCGAGACGCGGCCCATGTCCAAGCTCAAGCGGTGGCGCCTGGCGGAGATTCTGGAGCGGGCCCGATGATCCAGCAGGAATCCCGCCTCCGGGTGGCGGACAACTCGGGCGCCAAGGAGGTGCTGTGCATCAAGGTGCTCGGCGGCTCGCGGCGGCGCTACGCCTCGATCGGGGACGTCTTCGTGGCGACCGTGAAGGATGCGCTGCCGGGCGCGGCCGTCAAGCGCGGCGATGTCGTCAAGTGTGTCGTGGTCCGCACGAAGAAGGAGAAGCGTCGCCCGGACGGCAGCTACATCCGCTTCGACGAGAACGCGGCCGTCCTGATCAACGACCAGCAGCAGCCGCGCGGCACCCGCATCTTCGGCCCGGTGGGCCGCGAGCTGCGGGACAAGCGCTTCATGCGGATCGTCTCGCTGGCCCCGGAGGTGTTGTGATGCGCATTCGCAAGGGCGACAAGGTCCAGGTCATGAGCGGCAAGGACAAGGGGAAGCAGTCGGAGGTCATCCGGGCCATCCCCGAGACCGGCAGGGTCATCGTCGAGGGCGTGCATGTGGCCAAGCGCCACGCCAAGCCCACCCGCGCCACCATGCAGGGCGGCGTCATCGACAAGTTCATGCCGGTCTCGGTGTCCTCGGTGCAGATCGTGTGCGGATCGTGCGGGCCCACCCGGATCGGCATGCGGATCGACGAGCAGGGTCGCAAGCTGCGCATCTGCCGCAAGTGCGGGGCGGACCTGTGATGGCCACCGCCACCGCCACCGCCACGGCCACGACGCGGCCCCGGCTGAAGGAGCGCTACGACGCCGAGGTCCGCGTCGCCCTGAAGGAGTCGCTCGGCCTCTCCAACATCATGGAGGTGCCGCGCCTCGACAAGATCGTCATCAACATGGGCGTCGGCCGGGCCACGCAGCAGCAATCGCTGATCGAGGGGGCCGTCCGCGACCTCGAGGTGATCACCGGGCAGAAGCCGGTGGTCACCCGGGCCACGCAGTCCATCGCCGGGTTCAAGCTCCGCGAGGGCCAGGCCATCGGGGCCAAGGTCACGCTCCGGGGCGACCGGGCCTGGGAGTTCTTCGACCGCCTGGTGGCCATGGCGATCCCCCGCATCCGGGACTTCCGGGGGCTCTCCCCCCGGTCGTTCGACGGCAAGGGCAACTACACCTTCGGGGTGACCGAACAGCTGATCTTCCCCGAGATCGATTACGACCGTATCGACACGACCCGTGGCATGGACATCACCATCGTCACGACCGCCCGGACGAACGACGAGGGCCGTGCCCTGCTCGCAGCGTTCGGGTTCCCGTTCCGACAGGAGACCACCTAACCCCATGGCGAAGAAGGCTCTCATTCAGAAGCAGCAGCGCACACCGAAGTTCAAGGTGCGCGGCTACACCCGGTGCCGCAGGTGCGGACGGCCGAAGGCCGTGTACCGCAAGTTCGGCCTGTGCCGGATCTGCCTCCGCGTCATGGTCCATGCCGGGGAGATCCCGGGCGTGACCAAGGCCAGCTGGTGAGGGGAGGTACGACACGATGACCATGACCGATCCCATCGCCGACATGCTCACCCGGATCCGCAACGCCAACACGGCCCATTTCGACACGGTGACGATGCCGGGCTCCAAGTTGAAGGAGTCGCTGGCGGCCATCCTGCAGAGCGAGGGCTACATCAGCGGCTACGAGGTGTCCGAGCGCCCGGGCAAGCCCGGCAAGTTCCTCGAGATCACCATGAAGTACGCCCCCGACCGGAGCCGGACGATCTCGGGGATCAAGCGGGTCTCCAAGCCTGGCCTGCGGATCTACGCCCGCGCCGAGTCCATCCCCCGCGTGCTCGGCGGGATGGGGGTGGCCGTCGTGTCGACCTCCAAGGGGCTCATGACCGACCGCGAGGCGCGCAAGCGCCACATGGGCGGGGAGGTGCTCTGCTATGTGTGGTGACGGAGCGCACCTCCGGGCCGCCGGGGGAGGTGGGCGCTGATGTCCCGCATCGGAAAGTCCCCCATCCCCGTCCCCTCCGGGGTGTCGGTGGCGGTGGACGACGCCAACACGGTGACCGTGAAGGGACCCCAGGGCGAGCTGGCCCGCTCGGTCCCCGGTGCCATCACCATCCGCCAGGACGGCGAGGTACTGGTGGTCGAACGGATCGACGACCAGCGCCAGAACCGTGCCCTGCACGGGTCTGAGCCGCACCCTGGTGGCCAACATGGTCATCGGCGTGACCGAGGGGTTCACCAAGGAGCTGGAGATCGTCGGCGTGGGCTACCGGGCCATCGCCAAGGGTCCCTCGGCGCTCGAGCTCGCACTCGGGTTCTCCCACCCCGTGAACGTCGCCGCCCCCGAGGGCGTGACCTTCGAGGTACCGAGCCCGACCCGTATCGTCGTCAAGGGCATCGACAAGGAGAAGGTCGGCCAGGTGGCCGCCGACATCCGCAAGATCCGCAAGCCCGAGCCCTACAAGGGCAAGGGCGTCCGCTACGCCGGTGAGCGGGTGGTCCGCAAGGCCGGGAAGGCAGCGAAGTAATGGGCAAGGCAACCGATCACAAGGTGGTGCTGCGGCGACGCCGGCACTCGCGGGTCCGCCGGCGCATCGCCGGGACGGCCGAGCGGCCGCGCCTGGCCGTCTTCCGTTCGAACAAGCACATCACGGCCCAGGTCATCGACGACTCGACGGGGCGGACGCTGGCCGCCGCGTCCACGGTCGAGGGCGACCTGCGGGACAAGCCGACCGGCAACGTGGACGCCGCCCGTGCCGTCGGCACCCGGGTGGCCGAGCGGGCCACCGCCGCCGGTGTGACCACCGTGGTCTTCGACCGCGGCGGATTCGCCTATCACGGCAGGGTGGCGGCGCTCGCCGACGCCGCCCGCGCCGCTGGACTGGAGCTCTAGGGACATGGCCGATCTGCAGTACGAGGAGCGCACCATCCGGGTCAACCGGGTGTCGAAGGTGGTCAAGGGCGGGCGGCGGTTCTCGTTCGCGGCCCTGATGGTGGTAGGCGACGGCAACGGCCGCGTCGGCCTCGGCTACGGCAAGGCCAAGGAGGCCGGGCTGGCCGTGCAGAAAGGCATCGAGGAGGCGCGCAAGAACGTCTTCGAGGTGCCGCTGGCCGGTACCACCATCACCCACCCCATCCTGGGGGAGAGCGGTGCCGGGCGGGTGCTGCTGAAGCCGGCCGCCCCCGGTACCGGCGTCATCGCCGGGGGCGCGGCCCGGGCCATCCTCGAGATGGCGGGCATCCGCGACATCCTGGCCAAGTCGCTCGGTTCGTCGAACGGCATCAACGTCGCCCATGCCACTATCGCCGGGCTCAAGGGCCTCAAGCGCCCCGACGAGATCGCCGCCCTTCGGGGCCTGCCCGCCGAGGACGTCGTCCCCGGGGGCGTGCTGCGCGCCTACCGTGAGCGCCGGCGCGAGGCCGACCTGTTCAAGGAAGTGATCTGACGATGGCCGGCATCACCGCATCCCAGCCGGTCACGACGACGGGGTGGATGCGGGTCACCCAGGTACGATCGGCCATCGGCACGAAGCCGAAGCACCGGGGCACCCTGCGTGCGCTCGGACTTCGTGGCATCGGCCGCTCGAACGTGCTGCCCGATCGGCCCGAGATCCGTGGCATGCTCGCACGGGTCCCGCACCTCATCGAGGTGTCCGAGACCACCCCGGTGACCGACGACGGAGGTCCAGCATGAAGGTCCACGAGCTCAGGCCACCGGCCGGCTCCAAGCGGCCCCGGCGCCGCGTCGGCCGAGGCATCGCCGGCAAGGGTGGCAAAACGGCCGGCCGCGGCACGAAGGGCCAGGGTGCCCGGGACACCATCCCGGTGGGCTTCGAGGGCGGCCAGCTGCCCCTCATGCAGCGGATCCCGAAGCTGCGCGGGTTCAAGAACCCGTTTCGCGTCGAGTACACGCCCGTGAACCTCTCGGCCATCGAGGCGCTGGCCGCCGGGGACGTGCTGGCGGACGGCACGGTGGAGGTGTCCACCATGGTGGCCGCCGGCCTCGTCCGCAAGAACTCCCTGGTCAAGGTGCTCGGGGGCGGCGAGCTGACGGCGGCGCTCACCGTGCACGCCCACGCCTTCTCGGCGTCGGCCGAGCGCGCCATCACCGCCGCCGGGGGTACGGTCAACATCGTGCCCCTTCCGTTCGGCAATGGCCGCCCGCCGGCCCGGGGCAACGCCCTCACCAACCGGTAGTCGCGGCCGCCCGCGTCACTGACCCCACGACCATGCTGAGCAGCCTGGCCAACATCTTCAGGATCCCGGACCTCCGGAACAAGGTCCTGTTCACCCTGACGTGCATCGCCATCTACCAGTTCGGCGCCAACGTCCCCGCGCCCTACATCGACTTCTCGAAGGTCGAGCAGCTGTCGCAGGCGGCCAAGGGGTCGGGCGTGCTCGGCTTCCTCAACCTGTTCTCCGGCGGGGCGCTGACCCGCATGGCCATCTTCGGGCTGGGCATCATGCCCTACATCACCTCGAGCGATCATCATCCAGCTGCTGACGACGGTGATCCCCAAGCTCGAACAGTGGCGTGACCAGGGCGCCATCGGCCAGAAGAAGCTGACCCAGACCACCCGGTACCTGACCGTGGGCCTCGCCATCGCCCAGTCGACCGGCCTCGTCTACCTGTTCCACACCGGCGGCGGCGGGCTGTTCGGGTCGAACCAGAACATCGACCTGATCCTCAACTACTCCATCATGCGCGGCCTGCTCATCGTGCTGACCCTGACGGCCGGCACCGCCTTCGTCATGTGGCTGGGCGAGCTGATCACCCAGCGGGGCATCGGCCAGGGCATGTCGATCCTCATCTTCGCCAACGTGGTGGCCGGCATCCCCACCGGGCTGAACACGGTCCTTCAGGTCGGCGGCCGGTGGAAGTTCACCGTGATCCTCCTGGTGTCGCTGGCACTGCTGGTGGCCATCGTCTTCATCGACCAGGGCCAGCGCCGCATCCCGGTCACGTTCGCCAAACGGGTGGTGGGGCGCAAGATGTACGGCGGCTCGAACACCTACATCCCGCTCAAGGTCAACCAGGCGGGCGTCATCCCGATCATCTTCGCCAGCTCCGTGCTCTACATCCCGGTGCTGCTGTCCAACGTCGTGCCCGGGCCTGGTTCCGCAATTTCGTCAACGCCAACATCACGCCGACCAGCGTCTTCTACATCATCACGTACTTCATCCTCATCCTGCTGTTCACCTTCTTCTACGTCTACGTGGCCTTCGACCCGCACCAGCAGGCGGACACCATCCGCAAGCAGGGCGGATACATCCCGGGCATCCGGCCGGGACAGCCCACCGAGCGCTACCTGGCGCACATCCTCAACCGGATCACCTGGCCGGGTGGCCTCTTCCTCGGCATGGTGGCCGTCACGCCGTCGATCCTGATGCATCTGTGGAACATCAACAGCTACCCCTTCTACGGCACGACCCTGCTCATCGCCGTGGGTGTGGCCCTCGAGACGATGAAGCAGATCGACAGCCAGCTGATGATGCGCAACTACGAGGGGTTCCTCAAGTAGGTGGTACCGGGAGCGAGGCTCGTCGTCCTCGGCAAGCAGGGGGCCGGGAAGGGGACGCAGTGCGTCCGCCTCTCCCATCACTACGTGGTGCCGCACATCGCCACGGGTGACATGCTCCGTGCCGCCGTCAGGCAGGGGTCGCCCCTCGGGCAGAAGGCGCGCGACATCATGGACCAGGGCGAGCTCCTCGGCGACGACCTGATCATGGAGATGGTGGCGGAGCGGCTCGAACGAGAAGCGACGTCCGGGCCAGGGGCTTCGTGCTCGACGGCTGCCCCCGGACGGTCAACCAGGCCGAGGTGCCTGGCCGACATCCTCGATCCGACCGACATCGACCTGCGCCGTCGACATCGAGATGCCCACCCGCCAGGTGCTCCGCCGGCTGGCGGCCCGGCGGGTCTGCGTGGACTGCGGCGCCAACTACTCGACTGTCCGCAGCCGCCGATGATCAACTGGACCTGCGACGTCTGCGGCGGTGAGGTCGTCCAGCGCGACGACGACACCGAGGCGGCCATCACCCGCCGCCTCGAGCTCTACGAGCACCAGACGGCGCCGCTGATCGAGTGGTACGCGAAGCGCGGGCCAGCTGGAGAGGTCCACGGCACGGGTGCGCCCGACGCCGTGACCCGGCGGATGGTCAGGGCGGTCGAGGACCACCGCGACCGGCAAGGGCGGGAGCGGGTCCCCGGTGAGGCGCAACGCCGACGAGCTGGCCAAGATGCGCAGGGCCGGCCGGGTGGTGGCCGAGATGCACGAGGCCACCCGGGCCGTCCTGCGCCCGGGGGTGACGACCGTCGACATCGACCGGGCGGCCCGCGAGGTCATCGAGCGCCGGGGCGCCACCTCCAACTTCCTCGGCTACCACGGGTTCCCGGCGGTGGTCTGCACCTCGCCCAACTCGATGATCGTCCACGGCATCCCCTGCGAGCTACGTGTCCTCGAGGACGGCGACATCATCTCGATCGACTGCGGCGCCATCATCGAGGGGTACCACGGCGACGCCGCCTACACCGCCGGGCGTCGGCGCGATCGTCGCCGAGGCCATCCGGCTGATCGAGGTCACCGAGCGGAGCCTGCTGGCCGGCATCGAGCAGCTGACGCCGGGCAACCGCCTCCACGAGGTCGGCCGGGCGGTCCAGGCGGTGGCCGAGGCGGCCGGGTTCTCCGTCGTCCGCGAGTACGTCGGCCACGCCATCGGCACGGCCATGCACGAGGAGCCCCAGGTGCCCAACTACTGGCCGGGCCGCCCGGGCCCGGTGCTGCAAGCCGGGCATGGTGTTCGCGGTCGAGCCCATGGTGAACGAGGGCGAGCCGGAGCACGGTGACGCTCGACGACGGGTGGAGCGTGGTGACGGCCGACGGGCAGCCTGTCGGCCCATTTCGAGCACACCATCGCGGTCACCGAGGATGGTCCCGAGGTCTTCACCGTACTCTGAGCGGCCGCCGGCGACGGTCAACTCCGGCCACTCCGGTGGTACCAGATCGCCGCTGAGGTGGTCAGCAGCACTCCGGGGGGGCACCGGGGACGGCTGCGGTCCGGGCGGTCGCAGCCGCCGGGGACGGGCCGGCACTGCCGTCGATCCTGGTCGGACTGGCATTTCGGTGCGGAGGATACACTGTTCATTCGGCCCGCCACCGGTGTGTCATGGCGTGCCGATCCCGCTCAGGTGGTGTGTCCACGACACGCCGCGCCTCCGGGCGTGCGGACAGCCGACGCGGTGCTCGGTCGACTACCGCCCTGCCGGTGCACGAGCGGCACAGTCAGAGCACTCGAGGAGAACCACTGCCCAAGCCCAAGGAAGACGCCATCGTGCTCGAGGGAACGGTCGTCGAGCCGTTGCCCAACGCGATGTTCCGGGTGGAGCTGGAGAACGGGCACAAGGTGTTGGCCCACAGCTCGGGAAAGATGCGGATGCACCGGATCCGCATCCTGCCGGGCGATCGGGTGCAGGTGGAGATCACCCCCTACGACCTGATCCCGGGGACGGATCACCTACCGCTACAAGTAGCGGTCCGCCCGCGCACGGCGGGCGTGAGGTCGGAATGAGGACGGAATGAAGGTTCGACCGAGCGTGAAGCCGATGTGCGAAAAGTGCAAGGTGATCCGCCGCCACCGGCGGGTCGTGGTGATCTGCGAGAACCCCCGCCACAAGCAGCGGCAGGGCTAGGAGGAGGAAGGACGAGCGTGGCGCGTATTTCCGGCGTGGACATCCCCCGCGAGAAGCGGCTGGAGATCTCCCTGACCTACATCTTCGGCATCGGCCGGACGACCGCGCAGCAGATCTGCGCGGCCACCGAGACGAGCCCGGACACCCGGGTCCGCGACCTCACCGACGAGGAGGTCGCCCGGCTGCGCACGTTCATCGATGCCAACTACAGGTCGAAGGCGATCTGCGCCGGGACGTCTCCCAGGACATCAAGCGGAAGATGGAGATCGGCTGCTACCAGGGAATCCGCCACCGCAAGGGGCTGCCCGTGCACGGGCAGCGCACCCACACCAACGCCCGTACCCGCAAGGGACCGAAGAAGACCGTCGCCGGAAAGAAGAAGGTCCGCAAGTAATGGCCGAAGCCGTACCAAGTCCGCCGGCGGCGGCCCGTCGGCCCCGCCGCCGCGAGCGGAAGAACGTCACCTACGGGGTGGCCCACATCAAGAGCTCGTTCAACAACACCATCGTGTCGATCGCCGACCCCGAGGGCAACGTGCTCGCGTGGGCGTCGGCCGGCAACGTCGGCTTCAAGGGCTCGCGCAAGTCGACGCCGTTCGCCGCCCAGATGGCCGCCGAGGCGTGCGCCAAGCGGGCCATGGAGCACGGCGTCCGGAAGGTCGACGTCCTCGTGCGGGGCCCGGGCTCGGGCCGCGAGACGGCGATCCGCTCGCTTGCCGCCGCCGGCATCGAGGTCGCCGGCATCAAGGACGTCACCCCCATCCCTCACAACGGCTGCCGCCCGAAGAAGCGGCGCCGGGTCTGAGGCCGGGCAGGGACCGAAGGAGACACCACCGCATGGCTCGATACACCGGACCCGTCTGCCGACTGTGCCGGCGCGAGCGGACCAAGCTCTTCTTGAAGGGCGAGCGTTGCTACTCGATGAAGTGCCCCGTCTCCGAGGCGGTCACCGATCGGCACAGCCGCGCCTACCCGCCCGGTGAGCACGGCCGCGACCGCATGCGGCAGGGATCCGAGTACCTGGCGCAGCTCCGCGAGAAGCAGAAGGCCCGCCGCATCTACGGCGTCCTCGAGAAGCAGTTCCGGAACCTCTACGAGGAGGCGAACCGAGCGCCCGGGCATCACCGGCGAGAACCTGCTGCGCATGCTCGAGCTGCGGCTCGACAACGTGGCGTTCCGCGCCGGGTGGGGTGCGAGCCGAGCCCAGGCCCGCCAGCTGGTCCGCCACGGCCACGTCCTGGGTCAACGGCAAGCGCGTCACCATCCCGAGCTACCGGGTGCGCCAGGGAGACGTCGTGGTCCTGAAGGCGAAGCCGCGGGAGATCTTCGTCGTCCGCCGCAACATGGACACGCTCGACCGGCAGCTTCCGGCCTGGCTCGAGGCGGCGAGGGCGACCGCTTCCCGGTCACGGTGCTCTCGCTGCCCCTGCGCGAGCACATCGACGAGCCGGTGCAGGAGCAGCTCATCGTCGAGCTGTACTCGAAGTAACCGCCACGGGCCGGCGGCCGGTCGCACCGGCGCCCCGGCATTCACACCTGGGCGCACAAGCATCCGCCACCCAGCACCAGAACCGCGACACACAGCGCAGAACGCCGAGGAGCCACGATCCGAATGCTCATCATCCAGCGACCTACCGTCGAAGCCATCGGCGAGGAGGAGGGGAACCGCCAGCGGTTCGCCATCGGCCCGCTCGACCCCGGCTTCGGCCACACGCTCGGCAACTCGCTGCGTCGCACCCTGCTGTCGTCCATCCCGGGCGCCGCCGTGACCCAGGTGCGCTTCGACGAGGCCCTCCACGAGTTCACGACCCTGCCGGGGATGAAGGAGGACGTCACCGACATCATCTTGAACCTGAAGGACCTCGTGCTCGGTCTACAGCGACGAGCCGGTGACCGTGCGCCTCGACAAGCGCGGGCCCGGTGAGGTGCTGGCCGGCGATCTCCAGGTGACCGCCGATGTCGAGGTCCTCAACCCGGGCCAGCACATCGCCTCGCTGAACGCCGAAGGGCCGCCTGGCGCTCGACGTCACCATCGAGCGGGGCCGGGGCTACGTCTCGGCCGAGAAGAACAAGCGGACCATCGGCCATCGGCGTCATCCCGGTCGACGCCATCTTCTCGCCCGTCCGGCGGGTGGCCTTCACGGTCGAGCCGGTGCGCGTCGAGCAGTCGACCGACTTCGACCGCCTCGTCCTCGACATCGAGACGGACGGCTCGCTCTCGCCCCGCGAGGCGCTGGCCTCGGCCGGCGACACGCTGCGCACCCTGGTCGGCCTGGTCGCCGACCTGGAGGAGGCAGCCCAGGGCCTCGAGCTGGGCGAGGTCGGGCACCGTCGGCACCGGGCTCGCCCGACCTCGACCTGCCGCATCGAGGACCTCGACCTCTCCGAGCGCCCCCGCAACTGCCTGAAGCGGGCCCAGATCAACACCATCGGCGAGCTCGTCGACAAGACGCTCGACGACCTGCTCAACATCACCAACTTCGGCCAGAAGTCGCTGGACGAGGTCATCCAGAAGCTCGACGAGCGTGGCCTGTCGCTGCGGGTGAAGGACTGACGCCATGCTCGGGACCCCGAAGAAGGGCCGCCGCTTCGGCGGCAGCGCCGCCCACCAGAAGGCGATGATGGGGAACCTGGTGGCGTCGCTCATCGCGGCCGAGTCACTGGTCACCACGGAGGCCAAGGCCAAGGCCCTCCGTCCCGTGGCCGAGAAGGTCATCACGGCCGCCGCGAAGGGCGGCGTGTACCGCCAGCGCCACGTCGTCGCCTTCATCCGTGACAAGGACATGGCCCACAAGCTGTTCGAGGAGATCGGCCCGCGGTATTCGGACCGGCCCGGGGGCTACACCCGGATCCTCAAGCTCGGCACCCGCCAGGGCGACACCGCCCCGATGGCCCGCATCGAACTGGTGTGACCGCGGGGTCGGCCTCGGAGGGCGGCGGTGCCGCATCCGGACCGACCGTCCGGTGGCGGCTCCGTCTGGCCTACGACGGCACGGCCGTTACAGAGGCTTCGCCGACCAGCCCGGGCAGCCGACGGTGGGTGGCTGCGTGGCCGCCGCACTGGGCCGGGCCGCCCGCGCCGAGGTGCAGCTCACGTGCGCGGGCCGGACCGACGCCGGGGTCCATGCCCAGGACCAGTGGGTCCACTTCGAATTGCCGGCCGAGGTGGCCGCCGGCCTCGATCCGGCCGCTGTGGTGCGGTCGTGCAACCGTCAGCTGGCCCCGTCCATCGTCGTCCGGGAGGCGGGGGCGGCGCCGGAGGGCTTCGACGCCCGGCGGTCGGCCACCGGCCGACGTTACCGATACCTGGTGTTGGAGGCGCCCGAGGCCGACCCCCTGCTGGCCGGCGTGGCCTGGCACGTGACCGGTCCCCTCGACCTGCGGGCGATGTCCGCCGGCGCCGACGCCCTGCTCGGGGAGCACGACTTCCGCGCCTTCTGCCGGCGCCCACCCGGGTCCGGTGCCGACGAACCCATCCCCCGGCGGGTCACCGACGCCCGGTGGGACGTGGCCGGCACGGGGGGCGACGGGGCTCACGGGGCTCACGGGACCGGCCTGCTGCCGGCCACCGGCAGGCTGCTCAGCTTCGAGATCGAGGCCAATGCGTTCTGCCACCAGATGGTCCGGTCGCTGGTCGGAACGCTCGTGGACGTCGGACGGGGCCGGAAACGTGCCGCCGACCTGGTGTGGATCCTCAGATCCACCGACCGGGCCCAGGCCGCCCAGCCGGCGCCGCCCCACGGGCTCTGCCTGGTGGCCGTCCGCTACGGCTGACGGGCGGCCTGACCTGGCCCCGGGTTGCCCCGGGAGGCCCCGCACCCTACAGTGGTGGGCCGCCGGTGGCACCTGCGACGTGCCGGACCTTCGGATCCGGGCCGACGTGCTGGCCGCCGCCGAACGAGGAGTGGGCCCGGGCGGGTCCGTCTCCGCACCCGTTGTCGCAACCGAGGATCATCCGTGCCCACCTACAGCCCGAAGCAGTCCGATATCACCCGTGCCTGGCACGTCGTCGACGCCGACGGGCTGGTGCTCGGTCGCCTGGCCACCCAGGTGGCATCGGTCTTGCGCGGCAAGCACAAGCCGACGTTCGCCCCGCACGTCGACACCGGCGACCACGTCATCGTGGTCAACGCGTCCAAGGTGGTGCTGACGGCGGGAAAGGCCGTCAACAAGCGCTCGTACCGCCACAGCGGGTATCCGGGCGGGCTGAAGGAGACGACCTACGCCGACCTGCTCGAGCAGCGGCCGGCGGACGTCGTGGTGGCGGCCGTACGGGGGATGCTCCCGAAGAACCGGCTGGGTCGCCAGCAGCTCACCAAGTTGAACGTCTACGCCGGTCCCGACCATCCCCACGAGGCCCAGCGGCCCGTCCCCCTCGAGATCGAGGGTGCCCGTCGGGTCGCCACGGCCCGGGGCGACTGAGCCCCGGTCGCCGTCCACCAGATCGCACACGAGTAGGAGCACACAGTGGCCATCGCCGCACCGCTTTGCCAGACGACAGGACGCCGCAAGCGCGCCGTGGCCCGCGTCCGCTTCCGGCCGGGGCAGGGGAAGATCACCGTCAACTCCCACGCCTTCGAGGAGTACTTCACCTCGGCGACCCACCGGATGATCGTGACCGAGCCCCTGCGGGCCACGGACACCGCCCAGTCCTGGGACATCGACGTGACCATCGACGGTGGCGGCGTGTCGGGCCAGGCGGGCGCGTTCCGCATGGGCATTGCCCGTGGCCTGATCGAGATGGACCCCACTCTGAGGGCCTCCCTCAAGAAGGCCGGGTTCCTCACGCGGGACTCCCGTGAGAAGGAAAGCAAGAAGTACGGACTGAAGAAGGCCCGCAAGGCACCCCAGTACTCGAAGCGGTAACGATGTCGTTGCCCAAGTTCGGCACCGACGGCGTCCGGGGGGTCGCAAACGCCGAGCTCACCCCCGAACTGGTCCTCGCCCTCGGGCGGGCCGCGGCCACGGTGCTGCCAGCGGCCGCCTTCGTGGTGGGGCGGGACACCCGGCGCTCCGGCAGCCTCCTGCAGGCGGCCCTGTCGGCCGGCATCGCCTCCGAGGGCGCCGACGTCTTCGACCTGGGGGTGCTGCCGACGCCGGCGGTGGCCTGGCTGTCGGCCCGACGCGACATCCCGGCCGCGGTGGTCTCCGCCTCGCACAACCCGTTCGCCGACAACGGCATCAAACTGTTCGCCACCGGCGGCGCCAAGCTCTCGGAGGCGACCGAGCTCGCCGTCGAGGCCGAGGTCGAGCGGATCCTCGGCCCGGCCGGACGTGACATCCGCAGCCCCGAAGGACACGGTGTGGGTCGGGTGCTGTCCGAGCCGGATGCCGTCGGGGCCTACCTCGACCACCTGGTGGCGACGTCGAGGGCCGGACGCGCTCGAGGGCCTGCGCATCGTCGTCGACTGTGCCAACGGGGCCGCCTTCCAGACGGCCCCGGCCGCATTCAGCCGCCTCGGCGCCGACGTGACCGCCATCGGGTGCGAGCCCGACGGGGCCAACATCAACGACGGCTGCGGCTCCACGTCGCCCGAGCTCCTCGCCAGTGCGGTGGTCGAGCACGGGGCCGACCTCGGCCTGGCCCTCGACGGCGACGCCGACCGCCTCATCGCCGTCGACCACACCGGCGCGCTGGTGGGGGGCGACGAGCTCATCGCGCTGTTCGCGCTGGACCTGGCGTCGAGGGGGAAGCTGGCCGGCAACACGGTGGTCGTCACGGTGATGACGAACCTGGGATTCCGCAACGCAATGGACGAGCGGGGCATCGTGGTGAAGGAGACGGCCGTGGGCGACCGGTACGTGCTCGCCGCCCTCGACGCCGACGGCCTTGCCCTCGGTGGCGAGCAGTCCGGCCACATCATCTTCCGCGAGCTGGCCACCACCGGCGACGGTACGCTGACCGGCATCATCCTCGCCGACCTGGTCGCCAGGGCCGGGCGGTCCCTGGCCGAACTCCACGAAGGCCTCGTCGTGCGGGTACCCCAGGTCCTCGTCAACGTGCGCGTGCCCGACTGCCGACTCCTCGACGGCGCCACCGCCGTGTGGACGGCGGTGTCAGAGGAGGAGGCCCGCCTGGGAGGCACGGGACGGGTCCTCCTGCGGCCGAGCGGTACCGAACCGGTGGTGCGGGTCATGGTGGAGGCCGAGGGCGACGGCGTGGCCGACGAGATCGCGGACCGCCTGAGCGCCCTCGTCCGCGACGAGCTGGCGGCGACCGCCGGCTGAGGTCCGGGGCCGCGCCCGGCCCGGACGCAAGTAACCTCAAGTCCCATGTGCGGGATCATCGCCTCGACCGGGGGCGACCACACCGTGGAGGTCCTGCTCGAGGGCCTGTCGCGCCTCGAATACCGTGGCTACGACTCGGCCGGGATCGCCGTCGTCACGCCCGCCCCCGACGGTCCCGACGGCGCGGACGGTCCCGGTGGGTCCGGCGGGTCCGGCGCCGCCGGGTTGGGGGCGGTCTGGACGGCACGGGCCGCCAACGGGACGCGATCCCTCGACGACCTGGTGAAGCGGGCCGGGGAGGACGCACCCTCGGGTGCCGTGGCCGGCATCGGCCACACCCGTTGGGCCACGCACGGCCGGCCGTCCGAGGAGAACGCCCACCCCCACGCCGACTGCACCGGCGCCATCGCGCTCGTTCACAACGGCATCATCGAGAACCACCACGAGCTGGCGGCCGAGCTCGTGGCCGAGGGCCACCGGCTGGTGTCCGGCACGGACACCGAGGTGCTGGCCCACCTGGTCGAGCGGGCGCTGGCCGCCGATCCGGCCGGCGGCCTGACCGGCGCGGTCCGCGCCGCCGTGACCCTGGTGCGGGGCTCCTTCGCCATCGCCGTCGTGTGGGCGGGCGCGCCCGACCTGGTGGTGGCGGCCCGTCGGGTGTCGCCGCTGGTGATGGGTCTCGACGGTGCCGAGGCCCTGCTGGCCTCGGACATCCCCGCCCTGCTCGGCCACACCCGCGAGTTCCTCATCCTCGACGACGACCAGGTGGCGGAGTTGCGGCCCGGGTCGATCGTGGTCACCGGACCCGACGGGCAGGTCGTGACGCCGGCGGTGCTCGCCGTCGACTGGGACCTCGACGCCGCCCGCAAGGACGGCTGGGACGACTACATGAGCAAGGAGATGCACGAGCAGCCCCGGGCCGTGGCCGACACGCTGCTCGACCGGGTGCATCCCGACGGTCGCCTCGCGCTCGACGAGATGCGCATCGCGGACGAGGACCTCCGCCTCGTCGACAAGGTGTTCATCGTGGCCTGCGGCAGCAGCTACCACGCCGGGCTCATGGCGAAGTACGCCATCGAGCGCTGGGCCCGGCTGCCGGTGGAGATCGACGTCGCCAGCGAGTTCCGCTACCGCGATCCGGTGCTCGACCGGCGGACGCTGGTCATCGGGGTCAGCCAGTCCGGTGAGACCATCGACACCCTCCAGGCCCTGCGCGAGGCCCGGCGACTCGAAGCCCGGGTGCTCGTCATCTCCAACGTGGTCGACTCGTCGATGGCCCGCGAGGCGGATGCGGTCCTCTACACCCACGCCGGCCCCGAGATCGGCGTGGCCGCCACCAAGACCCACCTCTCGCAGATCGTCGCCCTCGAGATCCTGGCGCTTTACCTGGCCCAGGTCAGGGGCACGCTGGCGCCGGCCGAGGCCCGGGACCTGTTGGCGGCCATGCACGAGCTGCCGGACAAGGTCGCCGTCGCGCTCGATCGGGCCGACGACGTGGCCGAGGTGGCCGCCCGGTACCGGGACTCGTCCTCCTTCATCTTCCTCGGCCGCCATGTCGGCTACCCGGTGGCGCTCGAGGGTGCGCTGAAGCTGAAGGAGATCTCCTACCTCCGGGCCGAGGGATACCCCGCGGGCGAGCTGAAGCACGGCCCCATCGCGCTGGTGGAACCGGGCACGGTGGTCGTGGCCGTCGCCACCCGCTCACCGGTGTGGGAGAAGACGCTCGCCAACGTGGCCGAGGTGCGCTCGAGGGGCGCCTCGGTGGTACTGGTGGCCAATGACGGCGACGAGAAGGCGGCCGCCTACGCCGACGGCGTTCTGTGGGTGCCGTCCACGCGGCCGCTGTTCTCACCGGTGGTCGACGTGGTGCCGCTGCAACTGCTGGCCTACCAGCTGGCCGGCCTGCACGGTCACGACGTCGACCGGCCCCGCAACCTCGCCAAGGTCGTCACCGTCGAATGACCCCGGTGGTCGGCGTCGGGATCGACGCCGTCGATGTGGATCGCTTCCGGGCCGTCCTCGCCCGCCGTCCGGGCCTGGCCGCTCGGCTCTTCACCGGGATCGAGCGGGAGTACGCGTCCGGCTCGCGGGATCCGGCCCAGCGGCTGGCCACCCGGTTCGCCGCCAAGGAGGCCACCATGAAGGCACTCGGCGTCGGCATCGGTGCCGTCCGCTTCCACGAGGTCGAGGTGGTCCGCGACGGACTGGGCCCGCCGAGCCTGGTGTTGCACGGGGCCGCGGCCGACGTGGCCGGCGCGGCCGGGGTGTGGCGGTGGCACCTGTCGCTCACCCACACCGACACGGTGGCCATGGCTTCCGTCGTGGCCGAAGGTGCCGATGACAGCACCGGGGCGGGCTGAGATGCGCCCGGTGCTCACCGTGGAGGAGATGCGGGCCGTCGACGCCGAGGCCGCCCGTAGCGGTGACGTGGCCGTACTGGTGCAGCGGGCCGGGACGGCGGTCGCCATGGCCGCCCTCGACATGCTGGGCGGGGCCTACGGGCGGCGGGTCACCGTGCTCGCCGGTGGCGGCAACAACGGGGCCGACGGCCGGGTGGCGGCCGGTCTGCTGGCCCGGCGGGGGGCCAGGGTGACGGTGGTGGAGGCCGCCGGGGCGCCGCCCGGCCTGGGTCGGGCGGACCTGGTCGTCGACGCCGCCTACGGCACCGGCTTCCGGGGTGAGTTCACGGCACCGACACTGCCCGACGGCACGCCGCGTGCTGGCCGTGGACATCCCGTCCGGTGTCGGCGGGGACACCGGGGAGGTATCGGGTCGGGCGTGGCCGGCCGAGCGGACGGTCACGTTCGCGGCGCTCAAGCCGGGGCTCCTCCAGGCCGACGGCATCGAGTTGGCCGGGAGGGTGGACGTGGCCGACATCGGGCTCGTACCCGCGGGCGCCCATGCCCACCTGGTGGAGGACGCCGACATCTCGCGCCTGGTGCCGGCACGCCGCCGCGACGGCAACAAGTGGACGTCGGCCGTGCTGGTGGTGGCGGGCTCGCCCGGCATGACCGGTGCGGCCGGACTGTGCGCCCGGGCGGCGTCCCGTGCCGGGGCGGGCATGGTGCGCCTGGGCGTGCCCGGCGCGGCCCCGGGGTCGCCCGAGGCGCCCGAGGCCGTGGGGGTCTCCCTTCCGGCCGAAGGCTGGGCGACCGAGGCGCTGGCGGTGCTCGAGCGGTGCCGGGCCGTGGTCGTCGGGCCGGGGCTCGGTCGCGACGAGTCGGTGGCGGCCGACGTGCGCCGGCTGGTGGCGGAATCACCGGTGCCGGTCGTGATCGACGCCGACGGTCTGTTCGCGCTCGGAGCCCTCGACTGTCGGCTGTCGGCGGGTGCCGGCACGGTGCTGACGCCGCACGACGGGGAGTACCGGCGGCTCGCGGGCACCGCACCCGGCCGCGACCGGTTGGCGGCGGCCCGATCCCTGGCCGGGCTGGCCGGCGGGGTCGCCCTCGTCAAGGGGTCGACGACGACGGTGGCCGGCCCCGACGATGACGTGCTCGTGAGCACGGCCGGATCGTCGCGCCTGGCCACGGCGGGCACGGGCGACGTCCTGAGCGGTGTGATCGGTGCGCTGCTGGCGAGGGGCGTCCCGGCCGCGGCCGCCGCCGGGCTGGCGGCCCACGTCCACGGCCGGGCGGCGTCAATGGGCCGGCCCGAGGGACTGGTCGCCGGCGACCTCCCGGACCTGGTGGCCGATGTGCTGTCCCGGCTGGGCCCGGGTGCACCGGGTCGTTCGGACGAACCGCCGCCGGCCTGCGGGCCCCCACCGGTGGCGGGTGCGGGTGTGGCGGGTGCGGGCGTGGCGTCCGGGGAGGGGGTCGGCCATGGGTAGCGCCGGCCACCGCCCGACGTGGGCGGAGATCGACGTCTCGGCCGTTCGCCACAACGCCGCCCTGCTGTCGCGGCTCTCCGCGCCCGCCGCCCTGTGCGCGGTGGTCAAGGCCGGCGGCTACGGCCACGGCGCGGTGGTGGCGGCGAGCGCCGCCCTCGACGGCGGTGCGTCGTGGTTGGCCGTGGCCCTGGTCGAGGAGGGCATCGATCTCCGGGACGCCGGCATCGGGGCGCCCATCCTCCTCCTGTCGGAGCCGCCGGTCGAGGCGGCAGGCGACGTGGTGGATGCGGGACTGGTCCCGACCGTCTACACCCCGGTCGGCGTGGCCGCGTTGGCCGAGGCGGCCACCTCATCCGGTCGCGGCGCCGGCGGCACCCCCGCCCTCGGCGTCCACCTCAAGGTCGACACCGGCATGCACCGGGTCGGCGCCGATCCCGGGCAGGTGGCGGCGCTGGCCGCCGCCATCGGGGCGAGCCCGGCGCTGCGGTTGGCCGGCACCTGGACCCATCTGGCCGTGGCCGACGGTGCCGGGGCCGACGCCGCCTACACTGCCGGGCAGCTCGACCGCCTGGCGGCGGTGGTCGCCGGGCTGCGGGCCGGCGGCACCGATCCCGGCATGCTCCACGCCGCCAACTCGGCGGGCGCGATCGCGCCATCCGGCCTCCCGGCTGGACCTCGTCCGCTGCGGTATCGCCCTCTATGGCGAGCTGCCGTCGCCCTCCCATGGCGCCCTGGTGGCGGCGGCCACCGACGGCGAGCAGCTGCGGCCGGCGCTCTCGCTCAAGGCCCGCGTGGCGCTGGTACGCGAGCTCGAGGCGGGGGAGCGTCCCTCCTACGGACGGCACCGGCCGTTGCCCGAACGCTCGGTCGTCGCCACCGTGCCGATCGGGTACGCGGACGGCGTGGCCCGGCGGCTGTTCGAGACCGGCGGTGAAGTGCTCATCGGCGGCGTCCGCCGTCCGCTGGCGGGCATGGTCACCATGGACCAGCTCGTGGTCGACTGCGGACCCGCCGGTACCGGCGCGCCGGTGACCGTCGGCGACGAGGTGGTGCTGATCGGGCGGCAGGGCGGCGACCGCATCACGGCCACCGACTGGGCGGACCGCCTGGGCACCATCTCCTACGAGGTGCTGTGCGCCATCGGGCCCAGGGTGCCCCGGGTCGTCGTGGACGACGCTGCGACCGCGGCCCGTGCCGGCCGCGTGGCCGCGGAGGTCAGCCCGCGGAGGTCGTGAGGAGGTCGGTGCGGGCCAGGCCGCTCAGGCCACCGATGATCATCCGGGTGACGGTGTCGACGGCGTCGGGGAGGAAGATCCCCCCGGAGATCATGAGCTCGGTGACCGCCAGCAGCATACCGATGACGCCGGTGGTGACGGCGAGCAGCTGGGGCCGGGCCGTCTCGACCGGCGTGATGACGGCGGACAGGCTGCGTGACAGGTTCCGCCAGCGCCGCCGGCCCGCCGGATGACCATGGGCTCGCCCGATCCCCACGGGTCCCTGTAGAGAAGATGGAAGGCGTCGGGCTCGCGGGAGAAGTAGGTGAGCATGGCCTCGACGTAGGCGGCGATGCGGCCGGCGATGTCGTTGTGGCCGGCGAGGGCCGCCGACGTGACGGCGTCGAGCTCGTGGTCGAGGTCGTCCATGACCGCCACCATCACCCCCGGACGGCCGTCCGGGAAGTAGTGGTACAGCAGGGTCTTCGAGATCTTGCCCCGCTCGGCGATCTCGGCCAGGCCGCTGGTGGCGTAGCTCCGCTGGGCGAAGACGTCCCGGGCGATGGACTTGATGAGGGTCTTGCGGTCCTCTGGTCGCATCCGGGTCCGGGAGTGGACCGGATCGCTCGTTGTCGTCATCGCGCCTCCCCAGCCCGGTGCCCCCGAGGCCAAAACGACTGCCCGCTCGCCTACCATCATCGTACTCACCCCGCCGCGTCAGCACACCTGGTCCGTGGCGTCCGACCATGGCACTGACACGGGAAGAGAAGAGTGACACCACTACACCATCAGACATGGGTTCTGGTCAATAGTCGCCGTACTGCCACTGGGAGTGGCAGTGATCGGACGGCTTGTCGAAACGGATCCGGGGGCGGAACCCTGCCGGCCACGGCCGAGCGTGGCACGGCAATTTCCCTGCTCAATCGGCCCTTGACGGGCTATCGACGCCTCGGTACATAATGGACGCTCGGCATCGAAGTGAACGGGGGGCAGAAATGCCACATGTTCGACGCCACGACCGGGTATGGGGACTGCAACCACTTGGGGTGGTCAATCCAGATCTTGTCGTAGCCGTAGCCCGGGGGGGCGGACTTGGGGTGATCGAGCTGGACGCGGCCCAGGGGGTCGCGCCCGTGCTCGAGCGCTGCCTGTCGCGGCTCGGCGGGGAGTTCGGCGTCCGGGTGGCCGCCGTCGACGACGCGCCCGCCCACGCCCTGGTGGCCGCCACCGGGACACAGATCGACACGGCCATCCTGGCCGGGCCCGTCGCCTCGCAGCGGGCCACCGTCAAGCGCTGGCACAAGGTGGCCGACCGCGTCATCGCCGAGGTCATCAGCCGCGACGAGATCACCGCGGCCGTGGACGCGGGCGTCGACGGGCTGCTCGTCTCCGGTTCCGAGGCGGGCGGCCGGGGTGGCGACACCGGCGCGCTGATCCTCCTGCAGCAGGCGCTCGGCGACGCCGACCTTCCGGTGTGGGTCCGGGGCGGTATCGGCGCCCACACGGCCGCCGGCGCCATCGCCGCCGGTGCCACCGGTGTGGCCGTGGACAGCCAGCTGGCGCTCTGTCGCGAGTCGCGGGCGTTGCTGCCCGCGGAGGTGGTGACGGCGGTGACGGCCATGGACGGTAGCGAGACACGGACCGTCGGTGGCTACCGCTTCTACTCCCGCCCGGCGACGCTGGCGGCGTCGATCGACGCCGGTGTGCCCGCCATCGAGGTCGCCTCGCTGCTGGGGCCGGCGGAGGGGACCGATGGTGCCGGCGTCGTCCGCTTCGACCTGTCCGAGCGGCTCGTCCCCGTCGGCCAGGACGGCGCCCTGGCCGCGTCGCTGGCCGAGCGGTTCCGCACGGCCGGGGCCATCGTCGACGCCCTCCAGCACTCGATCGACGAGCTGGTCGAGCTGGCGTCGCGGGCGCCGGCCCTCGCGCCCGGCTCGGCGTTCGCCGAGGCCAGGGGCATCGAGTTCCCCCTGGTCCAGGGTCCGATGACCCGGGTCAGCGACCGCACGGCCTTTGCGGTGGCCGTGGCCGAGGGTGGCGGCCTGCCGTTCCTCGCCCTGGCGCTGATGCGGGGGCCCGAGGTCAGGGCGCTGTTGGAGGAGACGTCGGCCGCACTGGGCGACCGGCCATGGGGGGTCGGCATCCTCGGCTTCGTCCCACCGGAGCTCCGCGGAGGAGCAGCTCGAGGCCGTCCACGACGTCGGCCCGCCGGTGGCGATCATCGCGGGCGGTCGACCGAGCCAGGCGGCGCCGCTCGAGGCCGTGGGCATCGACACCTTCCTGCACGTGCCCTCCCCCGGGCTGCTCGCCCGCTTCCTGAAGGACGGGGCCCGGCGCTTCGTCTTCGAGGGCCGGGAGTGCGGCGGCCACGTCGGTCCCCGCACGAGCCTGCTGCTCTGGGAACAGCAGGCCTGCGAGCTCGAGACGTTCGCCCGTGCCGGTGGGACCGACGGCAAGGGTTCCCTCGACGGGGTCGAGCTCGTCTTCGCCGGCGGCGTCCACGACGCCCGGTCGGCGTCGGTGGTGGCCACCCTGGCCGCTCCGCTGGCGGCACGCGGTGCCGCCGTCGGGGTCTTGATGGGGACCGCCTACCTGTTCACCGACGAGGCCGTCGCCGGTGGGGCCATCGTCCCCGCCTACCGGGACATGGCCGTGTCGTGCTCGACGACGGTGCTGCTCGAGACGTCGCCGGGACACGCCACCCGGTGCGTGGACAGTCCCTACGTGCATGCCTTCACCGCCGCCAAGGACCGCATGGTCGCCGAGGGTCGCACGCCGCAGGAGATGTGGCCCGAGCTCGAGCAGCTCAACCTGGGTCGCCTGCGGGTGGCGTCCAAGGGGCTCGTGCACAGGCCGACGTCGGCACGGTGAAGGTCGACGAGGAGGAGCAGCGCCCCGGGGCATGTACATGATCGGCCAGACGTCGCGACTCCTTCGCTCTCGAGCATCACCACCATGCGCGGAGCTCCACGCGAGGTCGCAGGGCTCCTCGGGGCGGCCGGACGCGCGCCGGGAGATCGGCACGTGCCGGCCTCGGTGGCGAGTGGAGCCGGGCCGGCCGCCGCCGTGCGACGTGGCCATCATCGGCATGGCCTGCTTCTTCCCGAGGCGCGGCGGACTCGGCCGTTCTGGGCGAACATCGTCGGCAGGGTGAACGCCGTCATCGAGGGATCCCGCCCACGCACTGGGACGGCGGCCGTACTACGACCCGGGCACGCCGCAGCCCGCGACAAGATCCTGTCGAAGTGGGGCGGGTTCATGGATGAGTGCCGTTCGACGCGCTCGACCTTCGGCATCCCCCCGAAGTCGCTTCGCTTGCATCGAGCCGCTCCAACTTCTCGCTGCTCGGAGCCGTGCGGCAAGGCATTGCTGACGCGGGGTACGCCGGACCGTGCGTTCCCCCGCGAGCGGACGGCCGCCATCCTCGCGTCGGCGGCGGGGGCATGCCGCTGTCGGTGGCGGCTTCCGGGCGTGCATGCCGCTCCTCGACTCGATCCCGGACGTGCCCATCTCGTCGCAGGACTGGCGACGGTGAAGGCTCCTCCCGGAATGGACCGAGGACTCGTTCCCCGGCATCCTGCTGAACGTCGTCGCCGGCCGGGTGGCCAACCGGTTCGACCTGGGCGGTCCGAACATGGCGATCGATGCCGCCTGTGCGTCCTCGCTCGCCGCGCTCATGCCGGGGGCCGCAAGTTAATGGATGGAACCAGCGACGTCGCCATCGTCATGGGGGCGGCGCGGAAATCCACAACTCCCTTTGCGACTACGTGCCTTCGGCAAGACGCATGCCCAGCCCCAAGGGCCGCTGCCGGCCGTTCGATGCCTCGGCCGACGGCATCGTGCTGGCGAAGGGATCGGGGTCGCCGTCCTGAAGCGATTGGCCGATGCCGGAGCGCGACGGCGACCGGATCTACGCCGTCATCAAGGGGATCGCCGCTAGCAGCGACGGCCGCGACAAGGGCCTCACGCGCCCCGCGGCGGAGGGCCAGCTCGCGCGCTCTACCGGGCCTATGCCGCAGGCCGGCTTTCGCCGCAAGGGTGGGCTTGGTGGAGGCCCACGGCACGGGCACCGTCGTCGGCGACCGCACCGAGCTGTCCACCCTCACCGACGTCTTCGTCGAGCAGGGGGCGGAGCGGGCCACGGTCACCCTCGGTTCCGTGAAGTCCAAATCGGCCACACCAAGTGCGCCGCCGGCGTCGCCGGGTTGATCAAGTCGGCCCTGGCCATCTGGCACGGGGTCGCGCCCCCGACACTGCACGTCGTCGTCACCCAACTCGGCCTGGGACGCAGTCTCGTCGCCGTTCAGGTTCGAGGAGGAGGCCCGGCCGTGGCTGGACGCGCAGCGGGTGGCCGGCGTCTCCAGCTTCGGCTTCGGCGGGGCCAACTTCCACGTCGTCCTGTCCTCCGACGGTGATGCCGGCGACGGACCCGACCACGGCGTCGCCGTGTGGCCCACCGAGCTGTTCTTGTTCCGGGCCGAGGACCGGGCGGCGGTCACGGCGCGGATCGACGAGGTGCGGGCTATCTCGCGGCCGCGGCCGACGCCGGGACCGAGGTCGACATGGCCCATCTCGCCGTCACCGTGGCCGGTCAGGGTACGGGCCCGGTGCAGGTGGCGGTGGTGGCCGCCGATGGGGCCGCCCTCGACGCCAAGCTGGCGTGGGCCGTACCGCGCCCGCTGGTGAGTCCGCCGACGGGGTGTTCATCGTGGCCGTCGAGGACGGCGAGGCGCGTCCGGTGCCGGCGACGGTTCTGTCGCCTTCTGCTTCCCAGGCCAGGGCAGCCAGCGACCGGGGATGCTGAACGACCTGTTCGTGGCCTTCCCGGCGTTGCGGAGCGACCTCGATTGTCGCGCCGAGTGGGCCGGCGTGCTGCCGCCGCCCTCGGCGTTCACGCCCGAGGCCAAGGCGGCTCAGAAGGCGGCCATCACCGACGCCAGGGTCGCCCAGCCGACGCTCGGCATCACCGGCATGGCCATGGCCGACCTGCTGGGTCGCCTGGGCGTGCACCCGGCGATGGCCGCCGGGCACAGCTACGGCGAGCTGGTGGCGGCCACGCCTGGCGTCATCAGCCAGGCCGACCTGCTGGCGCTCAGCCGGAAGCGTGCGGAGGCCATCCTGTCGTCGACGGGGTTACGATCCCGGCGCCATGGCCGCCGTCATCGCCGATCCGGCTACCACCGAGGCGGCCCTGGCTCGACGCCGGCGCCGACGACGTGGTCGTGGCCAACCGCAACGGCCCCGATCAGTCGGTGATCTCCGGACCGACGGCCTCGGTCGAGCGGGCGGTGGCCGCCCTGGCCGACCGCAAGCTCCGGTCGAGCGGCTCCCGGTCGCCCTGTGCCTTTCGATCCCCGATGACCGGGAGCAGGCCTCCGAGGACCTGGCCGAATGGCTGGAGGATGCCCAGTGGTCGTCGCCGAAGATTCCGGTGTGGTCGAACACCACCGCCGGAACGGCTCTCGTCGGTGCCGGCCGCCGTCAAGAGCCTGGTGGCCGGCCAGGTGTCGTCGCCGGTGCGGTGGATGGAGCAGGTCGAGGCGATGTACGAGGCCGGCGCCCGGGTGTTCGTGGAGGCCGGGGCCGGTCGTGTGCTGACCCAGACGATCCGAAAGATCCTCGGGGACCGCCCCCACGTGGCCGTGGCCTGTGACGCTGCCGGCGACAACGGGTTGACCCGCCTGCAGCTGGCACTGGCCGAGCTGTCGGTGAACGGCGTCGACGTCGATCCGGCGCACTGTTCGCCGGACGCGCCTCACGTATCGATCTGGCGACCGGGCCGAAGGCGGCACCGGCATGGACGGTCAGCGGCCACCTGGTGAAGACGAGGGACGGCAAGATCGTGAAGGGCGGCCTCCAGCCGCTGAACGCAGCGCCACCGCTGGTCACGAAGGTCGAAGTGGTCGAAGTGGTCGAGTCCGCGCCGGTCGTGGTCGAGGCCGCGCCGATCGTGGTCGAGCACCACGAGGTCGCGGACGACGAGCGGCGAGAGACGGTCCGCGAGTTCCTCTCCCTGATGCGCGAGTCGATCGCCGTCCAGCGGGACGTGATGCTCGGCTTCCTCGGAGCCGGGGTCCCGGCCGCACCGGCCATGCCGGCGACGCCGCCCGCGGTCGAGCCGGCGTCCAACGGCAACGGTGCCCACGCACCCGTCGACGTCCCCGCCAACGGCTCCCGGGGTGCCGGCGGCGCCGGCGGCAACGGGGCCCGGCGGTCGCCGGCGCCTCTGCCTGCACCCGCACGTGCACCCGCACCGGCTCCCGCCCCCGTGGCGGCCGCACCGGCGGCCGCACCGGTGGCCACGGCCACCCTCACCGCTCCCCAGCCCACCGCCGACGAACTGCTGGCGGCCGTGCTGGACGTGGTGGCCGAGCGCACCGGCTACCCGCCGGACATGCTCGATCCTGACCAGGACCTCGAGGCCGACCTCTCCATCGACTCGATCAAGCGCATCGAGATCCTCTCCGAGCTGGCCGACCGCGTCGGCCTGCCGGGCTCGGAGTCGGGCGAGATCGAGGACTCGGTCATCGAGGAGCTGGCCCAGCTGAAGACGATGCGGGGCATCGTCGACTGGATCGTGGCCGCCAGGCCCGCCGGCGTCGACGTCGCACCCGCACCGGCTCCCGCCCCCGTGGCGGCCGCACCGGTGGCCGCACCGGTGGCCACGGCCACCCTCACCGCTCCCCAGCCCACCGCCGACGAACTGCTGGCGGCCGTGCTGGACGTGGTGGCCGAGCGCACCGGCTACCCGCCGGACATGCTCGATCCTGACCAGGACCTCGAGGCCGACCTCTCCATCGACTCGATCAAGCGCATCGAGATCCTCTCCGAGCTGGCCGACCGCGTCGGCCTGCCGGGCTCGGAGTCGGGCGAGATCGAGGACTCGGTCATCGAGGAGCTGGCCCAGCTGAAGACGATGCGGGGCATCGTCGACTGGATCGTGGCCGCCAGGCCCGCCGGCGTCGACGTCGCACCCGCACCGGCTCCCGCCCCCGTGCGGCCGCGGCCGCACCGGCGGCCACGGCCACCCTCACCGCTCCCCAGCCCACCGCCGACGAACTGCTGGCGGCCGTGCTGGACGTGGTGGCCGAGCGCACCGGCTACCCGCCGGACATGCTCGATCCTGACCAGGACCTCGAGGCCGACCTCTCCATCGACTCGATCAAGCGCATCGAGATCCTCTCCGAGCTGGCCGACCGCGTCGGCCTGCCGGGCTCGGAGTCGGGCGAGATCGAGGACTCGGTCATCGAGGAGCTGGCCCAGCTGAAGACGATGCGGGGCATCGTCGACTGGATCGTGGCCGCCAGGCCCGCCGGCGTCGACGTCGCACCCGCACCGGCTCCCGCCCCCGTGGCGGCCGCACCGGCGGCCGCACCGGCGGCCACGGCCACCCTCACCGCTCCCCAGCCCACCGCCGACGAACTGCTGGCGGCCGTGCTGGACGTGGTGGCCGAGCGCACCGGCTACCCGCCGGACATGCTCGATCCTGACCAGGACCTCGAGGCCGACCTCTCCATCGACTCGATCAAGCGCATCGAGATCCTCTCCGAGCTGGCCGACCGCGTCGGCCTGCCGGGCTCGGAGTCGGGCGAGATCGAGGACTCGGTCATCGAGGAGCTGGCCCAGCTGAAGACGATGCGGGGCATCGTCGACTGGATCGTGGCCGCCAGGCCGGAGTCAGAGTCGGAGTCGGTACCGTTGCCGGACGGCGACGTGGTCGCCCCCGGCCCGGACGACAGCGCGACCGGCGCGGTGGGGTTCCGGCCTCGTCGCAGCGGTTCGTGGTGCGGCTGACGGAGCTGCCGCCGGCGGCGCCGGCCGCCGAGGACCTCCGCGACCGGGTGTTCGCCATCGTCGACGATGGCCGCGGCGTCGCCCTGCACCTGTCGACGCTGCTCGACGATTGCAACGCCCGTTCCTACCTGGTGCCCCCGGGTGCCTCGATCACGTTCGGGCACGATGAGGCCGTCGACGGCGTCGTCGACCTGGCTGCGCTGGCGCCGGGCGCGGCCACGTCGGCGAGGCAGAGCTACCCCGTCCTCCGCGAGGCGGCGCTCTCCGGCGCCCGCTGGGTGGTGTCGGCCACCGCCGCCGGGGGCACGTTCGGGCGACGGCGGCCGCTGTCCGCGCCGTCCGTCGAGGACGAGCACCCGGCCGAGGACGAGCGTCCCGCCGAGGTGGCCCTTCCGCCGGGCGCCGGTATCGGCGGGCTGTGCCGGAGCCTGGCGATCGAATTCCCCGATGCGCTGGTCCGGGCCGTCGACCTCGATGTCAAGGAGGAGCCGTCCGTGCTGGCCGCGGCCGTGCTCGAGGCGATGCTCGATGCCGAGGCGCCGGTGACGGTCGGGTACGCGGCCGGCAGCCGCTACTCGCTTTCCGCCGCCCTCGACGACGCCGACGCCGACCGGCGCGACCTCCAGCCGGCCTCCCTCGCCTCCCTCGGACCCGACGGCGTGGCCGTCCTCACCGGCGGCGCCCGCGGCGTCACCGCCTCGTTGGCCCGCGCCATCGCGGCCGCCAACCGGTGCCACCTCGTGCTCATCGGGCGCTCGGCGCTGCCGGAGGAGGACGAGGATCCCACCTTCGCCGGCGCCGAGGATGACGGCGCGTTGCGCCGGGCCATCATCTCCACCGGTGTGCGGGAGCCCCGCGACGTCGAGGCCGCCCTCCGCCGTCTCAAGGGTGACCGCGAGATCAGGGCGACGCTCGCCGACCTGGCCGTGACGGCCGCCAGCGTCCGCTACCGCTCCGCCGACGTGCGCGACCAGGCGGCCCTGGCCGCGGTGCTCGACGAGGTGCACGGCGACCTCGGCCGCGTCGACCTCGTGGTCCACGGCGCCGGCGTCCTCGACGACAAGTTGGTCAGGGACAAGACGCCGGAGGCGTTCGCCGACGTCTACGACACCAAGGTCAGCGGGGCCACCGCCGCGGCCGCCTGGCTGGTCGAGCACGCGGCCGCGGACCGTCCGGCGACCCTGGTGCTCATGGGCAGCGTGTCAGGCGTCTTCGGCAACCGTGGCCAGACCGACTATGCCGCCGCCAACGATGCCCTCGATCTGCTGGCCCACGTGCTCGCCGACCATCCCGGGGTCCGCCCCCTGTCGGTGGACTGGGGCCCCTGGGGCGGGGGCGGCATGGTCTCCCCCGAGCTCGAGCGCGAGTACGAGCGAAGGGGTGTCGGCCTTCTCGATCCCGGTGATGCCGCCGCCCGCCTGCTGGCCGAACTGGCCGCGGACCGGCCCGGACGGGGGTGCGCCACGCCCCAGGTCGTCATCATGCGGGTGTCGGCCGGCGCGTTCGGTGAGGCCTCGGGGTGACCGGGGACGCCATCGCCGTCGTCGGCATGGCGGCGCTCTTTCCGGCAGCACCCGATGCGGCGACGTTCTGGTCCAACATCGTCAGCGGCCGTGACGCCATCAGCGAGGTGCCCTCGGGACGGTGGGATCCCGAGTACTACGACCCCGGCCATGCCGGTGCCGAGCGCTTCTACTGCCGGCGGGGCGGGTTCGTCGACGACATCGCCACCTTCGACCCGGCCAGCTTCGGCATCATGCCGGTGGCGGTCGACCATGCCGACCCCGACCAGCTGCTGACGCTGCGGGTGGCGGCGGCCGCCCTCGACGATGCCGGCGGTGCCGATCGCCTGATCGCCGACCCCCGCCGGGTGGGCGTGATCCTGGGTCGCGGCGGGTACTACAACGCCGGCGTGGTCCGTCTCGACCAGCGGGTGCGGGTGGCCGAGCAGGTGGTGGCCACGCTGCGCGAGGTGGTCCCCGGCCTGGCGGAAACCGAGGTGGAGCGGGTCCGGGCCGCCTTCCGAGGTGAGCTCGGCCCCGAGCATCCCGAGGCCATGATCGGCCTCGTCCCGAACCTGGCCGCCAGCCGCATCGCCAACCGCCTCGACCTGCAGGGACCCGCCTACACCGTCGACGCCGCCTGCGCGAGCTCGCTGGTGGCCGTGGACCAGGCCGTGCACGAACTGCGGACCGGGCGCTGCGACGTCATGGTCGCCGGCGGCACGCACCACTGTCACGACGTCACCTTCTGGAGCGTCTTCACCCAGCTCGGCGCGCTGAGCCGGACCGAGCACATCCGGCCGTTCGACCGCCGCGCCGACGGGCTGCTGATCGGCGAGGGCACCGGCATCATGGTCCTCGAGCGGCTGGAGGATGCGCTGGTCCGGGGCGACCGGGTGTACGCCGTGATCCGCGGCGTGGGCGTGGCCTCGGACGGGCGCGACACCAGCCTCATGAAGCCGAAGGTGAGCGGGCAGCTGCTCGCCCTCGAACGGGCGTGGACCGACGCCGGGCTCGATCCCGACACGGTCGGCCTGGTCGAGGCCCACGGCACGGCCACCCCGATGGGCGACCGCACCGAGCTCGAGACCCTGGCCACCTTCTTC
The DNA here is from genome assembly GCA_963838005.1 of uncultured Actinomycetota bacterium. Lineage (GTDB taxonomy): Bacteria > Actinomycetota > Acidimicrobiia > Acidimicrobiales > RAAP-2 > CAWIPW01. The sequence goes on from CAWIPW010000004.1 coordinate 31,608, forward strand.
GGCCAGGCCCGGGGCTCGGCCGCCGACGACCCCAACGAACCCTCCCGGGCGGGCCTCGGTTCCGTGAAGTCGATGATCGGCCACGCCATGCCGGCCGCCGGCGCCGCCGGGATGATCAAGACGGTGCTCGCCCTCCACCACCAGCTGCTGCCGCCGACCATCCACTGCGAGGAGCCGAGCCGCGGGGTGACCAACACCCGCTTCAGGGTCCTGCACGAGGCCGAGCCGTGGGAACGGGGAGCGCATCCCCGCCGGGCCGCCGTCAACGCCTTCGGCTTCGGTGGTACCAACGCCCACGTGGTGCTGGAGGAGGCGCCCGATGCGGCCGTGCGGGCGCCCGTGGTGCCGGCGCCGGCCGGGTCGTCCAGGGCCAGGGGAGCCCGGGGCGAGCGCCTGGTCGTGCACGGCCCCGGGGGCGGGCCGTCGCCGCACGCTCCCCGCGACCGGGTGCTGTTGTTCGCCGGGGACACGAAGGCGGACGTGCTGGCGCAGCTCGGCAGCGACGCCGACGACGCCGCCCTGCTCGAGCGCAACGACCTCGTCAGTGGCCCGCCCGGTGACGGTCCGGTGCGCCTGGCCCTGGTGGCGGCGAACGCCAAGCGGTTGGCCCTCGCCCGCCGGGTCGTGGACCAGGGGACGGCGTGGCGCGGCCGCAACGACATCTGGTTCACCCCCGATGGGCTGCTCGCCCGGGGGTCAGGGGGCAAGCTGGCGTTCCTGTTCCCCGGTGTGGAGCCGACGTTCGAGCCCAAGGTCGACGACGTCGCCGCTTTTCTGGGGGAGCCCGCGCCCGACATCGAGTCGGGCGGGATCATCGGGTTCCAGGCGGCCGCCATCGTGACCGTCGGGCGGATGGTCAACCGGGCGCTGGGCCGGTGCGACGTGCGGCCGGACGCCATCGCCGGCCACAGCATCGGGGAGCTGACGGCCGGCGTGGAGGCCGGCATGACGTCCCCCGAGGCCTTCGACGCCTTCATCGAGGGCATCGACCTGGCCCGGGTGGCCCTGCCCGACACGCTGTTCGCCGCCCTGGCCTGCGGGGTGGAGGTGGCCGAGGAGGCCATCGCCGACCTGCCCGAGGTCGTCGTCTCCCACGACAACTGCCCCCACCAGTCGATCATCTGCGGCGAGGAGGCGGCCGTACGCGAGGCGCTGGCGCGCCTGCGGGCGCGCAACGTCCTCTGTCAGGAGATCCCGTTCCGCTCCGGGTTCCACTCGCCGATGTTCGCCCCCTACCTCGAACCGATGATGGAGCTCATCGCCGACCTTCCCTCGCTGCCGCAGCAGATCCCCATGTATTCGGCCACCATCTGCGGCCGGTACCCATCGAGTGACGCCGAGGTGCGCGCCCTCGGCGCCCGCCACCTGGTGGAGCGGGTGCGGTTCCGCGAGCTGGTCCAGTGCCTCTACGGGGAGGGCGTGCGGGGTTTCGTGCAGGTGGGGACGGGCAGTCTGACCAGCTTCGTCGACGACACCCTCCGGGGGGAGCAGTTCCTCTGCCTGGAGGCCGCCTCGGCCAAGCGGCCGGGCATGGAGCAGCTGCTCCGGGTGCTGGCCGGCCTGTGGGTGGAGGGCCGCGACGGCATGAGTTTCGAGGCCCTGGGGTCGGCGCCCGCGACGGCGGCCGCACCGGTGTCGAACGGTGGCTCCCCGCTGCGGCTGGGCGCCCCCCTCATCCGGTTGGGCGACCGGGTGCAGCTGGCCCTGCCCGGCGTGGCCGCCGTGGCCGGCGTGGTCGACGTGCCGACCGCGCCGGCGGTGGACGCCGCCGCCTTCGGCCTCGACGACGACGATCCGCTGCTCGCCGAGATGGCGGCCGTTATGGCCGAGGCGGCCGAGGCCACCCGGGCCGTGCTGTCCGCCAGCCAGGCCTTCCTGGCCGACGGTGGCCGCGCCCCGGCTGCACCGGCACCCGCGTCGGTGTCGGCACCGGCGCCGGCATCGCCGCCGCCACCGACGCGACCGCACGCCGGCGCGCCGGGCGGCCCGTCGACGCGCCCGCCGGCCCGCCACGATCGCCCCCGTCCGGCCGATCGGCACACGCCCGCCGCCCCGGTGGCCGCCGGACCCCCCGCCGCCGTCCCGACGCCGCCGGCGGGAGGACCGCCCCCGTCGGAGCCGAGGTCCCTCCCGGAGCCGACGTCGAAGGAGCTCGAGGTCTCCCTCTCCACCATGCCGTGGCTCGTCGACCACTCCTTCTTCTGGGAGCGCCACGACTGGCCGGTGATGGCCGACCGGTTCCCGGTGGTGCCGATGACCAACATCGTCGAGCTCGTGGGCGAGGAGGGCGAGCGCCTCTATCCGGGACGGATCGCCACCGCCGTCCACTCCATGCGGGCCCTGCGCTGGACCACGGCCGAGCCGCCGATGACGGTGGCGCTGAGGGCCACACCGGTCGAGGGCGGGCAGGCCCGGGTGGTCCTCGAGGGCTACGCCCGGGGCACGGTCGTGCTGTCCGACGCCTATCCGCAGGCTCCGGCGGCCGATCTGCGGCCGCTCCGCAACGAGCGTTCGACGCCGCACACCGCCGAGGAGATGTACGCCGAGCGGTGGATGTTCCACGGGCCCGGCTACCAGAGCGTGGTGGAGCTCTCGGGGTTCGGCGACGACGGGATCCGGGGGGTGCTCGAGTGCCGGGACGCGCCGGGCAGCCTGCTCGACGGTGCCGGCCAGATCTGCGGGTACTGGGTCAACAACACCGTGACGGAGAACCGGCTGGCCCTCCCGAGCACGTTCAGGTCGCTGACCTACTACGGGCCCCACCCCGGGCTGGGGGAGCGGCTCACCTGCACGGTGCGGGTGGTCGAGCTGACCGACGATCGCGTCGTCGCCGACATCGAGCTGCGGCGCGGCACCGCGCTCTGGTGCCGGATCGAGGGCTGGGAGGAGCGCCGGTTCTCGACCAACGGGTCGCTGTTCCAGTCGATCATGTTCCCCGAGTGGACGCTGGTGGGCGAGCAGCGCCGCGGCGCCTTCGAGCTGGTGCAGGAGGTGAGCGCGGACGCCGCCACCCGCGAGCTCCTCATGCGCAACTACACCACCGAGACGGAGCGCGAGACCTACGCCAACCTGAATCCCCGACAGCAGCGGCACTGGATCCTCGGACGCATCGCCGTGAAGGACGCCGTGCGGCGCACCCTCGGCGTGGAGGGTGTCGTGCCGGAGGGTGCGACCCGGCCCGGGGATCCGTCGGACGACTTCGCGCTCGGGATCTTCCCGGCCGAGGTCGTCGTGGGCAACGACGGCGCGGGCGCACCCGTCGTGACCTCCGCCGTCGCAGGCGCGTCCGACCTGAAGGTGTCCCTCGCCCACACCGACTGGATGGCCGTCGCCATCGCCGGGCGCGGCGGGCCGGTGGGCATCGACGTCGAGCGGGTGGAGCCCCGGCCCTCCCGTTTCTCCGACCTGGCCCTGCAGCCCGACGAGCACCGGTTCGTTCCCGGGGACGGCCCGGGCCGAGACCTCGCGCTGACCAGGCTGTGGACGGTGAAGGAGGCCGCCGCCAAGGCGGCCGGGACCGGCTTCGAGGGCAACCCCCGTCGGTTTGTCGTAGAACAGGTCGACGGTGACCGGCACCTGGTGGCCGGGCGGTGGATCGACACCGAGATCGTCTCGAACGAGGAGGGTACGTACGTTGTCGCCTGGACCATCGACTGAGCCCGTGACCGACGCCGAGATCCTTACGACGGTGTCGAAGCTGATCGAGGAGGTCGTGGGGGCCGAGTACTCGCTCGGCCTCGAGATCGACATGGACACCTCGTTCCAGGGGGATCTCGAACTCGGGAGGCCTCGAGTTCGTAGAACTGGCCGAAAAGCTCATCGAGACCTACGGGGAGCACGTCGACTTCGCCGGCTGGCTGGCCACGATGGACGTCGACGAGATCATCGCCATGACGGTCGGCGAGCTGGTGGCCTACATCCACACCAGCCTCGACGACGCCGGGGCGGCCTGACCACCATGGCCATGGTCTCGGCGAATGGGGTGGAGCTGAAGGTCATGCGGCTGGGGCCGGACGAGCCGGCCGCGCCGCCGGTCGTGCTCCTGCACGGCATCGTCATCGACAACCTGTCCAGCCTGTACTTCACTCTGGCCAACCACATCGCCGCCGAGCACGACACCGTCCTCTACGACCAGCGGGGCCACGGCCGCAGCAGCGTCCCGCCCACCGGCTACCGGATCGCGGACTCCGTCGCCGACCTGGCCGGCCTGCTCGACGCCCTCGGCATCGACGAGCCGGTCGTGCTCGTGGGCAACAGCTTCGGCGGCACGGTGGCCCTCGCCTTCGCCGTGGCCCACCCCGAGCGGGTGGCCGGCCTGGTCCTCATCGAGGCCCACTTCGCCGTGGAGGGGTGGGGGGAGCAGATGTACACGATGCTCCACCGGGCGGTGGCCATCGCCCACGAGGGACTGTCACTGGAGCCGGTGGTGCGGGAGACGGGCCAGGTGCCCGAGGGCAGCCTCGAGGACCTCAACAAGGTGGGGCTCAGCCAGGAGGAGGTCCTCTTCATCCGGGGATGGGCCCAGAGCACGGGCATGCGCAAGGCGATCACCATGGCGAAGACCGTGATCGCCCTGGTGGACGGCACCACCATCGCCGACGACCTGCGGGCCGAGCGCCCCGTCGACGGATCCACCTTCCGGTCGATCACGTGCCCGGCGCTCGTCCTCTACGGCGAGAACTCCGACATCATCCAGCGCGGCCGTGACCTGGCCTCGTGGCTCCCGGGGGCGGAACTGGTGGTCCTCCCGGGCCACGACCACTCGGTCCTGATGTCCGCCACCGACGAGCTGCGGGAGCAGATCCTGCCGTGGCTGGCGGCGCGGCGGCTGGCGGCGGGGGCGCGGGGGCGGGGGCGGGGAGAGCGGGGGCGGGGAGCGCGGAGGCGGGGGGCGCGGGCGGTGCGGGTGCGGGGGGTGCGGGTGCTGGGGGCGACCCAGCGGGACCGGCGGGCGGCGTGCCTGCCGGTGCCGGCCGGTCCGGCTGAGCCGTGGCCCGGGTCCTCTTCGTCGTCCCGCCGCTGCACGGGCACACCAACCCGACGGTTGCCGTCGGCAGCGAGCTCACGGCCCGCGGTCACGACGTGGCCTGGTGCGGGTACCGGCCGTTCGTGGAGCCGCTGGTCCCCCCGGGGTCGACCGTGCTCGGCGGGGCGGAGGCCGCCGCCGGGGAGCTGATGGCCGAGGTCGAGGAGCGGTCGAAGGGGCTGCGGGGTGCGCCCGCCCTGAAGTTCTTCTGGGAGGAGTTTCTCGTCCCCCTGGCCGACGCCATGGTGGACCCGGTCGAGGAGGCCGTGGCCGACTGGGGGCCGGATGTGGTCGTGGTCGACCAGCAGACCGTCGCCGGGGCCCTGGTGTCCCGCCGCCACGGCCTGCCGTGGGCCACCAGCGCGACCACTCCGGCCGAGCTCGTCGACCCGTTCGCCGACTTCCCGAAGTTGAAGCAATGGTCCGACGGGTGCCTGGTCGAGTTCCAGCTCCGCCACGGGGTCCCGGCGCCGGAGGCCACGGCCGGACGGCTCCGGTTCTCCGACGATCTGGTGCTGGCGTTCACGACCACGGCGATGGCCGGCCCGGGACCGTTCCCGGACCACTGGCAGTTCGTGGGACCCGCCTTCGCCGGCCGGCCCGCCCACGACGGCAGCTTTCCCTGGGAGTGGTTGGAGCGGCCCGGTCCCACCGTCCTCGTCTCCCTCGGCACCGTCAACGCCGAGGCCGGCGGCCGCTTCTACCGGGTGGTGGCCGATGCCGCCGCCGGCGCGCCCTTCGACGTGGTGCTGGCGGCGCCGCCGGAGGTGGCCGGGGACATGCCCGAGAACGTGCTGGTACGGCCGAGGGTGCCCCAGGTCGAGCTGCTGGCCCACCTCGACGCCGTGGTGTGCCACGCCGGCAACAACACCGTGTGCGAGGCGCTGGCCCACGGGCTGCCGCTGGTGGTGGCGCCGATCCGCGACGACCAGCCCGTGATCGCCGGCCAGGTGGTGGCGGCCGGTGCCGGCGTGAGGGTGAAGTTCGTCCGCACCGGCCCGGCCGAGCTGCGCGACGCCATCATGTCGGTGCTCGCCGACCCCTCCTACCGGCGGGCGGCCGGGTCCGTCCAGCGGTCGTTCGAGGCCGCCGGCGGGGCGCCGGTGGCCGCCGGGTTGCTGGAGAAGCTGGTGGCGGCGTGACGTCGCCCGGGGATGCCGTCCTGTTCGCCGACGGCCTGGCCAAGTCGTACGGGCCGACGCGGGCGCTTGTGGACGTGGGCTTCTCCGCGGCCGCCGGAGAGGTCCTGGGCCTGCTCGGTCCGAACGGCTCCGGCAAGACGACGACCGTCCGCATCCTCACGACGCTGGTGCCGCCCGACGGCGGTCGGGCGACCGTCGACGGGCACGACGTGGTGCGAGAGCCCCACGAGGTCCGTACCGTCATCGGCCTGGCCGGGCAGTACGCGGCCGTCGACGAGTACCTCACCGGCCGCGAGAACCTCCGCCTGGTGGCCGGCCTCTACAAGCTGTCGCGGGACGAGGCCGACGCCCGCGCCGACGAGCTGCTCGACCTCTTCGATCTGGACCACGCGGCCGACCGGGTGGCCAACACCTACTCGGGCGGGATGCGCCGCCGGCTCGATCTGGCGGCCAGTCTGGTCAACCGGCCGAAGGTGCTCTTCCTCGACGAGCCCACCACCGGCCTCGACCCGCCCAGCCGGATCGTCATGTGGGAGGCGGTGCGGGCGCTGGCCAGAAGCGGCACCACCGTGCTGCTGACCACCCAGTACCTCGAGGAGGCCGACCAGCTCTGCAACAGCCTCGTCGTCGTCGACCGGGGCTCGGTCATCGCCAGCGGTACCCCCGACCAGCTCAAGGCGCGCATCGGCGGCGACGTCATCGCGCTGACGGTGGCGTCCCGGGCCGAGGCCCGTCGGGCGGCGGCCACACTGGTGCCGCTGGCCGTGGGGGCGGCCTCCGTCGACGAGAGCAACGGCCAGGTCACGGTACCCGTCGGGGGCAACGGGGCCGAACGGCTCGGCGACGCCGTGCGGCTGCTCGACGACGCCCACGTGGTCGTTACCGATCTGGGCGTGCGCCGGCCGTCGCTGGACGAGGTGTTCGTGGCTCTGACCGGCGAGCACGGCTGGCGGGACGACCGCGACGACGAGGCCGCCGAGGACGCCGGCCATCGCTGGTCGGAGGCGGCGCCGTGACCGCGACCACCGCCGGGCTGGGCCCGACGTCGCCGCCGCCGGGACAGGCTCCGGGGGGTGCGCAGGTGCGCGGCGCCGGTGCCCGCCACAAGGCCGCCTGGCAGCTGATCTTCCGGCGCTACGTCCGGCGGTACTCGCGCCAGCCGACGACGCTGGTGCTGGCGGTGGTGCAGCCGGTCATGTTCATCCTGTTGTTCCGCTTCATCTTCGGGGGCGCCATCCGGGTGCCGGGCGGCAACTACGTCGAGTACCTGATGCCGGGGATCATCGGCATGACGGTGGCGTTCTCGTGCATGGGCACCGCCGTGGCCCTGGCCGAGGACATCACGACCGGCATCGTCGACCGCCTGCGGTCGATGCCGATCGCCCGCTCGGCCGTGCTCGTGGGCAGGCTGGCCTGGGATGTGATCGAGTACCTGGGGATCATCCTGCTGATGGTGGCGGTCGGCTACCTGATCGGCTTCGAGTTCAGAAACGGCGTGCTGGCATCGGTCGCCATGATCCTGCTGGCGCTGGCCTTCGGGCTCACCATGTCGTGCGTGGCCGCCTTCATCGGTATGACCGTGCGCCGGCCCGAGGCCGTGGCGTCGTTCGGGCTCATCTGGCTCTTCCCGCTGTGCTTCATCTCATCCGCGGTCGTGCCCATCCAGACGATGCCCGGGTGGCTGCAGCCGGTGGCCAACGCCAACCCGGTGTCCATCGTGATCGAGACACTGCGGTCGCTTGCTCTCGGCGGGGGCATCGGCGTGCACCTCCTCGAGGCCCTCGCCTGGATGGCGGCCATCATCGCCGTCTTCGTGCCGCTGTCGATCCGCGCCTACCGCCGGGCGGTCTGAGGGCGGGAACGGAGCGGGACGGCGCCGCCCGGGGCCGGCCGCTGGCAAATGGGGCCGGTAACGTCTTCGCCGACCCGGACGGCGAGCGGGCGGGGAGGGTGGCGATGACCGCGGTTCGGCGTGCTGGGGCGGTGGGGCGGCTACCGACGCCGAAGGCGCAGCTGATCCTCTTGGGAGCGTGCCTCGTCGTCCCGGTGATCGCGGTCGTCAACGCCGTGGTCGCGTGGGTCACCACCGGCGGGACGGCCGCCGGTGCGGCCATGACGGCGGCGGGGTTCGGCGCCTTTTTCGCCGTGATCGGACCCTGCTTCGTGATCGGGTGGCTGTGGCGGTGGTTGTTGCTGGCACTGGCCGCCGCCGGCCTGGTCCGCCTGGTCGTTCTGCACTCGGCCGGCGCGGTGGCGGACGGAGCGACCGCCGGATGGATCGGTCTGGCCTTCCTCGCCTTCGCCGGGGTGGTGGTGGTCAGGAACCTCGGCATCGGGCCGGGTGCCGGTTCCGGTGGCCCGACCCTGCGGCTCGCGTCGCCGTTCGCTTCGGGCACCTTCGTGGTGGTGCAGGGCGGCAGGGGCCGGGCGGTCAACCAGCACACCGTCTCCTTGTCCCAGCGATTCGCACTCGACATCTCTGGCGCCCGCCCTCTCGGTCCACGTACCAGGGGCTGGGTGGCCCACGCCCTCGACGAGTACCTCGTCTGGGGCACGCCGGTGGTCAGCCCGCTGAGCGGCCGGGTCGTCGAAGCCCGCGACGGCCTGGACGATCTCGGGGCGAAGACGCCGCCCGAGGGCAATTGGGTGGCCATCGAGCCCGAGGGTCGGCCGGGCTGGCGGGTGGTGGTCGCCCACCTCATGCAGGGCAGCGTGGACGTGGCCCCCGGCGACCTCGTGGGCGCAGGCCAGCCGCTGGGCCTCGTCGGCAACTCCGGCAACAGCACCGAACCCCACCTCCATCTCCACGCCCAGGATGCCGACGGGGTCGGCGTCCCCCTTTTGATCGGGGCCGGGAGGCGACCGTGTGTGCGCAACGACCTCGTGCGGGGCGGCCGGCCGGCCTGACGGAGACCGGATGGCGCCGAATTGCAGGGGCGGACTCCACGACGGCGCGCTTGGCAGGCACCCCCCGGCCGTGCTCGACTGTCGGAGCATGCTGTCGTCGGATGCACTCTCCACCAGCCATCCGGCCCTGGTGGGGGCCGTCGTCACCGGCCGCGCCCGCCGGCGGTTGGCCGGTCTGCTGGGCGTGGTCGCCGCCATCGGTGCCGGCACGGTGGCCGGCTACGTGACCCAACGGCGGGCGCTGCGCCGCTGGCGGGCCGACGAGCTGCAGATGGCCCAGGCCGGGCTGGTGCTCGGGGACGAGCTCGTGCACCATGACGTGCCCGTCTCCGACGGCGGCCGCATCCATGCCGTAGAGGTGGGCGAGGGCCCTCCCATCGTGCTGGTGCACGGCGTGACGCTCTCCCTCGAGACGTGGGCGCTGCAGCTGGCCGGCCTGTCCGACTTCCACCGGGTCATCGCCATCGATCAGCGCGGCCACGGCCGGTCGGTGGCCGGCCAGGGTGAGGGCGCATTCTCGTTCGAACGGATGGCCGATGACCTGCTGGAGGTGCTCGAAGCCCTCGACGTGCGAGGTGGCGTCCTCGTCGGACACTCGATGGGCGGCATGGTCGCGATGACCGCCGCCATCGAGCAGCCCGACCGGCTGGCGCGCCACATCGGTGGCCTGGTCTTCGTGGCCACGTCGGCTGCACCCGTGGCCGGTGTGGGCCTGCCGCCGGCCGCCATCGACCGGGTCAGCCGGATAGCGGCCCGGCGGATCGGCCGCCTGGACCGCACGTCGGGTACCCTCCTCGGGGGTGAGGTCACCTCCGGTTGGACCTCCCGTTTCGGGTTCGGGGTCCGCCCCGATCCGGCCCACATCGAGCTGACCCGCACCATGATCGGCTCGATGTCGCCGGCGGCACTGACCGAGCTGACCGGTTCCATCAGCGGGCACGACGTGCGCGCCGGCCTCGCCGGCATCACCATGCCCGTCCGGGTGGTGGTGGGCAGTCGCGACGTGCTGACCCCGCCGTTCCACGCCAAGCGGCTGGCGGCCGCCATCCCGGGGGCCGAGCTGGACATCCTGCCGGGATGCGGGCACATGGTCATGCTCGAGCGCCCCGACGAACTCGGTTTCATCCTGCGGGAGCTGTCGGCGACGGTGCAACTCGCCACCGGGGCCGACGCCGTCGACGCCGCCACCGGGCGGACCGAAACGGCCTGACCTGGCGAGGGCCGGCGGTACCATTCGGCCGTGGCTGCATCCGATGCCCTGGCCGACCTGGCCCGAGAGGCGTCGGGTTGCACCCGGTGCCCACTGGCCGCCACCCGCACCCAGGTGGTCTTCGGGGTGGGCGCCCCCGATGCCGACATCATGTTCGTCGGGGAGGGGCCGGGGCGCGAGGAGGACCTGCGGGGCGAGCCGTTCGTGGGTCGGTCCGGTCAGCTTCTCGATCGGTTGATGGCCGAGGAGCTTGGCCTCGACCGGAGCGGCTGCTACATCGCCAACGTGGTCAAGTGCCGGCCTCCCGACAACCGGGACCCGAAGACCGAGGAGATCGCCGCGTGCCGGCCGTACCTCGAGGAGCAGATCCGGCTCATCGGGCCGAAGGTCGTGGTGACCCTCGGCAACTTCGCCATGCGCCTGCTGCTCGACACCTCCGACGGCATCCGGTCCGTGCGGGGCGGGCCTACCCCTACGGAGACGGCCACCTGGTGCCCACGTACCATCCGGCCGCCGCCCTGCGCTCGGGCGGCACCGTGGTGGCCGAGATGCGCGCCGATCTGATCAGGGCCAAGCGGCTCCTCGCGGCGGCATGACCGGAGTGGCCCCGGACGCTCCGCCGACGGTGGTCACCTCCGGGCCGGCGGAGACGAAGGCGGTGGCGGCCGTGCTCGCCGGTCGGTGCCGACCGGGTGACATCCTGCTCCTCGCCGGCGATCTGGGGGCTGGCAAGACGACGTTCGCACAGGGCTTCGGTGCCGCCCTCGGCGTCGCCGGTGCGGTCACCAGCCCCACCTTCACCCTCGTCCGCCAGTACCCGTGCGGGCCCGCCGGCGGGTCCGTCCGGACGTTGCTGCATGCCGACCTCTACCGGCTCGACCATCTGGCCGAGGTGGTCGACCTCGGCCTCGGGGAGCTGGTGGAGGACGCCGCGGTGGCCCTCGTCGAATGGGGCGACGTGGCCGAGCCGGTGCTCGGTGCCGGCGCGCTGACCGTGCGCATCGTGGCCGACGAGGAGCCGGCGGATCTCCCGGCGTCGACACGGCTGCCGCCGACACGGCCGACGACGGTGCACGGGTCGTCAGGCGACGACGGGCGGACACCGCCCTCGGCGGCCGACGGTTCGCGGCTCACGGTTCGGGCCCGATGTCGCCGGCGGCGCGCTCGACCGCTCGACCTCAGCCAGGGGGTCGCTGCGGTGATCATGCTGGGTATCGAGACGGCCACCGACCGTAGGTGCCGCGTTACGGGACGGCTGCGGGCCTCGACCGGGCAGGTCGGCGGCCGCCGGCACGCCGAGACGCTTGTCCCCTCCGTGGCCGGCGTGCCGGGATGGAGGGTCGGCTTGCCCAGGTCGAGGTGGTCGCGGTCGACATCGGCCCCGGATTGTTCACCGGCCTGCGGGTCGGGGTGGCCACCGCCAAGGTTCGCTCTGGGGAAGGAGCTTTTGCCCGTCACGAGCGTGGTGGGCTGTCCTGCCTCCCGTGCGGCCGGGGACACCGATGCGCTCGCGGGACGCAGGCGCCGGGCCGAGTCGCTGGGGCGCTCATCGTTCTGTGGTGCACGACGGGGAGAGGTGTTCGTGGCCGGCTACCGATCGGTGCCCGGCGTGGCCGGCCGGGCAGGTGGACGAAGTCGCCGCGGTGGCCGCGTCATCCGAGACGACCTGGCAGCCGACGCGGGCGCGGTTGCGAAGGTGAGGTGCCCCTGCTGGTGGGTGACGGAGCTCTGCGCTTCGTGGACATCCTCAGTGCAGTGCCCGGCGTCACGGTAGCGACCGGCGTGGTCCATCCGGACGCTTCGGCGGTGGCCACTCTGTCTTTCTCGGCCGCGGCGGCGGCCCTCCGGCTCCGGCGAGGTGGTTCCGCTCTATCTGCGCGATGCGGCGGTCCGGATCGACTGGGAGCAGCGACTCCCTGACAACCGTCCCCTACCATGCCGCCTGGCCATGAGCGCTAAGGTCGGCCGCGACGGCGGCGGCCAAGGTACGGCACGCCGTCGAACCGGCTGGTTCGCCCATGCGGCGGCGGCACCTTCGCTCCGTCCTGCGCCATCGAGCGGCAGGTCTACCCGCGGCCGTGGTCGCCCGGCTGTTCCTCGAGCGAGCTGGGGCAGCGGGAAGCCGCGCCTACGTGGCCGCCGAGGTGGACGGAAGGTCGTCGGCTACGCCGGGCTGATGTTCATCGACGAGGAGGCCCACGTCACCACCATCGCGGTCGACCCGGCCTGGCACGGCACCGGGTCGGCACGGCCTCCTGCTCGACCTGGCCCGGACCGCGCTCGCCCGCGGGGCGCGCCACATGACCCTCGAGGTGCGGGTCAGCAACACCGCGGCCAGGCGCTGTACCGCCGGTTCGGGTTGGCCCCGGTCGGCGTGCGCAAGAACTACTACCCGGAGACCGGCGAGGACGCGCTGGTCATGTGGGCCCACGACATCGACACCCGCGGCGTACGAGGAGCGGCTCGCCGCGATCGAGGCGGCGCTTCCGGCTCGACGTGGACGGGACGTCGTGAGCGCAGCCGACCTGCGCCTGCCGACCGGCAGGGCCGCGGCGCCGGTCGCGCCGCGTCCGGGTCCTCGGCATCGAGACCTCCTGCGACGAGACGGCTGCTGCCGTGGTCGACGGCGGGCGCGACGGTCGTCTCCTCGGTGGTGTCGCAGCCAGGTCGACCTGCACGCCCGCTTCGGCGGCGTCGTGCCGGAGGTCGCCGGCCGGGCCCACGTCGAGCTGCTGACCCCGGTGGTGGCCGAGGCCCTGGCGACGGCCGGCATCGGACCCCGGGCCCGGCATCGACGCCGTGGCCGCCACCACGGGCCCGGGGCTGATCGGTTCGCTGCTCGTCGGGGTGGGCGCGGCGAAGGCCTGTCGCTGGCCTGGGGCGTGCCCTTCGTCGGAGTCAACCATCTGGAGGCGCCACCTGTTCGCCGCCCTGCTCGAGCATCCCGATCTGGGCTGGCCCCTGGTGGTGCTGCTGGTCTCGGGCGGCCACACGCTGCTGGTGGAGATGCCGGCCCCCGGCCGCTACCGGCTGCTCGGGCAGACCATCGACGACGCCGCCGGTGAGGCGTTCGACAAGGTGGCGCGGTTCCTCGGGCTCGGCTACCCCGGCGGACCGGCCATCGACCGGGCCGCCGAGCAGGGCGATCCCGGCGCCTTCGCCTTCCCCCGGGCGCTGCGCCGGCGACGGCTACGACTTCTCCTTCAGCGGGCTGAAGACGTCGGTGGTCAGCACCGTCCGCAAGCCGCCCGGAGGCCGCCGACCGAGGACGTGGCCGCCTCGTTCCAGCAGGCGGTGGTGGACGTGCTGGTGGCCAAGGCCCGGCGGGCGGCCGCCGACGTCGGTGCCCGGGCCGTCTGCCTGGCCGGCGGCGTGGCCGCCAATTCCCTGCTGCGGCGGCGGATCGCCGAGGCTGCGCCGACGACGGCATCGGGGCGTTCCTCCCCGGCCGAGCGATGTGCACCGACAACGCCGCCATGGTGGCCGCGGCAGGCTGGTGGCAGCTGCGGCAGACGGCCCGAGGCCCTCGACGTGGGCGCCGATCCCAGCCTGGGGCTGGCCCGGTCCCCGTCCGGGCCCGGGCCTCCGGTAGGACCCTAGGGATCCGCTCACGGGCACGGTCTCGACGGCCCCACCGGGCCGGCCGCGACAACGGGGAGGCCGGGGCGTCGTTGGCACTCGAAGGCCCGGTTGCCAACCGGGCAACGGTCGGTATCGTTAGCACTCGCAACGGTCGAGTGCTAACACGTGACCACAGGAGGCCCGAACACATGAGTCTGCATCCCCTCGACGATCGGATCGTCGTTCGTCCCGGCGAGTCGGAGGAGACGACGGCGTCCGGCCTGGTCATCCCCGATACCGCCAAAGAGAAGCCCCAGCAGGGCGAAGTCCTGGCCGTCGGCCCGGGCCGGCGCGCCGAGAACTCCGGCGAGCTGATTCCCCTCGGCATCGCCGTGGGCGACACCGTCGTGTACTCCAAGTACGGAGGCACCGAGATCACGGTCGACGGTGAGGACCTCCTCATCCTGTCGAGCCGCGACGTCCTGGCCAAGGTGGGCAAGTAATGCCGAAGATCCTGAAGTTCGACGAGGCCGCCCGGCGCGGCCTCGAGGCGGGCGTGAACAAGCTCGCCGACACCGTCAAGGTGACGCTCGGCCCGAAGGGCCGCAACGTCGTCATCGAGAAGAAGTTCGGTGCGCCGACGATCACGAACGACGGCGTATCCATCGCCCGCGAGATCGAGCTCGAGGACCTCTTCGAGAACATGGGCGCCCAGCTGGTGAAGGAGGTGGCGACGAAGACCAACGACGTCGCCGGCGACGGCACCACGACCGCCACCGTGCTGGCCCAGTCGCTCATCCGCGAGGGTCTCCGCAACGTGGCCGCCGGTGCGAACCCGCTCGGGCTGCGCAAGGGCATCGACAAGGCGGTCGCGGCCGCCGTCGCCTCCATCAAGGAGCAGTCGAAGGAGATCGACTCCAAGACGGAGATCGCCCAGGTCGCCTCGATCTCGGCTGCGGACCCCGCCATCGGCGAGGTGCTGGCCGACGCCATCGACAGGGTCGGCAAGGACGGGACGGTCACGGTCGAGGAGTCGAACACCTTCGGCATCGAGCTCGAGTTCACCGAAGGCATGCAGTTCGACAAGGGCTACCTGTCCCCGTACTTCGTGACCGACGCCGAGCGCCAGGAGGCCGTCCTCGACGAGCCGTACATCCTGTTCGCCAACTCGAAGGTCAGCGCGGTGCACGACCTCGTGCCCGTGCTCGAGAAGGTCATGCAGAGCGGCAAGAACCTGCTGATCGTGGCCGAGGACGTCGAGGGCGAGGCGCTGGCCACCCTGGTCGTCAACAAGATCAGGGGCACGTTCACGTCGGTGGCGGTCAAGGCTCCCGGCTTCGGCGAACGCCGCAAGGCGATGCTGCAGGACATGGCCGTCCTCACGGGTGGACAGGTCATCTCGGAGGAGATCGGGCTCAAGCTCGAGAACACCACCATCGACCTGCTCGGCCAGGCCCGCCGCGTCATCGTCACCAAGGACGACACCACCATCGTGGAGGGTGCCGGCGCCGAGGACGACGTGAAGGGCCGGATCGCGCAGATCAACCGCGAGATCGACGACACGGACTCCGACTGGGACCGCGAAAAGCTGCAGGAGCGGCTGGCCAAGCTGGCCGGCGGCGTGGCCGTGGTCAAGGTCGGTGCTGCCACCGAGGTGGAGCTGAAGGAGAAGAAGCACCGCATCGAGGACGCGCTGTCCGCCACCCGCGCCGCCGTCGAGGAGGGCATCGTCGCCGGCGGCGGCACGGCCCTCGTGCGGGCCCGGGGCGCCGTCGCCGACACGGTCAAGTCGCTGACCGGTGACGAGTCGACCGGTGCCGGCATCGTCGGCAAGGCCCTGGCCGAGCCGCTGCGCTGCATCGCCGCCAATGCCGGCCTCGAAGGGTCCGTCTACGTGCGTGAGGTGGAGTCGGAGACCGGCAACATCGGGCTGAACGCCGTCACCGGCGAGCTCGAGGACCTGGTGAAGGCGGGCGTCATCGACCCGGCCAAGGTCACCCGTTCGGCGCTGCAGAACGCGGCCTCGATCGCCGGCCTGTTGCTCACGACGGAGGCGCTCGTCGCCGACAAGCCCGAGAAGGCCGACCCGGCCGCGGCTGCGGCCGCCGCCGCCGCCATGGGCGGGGGTATGGGCGGCATGGGCGGTATGGGCGGCTTCTGAGCCGACCGGCCGCACCCGCGGCCACGACAGTTGCCAGCCGGCCGGGCCCCTCGGGCCCGGCCGGTGCGCGTCGGCGCGGACGGATCGCGTCGCCCCCGGTTGCCGGTTGCCGGTTGCCGGTCGGGGGCGCCGGTCGTCGATCGGGGGCGCCGGTCGCCGGTCGGGGGCGCCGGTCGTCGATCGGGGCGTAGAGTCCCGATGCGGGGGACGGCCCCTGACGCGGCCGCCGCGCCATGCCCGCATCGTCTGCACAGGAGTCCGCTGTGTCCGAACCGACCGCCCGTGTCGATGAACGCATCGACCAGCTGCTGACCGAGCACGATCCGCGCAAGGTCGACGCCGTGGAGTTCCGGGGTGCCCAGTACGACCTCGGCCTGGCGTGGGTCAACTTCCCCGAGGGATGGGGCGGGCTCGGCCTGGCCCCTAACCTCCAGCGGGACGTCGACCGCCGCCTGCGCGACGCCGGGGCGCCCTGGCCCGAGGCCCGCCACTTCTTCGGCCTCACGATGGCCGCACCCACCGTGGTCGCCCACGGCCGCGACGAGCTGCGGGAGCGCCTGCTCCGGCGGGCGTTCACCGGCGAGGACGCCTGGTGTCAGCTGTTCTCCGAGCCCGGGGCCGGATCGGACCTGGCCAGCCTGGCGTGCCGGGCCGTCCGCGACGGCGACGAGTGGGTCGTCACCGGCCAGAAGGTCTGGACCACCCTGGCCCACCTGGCCGACCGGGGCATGCTCGTGGCACGCACCGACCCCGAGCTACCCAAGCACAAGGGGCTCACCTACTTCGCCCTGGACATGCACGCCGAGGGTGTCGAGGTCCGCCCGCTGCGGCAGATGACTGGCGAGGCCGAGTTCAATGAGGTGTACCTGACCGAGGTGCGCGTCCCCGATGCCGACAGGGTCGGCGACGTCGGGGACGGCTGGCGGGTGTCCATGACGACGCTCATGAACGAGCGGGTGACCATCGGGGGCGGGTCGGCGCCCCCGGCCCGGGGCACGGGGGCCATCGCCGAGGCCGTGCGCCTGTGGCGCGAGGAGGCGGTCGAACAGTCGCCCGCCGTCAAGGACGAGCTCATGCGGCGGTGGATCGAGGCCGAGGTGCTGCGGCTCACCAACGTCCGGGCGTCACAGAACCGGAGGGTCGGCACGCCCGGCCCCGAAGGTTCGATCGGCAAGCTCATGTTCGCCGAGGTCAACCAGCGGATCTACGAGGTGTGCATGACCATGCTCGGGGCCCGGGCGCTCGTCGGGTTCGACTACACGATGCACCGGCCGGAGAACCTCGGGCTGACCGGGCCGGTCGGGTCGTCGCGCAAGATGTTCCTGCGGTCGCGGGCCAACTCGATCGAGGGCGGCACGTCCGAGATCCAGCGGAACATCATCGGCGAGCGGGTCCTCGGCCTGCCCGGCGAACCGCGGTCCGACAAGGACGCCCCCTGGTCCTCGGTGGCCCGCAGCTGACCGGCACCGGGCCGGACGCGAGACGTCACCACTACGCTGCGGGACCACCGGCAAGGAGGCCGCCATGCGCTCGGTGCAGATCACCACGCTCGATGGACCCGGGGCCGTCGAGCTCGTCGAGGCACCGGAACCGGAGACCAGACCGGACCGGGTGACTGTCGAGGTGCACGCGGCCGGCGTCACCTTCCCCGACGTGCTCCAGACCAGGGGGCAGTACCAGCTTCGTCCCGAGGTTCCCTACATCCCGGGCGCCGGCGTGGCCGGGGTGGTGGCGGCTGCGCCGGTCGGCGGGCCGGTGCGGGTCGGTCAGCGGGTGGCGGCGTTCCCCGGCATGGGCGGGTTCGCTGAGACGGTGGTGGCCAAGCCCGACACCGTCTTCCCGCTCCCCGACACCATGAGCTTCGTCGGCGGCGCGGCCCTGCTCATGAACCACCTGACCATGCTGTTCGGGCTGGTGCGGCGGGGCCGGCTGCGGGCGGGGGAGACCGTGCTCGTGCACGGCGCCGCCGGGGGCATCGGCACGGCGTCCATCCAACTGGCGAAGGCGCTGGGGGCGCGGGTGATCGCCGTGGTCTCGACGGTGGAGAAGGGTGCGGTGGCCACCCGGGCCGGCGCCGACGAGGTGGTCGACGCCTCGGAGTTCCTGGCCCGGACGAAGGAGCTCACCGGCGGGGCCGGAGTGGACATCGTCGTCGACCCGGTGGGCGGCGACCGGTTCACCGACTCCCTGCGCAGCCTGGCCACCGAGGGTCGGCTGCTCGTCATCGGCTTCGTGGGCGGCGAGATCCCGACCGTGCGGGTGAACCGCCTGCTGCTGAACAACATCTCCGTCGTCGGTGTCGGGTGGGGCGCCTTCTGGACCGAGCGCGCCGGCTACCTGCAGGAGCAGTGGGCGGAGATCGAGCCGCTGCTGGGCGCTCTCGACCCCGTCATCGGCGCCACCTACCCGCTCGAGTCGGCCGCCGAGGCCCTGCGTGACCTCGACGAACGAAGGGCCGTGGGCAACGTCGTCCTGACGGTCCGCTGAGCCCGGCCGCTCACCCCCGCACCGGAAGCACAGAGGGGCCCGTCGGCGGGCCCCTCCCCCGAGCGTGACCGTCCCTCAGTCGTCCAGGTGCCGGTCGCCCTCATCGTACTTCGACAGCCATTCGGGCCCGAGCTCCTCGATCGAGGGGCAGCCGAGCAGCGCCATCGTGCGGAGCATGTCCCGGCGCAGCAGGGACAGCACCTCCTCCACGCCGGCCTGCCCGTTGACCGCCAGCCCGTAGAGGTAGGGACGACCGATGAGGACGGCGGCGGCGCCGAGGGCCACCGCCTTCATGATGTCGCTGCCCCTCCTGACACCGCCGTCGAGGAGCACGGTGGCGTCCTTCCCGACGTGCTCGACCACCTCTGGCAGCACCCGCAGCGTCGCCGGCGCGCCGTCGAGCTGGCGGCCGCCGTGGTTGGACACGATGACCCCTTCGGCACCGGCCTCCACCGAACGACGGGCGTCGGCGCCCGAGAGGACGCCCTTCACCAGCAGCGGGCCCTGCCAGTGCGTGCGGTAGTAGGCGACGTCGTCCCAACTGAACGGGGAGCCGCCCGACGCCACCAGCCCGACGGTGGGCCCCGACGGCGCCGGTGTCCTTCTGGCCTTCACGGTCGCCTTGACGGTGGCGGCCACCCATCCGGGGCGCGAGATCAGCTGGGGGACCAGCTTGGGCAGGGCCCGGAGCTCGATGCCGACGGTGCCGGCCATGCCGTTGCGGGCGTCGCGCTCGCGGTTGCCGAGGGCGGGCGTGTCGATGGTGATCACCAGCGCCGTGTACCCGGAGGCGGCCACGCGTTCGATGAGGGCCCGGGCGTCGTCGCGGCCACCGGGCGAGTAGAGCTGGAACCACTTGGGCCCGCGGCTGTCCTCGGCCACCTGCTCGGGGGACGCGCCGGCCACCGTGGAGAGCACCGACACGAGGTTGGCCTTGGCCGCGGCCCGGGCAATGCCGGCGGGGCCGTCCGGATGCATCATGGACACCAGCCCGCACGGCGCCAGCACCACCGGCATCGACAGCCGCTCGCCGAAGACATGGGTCGAGATGGACGGCTTCTGCACCCCGCTGCCCATCCGGGGCACGAACCCGTAGTCGCGGAAGGCGGCCTCGTTTTCGTGGAGGGTGATCTCGTCGTCGGCGCCGCCGTCGATGTAGTCGAAGAGGGCCCGCGGCAGCACCCGCCGGGCCCGCCGGCGGGCGTCGGCCACGTTGATCATGGCGCCCCGTGCGCTCATGGACGTCCCGCCGCTGTCGGGGCCGTACCGCCGTCAGGTGTCACCGTCACCTCCGCAGTATCGCCGATGCCGACGCCGGCGTCGCGCCGATCGGCCGGTTCGACCACCGGCTCCGCCGGCCACCGTCGCCGGCAGCGGTCGGACGTACACGGGTTCCCCGTACGCTGTTGCGGACATGCCGTTCGCCTCCGAGGACACCGCCCGCCAGCACATTCCCCGCCCCGTCGGCCACCGGCCGGGCGGCCCGGCCCCGTGGTCGCGGCTGCCCCCGGAGAGGCGCCGGCACCTCGACCTGGCCCGGATCACCGGAGCCATCGCCGCCCGGGGGGCCGTACTTCCGCCGGATCCGGCGCAGCTGGCGATCGCCCGGGCGCTCAGCCGGGGCGTCGTGGGCGACCCGGCCGCGGTGCTGGTGGCGCTGTTCGAGGAGGGCGGCGAGACCCGGGTGCTGCTGACGGTGCGGGCCGGGCATCTGCGCGCCCACCGCGACGAGGTCGCCTTTCCGGGCGGCCGCCTCGATCCGGGCGAGACCGTCGACGCCGGGGCGCTGCGCGAGGCCCACGAGGAGGTCGGGCTCGATCCGGGCCTGGTGACCGTGCTCGGGCACCTGACCTCGTTGCCGACGGCGTCGTCGGGCACGCTCATGACGCCGGTGGTGGCGACCCTGCCGGCCAGGCCGGAGGTGGTGCGGGGGCCGGGGGAGGTCGAGCGGGTGTTCGACGTCGCCCTGGCCGACCTGGTCGCCGACGGGGTGTTCGCCGAGGAGTTCTGGCCGGTCCCGGGCGAGGGCGGCGGTGAGTTCCCGGTTTGGTTCTTCGAGGCCGCCGGCGAGATCATCTGGGGGGCCACGGCGCGGGTGCTGGTCGAGCTGGTGTGCCTGGCCGTGGGCGTCCGCGGCCCGTTCGATCCCTGACCGGGACGTTCCACCGTCGTCGGTGGGGCCGTTCCCAGGCGGTATCGTGGAACCGGGCCGGTCGGTGCGTTGTCGGGGAGGAGTGCCCCCGGTCCTTCGGAGGTACGCGACCACACGGGCCGGAGGACAACAGACGTGGCTGACATCGAGATCGGCATCTTCAAGTCGGGCCGGAGGGCCTACGGGTTCGACGACATCGCCATCGTCCCCAGCCGGAGGACGCGCGACCCCGAGGATGTCGACATCAGCTGGGAGATCGACGCCTACCAGTTCGAGCTCCCGCTGCTGGCTTCGGCCATGGACGGCGTCGTCAGCCCGGCCACCGCCGTCGAGGTCGGCAACCTGGGCGGCCTCGGCGTCCTGAACCTCGAGGGGCTGTGGACCCGCTACGAGGACCCCGTCCCGCTCTTCGACGAGATCCGCGACCTGCCGGCGGAGAAGGCCACCGCCCGCATGCAGGAGATGTACTCGGAGCCGGTGAAGCTCGACCTGGTCACGGCGCGCATCAAGGAGATCAAGGCGGCCGGGGTGACCGCGGCCGCGTCGGTGACGCCGCAGCGGACCGAGCAGTTCGCACCGGCCCTGCTGGCGGCCGAGCTCGACCTGCTGGTCATCCAGGGCACGGTGGTCTCGGCCGAGCACGTGTCGAAGACGGTGGAGCCCCTCAACCTCAAGCGGTTCATCCGCGAGTTCGAGATCCCGGTGATCGTCGGGGGCTGCGCCTCCTACCAGGCCGGCCTGCACCTGATGCGCACCGGCGCCGTGGGCGTGCTGGTCGGGGTGGGCCCGGGCAACGCCTGCACCACCCGGGGCGTGCTCGGGATCGGCGTCCCCCAGGCCACCGCCATCGCCGATGTGGCCGGGGCCCGCATGCGCCACCTCGACGAGACCGGCGTCTACTGCCACGTCATCGCCGACGGCGGCATGTCCAAGGGCGGCGACATCGCCAAGGCGATCGCCTGCGGCGCCGACGCCGTCATGCTGGGGTCGCCCCTGTCCTCGGCGGTGGAGGCGCCCGCCCGCGGCTACCACTGGGGCATGGCCACCTTCCACCCGACGCTGCCCCGCGGGGCCAGGGTGAAGACGACCACCCGGGGCACGCTCCGCGAGATCCTCCTCGGCCCGGCCCATGAGAACGACGGGCGCATGAACCTCTTCGGCGCCCTGCGCACGGCCATGGCGACGTGCGGGTACGAGACCGTCAAGGAGTTCCAGAAGGCGGAGGTGATGGTGGCGCCGGCCCTGCAGACAGAGGGCAAGGACCTGCAGCGGTCGCAGGGCGTCGGCATGGGCCATTGAGCCCTGACGCATCTGAGGCGCCCACGGCGGGCCCGGTGCTCGTCGTCGACTTCGGTGCCCAGTACGCGCAGCTGATCGCCCGCCGGGTCCGCGAGGCCCACGTCTACTCGGAGATCGTGCCCCACACGGCCACCGCGGCCGAGCTGGTGGCACGCCGGCCGCAGGGGATCATCCTGTCGGGCGGGCCCAAGTCGGTGAACGAGGACCCCGCCCCCGAGATCGACCCGGACATCTACGCCTCGGGCGTGCCCGTCCTCGGCATCTGTTACGGCGCCCAGCTCCTCACCCGGCAGCTGGGCGGCGAGGTGGCCCGCACGGGCCGGGGCGAGTACGGCCGCACGCCGCTCACCCTGCTCGGTCGCTCCCCGATCTTCGTCGACTGGCCCGAGAGCGCCGAGGTGTGGATGAGCCACGCCGACGCCATCACGTCGGTCCCCGACGGCTTCGTGGCCACGGCCAGCTGTCCCGACGCGCCGGTGGCGGCCCTCCACGATCCCGACCGCCGCATCTACGGCGTGCAGTTCCACCCCGAGGTGGTCCACACCGAGCGCGGGCGCGACCTGCTCGACCGCTTCCTCACCGACGTGTGCGACTGCGCCCCGACGTGGACCCACACCTCGATCATCGAGGCCCAGGTGGCCAAGGTGAGGGCGCAGGTCGGCCCGTCCCGGGTGATCTGCGCACTGTCGGGGGGAGTGGACTCGGCCGTGGCCGCCGCCCTGGTGCACAAGGCCATCGGCGACCAGCTGACCTGCGTGTTCGTCGACACCGGCCTCATGCGCGCCGGGGAGGGGGAACAGGTGGAGGACACGTTCCGCCGCCAGTTCCACGTCGACCTGGTCCACGTGAAGGCGGCCGACCGGTTCTTCGGGGCCCTGGCCGGCGTGACCGATCCCGAGGCCAAGCGCAAGATCATCGGGGAGCTCTTCATCCGGATCTTCGAGGAGGTCGCCCTCGACCTGGTGGCCTCCGATGCCGACGGCGCGGCCGCGGCCGCCTACCTGGTGCAGGGGACGCTCTACCCGGATGTCATCGAGTCGGGGTCGTCGAAGGCCGCCAAGATCAAGTCGCACCACAACGTGGGCGGCCTGCCCGAGGACCTGGCTTTCGACCTGGTGGAGCCGCTCCGGCTCCTGTTCAAGGACGAGGTGCGGGCCGTGGGCGAGGAGCTCGGACTGCCCCACGACATCGTGTGGCGCCAGCCGTTCCCCGGGCCAGGCCTCGCCGTCCGGATCGTCGGCGACGTCACGCCGGAACGGGCCGGCATCCTCCGGGCCGCCGACGCCATCGTCGTCGAGGAGGTGCGGCGTGCCGGCCTCTACCGGGACCTGTGGCAGAGCTTCGCCGTCCTGCCGGCCGTCCGCACCGTGGGGGTCATGGGCGACGGCCGCACCTACGCCTACCCCGTCGTGATCCGGGCGGTGACCAGTGACGACGCCATGACGGCCGACTGGGCCCGCCTCCCCTACGACCTGCTCGAGCGCATGTCGTCGCGGATCATCAACGAGGTGGAGGGCGTCAACCGGGTGGCCCTGGACATCACGTCCAAGCCGCCGGGCACCATCGAGTGGGAGTGACCGTGCCCGCCGACACCGCCCTGCCCCTGCCGCCACCCGACGACGGTGCCCCCCTGCCGTCACCGCCGCCCGACGACGGCTACGGCTACGACGACGCCTACGACGACGCCTACGACGCCTACGACGACGGGGGCGACGACGGCGACTACGGCGACAGCCCCCCCGCCGCCGCCCCGGCGCCCCACCGGTCCCGCCCCGAGGTGGGGGCCATCGATCCGGCCACGCTCGTCGAGGGCCTGACCGAGCCGCAACGGCGCTCGGTCGAGCAGCGCGGCGGACCCCTGGTGGTGGTGGCCGGCGCCGGGTCCGGGAAGACGCGGGTCCTCACCCGCCGCATCGCCCATCTCATCGCCACCGGCGACGCCCGGCCGCACGAGATCCTCGCCATCACCTTCACCAACAAGGCGGCCGACGAGATGCGCGACCGGGTCGCCGAGCTGGTCGGACCGGGGGCGCGGCGCATGTGGGTCTCCACCTTCCACTCGGCCTGCGTGCGCATCCTGCGGGCCCACGGCGACCGCCTCGGGTACAAGGGGTCGTTCACCATCTACGACGACGCCGACGCCCGCCGGCTGGTGGAGATCGTGGCCAAGGAGCTCGACATCGACACCAAGCGCATGCCGCCGCGTTCGATCCTGGGGCAGATCAGCCAGGCGAAGTCCAAGAGCATGGGCCCGGTGGCGTTCCGGGAGGCGGCGGTGACCATCTTCGACCGCCGCATCGCCGACGTCTACGACGAGTACCAGCGCCGCCTGCTGGCGGCCAACGCCATGGACTTCGACGACCTGTTGCTGAACGCCGTGCGGCTCTTCGACGAGCACCCCGACGTGCTCGCCCACTACCGCGACCGGTTCCGGTACGTGCTCATCGACGAGTACCAGGACACCAACGGGGTGCAGAACGCCCTGGCCGTCCAGCTCTCCGGCGGCCACCGCCAGATCAGCATCGTCGGCGACACCGACCAGTCCGTCTACCGGTTCCGGGGTGCCGACATCGCCAACATGAACGACTTCGAGGAGGCCTTCCCCGACGCCGTCTCGGTCACCCTCGAGGAGAACTTCCGCTCCACCCAGACCATCCTCGACGCCGCCAACGCCGTGATCGCCAACAACCTGTCCCGCAAGCCCAAGCAGCTGTGGACCGATGCCGGCGCCGGGGAGCGGATCACCCGGTACCGGGCCGAGGACGAGCACGACGAGGCCGCCTGGGTCGCCGGCGAGATCGGCCGCCTCCACCGCGACCACGGTTTGGCCTGGGGCGATGTGGCCGTCTTCTACCGCACCAACGCCCAGAGCCGGGCATTGGAGGAGGAGTTCGTCCGCCACGAGGTCCCCTACCGGGTCATCGGCGGCACCCGCTTCTACGACCGGCGCGAGGTGAAGGACGTCCTCGCCTACCTGCGGGTGCTGGTCAACCCCGACGACGAGGTCAGCTGGCGCCGCATCGTCAACGTGCCCCGCCGGGGGGTCGGCGACACGTCCGTGGCCCGGCTGGCGGCCTGGGCGGACGCCCGGGGCGGGTCCCTCGGCGACGCCGTGGCCGACCCGGCGGCGGCCGGGGTCACCGGCAAGGCGGGCCGGGCCCTGGAGGAGCTGTCCGGCCTGCTCGAGGAGCTGCGCTCGCTGATGGCGGTGCCCGCGGCCGCCCCCGGTGCCGCCCCCGGGGCGGGCGTCGTGATCGCCGGAACGGGCGAGCTGGTCGGCGACGGCGACGGCGTCGGCGACGGCGACGGCGTCGGCGGCGGCGCCGGTGCCGGTGCCGGTGCAGGTGCCGACGGGGGCGGGGTGGAGGTGCTCGGGCCGGGCGACCTGGTCCGGGAGATCGTCGAGCGCACCGGCTACCGCCGGGAGCTGCTGGCCGAGGGGTCGATCGAGGCGCTCGGACGGGTGGAGAACGTCGACGAGCTGGCCGGGGTGGCGTCCGAGTACCGGTCGCTGCCCGAGTTCCTCGAGGCGGCCGCCCTGGTGGCCGACTCGGACCAGCTCGACGGCGACGCCGGCCGGGTCTCGCTCATGACCCTGCACATCGCCAAGGGACTCGAGTTCGAGGCGGTGTTCATGGTCGGCATGGAGGACGGCATCTTCCCCCACACCCGCTCGCTCGGCGACCCGGTCGAGCTCGAGGAGGAGCGGCGGCTCTGCTACGTGGGCATCACCCGGGCCAAGCGCCACCTGTACGTCTCCCACGCGTGGACCCGCATGCTGTACGGCTCGGCCGGCGCCAACATCCCCAGCCGGTTCCTCTCCGAGCTCCCGGACGAGCTCGTCCGGGACGTGGGCTCGCGGGCCCCGTCGCCGTCGTCGCAGGGCGCCTACCGGAGCGCGCCCGGTCGCGACGCCTGGCAGGGCACGCCCGGGCGCACCGCCTTCGGCACCGGGGTGGCGGCGGCCCCGGCCGGAGGCGGGACCGGGGGCGGCTTCGACGCCACCGGCCGCAGGCGCACCGAGCCGGCGTCGACCGGGGCCGAGTCCCTGGGGCTGGCCGCCGGCGACGGGGTGGTCCACGCCAAGTGGGGCGAGGGCCGGGTGGTCGAGGTCAGGGGGGAGGGCGACGACGCCGAGGCCACCGTGGTCTTCCCGGTGGTCGGCAAGAAGCAGCTGTTGCTCAGGATGGCGCCCCTCAAGCGCGCCTGAACCCGGCGGCCGGGAACGTCAGCCCGGAATCCGGCGCCACGCCACCCTCGGGAGGTGGCGCATGACGAAGAAGACCCACCGCAGGACCGACGGTGCGTAGACGTCGGG
Organism: uncultured Actinomycetota bacterium; assembly: GCA_963838005.1. Taxonomy (GTDB): domain Bacteria; phylum Actinomycetota; class Acidimicrobiia; order Acidimicrobiales; family RAAP-2; genus CAWIPW01. The sequence goes on from CAWIPW010000004.1 coordinate 57,871, forward strand.
CGCACCGGTGGCGATGGCCCGCACGACCACCTCGGCCACGCCGTCGGGGGTGGTGGAGAACGGTGCCGCCGTCATGCCCTCGGTCATCCGGCCCACCACGAACCCGGGTCGCACGATGGTCACTCGCACGCCCGTGCCCACGAGGGCGTCGCCCAGACCCTGGGAGAAGGCGTCGAGGCCGGCTTTGGACGACCCGTAGATGAAGTTGGCCCTGCGGGCCCGGGCGCCGGCCACCGACGACAGCACGACCATTCGGCCGTGGCCCTGGTGGCGCATGCGGTCGGCCACGGCCAGCATGGCGGCGGCCAGGCCGCTGAAGTTGGTGGTGAGCACCTCGGCCGCGGCCACCGGGTCGTGCTCGTCGATTCTCCTGGTCCCCGAGCACGCCCGCGGCCACCAGCACGATGTCGAAGTCGCCGAAGCGCCCGAACACGTCGGCGGCGAAGGCGGCGTGGCCGGCGACGTCGGTGGCGTCGAAGGCCACCGTCTCCACGTGGTCGGCCCCGGCCGCCTTGGCGTCGTCGGCCGCCTCGGACAGGCGGGGGCCCTCCCGCCCGGCCAGCACCACCGTCCGGCACCGGTCCGGCACCAGCCTGGCCACGACGGCCCGGGCGATCTCGGAGGACCCCCCGAGCACCAGTACCGACTGGGGACGTCCGACTGCATCGATCATGTTCGGCTGTGCTCCTGTTCTGCCGCCGCCGCGGCGGCGGAGGTCCGTGTGCGTGCCTTCTTGGTGGCGGCGGCCGGCTTGGTCGCCCGCTTGGCCGCCGGCTTGCTGACCGGCTTGGTCGCCGATGTGGTCGCAGATTTGGCCGCCGGCTTGGCCACTGATTTGGTCGCAGATTTGGTCGCAGACTTGGTCGCCGATTTGGCCGCCCGCTTGGCTGCCGGTCGCTTGGCCGGGGGGGTGGGCGTCTCGACCGCGCCCGGCGGGCACAGGCCCAGCCGCCGGGCCAGGTCGGACTGGAGGACCCCGGCCGGGTCGACCTTGGCCTTCGTGGCCAGGAACTCGTCCATGCGGGGGTACATGGCGGCGAAGGTGGCCGCCGAGACGCGGGAGTCCTTGGCCAGGTAGACCCGGCCCCCGGCCCCGACCACCTCCTCGTCGAGCTCGTCCAGCAGCCGGTCGAGCCCCTCGTGGCCGACGGGGAGGTCGAGGGCGAGGGTCCACCCCGGCATCGGGAAGGACAGCGGCCCGGGGTCGGCCGGCCCGAAGCGCTTGAGCACGGCCAGAAACGAGGCCAGCTTCACCTCACCCAGGCGACCGATGATGCGGCGCACCGTCTCGCCGTGGGCGTCGCCCACCACGAACTGGTACTGGAGGAACCCGCGGCGCCCGTACAGCCGGTTCCAGGCACCCACCCCGTCGAGCGGGTGGAAGTAGGCGGCCATGTGCTGGGGCCGGGTCACCTTGCGCCGGGGGGCCTTGCGGTACCAGAGCTCGTTGAAGGCGGCCACCGTGAGCGGGTTGAGCAGGCCGCCCGGCGGGGTCAGCGGCACCGACGCCAGCTGGCGGGGCGCGAACCCCCGGGCCCGGCCGGGATCGGCGGCCACCCGGGCCGGCAGGTCGGCCAGGCGGGCGTGGTCGCCCCTCGTCAGCACGGAGCGGCCCAGGCGTCCGTCGGTGGACTGGCAGTCGATCCACGCCACCGAGTACCGGTAGCCGTCGTCACCCGTCAGCATCTTGTCCATGACGTCGTCGAGGTCGACGGCCCGCTCGGTGTCCACCAGCATCCAGCTGGTCTCCACCGGCACCATCTCGAGGGTGGCGTCGGTGACGACCCCGGTCAGGCCCATGCCGCCGGCCGTGGCCCAGAACAGGTCGGGGTCGCCCTCCGGCGTGACCTCGATCGCGCCTGTCGGCGTGACCAGGCGCATGCGGGTCACGTGGCTGCAGAAGCTGCCGTCGCGGTGGTGGTTCTTACCGTGGATGTCGGCGGCGATGGCCCCGCCCACGGTCACCAGCCGCGTCCCCGGCGTGACCGGGACGAACCAGCCCAGGGGGACGAACTTCTCCATGAGGGCGGCCAGGCTGGCGCCGGCGCCCACCGTGACCAGCCCGGCCTCGAGGTCGGCGTCGATGACGGTGTCGAGCCAGGTGGCGTCGAGGACGATGCCGCCCGCGTTCTGGGCGGCGTCGCCGTAGCTGCGCCCCAGCCCCCGGGCCACCAGCCCCCGGTCGCGGCGTGCCGGCGAGGCGGCGGCGGCCAGGGCGTCGTCGACCACGCCGGGCATGACGGCGTGCACGACGTCGGACCCGGTGGGCGCCGTCCGCCCCCACCCGGTCAGCTCGGTGCGCACCGGCCGCACCCAGCCCGGGCCGCTCACCCGTAGATCCCCACCGCGAACAGGGCCAGCCACGCCACCCCGTAGATCTGCAGGCGGTGGTCGTGGATGGCCAGCTCCTCCGGGGCGGCGCCGGCGCCGGCGTCGAGGAGGCGGACGACGTGGAGGAGGGCGAGCACGAAGGGCACCACCGTGAGCTCGAACCAGATGGGGCTGTGTCCCTGGTGGACGAGGGCGGCCCGGTCGAACGCCCACAGGCAGTAGGCGGTCACGGTGACGGCCGCCGACAGGGTGCGGACGGCGGCCAGGAACGACGGCGTATAGAGCTGCAGGGTCTGGCGGACCTCGCCCGAGCCGGCGGCGGCCTCGCCGATGAGGTGGCGCTCGCCCGACCGTTTCCCGGTGACGATGAGGAGCGACCCGAAGGCGGCCACGATGAGGAACCAGTCGGTGAGGACCACACCGGTGGCCACGCCGCCGGCCACCGCCCGCAGCACGTAGCCGGCACTGACGCAGGCCAGGTCGAGGATGGCCTCGTTCTTGAGCCCCAGGCAGTAGGCCACGTTGACGGCGGCGTAGATGGCCATGACCAGCGCCAGCTGCCACCCGGCCAGCACCCAGGCCAGCCCGAAGGACGCCGCCAGCAGGATCCCGCCGGTCACGAAGGCCGACGGCCGCGACACCACGCCGGCCGCTACGGGGCGGGTGCGCTTGGTCGGGTGGCGGCGGTCGGCCTCGGCGTCGACGGCGTCGTTGACGAAGTACGTCCCCGACGCCGCCAGGCAGAAGATGCCGAAGGCGGCCGAGGCCCGGGCGAAGACCGGGCCGTGGTGGAGGAGGCCGGCGGCGGCCGGGGCCACGTAGACCAGCAGGTTCTTGATCCACTGGCGGGGCCTGGCCACCCGTACCATCCCGGCGACGACCGAGCGAGTCGACCCCGGGGGCGGCGTCGACCGTACCGGCGGCGTCGACGGCGGCGGCATCGCGGCGGGGGAGGCTGGCGGGGTCACGGGCGTGGTCACGGGCGTGGTCACAAGCGGTGCGCCCGGTCGGTCGCCACCCGTGGCGGCGACGTCGGCCCGGGCGGCCTCGACGTGCTCCGGTTCGGGGGTGGGCGTCCTCGCAGGCGTGCCGTCGACGGTACCACGGCCGCTCCGGGGCTCCGGCTGGCACCTGACACCCCGTCACCGTTTAGTATCGGCCCCCGTGAAACGACCCTATCGAGTGGTCGTGGCCAAACCCGGTCTCGACGGGCACGACCGCGGCGCCAAGGTGATCGCCCGCGCCCTGCGCGACGCCGGCTTCGAGGTCATCTACACCGGCCTCCACCAGACGCCCGAGCAGGTCGTCCAGGCCGTCGTCCAGGAGGACGCCGACGCCGTCGGGCTGTCGCTCCTCTCGGGCGCCCACCTCACGCTGGTCCCCAAGGTGATCGAGGGCATGAGGGCGGCCGGGCGGGACGACGTGCTGGTGATCGTGGGGGGATCATCCCCGAGGACGACGTGCCCGTCCTCGAGGAGCAGGGCGTGGCCGCCGTGTTCACCCCGGGCTCGCCGCTGCCGGCCATCGGGTCGTGGCTGGCCGAGGCCCTCGACGCCCGCGAGGACGGCTGAGCAGGCTCAACCGTCCCGGCGGAGCCGACGCCCGGCAGCAACGGCTCCCGTACCCCAATCCCCCATTCAGACCGCAATACAGCGCACTGCAGAGGAAGGAACCAGATCCGGTGGATCTCTTCGAATACCAGGGCAAGCAGTACTTCGCCCGGTTCTCCATCCCCACGTCCAAGGGAGGCGTGGCCGACACCGTGGAGGAGGCCGTGGCCCAGGCTGACGCGGCCGGGTACCCGGTGGTGGTCAAGGCCCAGGTCAAGGTGGGCGGCCGCGGCAAGGCCGGGGGCGTCAAGCTGGCCAGCGACCCCGAGGAGGTGCGGTTCCACGCCGGCAACATCCTCGGGCTCGACATCAAGGGCCACGTGGTCAAGCGGCTGTGGGTGGAGCACGCCTCCGACATCGCCAAGGAGTACTACGCCAGCTTCACCCTCGACCGGGGGGCCAAGCTCCACCTGGGCATGCTGTCGGCCGAGGGCGGGGTGGAGATCGAGGAGGTGGCGGTCACCAACCCCGACGCCATCGCCATGCTCCACGTCGATCCCGTCGACGGGCTGTCGCTCGAGGCCGCGGCCGAGTGGGTGGCCCGGGCCGACCTCGACGAGGTGGCCCGGGACCAGACGGCCGAGCTGCTGGTCTCCCTCTACCGCTGCTACGTCGAGGGCGACTGCGACCTGGCCGAGATCAACCCGCTCATCCTCACGCCCGAAGGCAGGGTGCACGCCCTCGACGCCAAGGTGACCCTCGACGACAACGCCGCCTTCCGCCACCCCGAGTGGGAGGAGTTCGCGGCCACCGACACCGAGGACGAGCGGGAGGCCCGTGCGAAGGAGCGGGGCCTCAACTACATCGGCCTCGACGGCTCGGTCGGCATCATCGCCAACGGCGCCGGTCTGGCCATGTCCACGCTCGACGTCGTCAACCAGTGCGGCGGGACGGCCGCCAACTTCCTCGACATCGGCGGCGGCGCCAACGCCGACGTCATGGCGGCCGCGTTGGAGGTCATCAACTCCGACCCGGCCGTCCGGTCCATCTTCGTCAACATCTTCGGGGGCATCACCAAGGTGGACGAGGTGGCCAACGGCGTGCTCGAGGCCCTCAAGCGGGTGGAGATCGCCTCGCCCATCGTGCTGCGTCTCGACGGCACCAACGCCGAGGCCGGCCGGGCCATCCTCGCCCCCCATCTGTCGGAGCGCCTGGTCGCCGAGCCCACCATGCTCGAGGCCGCCCGGCGCGCGGTCGCACTGGCAGGAGGCCAGCCATGAGCATCTTCGTCGACGAGCACACCAAGGTCATCGTCCAGGGCCTGACCGGCGGCCAGGGCCGCTTCCACGGGCTGCGCAACCGCGACTACGGCACCAAGGTGGTGGCCGGGGTCACGCCGGGCAAGGGCGGTACCGACGTCGACGGCGTCCCCGTCTACGACACCATGGCCGAGGCGGTCGGGGCCACCGGGGCCAACGCCTCCTTCGTGAGCGTGCCGCCCAGGTTCGCGGCCGACGCCATCATCGAGGCCGCCGCCGCCGGCATCCCCTTCGTGGTGTGCATCACCGAGGGCATCCCCGCCCAGGACGAGGCCCTGGCCTACAACCGGCTGCGCCGCCAGTACCCGGCGACCCGGCTGCTCGGGCCGAACTGCCCGGGCATCATCTCGCCGGGCAAGTGCAACATCGGCATCACCTCGGGCGACATCGCCCTGCCCGGCGGCCCGGTGGGCATCGTCAGCCGGTCGGGCACCCTCACCTACCAGGCCCTCCACGAGCTGTCCCAGCAGGGCGTGGGCCAGACGACGTGCGTGGGCATCGGCGGCGACCCGGTACCCGGGACGAGCTTCATCGACTGCCTGGAGGCGTTCGAGGACGACCCCGACACCCGGGCGGTGATGATGATCGGGGAGATCGGCGGCTCGGCCGAGGAGGAGGCCGCCGAGTTCATCGGGGCAAAGATGACCAAGCCCGTCGTCTCCTACGTGGCCGGGGTGACGGCGCCGCCGGGGCGCAAGATGGGTCATGCCGGTGCGATCATCTCCGGTTCGAAGGGCACGGCCCAGGCGAAGATGGAGGCGCTGGCGGCCGCGGGCGTGACGGTGGCCCAGAACCCCACCGAGGCCGGCGAGGCCATGGTGGACATCGTGCGGGCGTTCGCCTGACGCCGGTCGGCCCGGGTTCGCCTGGCCCGCCGGGCCTGCCGGATCGGCCGGGCCCGCCGGGCCCGCCGGGCCCGCCCGACGTCGCCTCGGCGGCCGCCCAGTCGTGGCGGCCGGTCACGGCCGTGATCTTCGACCTCGACGGGCTGCTGATCGACTCCGAGCCGCTGTGGCGCCGGGCCGAGATCGAGATCTTCGGCGGCGTCGGCCTCCACCTCGACGAGGCGCAGGTGCGACAGACCATGGGCCTGCGCATCGACGACGCCGTCGCCCACTGGTGGCAGCAGGCGCCGTGGCCGGGCCCCTCCCCGTCGGAGGTGGCCGCGGCCGTGACGGGCCGGGTGGCCGAGCTGGTGGCCGCCGGCGGGGTCGCACTGCCGGGGGCGGTGGCGGCCGTCGAGCGCTGCCGGGGCCTGGGGCTGGCGGTGGGGGTGTGCTCCGGTTCGTACGCGGTGGTGATCGAGGCCGCCCTCGGGCGTCTCGGACTCGCCGACCTGGTCGACGCCTGGCACTCGGCCGAGTGGGAGCCGGCGGGCAAGCCGCACCCGGGCGCCTTCCTGACCACGGCGGCCAAGCTGGGCGCCGACCCCGCCGACTGCGTGGCCGTGGAGGATTCCTTCAACGGCGCCATCGCGGCCAAGGCGGCCCGCATGCGCGTGGTGGCCGTCCCCGAGCCGTCGGTGGCCGACTCGGACCGCTGGGGGTTCTGCGACGCCCGCCTCCCGTCGCTGGAGGCGTTCGACGACGCCCTGCTCTTCGCGCTCGGGGTGCGGCCCTAGGCCCCGGTGCCGGTGGCGGGGGTCGCACTGAGTGACGTCTGACCTGGGAGGCGTCACCCTGCGTGGTACTCCCGGGGCGATCACCGGAATTCGCCGCTTCGGTTTTCGCCGGTCGCTGCCGATACATCAGGTGCGGGGGGCCAGCCGGGGGCAGGGGGGCCGGCCGACGCAGCTTCCGCCCGGAGGGCAGGCCGGGGGAGCTGCGCCGGGCCGGTCAACCCCGGCAGGTGGGGCCGCACCATACCGGCCGACGCAGCACCCAGCCCGGAGGGCAGGCCGGGCGGGGCTGCGCCGTGCCGGTGGGTTCGGATCCGGTCGCCGGCAGGCGGCAGGCGGCAGGCGGCAGGCGGCAGGCGGTGACCTCCGGCCGGGAGTGGCTGAGGTCCGCTGGTACCATCGGCGCCGTGCGGGCGCGATGGCCGTGGTGGTGCCTCGGGCTCGCATCGACGGCGAGGCTGGTGCAGGTGGTCTTGCAGCCGGCCCTGCGGGCCCGCCAGATCGACATCGCCGTGTACCTCTTGGGTGCCCAGCACCTGTTCGGGCACGACCTGTACTCGATCCGGACGACCGGCGTCGTGCTGCCGTTCCTCTACTCCCCGTTCGCCGGGTTCCTGTTCGTCCCGCTCGCCCACCTGCCGTGGCGGGCGTCCCAGGTCACGTGGGCACTGGTCAACGCGGCCGCCATCGTCGGGCTGGTGTTCGTGTCGCTGCGGGCCGCCCGCCCGTCCATGTCCCGCCGGGACGCGGCCTGCTGGGCCATGGTCCTGAGCTGGCCCGCGTACCTGCTCGAACCGGTGCGGCTGACCGTCGACTACGGGCAGGTCAACATCGTGCTGGCCGTGGCCGTGCTGGCCGATCTGACCACGACCCGCCGCGTCGGCCGTCGGTCTCTTCCCGAGGGTGTGCTGACCGGCCTGGCCGCCGCTGTGAAGCTGACGCCCCTCATCTTCGTGCCGTTCCTGTGGCTGGTCGGCCGGCGCCGGGGTGCGGTCACGGCGCTGGTGACATTCGCAGCCTGCGGGCTGGCCATGTTCGTGGTGGCGCCCTCGTCGTCGTGGGCCTTCTGGACGGACTACGCCTACAAGGCGAACCGGGTCGGCGTCGTCTACATCAGTGACCAGAACGTCCAGAGCATGGTCATGCGCCTGCGGCACGCCCCGGTGCTCGGCGTCGGCGGTGCGCTGGTGGTGGCGGCCGTGGGTGTGGGGGGCATCGCCCTGGCCGTGTGGGCCTACCGGTCGTCGTCGGCCTTCCTCGGCGTGCTGGTCTGCGCGTGTACCGGCCTGCTGGTGTCCCCGATCACCTGGAGTCACCACATGGTGTGGGTCGTGCCGGTCATCGCCTGGCTGGCGCTGGCCGAGGACCGTCCCCGCTTCGGCCGCCTGTGGGCGGTGCTGGCGGCCTGGCTGTTCTGGAAGGCGCCCATCTGGTGGGCGCCCCACGACCAGAACCGCGAGCTCCACTTCCACGGGACGCAGTACATCGTGGGCGACTCGTTCTTCCTGGCCACGGCGGCGTTGCTGGTGGGGGTGGCCCTCATGCTGACCCTGCGCCGGCGCTCACGGGGTGAAGCCGGGACTCCCCATGGCCAACATGGCCAGGGTGGCCATGAGCAGGGCCGAGAGGCCGACGACGGGTGTGATCCAGCCACGGGGCAGGCGTGCTCCCACGACGCCGAGCAGCGGGAAGCAGCGAACTAAGAGGCGTGGGGTGATGCCGATGACCGGCGAGATGATCCCCATGGCCAGAGCGGCCACGACGTAGCCCGTCCAGGTGGCCGGGGGCCGGGCCCGGGCATAGAGGACCACCAGCACGATGCAGACGAGGAAGCTGATCGCCTTCACGCCCGAGTTGGGGTCGAAGCCGTTGTGGTACACGGTGGAGAACGAGCGGGGCACACCCCAGAAGTAGGCGCCGCCCTGAAAGCCGCCCCGCTGGGCGTGGAACCACGCCAGCGGCGTGCCCACGTGGACCCACAGGAAGGCGAAGAAGCCGAGGATGCCGGCGGGGGCGAGGAGCGGGGCCCACAGCGAGCGCCAGTCGTGGTCACGCCGCACGGCCGCGACGCAGGCGACGATGCAGGCCACGATGACGGCGGCCGCCACCGGATCGGTGGCCGTGGCCAGCGCGGCCGCGATGCCGGCCACCAGCCAGCGGCGCCGCCCGAGGGCGAGAAGGGTGCAGGCCACCAGGGCGATCAGCAGGCCCTCGGAGTAGACCATGCTGAGCACGAACGCACCCGGCGAGAAGAAGACCAGGGCCGTGCCCCGGTCGGCGCCCCGGTCGCCGGCGTAGTCACGCAACAGGAACCACAACGCCAACGCCGCCAGCAGTCCGGCGCCGAACGTCACCACCAGGCCGGCCTGGCCCCAGCTGAGGAAGTGGACGACATGGACCGCCCTGATGGCCAGGGGCAGCCCCGGGAAGAACCCGAGGTCGTTCTGGGCTCCTTGCGGGGCCAGGGAGGTGGCGTAGCCGTCGCGGGCCGTGGACACGTACCAGTTCGCGTCCCAGGCGATGAGGCTGCGGCCGAGGGACTGGTGGGTGTCGTAGGAGGTGGCTCCGGCGACGAGCAGCACGCCGAGGCGGGAGGCCAGGTAGATCCCGAGTGGTCGCAGGCACAGTTTGAGGACGCGAACGGTGCGTGTCGACGGGTCGGCGGTCGTGAGCACGCCAAACTGTACGCAGTTGCCCAGGTGGGGAGGGGGCAGGCCGCTGGTAGCGTGCGCCCGTGGGCGACGGCCAGCTGCACGGCGACGGTTCCGCAGGCTCGGGTTGTTCGGGTTGTTCGGGCCGGTCGGGCCTTTGCGGCTGTTGCAGCGGTTCGAGTTGTTGCGGCTGTTCAGGTTGTTGCGGCTGTTGGCGCCTGGTGTCGGCGGGGTGCCGGTGGCGGGGTCCGGGTCCGGGTCGGTGAGGTCGGCGCGCATCGCCGTGCTCGCTTCGGGCTCGGGCACCATCCTCGAGGCCATCCTGGCCGCCGGCCTGCCCGTGGTGGTGGTGATCGCCGACCGGCCGTGCCGGGCGCTCGGTGTGGCCGAGGAGGCCGGCGTGGCGGCCGAGCTCGTCGACCGGTCCGGCTTCGGCGGGTTCGGCCCGGAGTTCGATCGCACCGGGTACACGCGACGGCTGACGGCGGTGTTGTCGGCGGCGCACGTCGACGTGGTCGTCATGGCCGGGTTCGGCACCGTGCTGGACCGTCCGGTGCACGACGCCTTCCCGGGGCGGATCCTCAACACCCACCCGGCGCTGCTGCCGGCCTTCCCCGGGTGGCACGCCGTAGAGGACGCCCTGGCCGCCGGGGTGACCGAGACCGGCACCACCGTCCACGTGGCCACGTTGGAGATGGATGCGGGCCCGATCCTGGCGCAGCGGGTGGTGCCGGTGCGCCCGGGCGACACCGCGGCCTCGCTGCACGAGCGCATCAAGGAGGAGGAGCGGACGCTCTACCCGGCGACCATCGCCGCCTTCGTGTCCGGCCTGGACGTGCCGGACGGCCCGGACGGCGCGGCCGGCCCGGACGGCCCGGCCGGGGCTTCGGGGTCCGGCGGGGGACCGGGGTGGCGGCGCACGGGCGCCATGGGCCAGGATCGAACGCAGAGGAGGGTGAATGAGGGCACTGCTGTCCGTGCACGACAAGACCGGCCTGGTGGATCTGGCACGCGGGCTGCACGAGCTCGGCTGGGAGCTCGTCTCGAGCGGTGGGACGTCGGCGGTGCTGGCCGAGGCCGGCGTCGCCCACACCGAGGTGGCCGACCTGACCGGCGCCCCGGAGATGCTTGGCGGCCGGGTCAAGACCCTGCACCCGACGATCCACGGCGGCATCCTCGCCGACCGCTCCAAGCCGGAGCACCTGTCGGACGTCGAGCGCCAGGGCATCGGCCTCATCGATCTGGTGGTCTGCAACCTCTACCCGTTCACCTCGGATCCCTCCATCGAGCTCATCGACGTCGGTGGGCCCACGATGGTGCGGGCCGCCGCCAAGAACCATGCCCACGTGGGCATCGTCGTCGACCCGGAGGAGTACCCGGCCGTGCTGGCCGAGGTGCGCGCCAACGGCTCGCTCTCCGAGGACACCCGCCGCCGCCTGGCCCGCGAGGCCTTCGCCCACACGGCCGGCTACGACGCCGCCATCGTCGACTGGCTCGATGCCGGAGGCCCCGGGGCCGACGCCGACCTCGACGAGGACGCCGTCCTGCTGCCGCCGACCATCCACCTGACCCTGGAGCGGGTTGGCTCGCTGCGCTACGGGGAGAACCCCCATCAGCAGGGCGCCCGCTACCGCATCGTGGGCCGGACGTCGTGGTGGGACGAGGTCGTCCAGCACGGCGGCAGGGAGCTGTCCTACCTGAACCTGTTCGACGCCGACGCCGCCTGGCGGCTCGTCCACGAGCTCGCCGAGCCGGGTGGTCCGGATCTGGCGGTCGCCATCATCAAGCACGCCAACCCCTGCGGCGCGGCCGTGGCCGCCGACCTCGTCGTGGCCTACGAGCGTGCCCTGGCCTGCGATCCGACGTCAGCCTTCGGCGGGATCGTGGCCGTCGGCGGGAGGGTGACCATCGAGGTGGCCGGCGCCATCGCCGCCGGCCCGCAGGCCGATGTGATCATCGCGCCCTCCTACGACACGGAGGCGCTGGCCCAGCTGGCATCCAAGCGCAAGGCGACCCGCATTCTGTCGGCGCCGGCGCCCGAGGCGATCGTGCGGCAGTACCGGGGCCTCGGATCGAGCGTGCTGGTGCAGGATGCGGACCGGTTCGTGGTGCCGAGGAGCGAATGGGAGGTGGTGACCAAGGCGACGCCGAGCGAGTCGCAGTGGCGCGACCTGGCGCTGGCGTGGAAGGTCTGTGCCCGTACCACGTCGAACGCCATCGGCATCGTCAACGACGGCCAGGCTGTCGGGGTGGGGGCCGGGCAGCAGTCGAGGGTGGTGGCGGCCGAGATCGCCGTGGGCAAGGCCGGCGAGCGTGCCCAGGGTGGTGCCGCCGCGTCGGATGCGTTCTTTCCGTTCGCGGACGGCCTCCTGGTGCTGGCGAACGCCGGGGTGGCGGCCGTGGTGCAACCGGGGGGTTCGATCCGCGACGGCGACGTCGTGGCCGCGGCCGACGAGGCCGGAATCTCCATGGTGATGGCCGGTGGCGAGCGCCACTTCCGGCACTGACCCGATGACCGCCGTACTCCTCGATGGCGAGGCGCTGGCCGCCCGGATCCGTGGCGAGGTCACCGACCGTGTGGCCAGGCTGGCGAGTGCCGGGGTGATCGTGGGGCTGGGGACCATTCTCGTGGGCGACGACGCGCCCAGCGAGAGGTATGTGGCCATGAAGCACGCCGACTGCGAGGAGGTGGGCATCTCGTCGGTGCACGAGCACCTGCCCGCAGACGTGAGCCAGGCGGAGGTCGAAGCCGTGGTGGCCCGGTTCAACGCCGACCCGGGCGTGCATGCCTACCTGGTGCAGCTGCCGCTACCGGCGGGCCTGGACGAGGAGCGGGTACTGCTGGCCGTCGATCCGGAGAAGGACGTGGACGGCCTCCACCCGGTCAACCTGGGCCGGCTGGTGATGGGGGCCGCTGGGCCGCTGCCGTGCACACCGGCGGGCATCGTGGAGCTGCTGCGCGCCAACGACGTGCCGGTGGAGGGCCGACACGTCGTCATCATCGGGCGCGGCCTGACCATCGGGCGACCACTGTCGCTGCTCCTGGCGATGAAGCGTCCCGGTTGCAACGCGGCGGTCACCGTCGTGCACACGGGCGTCGACGACATGGCCGGTCTGGTCCGCCAGGCCGACGTGGTGGTCGCCGCCGCCGGCCGGGCCGGCCTGGTCACCGCGGATATGGTCAAGCCGGGCGCGGCCGTGGTCGGCGCCGGCATCTCACGGGACGGACGCAAGCTGCTCTCGGATGTGGACGATTCGGTGGCCGAGGTGGCCGGTTGGCTCACCCCCCGGATCGGCGGCGTCGGCCCGATGACCCGGGCAATGCTGCTGATGAACGCGGTCCGGGCGGCGGAGCGCGTCGGGTAGGCGGCCCCTCCTTCCTCGACTGCGGTTCAGCACAGCGGCGGTGGCGGCGGCGGGTCGGGCCCGGCCCGGGCGGTCCCGGTGGGACCGGCACGACCCCCGGCGGCGGCCCGGTCCCGACCCCGGTCCCTTGTCGGGGAGCGAGCCACTCCCACTTTCCGGGTCCACCGGCGAGCGTGAAGCCCTGGTGGGTCTTGAGCGAGTGGTGCCAGCCACACAGCCGGGCCAGGTTGGCCCACCGGGTCTGGCCACCCCGGGCGAAGTCCTTCTGCCAGTGGTCGACCTCGAGGTGACCGGCGGCGTCGCAGCCGGGCACCACACAGGTGGGATCGCGCTCGATGAGGGCGGTGAGCACGGCGGCGGGGATCGAGCGTCCCAGGTTGCAGACGGTGGCCACGTCCACCCCGTCGGTGATGACCACCTTCACGAGAGCGTCGCCCATGAGTTCCCTGGCCCGCTCGACGGGGATGGGCCCCACCCCGGGGATCTCACAGAGCTGGCCGGCACCCACCCGGCCGTTGCGTAGGGCCTCGAGGTCGACCCGGAGGTGCACGACCGCTTTCGGATCACGCCGGCGCCTTCCGCCCGGGGCCCCGGTGTCGGTGCTGCCCGTGCCACCAGCGCCAGTGCCCGTGCCGCCGGCACCGCCCGTGCCGCCCGTGCCGCCCGTGCCGCCCGCCCGGCCACCACCCCCGGCCACGAGGGCCACCAGGGCATCGGCGGCGTAGTTCTCGGGGGTGTCCTTTCGTCCGGCCCGCCGGGCCCGGTCGAAGACCCGGTCGGCTTCGGCCACAAGGGCGGCCTTCACCCGGGCCCCGTCGTCGGGGGTGAGCCGGGCGAAGAGGCAGAAGGCCCCGTCGTTGTCATCGGTCCAGGTCCGACACGACCGGCGGCGACGGAGTCGTTCGCTCCGGGCGGCCTCGTCGGCCGCAGAGCGCCCTTCGGCCTTCGCCCTTCCACAGCGCTCCTTCAGCTGGGTAAAGGTGTCCGACTCGGCCGAGCGCACCAGTTCCTCGGCACTGGCCGGATTGACGTTGGCCGCATCTGACACCGCTTTGGCCCGGGCAGGCGAGAACTTCGCCCTGCGCAAGCCGTCTTCCACCTCCGGCTGGGAGGAGATGGCCTCGCCCAGCTCAAGCACGCCGGCGGCCCCACCGACCGAGTCCCCGGTGACCTCGGCCAGCCAGTGGGCAGCCGAGCGGTGGCCGCCCTGCTCGTGACAGCGGGCCTCGGCCGCCCGCGTGGCCACGAGCAGCTTGCCGGCACCGCCCAGACGCTCGATGCGGGTGAACAGCGTGACGAGGGCCTCGGCATCGGCGGCGCCATAGGCCCCGGGTTCGAAGGTCTCGACGAAGGACGCGACCACCTCGACGGCCGAGGCCAGGTCCGGGGCGAGGTCCGGGGCCGGGTCCGGGGCCAGCACTGGCCCCCGGGACGCCCCGGCTGCCCTGGTTGTCGTCGACGCAGCAGCACTTCTACCCATGGACGCCATGCTGCCAGGGGGGTGTGACGAGAACCGTGCCCCGGGTCGTGCCAGCGGGCAGGATGTGACCATGACCTCCCTCCGCAGGTGGACCGTCGTGCTGCTCGTCGCCGGTGCCGGATGCGCGGCCACAGCTTCGGCAGCCTGGGCCCAGACGACGACGACCACCGTCCCACCGACCACCAGCGCCCCGACCAGCTCCACCAGTTCGACGACGTCCACCACCGTGCCGCCGACCACGTCGACGGTGCGGCCCGCGACCACGACCACGACCACATCGACGGTCCCGCGGTCGTCGACCTCCACCACCGGCCATCCGACGACGACCACGACCGCACCGGCGACGACGCACACGTCATCGAGCGTCCCATGGGGACTCGTCGCTCTGGTGGTGGTGCTGGTCATCGCCATCGTGGTGGTGGTGTTGCTGCTGGTACGCCGCACCCGCCGCCAGGCGGAGAGCACCTGGCGGCGCGCGGCCGTGCCGGCCCTGGCCGATGCCCGGCTGGCACGCGAGGCGGTCCTGTCGGAGAACGCGGTGTCGGACGACGCCGAACAGCGTGCCGCCGTCGAGCTCCAGGTGGAGCGAGCGGCCGGCGAGCTCGAGCGAGTCGCCCGCACGGCGCCCGACGACACCGGGAAGGCGGCACCGGTCACGGTGGCCAGTGCGCTCAGGGGCCTGGCGTTCGCCGTCGAGGCCGACCGCCTGCTGCGACGCGGCGCGGCCGCACCGACCGGCGCGCAACTGGCGCAGGCCGATGAGGCCAAGCGGGCGCGCCAGACCGAGCTGGACACTGCGATCGGCCGCATGGCCGCCCGCACGGCGCCGCCGAAGTAGCCGGAACTGCCGGCGCACCTCGCGGCGCCGATGGCACCCCGAACTAGGATCTCGAGTCGATGGCTCGGATCGCCGACCTGCTGGCCGCCGGCCCGACGTACTCGTTCGAGTTCTTCCCGCCGAAGAACGACGTCGAGCAGGCCACCCTGGTGGCGACGTTGCGCGACCTCGAACCCCTGGGGGCGTCGTTCGTCTCGGTGACGTATCGTGGTGGAGCCGAGTCGCGCCGGCGGACGTTCGACCTCGTCACCGGCATCCTGCGGACCACCACGCTGACGCCGATGGCCCACCTGATCTGCGTGGCCCATTCGCGCCTCGAGCTGGCCGAGATCCTCGTCGAGTACCGGCGAGCCGGCATCGAGAACCTGATGGCCCTCGGCGGCGACCCGCCGATCGACCCGGCGGCGGCCGAGAGCGAGCTGTCCCATGCGTTCGAGTTGGTGGAGCTGGCCCGGGCGATCGGCGGGTTTTCGATCGGCGTGGCTGCGCAGCCTGCCGGTCATCCCGACTCACCCGATCTGACCACCGACCGCGTCCGCCTGGCCGAGAAACTCCGGGTCGCCGACTTCGCCGTGACCCAGTTCTTCTTCGAGGCGGGGGAGTACACCGCCCTGGTGGAGGAGCTCGCCGGTCACGGTATCGACAAGCCCGTCCTTCCGGGCATCATGCCGGTCACCTCGCTGCAATCGGTGCCGAGGATGGCGGGCATGGGCGCGGCGGTGCCGCCATGGATGGTGGCGCGGCTCGAGGCGGCCGACCGTTCGGGCGGTGCCGAGGCCGTCCGTCGGGAGGGCGTCGCCGTGGCCACCGAGCTCTGCGAGAAGCTGCTGGCGGCCGGAGTGCCGGGGCTGCACTTCTACACGCTCAACCGCTCCAGCGCGACCCGTGAGATCTACGCCGCGCTGGGACTGGGTCCGGAGGCGCGGCCGGCGCGCAGCTGACGCGCGACGGGGATCACGTCCCCGGAACCACTCGCGGTCAGGGCGGCTCGGATCCGCGGTGGGCGTCGCACCGGAGTCGCCGGGATTCGGGAAATGCCACCCGGTGCGACCCTCCTCCCCGGCGGAGGTCCATCCGACGGTGGTTGTCCCGTGGACGGCGACGGAGCACATAGTTACAGCGCAAATGACACGAAAGCGCTTTGTCCCGTTTGCCTCAAGTGGCGCTTTCGCCACACTGGCGACAACCGGAAGGACGGCGGGCGCAATGACAGAGGGAGAACCGACCCGAACAGTGCGGCCAGATGGTGCCGCCTTTCGGGAAATCGCCTGGTCTGCGGCCCGAAGTTGCTGCTCCCGGAACCCCAATTCGACAGTCGTGTGAAAGTTCACAGTGGCGCGAGCAAGAGTTCACCGTCATTACATGCGCTCGGGGTATCGCTTTCCTCCGGCATCACTGATACTGAATCGATGGCACTCACGACGCGCAGGTTTCTCGGCCGGACAGTGGTGGTGGGGGCAGCTTCGATCGGCCTGATCGCCCTCCTTCCGGGCATTTCGGGAGCGGCATTCCCCGGCATCAACGGATCGATCGTCTTCCAGAGCACCCGGCCGTCCACGGCGGCGTCTTGCCCCGGCCGTACCTCGAGCGAGTTGTTCTCGACCCCTCCCGGTGTGACGAATCCCGCCCAGCAGCCCCAGCTCGACTGCACCGGCAGCACGGACCAGCACGTCTTCGTCTCACCGGATGGGACAGAGGTGATCTTCGCCAGCAACAGGGCTGCGGGTGGGACCTCGAACTTCCAGCTCTACACCATGCCGTTCTCGACCGACGGGACGGCCTCGGGCACACCGGTCGACGTCTCCCAGGATTTCCCGACCGGTGCGAGCGACGACTATCCGTCGTGGGCGCCCGCCTCGACGGGAAATCAGAACACCGTCATCTTCCAGCGGACCCTGGCCGGTGGCCAGCCGGAGCTGTACACGGAGAACCTGAACACCCCGAACTCGGTGGCCCCCGTGTTCCCGAACAATTCGGGCTTCAGCGACACCCAGCCGGTGTACGACCCGTCGAACGCGAATGAGATCGCCTTCGTCCGGAAGACCTCCCCCACCGGCCCCAGCCAGATCTACACCTACAACTTCGCCACGCAGGCGCTCGTCGACCTGTCGGCGGACAACGGCGATTCGGCGTCGAACGACTCGAAGCCCGACTTCGCGCCCAGCCCGGACGCCTTCGGAACGCAGCTGATCGTGTTCCAGTCGGATCGCCCGACGACCAGCGCCAGCAACGGTCCCTGTGCCGGTACGCAGCTCTACACCATGAGCGACGCGGCACCTTCTTCGGGGACCACCATCGCGCCGGTGTTCCAGACGTGGTCGGGAAGCGCTCCGACCGGCATTCAGCTGTGCCCGACGGTCTCGGGCGTCAGTGTCGCCATGGAGAACCCCGTGTATTCGCCGGACGGCACCCAGGTGGCGTTCGACCAGTACAACCAGTCCCAGGACATCTACACCGCGTACGACGACAGTGTCTCCAATACGGCCGCCAGCGACGACGTGGCGAGGATGTCAGGCGAAGTGGACCTGACTCCCAACTTCTCCACCGACGAGGCGCCGAACTGGGCTCCGGTCTATCCGGGTGAGAGCACGCCGGAAGCACCCATGGCCCTCCTCCTGCCGCTGGGCGGCGTGGCCGTGATCGGGGGAGGGGTCCTGCTGGTGGGCCGCCGGCGCCGGAGCCACTCGGCACTGTCCCGGTGAGGAGCCGATCCACCGGCGGCCTCCCTGGCGGGTGGCCGCCGCCGGCGTGATCGCGGACCGGTTCGGCGGGGTCGCCACGACGGGTTTCAGTGTCGGCTGACACCTGTCCGCACGGCGGCCGCCACGGAGGAGTCGGCCTCTTGTGGAGCCCGTCCCGGCTGGCGGTGACCCCGGGGGCCCCCGGTAGTGTTGCGCCATGCCCGATCTGATCTCCCTCGGCCCCGACGGCACGCTGAAGGTCCCCGACGAACCGGTCATCCCGTTCATCGAGGGCGACGGCACCGGCGTCGACATCTGGCCGGCCGCCAAGCTTGTTCTCGACGCCGCCGCCACCAAGCACGGCAAGCACGTCGCCTGGAAGGAGGTGCTGGCCGGCCAGAAGGCGTTCGACGAGGTCGGCACCTGGCTGCCCGACGAGACGGTGGAGACCTTCCGGAGCCACCTCATCGGCATCAAGGGGCCGCTGACGACCCCGGTCGGTGGCGGGATCCGCTCGCTGAACGTGGCACTCCGCCAGATTCTCGACCTGTACGTGTGCCTGAGGCCGGTGCGCTGGTTCGCGGGCGTGCCGTCGCCGGTCGTGCACCCCGAGAAGGTCGACATGGTGATCTTCCGCGAGAACACCGAGGACGTGTACGCGGGGCTCGAGGTCCAGGCGAACTCCCCCGAGGCCGTCAAGCTCATCGAGTACCTCCACGATGCGCTCGGCTGGGACGTGCGGGAGGGCTCGGGCATCGGCATCAAGCCGGTGTCGGAGATGGGATCGAAACGGCTCATCCGGGCCGCCGTCGAGTACGCACTGCGCCATGACCGCGTGAGCGTGACGATGGTCCACAAGGGCAACATCCAGAAGTTCACCGAGGGCGCCTTCCGCAACTGGGGCTACGAGCTGGTCCGGGAGGAATTCGCCGACGTCGCCGTCGGTTGGGACGATTGCGACGGCAAGCCGGGCGACAAGCTCCTGGTCAAGGACGCCATCGCCGACATCACCCTGCAGCAGGTGCTGACCCGGCCCGACGAGTTCGATGTGATCGCCACTCTCAACCTGAACGGGGACTACCTGTCGGACGCGTTGGCTGCCCAGGTGGGCGGCATCGGCATCGCTCCGGGAGGCAACATCAACTACGTCACCGGGCACGGCATCTTCGAGGCCACCCACGGCACCGCCCCGAAGTACGCAGGCCTGGACAAGGTCAATCCGGGGTCGGTGCTGCTGTCGGGCGTGATGATGTACGAGCACCTGGGCTGGACGACCGCCGCCGCCGACATCGTGCGCGCCATGGAGGCCACCATCGCCGAGAAGATCGTGACCTACGACTTCGCCCGGTTGATGGACGACGCCACCGAGGTCAAGTGCTCGGAGTTCGCCTCGGCCATCGTCGACCGGCTCTGAGGCGGGCTCAGCGGGCTCAGCGGGCTGGCGGCGGCCCCTGCGGGGCACCGGGCGCCGGCCCGTACCCCCGATTGGAGGGCCCGGATCCGAACGCCGGGAGCGGCGACCCTCCCATCGGCTGAGGGCCGGGGCTTGGCGGCCCGCCGAAGGGCGGTGGACCGCCGGCCGCCCCTGAAGCGATACTTCCCGCTCCCTCACCATGGCCCGGACCCGGCACGCCCTCCGGCCCCGTCCGACCGGTGGCGGGACGAGGTCGCCTGGACGTTCCGCCCGGACCCTTTCGAATCTGCAGGTCGGTGAAGAGCAGGTACACCAACACGGCCCAGAGCGACACCATCAGCAGTGGCACCAGGAGCTGGACGATGAAGGCGACGATGCTGACTGACGTGTGCGCGGCGACGGAGACACCGCCCGGAATGGCCGCCTGGGAGACATGGAGTGCCGCCAACGGATCCACGAATCCGCCGGTGACCATGGCGGTGGCGATCAGCAGGAGGAGCATGCCCACCCACATCAGAACGACGTAGCCGAAGCATCGCCACCACGATCCCTTCACCAGCGCCACCGATCGCGACATCGCGGAGATGCCGCGGCGACCTTCGTAGAGGATGACCGGGACGCTCAGCATGATCTTCACGAAGAACCACACCTCGAAGGCGAGCAGTGCCACCGCGGTGACGATGATGCCGGTCGTCCCGTGGTCGCCGATGAGGGCGGCCACGATGCCCACCACCCACAGGAGCATGGCGGCCAGGAAACACACCCAGACGATGGAGAGGAACCGTCGAAAGGCGGTGGACATGGCAGAGGTGAGGGACGCCCGCCCGCTGATGTGGACGTCCTTGGCCACGTCGATGCAGAACGCGAAGACCAGCGATTCGACCGACGCGACCAGCAGGAAGAGCGCCGCGAGCACGAGGTAGGCGAAGAGCCGGGCCTCGTTGACGTCGGTGTACGTGGGGAGGATCCGGTACAGCTGGCTCATGAGGACGACGGAGATGATGAAGCCCGGGACGGCGACCGCCAGGGTTCCGCAGACCGCGACGGGCACGCAGCGGATGAAGATCTTCAGCGTCGTGGAGACGAGGTCCGCAAAGCCCATCGGTTCGCCGATCGGCCAGGGGGTCCTCGTCGATGGGGCCGTTGCGTCGCCCGGTGACGGCGCGCCGGAGCCGGGGGGTATGCCGCCGTCCCCGGAGGGAGGGCCGCCGATCCCGGGGAACGGACCGGCGACGTCCGGAGCCGTGCCGCCAATGCCCGGAAGCGGCGTG
Source organism: uncultured Actinomycetota bacterium (assembly GCA_963838005.1). GTDB lineage: Bacteria > Actinomycetota > Acidimicrobiia > Acidimicrobiales > RAAP-2 > CAWIPW01. Next base: position 78,390 of record CAWIPW010000004.1, read on the forward strand.
CCGAACCCGGGCAGGAGGCCCGCCGGCGATCCGGGTGCGGCTGCGACCACCGCCACCGGCAGGGCGGACGGAGAAGCTGGCGGGGACCCCGGATGGCTCTCGGGCGGGTAGAACCTTCCGTCCGAGGCGAGCCACCATCCGGGACCGGGGGGCCCACCGGCCGACGGCGCCGACGGCGCCGTCGGCGTGACCGGTGACGCCTGGGTGAGCCGGACCCGATTCGGATGGCTCTCCGGCGGGTAGAACCTGCCATCCGAGGCCTGCCACCAGCCGGGTCCCTGCGAGGTGTCGCTCATGCCGTCCCCTCTGTACGCGCGGTGGCCGACTCGGATGGAGGGCGCGTGGTGCGATTGTACGAATCGTGCCTGGTCACCGGGGTGATGGTGGCCCCCGGCTCGACCGCCGAGCCCGGGCGCCGGTAGCCTCGACGGCATGCCCTCGAAGCCCGCCGTCAACGTGACCGTCACCGGCGCCGCCGGTCAGATCGGCTACTCCCTGCTGTTCCGCATCGCCTCGGGCCACCTGTTCGGCCCCGATCAGCCGGTGGTACTCCGCCTGCTGGAGATAGAGCCGGGGATGAAGGCGCTCGAAGGCGTCGTCATGGAGCTCAATGACTGCGCCTTTCCGCTGGTCTCGGATATCGTCGCCACCTCCGACCTGAAGACGGCCTTCGACGGCACGTCGTGGGCCCTGCTGGTCGGTTCGGTTCCCCGCAAGGCCGGCATGGAGCGTGGGGACCTGCTGACGGTCAACGGCGGCATCTTCGGCCCGCAGGGTCAGGCCATCGCCGCCAACGCGGCCACCGACGTCCGGGTGCTGGTGGTCGGCAACCCCTGCAACACGAACTGTCTGATCGCCCGCCTGAACGCCCCCGAGATCCCTGCCGACCGGTGGTTCGCCATGACCAGGCTGGACGAGAACCGGGCGAAGCACCAACTGGCCCACCGCGCCGGCGTGCCGGTGGCTTCGGTCAGCAATCTGGCCATCTGGGGCAACCACTCGGCCACCCAGTTCCCCGACTTCGCCAATGCCCGAATCGACGGGCGACCGGTCACGGAGGTCGTCGACGACGTCGAGTGGCTTCGAGGCGAGTTCATCACGACGGTGCAGAAGCGCGGCGCCGCCGTGATCGACGCCAGAGGGCTGTCATCGGCCGCATCGGCGGCCAACGCCGCCATCGATTCGGTCAACAGCGTCCACAACGGCACCGCCGAAGGTGACTGGCATTCCCTGGCGGTCGTGTCGAACGGCGAGTACGGCATCCCCGAGGGGCTGCAGTTCGGATTTCCGGTGCGGGCCGACGGCAAGGGCGGATGGATCGTCGTGGAAGGCCTTGAGCACGACGCATTCGCGGCGGACCGTATCAGGATCACCACGAAGGAGCTCGAAGCCGAGCGGTCCGAGGTGGCTGACCTCCTCCCCTGAGTGCCCCCGTCATCAGCCGTCGCGGTCGACACCGCCGGCTGAGATCATCCGACCGGCGACGCCGCCGACAGCGGCGGCACCCAGCGCCGGCGCGGCATATCGCACCCCGCTCCGGACGTTCGCCCGTTCGTCGGGCGTTCAGTTCTTCAGTGGCTCAGGCGTCGAGGCCGGAGAACTCGATCCCCAGCTGCTGCAGGAAGATGACCTTCTTCGAGAGCGCGGTCTGCCACGCGTGGAGGTCGTCCTCCCAGTGGGCCCGGTCGCCGTCCTCGAAGGCGTGCTCGAGGCCGTCGAACGCGGCGTCCTCGGCATCGAGCAGCATGCGGTACTGCTGCAACGTGTGGTCGTCGATCACTCCGCTCAGTGCCACCTGGCACCCCCTTGTTTGTACTGCCTCGCATCGAGACTACCCCTGCCGTCCGCGGCTGTCACCGACGACGGGCGCCCTCCTCGGGGGTGGTGAGCTCGATCCGGTTGCCGAAGGGGTCGTCGACGTAGAACTGGGCTCGGCCGACCGCGGTGTCAGACCGACGGGTGCGGTGCCCGGCGGCATCGAGCCTGCTCAGCAGGGCGTCGAGGCCGTCGACGGCAAGTGCGGGGTGTGCCTTGCGGGCAGGACGGAACCCCTCCTCGGCGCCGAGATGGAGGCGCACGGCGCCGAGCTCGAACCAGCAGCCGCCCCGGGCGGCGAGTTCGGGCGGCTTCGCCACCCGGACGAGGCCGAGGAGGTCGACATAGAAGGCCTCGGCGGCCTCTTCGCCACCCGGCGGCATCGCCAGTTGCACGTGGTCGATGGCGACCAGCGCAAAGCCGGCCCCACCGGCCCCGCCGACTCCACCGGCCCGCTGGCCCCACCGGCCGCTCCGTCACGGTGCCCGGAGCGGGATGTCGTCCGCCGCCCGCGGGTCGCGGCGAAGCGGGTGCTCCGGAGGTACCTCGACCAGGTGGATCCGGTTGCCGTCGGGGTCGTCGATCCACGCCTCGAACAACCCCCATGGTTCGACGACGGCCGAGCGGGCGATGGACACGCCGCCGGCGGCCAGCTCGTCCACGGTGGCCACCACGTCTCGGACCTGGAGCCACAGGCCGATGGCGTGGGGCCCACCCTCGGCGTCGGCCGTCCTGCCCACCACCTCGATGTAGCCGCCGCCGGCGAAGAAGACGACACCGCGGGTGCTGCCCGCCCCGAACTCGTAGGCGGTGGCCAGGCCGAGCCTGTCCCGGTAGAAGGCGATCGACCGGTCCAGATCGGTCGGGTGGACGAGGGTGCGGCAGTTCAGGATCTCCACGTTGCCTCCGGTCGGCCGCCGTCGCGCGACGAACGGCAGCGCTCGACCGCCGACGGTAGCGCCGCCGGTCACGGCCCACCCACGACCGCCGGAGCCGCCGACCGCCGGATCCGCCGGCCCCGACACTCCCGGCCCCGGCCCCGGCCCCGGCCCCGCCGCCGTCACCGCTCCACGCCGAGCTGGTGCGCGTGCGCCTCGCCGACGTGTCGGGCCAGCTCCTCCGCCACCCACCCGGGCTCGGCCCCCAGATCGGGGGGCACGAAGCGGGGGTGATGACCCCGCAACCCGGCGAGGGCGTCCGTGAGCCCGGCGACGTCCTCGTTGCGGCCGGAACGCGGCCCGGTGTGGTCGAACCCTCCCTTGACGGTCGCTGCCGCCGCGTCCACCCGGGCGACCGACGTCGGCCCCTCCAGACCCTCCAGACCCCCCAGGCCTTCCAGCCCCTCCAGCCACCGTGCCGTCTCCGAGGAGTACGCCATGGGGTCCGCCAGCATCTCCCCGTACTCGGTGACGAGCACGTCCAGACCGCCGAGGGCGGCCAGAGCCTCACGGTTGTAGCGCTCCCAGAGTGCGAGCCCGAACCGGGCCGACAGGCCGTTGCGGCGGGTGAGCGAGGCAGCCACCGCGTCCGGGTCGCGCCACAGGAAGAGGATGCCGGCTGGCGTCGGAAGCAGCCGTCGCCAGTACGGGATGAGGAGGCACGCGCGGGGATCCTTGAACGCCAGGGGACCCGGCGTCGGGAATGCTGTCGTGGTGGCGGTAGCGGCGTCGGCGTCGAGGGCACGCACCGGACCAGAGGCCTCCCACCCCGGTTCCAGCGCCGGTGGTGAGGTCCACGATCCCCCCAGCGCAGCCAGCAACCGGTCGGCCACGGTCATCAACGCCCAGCTCTCGAAGTGGTTGGGGTTGTCATCGCGCCCGATCATGAGGTCGTCGCCTTCGGGCACCCCCAGTCCCAGCTCGTGCAGGATGCCGGTCGCCACCGAGGTGCCGCTGCGGTGCATGCCGATGACCCACACCCACGGTCCTGCGGGCATCTCGGACGCTGGAGTGTCATGGCCGGTCATGCGCGTCTCAGTAGGTGGTCGTCGCCGACAGGTCCGCCAGGTGGGCACGTGCATCGGCCAACACCCGTTGGCACTCGACGAGCACGGAGAGATCTCCTCGCACCCGGATCCGTCCCTCGCCCAGGGCGTCGGCGGTGGCCAGGTCGCCGCGGGAAAGGGCGGCTGCGTCGTCGTAGCTCAATGAAATGGTCACGTCGGGCTCGGCATCGTGCTCGTCGCCGAGGTGCATGGCGAGCGTACCGCCGGACACCACGAGGACGACGGTCACGGTGCCGTCCGGACCATCGTGCACCTGTTGGGCCACCGTAAAGCGGCCGGACGCAGCCGCAAGTCCGGCATCCTCACCGGGCTCGGGCAACGTGACGCCGTCGAGGGCTGCCGAGAGGGCTGCCACCCACTCGGGGCTCAGGAACCGGGACACAACGGCGACAAGGGGTGATCGGAGCGGATCCGTCGACCGCTCGACTCAGTCGTCCGACGACGGCGAGGCCCGGCCACCACCGTCGGCGGCGTCCTCGCCGGCCCCATCCCCGGCGTCTTCCCGGGCGTCGGCGCCGGCCGCATCACCGGCACCGGCCTCGGTCCCATCACCGGCAGCAGCCTCGACGCCGCCCCCATCCCGGCCGACGGCGTCCGGTTCGCCGCTTTCAGCGCCGTCCACATCCACATCCACTTCGCCATCGACATCGCCATCGACATCGACATCGCCATCGACATCGACATCGCCATCGCCATCGACATCGCCATCGACATCGCCATCGCCATCGACCTCATCATCGAGGTCGATGTCGAGCTCCAGGTCTTCGCCTCCCGCCTCGGGGATGCCGCGCACGGCCGTGGCCGGCTGCACGGCCGCGGGTCCCTGGGCGGGCGAGGTGGCCGAGGCCTCGGCGGCCGACCGCTTCTTGCGGCCGAGGAGCTTGCGGCCCAGCCACGCCACCGGGTCGTAGGAGGCGTCGACGACGCGCTCCTTCAGCGGGATGATGGCGTTGTCGGTGATCTTGATGTGCTCGGGGCAGACCTCGGTGCAGCACTTGGTGATGTTGCACTTGCCCAGGCCCTGCTCCTTCTGCAGCAGCTCTCGGCGGTCGTTGGTGTCGAGCGGGTGCATCTCGAGCTCGGCGCTGCGGGCGAAGAAGCGGGGGCCGGCGAAGGCGGTCTTGTTCTCCTCGTGGTCGCGGATGACGTGGCAGACGTTCTGGCACAGGTAGCACTCGATGCACTTGCGGAACTCCTGGCTCCGCTCGACGTCGATCTGCTGCATGCGGTAGCCGCCGGCCTCCTCCTCGTCGGCCGTCTTGGGCCGGGGTGCGAACGGCGGGATCCGCTTGGCCACCTCGTAGTTGTACGAGACGTCGGTGACCAGGTCGCGGAGGATGGGGAACGTCTTCATGGGCGCGACGACCACGGGCTCGCCCGCCGGCAGGGCGTCCATCCGGGTCATGCACAGCAGGGACGGCATGCCGTTGATCTCGGCCGAGCACGAACCGCACTTGCCCGCCTTGCAGTTCCACCGGCAGGCCAGGTCGGGCGCCTCGGTGGCCTGCACCCGGTGGATCACGTCGAGGACGACCTCGCCCTCCTGGGCGGGCAGCACGTACTTCTCGAATTCGCCGCCATCACTGTCGCCTCGCCACACGTACATGGTGACCTCGTCGGCGGTGGCCGGCTGCGGTCCGGGTGCCTCCTCGGCGCCGCCCTCGGGGGGCGACTCCTCCGTCTCCGGCCCGTCCGCTTCGTCGGTGCCACCCTGGACGTCGTCGTGTCCCTCGGTGTCGACCTCGTCGACAGCGGTCTCGTCGAGGGCGGTGTCGTCGGCGGTCACTTTGCCTCCTCGAAGAGCGCCGCCAGCTCTTCCGGCATCACCGGCAGGGGTTCGGGGGCGATGGAGATGCACCGGACGGACGGCGTGCCACCGGCGCCCGACGCGTCGGCCGTGCCGATCCGCTGGACGAAGTTGACCTTGCCCATCTCGGGATCGGGCTTCGGGAAGTCGTCGCGGGTGTGCCCGCCCCGGCTCTCCTTCCGGTGGAGGGCTCCCTGGGCGACGGCCCGCGACACGGTGAGCATGGAGGGCAGGTCGGTGGCGAGGTTCCACCCCGGGTTGTAGGCCCGGCCGCCCGAGATGGACACCTTGGTCGCCCGGGCCTCGATCGCCTCGAGCGACGCCAGGGCCTCCTCGAGCTCCGGGCCGTTGCGGATGATGCCGACCAGGGTCTGCATCGTCTGCTGGAGGTCGTGGTGGACCTCGTAGGGGTTCTCACCGCCCTCGTGGTCGAAGCCGGCGGTCGAGGCCGCGATGGCGTCGTCGACGGCCGCGTCCGACACGGCGGGGTCGCCGGCGCGGCCCTCGGCGTACTCGGATGCGCCGACGCCGGCGCGCCGACCGAAGACGAGCAGGTCGGAAAGGGAATTGCCGCCCAGGCGGTTGGAGCCGTGCATGCCGCCGGCGACCTCACCGGCGGCGAACAGGCCCGGGACGGTGGCCGCCTCCGAGTCGGCGTCCACCCGGATGCCCCCCATGGCGTAGTGGCAGGTCGGTCCCACCTCCATCGCCTCGGCCGTGATGTCGACACCGGCCAGCTCCTTGAACTGGTGGTACATCGACGGCAGCCGGCGGCGGATGTCCTCGGGGGTGCGGCGGGTGGCGATGTCGAGGTAGACGCCGCCGTGCGGGGTGCCCCGCCCCGCCTTGACCTCACTGTTGATGGAGCGGGCCACCTCGTCCCGGGGCAGCAGCTCAGGAGGCCGCCGGTTGTTGATGTGGTCGTCGTACCAGCGGTCGCCCTCGGCCTCGGTGTCCGCCGTCTCTGCCGCGAACATCGGGGGGATGTAGTTGAACATGAACCGCTCGCCGTCGGAGTTCCGGAGCACCCCGCCGTCGCCCCGGACGCCTTCGGTGACCAGGATGCCGCGCACCGACAGGGGCCAGACCATGCCGGTCGGGTGGAACTGCACGCACTCCATGTCGATGACGTCGGCGCCGGCCCACATGGCCATGGCCACCCCGTCGCCGGTCGACTCCCACGAGTTCGACGTGTACAACCAGCTCTTGCCGATGCTGCCGGTGGCCAGCACGACCGACCGGGCGGTGAAGGCCACGAACTCGCCCGTGGGCCGCCAGTAGCCGACGGCGCCGGACACGGCGCCGGACTCGTCGGTGAGCAGGCGGAGAACCTTGACCTCCATGAAGACCTCGATGCCGTCGCCCACCGCCTTCTGCTGCAGGGTGCGGATGAGCTCGAGGCCGGTGCGGTCCCCGACGTGGGCGAGCCGGGCGTAGCGGTGACCACCGAAGTCGCGCTGGAGGATGAGGCCCTCCTTGGTGCGGTCGAAGAGGGCGCCCCACTCCTCGAGCTCCCGGACCCGGTCGGGGGCCTCCTTGGCGTGGAGCTCGGCCATGCGCCAGTTGTTCAGCATCTTGCCGCCGCGCATCGTGTCGCGGAAGTGCACCTGCCAGTTGTCCTCGGGCCAGACGTTGCCCAGGGCCGCGGCCACGCCGCCCTCGGCCATCACGGTGTGTGCCTTTCCCAGAAGGGACTTGCACACCAGGGCGGTGCGCAGGCCGCGGGACCGGGCCTCGATGGCGGCCCGCAGGCCGGCGCCACCGGCGCCGATGACGATCACGTCGAAGTCGTGGGTCTCGATGTCTGCCATGTCTGCGAATCCCTCAGAAGAGCCGGAAGTCGGTGATGGAGCCCGCGGCCACCAGGCGTACGTACAGGTCGGTGCCGGCCACGAAGAGCAGGCTCATCCAGGCGAACACCATGTGCTTGCCGTTGAGCGGGGTGAGCGCCTTCCATATCGAGTGGCGGAACTTGTGGGCGGAGAACTGCTTCACGCCCCCGCCGCACAGGTGACGGCACGCATGGCAGCTGAGCGAGTACAGCCAGAGCAGGGCGGCGTTGATGACGAGCACCAGCGTACCGACGGTGACACCGATGCCGATGCCGGGCTGGTCGAAGGCCACCACGGCGTCGATGGTGAGGATGACGTTGAAGACCAGCCCGAAATAGAAGAAGTAGCGGTGGACATTTTGCATGAGCAGCGGGAACCGCGACTCGCCCGTGTAGCTGCCGTGGGCGTCGGCCACCGCACACGACGGCGGCGCCCACCAGAAGGACCGGTAGTAGGCCTTGCGGTAGTAGTAGCAGGTCAGGCGGAAGCCGAGCGGAAAGATCAAGATGAGCAGGGCCGGGGAGATCGTCCACCACGTGATCACGGTGCCGGGGTGGCTGCCGGGCACGCACGAGGCCGTCAGGCACGGCGAGTAGAACGGGGAGATCAGGTTGCGGTTGAGCGACGGCCCGGCGAAGTAGTTCTTGTTGACGAAGGCGGCCCACGTGGCGTAGGCGACGAACGCCGTGAGCACGGTGACCGTCGTCACGGGCTGGACCCACCAGCGGTCCCGGCGCAGGCTGCCCACCCCGACGGGCCCGCCCCGTACCCCGCCCAGCTCGACCGGGGTCGCGGTCGCGTCCTCCACTGTGGTCACGTCGTAGCCTCCCTGTAGCGCCCGATGCCTCGTTCCGCCCGCCAGGCCGGGGAGCGCGGCGGGCGCGCCGGACCGGGAATCCTGACGGTGCATCATCTTTCCACCGTTGGCGGGGCCGCGTGAACACGGCGGGCGCGGGACGGTTCGGCGGGGGCGACGCATAATCTCTCGGCTATGAGCTCCCCGCCCGCCACCTCCACTCTCGGCGACCTCAAGGCCTCCGGCTACCGGTCGGTGCCGGTGGCCGAGGAGGTGCGCCGCAACGCCGCCGCCCGCATCGCCGCCGGCGAACCCCTGGTCACCGGGGTCCTGGGCTTCGAGGACACCGTCCTGCCCCAGCTGGAGAACGCCCTGCTGGCCGGCCATGACATCATCCTGCTGGGTGAACGGGGCCAGGCGAAGACCCGGTTGATCCGCTCGCTGGTCGAACTGCTCGACGAGTGGCTGCCGATCGTCGCCGGCTCCGAGATCCACGACGATCCCACCGCCCCGGTGTCGCGGTTCGCCCGCGACCTGGTGGCCGAGTTGGGCGACGACACGCCGGTGGCGTGGGTCAACCGGAGCGACCGCTACGGCGAGAAGCTGGCGACCCCCGACACGTCGATCGCCGACCTGATCGGCGAGGTCGACCCGATCAGGGTGGCCGAGGGCCGTTACCTGTCCGACGAGCTGACCATCCACTACGGCCTCGTCCCCCGCCTGAACCGGGGCATCTTCGCCGTGAACGAGCTGCCGGACCTGGCCGAGCGGATCCAGGTGGGGTTGCTCAACGTGCTCGAGGAGCGGGACGTGCAGATCCGGGGCCACCGGGTCCGCCTGCCCCTCGACATCGTGCTCGTGGCCACGGCCAATCCCGAGGACTACACCAACCGGGGCCGCATCATCACGCCGCTGAAGGACCGCTTCGGCGCGCAGATCCGCACCCACTACCCGCCCGACGCCCGGACCGAGCTCGCCATCACCCGCCTCGAGGCGCGCCCGCCGCAGCCCGCCGGCAAGGGCGTGCCCCTGGTGGTCGTGCCCGACTTCATGGCCGAGACGGTGGCCGAGCTCAGCCAGCTGGCCCGCCGCAGCCCCCATCTCAACCAGCGGTCGGGGGTGTCGGTGCGCCTCACCATCGCCAACTACGAGACGCTGGTGGCCAACGCCGAACGGCGGGCGCTGCGGGCGGGCGAGCCCGAGGCCGTCCCCCGGGTGTCGGACCTGTCGGCGCTGGTGGCGTCCACCCAGGGAAAGGTGGAGGTCGAGACGATCGAGGACGGTCGGGAGGAGGCGCTGCTCGGCCAGCTGCTGGCCGCCGCCGTCCTCGCCGTCTTCCGGCGACGGGTGGTCCTCGACGATCCCCACGCGGTGGTGGCCTCGTTCACCGAGGACACGGTGGTGCACGCGGGCGACGACGTCCCGTCGGCCGCCTACGCGGAGACGCTCGCCCGGCTGCCGGCGCTGGCCGCGCCGGTGACGGCCCTCGCCGGTGACAGCGAGGACCCGGCCGTGGTGGCCAGCGCGCTCGAGTTCCTCCTCGAGGGGCTCCACCTGACCAAGCGCCTCAACAAGGAGGCCGCCGGTTCGCGGGCCACCTACCGGGGACGGGGCTGACGCCGCCGTGGTGAGCAGGTGACCCGGTGACCTGGCGCTACTCCTACCGCCGTTGGGACGGCACCCAGGACGGCATCGTGGACGACGCCGACAGCGTGCTGGCCGGCCTCACCGACGACCTGCTGGCCAACGGCGACCTGCACGAGGCCGTCCAGCGCATGCTGAACCGGGGCTGGCGCACCGCCGACGGTCGCGACGTCGAGGGGCTGCGCAGCCTCATCGAGCGGGCCCGGGAGGCCCGACGCGAGGAGCTGGAGCGCGGCGACCTCGGGGGCACGTACGCCGAGATCGCCGAGGAGCTGGCCGAGGTCGTCTCGGAGGAGCGGGTCGGCATCGAGAAGCTGTCGGAGGACGCGGCCGCCTCCGGCGACGAGCGTCGGCGCGAGGTCACCGAGGCCATGGCCGACGAGCGCCGGATCCAGCTCGACCTGCTGCCGTCCGACCTGGCCGGCCGGGTGCGCGGGCTGCAGCACTACGAATTCGTGTCCTCGGCCGCCCGGCAGCACTTCGAGGAGCTGGTCGAGCGCCTCCGCGAGGAGGTGGCGAAGACCTACTTCGAGCAGATGTCCGAGGCGCTCGCCAATCCCGACCCGGCCCAGCTGGCCCGGATGCGCGAGGCCATGGACGCCCTCAACCGCATGATCGAGCAGCGGGCCGCGGGCGAGGAGCTCGACCCGTCGTTCGCGGAGTTCATGTCGAGGTTCGGCGACCTGTTCCCCGGCGATCCGGCCGATCTCGACGAGCTGCTCGAGCAGCTGGCCCGGCGCATGGCCGCCGCCCAGGCCATGTGGAACTCGATGTCGCCGGAGCAGCGGGCCCAGCTCCAGGGGCTGGCCGAGTCGCTGCTGGAGGACATGGACCTGCGGTGGCAGGTCGAGCGGCTGTCGCGCAACCTGCAGGAGGCCTTCCCCGACGCCGGCTGGGAGCAGAGCTACGGCTTCGACGGCGACGGGCCGATGTCGCTGTCCGACGCCACCGACGCCGCCGCCCGCCTGGCCGAGCTGGACGGGATCGAGTCCATGCTGCGTTCGGCCACCAGCCCGGCCGCCCTCCAGGAGGTCGACCTCGAGGCGGTGGCCCGCCACCTGGGCGACGATGCGGCCGCCTCCCTCGACCAGCTGGCCCGCCTGACCCGCCAGCTCACCGAGGCCGGCCTGGTCGACCAGCGCGAGGGCCGGCTCGAGCTGACACCCAAGGGGATCCGCCGCATCGGCCAGCAGGCCCTGGCCGACCTGTTCGACCAGCTGACGGGCAAGCGGGTGGGGGAGCACCGGGCCACCTGGGCGGGCGCCGGCCACGACCGCGAGGAGACGACCCGCCCCTACGAGTTCGGCGACGCCTTCAATCTCGACCTGTCGCGCACCGTCCACAACGCCGTGCGCCGGTCGGGCCAGGGCGTCCCGGTGCGCATGGCCCCCGGGGACTTCGAGGTCATCGAGACCGAAGCCCTCGAGCGGACGGCCACCGTGCTGCTCCTCGACCTGTCGCTGTCGATGCCGATCCGCGACAACTTCGTGCCGGCGAAGCGGATGGCTCTGGCCCTGCACACCCTGATCACGTCGCGCTTCCCCCGCGACTATCTCGGTCTGGTCGGCTTCTCGGAGGTGGCCCGCGAGATCGATCCCATCGACCTGCCCACCGTCAGCTGGGACTACGTCTACGGGACGAACCTGCAGCACGGGCTCATCCTGGCCAGGCGCATGCTGGCCCATCAGCCCGGCACGCAGCAGATCATCCTGGTGACCGACGGCGAGCCGACGGCCCACCTGGTGCCCGACGGCGGCGCCGGCTACGACGTCTTCTTCAACTACCCACCCGTGACCGAGACCCTGGAGCTCACGCTGGCGGAGGTGCTGCGCTGCACGCGGGCCGGGATCACCATCAACACGTTCCTCCTCGAGCCCGACCGGGCCCTGACCGGGTTCATCAGCCAGGTCGCCCGCATCAACCGGGGGCGGACGTTCGCCACGTCGCCGGACGAGCTCGGCGACTACGTGCTGGTGGACTTCCTGCGGCACCGGACCATGGTCCGCTCCCGCGGCCGGGCCGGCTGAGCCCTCCCGAACGGCGTCCGCGCCGGGGCGCCCGCCCAGTGGTGACGTGCTTGCGCTTTGATTCACAAGCAAAACCACTTGCGTTCCGCCTGCCGTTCGTGAAAGATGACACGGGTGTAGTTACATCCGTGCTATGCGGCACCGTCCGGCGGGCCGCATGGATGACCGCTGAGGGGAGGCGTTCCGATGGACATCGTGTCCCTGTTGCCCGGCCGCCAAGAGCGCAACTGGCAGACGAGAGCCAACTGCATGGGCGTCGATCCCGACCTGTTCTTCCCGGAACGGGGAGCGTCGACCCGTGAGGCCAAGGAAGTCTGCCGGGGGTGCGTCGTACGCGACGACTGCCTCGAGTACGCACTGGCCAACGGCGAGAAGTTCGGTATCTGGGGTGGGCTGTCCGAGCGCGAGCGCCGGCGGCTCCGTCGCCAGCGGGCCATGGCCCGCAAGGCGGCCGTCAGCGCCTCGTAGCCCCGGGCGCCCCGGCCCCGTTCGACGCCCGAGATCGGTCGGGACTCCGGCCAAGCCACCGGGTGATCTGGTGGTCCGGCGGCCAGGTGATCCCACCGGTCAGCGACCGGTACCCAAGGCCTCCAGTCGGGCCTCGATGGTGCGCTCCGGTGACAGGTCGAGCTCGGCCCACCGGTGCGACGGCACGGCCTCGACGACGGCGGCCGGTGCCAACCCCACCAGTTCGGCCCGGAGCAGGGTGCCCCGGGCCCGCTCGACGGCGCCGGCGACCGCATCGTGGACCTGGGCCGGGCCGGTGACCCCCGGACACAGGAGGTTGCAGCTGACCTGTGCGCCCCCGGGGACGGCGAACCCCAGGGCGCGGACCTCGGGCGAGCGGATGGCGGTCGCCACCTTACGGGCCAGTGCCACCGCATCGCCGGGCGCCGAGATCCACAGGTTGTAGGCCACCAGCACCGGTCGGGCGCCGACCGCGCAGGCGCCCGCCGTGGGGTGGGGAACGGGCGGCCCGGCGTCGGGCGGCAGCGATCGGAACGCCTGGCGGCGGACCTCGGGGAGGGTGCGCTCGGGGCCGTAGAGGAAGCACGGCAGGGCCAGCTCGCGGCCGGCCCAGTGGGCGAACCGGTGCCGGGCGGCCAGGGCGGCCGGCCCGGTCCCGGCGAGCGGCGGATCGAGCTCGACGAACGGCACGACGTCGGCGGCGCCGAACCGGGGATGGACACCCCGGTGGCCGGAGAGGTCGATGTGGGCGACGGCCGCGGCGACCACCGCCCGGGCCGCCGTCTCCACCACGTCGGGCGGGCCGCCCAGGGTCAGCACGCTCCGGTTGTGGTCGCCGTCGCGGTGCACGTCGAGGAGGGCGGGCCCGCCGGCGGAGGTGACGGCGTCGAGCACTGCGCCCGGGTGGCCCTCGGACACGTTGACCACGCACTCCATGGCCGCCCCCGGGGCGGCCGGGTACTCAGACAGTGACGGTGGTGCGGGCCAGTCGCCGACGGCGGAGGATGCGACGGCGCTCACGCTCGGACTTGCCGCCCCACACTCCGTGGTCGACGCGCTCGTCCAGCGCGTACTGGAGGCAGCGCTCCGCGACCGGGCACTCGGCGCAGATCCGCTGGGCCACCTGGACGCCGATGCCGTCGCTCGGGAAGAAGATCGTCGGCGCAAGGTCCCTGCACTTGCCCTCGCTCATCCACTCCGTTCCCATCAGTCCTCCCAGGGGTGCGTGGGGTGTTTCGGATGACCCGATATCGCCCCGTCAACTTCCGCAGCTATTCTCCCACCCATGCGTGCCAAAAGGCGCGAAATGAGCGACCTTTGACAGAATCCTCACAATTTTCTTATCGGGGACCTGGGGCTTCTTATACGGGTGCTGCGGAGGACCCGACGGGGCAGCCGCCCGGCGGTGCACCGCGCCCGCCGACGGCGGTGCCCGGAGGCACCCCGCCCGGGACGCCCCTCCCGGTGGCGCCGCCCGCACAGGTGCCCGCCCTCTCCCGACCCGACCCTCCGGCCGCTCCGGCCCCGTCCGATCCACCGCCGGCGCAGGGACCGGTCCCGTCGGACCCGGCACCAGGGTCTCCCCGGCCGGCGCCGGTCCAGGCGCCGCCGCGGGCGCCGCCACCTCTGCAGGTCACGCCCCAGGCGCCCCCGCAGGCGCCCCCGCAGGCACCTCCGCCGCCCCCGGCACCGCCCCCGGTTCCCCCGGCGCCGCCTCCACCGATCGCGCTGCCGTACGCGGCCCCGCCGGGGGCGCCGCCCGCGTCGCTCGCCCCCTACCCGTCGCCCATGCCCTCCCCGCGGCCGGCCTATCCCTACCCGGGCGACGGCTACGGGGGCCAGCCCCCCCCCGGGGTTCATCGCGCCGACCCTGTACGGCCCGCCCATGTACCGGGCCATGCCCCAGGTCACCACGGAGATCGTCCGCCACACCCTGACGAGGCGCAATTGGGTGGCGGTCGTGCTCGCCAGCGTGCTCATCGCCGGGATGTGCGGCGCGGCGGTGGGCGCGTGGACGGGCATCCACCACCAGCAGACGATCGTGAAGTCGTTCTCACCCGACACCAGCCGCCTGCCGGCGATGGGGGACATCCAGGCCGTGCTGGCCAAGGTGGAGCCGGCGGTGGTGTCGATCGACAGCGTGTCCAGCCAGGGCGGGGGCTCGGGCGACGTGATCGAGGCGGCCGGCACCGGCATGATCCTGACGCCGGGCGGAGAGGTGCTCACCAACAACCACGTGATCTCGGGCGCCACCAACGTCACGGTGACCCTCTTCGGGCAGACGGCCGGACTGCCGGCCCACGTGATCGGCACGGATCCGGCCCACGATCTCGCCCTCGTCCAGATCGACGGGCAGTCCGACCTGCCCACCGTCCAGCTGGGCGACTCCGCCGACGTGCGGGTGGGCGACTCCGTGCTCGCCATCGGCAACGCCCTGGCGTTGTCGGGGGGACTGACGGTGACCGAGGGGATCGTCTCAGCCGAGGGCCGCACCCTAACGGCATCCAACGACAGCGGTGGGACCGAGACGCTCTCCGGCCTGCTGCAGACGGATGCCGCCATCAACCCGGGCAACTCCGGTGGGCCGCTGGTCAATGCCCAGGCGCAGGTGATCGGCATGAACACGGCGGTGGCCTCGAGCAGCAACGGCAACGCCCCGGCGCAGAACATCGGCTTCGCCATCGCCGTCGACTCGGTCGTCCCCCGCCTGGCCGAGCTCCGCCAGGGCGGTCCCGGGGGCGCCGGCAACTCCGCCGGCCCGCCCGCCGACCTCAATTCGGCCTACATGGGCGTGACCGTGTCGACCGTGACCCCCACCGTCCAGCAGGCGCTCGGCCTGACACCGTCGTCGGGGGCACTGATCCAGTCGGTGCTGGCCTCCAGCCCCGCCGACGCCGCCGGCCTCGAGACAAACGACGTCATCGTCTCGTTCAACGGCAAATCGGTCACCACCGCCAACGACATCACCAACGACATCCACCCCCTGCACCCCGGTGACCACGTCACCCTGGGGATCTACCGGGGTACCCAGCAGATGACGGTCACCGTGATCCTCGAGGCGCGCCCGTCAGGGGGCTGAGCGCGCCGCGGGTAGGCTGCGCCCGGCGAAACAGGGCACGACCGACCGGCGCACGGTCGTAGGCGGACCCGAGCCACGAATCCCGGGCCGCCGGGCCGGACAAGGAGCACCACCCATGACCATCGCACCCGACCCGGCCGACGCCCCCGAGGGCGAGGAGGAACCGCAGCCTCCCGTCGGGCACGTGCGCGTCGTCTACCTCGGGCCGGTCGCCCCCCACTGGGACGTCCAGTCGGACTTCGGCGACCCGGAGCTCATCGAGGAGTTCCGGCGGCGCACCCAGGCCCGGCTGGTGCTGCTGCCGCCCCACGATCCCCAGTACCGGCGGAACCGCGAGCGCGTGGCCCGGGATGCCGAACGCGAGAACATCCTGCTCGACTGGGACCTCGGGGTACCCGAGGAGCGAGCCGGCTCCTCCGGCGGCACCCGCCGCCGGCTGAACACCGGCCCGGTCAGTTCCCGGGGGGTTCGTCCTCCGCCAGGTCGAGCCGCTCGAGCCACAGCCCGGGGGCATCCACCTCGGCCGGCGTCGGCAGTGCCCGTCCCCGCTCCCACAGGCGGGCCAGGCCCTCCTCCCCGGCGCGCTCGATGACGCCGGCGACGAACGCCCGGCCCCGGTCGACCTGCTCGGGTCCGAGGTCCATCCCGAACAGGGTGCCGGCCGCCTCCTCACCCATGCCCCGCTCGATCCGCCGCCGGTACCACGCCTCGGCCAGGCTGGTATGGGAGCCGATGAGCCCGGCGGCCACCCTGGTGGCCACGTGGTCGGCGTAGGCGTCGACGACGACGGCCACCGCCGTGAGCCGGTCGGAGGACCAGCGGGTCTCGGGGCCGACCAGGTCCCCGAGGAGCGCCTCCGGATCCCCGAACATCGCCTGCAGCGCCTCGGGGTCGGGCGTGCCGCCGGTACCGAGCGATCCCAGGCGCTCGGCCAGGCCGCTCTGGGCGGCGCCGGCGGCCGTCGTGACGGTGGCCAGCAGCTCCTCGATGTGGGCCCGCACCGACGGCACCGAGAGCACCGTGCTCGACGCCAGCTCGCGCACGCACGTCCACAGCAGGACCTCGTCCTCGGGAAGGCTCCAGTCGGCGGCGAAGCCGGCGACGTTGGCCGTGACCACCAGCAGCTCCCCCGACGGTGGCCAGGGCAGCGGCAGCACGAACTGCCCGAGGGCCCGCTGGGCCAGGTGGCCGACGACGGAGCCTATCTGCATGCCGGCGAACATCGGTCCCATGGCCGCCGCCAGCTGACCGAGCATCGCCTCGAACCCGCCCTGTCCGGACGCCGAGAGGTCGAGGGAGGTGAGCGAGGACATGGGGTCGGCGGCCACCGACGCGCCGCCGGCGGTGGGCTCGGGCACCAGCGCGCCCAGGAGGGGCCGCCACGCGGCCAGGGCCCTGACGGCCCAGTCGGCCCTGCCCACCGGCACGCAGGTGAGCCGCCGGCCGTCCGCCGTCAACGGCAGACCGGTGGCCTCGGCGACATGCAGCTCGGCCACTCGGGCCAGCTCCTCGACGCGGATGCGGGCCACCGGGTCGATGTTGGGCTCGGCCGTGCCGCCCGTCGCCACCTGCACGGCGAAGGACCGGGCCAGCTCCCAGGGATCGGCGGCGCCGGAGCCGAGCATGTTGACCAGGTCGCCCATGAGGAACTGGAAGGGGTTCCCCCGGTCGCCGGGCTCGGGCGTGCTCATGCCTGCATGCTACGGGGACGACGACGACGGCTGATTCGCGTCGGGGGCCGCCGTCAGGACGGCCGTGGCCGTCAGGGTGGCGCTGCCCCGCTCCACCGTGAGCTCCACCGAGGTGCCGGGCGCGTCCGCGTAGAGGTGGGTGCGCAGGTCGGCGACGGAGACCACCGGGTCGCCGTCGACGGCGATGACCACGTCGCCGGGGGCCAGCCCGGCGGTGTCGGCCGCACTGCCCTCGGCCACGGCCCCGACGAGGGCACCGGCGACCGGGAAGGTGGTCCCCCCGGTGGTGGTGGTGCCGGACAGCGTGGTGGTCGGATCATCGGCGATGGTCGCCTGGGTCGTCACCGAAGTCTGGGCCGGGGCCGCCGCGTCGGTACCGCTCTGGATGCCGAGCCAGCCGTGGACCACCGATCCGGTGGCCACCAGTTGCCGGACGACGCCGAGGATCAGATAGGCGGGGAGGAAGTACATCGAGTCGTCGGCGCCGGCGGTGGACCATCCGGCCAGCATGCCGGCCACCTGCCCCATCCCGTCGACGAGCACGCAGCCGGGAACGTCGTCGCCGGCGGCGTCCACGACCGTCGCCGTCAGTCCGGCGGGCGGGCCGGACACCACGGTGGCGCCCGTCGACGCCACCGTGCCGTCGAGCGCCGTGACGTGGGCCGCCCCGGCGGCGCCGGTGCCGTCCACGAGGGCGGCGGTGGCGCCCCCGGCCAACCCCGTGTCGGAGTCGAAGGGGGCGACGGCCGGGTCGGCGCCGATCTGCAGCACGGCCAGGCCGGAGCCGCCGTCGACGGCCACCACCCGGGCCCCGGTGCGGCGGCCGTCGAAGGTCACGGCGGTGATGGCGGTGGCGCCGGCCACGACCGCCGCCGGCGCCACCACGATGCCGCCCGTCTCGACGGCGACGCCGTTGCCGTCGGAGGCGTGGCCGGCCGTCGTGGCCGTGAGGGCGACGATCGACGGGGCCAGGGAGGCGGCCGCACTCGCGAGCGCCGGCGGGGTGGTGCTTCGGCCGGTCGGGCCCGGCTGGCTCGGTGTGCTCGACCGGCCGGGTGCCGTCACCGGCACCGACAGGGTCGTGACCGGCCCGCCGGTGACCGACCGGAGGGTGGTGGAGGTGGGGCTCGGTCGGGTGGAGGAGGCGTCGAGCCCGGCACCGCTCATCGCCATGACCACGCCCCCGGCCGCCAGGGTGACGACGACGACGGCGGCGGCGGTGCCGACGAACCACGGCCGTGGGGCCGGCCTGGCGGCGACCGCCGGCACGCCTGAGGTACCGGCGCCCCCCTCCGAAGGGTGACGCCACAGGCGGTCGTCCGGCGGGACCCACCCTCGGAACCGCTCGGTGGCGTCGCCGTCCCCGTCGCCGTCAGTGCCATCGGGAGGGGAGCCCGCACCGTCGGGGATCCCTCCATCCATGAGCGCGAAGGTTACCGACGCCCAGCGGCCAAGGGGGGTCGGGACGGCCCGGCAGACCTACCATGGTCGGTCGTGGCCCGCGACCTCGCCATCGATCTCGGCACGGCGAACACCCTCGTCTACGCGAAGGGCCGCGGCATCGTGCTGAACCAGCCGACCGTCATCGCCCTCAACACCCGCACGCAGGAGGTGCTGGCGGTGGGGGACGAGGCGTGGAAGATGATCGGGCGGACCCCCGGCTACATCGTGGCCGTCCGGCCGCTCCGCGAGGGCGCCATCACCGATTTCGACATCACCGAGCGCATGATCCGGCTGTTGCTGCGGAGGGCCGGCGTCACGAAGGTCAACCGTCCGAGGGTGCTCATCTGCGTACCGTCGGCCATCACGTCGGTCGAGCGACGGGCGGTACGCGAGGCGGCGCGACGTGCCGGTGCATCGGCCGCCCATCTCATCGAGCAGCCCATGGCGGCGGCCATCGGTGCCGGTCTGTCGATCAACGAGCCGATCGGCAACATGGTGGTCGACGTGGGCGGTGGCACCTCGGAGACGGCGGTGATCTCACTGGGCGGGGAGGTGGCGTCGGAGGCCGTGCGCTGTGGCGGGTTCGACATGGACGCCGCCATACAGACCTACGTCCGCCAGCAGTACGGCATCGCCATCGGCGAGCGCACCGGCGAGGACATCAAGCTGGCCATCGGCTCCGCCCTCCCCTATGCGGACGAGGTCAAGGCGGAGGTCCGGGGCCGGGAGGTGCTGAGCGGCCTGCCGAAGACGGTGCTGCTGGCCCCGGCGGAGATCCGGGAGGCCATCTCCGAGCAGGTGGCCACCATCGTGGCGACCGTGATCGACTGCCTGGGGGGAGCGCCACCCGACCTGGCCAACGACATCATCCACGAGGGTATCCACCTCGTCGGCGGGGGTGCCCTCCTCCGGGGGATGGCCAACCGCCTGGCCGACGCCACCGAGGTGCCGGTGCACCTGGTCAACACCCCGCTCGAGTGCGTCGTCCTCGGTGCGGGCCGGTGCCTCGACTCGATGGACCGGCTGAAGCACCTGTTCGCCGCAGCCGAGCGCTGAGCCGCCGGTCAGTCCCCACCCGCCAGCAGGTCCTCGGCGACCTGGCGCACCTGCCAGTCCCGGTCATCGAGGCAGGACCTCAGGGCGGCCTCGACGGCGGGCCCCTCGAAGGCGGCCAGGGCCACCGCCGCCCGGCGCCTGACGGCCGGCTTGTCCGACAGGGCGGCCACGACGGCCGACACGCCGTCCGGATCGCCGATGGCGCCGAGGGCGGCGACGGCGGCCTCCCGGCAGAGGGGGTCGCCGTGGCCGGAGC
Source organism: uncultured Actinomycetota bacterium (assembly GCA_963838005.1). Classification (GTDB taxonomy): domain Bacteria; phylum Actinomycetota; class Acidimicrobiia; order Acidimicrobiales; family RAAP-2; genus CAWIPW01. The sequence continues at coordinate 98,309 of CAWIPW010000004.1, forward strand.
CGGGGTCGGCCAGGGACGAGAGCGCGGGGACGGCCGTGGCATCGCCCTGTTCGCCGAGTGCCCAGGCCGCCATCTCGACGACGCCGTCGTCGGGGTCGTCGAGCATGGGCACCAGCCCGATGTCCCCGCGGGTGGCGGCCAGCTCGCATGCCCGCCGCCGCACGCCCGGGTCGCCGTCGCCGAGCGCCCGGCGGAGATCGTCGGACCCGAGGACGCCCAAGCGGGCGAGCGCGCCCAGGGCGGTGGCCCTGACGGTGGCCACCGGGTCGGAGCACGCCGCCCTGGCCGTGGCGGCGTCGCCGGTGTGGCCGGCCAGGGCGATGTCGCGGCGACGGCGCCCGACATCACTGTCGGTGGTCCTCGTGGCAGGCTGAGGCATCGTCCGGTCGGCATCCCGGCCCGACGATCCGTGCTCGACCACGACACCACTATGACCGACACCGAGGACATCGCCGGCTCCGTCCCCGGGGGGGACCGTCCCGCCGGGGACAGCGACGCCACCGGCGAGCCGCCCTCCGGAGCCGACCCGCCGGTCGCACCGACCGGCGCCGGTGGCGGTTCGGGAGCCGACGGCGACGCCCACGCCCACCGGCGCTACCGGGTCAGCCCCATCGTGGTGGTGGTCGTCGTGCTGGCGGTGGTGGTGGCCACGGCGTCGCGGATCAACCTGAACTACTACCTGCTCCAGCCGGGCACCGCCCAGTCCGTGCAGCAGTTCATCACGGTGCCGCCGGAACGGGGACACCCGGTCGCCAACCCGGTGCTGCTGACCGATGTCGGTGTGAGCCGGGTCACCGCCCTCTCGTGGGTGGTCTACCGGGCGGCCAACGCACTCGGGGTCTGGACCGACAACGACATGGAGTCCGTGCAGTCCGTCCTCGGTCCGACGCCGCCGTCCGAGTTCGACGCCCAGGGCGCCCTGGAGATGGAGCAGGCCGAGGCGCAGGCCAAGACGGCGGCCCTCCGCCGGCTCGGCCACCCGGTGGCGGCGACGGCGGCCGGCGCGGTGGTGTTCGCCGTCTATACGGGCACGCCGGCGTGGGGCGTCCTCTCCGTGGGCGACGTGATCACCGCCGTCGACGGCGTGCCCGTCCACGACGCCGCCCAATCGACCGCCGTCCTGCACTCCTACCGTTCGGGTGACACCGTCACGTTGTCGGTCCGCAAGGGTGGAACGGGACCCGCCGTGCCCGTGAAGGTGACCCTGCACGCCACCACCATCGACACGGGCACGTACGCCAACGGCAAGCCGGCGACCGCCACCGTGACGCTCGGGATCTACCCGATGGATCAGGTGGACTACGCGTACCCGTTCCCGGTGTCGATCGACGTGACCAACATCGGAGGGCCATCCGCCGGCCTGGCCATGACCCTGGGCGTCATCGATGCACTGTCGGGGGGCGACCTCACCGGGTCGACCGTGGTGGCCGCCACCGGGACGATGGACGACAGCGGCAACGTGGGCGACGTCGGCGGCGTGCCGCAGAAGACGGTGGCCGTCGAGAACGCGGGTGCCAGCGTGTTTCTGGTGCCGCCCCAGGAGTACGGGGCGGCGCTGTCGAAGGCCAACAGCCACCTCCACGTCTACGCCGTGTCCACCCTGGACCAGGCCCTCTCGGTCATCGCCGCCCACGGCGGGCACGTGCCGAGCGTCCACGCGGCGGCGGCTGCATGACGGAATCGCGCCGGCGACCGTCCTAGGCTGCGACTATGCCCGAGGACCGTCGGATGGCCATCTCCTCCACGCCACGGCTGTCGCCCGATGACGTCGCCCGCCACACCTTCGCCACCGCTCGCCGGGGCTTCGATCCGGACGAGGTGCGTGCCTACCTCGAGGGGATCGCGTCCGAGATCCGGGCCCGCGACGAACGCGAACGCGAACTGCAACAGGAGGTGGGCGCGGCCGAGGAGCGTGCCGCCAATCCGGTACTCGACGACGCCACCCTGACCGCCGCCCTGGGCGCCGAGACGGCCCGGGTCCTCCGCAGCGCCCACGAGGCCGCCGGCGAGCTGGTCTCCAAGGCCGAGACGGAAGCCACCCGCCTGCTGACCGAGTCCCGCCAACAGATCGAAGAGGCCGAGGCCACGGCGGAAGCGGTGCTGGCGGAGCGGACGGCGCAGGCGGACACCAGTGCGGCCGACGTCCGCAAGCGTGCCCACGATGACGCCGCCGCCCAGATGGATGCGACCCGCAACGAGGTCGAGTCGATGCTGGCCCAGGCCCGCACCGAGTGCCGCGACATGCTCGACGAGGCCCAGGGGCTCCGGACGCGGGTCCTCGCCGACCTGTCCCGCCGGCGCAAGGTGCTGCACGCGCAGATCGAACAGCTCCGCGCCGGACGCGAGCACCTCGCCGAGGCCGTGCGCGACGTGCGCCGGTCGATCGACACCATCGCCGACGACCTCTTCCGGGCGGAGGACGAGGCGCGCCTGGCCGCCGAGGCCGCCGGTCGCGAGGCGGTGGCGCGGGCCGACGAGGGGACGCTCGAGGAGGAGGCCGCCGCCCTGTCCGAGGCCTACCCCGGGGACGGCGACCGGGGGGAGACCCCGATCGAGGAGGTGGTCGTCGTCGAGGTCGCCGTGGCCGCACCCGAGTCCTCGGACGGTCCCGGCGACGAGGCCGTGCCGGCGGGTGCCGGCGGGGGCCCACCGGCCGACGCCGTGTTCGCCAAGTTGAGGGCGGCCACCGAGGACGCCGGCGAGGGTGCGGGCGGGGAGCCGGGCGGCCAGGCCGGGGAGAGCTCCGGGGCTACGGCCGCCGGCGACGAAGAGGGCGGACCGATGCCGCCACCGACAGAGGTGACCCGGCGCGACGAGGCGCTCGGTCCCATCGTGACCGCGCTCGCCCGACGGCTGAAGCGCACCCTGCAGGACGACCAGAACGACGTGCTCGACCGCCTCCGATCCAACGGGTCGACCTGGTCGAGCAAGGTGCTGCCACCGGAACCCGAGCACCGGGACGGCTTCGCCACCGCCGCCCTTCCCCATCTCGAGGATGCCGCCCTGGCCGGCTTGCGGTTCGCCGGTGGCAAGGATGCGGCCGGACCGAAGATCGACGTGCTCATCGGCATCGCCGACGGTCTGGCCGACGAAGTGGTGGGGTCGCTGCGACGCCGGGCTCGAGGACGACGAGCGGGTGCAGGACGCCGACGAGACAGCGGCGTCCGAGCATGTGGGCTCCGCCTTCCGCGAATGGAAGGGACAGCGGGTCGAGCGACTGGCCCGCGACCATGCCATCGCCGCCTTCTCGGTGGGCACGCTGGCGGCGCTCTCGGGTCGCAAGGACGCCACCGTCGAGTGGGTGGCCGTCGGCGCCCCGGGTTCCGAGCCGTGTCCCGACTGCGAGGACAACGGACTCAACGGCCCGCAGGCACCCGGCGAGGAGTTTCCGACCGGGCATCGACACCCTCCGGCCCACCCCGGTTGCCGCTGCGTGATCGTCACGGCGACCACGTAGGATCCCTTCGTGCGCTCACCGCAGGACCTGCCGAGGAAGGAGCGCGCCGCGGCTCGCGGCGTCGACGACGCCTGCTGATCATCGTCGCTGTCGTGCTGGTGGTCCTCATCGCGTCGCTGAAGACGTTCGCCCTGGCCTTCACTGACTACCTGTGGTTCGGCTCCCTCGATCTGCAGTCGGTGTGGATCCACCTGTTCGAGGTCAAGATCGGGCTGTTCGTCACGTTCGCGGTGCTCTTCGGGGTGCTCCTCTACGTCAACCTCAAGCTGTCCGACCGCCTGGCGCCCCGCGGTCCCGCCGTCGACGCCGAGGATGAGTTCGTCCGCCGCTACCAGGAGGTCGTCGCCCCCTACTCGCGGTGGATCAGGCTGGGCCTGACCATCTTCCTGTCGCTGGTCATCGGGTCACAGGCCATCGGGCAGTGGAACAACTGGATCCTCTTCCGCAACGCCGTGCCCTTCCCGGCGTCGGACCCCTGTTGGGGAGAAACGACGGCTACTACGTGTTCACCCTGCCCTTCGAGCAGTTCCTCATCCGGTGGGTGCTGGTCGCGCTGATCGTGGTCCTGCTCTTCACCGTGCTGAACCACTACCTGAACGGCGGCATCCGGCTGCAGGGGCCGAGCCCAGGGTCCGTCCGGCGGTGAAGGCGCACATCTCCGTGCTGATCGGGCTGATCGCCCTGGTGAAGGCGGGTGGCTACGTGCTGGCCCGCTATGCGCTCGTGTACGACGAACGGCTTCGTCCAGGGAGCCGGCTACACCGACGTGCACGCCCGGCTCCCCGCCCTCGACCTGCTCATCCTGGTGTCGCTGGCCGCCGCCGCCCTGCTCATCTACAACATCCGCCGCCAGGGGTGGACCTTGCCGATCCTGGGCGTGGGCCTGTGGTTTCTGGTGGCGCTCACCGCCGGGGACGATCTACCCGGCGGCCGTGCAGGCGCTGAAGGTCAACCCGGCGCAGAACACGCTCGAGCAGCCGTACATCCAACGCAACATCAATGCCACCCGGACGGCCTTCGGGCTCAACACCATCACCAGCCACGCCGTACCCGGCGGTGTCGACGCTGACGGCGGCCGCTGTCAACCGAACGCCGACACCCTGGCCAACGTCCGGCTCTGGGACCCGACGCAGACCCAGCAGACCTTCGACAAGCTGCAGGACATCCGCTCCTACTACCAGTTCAACCAGTTGGCCATCGACAGGTACATGATCGGCGACGTGGAGACCCCGGTCATCGTGGGCGTCCGCGAGATCAACGACCAGCGACCTGCCCTCCAACTCGTGGGTCAACACCACCCTCCAGTACACCCACGGCTACGGGCTGATCATGTCGCAGGCCAACGCGGCCACCGGCAACGGCGATCCGGTCTTCGCGGTGCAGGACGTTCCGCCGGTGTCCGCGGCGGTGTGCCCAGGTCACCCAGCCGTCGGTGTACTTCGGGTTCTACAACCCCGGGTACGTGGTGGCGAACACCAAGCAGGCCGAGCTCGACTTCCAGCTGCCCGACAACACCCCCGTCGAGACCCATTACCAGGGCAACGGCGGGGTGCAGATCTCCAACATCTTCGACCGGGCGATGTTCGCCCTTCGCTTCAGCGACTTCAACCTGCTGATCTCCAACCAGATCACCAGCCAGTCGCGCATCATGTACAACCGGGACATCCAGACCCGGTGTCCACGGCGGCGCCGTTCCTCAGCCTCGACGCCGATCCGTACCCGGCACTCGTCAACGGGCAGATCGACTGGATACAGGACGCCTACACGACGACGACAACTATCCCTACTCGCAGGCGGCCGACACCAGGGCGCGTCACCGCGGGGCGGCCTGTTCGGCAAGAACTTCAACTACATCCGCAACTCGGTGAAGGTGGTCATGGACACCTACACCGGCCACCTGACCTTCTACGTGATGGATCCGAGCGATCCGATCATCCAGGCGTACGAGAAGGCGTTCCCGGGGATGTTCACGCCGGCGTCGAAGATGGCACCCGAGTTGCAGGCGCACCTGCGCTACCCGGAGGACATCTTCACCGAGCAGGCGATGACGTACGGCAAGTACCACATCACCTCGGCCTCGACCTTCTACGCGCGGCCGCGCCTGGACGCTCTCGCCCTCGCCGGGTAGTGGCAATCCGAGCCAGGCCCTGGCCACCACGCAGACGACCAACGCCCAGGGGCAGCTCGTCTCCACCGGCCAGCTGGCCCGGATGGCCCCGATCTACCAGGAGCTGAAGGTCCCCGGGCAGACCAGCAGACGTTCAACCTGCTCGACGCGTTCGTACCGATCTCCGGGGAGCCAGATCCAGACGCTGTCGGGGTTCATGATCGCCGGCTCCGACCCGGGCCACTACGGCGAGCTCGACATGTACCTGACACCGTCGTCGCAGCCCGTCGACGGGCCTGCGCTGGTGTCGGCGCGATCGACGCGACGCCGAACGTGTCGAGCCAGATCAGCCTGTTAAACCAGAACGGCTCGTCCGTGCTGCTGGGCAACGTGTTGATGATCCCGGTGGCGAAGGGGCTGCTCTACATCCAGCCGCTCTACGTGCAGTCGCAGCGGAACACCTTCCCGCAGCTGCAAAGGGTGATCGCCGTCTACGGCAAGAAGCCGGCCGCCATCGACGAACACGGTGTCGGAGGCGCTGACCGACGTCTTCCAGGCGCCGGTCTCGGCACCAGTCCCGGCCGTCCGGAGCGATCGGGACGCTCTCGCCCCAGGTGCAGGCCCTCCTCGACGACGCACAGGCCGCCTACCAGCAGTCGCAGGCCGACCTGAAGGCCGGAAACCTCGGCGCCTACCAGAACGACATCAGCCGGATGGAGGGCGATCTCCAGGCAGGTGCAGTCACTGACCGGGTTGACGGCCGCCGGCACCCGACGACCACGACCACGACCACGACGCTGCCCGGCACCGAGGCGGTCGCCGCCCGGCCTGAACGGGCGCCCGCGAGCGGCGTCGCGGGGCGCGGGCAGCCGCCGGTCCGGGCAGGTGCTATCGTCTGACCCCACGACGCGGGGTGGAGCAGTCTGGTAGCTCGTCGGGCTCATAACCCGAAGGTCGCAGGTTCAAATCCTGCCCCCGCCACCATCGAACCGCTGGTCGGCCGCGTCTCGTGCATAGGGCACAGGCGCCTGACCAGCGTTTTG